>JBPXJU010000051.1:0-117266 GCA_051715445.1 Bacteroidota bacterium | reverse complement strand
TGCAGATCTGGATGGCGATGGAAGGCCTGAGATCATTACAACAAGCGAAAGCGGAAACAGGTTTTCTATTTTCAAAAACATTCACACGGGTGGGCCCTTAACTGCTGCTTCGTTTGCAGCACCTTTTAATACAACGGTTACCGCACCGCGAGGCATTACAACAGGAGATTTGAATCTGGATGGAAAACCTGAAATTATTTTAACACGTGCTGCCGGCTTTCTGGTAGTCTATGAAAATTCGATTTCATCCTTTAGTCCACCAACTATTACATCTTTTACACCAGCCTCTGGTGCTGTTGGTACAACGGTTATTATCACAGGAACAAACTTTAGCACTACACTCGCGAATAACATTGTCTATTTCGGAGCCACACAGGCAACAGTTACAGCAGCAACTTCAACACAGCTTACTGTTATTGTCCCATCAGGTACTACACATAAGCCTATATCTGTTGCCGTCAACGGCTTAACCGCTCAATCGAGACTTATGTTCATCACAACTTTTTCCGGGGAAACCCTGTCATCATGTTCATTTGCTCCGAAAGTTGATTTCGCAACAGCTAATGCTCCAACCAGTGTATGGCTCCATGATTTAAATACCGATGGAAACCCCGATATTATTACAACAAATAAAAACAGCAATACCGTATCGGTACTGCTTGCAAATGGAACCGGTGGCTTTAATCTCAAAACTGATTATGTCACCGGATCAACTCCTTACTACCTGGCAATCGGTGACTTAAATGGTGATGGCAAGCCTGATCTGATTGTTACAAACGACAATCCATCCCTTCCTCCAAATTATATTTCTGTCTTGTTAGGAAATGGGGATGGCACATTTGCATCTAAGACTGATTTTCTGGTTGGTGTATCTCCACAAAGCCTTGCTCTTGGCGACTTAAATCTTGATGGTAAACTTGATGTTATTGTAGCCAACTCTAACGAGACAACAGTATCGGTTTTGTTGGGTACTGGTAATGGAAGTCTTGCACCCAAAACAAATTATACAGTTCTTTTCGGAACAACGGATGTAGCCGTGTTAGATGCCAATAAAGATTCTAAACCAGATATTGTAGTACTCAATTATTTCAATAACACCTTATCAATACTGCTCGGGGATGGGTCTGGAGGACTTGGAGCAAAAACAGATTTTGCCACGGGAGTCGGCCCTGTAAATCTAGCATTAGCAGACTTAAATGGAGACGGTAATACTGACCTCATCACTTCCAATGTTAATGCAAATACAATTTCCGTATTATTTGGCAATGGTACTGGCGGATTTCTACCAAAGACAGATTACGCTTCTGGTATTAATCCAAGGCATGTTGCTGTTAGCGATTTAAATGGTGACGGTTTAGTGGATGTAAGTGTTGTGAATTCTACCAGTAATACTATCTCAGTCTATCAAGGTTCCGCTACGGGAACATTGAGTTCAAAAATTGATTTCCCCACTGGCTTAAGCCCCACGGGTTTAACAAGTGGTGATATTAATTCGGATAATAAACCTGAACTCATTCTTACAAACACTTCAGATAATACTGTATCAATACTGAATAATTTAGTCGCAACTCCTCCCCCAATAATTACTTCCTTTACACCCACAATTGGGATGGTTGGCGTCTCAGTTACCATTACAGGATTAAATTTTATCTCGCCTTTGCCGACCGCAGTTTTTTTTAATGGGATTTCAGCCACAATCACCAACTCAACAGCCACCTCACTTATTGTTGCTGTACCAACCGGGGCTACCACTGGAAAAATTACTATTACTATTGGCTGTAACACGGCTACGAGTGTTGCCGACTTTACGATTGGAACAGTTGTTAACGATCCGCCCATCATTCAACCTGTGGTTACCGCAGCGCAAATAGATGGTATTGTAACCATTGACTTGTTGCCTTTGATCAGCGACCCGGATGATAATTTGGATCTGTCAACTTTAAGTCTGACAAGCAGCATCACGGCTGAAGGCGCCAGTTCCAATCTAATCGGACAAACACTTTTGGAACTGGACTATGGCAATGTGGTATTTGTCGGTACGGATCATATTTCAATCTCTGTTTGCGATTTGTTAAGTGCTTGTACAGAACAGGAATTATCTATATCAGTTTTTGGTGAAATCGAAATCTTCAATGCGGTATCACCCAATGGCGATGGTAAGAATGATTTCTTTAAAATTGCTTTTATTGAAGATTTGGAACCCGAAAACACAGTTACCATTTACAACCGGTGGGGAAGCAAAGTTTTTGAAGTGAGAAATTATTCCGAAGACAATGCTTTCCGTGGTTTGAATCAAAACGGAAATGAACTACCTTCCGGAACGTACTTTTATAAAATTGTTCTCAACTCTTCCGGAAAAACGCGAAATGGATTTTTAGTGTTGAAAAGGTAAATCGTATAACACACTTTCAGTTAAAGAGATCTGATTAAGCAAACTATACGAAGAACATTACTGATTTTGAAAAGCAAGGACAATTGGGAGATTGTTCACACGAATCGGTGTTGCTTCCAGAAAACAATACCAATGAATAAACTACTGTTTCCACAACTTGCCTGGTTTTTGTTACTGCTTATCCCGCTTACTTTTCTGGGATTTTATCCGAGTTACTTTTCAAAACTTCTGGAACCTACAAACAGGATCTATCATCTCCATGCCTTCTGTATGATGCTCTGGCTTGCGCTTGCCATCATTCAGCCTTTTCTTATTCGGCAGAAAAAATTTAGAACGCATAAACTTGTCGGAAAGATTAGCTACGGCATTATGCCTTTGGTTTTTATCACGGCTTATCTCGTAATTCGGCACACCTACTATTCTAATCTCACCCGGTACTCAGCTGATGTTACATCCGGAACAACAGCGATAAGCCCGGAAGAAATATTGATAAAGGCTGCTGCTTCTGTCGACATCGGATTGATTTATTTCACTTGGCTTTTTACGTTTTATACCTTAGCAATCATCTACCGCAAGACAATAATTTTCCATGCCACCTACATGTTTGCTGCCATTCTTACCGTGCTTGGCCCAACTGCTGATCGATTGATCAATAACGTACTATCCTATTTTCATATTACCTATACCTTTTTTGCACAGAATGTGGTCTTGTTTTTTATTCTGTTCGTGCTTTTGGCATTGGTAGTTTATCAGAAACGAAATGGACACCCTATAAAAGCAAGTGTTGTGGCGTTGTGTTTATATGGCGCAGGAACGATTACCCTTTTGTATCTAACACTTACGCCAACCTGGAGAACGTTTGTTGAACTAATTCTATGGACTTAAAAAAACTAACCGGGTTTGATTAGTGGCATGGTAACGGTGATAGGCGTGAAGGGTACTAAGACAACTCCATCACATCATTCGAGTATAAAATCGTCTTCAATTCATCCAGAAAAACACAAACCGGGTATTTGGTGCTGAAAAGGTAGTTCAGCCTGAAATCACTTCAATTTGAGCCTTCTTTAAGTTTAGCAATTTCAGTCAATCCCGCCTTCACATATTCATGTGATGCCATCTTATCATTATTTAAAGGAAATTTGAATACCAAAAATTGACTAATTTAAAGTTTAAGAGACAGGTGATTTTAAAGTTCTGTTCATGAGATTTAAAGTTTCTATCTTAATTACAATCCTTGCCAAATTGAGACTCATTCCTGTTTTGGTGCTGGCAATAGCTTCATTTCAATTACAGGCGCAAGCACCTACCACCGGGGCCAGTAATTTTTCAGTTACTAATAATGATGGCGACCGTTTGCGGGTAAATTGGACACGCGGTAATGGTAGCCGGGTTCTGGTAGTGGCCAGCGCCAGTCCCACATTTGGTGGTGCCGGCATTCCTGCCGATGGAATAGATTACACTTCAAGTGCAACATTTGGTACTGGCAATGAGATTGGTACTGGCAATTTTGTTGTATACAAAAGCACGGGAACCAATGTAACCATAACCAATTTTGTACTTAGCACCACCTACTATTTTAGAATCTATGAGTTTAATGGCACGGGCACCGGAACTCAATATAATACAATGAATGTGCTGAGCGGAAATGGGACTACGTTATCTCCACCAACTACCGGTTCCACCAACATGATTGTTACGCCTACGGGTAACTCGGCAGCACTTACGTGGACACGAGGTAATGGTGCCCGGTCGTTAGTAATCTTACAGGCAGGATCAGCCACAACAGATCCAACGCAGTATACCAACTATTCAGGTAATGCCACATTCGGATCAGGTTCAACAGTAGGAAGTGGCCGGGCTGTTTATAATAATACGAGCAATGCTGTGAATGTAACAAATCTTGAACCCAATACCGTTTACTTCTATCGGGTAGTAGAAAGCAATGGAACTACCGGCCCTGTTTATAATTTTGCAACGGCTCTTACCGGATCATTTACTACCGGAGGCGCACCTACTACAGGTGCAACCAACCTTACGGTTACGAATATTGATGGAAACCGTTTTCGTATAAACTGGACAAGGGGCAATGGTAGCAATGTTCTGGTCGTAGCCAGTCTTAATCCCACCTTTAATGGTACTGGTATTCCTGCAAACGGAACCGACTATGTTGAGAGTGCCTCCTTTGGTGCTGGAAATACCATCGGCTCCGGGAATTTTGTGGTTTACCGAAATACAGGTACTAGTGTAACCATTACCAATCTGACTCACAGTACCACCTATTATTTTCGGGTATACGAATTCAACGGAACAAATTTTAACACAGTATATAATACTACGAATGTTCTGGAGGGAAGCGGCACAACGTTGTTGCCACCCACTGTTGGTTCAACAAATTTAATAGCCACACCAACTGGTAACACAGCCTCACTAACCTGGACTCGCGGTAATGGTTCTCGGGTGTTGGTTATTTTACAACAAGGTTCGGCAACATCAGATCCAACTCAATATTCCAACTATTCTCCTAATGCAAATTTTGGATCTGGCAGTGCTATCGGAAGTGGTCGGGTAGTATACTTCAACACTGGCAATACTGTTAACATTACTAACCTGCTGCCCAATACCCTATATTTTTACAAAGTAGTAGAAAGTAACGGGCCATCTGCTCCTGTGTATGATCTGCTTAATGCGCTCACAGGTTCATTTACAACAGCCGGGGCACCCACATTAGGGAGCACTAATTTCAACGCCCCAACTATTGAAGGCGATCGATTTTCAAGATCCTTTACTCAAGGCAATGGCACCTCTCGGTTAATTGTTGTGCGACAAGATCTTCCTGTTGCCTGGACACCCACCAATGGTGTTGACTATAATGCCAATGGTACTTATGGAAGTGGTGATAATCTGGGAAGCAACACTTTTGCTGTGGCCGAAACAACGGGCAGCGGATTTACCGTAACAGGTCTTACACCTGCCACCACTTATCACATTTCCATTTTTGAATTTAATGGTTCGGCAAGCAATACATTTTATTTAACCAATCCTGCTCAAGTATTAACAGGATCAGTTACTACGCATTCGCCCCCCAGTACATCGGCTGGTAATTTTAGTTTTAGCAATATAACTGGCTACAATGTTACGGTTACATTTACTGCGGGTAATGGAGAGCGAAGAATTGTGTTAGCTAAAGCTGGTTCGCCAGTTACCGATGTGCCTGTTAATCTTGTTAACTACTCACCCAATGCGAATTATTCATCGGCACCAACTTTGGGCACATCTAAAATAGTTTATGAGGGCCTTGGAACAACTTTCGTGATGCAAAGTCTTCAACCCAATACAACGTATCACTTTGCAATTTTTGAGTTTAATGGATTTAACGGGCCTGTCTACAAACAAGCAGATCCAGGTATTGGTTCTTTTATTACACTTGGCAAACCTACGGTTGCCCCCACTAACCTTACGTATTCAAATGTCCAGGGTAACTCCATGATTTTAAGTTACACAACAGGTAACGGTTTTGGCCGAATTGTTGTTGCCAAACAAGGCTCATCTGTCGACATGTTTCCAACTGATTTAATCAGCTACACAGCGAATACAACCTTTGGAACACCTTCAGCACATTTGGGTAACGGCAATTATGTTATTCAAAACAATACAAGTATAGGTGGGAATACAACAACCGGAGTGTCCGGATTAAGTATTGGTCAGTCCTATCATTTCGCCATTATAGAATATAATGGCACAGGAACAGAAAGAGTTTACATGACAAGTGCCGAGGCCCTTGTGGGAAATAGTAGTACGCTGAGCGCGCCAACCTTGCAAGCAACCAACCTTACTTTTTCAAACATAACCTCCAATACCGTTACTATTAATTGGTTGAATGGCAATGGTAACGCTCGATTAGTATTGATACGAGAGGGTCAGGCTGTACAAAGTTTGCCAGTTAACTTAACAAACTATACGGCCAGTTCCAACTATTCAAGCAGTCCATCACTCGGCACCTCCCGGATAGTCTATGATGGAACCGGTACCTCCGTCAGCATAACGAATATTCCACCCGGTGCTTACCACGTTGCCGTTATAGAATATAATGGCACCGGTGGTCCGGTGTATCGTATTATTGATCCACTTATAGGAAATGTAAACGTAGGCGACAAACCTCCCATACCAGCATCAGATATTTCTTTCACGAATATTCAGGGAAATCAGGTAACTTTTAATTGCACTCCAGGCAATGGACTTTCACGTATGCTGATAGCCAAAGCCGGTAGCCCCGTAGATGCCTGGCCTGCGGACTTTACCGGCTACACCGCAAATTCCAACTTTGGTAGTGGCACAAATTTAGGAGGCGGTAATTTTGTTGTTGGTTCGTCTACCAATAATGCGTTCAATGTGAGCAATCTTTTACCAAACTCGGTTTATCATTTTGCTATAGTTGAATTTAATGGAAGTGGGGCAACAGCCCTTTATCAACTTCCCTCAATTGTAGCTACAGCCAGTCAATCTACCTTAAGTGCACCCACTATTGCTACTTCAAACTTTTTCGCGAACAATCTCACGGGCAATAGTTTGCAATTAACCTGGACACGTGGCAATGGATCAGGTCGATTAATTATTGCAAAAGCAGGTTCACCCGTTGATGTTATTCCTGCTGATTTATCTAACCCTGCGTCAAGTCCCACTTTTGGCAATGGTACTAACTATGGAGGTGGCAATTTTGCAGTGTATCAAGGTACTGGAGATAACTTTACTATTACAAACCTGGAGCCGGGCATCACCTATCATTTTGCTTCATTTGAATACAATGGCACATCAGGTCTGGTTTTCTTAGCCAATCCAATCGGGCGTACTTCTGTCGCCACGGCATCACGACCTTCTCTTGCAGCCAAAAATTTAAACGTCTCATCTGTTAATGGAGATCGGCTGGCCTTATCGTTTACCCAAGGTAATGGTACCAGACGCTTAGTAGTTATGCGAAAAGGAGGTCTGGTAAATGAACTGCCTGAAGATTTGACTACTTATACATCTGCTGCTTTCGGTTCGGGTTCGATGCTTCCAAATGGTAATTATGTAGTAGCATTTGGTGCCCTTCTTTCACCATTTACTGTAACAGGTCTTGAACCCAATACGGAATATGGAGTGGCCGTATTTGAATTGGATGGATCAAACGGCAATCAGCGATATCTGGTAACGGAGTACATCAATCAAATGGTATCAACTGCAATAACACCTTCTATCTCTACCAGTTCATTGCTATTCAATTCCATTGGCAGTACCTCCATAAACCTTAGCTGGACCAATGGAAATGGAACCGGCCGCATGGTTGTATTAGTACCAGCTCAACCGGTAACATTTCAACCTACTGTACTCAGTACACATGGTACCAGTTCTGCCAACTATACAAGCACGACAAACAATTTGCCATCAGGGCACAAGCATATTTACCGCGGAGCCGCTACTAATGTTACAATAACGAATTTATTACCTGGGACAACGTATCACATAGCTTTCTTTGAATACAATGGGGCAGGTCAACCCGTGTATTCTTACATTCCGTTAACCGGATTTTTTACAACACTCCCTGCCAGTGGTTTGGCAATAGGTGGTTTTGATGCAATAACGTTTTGCCCGGCCCAACAGGTAGATGTACCCTATTTATTTACCGGACTATTAAATGCCGGCAATGTACTTTCTGTAGAGTTATCTGATATCACCGGAAGTTTTTCATCACCCACTATCCTTGGAACTCAAAGTACCACAAACGCTACCGGATTTATTACTTCTACTTTACCGATGAGTTTACCGGAAGGGCTCGGGTATCGCCTGCGGGTTCGGGCCACAAATCCTGCATCACTCAGTGCTGATAATGGGGCTGATCTTCAAATTGCTACTTCCATACAACCCACTTTTACAGTAGTTGGTGGCTCAATCAGTAGTTGTGGCACTCCCATTCAACTAACTACTTCACAACCGAATTACATTTTGCAATGGTTCAGAAATGGTCAGCCAATTGTTGGCGCAACAACATCATCTCATTTCGCCACTGAAACCGGGGATTATCAAGTGCGAATATCAGGAGCTTACGGTGGTTGCCAGTTAATATCCATTTCTACTACGCTTACCATCACGCAAGAGCCTACCTACAATTTTCTCTTTAACCCCTCGTACTGTGTGACAGATGTGGTAGACCTTACACCATTAACGCTTCCATCGGGCGGTACCTGGAGCGGACCCGGTATTACAGGGGGAGTTTTTGATGCCACAACTGCCGGCATCGGTCAACACCTGATTACTTACACTTACGTGGATGCTGTTTCACTCTGTTCTTTTTCAAGGACTACACAAATTCTTGTAAGGGATTTACCTGGTGCACCTTCTTCTCTCGGTAGTAGCGGATGCCAACTTACCGGTATTTCACTTATAGCTTCGGGTGCGAGTGCAACCCAAACTTATCAATGGTATACAGTACCTGTTGGTGGAACACCCATAGCGGGTGCTACGCTTGCTACCTATATAACGCCACCTTTAACTGCCACTACAAGTTATTATGTAAGCATAGTATCAGAATCAGGTTGTGAAGGACCAAGAGCTGAAGTGATTGCTACAGTAACTACGGTTTCCAAACCTGTAATCACTCCATCCGGTTCAACTTCTATTTGCGGAACTGGAAGCGTTGTACTTAATGCACCAACTGGCTTTGCCAGCTACACCTGGTCTACAGGAGAAACTACACAAAGCATTACTGTAACCGCAGCTGATAATTACACTGTAGTGGTTCAGGATGCCAGTGGTTGTGAAAGTGAAAGTTCTGATCCGATTGGTGTTACTACCAATCAACCACCACAAATTCCACCAATTACAGCTTCCGGTAATCTGGCCATTTGTCCGGGGCAGTCTATCATATTAAGTGCACCTTCGGGGTTTACTTACTTATGGTCGACAGGAGCAACCACCCAGCAACTCAGTGTTACTGCTGCTGATTCATATTTCGTAACAATTACCGATGCGAATGGCTGCTCAGCTACCTCACAACCCGTAACAACAACCATTGGTGCTTGCGACCTAATTATCTACAATGCTATTTCACCAAATGGTGATGTGAAAAACGAAAGCTGGGTTATAGAAAATATTTCCAATCCCGACACTCAAAACAATAATGTTACAATTTATAATCGCTGGGGAAGTAAGGTATGGTCTGGAAGTAATTACGACAATGATCAAGTCAAATTTGTAGGCCAAACAGATAATGGCAACGAACTTCCTTCCGGGACGTATTTTTACAAAATTTTCCTTAAAGACTCCGAAAAAACGCTAACTGGCTATCTGGTTTTGAAAAGATAAGCTCCGATCCTAAATTCATTTTTTTTGATTTGTGGTAATCCTTACCTTCACCCGACCGAAACCTACCTCAAACAACCAAATAAACTTAATCACACAATCATGAAACATGCCTTACTTGCCAGTACGGCCCTGGCCCTATTTATGGCTGGTTGCGGAAGCAAACCTGAAACTACTTCGGAAGTGCAGCCACCGGTTGCCGAAAAAAAAGCCGATACGTTAACCGGAAACCGTATTGATAACTATTATTGGATGAAACTTTCTGACGAGCAGAAGAATGCAGAACAGAAAGATGAGCAAACACAAAAGGTGATTAATTACCTGACGGCTGAAAACGATTACCTCAATACTTCATTGAAACATACTGAAGCTTTGCAGGAAAAAATCTACAACGAAATTATCGGGCGTATTAAACAAACCGATGAATCGGTTCCTTACAAAGACAATGGCTATTGGTATTATACACGCTACGAACAAGGCCAGGAATACCCAATCTATTGCCGCAAAAAAGAGACTCTGGAAGCCGCAGAAGAAATTCTGTTGAATGTGAATGAACTGGCGAAAGGCCATAGCTATTATTCTATTACCGGGCTGACTGTAAGCGAAGACAACAACCTGCTTGCCTATGCCGAAGATTCCGTAAGCCGCAGGCGTTACACAGTTTACGTTAAAGATTTGCGCACCGGTAAACTGGTAGAAGAACCGGTGCCTAATACCGAAGGCGAGGTTACCTGGGCCAACGACAATAAAACATACTTTTACACGCGTAAGGATTCAGTAACCTTACGCTCCCGCTGGATCATCCGGCATAAAGTAGGTACTTCCTATAAAAATGATCCGATTGTATCCGAAGAAGCAGACGAAACTTTTTATACTGGAATTTATAAAACCAAATCAAAAAAGTATTTAGTAATCTGGGCAGGTAGTACGCTTACGAATCATTATCAGATACTGGATGCCAACAATCCCGAAGGAAAATTCAAAGAATTTACACCGCGCGAACGTGGTCTGGAATATTCGATAGATCACTATGGAGATAAGTTTTATGTAGTTACCAATCTGGATGCGCAGAACTTTAGACTAATGGAAACTCCTGTTTCTAAAACAGCAAAATCAAACTGGACAGAAAAAATTGCACATCGTAAAGATACACTGCTGCAAGGCATCGAAATCTTTAAAGACTTTCTGGTGTTAAGTGAACGCGCCAATGCAAACACATTAATGCGCATTATCGATCAGAAGACAGGTAAAAAACACTATTTGGATTTTGGTGAACAAGCGTACACAACCTATCCATCTATTAACCTTGATTTCGATACCGAATTATTACGGTATGGGTATACTTCAATGGCTACGCCAAGTTCCACTTATGACTACAATATGCGTACCCGCGAACGTAAACTATTAAAGCAACAGGAAGTTGTGGGCGGCCATAATCCAGCCGACTTTGTAACCGAACGTCAATGGGCAACTGCCGATGATGGTACTTTAATTCCGATGTCGATTGTTTATAAGAAAGGAATTGAAAAAAATGGCAACAACCCTACCCTGCTTTATGGTTATGGTTCATATGGCGCCAGCATGAGTCCAACCTTTTCCTCTACACGCCTTAGTCTTTTAAATCGTGGCTTTGTTTACGTGATTGCACACATTCGCGGTGGCCAGGAAATGGGCCGGCAGTGGTATGAAGACGGTAAAATGTTCAAGAAGAAAAATACGTTTACCGATTTTATTGACTGTGCCGAATATCTGATTGCTGAAAAATATACCACGCCTGAAAAATTGTTTGCATCGGGAGGCAGTGCCGGAGGCTTGCTAATGGGCGCAGTAGTAAACATGCGGCCCGACTTGTTTAAAGGTGTAATTGCGGCCGTTCCCTTTGTGGATGTAGTAACTACAATGTTGGATGAAAGTATTCCATTGACTACTGGTGAGTTTGATGAATGGGGCAATCCAAAAAACCCAGAGTCATACATGTACATGCTGGAGTACTCGCCCTACGATCAGGTGAAGCCACAAGATTATCCAAACATGCTGGTTACAACTGGCTTTCATGATAGCCAGGTGCAATATTGGGAGCCAGCCAAGTGGGTTGCCAAACTGCGCGAACTAAAAACGGATAACAACAAATTGTTACTGCGAACCAACATGGAGACCGGCCATGGCGGCACCACCGGTCGCTTTAAAGTTTATAGAGAGACAGCTCAGGAATATGCATTCCTGATAGATCTGGCCGGGATTAAAGAGTAGCAAGGATTGACTTATTAATCGCCTTCACCAATCCCGGGCCTTCATAAATAAAGCCGGTGTAGATCTGAACAAGATCTGCACCGGCTTTTAACTTATCGAGTGCATCTTGTGCCGACATAATACCACCCACTGCTATAATGGGAAATTCGGGACCTACCTGTTTACGCAAATAAGAAATCACTTCGGTGGCTCGCGCAGTTAATGGTTTACCACTTAAGCCCCCATTTCCAATGGCAGCGATTTCGTTTTCAGGTGTAATTAGTCCCGAACGGCTGATGGTTGTGTTGGTTGCAATTACACCATCGGTTTTTGTTTCCTTCAGAATTTGAACTACATCATTTAGTTGAGCTTCATTCAGATCGGGTGCAATTTTTAAAAGTACTGGTTTGTATTTTGGTTTTGCTTTGCTGAGTGCGATAACATCACTCAGTAACTTTCTTAACGGCTCTTTTTCCTGTAGTTCGCGCAGGCCGGGTGTATTGGGCGAGCTTACATTCAGTACAAAATAATCTACGTAAGGGTAAAGTGTTTCGAAGCAGGTATTGTAATCTTCAAAGGCCTTTTCGTTTGGTGTTATTTTGTTCTTACCAATATTACCACCCACTATAACTCTCGACTTTCTGTTTTTCAAACGAGTAACCGCTGCCTGCACACCACCATTATTAAATCCCATGCGGTTTATCAGGCCTTTGTCTTTGGGTAGACGGAATAAGCGTGGCTTTTCATTACCCGGTTGTGCCAGAGGCGTAAGCGTTCCGATTTCAATAAATCCAAAACCAAATGCTGCCAATTCATCAATCAACTTCGCGTCTTTATCAAACCCGGCCGCAAGCCCTACCGGATTAGGAAAAGTAATGCCTAACAGTGTTTTACTTAATTGTGGATGCTTAACGTCAAAGACAGACTTGAGCACTGTCTGCACGCCAGGAATCTTTCCGGCTACTCTTAAAAAAGAAAATGTAAAATGATGAATGGATTCTGGCGCAAACAAAAAAAGAATGGGCCGAAGAAAGGATTTATACATACCTACTTCTTCTTTTTTTTCTTACCAGGCTTACCAAACTGCTTGAATCCACGTTGCACAATCTGATCTACCAACCGCTCACCCCCTGCGCTACTCATGTTGGTAGTCGAATTAATTCGCCACACCAGAAAATTTTTACTGTCGTTTAAATCGATAATCAGACTTCCCTGCTGGTAATCGCGGATGTAAGTGCGTTCATTTGATCCCGGAGTCATACCCATAGGACCTACATTTCCCATATCGCTCCGCGAAAGCGTACCCACCACATACGATACTACAAGATCTGAAGCAGAGTCAACCTTTTTTAGTCCTTTCAAACCAAGTTCAGTGGTAATTGCTTTTACAATCCAGCGTTTGATCTCTTCATCCGAAACCTGCTTCTGATCTTTAGGAGTGATTACTTCTTCCTCGCCAAAGCGAAACGTTTTGTATTGTGAGAAGTCGTGATTTTTATCGAATTCTACTTTTATTTCCTGAGCTGTAACCGCAGCAGAAAATAAAATGGCGGCAAAAAGAAATAAGAAGCTTCGCATGGCGCAAAGGTACTGATTGTTTCTAAACAAAGTCAGGTTATTTAACTCCTTGGGTGAAACTCCTGAATTACCTGGCGCAGGTAATCACGATCGAGATGCGTGTAAATTTCAGTTGTTGTGATTGACTCATGGCCAAGCATTTCCTGCACAGCCCGCAAATCGGCTCCGCCCTCTATTAAATGGGTAGCAAAGGAATGACGAAAGGTGTGCGGACTAATCGTTTTCTTTAATCCGATTTTAGCCGCGAGCGATTTTATTATTAAAAACACCATTACACGCGTCAATTTCCTGCCGCGCCTGTTTAAAAATACATAGCTTTCAAAACCTTTCTGCACCGGCACATGTACCCGGATTTCTTCCTGGTATATTTTCAAATACTTCATGGCATCGCGGCCCACCGGCACCAGCCGTTCTTTATTTCCTTTTCCAATCACACGCAAAAAACCAATATCCAGATAAACATTGGCTAACTTCAACTCTACCAGTTCTGAAACGCGCAATCCCGAGCTGTACAATATTTCCAGCATAGCACGGTTGCGTGCCCCTTCAGCCGAAGAAAGATCAATCGCCTCAAAAAGTTTTACAATCTCTTCGTACTCTAATGTATCCGGAAGCTGCCGCCCAAGTTTAGGCCCCTCTATTAGTACGGTGGGGTCCTTATCAATCAATTCTTCGAACACCAGATATTTATAGAATGCTTTTATACCTGAAAGTATCCGGGCCTGACTAAAAGCACTCATGCCCAGTTCATTGATATACTCCAAAAATGCTTGTAAATGTTTACCGGTAATGGCCAACGGGTTGAGGCCGTTATACTTCAGACTTGTAAACTGAGCCAGCTTTTCTACATCGCGCACGTAAGCTTCAATTGAATTGGTTGAAAGCGAACGTTCCAGTTTCAGGTATGTACCAAAGTGTTTGATATGACTCTCCCAATTCTTCACTGCGCAAATGTGCAAATTATTTTAGCTTTTTGGTGTTCTTCAAAACGCATCCCGAATGTCAGCTAACCCAGTCGAAAGTCGATTCCGGATTAACCCAAATCGTTTTCTTCAAGCTCAAACCAACCACCTTGTGTTTTCCTTAACATCCGTTAACTTCGAAGCATGAAGATACTCATCCTGAACGGACCTAACCTGAACCTGTTAGGCAAGCGCGAACCCGAAACGTATGGTAAACTTTCGTTTGAAGATTTTTTCAATACCATAAAATCGCGTTTTGCGCAGGTTGAATTTGAGTATTACCAATCGAATGTAGAGGGTGAACTGATTAACAAGTTACACGAAGTTGGATTTAGCTATTCAGGCATTATTCTGAATGCCGGTGCCTACACCCATACATCTGTTGCGATACACGATGCCATTGCAGCCATCCAAACTCCGGTGGTTGAGGTGCACATCTCCAATATTTATGCGCGCGAAGAATTCAGGCACAAAAGTTTAATTACTTCGAAGTGTGCCGGCCTAATTACCGGGTTTGGAATAGAGGGCTATGCTTTAGCCGTTCAGTATTTTCTGAAATAAAAAAGCCTGCTGAAATTCAGCAGGCTTACTTACATTAATCTTAATTATTATTTCGGGCCATCGGCCGATCCGCCTCCACTCTGGCTTGGCTTAGGTGTCCAGCTTCCTTCAAATTTAAATTTGAGTTTGCCCTGCCAATCGCTACTGTAGAATGCAACCCGGTTTACTGTAGCATTCACTTCGTTTTGATCCAGGTCTGCGGCCTCGCGCAAAAACATTACATACGTCCAATCATTCTTTTTACAAATCCACGATCCGTATAACGAATGATTGATCTCGAGCAGGTTCAAACAAAAGTTTTCTACGTTTTTATCGGGCATAATTAACAATGGACTCATTACCTGAAAGTACCAGGTATCGGGTCTGTCGGGGAAGTTAAACACATCGAACCAAACGGTTGCTCCTTTATAAATGATTGACCATTGGCCGGGTTTTTGGCCCCGGCAGGCGGCAGGGTCAACCCCAAGGTTACGAATGCAGGTTTCTACAAGCTCTGAGGTTTTGTTAAAATCCATAGTTTTTGGGTGTTAGTGTAAGAATAATCTAAAATCCAAAATCAAGGTATAGAATTGAGCAATCTGGTACAACTTTTTAAAAACCGTTGTACTATTAAATTTTAGAAATCCAGAAGCACCTCAAAAATGAGCTGTGTGTCAGGTTGTCCCGAATAGCTATCGGGACAGGCCGACAGTTGAATTTGATTTTTGAGATGACCAAATCAATAATTGTTTATGCCGCAATCCAGCGTTAAATTTGGTAATGGCCTGCGTCAATATAGTTAGGGTAAATGGTCAGGTGTTTTTTCTTCACGGCTTCAAAAAGTATGCTTCGTAGTTCCTGCACATTCTCTTTTTTTTCAGCCGAAATGAAAACCACGTGCTCAAAACCATGTTGCCGATAGTACCCTTTCAGATCATCGGTATTTACTTCAGAATCTTCAAGAAGATCCATTTTATTTAAAACAAGAATGGTGGTAATGTTTCCGGCACCCAGTTCGGCCAGGGTGTTTTTAACCACCTCTATCTGGTTGTCGTGGTAAGGATGCGCCACGTCTACAACATGCAACAGGATGTCGGCCTCGCGCACTTCATCTAAGGTAGATTTGAATGATTCAATCAAATGGTGTGGAAGCTTGCGGATAAACCCAACCGTATCAGAAAGCAAAAAAGGTATATCGCCCAATACTACTTTGCGCACGGTAGCATCAACCGTAGCGAATAATTTGTTTTCGGCCTTTACATCCGATTTTGAAAGCAGATTCATGAGTGTGGACTTGCCCACATTGGTATACCCTACCAGGGCTACCCGCACTACATTGCTGCGCGACTTGCGCTGGGTTTTGCGCTGCTTATCAATTTTTTCCAGTTCATCTTTTAACAAAGAAATCCGAAAGCGGATATTTCTGCGGTCAGTTTCAATCTCGCGTTCACCGGCACCACCCCGGGTTCCGGTTCCACCCCGCTGGCGTTCCAGGTGGGTCCACATGCGGGTAAGGCGTGGCAACAAATACTGGTTCATGGCCAGTTCAACCTGCGCGCGCGATTGAGCCGTTTGGGCCCGCATGGAAAATATATCCAGAATGAGCAAGGAGCGATCATACACACGGGTTTTTACCTCACGTTCTGGTGTGTTTACTTCCTTTTCGATGTTGCGAAGTTGAGAGGCACTCAGGTCGTCATCGAAAATAATGCTTGAAATCTGGTTAGCAACAACAAACTCTTTAATCTCTGCCAGTTTGCCTTTGCCCACAAAGGTGCGCACATCAGGCTGCGGCAATTTCTGAACAAACCGATGCAGCGTTTCGATGCCCGCAGTTTCGGCCAAAAAGGCTAGTTCGTCCAGATGCTCGCGGGTAATTTCAAAGTCTTTATCGGCCAAAGCCACCAACACTGCTTTCATGATATTTTGAGCAAAAATCGAATCAAACTTAAACAAACTTCCAGATTACCCGGTGGGTTAAAACTATTGGGTTACTTTTTCAGGTTTTTTGGAATCTCATGTAAGTTAATTGTAATAAATTTTGGAATTTAGTGCGAATTTAAGTCTAAGAACGAATTTAGTATTCCGGATGTCTACCGGTAGTTGGTCATGAAAGTTGCAATTGTTTTAAACACATCCTGGAATATTTACAATTTCCGGTTGAATTTCGTTCGGGCTTTGCTGGCAAAAGGGTATGAGGTTCATACCATTGCCCCACAGGACAATTACACGCACTACCTGCAGGAACTTGGATGCATCCATCACGATGTGAAAATGGATAGTCGCGGAGCCAACCCCATTAAGGATCTTGGGCTTATGTTTGAACTCTGGAGCATTTACCGCAAGGTAAAACCAGGTATTATTCTGCATTATACTATAAAGCCAAACGTTTACGGAACGTTAGCAGCCAGTCTGCTGCGCATCCCAACGATTAATAATGTATGCGGACTGGGCACGGTATTCTTAAAAGATAACCTGGTGTCCGCCTTCGCCATGATGTTGTACAAACTGGCTTTTCGCTTTCCACGAAAGGTCTTCTTTCAGAACCCGGACGATCTGGCCCTGTTCCTGAATAAAAACCTGATCCCGGCAAAATCGGCCGACCTGATTCCGGGTTCGGGCATTGACCTTTCGCATTTTACACCTACCGAGTTTAAACGTAACAATACTTTCACCTTCCTGCTTATTTCGCGCCTGATTACCGACAAAGGAATAATGGAGTATGTTGAAGCGGTTAGAAAATTAAAAAGTAAAGGTGTGGCTGCCCGTTTCCAGATTCTGGGGGCTAAAGATCCGGAGCATGCACGCGGTATTAAGCTTTCGGTTATTGACGAATGGGTCAACACCGGAACAATTGAATATCTGGGTACTACAGATGATGTTCGGAACTTTATAAATCAGGCCGACTGCATCGTGCTGCCATCGTACCGTGAAGGTACACCGCGCACTTTGCTGGAAGCTGCAGGTTCATCAAAGCCAATTGTTACCACCGATGTGCCCGGCTGCCACCACGTGGTACAGGACAATTACAACGGCTTACTCTGTAAGATTAAGAATGCGGATGATCTGGCCTTGAAAATGGAGCAAATGCTGACACTGGATAATACCGCCCTTAAAAAATTTGGTGAGAATGGTCGTAAAAAGATCGAATTCGAATTCGATGAAAAAATAGTGATTACCAAATACTTACAGGAGATTTCGCAACTACAACCCGCCTGATTGCCGGGTACCGTTCGGTATTGATAAAATCAGTAATTTCACCGGTTCAAATCTTTTATTGTTGTGCGATTTTTGATTCTTGTGTTCAGCGTTTTGTTGATGGCTTGTGGTTCATACAAGCAAAACATCATGTTCAACTCTATCGAAGGCCATGTGCCTGAAAAGCTTAAACGCGAAACTGCTGCTGCCGAATCCAATTATAAAATCAGGAAGAACGACCAACTCGCGCTTGCCCTTTATTCAAACGAAGGCGAAAAACTGATTGATCCAAATCCGGAACTCACCACACCCAATTCAACTACTCCAAACACCACTTCTACCGGACCAACCTATGTGGTCGATATTTCCGGAGTGGTACGCTTCCCCATGGTGGGCGAACTTAATCTGGAGAATCTTACCCTTCGCCAGGCCGAAGAAGTTTTGCAAAAAGAATATGCACGCTTCTTTAAAGGACCGTATGTGCATCTGACATGTGTAAACAAACGGGTGGTGCTGCTGGGTGCTGTTACCGGCCAGGTAATACCTCTTGAAAACGATAACGTAAAGCTGCTGGAAGTACTGGCGCTTGCAAAAGGATTACCCAACGATTCAAAAGCCGGAAACATTAAACTGATTCGAGGTGAACAGGTATATGAAGTTGATTTGAGCACCATTCAGGGTTATAAAGACGGTAACATTACCGTTGAGGCGGGTGATGTAGTTTATGTAGAACCTGTTCGCAGACCATTCAGTGAAGGCTTACGCGATAACAGTGGCGTATTGAGTTTGCTGGTTAGCTTAGCTACACTGGTAGCTGTTATTTATAATACCCGCTAATGTTGAAGGAACCGAAAGACATAGGCCCACTTACAGAAGTTCAGTCAATCGATACGGAAAAACTGGCCGCTGTTTTTCGTAAAAACCTGATTTGGATAATCCTCATTTTTATTGCCGCAAACCTTGCAGCTTACCTCACCATCCGGTATACAAAAGATTTGTTTGAGTCGGAGTCTGAGATGAAACTCGACATTAAGCGCGATGCCACTGAGCTTGGTATTAAAACGTATATCGAAGACCAGAACATGAACGTGGTTTCAGGCGAGATTGAACAGATAAAATCGAAATTATTTTTCAATAAAGTTCTGGATTCGCTCGATCTTTCTGTAAGCTACTACAGCCTGGGTAAAGTACTTACCGATGAGATGTACAAACGTTCACCATTTCTCGTTACCACTACTCAGATAAATCCAAAACATTACGATCAATCTATCTTTTTTGATTTTCAGGATAACAACCAGTTTACCCTGCGCCTGGGCGATGCCGGGCCTACCGTTTCCGGAACGATGAATAAGCCCGTTGAATTAGACAAAACTATCCTCATCGTTAACAAAACCATTTTCTTTACAGAAAATGATGGCAATAATTATTTCTTCGTACTGAACAGTCGCAAAACCCTGATTGACTATTTATCCAAAAACATTCAGGTTGATCCGCTAAACTTCAATGCCAATACCATTCGGGTTTCCTTTCGGGATCATAATGCCCTGAAGGCTTACGATGTGGTTAACAAGATTGATTCACTTTATATTATTTATAGTAATCAACAGAAAAATCTTGCCAACAAGCAAAAGATTGATTGGTTGAACAATGAACTGGTACAGGTAGAGCGGAAGATGGAAGGCTATGAAGACTACTTCGAAAGCTTTACGCTGCAAAACAAAAGCAGTGACCTTACCCTTGATTTGAAAAATACAATTGCCACCATTAACATGGTAGATTCACAACGGTTCAATTTGAACAAACGACTGATTGAGTTAAATGCTTTGATTGAACATATAACTACCGAAGATTTTTCAAGCACCAGTCGCCCAACCCGTTCATTGCCTGAATCCATCAACCAACGCATGGAAGAACTTTATAAGCAGGCCCGCGAGCGCGATAAGCTTGGTCTGGCTTACAATGAAAATACATTCGCCTTCCGGCAAAAGCAAAAAGAAGTTACCCTGTTGAAGGACGAATTGTTTAGCCAGTTAAGTACGCTAAAAAAAGATTGGTTAGCCGATATGGCCGAACTGGGTCGCAGAAAAGAAAAACTGGAACGTGAGTTTGCTGAAATGCCCGATAAAAATACGCAGTTCTCTAAAAACCAACGTTACTACAAACTCTACGAAGAGTTTTACCTTACTATGATGCAATCCAAAGCGGAGTTTGAAATTGCGCAGGCGGGCAGCACACCTGACTTTAAAATTTTATCGCCTGCTACCCTACCCACAACTCCTATTTCGCCCAGCAAAATAATGGTGTTGGGTATTGGTTTTGTAGCCGGTATTGTACTTAGCATTTTCTTTATCGGATTGGTGTATGTGCTTAATAACAAAATTACCAGCGTTAAAGAAGTAGAGCGCGGCATTAACCTGCCTATGTTAGGGGCTATCCCCGCCTCCAACCATACCGTGCAATCCCTTTTCCATGTTATCGATAATCCAAAGTCTATCGTAAGCGAAGCCATACGTACGTTGCGCACTAACCTGGAATTTTTTAACACCGGTGAAAAGAGTAAAGTGATTACAATTACATCAACCATTTCAGGCGAAGGAAAATCTTTTCTGGCCATGAATCTGGGTGGTGTTTTAGCGCTATCGCGTAAGCGTGTGGTGTTGGTTGATCTGGATATGCGTAAACCAAAATCAGAAAAGTATCCAACCGGTAACGATTCGCCACTGGGCATGAGCACGATTCTGATCAAAAAAAATAAGTGGCAGGAATGTGTGGTAAAAACCTCGCTTGAAAATTTTGACTTTATTCCTTCCGGTCCCCATCCGCCCAATCCGTCTGAGCTTTTGCTTAACGGGGAGTTCTCTGAGTTTCTGGACGAGTTAAGAGCTACCTATGATTATGTAGTGATTGACACCCCACCTGTTGGTTTGGTAACAGATGGTGTAATGGCCATGAAACGTTCCGATCTTTCTATTTATGTATTCCGCGCCAACTATTCACGCAAAGATTTTCTGCAAAACCTGGCGCGTGTGGTTACACTAAATAAACTTGTGCACGTATCCACTGTATTAAATGCTATTCCGCTTAACGGAAAATATTACGGATACGGATATTATGAAGACAGAACCCCGAGGATGAGGCGTTGGACAAAAATTTTCGGGCTCAAGTGATTTCCTTTTTTCGCGCAAAACCAAAAGCAATTCTTAATCCCTTGCAGGTAGATATGCATTCGCACCTGTTAGCTGCATTGGATGATGGCGTTAAAACACATCAGGAGGCAATCGCCATTGTACAGCAGTTTGAGCAATTAGGCTATACCAAGCTTATTACTACTCCGCACATTATGAGCGACACCTATCGCAATACGCCTGAAGGTATCTTAAGCAAGCTTGAAGAACTTAAGGTTGAATTGACACTGGCTGGCGTTGCCATGCAGGTTGAAGCTGCAGCAGAATATTACCTGGATGAAACTGTACTGGCGTTGTTGGATTCAGATAAACAACTACTCACCTTCTCTGGCAGACATTTTTTGTTCGAAACAAATTTTTATTCAGAGCCTTATCAGCTTAACGACTTTATTTTTAAAAGTCTTACCAAAGGTTACAAACCCATACTGGCGCACCCCGAACGCTATGCGTATATGACCACCGAAAAAGCAGAAGAGTTATATCATCGTGGTGTGCTGCTGCAAATCAATTCGCTTTCGCTTATTGGCTTCTATGGAAAACCAATTCAAAAACTCGCCCAAAAATTAATCGAGCAAAAATGGGTGCATGTATTGGGCAGCGATTGCCATAACGTATTACAGGTACAGTTGCAAACTGAAATCATAAAAGACAAGTACTACCGAAAAGCATTAGATTTACCATTGTTGAATAACAAACTATGATTGCCATTACCGGTGCAAACGGATTATTGGGCAGTTATGTGCTGCGCAAGTTAGTGGCCGAGCAAGTGCCCGTAGTGGCATTATGTCGTGCCACCAGCGATCGGCAATTGGTAAACGATCTTGCCGGTGTTACCTGGCGCGTGGCCGATGTAACCGATCCCGTTTCGTTGGAAGATGCCCTGCAAGGGGCCACAACCGTAATCCACACAGCAGCCATCGTTTCATTTAATCCACGCTTACGCGACAAAATACTGCAGGTAAATACAGAGGGTACCCGTAATGTGGTAGATACTTGCCTTGCTTTGCAAATACCCAACCTGATTCACATTAGTTCTGTGGCCGCGTTCGGTCGTAAAAGTGGTGTTACCCGTATTGATGAAACTACACGCTGGGTAGATAGTAATTTGAATACCGATTATGCCGAATCAAAACGATTAGCGGAAATAGAAGTTTGGCGAGGGGTTGAAGAAGGCCTTTCGGTAAATGTGGTTAACCCTTCCGTAATTCTGGCTCCGGCCGATTGGAACAATAGCAGCGCACGGTTATTTCACTATGTGTGGAAACAAAAGAAATTCTACACCAACACACATGTTAATTATGTAGATGTACGTGATGTAGCCGATGTAATCTGGAAACTTGTACAGCTTAATATCTCCAATCAACAATTTATTGTGAATGCCGGAAGCGCACCAATAAAAGAATTGTTTGACCAGATGGCCCGTCATTTTAATCGTAAAGCACCAACTATAAAAGTATCCCCAGGTTGGATAAAGTGGATTGCATGGGCCGATGAAATCAGAAGCCTCTTAACCGGCAGCGAACCTATACTTACACGCCAATCTGCCCGGATTACAAAAGAAAACTTCTATTTTTCTAATGAAAAAGTGCAGCGCGAACTGGGTATTTCCTTTCGAACGGCAGAAGAAACCATTGCCTGGTGTTGCCAGCAGTATTTGAACGCATATAGCATAAACAATTAAGACCTACAAGGTTGACCCGGGATAATTATTACCCGAAATTTGACCTTAGGATATTAAGGAAAACGTAAATTTTCCTACCTTAGAAAAACCTTTAAGCGGATGGCCCAGGAATTCAGAAAGCGACAGGAAGAGGAGGAGTTAATCAGGCGATACGAAGAAGATCTAAAACACAATCAAAGCGAGTTCTTTGATGTGGATTCTTACGAGACAATTATTGGGTATTATTTAGAAAAAAGTAAGTTTAAACGTGCGCTTACTGCCGTTGAACGAGCCATTGAGCAGTATCCTTATTCCACTGAGTTATTTACAGTTAAGGCCCAGGTGTTAACCAATCTGGAACGTTACGATGAAGCACTTGAACTATTGGAACGTTCGCGCAACCTGCATCCGCTCGATCTTGAAATTTATCTCTCCATTGGTTCAATCCTGTCGCTGCAAGGCAAATACGATGCTGCTATAGCATTGTATGAAGAAACGTTAGCGTTTGCCGAAGAAGAGAAGGATGAAATTTACTACAACATCGGCCTGGCGTACCAAAGCATGGAGAAATATGAGCAGGCCATTGACATGTACAAACAGTCTATCGAAATAAATCTTAGCCATGAAGGCTCACTCTACGAATTAGCTTTCTGTTTGGATGTGGTGGGCCAGTTGGAGGGAAGTCTCTCCTACTACAAAAAATTTATTGACGAAGATCCATACTCAGCTGCCGCGTGGTACAACCTGGGCATTGTATGCAATAAGCTCGAACGTTTTGAAGAAGCCATTGAAGCCTACGAGTATGCCATTGCGATAGACGAAAATTTTGCATCGGCCCATTTTAACATGGGTAATTCATTTATGAATCTGGAGCTTTATGAAAAAGCGCTGGAAGAATTTAAGAAGACCATTGAAATTGAAGGCCCCAGTCCGGAAGTATATTGTTGTTTAGGAGCAGCATACGAAAATATGCAGCAGTATGAATTAGGTCTAAAATACTTTCAGAAAGCATGTAAGCTTGATCCACTTTATGACGAAGCCTGGTTTGGAGCTGGCAGTTGTTTGGAGAAGCAGGAAAAATGGTATCAGGCACTGCACTTCTTCAATAAATCAATCAAGATCAACAGCCACAATTCTGAATACTGGAAAGCCGCTGCCCATGCCGAATTTAAAATCGGTAATACCATTTCAAGCATCAGTGCTTATGAAGAAGCCAGTTTGTTAGGACCTGACGATAAGGAAATCTGGTTGAACTGGTCGTTCATCTATTATGAACAAGGTGAACCACAAAAAGCAATTGAAATTTTACTGCAAGGCATGGAAGAACTTCCTGATGAACCGGAGTTTTTCTATCGGATGACAATCTACCTGATTGAATCGGGGCAGTTTAAAGAAGCTATGAACTACCTGGAGAATGCACTCATTCTGGATTTTAAAGGACATACAGTGTTGTTTGATTTTTTTCCAAAACTTGAAACACAGGTAGCCCTTCAAAAAATTATTGAACAGTTTAGAAAAGAGAACCCGTAGATGAACTACACCATAAATAACTTACCCGAACGCACCACCAAACCCCGCCAAATGGGTTTTACCATGGCCATGGACAAAGGCCTGAGTGTGCGCGAAGCCGAAGACTTTGTAAGTATTGCGGCCGACCATGTAGATATTGTAAAATTAGGTTGGGCAACTTCTTACGTAACCCCCCACCTGAAAGAAAAACTGAAGGTGTACAAAGATGCCGGCCTGCCCTGCTACTTTGGGGGTACACTTTTCGAAGCCTTTGTTATCCGCAACCAGTTTGATGACTACCGCAAAGTTTTAGATAAGTTCGATATGGCCTTTGCTGAAGTTTCGGATGGCTCTATTGATCTGGATCACGATAAAAAACTGGATTACATCAAGAAACTTTCTGAACAGGTTACGGTATTATCAGAAGTGGGTTCTAAAGATGCCGATAAAATTATTCCGCCCTACCAGTGGATTGAACTGATGCAATCCGAACTGGATGCTGGTGCATGGAAAGTAATTGGCGAAGCGCGCGAAGGTGGAAATGTGGGGCTGTTCCGCAGCAGCGGAGAAGTACGCAGCGGGTTGGTGCAGGAAATCCTCACTAAAATTCCATTCGAAAAAATTATCTGGGAGGCACCTCAAAAGGCCCAACAGGTTTGGTTTATCAAATTGCTGGGCGCAAATGTAAACCTGGGCAACATTGCACCAAACGAAGTTATACCTCTGGAAACAATCCGGCTTGGTTTACGTGGCGACACGTTTTTGCATTTTTTGGGTCTTGAGCGAAAGAAAGACAACACTGCACCACCCTTTTATGCAGACTAAGCATTGAGAACGACTAAAGACTATCTTCTTCTATTTGTAAAAGGAATTAGCATGGGCGCTGCCGATGTGGTACCTGGTGTATCGGGCGGTACTGTTGCCTTTATTACCGGCATTTATGAAGAACTCATTCATTCAATCAAGTCGATTGATTTAAGTGCACTCCGGTTGCTGCTACGATTCCGGGTTGCCGAATTCTGGAAACTGATCAATGGCAACTTTCTGATTACCCTGGTAGCCGGAATTTTTGTGAGCTTACTGTCATTATCCAAGCTCATGCTTTATCTATTGGAGCATCACCCGATTTCAATCTGGTCGTTCTTCTTTGGATTGATCCTCATTTCAACACCCCTCATTCTGCGCGACATCCGCAAATGGAGTATTGCACCCGTACTTACTTTCTTAGTTGGGGTAGCCCTTGCCTATTGGATCACTATCGTATCGCCAGCAGAGACACCTTCTACTCTGTTTTTCATTTTTATTTGTGGTGCTATTGCCATCTGTGCCATGATTTTACCGGGCATCTCGGGCGCATTTATCTTGTTACTGCTGGGCAAATATGAATTTATGATTACAGCCCTTACCGAGTTTAATATTCCGGTTATTCTGGTTTTTATGACTGGCTGTGTGCTGGGGCTGCTTGGTTTCTCGCACTTTTTAAACTGGATTTTAAAAAACTATCGATATGCAACATTAGCGATGTTAGCAGGCTTTATGCTGGGCTCATTAAATAAAGTATGGCCCTGGAAAGAAGTAATAGCCTTTCGGCTTAATTCGGCAGGCGAGCAGGTTCCTGCCTTCGACAGAAGTATTGCACCCTGGAATTATCTTGCTAAAACCGGGCAAGACCCTCAGGTATTAAATGCTATACTGTTTGCCATGCTGGGAATTATCCTCGTTATCGGCATTGAAAAAACAGCGGCTTATTTAAAAACAAAATCGTAACCCCACCACATGGAAAAGAAATTTGGCCTGATAGGCGCAACCGTTAGTCATTCATTTTCGAAATCGTACTTCGATGAAAAATTTTTTCGCGAAGGCTTACGCGACTACCATTATGATTTGTATTCTCTGCCAACTATCGATGACCTGAAAAATTTGTTAGCTGAAAATCCGGAACTGGCCGGCCTTAACGTTACTATTCCTTACAAAGAACAAGTAATAAAATTTTTAAGCGACATTGATACCGATGCAAAAAAAATCGGAGCAGTGAATGTAATTAAAATTGAAGGTGGTAAGCTTAAAGGTTACAACACCGATAGCGGAGCATTTTACGAGTCGCTTGAGAAGTGGTATCCCCGCACCGAAAATTCAAAAGCATTAATTCTGGGCACCGGGGGTTCGGCCAAAGCCGTGCAGCAAGCGCTTATCAAATTAAATATTCCATACGAAATGGTATCGCGCGAAACCACCAAAGGCCAGCATACCTACGAAAGCCTCCAGCAAGACGGCAGCCCGATTTCAAAATCAAATCTGATTATTAACACCAGCCCGCTGGGTATGTCACCCAACACCAATTCGTTTCCACCCATTGATTATGATTTGCTTACACCCGATCATTACATATATGATCTGATCTACAATCCGGCCCGCACTATGTTTTTGCAAAAAGCTGAAATGCGGAACGCGCACATTAAGAACGGTTTGGAGATGTTGCACATTCAGGCCGAGAAATCGTGGGCAATCTGGAATAATTGATGAGGCATTTTACCAGCTATTTGCAAACCTACTGACAACAGTATGTCAGTAGCGTGTTTACTTCAGCGAATATTTACTGCTGCTATTCAAGCATTTCATCAGCAAATCAGTTAGGGGTTTTGAAAGAACTCCCTTAGATTTACCCGTATGGATTTTATCCTGAACAGCGAATTTATGCCTATGGGCGATCAGCCCCAGGCTATTCAAAAGCTTGTGCAAGGGCTTAACGAAGGCGAAGCCCATCAAACCCTGCTGGGTGTAACCGGCTCCGGAAAAACATTTACCGTTGCCAATGTTGTAGCACAGGTTAACCGGCCAACACTTATTCTGAGTCATAATAAAACACTGGCCGCGCAGTTGTATGGAGAGTTTAAACAATTCTTTCCGGAAAATGCGGTTGAGTATTTTATTTCCTATTATGACTACTATCAACCCGAAGCGTACATTCCTTCCTCCAATCTTTATATTGAAAAAGACCTTTCCATAAACGAAGAAATTGAAAAGCTTCGGCTAAGTGCTACGTCATCATTATTGAGTGGCCGCAGGGATGTATTGGTAGTGGCTTCCGTTTCGTGTATTTATGGTATTGGTAATCCGGAAGAGTTTGGTAAAAACCGCGTACAGTTGCGGGTGGGTGAAATGATTCCGCGCAACAAACTTCTGTTTGCACTGGTGGATATACTTTATCACCGTACTGAGGCCGAATTTAAACGCGGTACCTTTCGCGTAAAGGGCGATACGGTAGATATTTTTCTCGCTTACGCGGACTATGCTTTGCGCATTTATTTCTTTGGCGATGAGATTGAGGCAATACAACTTATTGATCCCATCTCCGGAAAGAAAATAGCCGATGAAAAAACTGCTGTAATTTTTCCTGCCAATTTATTCGTTACCGGAAAAGAATTGCTGCACACCGCTATTCGCGAAATACAGGACGACATGGTATTGCAGGTTGACATGTTTGAACAAGAGCGAAAACACCTGGAAGCTAAGCGCCTGAAAGAACGAACCGAGTTTGATCTGGAAATGATGCGCGAGTTGGGTTATTGCAGTGGTATTGAAAACTACTCGCGTTACTTTGACAGACGCTCTGCAGGTGCCCGGCCATTTTGTTTGATTGATTATTTTCCGGATGATTTCTTAATGATAATTGACGAAAGTCACGTAACCGTGCCGCAAGTGCGGGCCATGTGGGGTGGTGATCGATCACGCAAAGTAAACTTAGTAGACTATGGGTTTCGCTTGCCTTCCGCTTTAGACAATCGACCGCTAACCTTTAATGAATTTGAAGGGCTGGTCAATCAGGTAATCTACGTTAGTGCTACTCCGGCTGAATATGAACTGCGCAAATCAGAAGGCGTAGTAATTGAACAGCTTATCCGACCCACTGGCTTACTCGATCCGCAAATTGATGTGCGGCCAAGTCGCAACCAGATTGATGATCTGTTTGAAGAAATTGATGAGCGGGTAAAGAAGAAAGAACGCGTGTTGGTTACCACACTCACCAAACGAATGGCCGAAGAACTTACCAAATTTATGTCGCGCGCAGCGATTAAGTGCCGGTACATTCACTCGGAAGTTACTACACTCGATCGGGTAGAAATTTTGCGCGAGTTACGTTTGGGCGTGTTTGATGTACTGGTTGGAGTAAACCTGTTGCGCGAAGGTTTGGATTTACCAGAGGTTTCACTCGTGGCTATTATGGATGCCGACAAAGAGGGATTTTTGCGCAATCAGCGGTCGCTGGTACAAACTATTGGTCGCGCGGCACGTAACGAAAATGGTCGCGTGATTATGTATGCCGATACGATTACCGAATCGATGCAGACAGCCATCGATGAAACCAACAGACGCAGAAAAATTCAGCAGGATTATAACCTGGCACATGGTATAACACCGCGCACGGTTATCAAGTCAAAAGACTCTATTCTTGGGCAAACCAAAGTGGCCGATTCTAAAAAGACCACCAAGCGGTATTACATCGAGGAAGAAGAAAAATCGCTGGCGGCCGATCCGGTAATGGCATACCTCTCCAAACCCGAATTGGAAAAAATGGCAGACCGTACCCGCAAGGCAATGGAGAAAGCAGCCAAAGACCTTGAGTTTATGGAAGCAGCCCGCTTGCGCGATGAGTACCTGGCTATTCAGAAATTATTGGAAGAAAAGAAGTAAGCGTTACATTCGCTTTATGAAAATAATCTACACTCTTTTTGTTGTTTGTGTTTTTGCTTTCACCACGCAAGCCCAAAGTACGGGCGATGTTTTACTAAGTGGTGGTTTTGATCTGATTAAAACGGATTACAGCCGCTTTGGTAATAAACTACAACTTGGTGCCGAAGCTAACTATTTTGTCGTGCGGCATTTTGCGGCCGGAGCAGGCCTTGAAGTATGGACCCGTCAGCAAAGTTCGTTTGCGATGGGGGTGCGCTACTATATGCTGGATAATTTTTTTGTTCGCTTCCGCGGCTTGATCGGGGCTAACGATGTTTCCCTGGGTGCCGGTTGGTCTAAACCCATCAATGAAAAGTGGCGCTTCGAAGCCATGGGTGATTTTTATTTCGGCCAAACTGAATTCGGAATCAGGGCCGGTGTGGGCTATGTTATTAAAAGTAAGAATGGCCAATAAGCGTTTGCTTATTACGCATCGATGCTATTTAGCGTAACCACTCACCCCAAAGCTATGAGCATACGTCCACACCCGGTGTGGTGTTAATGGGGGGAAGTAAAGAAAATCACCCGGATGAATTGTGGCTTCGTAAAGATAAGGCGCATCTAAATCCAGTGGTGGATCAGTATAATTACCAGCCTTATCCGCCACCAATGGGTTTGCATCCACATCTACCAGTTGCCATTTTTTAATTCCTTGCTGCAAATACATCCAGCCGCCACCATGATTGGGATCCACATGCAACGGAGTATAAGAACCGTTTCGCGTAAGTGTTAAGCAAATCTTTTTGCGCGATTTCTTTACCGATTTTAACAAGACTTCCGGAAGTTCTTCATCTAATAAAACCGGAAACGGAGCATCTACAATATTCATGGAAAGCGATTCCTTTCGGAACTGCTGAAACGCTTCACTGGCCCACATCCATAACTCAGCCCCACCCTTTCCATAGCCAAACAACTCCATGTCTTTTTGCTGCGCTCGCGCTTCGCAGGTGTTTAGGTTACAGGGCAGGTTGAGACCTCTGAGCACAAAGGGTGTACCCCACGCAAAACCCTCGTGAAGGGCACGGGCTTCGGGAATTTTTTTCATGGACTCTAATATAACAGAAACCAAAATTCAGCTCAACTCTGAAATTTATTTAGATGGCTGCCGATAAAGTTTCTGGGCTGTATAGAAAATCCAAACAAAATAAAACAGGAAAACAAAACGTTGCCCCACAGCCGGCATGGAAGGAAAGAAAAATGGCCACGCACCAAACAAAATGGTGAGCCATGTAAAGAGTAAAGTTGGCCTTGATGCGCGTTGCCAATAAGTGTTTGTGTTCATGTGTTTTGGAAATGTGAATGCAGCCAGCAGAAAAAACAAATAGCTACCAAAACTACCAATGGTATGAAGCAACATGGTAGTAGTTTGTTTGTTATCAAAATCACCCGGAAAAATTCCCGCGACTGACATGAAAATTCCGCTGAGCACTAAACCAATTAACGGAAGCTTACTGGTACCCTTAGCCGCTACTGACTTAAATAAACCATACGCATAAACTGAAATTAATAAACCAGTAATTCCATAACCCAAACTGTTCCAAACCCATTTGTTGGGAGCATCTACCGATCCAAGTTCGCTGATCGCTTTCGTGTTGAAACTATATTCTGGTCTTAAACCTGCCATTATAAAATAGGTACTCCAAAAAAGAATGGGCGCAGCCATTCCAATAAGTGCATAATGTCGGGGTGTCATACTACTTCAGTTGATTCAGGAAAGATACTACTTTATCAAAGTGGTTTAAGGGCTCACTGTGGTTACCCGATACAATAAGATGTTGATACGCATATGGAAAATTGTTCGAGGCTAATCGCGCCACCAATCGCTCCGACATTTTAGTTGCGGGCCACTGTTCGTCTTCATCGGCTGACACAATTAGTATCGGACCATTGATACGTTCAACCGGAATTTCAGCTTGCGCTGCAGCTATTGAATCTTCCAACATCATTGAAAAAGCGGTGTGCAGATCGCCTTTAATAGCCGGTCCAATAGTTTTAAACGGAGCAGGCACATACGCCACTTCCTCGTTATTATATAACCAGGATGAGGTGTTGGCAGAAATGGTAAGTGCCGGAAAACTTACATGCGATGTGGAAAGTGCAACCACACCTTTAAAACAAGTATATCGGCTTGCGAGATTCAATACTAATTCACCTCCTTTTGAAGCACCCATTAAAATAATTCGTGTGGTATCAATTTGCGGTGTGCGTTTGGCGATGTTGAGAATGGTATCGGCAATGGCATTAAGTGAAATGCGATCCAATGCATCGGGGGAGTTTTCTGTTTTGAAATATCCAACGGCCAATACGGCAAAGCCATGTGCTAACAAATAGTCGCGTTTATCTTTCAGGTACCTGCGCTCCCAATCATTACCACCCGATCCGCCACCAAAGGCAACCACCAGGGGTTGACTGGAATTTTCATTCAAATAAAGATGTGTATCCTGGCCACCATGTTTTGATGAAATGGATGGCGTAGCCAATACAAGATAAGCCAGAAGGCTTACTACCAGTAAGCACCCTAGAACAATAACTCTTTTCCGCATCGTGTATTAAACTGCTACTACCCCACCCGATTTAGATAAATACTCATATCCACGATACAATACCAAGATCTCCACAATTACAGCTGGTACCATTACCACGTATCCAATGAAAAATAATATTACTGTTATAAATGCGGCCCCGGTAATTATCTCCAATACTCCGGCTGCACGCGAAAGTTCGCCCATACCGTCTTGTAACCGTATTAAGGCAATTCCAAATATCAGTGTAAGCGCTCCAATTACCACGCTGGCCGCAGTGTAGGGTATCCATAAACTTTCTGTATCGGTTGCCCATAAAGTAAATACATCCATAATACCAATAGCCAGCACGGCTGCTATTAAGAGGTAACCTCCAATCTTTAGTAACCCGTTCTCAAATATTTTACTCAGTATGATAAAGCCCCGAATAAAAAACGTGTAAGCAACAATCATGGTAACGGTAAGCCCGATGTAAATAAAATTAATCCATTGTGCCCAATCGTTTTCTTTGGTGAGCCAGGCCAGATCCATGGCATTCAGAATTATTTCCACAGCCAGGTAAATAGCCCCGGCAAATACAGAAGTAAGCAAGGCGTTTTGATTAAAGATGGGTGAAGCTTTGGATTGTGTTTCCATAAGATTTGAATTTTGGTTTAAAAATGTCTCGGGGTTTTCGCCTAAGGCTACCAGCAGGATTTTAATTGTAGACGTGCGAGGCAGCACTTCGCCTGCCTCAATGCGCTGAATGGTGCGCACACTTACGTTACTTTTTTCCACCAGTTCTTCCTGAGTTAGGTTTTTTGATTTACGAAGGGCGGTAAGGCGTTTGCCTAATTCGGGTTGTTGCATAGCTGTGAATTAATTTTGGTACAAGTTTACGGCATAGAACAGGCCGGGGCCACGAAACAGCCCTGCATTTTGCCCGTCATTTGCCCGCCATTTAAGAAAATGGGGGATTTAAGGGTAAAGTACTGATTTGAAATAGAAGAAAAGCCTACGTGGTTAGTCTTGAATCTCTAATTCATTCGCTTTTTCAAGGTTAACCGGATAAATACAAAACTGAGTAAAGTAAGTACCGCGCCCAACATCATGGCCGCACCCGGAAAGTAAACGGGAGCCTCAGCAGAAATAAAATAAGAAAACACGTAGCTCATCAGTAGCGGCCCAATAATAGCGGTAATACTCATCAAACTGGTAAAGCCACCTTGCAATTCGCCTTGTTCATTGGGTGGCACAATGCCCGACATAATCCCTTGAAGGCCCGTCATGGCAATACTGCCCAGGCAATAAATCACTATAATACTGTACATCATCCAGCCGTGGGTAGCAAATGCATATAGTACAAAGCTGATCAGGTACAAAGTCATGCCAACGGTTACACTACGTTGTTGCCCAAGCCTGGGTATAATTACCCGGATCAGCGCACCTTGAATAATAGCAAAGGCTACTCCAACCGGAAAATCTACTCATACTTCAACGACTCCACCGGATTTGTGCGCGCGGTTTTTAGTGAATGAAACGCAACTGTGAGAAATGCAAAGGCCAGCGCCAATACTGTAACTACCCCAAACGTTACAAAGTTTATGGATGTTTGATAAGCAAAGTTGCCCATCCAATTCTGAATGATGTAGTATGCGGCCGGTATAATCAGCACTCCTGCAATTACTACCAGGTACATCACATCTTTAAACAACAAGTAAATAATATGGGGCACGCTGGCACCATGTACTTTACGAATTCCAATTTCCTTAGTGCGTTGTGCGGCCGTAAAGGCAGAGAGGCCCAGTAATCCTAACAACGAAATAAAAATGCAGATGTAGGATAATCCGGATAATAACTTGTATTGAATTTCATCGGCCCGGTACTGTTCATTGAATCGTGCATCCTGAAAAAAATACTCGTAAGGATGATTGGGATCGTAGCCCGTCCATTTTGTTTTAATGTAGTCCATTGTACTTGCCAAATCATCACCCGAAACTTTCAGGTTTAGAAAACCGCCTTCCTCGCGGCTCTTTATTATCAACAAAGGCTCAACTGCATTATGTAATGACTGGTAATTAAAATCTTCCACCATGCCTACAATCTGGCCATCCTCTTCGCCATGAAACCAGCGAACTTTCTTTCCTATCGGATCATCGCCCCAGCCTAACAACTTAGATGCCGCGCGGTTACATATAAATACATTATCTATATCCACGTTTGCGCCCGGCTGAAAGTCGCGGCCTGCCAACAGTTTAATACCCATGGTACTTAAATAATCATCGCCTGCAACAATCAGGTTAAAGTTTTGTTGCTTCATGCCCTCTTGGGTTTCGGCTATCATTACGGGGCCACTAATGCCCATACCTAAAACCTGATACGATGTGGTAGCTGCAGAAATTTTCGGATGCCTCAAAAACTCATTTTTAATAGAGGTGAGTTGATTCTGAACCAGGGTATCCTGCACGGGCAGAATTAAAATGTTATCCTGATTAAAGCCCAGATCCTTACTGCGCATAAAGTTAATCTGATCGCGCATGAAGAAGGTACACACCACTACAAAAATGGAAATTGCAAATTGCACCGTAATTAATGCCTTACGCAAATGGTGACTCGCACTCCTGTTTTTGAACGAGCCCTTCAATGCACTGATGGTAGGAATAGTTGGTAAATAAAAGGCCGGATACAAGCCCGAGATTATTCCTATGCCCAGGGTAATTCCAAGTGCGCCAAACAACAGCATGGGGTTGTTGAAAAAATCGGGCACCAGATCTTTCTCAATCAAACTATTGAAGGCAGAAAAATTGAGTATGACTTGTACCAGCGCCACTGCTACCAGCAATGAAATAAATGACAGAAAGACTGATTCGCCCAGGAAAGAAAATATTAACGACCGCTTGCTTCCGCCCAACGTTTTTTTCATTGCAATTTCGGCTGCCCGTTTTACAGCTTTGGCCGTAGATAAATTCATGTAGTTAATACACGCCAGCAGCATAATAAACACACCAATGCCTGTAAAAGCATAGAGGTAAGCCTTGTTACCGGTTGGTTCATCATTCAGCAAAGAAGAATCAAAGTGAATTGAAGCCAGTGGTTGCAAAATAGCACTGTATTGCCCGCCTACCTGATCGCCAAACGATTTGTAATACTTGGTGTAGATATCCGGAAACTTATCGTAGAAATTCTGTGGGTTATAATTCTCCGTCATCAACAGGTACGTGTACACATCGGGGTTCCAGAATGCTTCTGATTTTACCTGACCCTGATCCAGCACCCACTCACGACTTTTACTTAAACCTGATAACAGAAAATCAAACTTCAGGTGTGTGTTGTTGGGCAGGTCTTCAATAACACCGGTAACTTTCCATGACTCATTATCAATAATTAGTATTTTATCAAGCGGATTATCATTGCCAAAGTACCGCGCTGCGGTAGACTCAGTAATAACCACTGCCTGTAAATCGTTTAAACAGGTAGCAGGATTGCCCGCAATAAATTTATGATTAAACACCTGCAGGTATGTAGAGTCGGTGCGTACTACATCTTCTTCGTAGTAGGAAACTTCGGTGCCGTTGTTTTCATAACGAATGAGGGTACGATCCCAACTATTGGCCCGGGTTACAGCCTGCACTTCCGGAAATTCATCTTTTAAAATGGCGCCCAACTCGCGGGCCGCACGTGCCACGCGTACATCAATACCGGTGGCTTTTAAGTGGCCACCCAGGCGATAGATGCGTTCATGATTGGCAAAGTGTTTATCGTAGGTAAGATCGTGTTGCAGAATCAGCAGCAGGATGATGCTGACAGCAATACCCAGCGCAAGACCTGCAATATTTAAAACAGAGAAGAATTTATCCTTTAGAAAAACCCGAACGAAGAACTTGAGATGAGTTTTAAACATGAGTAGCTGGTTAAAAGTGCTGAGGGGTTTGGTTTAAGCAAATCTGCTACGCAATAACAGTACCAGCCGCGCAAGCATACCTTTTTCATAGAATTACCACAGAAACTATCAAAACTGTTGCCCGTATCCGAACAGTAGTGTTGTGATATCGGGCGGGGAAAGCGGCCGCTGATTTGTAAAAGGTGATTATATTTATGTACATGTAAGCCTTTGATGGTGTATTCGTATGTTGACGGTAATTTTTATGAAGAGAGTTCTAATACTATTCTTATTAACAAGTTTAACGATAACACGGACATATTCTCAAAATATTTACTCAGCGCTTCAACACGACCGGGGTGAAGCGATAAAAGGGAGAATTCCATCAGAGATAATTGAAGATCAAATTTTTTACAATTCCACTGGTAAGGAAATTAGGAAGAACAAAAAGATACTGAATTCAAAGGGGAAAATTCTGTTGGAAGAGAGATATAATCAGACTGGAAGTTTGGAAGCTCGATTGACCTACTCTTACGACTCCTCCGGACTATATAGCCTGACCCGAAAATTTGAAAGATGGACAAACCTTGGTTATAGCTCCGAGACAGCATTTTACGAATACGACAGAAATTGGTATCTGACTCGAGTTACAGACAAGACACAAAAAGGGAATACAATTCAAGAGACCGTATTGACAAACAATGAAAAAGGGAACCCAATCAAGCTCATACTATTTGATGGAAACGGAAAAATTTATGGAAGCGAACTAGCAACTTACGACTACAAAGGAAATAAAGCTTATACTGTGATTCAGGACAGTAAAGGTAATTTAATACCATCCGATACACTAACAATCAATTTCGAGATTCCACTCACTGGAAATAAATATAATGACAATGGAGATGTAATTGAATCAGAGAAGTATTTCTATGAGTACGAGTATGATGAATTCGGAAATTGGACAATTATGAAGATATTCAAGAATGTGAGAGGTAAGAGAAAAATTGATCGGGTTTTCAAACGGAGATTTAAGTACGATGGTTAAAACTATTGCCAAGAAAGTGCTGTAACAACTTTTACCAGTAAAAAAACCGATCACCATGATTTTAAAATCAAATCCGCAACAAAACTATTTGAATCCAAAAAAGATGATCTCATTAAACATCCCGCTCATTAGAAAATCTTTTAAAGAATATTTTGATGAACCCGGAATTGAATTACCCGATCACATTCCGGTAGGGCAAGTGCGTGTTCTTGATTTTGTGGGTTCGGGCTGGACGATCAATTACCGTCTGGATGAGCAAAACGGTAACCTGCATCTCGACTTTTATGCCTCTCACCGCATGACAAATTCAAGGCACGAACGAATTCTGGAAAGTGGTGAAGTTATAGGGCTTGAAAATTTTTGGGAATTTGGATACACCGTTTATGAGAACGATCCGGAACGAACTGAGCGCGAAAAAAATAAAATGCACGATAAGAATAAGAAGGTAGAAGAAATCCTGAAACAAAAAGGGCTCTACTGAACTAATCGTTTTCTCAAAACAAAAAACCCACCTGCATGCAAGTGGGTTTTTTTCATAACAATCCAGTTTGTTTACTTCGCAAATCGTTTTGCTACCTCGGCCCAGTTTACCACATTCCAGAATGCGGCAATGTAATCAGGCCTGCGGTTCTGGTAGTTGAGGTAATAGGCATGCTCCCACACATCCAAACCTAAAAGCGGTGTACCTTTTACTTCAGATACATCCATTAACGGGTTGTCCTGATTGGGTGTAGAGGTAATAGCCAGTTTACCGGAAGCATCTTTAATTAACCAGGCCCAGCCTGATCCAAAACGGGTGGCTCCGGCAGCGGCAAACTTGGTTTTAAACTCATCAAAATTTCCGAAAGCAGCATTGATGGCATCGGCCAATGCTCCTGTTGGCGCACCACCGGCATTGGGGCCCATAATGGTCCAGAACAAAGAGTGGTTATAATGGCCACCGCCATTGTTGCGCACGGCTGCCGGATATTTTGAAATGTTTTTGCAGATTTCTTCGATGCTCAGGTTCTCTTCGGGTTTACCTGCTACTGCATTATTTAAATTGGTAACGTATGCGTTGTGGTGTTTGCCATGGTGAATTTCCATGGTGCGTGCATCGATATGCGGCTCCAAAGCATTAAAAGCATAAGGAAGCGCAGGAAGTGTAAATGCCATAAGAATTTAATTTTTAGTTGAATAACAAATATACAATAGAACCCGCTTTACGACCCAAAAGTTTATGGCCGGTAATAATTTTATTGCCCTGAAAATCAGATTTTACGGGCCTTATAACCCTCTTTGGTTAATACAGCCAACACTTTATCGCGCACATCGCCCTGAATCAGAATTTCGCCATCCTTGGCTGAACCACCCACCCCACATTTGGTTTTTAATAATTTGGTCAGGGTTTCCAGGGCTTCGGTAGTGCCCACAAAACCGGTAACCAGTGTAACTTGTTTACCGGCCCGACCTTTATTATCCATTTGAATGCGCAGGTTTTGCTTTGCCGGTGGCAAGGTTTCGGCTTCTTCGGGTTTATCGTAGCTATAATCAAAGTCGGAATTAGTAGAATACACTACCCCATCCCTGTTTTTCCAATCGTTTTTTTTGCTCATACTTTTAAAAGTTGTGTATGCGTAGAAATATAAAACTTAACAACATCAGCAATCCATTTACTACGCCCAGGTTAAACCTGAATTCAATGCCCTTCCACCAAAACGTTCCCACCAACGAAGTTAGTAACAACACAATCGGCAGAAAAATAAAATTCCCGTAGATGGATCCGAGTATCCGCACTTTGAAGTGTGTGTCTTCATCTTCGATTTCGATTGGCACAGAAAACCAGGCCGAACTATACAACAAGATTGTTGTTCCCTCATTAAACTTAGCTGCTTTTTCAGGGTTAAGATTGATTACTTCGCCATCTTGTAACGACATCTCGAAACGAGATTCTCTACGCGTTGCTCTTGAATCAATACTGATGATTTCCTGCCGGGTTTTCTTTGTGGGCAACGAATAATCCGTTAGTAACACTGCTGAAAAAAGCAAGGCTAATCGCGAAAGCATAACAGCATACTTCAGGTAATCGCGCATGGTTTCCAGCGCTTGCCTGCGCCTGGAACCCGATTGCCCTTGCCCGGGAGGCTTGGGCCGATAGCGGGGATCGCGATGCACCACAACCGGTTCTGCTGGTGCACCCAATAAAAGTTTGTCGTATTCGCGTTTGCGCAGCGGATCGCCCAATACTTCGTAGGCTTCGTTTACTTCAATAAAAATAGCAGCCGCTTCCTTCGATGCATTTTTGTCGGGATGGAACTGCAGCGCGAGCTTGCGATAGGCCTGTTTGATTTCGGCCTCGCTGGCATAAATGTTTAAGCCCAATATGAAATAATAATTCTTCAGAAGTAATCTCGATTGGAATTATAAAGATAAAAAAAGCCACGCGACTCGCGTGGCTTACCAGAAGCCATTTCAAAAATCAAATTCCACTGTCAGGTTGTCTTGATAGCTATCGGGACAACCTGACACAGGGCGTATTTTTGAGATGGCTTCTCATGTAAATTGACCGTGTTTAGTGCTTCACTACAAACGTTAACACCGGGCGCTTGGCATGGCTCACCACATCTTCGGCAATGCTACCGGCCAGCACGTGTGCAAAACCGGTGCGGCCGTGTGTGGCCATTGCAATCATATCGGCATCAATGGTTTCTGCAAAGTAGATAATACCATCTTCTTCGGTTATATCGTTAAACACATTAATGGTATAATTCTTCAGTCCTAGTTTTTTGGCAAACTTCTCCATGTAGTCTTTTACTACATAATCGCGTTGAAAATCGCCAGGCGTATTTATACGCACCAGGTGTACGGTTGAATTATAGAGCTGCTGGGTCTTCTTTACCATACGCGAAAAGACTTCTTCGTCTTTATGCATAGCGGTTGCGTACACAATATTTTTAAAATCTACTCGTGCAGGTTTCTTGTTAATGCTTAGCACAGGGCATTTTGCATGGCGCACCACGCGCTCGGTGTTGGTACCAATTACCACTTCAGCAGCACCTGAACGACCTTGTGTACCCATTACCACCAAATCAACCTTATGTTCAGTAATAATGGTACGCATGCCGTGAAAGGCGTTACCCAATCGTAACTCGCCATTAAGATTCACACTGGAATATTTCGGATCGAGTACTAATTTTTCCAATTGCACTTTTGCTTTTTCAAGCATTCTGAGTGTGAAGAGCTTATCGGACCAATCTTCTTTCTGCCACTCGCCCGTAACCGAAAATGAGGAAGAACTTGCCTCTTCTACCACATGCAAGAGGGTTACTTGTGCATTAGACTTTTTTGCGATCTCCACGCCCACATCCAACGCATTAATGGAGGTTTTTGAGAAATCAGTAGGTACCAGTATGTTTTTCATTGCCTTAAGATTTTTATAATGTTTGAACCTGAACTAAAAGTACTCAATTACAAACAAAATCAAAACGCTTAGGGGCAGATCACTTCTCCCGAAAGGGTTTTTCCGAGCGTATCTTCATGCGAGGCCGGATGTTGGATAAAAACCCTGGCCATCAGCCATACGCCAACCAGTATAAAAGAAATCATGGCGATACGGTTATAATGGCGTGTTAGCGACTTGAACCCCAGCCCCATTAACCAACTAAAACCCACCATTACGGGCCATGTTCCCAAACCAAATAGTAACATAAAAATGAAACCATCGGCAGGGCCAGGCAAAATAAAACAATAAGTAAGCGCCAGATATGTAAGGCCGCACGGCAGCAAGCCATTCAACATTCCCATCACAAATACAGCCCCGGCCTGTTTCTTTTGCAGCCAGAATCCAAATAGTTGTTTGAGTTTACCGGTAAGCTTATTGACACCAGTTGTAAACACCGGTATGTTTATACCGGTAATGGCACCTATGCCCATCAATAAAAAGACTGCACCCATCGTAAATGAAAGCACACCCTGGTATGCAGTAAGGCTGAACAAACTACCAAAAGCTGCCGCCACTACACCCATTAAACCATACGTTAAAACCCGGCCCGTATTGTAAACAACTTTGTGCAGCATAAAGGGCTTACGCGCGGTAACGGCCATAGCCAGCGGACTACACATGCCTGCGCAGTGTAAACTTCCGGCTAACCCTAATACCACGGCTGTCCACATAAGTTATAACACTAAAAGTTTTTCCACATAATACTCTGAACCATTCGCTGTCCAGGCAAATCCTACCCGGTAAAGTCCCTGCTCCCATTGTTTCAATTCAAAGTACTGGTTTGGCGCTGAACTGGCCGGCACCTCAAATTGAAAATCAAGTGCGGCCCGCGATGGGCGCTGTACAGTAAGTTTGCCCTTTTCAATTGTATTCAACTGGTCGAACGAAAGTTTCACTTTGTTTCCTTCAAAAGACAATTCGGGTTTGGCCACTAAAGCATTTGCATTATTCATGCGTTGCATTTTTTTACTATGCTTCAACTCGTCCTGATAATAATCTTTCGATACCAGACTTACTTCCTGCTTCATCGAAACAACAACCAGCGTACCTATAAACAAGGCAAACAAGACAAATGCTGTCACTATCCATTTCATACCTTATGGGTTTTCAGTTTTGGATTTAAATCGAATGGGGCCGATAAATTTTGCTGTTGCTGTTTCAAGTCTTTCGTTTTGATTATAGATACCTAATTCAATGACAGTTTTGGCTGAAACGATGGCTGTTTCGGGTAACTTAATCATAATCATACCTTTCAAAATACCTTCTTTGGGAACTACAATGTTAGGGTCGCCAATTTTCAGATAAGAAGCCTCTGCAGGTGATTCAACTTTTACGGTTAGTTCTATATCGTTAAAGGTCTTGTTCAAAAATTCAATGCTGTAAAGGTTTGTGATCTGACCATCGTCTGTCTTAGTATAAAGTGTACCCGGTACTTTAAGAATAGTGGTTTCAATATCGGCCCGGGTAAATACAAAGTAGCTCAGCAAACTAATTAATGCTGTTAGCACTACGGTATAGCCTGCAATACGGGGCGTAAATATTTTTAGTTTACCCTGGGTAATAGCCGTGTGCGATGAATACCGGATCAATCCTTTTGGCTTGCTGATTTTTGTCATTACATCATCGCAGGCATCCATGCAGGCCGTACAGTTTACACACTCTAATTGTGTACCGTTGCGAATGTCTATACCGGTTGGACAAACGTGCACACACAGTTTACAGTCAATACAATCGCCTTGCTTATCGGCTACCGTTAGTTGATTTTTCTTGAGTTTACCCCGTGGTTCGCCCCGCAACCAATCGTAAGCCACTACCAACGAATCTTTTACCAGCAACACGCCCTGCAACCTGCCATACGGGCAAACGGCAATACAGGCCTGCTCCCGAAACCACGCAAACACGCCATAAAAAATACCTGTAAATACCAGCAAACCAATAAAGCCTGCAAGATGTTCTGCTGGCGGTTGTGTTACAATCTCCTTTAACTGATCTAACCCAATCAGGTAAGCCATGGTGGTATGCGAGATCAATAACGAGATCAGCACAAAAATTACCTGCTTGGCCGATTTCTTCAGAACTTTTTCGCGCGTCCATTTGCTATTGTTCAGCCTGCGCTGGGCGTTGGCATCGCCTTCAATCCAGTATTCGATTTTACGGAATACCATTTCCATAAATAATGTTTGTGGACAAGCCCAGCCACACCACAACCGGCCAAATGCTACGGTAAACAGAATAACAAAAACAAAGAAGGTAATTAGCGTGAGTGCTAACAGAAAAAAATCCTGTGGCCAGAATACCTGGCCAAACAGGATAAACTTACGTTCAAAAATATTAAAGAGTAAAAACGGTCGGCCCTGCCATTGCAAAAACGGCCCCACAAAAAAAATGGTTAACAGCACAACTGTTACCCAAATGCGCAGGTTATGAAAGTAACCCGCAGGTTTTTTCGGATAGACCCAAACCCGCTTTCCTTTCTCATCAACCGTAGCCAGCGTATCGCGAAACTCCTCTTCGTACTGATAAAAATTATGCTCACTCTCCTTCATACCTGGGTTTCTGTTTAACCTTCACCAGTTGTGAATTTACAAACTTGCCTGCACTTTAACAGTATCAGCACCCGTCTCCGTTCCTTTTGGTTTATACAATTCGCCTTCCGGTTTTTTCTGATTTTCAGGATTAGTGCCCTGAAGTGTTAAAATATAGTTCGATACGTTTTGCATTTTTTCCGGGCTGATAAATCCTTCCCAGGCAATCATGTTTGTGCCCTGCACCCCATGCCGCACTATTCTAAAAATATCCTGAATAGAACCACCATGCTTCCAGTATTCATCGGTTAGGTTAGGGCCTATATCTCCACCACCATCTTTGCGATGACAGGAGGCACAGTTGTTCAGGAAAGTGATTTTACCATCGGCCAACGCATTAGCATCGGTTATCAGTTGCACCGTTGTTTCATCAATGGCTGCCGTAGGGCTTGAGGCTTTTAGCTTTTTGGCTTGTTCATCGGCAAGAGCTAATTCGTTTTCATATTCCTTCAGTGGTAATGGTAACGTATCTGACAAATGGTAGAACGCAAAGTAAAACCCGGAAAAAATTATGGTTGCATAGAATAACCATTTCCACCACGGTGGCAAGTGATTATCCAATTCACGAATACCATCGTAACTATGAGCCATTAATAGGTCGGCTTCTTTTTCCAGAGGTTGAAAATCGTTGGATTCGCTCCAGATTTTTGCCCAGAAAGAGGGTTGCTCTACATATGGAATACCCAATCGTTCGGCCCGTTCGCGTGTGGCTTGCTTCACCATAAAGTTGAGCACCTGCAACATGTACAAGGCAACCAGTATAACCAGTACCACAACTATAAATACAAAACCCACTACAATATAAAACATCAGCAAGGGGTCGTCCCAGATGGAAGTTGCTGCTGATTCCGTTTGTGCAAAGCTTGCCAGGAAGCTAAACAGAAGAACAAATAAAGTGATCAATTTTTTCATGGCGTTCAGGTTAGAGGTTCGGCATTAACATTTGCATCAGGGCCATCGTGCAGTGGTTTTTCACTCATCTCGCGAATGAATGTTTTATCGGCTGTAAACACCCACCACAACAACACAATGAAAAAGGTAAAGAAGATAACAAACGAGATAACCGGCCAGATGGCAATGTTATCGATGCTTTGAAGAACTTGCTTATACATGGCTATTGGTTTTGGGTTGTTTCGTTCAACTTAATATCAGTACCCAGTCGTTGCAGGTATGCAATCAAGGCAACAATCTCAGCATCGGGTGTAGTCTCAAGGCCCTCCAGGCTAAGGTTATCAGCAATTCTTTTAGCTTGTGCATCCAATTCGGCATTGGCTATTTCTTCATAACCATCGGCATAAGGAACTCCGATGGTACGCAGTGCCGAGATTTTTCCGGCTGTTAAATCTTTATCAATCTGTTGCTCGTACAACCAGGGGTAAGCCGGCATGATTGAACCTGTACTTACATCGCCAGGGGTTAACATGTGGCGGAAGTGCCAGCTGTCGGCATATTTGCCTCCCAACCGATGCAAGTCCGGGCCGGTACGTTTCGATCCCCACAGGAATGGATGATCGTAAATAAATTCTCCAGCTTTCGAGTATTCGCCTCCTTTAGGATCATACCGCTGTACTTCCGATCGGAACGGACGAATCATTTGTGAATGGCAGTTTACACAACCTTCGCGGATATAAATATCACGCCCGTGTAACTCAAGCGGAGTATAGGGCTTTACCGAAACAATTGTAGGCACATTGGATTTAATCAGGAACGTTGGTACCAACTCAATAATACCACCAATCAGTATGGCTACTAATGCTAACACGGTAAACAAAACTGGTTTTGCTTCCAGAATATGGTGCCAATAGCCACCGGCTGCGTGTTTTACCTTTACCAGCGGAGAAACTTCTGCTTCTTCGTTTGCAATAAAACTTCCGGCATAGGCGGTCTTAATCAAGTTATACGCCATAATGAATACACCAATCAGGTATAATCCTCCACCCACTGCGCGCAGCATGTACATGGGTAAAATCTGTGTAGTGGTTTCCAAAAAGTTTTGATAACGCAAGAAACCATCGGCTGCAAATTCTTTCCACATTAAACTTTGTACCACACCCGATACATACATGGGCAACGCATAAAACACAATACCGAGTGTACCAATCCAGAAGTGCAGGTTAGCCAATTTGGAAGAATACAATTTGGTGTTCCACATGCGCGGTACTAACCAATAAAGCATTCCAAAAATGAGGAAACCGTTCCAACCCAAACCACCCACGTGTACGTGCGCCACAATCCAATCGGTATAGTGTGCAATAGCATTAACATTTTTAAGTGAGAGCAGCGGACCTTCCAGTGTAGCCATACCATAGGCGGTAACGGCTACCACCATAAATTTCAATACGGCATCTTCGCGCACGCGATCCCATGCACCGCGCAACGTAAACAAACCATTTAACATACCGCCCCAGCTTGGCGCGATAAGCATAATAGAAAACACCACACCTAATGATTGTGCCCAATCGGGCAAGGCAGTATATAATAAGTGGTGTGGACCTGCCCAGATATAAATAAAAATCAAAGACCAGAAGTGAATGATAGAAAGACGATATGAATAAACCGGGCGGTTGGCCGCTTTAGGTAAGAAGTAGTACATAATGCCGAGAAAAGGTGTGGTAAGGAAGAATGCCACCGCATTGTGTCCATACCACCATTGCACCAATGCATCTTGTACACCCGCATACCAGGAGTAACTTTTGAAAAGCGTAACCGGCATTTCAAAAGAGTTTACAATGTGTAACACGGCCACTGTTACGAACGTGGCAATGTAAAACCAGATTGCCACATACATGTGCTGTTCTCTGCGTTTAATAATGGTGCCAATCATATTAATACCAAACACAACCCAGATTAATGCAATGGCGATGTCGATGGGCCACTCCAACTCAGCATATTCTTTTGCGGAGGTCATACCCAACGGCAAAGTGATTGCCGCGGCCAGTATAATAAGTTGCCAACCCCAGAAGTGAATCCAGCTAAGCCCATCGCTGAAAAGCCTGGTTTTAAGCAGGCGCTGCATACTATAGTACACACCGGCAAACATAGCATTGCCCACAAAAGCAAAAATTACGGCATTGGTATGCAGTGGCCGGATGCGTCCGAACGATACAAACTGACCGATGGCAGTGTCAGAAAAATTAAAAATCGGATAGAATAGCTGAATGGCGGCTAATAAGCCGACCGTCATGCCTACAATGCCAAAAATTACGGTAGCGATAATAAAGGCCTTGACAATCTTATTGTCGTAGTGAATTTTTTCGAGTTGCATGGGTTTAAGGTCTGATTACAGCTATAAAAATAAACCATAGCCTTATAGTATCAACATGATTGCGATTAGAGAAAAAGATGATTTTTGTCAGGAATTTCTTGGCTAATAAGGTTGACAACCTTTTAAACCTTAAGCAACCTACGGCATGTGCATAACCTGGTGAATAAGTTGTGCGATTCTTTTTAGAAAAATGTTTTGCTAATATGAATGTGTCAAGTACTTTCATATCACTAAGTTGAAATACTGAGAAAAGGAGATCAACCCGCGCTGAAAAACAAAAAGATATTTTCTTCGGAACGTATCAACAAAAAAGTGGAACGGGAAGATTATGTCAGCGGCAGACTTTCTTCGGAAAGTAGGTTACAGGCATGAAGTTGAGACGGAATGTTGTGAAACGTGCCGTGCAGATTTTGCCAGCTCAGCAGCAGTTTAGCATTGCATTTTAACTACGGTTGATCTGCAATAAAACGGGGAAGTCAAGTAAAATTGATCTTCCCCGTTTTTTTTTGTAAAAAAGTATCAGAACTAGTAGACTAACTCATGATGTTGTGCGAGGTGAAGTGCCTTAGCAGAGTTTAATTTAGTTAAGTGAATGTAGTCACTCGCATCTTCCACCTCCACCGTATGAGAGCAAAGTTGGATGCCATCCTCCAGTGCCTCTACCCTTCGAATATCTGCCACATCAATAAAATGCCAGCTTAAAGAATCAGCATTGCCCGACTGCTCCAGCCAACCCAACACCCTGGCTTTCTCTATAGCCCAGTCTAACTCATCGGCCTGTATCAACCGCATTTGCTCATCGAATTGTGCCACGGTGGTGCCATTCACAATCTGAAAAACCAATTTAACGAGATACCAATTCATAAGCAGGTTGCTGGTAACTGGCTACTGGTAACTGGAGACCAGTAGCCAGCAACAAATTTTTTAGTTGTAACTTTTTATTTCCACGCCTCCGAACATTACAAAACCGGTAATCACTAATTTTTTTCCGGATGATGGACCTTGTGGTGTAGAACGTTTATCATCAAAACCTCCCAGTATGGCAGTGATGTCAGATTTAATTTCCCAATTGGCAGGAACTACCATCTTTACACCACCAAACATTTGTACTATATCAATTACAACCGTTCCATTAATATCGGCCTGAGTCAGGTCAATGTCTGTGCCACCAAACAAGCAAGTAGTATCGCCACCTTTAAATTGTTTGGAAAAAACTTTCTTCTTGGCGCCACCAAAAATGGTTGTAATGTCGAAATAATCTTCACCGCCTTCATCAATGTTAATTACACCATCTCCCGACAAAGATTTGCGCGCATCACGCGATGGCCCCCACAAAGCGCGACCAACAATAAATCCTCCCACTATAATTATTCCGATTGGTAGTGCTAACCGTCTTAACTCATAGTCCAGAAAGAATATATCGTCAATCAGAAAAAAGGAACCCACTAAAATTAACGCCAGCCAACCAATGCCTTCAAACTTGCGGTTAATGCCAAACACTAACCCTAACGCGATTAACAATGTTTTCCAGGAAAAGACCCAATTTGGAAAGTAGAGTAAATCCAATTTCTTAAAAAGCCAGATGCTTCCGATGGCGAGAATCAAGCCACCAACCCAAACGCTGCTGCTTAATTTTTTTGTGTTGCTCATAACCTTGTGTGTTTGTTTACCCGAAATAACGAAGCAATTGCGCGCCAAACGATTAAGAAAAGGTTACCGACAGCGAAAAGTCGGTGAAACCGGAGTTTGATGGGGGTGAAACCGGACATCAATCCTTCTGACTTTTTGCATGAATCCTTCGCCACGGTTACTTTGCACGTAAACTGAATTACTGTGACCAAAAACCTCATTCTTGCCGCAATTATTCTGCTGAAATTTATTCTTCAATATGTGCTGATTGATTCCGGTTATGATCTGCATCGCGATGAATACCTGCACCTCGATCAGGCTAAACATTTAGCGTGGGGTTATCAGTCGGTGCCCCCGGTAACCTCGTGGATTTCTTTTATAATTAGTCTGCTGGGTAATGGAGTGTTTTGGGTAAAGTTTTTTCCGGCCCTATTCGGGGCGCTTACCTTAGTGGTGGTTTGGAAAACAATTGAAGAATTGAATGGTAATTTAATTGCCTTACTGATTGGTGCTACCGGAGTTTTGTTTTCTGCATTGCTAAGACTTAACACCTTGTATCAACCTAACTCGTTAGATGTATTGTGCTGGACGACTCTATTCTACTTATTCATAAAATACCTCAACACCGAAAAACCAAAGTGGCTTTACTGGAGTGCCGTAATATTTGCAATCGGGTTTCTGAATAAGTACAATATTGCTTTTCTGATTCTCGGACTTGTTCCCGCTATTCTGCTTACCCCACACCGAAAACTATTTCTTAAGAAAGAATTATACCTGGCAGCTCTTTTAGGGTTACTCCTGATTTTACCAAACCTGATCTGGCAATATCAACACAACTTTCCGGTGCTCTATCATATGAATCAACTGGCGCGACTGCAATTGGTAAATGTGAATCGTTTTGATTTTTTAAAGAATCAAGTTTTGTTTTTTATCGGTGCTTTGCCAGTAATTCTTTTGGGGTTGTACGCTCTCATCTTCTACAAACCATTTAAATCGTACACAGTATTTTTCTGGTCGATCATCTTTACGCTTAGTGTTTTCTTATGGTTTCGGGCCAAAGATTATTATGCGATTGGTCTATACCCGGTGTACATTGCTTTTGGTGCCGTTTATATTCAACACCTTTCGCAAACGGGTTGGAAGCGGGCTTTGGTTCCGGTTGTCCTCGTTCTTCCGGTACTGATTTTTATTCAAATGTATACCATCGCTTTCCCCAACAAAACACCGGAGTACATCCTGCAACATCAGGATAAATACAAAGCGCTGGGCATGCTTCGATGGGAAGATGGCAAAGACCATGAGATACCACAAGACTTTGCCGATATGTTAGGCTGGAGAGAACTGGCTCAAAAAGTTGATGCGGTATACGCGGAAATAAATGAACCTGAAACTACACTTGTACTTTGTGATAATTATGGCCAGGCCGGTGCCATCAATTATTATTCCCGCAAAGGTGTAAGGGCGGTAACCTTCAATGCCGATTATATCGATTGGTTTGAACTGGATAAAACGTACACCAATGTGATCCGTATAAAGCAACGAAGCGAAAGAAATGCAGAGCTGCGCGAAACATCTCCGTATTTTAAAACCGCTGTTATTGCTGATTCTATCACCAGTGTTTATGCCCGCGAATTCGGCACAACTATTTTCAGCTTTAAAGGCGCAACCATCAATATAAATGATCGGATTGTGGCCGAGATTAATGAAGTGAAAAGTAAACGCTAAGGTTCATTTTTCACTTCATTCTTAATCTTGCTCTATTATTTATCTCCAAAATCCCGATCCCAGAAAGCAGGTGGTTCAACACCCAGCGCCCGCAAATACACATATAATTGTGCGCGGTGGTGAATTTCGTTATCAATAAAATAAAAGACAGATGACCAAATACTGCCTTCGTATTGGCCAAAGGTAACAATGCGATCGTGAAAGCGTTCGTTGGGAATTTTTGCCCAGTACTTTTTAATCTGATCATCGGCTTCATCCCACAATGCTAAAGCCGTTGCCTTACTGTTTTTAAAATCAATATTTTCCTGCAGTTCTTCAGTTTTGCCCTCCACAATTTGTTGTAAACCCGGGCCAGCAACGGCCAGGAGTTCACTCACCAACAATGCCGGGGTGCGCATACCCCCAATAGAAAAACTGAAGAAATCTTTTTCGGGAAAGGATTCCATTACCCTGCGGGTTAACTGACGATGTCCCATCCAATGCCTGAATAATTCCTGTGAGGTGATAACCTCTGCTTGTTTGATTGCTAGCTCCATAACTTTACTGTTTAGTTTTTGATGATAGTAAAGGTGAAACAGCATACTGACAGCCGTATGTCAGCAGGAAAATGGACACCAAAAAAATCTAGGATTTTTTTTACAGGTTCTGAACCAACTTATTATCAAGCGGTTCGATACTGGAACTAAAGAAGGTTACGGTTTCGCCATCTTCGCTAACCAGGTACTTGGCAAAATTCCAGTCTGGCTTTTTTCCGGTTTTGGCTTCCAGCCATTCATACAGCGGGTGTTGGTCGTCACCTTTTACAGATACTTTTTCGAACATCTGAAACTGTACTCCATAATTACGTTCGCAAAAGGCAGCAATCTCATCATTACTTCCCGGTTCCTGCCACAGGAAGTTATTTGCCGGAAAGCCCAACACCTTTACACGTTCCCCAAATTGTTCGTGCAGTTTTTCGAGGCCGGCATACTGCGGAGTTTTACCGCATTTGGAGGCCGTGTTTACAATTAAAATCTTTTTGCCTTTGTACTGGCTAAAGTCAATTTCCTTACCGTTCAGACCTTTAATCTTAAAATCGTAAATAGATCCCATAGCTTGTTTAGGTTCTGATTTAGAAAGTTTACCAAAAAGAAATGCGGATAAGCCCATAATAACAAGTAGAAATATGATGAGTTTGGTTTTCATTCTCACCTTATGAAAGATTGTCATGCTGAGCTTGCCGAATAATTCAGCTTCGAAATTGCCTTCGACAAGCTCAGACTAACAGATAAATATTTAATTACAATGCGTTAACAATCTGCGGATCGAGTGGTTTCACTTTGGAGTTGAAGAAGGTAACCGTTCCATCCGGCTTAACCAGATACTTGCAAAAATTCCAGGTAGGCTCCTGTCCGGTTTTTTCCTTCAGAAATGCGTAAAGCGGATGTTGATCATCGCCCTTAACCGAAATTTTTTCAAACATTTGAAACGTTACACCATAATTGGCTTTGCAGAATTCGGCAATCTGAAGATTAGTGCCGGGCTCCTGCCCACCAAAATTGTTTGCCGGAAAACCAAGAATGGTAACCTTGCTGCCAAACTGCTCGTGCAGCTTTTGAAGTTCTTCATACTGCGGGGTGTACCCACATTTTGAAGCCGTGTTTACAATCAATAATGTCTTGCCTTTGTAGGCTGAGAAATCAACCTGCTTGCCTTCCAGATTGTTGATTTTAAAATCGTAAATAGATGGTGCGCTCATTACGATTGCGAAGAAAAGTGTTACTGCGAGTTTCATAGTTTGATGGGTTTGCGTTTCTTAAACAAAAATAATACCCGATTTGTTTCGCAGTTAAGTTACGTTTTTCCTGCTATTGGTGACTGGATTCTGTAAATGTAAACCTCATTTTGGCGGTAAACGGTCTGTTTATCAATGGTTAGTCCGTTTTTAATGGCCACATTTTGTGATGGAAGGTTGCTAATGCTGATAATGGAAATGAGCGATTCAGCAAAATTATTTTCAAACCCGTACTCCTTGCATTTGCGGGCAGACTCAATGGCATAGCCTTTATTCCAGAATTCAGGCAACAACGAATAGGCAATTTCCAATTCGGTAACACCATCCACTTCCTGTACCAACAACCCCGCATGGCCCACTAACCTGCCGCTCACTTTTTCAATTAATGCATTCATGCCTCCACGATCTTTCACATACCGCTGGTGTTGCTTCTCGTACCATTTATTGCATTCATATTCAGGCGCACCTTGTTCTTCAACCCAATATTGATGTGCGGTGGGGTCTTCAAAAAACTTTAACCATTGCGAAAAATATTTCTCGTCAATTGGTTTAAATAGAAGTCGTCCGGTCTGTTGGTTATGAAGTAAGTACTGCATGCTTTACATCCGCTCGGGCACGCGAATGCCCAACATCAACATGGCTTTCTTAATGGCATCGGCTGTAGCCTGTGAAAATGCAATGCGGAATTTCAGTTTATCGGCATCGCTTTCGCTGAAAATAGGAATAGCCTGATAAAATTGATTGTATTCTTTAGCCAGTTCGTAGGCATAATTAGCAACAATAGCAGGCGAATATTCGCGCGCGGCCTCCTGCACTTTGGCATTAAACTGGTTGATCTTAAAAATGATAGCCCGTTCGGAAGGTTCTAAGCTTGAAACATTTTTTAATGTTGCCGCATCGGGTACTATGTTCAGGCTTGCCGCTTTACGGAGGATGGCTTTGATTCGTGCATGGGTATATTGAATGAATGGCCCGGTGTGTCCCTGCAATTGTATCGATTCGTTCGGATCGAACATCATGCGTTTTTTTGGATCTACCTTCAGTAAGAAGAACTTCAATGCACTCAAGCCAATCATTTCGGCCAGGTCTTCAATTTCTTCTTTCGTCATATCGTCAATCTTGCCGAGCTCTTGTGTTTGAGCGTGGGCCGCATCAACCATTTCCTGCATCAAATCATCCGCATCAACCACTGTACCTTCGCGGCTTTTCATTTTGCCGGTTGGCAGATCGACCATGCCATACGAAAGATGGTAACACTTCCTTGCCCATTCGTACCCAAGCTTACCGAGAATCAGAAACAATACTTTAAAATGATATTCTTGTTCGTTGCCAACGGTATATACCTGGCCTTCAATTTTTGGAAAATCGCGAAAACGAAGAATAGCCGTACCAATATCCTGTGTCATGTATACGGAAGTACCATCCGAACGCAGCAATACTTTCTGATCTAAGCCATCGGCTGTAAGATCAACCCACACCGAACCATCTTCCTTTTTAAAGAAGATTCCGCTCTCCACACCTTTTAAAACTTCTTCTTTACCGAGTAAATAGGTGTTCGATTCGTAATACAACTTTTCAAAGTCAACGCCCATGCGTTTGTAGGTAACATCAAAGCCGTTGTACACCCAACCGTTCATGGTTTTCCACAGTTGTACGGTTTCAGCATCTTTTGCTTCCCACTTTTGCAACATATCCACAGCCAGTTTCATAATAGGAGCCTGCTTTTCAGCATCGGCTTCGCTTACGCCCTGCTGCGAAAGTTCTTTTACCTGTGCCTTGTAGTTCTTATCGAACTCTACATAATACTTTCCAACCAGTTTATCGCCTTTTAATCCGCTGCTTTGAGGTGTTTCGCCATTACCAAACAGTTTCCAGGCAGCCATGCTTTTGCAGATGTGAATTCCGCGATCGTTAATGATCTGCACTTTATGCACGTTATAACCCACCGCTTTGTACAACTCCGCCACACTATAGCCCAAAAAATTATTGCGCAGGTGGCCCAGGTGTAAGGGCTTGTTGGTGTTAGGCGATGAGTATTCAATCATGATCTCTTTTCCGTTAGCCGGAGCAATACCATAATTTTTGTCGGCATAAATCGCAGCAAATACTTCCGCCCAGATTTTATCGGTTATCACCAGATTAAGAAAACCCTTTACCACATTAAAGCGACTCACTAAGCCTGAGTGTTCTACCAGGTACTTGCCAATTGCATTCGCGGTTTCTTCTGGCTTTAGTTTAGAAATCCGCGTAAGCGGAAAACACACCAGCGTGTGCGAACCTTCAAACTCAGCATTGGTAGGCTGTACCTGTAGCTGATCAACCGGCTGATTAAAAAGTGCCGTAACTGCTTTTTGTATTTCGGTACGAAGGGCGAGGTCTAAATTCATAGGAGACGATAGTAGTAAGACATTAGTAGCAAGACGTTAGCCTAAGATTTTTTAGTCTTAGTACTAACGTCTCGTGTCTTACATCTAATAATTACATATCAAGAATATAAGCAAACATTAACGGGGCAACGATGGTCGCATCGCTTTCAACAATAAATTTCGGGGTTTCGATGCTCAGCTTTCCCCATGTAATTTTTTCATTGGGTACTGCGCCAGAGTATGAACCATACGAAGTTGTACTATCGCTGATCTGGCAGAAATAACTCCAGAACGGAACACCATCGCGCTCTAAATCCTGGTGTAACATCGGTACCACACAAATCGGGAAGTCACCGGCAATACCACCACCAATCTGGAAAAAACCAATGCCGTCTTTACCGGAGTTCTCAGTATACCAATCGGCCAGCCACACCATATATTCAATACCGCTCTTCATCGTGCTGGCTTTCAGTTCGCCTGTTAACACATACGAAGCGAAGATGTTACCCATCGTACTATCTTCCCAACCCGGCACAACCATTGGCATGTTGCGCTCAGCGGCAGCAATCATCCACGAGTTTTTCGGATCGATCTCATAATATTGTTTCAACTCCCCGCTGTTGATCATGCGGAACATAAACTCGTGCGGAAACAAACGCTCACCTTTGTCTTCTGCATCTTTCCACACTTTAAACAAGTGTGCCTGCAACCTGCGGAACGCTTCCTCTTCAGGAATACAGGTATCGGTAACGCGGTTTAAATGGTTGCCCAGCAAGTCCCACTCATCTTGCGGAGTAAGATCGCGGTAATTAGGAATTCTTTTATAGTGCGAATGCGCCACCAGGTTCATTATGTCTTCTTCGAGGTTGGCACCGGTACAAGAAATAATATGCACTTTATTCTGGCGGATCATTTCGGCAAAGCTGATACCCAGTTCGGCTGTACTCATTGCTCCGGCCAATGAAACCAACATTTTTTTTCCTTCGGCAATGTGCTTTTTATAGCCTTTGGCGGCATCTACCAGCGCGGCTGCGTTAAAATGAAGGAAGTTCTTCTCGATAAAGGCTGAAATGGGTTTGTTTTGGCTCATGATTAGTTTGAAATTTTGGGCGAAAATACGGAAACCTGTTAAAGGTTGACAACCTTTCTTTTACAGTAAATTAAAAGGATTTCTGCCTTACCCAAAAAAGTCCGGCCGCTCATTTTGATGTGCCTCTATTCTTGCGGATTTTCTGTCGGTTCCTTCTTTGGAAAAAGTACCGAGGCAATCATGGCAATGGCTAACAAAAATACAATCACGATAAGCGAAATCGTAACGGGTATTTTATAGAAGTCAACAATGCACATCTTCAGTCCTACAAAAACCAGTATAGCCGAAAGCCCAAACTTGAGATAGTGGAAATACTTCTCAATTCCCGACAAGGCGAAATAAAGAGAACGCAAACCAAGGATAGCAAACACGTTTGATGTATAAACAATAAACGGATCTTCCGAAATTGCCAGAATAGCCGGAATAGAATCAACTGCAAAAATCAAATCGGTAGCTTCAATTAGTATCACCACCAGAAACAAAGGCGTTGCCCAGGTTTTGCCATTGCGTTTTGTAAAGAACTTATCGCCTTCAAAGGTGGGTGTTACTGAAAATATTTTACGGGCCAGTTTAACAACAGGATTCTTTTCGGGTTCAATCTTCACATCGCCCGAAGTAATCATCCGAATACCCGTAAAAATCAGGAAGCCTCCGAAGAAATAAATGAGCCAATGAAAGCGATGGATTAATTCAATACCTGATAAGATAAAGATGATACGCATTACCAGCGCCCCTAAAATTCCCCAGAACAATACTTTGTGTTGATACTCCTGTGGCACCTGGAAATAGGAGAAGATCATTATCATCACAAAGATGTTATCCACACTTAGTGATTTTTCAATCAGGTAACCGGTAAAGAACTCAACGGCTAGTTCTTCGCCAAAGTAGTAATAGATGAATAAGTTGAAAAAGAGTGAAAGTGTTACCCACACGCCCGTCCAGATCAGCGCTTCGCGCACGGTAACGGTGTGCGACTTTCGGTGGAAAACTCCTAGATCAAGGGCCAGCATGCCTAACACAAACACGTTAAAGCCAACCCAAAGCAGTGTACTTTCATTCATGCTTGAAAAGTAGGCATTTTTTACACGCGTAAAGAAACTATGAAGAAAAATAAAAAAAGCCCACAAAGTCTGGCTTCGTGGGCTTTCCGATTTTTAGTTCTTTGGTATTACCAAACTACGATCCGCTCATTTTCGGGTTTATACATTTTATCGCCCGGCTTTACATCAAAAGCATTGTAAAACGGAGTGAAATTCATTAACGGACCATTCACACGCCACCGGGCTGGTGAATGTGGATTGGTATTTACATAATTGCGTAAAAAGTCATCGGTGGTTTTTACCCGCCAGATGCGTGCAATAGAAATAAAGAATCGCTGGTCAGGCGTAAATCCATCCAATTTCTCATTGCTCCGGCCTTGCTCGGTTAGCTTAAACGCATCGTAGGCAATGGCAATACCGGCAATGTCGGCTGTGTTCTCTCCTACTGTTAAGGCACCTTTTACGTGTACTGAATCCAGCACCGTAAACTGATTGTACTGATCAATTACCTGCTGTGTTCTGGCTTTGAATTTTTCGTAGTCTGCTTTTGTCCACCAGTTTTTCACGTTACCATCCTTGTCATACTGCGCACCCTGATCATCGAACGAGTGGGTAATCTCATGGCCAATCACCATCCCGATACCGCCATAGTTTAAGGCATCATCGGCATTCAGGTCAAAATAAGGTGGCTGTAAAATCCCTGCCGGGAAATTGATTTCATTTTGCGATGGATTGTTGGAAGCCGTAACCGTGGGTGGTGTGGTGCGCCATTCTGTTTTATCCACCGGCTGATCGATCTTGGCAATCATATATTGATAATCATTCTGGTTGGCCGATACCCAGTTTTCAAAGTAGGTGTTCTTATTTACCACCACCTTTGAGTAATCGCGCCACTTTTCCGGGTAACCAATCTTTTCTCTGAACGTACCTAACTTTTCAAGAGCCTTTGCCTTGGTGGAATCACTCATCCACTCTAATTTATTTACCCGCGCTTCAAACGCCTTCTTCAGGTTATCCACCAATACAATCATGCGTTGTTTGGCTTCTTCAGGAAAATATTTTTTCACATACAACTGTGCCAGTGCATGGCCCAACGAGCGATCAACCGCCTCGGTCATTTCTTCACCGCGTGGCTTACGAACAGCCTGCCCGCTTAACACTTTCGAATATTCAAATGCAGCATTGGCAAAGGGTTTACTCAGCATACTGGCATAGCGGCTCAGGGTTTTGGCTGTGAGGTAAACTTTCCAATCTGCAATCGAAACGGACTTTAGCATGGTGTTCAACTGATCGTAATATGCGGGCTGCTGCACATTTATCGAATCAGTTTTTATACCCATGTCGGCTAACAGCGTTGTCCAATTTAAATTGGGTTGTTTGCCGGCAAGATCAGCCACTGCCAGCTTGTTATAGTTGGCTTGCACATTTCTGCGCTCAATATTAGTCTTGTGAACCTCCGCAAATTGTTTTTCAATTTTATAAACCACCTCCGCATTTTTGGCTGCCGTTGTTGCATCGGCACCAATCAGTTCAAACAATGTTGCGGTATATTTTTTATAAGCATCCTGCACTTTCACTGTTGGCGCATCGTCTTTAAAATAATAGCCTTTCTCTGGTAAGCCCGTTCCGGTTTGCGAAAGTTGCGCAATGTTGATGGAACTCTTTTTAACATCTGGCCCTACGCGCAGGGCAATTACTGAACTGTTACCCACCTTTTCCTGTTCGGCCACAAACTTCAGCATCGAAGCCACATTGGTAATCGCATCAATTTTTTCGAGAGTAGGTTTTATCGGATCGTATCCGCGTTGATCAATTGTAGTCGTGTCCATACCAGCCAGGTAAAAGTCCGCTACCTGTTGTTCAATACTACCCGGTGCATTGTTGACTTTTGATACACTGTCCAGAATTGCCTGCAGGCGAATGCGCTGCGGATAATTCAAAAATGAATAGGAGCCCACACCGGATTGTGTGCCGGGTATCTTCACAGAATCATACCAGATACCATTCACATACATAAAGAAATCATCGCCCGGTTTTTTGGTTGGATCAATGCCGGTTACTACCACATGCTTGTCATCGGCCTGCTTGCACGATGCGGCCACAAGCAATAGTAGCGAGAGGTATAAGAGTTTTTTCATGATTATTTTTTCGTTGAGGTTACAGGTCATAAAATTAGGGTTGAGCGTGAACAAGAATTAAAAGCAAAGGTTGAGCGGCAAAAATTTGCTTTATGCGCACTGGAAAAATGAATTTAGCTCCAGACCATCCAAACCCATACCGCCAGCGGATTAGTTTACTTATATTTCACTCATGAAAAGAATAGGAATTTATTTAATCAGTTGTTGGCTAATCACATCTGCATTCGCCCAAACTGCCGACCAACTCAAAAAAATTGATCAGCTTTTTAGTGCCTGGAACAATGCTACGCCCGGAGTTGCGGTAGCCGTTCAGCAAGGCGATAAAATCTTGTATAACAAAGCTTTTGGTCTGGCCGATTTGGAGCATAACGTACCCAACACCCCCTCAACCATTTTTGAAAGTGGTTCGGTTGCCAAACAGTTTACCGCCATGAGCATTTTGCTACTGGCAGCCGAAGGCAAACTTTCCGTTACCGATGACATCCGAAAATACGTTCCTGAAATTCCGAAATACAATGCTACCATCACCATACAGATGTTACTTAACCACACCAGCGGACTTAAAGACTGGGGCAGTGTGGGCTCACTTACCGGATGGCCGCGCACTACGCGTGTGTATACGCAAGACCTTGCCTTGCAGATTATGAGCAAACAAAAAACTACAAACTACACACCGGGCACCGAATATTCGTATAGCAACTCCAACTACTCGTTACTGGTAACTATTGTAGAACGTGTGTCGGGTAAATCGCTGGCAGCCTTTACAGAAGAAAAAATCTTTAAACCATTAGGTATGACTAATACCCAATGGCGCAACAACTTTCGTGAGGTTGTACCCAACCGCGCTATTGCCTATCGAAAACAAAATGGAGTCTATGAACAACTTATGCCCTTTGAAGATATTCATGGCCATGGTGGCCTATTAACCACTACGGGCGATTTATTAAAATGGAATGCCGTATTGGAAACACAAACCCTGGGTGGCAAACAAGTTTACAGCTGGCGGGTACAGAAAGGTAAACTCAATAACGGAAAAGAAATTACTTATGCGGCCGGAATTAACGTAGGCCAATTTTATGGGTTTGATGAAATCAGTCACAGTGGTGCCACAGCCGGTTACCGCGCGTGGCTGGCGTATTATCCTGACAAGAAAATTTCGATTGTGGCATTAAGTAACGATGGCAGCTTTAATCCAACCGGCATAGGCCGGCAGTTAGCTGAAATTTTAGTGCCCGAGCCGAATAATGAATACATGGATTTTGAACCTGTGCAAGTTGATGAGTCTGGCGCTGGTTTTGTAAGCACTCCGGTTATTCTGGCTGAGGCTGATCTTAAAAAATTTGAAGGTATCTGGCGCAGTGTGCGACATATGGATGTTGAAACTGTGGAGCGTAAAGACAACGTGCTGTTTAACAATAAGTCGCGCGGTATTGTAATCAGCAGCGATACGCTCTACTTCGAAAAGAAATGGATACGCACAAAGCCGGGCCGCATAACAATTCTAAACGGGCAGGATACGTTATCGTATTATAAAGTTGCTGCGGCTGATTTGTCAGCGGCTTCACTAAATTCGCTGGCAGGTACTTATAAAAGTGATGAAGCCGATGCTACATATTTTGTAGAGATAAAAAATAATATGGTGTGGATAAACAATAAACCCTTTTCTGCTTACCAACTTTTGCCTTCGTTTAAAGATGGTTTCTTTTCTGCCGCAGGCGACCTGTACGAATTCAGACGGGATAAGAAAGGAAAGGTGACACAACTGTTGGTAAGTACCGGGCGAGCCACCCATGTTTCTTTTAATAAAGTTAAGTAGCCGCTAAGGGTTAATCGCACAACAATTGTCTTAGTTTTGCAACAACATGATTTGAATTACGAATGCGGATTTTCATTTTTATTTTCCTTGGAACAATTACAACGGGCATTGCCCAAAATCATGAGTCGGTAAAATTTGAATTGGTTAAACAGGACTCGCCCATTTTTGTACACGAACGCTGGATCACCTTTCCCGGAAAAGTACCTGCGGTTAAAGCCAGAGAAGTGAAGGGTGAGTTTCTGATTAATACTTCCCTATACACCATCCTTAAGTTATTAAAGGATGAATCCAAAATTAAAATCTGGCAGAAGCATGTTTCTGATTTCAAAGTATATCCGCAACCAGATACTACCTGGTGGCTGGAATATTCTTATCATGATATTCCCTGGCCGGTGAGCGATCAGGATCATTTTCTGAAATACGTTTTGACTGAACAAATTCCCGGCAAAAAACTCTTCATTACATTCGAATCGGTTGTAAACGATAAACTTGCCCCCGTTGAAGATGGCGTAACCCGAATGGAACTGGCCGGCAGTTGGGCACTGGAACAAGTTAATGCTGAACATGTAAAGGTTACTTACCGCATTTTATCTATGCCCAGCCATATACCGCGCATGTTTACCGACCCGGTAATTCGAAGTAACCTGATGAGTACCATCAAAGCTTTAACTAAACTGGCAGAAGGTAAATAAGAATCTATTTCAGATTCATGGATTCTATTTTGGTTTCGTAGAGAAGCATATTATGATGCGGCTTAAAAATATGAATTTCAATTCCATCACCAACATCATATTTATCGTAGATTTTTTTCTCCACATAAACTGAAAGCGAGTCGATCTCTAAAAAATGGGTATCGGTTTCATCACCATCAATTCGTTTGTTGGTTACTATGCCACGTACAATTGTTTTCTTTCCTGTAAGGATATGACGGGATAACCGCTGAACATCACGAATAAAAAGCCAGCTAAATCCGCCAAGTATAATAATCAAGGCTATGCTTTGCCAGAATATCTTGTTTTCAATATCACTGATAATCTGAATTGTGCCAATAGAAATTGCGCAAGCTATTAAGGTTCCACCTATAAAACTTAGAACAAGCATGCGCTTTCTTTTGTATAACAGCTTCAAATCTTTTTCATTAAAATCGGCTTCTTGCTCCAGTGCAAGATCTTTACCTTCACTTTTAAGCTGATCAATTTTAGCTTTGATATTCTTTTCCTTCTCCGAGACTTTCTTTCGAAAGAAAAAGAAATACGCAATAATATATACAGCGGCAACTCCACCCACAATCATGTCTTTGCCTGGCGATTCTGGAATGAAGGTAACTGATAACCCAACAATTGCAACCAGTCCTATCGCAAAGAGAATTGAATTTTTATCCATAGACGGAAGCTAAGACTTTTTTACCAACCAATACAAATTGATTTTGCTCAAATTCTGACGAATACTTATTAGTAAGTAGCCTTTAGTTAAAAGCAGAATTATAAATTTATGTGACCGTTTATCATCCCTGTATTTTTAATATTCTATTTTAAATTTGCAGGGTTGCCAAAACCTACTCCGCCATTACTGGCCTGCCCATAATCGATTTTGCCGAAGCTTCCATAATTTCAAAGGCACTTTCGGCCATGCGGTTTTCGGTATCGAGTGTGGGGTTCACTTCTACAATTTCCCACGCACACACTTTTGCATCTTTACACAATTCGGCATTCAGAATCTTGGTCTCCTCAACTGTTAATCCATTAGGCACAGGCGTTCCGGTTCCGGTAGAAAACCGGCTGTCAATACTGTCCACATCAAACGACACATAAATCAAATCGCAATGATCCAGCATCTGCAATGCTTTATGGGCCATAGCAGCCGCACCAAACTTCTTAACTTCTTCAACTTCAATAAAATTGATATTGAATTTATTGATCAGGTAATTCTCGGGCTTTTCTAAATCGCGCACAGCAATGTACACCAGATCTTCGGGCAAAATTTTGGGACCTTGCATGCCCACATTTTTAATCTGCTCCCAATAATCAAGCGTTTCACCGCGTGGGTCGTTCACTTTACATTCCAGGTTATCAATTCCACACGCCATGGCAAGTGGCATACCGTGCATGTTGCCCGATGGGGTGGTAAAAGGTGTATGAATATCGGCATGCGCATCAATCCAGATTACACCCAAACGCTTTTTCGGATATGCTTTTTTAATTCCGGCAATAGTACCGTAAGCCGTGGAGTGATCACCCGCCATAATCAACGGAAAGTAATCATCAAAAATCTGCTCATATACTTCCAGACACACGCGCTCCTCCATGATCAGCACGCCATCAATGAATTTGGCGTACGCATGCTCAGCACCATCAAACAAAAGTTCGTTCACGTTCTCTACCTCTATCGAATCGAACTTGCGGAAGAGGTCTGATTTCAAATCGAGGCTGGCTATTTTCATCGCTTCCACACCCAGGCTGGCTCCGCGCGTGCCGGCACCGATTTCGGACTTCACTTCGATGATCTTTATTTCTTTCACAGGAACTAAGAATTAATTGTTAGGAACTTGGTTAATCGTAAAAAATGGCCAAAAGGCCGCATTTCTCTGCCCTTAGAAGTCAGGCAAAGCATGAAGACCCGCTGGGACGGGGTTGAAAATCATGCGTGAAATGTGATTAACCATACGGGTTTTGATCTGTTGCAAAGATGGCAAATTTATCTCATTATTGCACTCTTAAATTTGGTTGATGGTTGCTTGTTGATCGTTGTTAGTTTTAAGATCAGACCAACAGCCAGGAACAAACAACGAACAACTATTTTGACTGATTAGATGAAGAGTTACCGTGACCTGATTGAGCAAACCTTTGAGTTTCCGCAAAAAGAATTTAAGGTGCGCGACCATGAGTTATTGTTCAACGATGTTCCGCTGATGGACATCATCAAACAGTACGGAACTCCGCTTAAGATCACTTACCTGCCCCGCATCAGCGAAAACATCCGGTTTGCACAAGCAACCTTCAACAACGCCATTGAACGGTTTAAATACAATGGCAAATACACGTATTGCTATTGCACCAAATCATCGCACTACGATTTTGTGTTGGAGGAAGCATTAAAGAACGATGTACACATCGAAACTTCCTCAGCATTTGATATTCCGATTGTGCGTACGTTATACGAGCGCGGCAAAATTTCGAAAGAGACTTTTATCATCTGTAATGGTTTTAAGATGCCGCAATACCGGCAATACATTACCGAATTGCTGAATGAAGAATTCAATTGTATTCCGATTCTGGATAACCTGAGTGAAATTGATACCTACGAAAGCAATGTAACCCGTCCTTACCAGGTGGGCATTCGGGTAGCAGCCGATGAAGAACCAAAGTTTGAATTTTATACCTCGCGCCTCGGCATCCGCTACAGCGATATTATTCCACTTTATAAAGAGAAAATTCAACCCAGCAGCAAAGCTTCGCTGAAGATGCTGCACTTCTTTATTAACACCGGTATTAAAGACACAGCATATTACTGGAGCGAACTAAGCCGCTTTATTTTTAAGTATTGTGAATTAAAAAAGATTTGTCCTACACTTGATTCGATTGATATCGGGGGTGGCTTTCCGATTAAAACCTCGCTCACGTTTCAGTACGATTACAAGTACATGATTGAGCAGATCGTTGAAAATATCAAGTGGATTTGTGAAAAGAATAACGTTCCCGTACCCAATATCTTTACTGAGTTTGGAAGTTTTACCGTTGGCGAAAGCGGAGCCGTTCTGTACTCCATGGTCGATCAGAAACTACAAAACGACAAAGAACTTTGGTATATGATTGACGGGTCGTTTATCACACACTTGCCTGATGTGTGGGGCTTGAATCAGAAATACATTTTGCTTTCTGTTAATAAGTGGGACGACCCTTACCATAAAGTAAATATTGGTGGCCTTACCTGCGATAGCCACGATTACTATAACTCTGAAGCTCATACGGGCGAAGTTTTCCTACCCATGATTACCGATGAAGAACCACTTTACATTGGGTTCTTCCATACCGGGGCTTATCAGGAATCGCTTGGAGGTTATGGGGGTATTCAACATTGCCTTATTCCGGCACCCAAACACGTGCTTATCTACAGGAATGAAGATGGCGAGATTACCACAGAGTTATTCGCCAAAGAACAATCCAGCAACAGCATGATGAAATTGCTGGGTTACGAAGGCACACCTGAGTAAATTCCGATCATCAGGGTTCCAACTTTTTCGCTATCTTGGTAATCTATACAGCATACGATGACCAGACTGCTGCTTATTGCCATAACCTTAATCCTGCTGTTAGGTAATAGCGATCTTTGGGCACAAGAACTTTATACTGCCCGGGGCTTCTGGCAGGAAACCAAAAAAGAAACCTACCGCAAAATTGCCGATCGGAAACTAAAAGGTGATTCGCTCACAGCAACCGAGCTGGCCTACCTGGAAGATTATGAAAAATACCTGGCCAGTTATTACGAGCGTTTATCCGATGAAGAAAAACGAAAGTATCAGCAGCAAAAAACACAATGGGATCTTGAACTGGCGGCTCCAACAACCAATGCCAAAGATTTTGAATTGCGTACCCGCGATCGGTTAATAAACGGAGTGTACGGTGCATACTATGGGATAAGTATTGTTGTGGGTACCGAAGCAAGCGGCCCGGCAGCTGTTGGTATTATTCCCATAACAGCCGGGCTGTGGCAATTGGGACCCATAATCAACAAGAAGAAATATCAGGGCATTAATGCCAATACCATTCGTGCTGGTAATTCCGGCAGGTTGTTGGGTTTAATGAACGGTGCCTTTTTAGGATTAGCCCTTGCCGGGGATTCTGATAGCCCCGAAAATACCGCCTTGTTACTTTCAACAGCCGGAAGTATTGCTTTGGGCGAAATTGGATTTCAAACGCAGAAGCGGAAAAATTTTTCTGAAGGGCATATTGAAATAATGCGGCATTATGGATTTCTCGGACCCTTTACTGCGGGTATGCTAATCGCCTCGAGTGAAACCAGCGACAATCATGCTATCGGGGCGGGCTTATTGGGTGGCGGAGTTGTAGGATTGGTGATAGGCCACAACGTGGCAAAAAAATATGATTACAGCCAGGGCGATGCCGATGTGGTCAGCACACTTTCATTAGTAAGTGCAGGACTTGGTTTTGCCGTAGTTGCCGAAAGTATAAATGGGAACGATAACACCGGAGTTTTTCTTTTACCTGCCGCAACTTCAATTATAGGAACACTGTTAGGTCAGAAATCGATTAAAGGAATTCACTTCACTAAATCGCAAGGCAATATGATTTCGTTTGCTACCGGTGGTGCTGGGCTGGTTGGACTTGGGCTTATGGTTGTGCTGGAAACTGAGTCGGGTTTGGCGGCCATTGGCGTACCCTCTTTATTTGCGTTGATTGCACATCAGGCCATGTTCAGTTCGTACAAAAAAGAAAATCTGGCACAGTTAAAATTGGGACAATCAGCCAACAAAAGATTACAGTTTTCCATGAATGTTGCACCTGAAAATTATTTTACCAACAAGCGCGCTGGCGAAAAAATTGTGCAGACGGGCCAGCTTGCCAGCCCGATTGTGAAATTGAGATTAAAGTTTTAGTTGCTTTTCAGAATGATGTGTGCGGCTTCCAGTAAACTTTCCACCTGGTAGTCTGCTTTATTTTCGGGCTCTACTTCATCGCCAATCTGAATCGTTTTTATACCCAGCTTGCGCGCAGGAATAATATCCCGGCCTCTGTCGCCAACCATCCACGATTTCGAAATGTCGATCGCAAATCGAGCTATCGCTTTTTCAAACATTAAAGTACCCGGTTTTCGTGCCAGCGATTCAGTAACCGATGGATGGTACGGACTAAAATAAAAATGATCGATGCTGTTGCCCGACATTTGTTGAAAATACTGGTGGCAGGCATCCATTTGTTCCTGGGTATAAATGCCCTGTGCTATACCCGATTGATTTGTTACCACAATCAGGCGAAAGCCGGAATTTTTTAATAACCGTGTAGCTTCAAGCACACCCGGTAAAATTTCAAATGCTTCAACCCGATACGTGTACAGGGGATTATCTTTGTTCAACACCCCATCACGATCTAAAAAAACACACTTGTTCATAGGTTGCCCGATTCCGATCGGTTTCAATGATAAGGCATTTTGCCAACTGAAACCAGCAATTGGTCTATTTTCCGGTGCGTTTTTGCCGGTGTGGGTTGTTTGGAAACCTGTTTTATTTAGTTTTGTTATACTGGGAATTCTGCCCGGTTAAACTTAAGGCTTTTGAACAACGCTATAGTCATTATACCAACTTATAATGAGAAGGAGAATATCACCATGATAATCGACACGGTGTTTTCGCTCCCGAAAGATTTTGATATTCTGATTGTGGATGACAACTCGCCCGATGGCACGGCTGAGATTGTGAAAGACCTGCAGAAAGGCTACAACTCAGAAACTGAAACGCGCCTGCATCTGATGCAACGGCCGGGCAAACAAGGTTTGGGCACGGCCTACATTCAGGGCTTCAAATATTCCTTGCAGCTTGGATATGAATTTGTGTTGCAAATGGATGCAGATTTTTCTCATAACCCAAAAGACCTGATCAACCTTTACCTGAATTGCTCAGAATGGGGAAGCGATCTTTCGGTGGGTTCGCGCTATGTAACCGGGGTAAACGTTGTAAACTGGCCGATGGGCCGGGTATTGCTTTCGTTCTTTGCCAGTAAATATGTACAACTTGTTACCGGCATTCCATTGCATGACACTACTGCCGGATTTGTATGTTACCGCAGCAAGGTTTTAAAAACTATCCCGCTAGACAAGGTGAAATTTATTGGGTATGCTTTTCAGATCGAAATGAAATTTCTGACATGGAAGTATGGTTTCAAACTGAGCGAGGTGCCCATTATTTTTACTGACCGAACCCGGGGCCAAAGCAAAATGTCGGTAGGAATTTTTAAGGAAGCTTTTCTGGGTGTTATTCAGATGACCGTTCAAAGCTGGTTTAAGAAATACATTCCACAACAAGCTTCCTGATAGCTTAGAGAATTTTGGTTAGTACCCTTTGACTAAATCTCATAACATTAGCCAATTTAAGTCGTTACCTTTCCGGTATGGCCCTGGTAGATAAATCCTTTCTATCACCCCTGCGGGGAAAAATTATTGCAGCCTTTCTGTTGGCTTGTGTGGCTATTGCCTTTGCCGTGGGTACAACCTATATCGGGTTTAACAGCTTGCTGGATCAGGTGGATGAGCTGACCGTACCAAACGACAAACTGCGCTCCCTTAATAATTTATTTGAGCAGATTACCCGGCTTGATCAGCAACAACGGGCCGATGCTATCCGGAATCCGGGTAAATCGTATCGGGCCATTTTGCAGGAATCAAAACAACTTACCGCTACACTTGATACGCTTATTGCCATGCCGTGGAACAATACCCGCCAGCCCGGGCGGCTTGAGGCCATGAAAAGAGTAGTGGCAAAGCGCGATTACCTTTTGCTGGAATATCTGCGGTTGCGCTCGGAATTTGTTTCCAATAAAAAGTTTACACAGCAGTTAGATTCGCTCGCGCTTATTCTGGCTGTTAATCAGCAAATGGATAGCCTGGTTTCTACCAATCAAAATAAAACTACCACCACAACCTATATACCGGAAGAAAAGCGGAATTTTTTAAGCCGATTATTTGGCAACAAAAAGAAAGAGACACCGGGTGGCAGCGTTGAAATAAAAGAAGAAACACTTACAAAAGTTGACACGCTGGCAATTGCCCGTCAGCAAGATGCACGCGCTGAAGTTGAGCGCATTATGAAACGGCTGGATGAAGATCAGAGGCTACAAACTCAGGAGATGATGGAGCGCGAACTCCGGCTAATCAATACCAATGTAGCTTTGATTAACCAATTACTTTCGATTTTACGCGAAGTGGAAAAAGAAGAGCTTGCTTTGTTTGAAAGTAAAAACACTGAGGCCGGGCTGCTGGTAAATAAAAGTGTAGAACGCATCAGCATTATCATAGCCATCTTCTTCCTAATAGCAGCGGCTCTTGTATTCCTGATGTTGATTGATCTTTCGCGCAGTAATTATTACCGACTGCAACTAACCCAGGCAAAAGAAGAAGCTGAACGACTTAGTTTAGTGAAGCAGCGTTTTCTGGCCAACATGAGTCATGAGATTCGTACTCCCCTTCAATCGATTCTGGGATTTTCTGAACAACTCAACTCGCAAAAGAATAATACCGAAGCCATATTGGCCATTCAACACTCCTCCGAACATTTACTGCATATAGTAGATGAAGTATTGGATTTTAGCCGGATTGAGTCGGGGCAGTTTGTGTTAGATAAAAGTCCGCTTTGGTTGGATGAGTTGGTGGACGAAGTGGCTACTGTAGTTACCATACAGGCCCGTCAAAAAAATCTCGATTTCCAGGTTGAAATCGATCAGGTTGACTCACCTGTTTTGGGAGATGCCTTCCGGTTAAAACAAGTTTTTTATAATCTGCTTGGTAATGCCATCAAGTTCACTGCCTCCGGGGCAATTACATTCAGTACCCGTATACTGGAACAAACCGACACGCACATTAGTACTGAGTTTAGAATTTCAGATACCGGAAAAGGAATTCCAAAAGAAGAGCAGGAAATAATTTTCAATCAGTTTGAACAGGGCGGCAAAAATGTTCATCGTCAATATGGTGGTGCCGGACTTGGATTATCCATCGTAAAAAAAATTATTGAACAGCAACAAGGCACCATTAAAGTTGAAAGTGAAGTAGGTTCGGGTACCACCTTTATCATTTTAATCACATTCGAAAAAACTGAGGCTCCGGTTATAAAGCCAGCTCAGCAAGTTAAACCAACAACCTTTTCCGGACATGTGTGGTTGGTCGATGACGATCCGTTAATATTAAAACTGTGTTCGCTCATTTTGGAAAAGAGAGGTATTGCCTATACATCGCTGCAAAGTTCGCTCAACATGCTGGAGCAGGATTTGAATCCTACAGATGTGGTATTTCTGGATATTCGCATGCCTGAGATTAATGGTGTGGATCTTTGCAAACAACTGCGCGCCCGCATACCTGAACTGTATATTGTGGCATTAACTGCGCACCTGCTTCCCGATGAAAGAAAATTTATTGTTGAAAGTGGCTTTAATAGAATTTTACCAAAACCTTTCCGGGAAAATGAATTTCTGGAGGCCTTGCATCAGATTGAATCAACTTCGCAGCAAACTGAAGTGAATCTATCTGAATTGGAAAAAATGACGCATGGCGATAAAGTGCTGATGAATTCGATAGTGGAAGAGTTTATTGAAGAAACGCATAAAAACATTCTGCAACTGGAAAAACGAATGTTAGATAAAGATACTGCCGGTGCACGCGAAATTATTCATCAGCTGGCAGGGCGAGTAGGTCAGTTTGGAGCCCGGCCTTTAATGAAAGAGCTACAACGTATTGAGCAACTGCTGGTGGCAGGTGTGCCGCTTAGTACCATTCGCGAATTACCGCAGGTATTGCAACAGGTAAAACAATTACAAGAGGAGTTATCCAGGGGCGTAGAAACTTCCGTTTAACCCTGAATATTGTACTTCTCCATTTTCAAATACAAGGTTTTGCGATCAATATTCAGCAGGCGCGCTGCTTTCGATTTATTATATCGCACTTCGGCCAATGTTTTAGCAATCAGGTCGCGCTCTTGCGATTCCTGAATGGCTTTCAAATCGTACGTGTTGTTTTCAGCAACTGAACTGAATCCGGGTTTATTCACTGCATCAACCATTTCGGGTGGCAATGCCGCTATACCAATTTCACCGGTACCCGTAATCAGCACGGCACGCTTAATTACATTTTTCATTTCGCGTAAGTTGCCCGGCCAATCATACTTGCTAAACAAGTTGGTTAGTTCGGTACTAAAACCAGTTGTGGTGCGGCCTAACTCTGCATTAGCCTGATTCATAAAAAATTCCATAAACTCATGCAGATCCTCGGCCCGGTTACGCAGGGCCGGCACCTGAAGTTTAAATTCATTTAACCTGTAATACAAGTCTTCGCGGAACAAACCATTCTTGGACTGCTCATGCAAGTCATCATTTGTTGCGGTAATAATTCTTACATCAACCTGAATTTGTTTTGTTGTTCCTAAAGGTTGAACGATGCGTTCCTGAATTGCCCGCAACAATTTTACCTGCACTTCATACGAAAGATTACCGACTTCATCCAGAAACAATGTACCGCCATCGGCTGCTGCAAACTGACCTTCTTTATCGCGCAATGCGCCTGTAAATGCGCCCTTCGCATATCCAAACAATTCGCTGGCCGCTAATTCTTTTGAAAGTGCGCCACAATCCACAGCCACAAAAGGTTTTTGCGCCCGGGCGCTGAGTTGATGAATGGATCGTGCCACCTGTTCTTTTCCGGTACCACTTTCGCCTTGAATGATAACCGATAAACTGGTAGGTGCTACCAGGCCAATTTGTTGTTGCAGTTGGCGGGCAGTATCGCTACTACCCACAACGAACCGGGGCTGACTTACAGCAAGTGGTTTTTCAGCCTTAGTTGTTGGTTTTGAGAGAGCCGATTTGATCAGCAGCAAAAGTTCATCGGGGTTTACCGGCTTGGTAATGTATTCCAGTGCCCCGGCCTTCATAGCTTTTACAGCCGTACGGATGTCCGAATAACTCGTCATGATAATGACGGGTAACTGCGGATGATTGTGTTTTATTTGTTCCAACACTTCCATACCCGTGCCATCGGGCAAACGGTAATCCAGCAACACCAATTCAAAGTCTTGCCGGGTAACAGCTGCAAGACCCTCCTTTGCGGTGGAGCAGGCCACCGTTTCAAATTTATTTTTTGTTAAAAATCCCTCCAGAATACGTTGGAAGGTTCGGTCATCTTCAATCAGCAATACAGCCATAGTTTAAAAATAAAAAGAAAGCCGGAATTAAACGTATAATGATTTTGAGGATTCAAGTGTACTCAGTCAGGTTGATTTACCCAACCGCCATCTGTTAAAAAAACAAAACCCACCGGGCATACACCCGGTGGGCCGTGGCCGGCCAACCCCACATTTAGCCAACCACTTTCTCTAACTCATCAATCTTTGCTTTCGCCTCTTGCTTTCCAAGCGAGTAAGAGAGTTTGTATAATTCAAGTGCTTCGCGCTGCGTATCCTTTTTCTTACGTGGAGCCAGCTTTGTGCGGGCTGCCGCAGTTTCCAATGCCTGACCTTGTGCGTATAACAGATCGGCCTGAGTTGTGGTAGACTGTGAAGAGATATCCTTTACTTTAGTCTCCAAAGCTGCAATGTCAGATTCTTTCACTTTGATAACTTCAGCATTGCTGTTCAACACAGAGTCTTTCTGAACAATGGTAACAGCCATAGCCTGATTTTCAATTCTGAACTTCTCCACTTCAGCTTGTAGCAAAGCTACCTGAGTAGTGCTGGCCTCAAGATCGGCTTTCAGCTTAGTAACCATTTTAGAATAAGCCGAAGCATTTGACTTGGACTTCTTTAAAGAAGTTTCAAGCTCGTTTAGCTTAACCTGCGTGTCTTTAATGTAAGCGTGCAGGTTTTTCATGCGGGTTGAGTAGTCGGTATAGTTAGTACCTTCTATTAAACCTTCATTTAACAAGGTGCGGTTTGCTTCGATTGAATCGAGCATAACACTTACCTGTTGTAATTGATCGGCTGACTTTTGTGTTTCCTTTAGTTCTTCTTCAAGGGTAACTACACGAGCCTTCAATTCTTCATTCTCCTTAACATTGCAACTGGCTAAGAAAGAAGCGGCAATAACGCCTAAGATAATTTGAGCTTTCATGGTTGTATCGTTTTTGTTTTGCGTGGGGTATTGCAAACATTTGGCTAAACCCCACTAAAGGGTGATTTAATGCCTAACCTGCTGAAAATCAGCCAGTAAATTTTTTAGCTAATTGGATCGGTGCTCTTAAAAGTGTAGAGCTATTCTACAGGTTGAGGAAAAATCAATCAAACCGGATGGCCTGAATGGGGTTAATGCGCGAAATATACAATGTTGGCAAGAGCAGAACGGCAAGCACGGTGCCAAACACAATGGCATTCAAAATCAAAACGGTATCCCAGGCCCATTGCACCGGTACATACTCCATATAATAATCATGCGGGTTAAGCTGTATTAGCTTAAACTTGAATTGTATAAAACATAGTCCCAGGCCAATGGCATTACCCCACACTAAACCGCGGGCAATTAAATTCATTCCGCTATACAAAAAGACATTTCGCACCAATTGGTTTTTAGCACCCATCGCTTTTAAAATTCCAACCATAGGTGTTCGTTCCATTACTAAAATCAGAATTACTGAAATCATATTCACACACACCACAACCAGTATTATAACCAGCAGAATTTTTACCTGACGTTTTATCAAATCAAGCCACTCAAAAACCTGAATATATTTATCACGCACCGTTTCAAGATACAGGTCGTAGTCCATCGAATCTCCGATTTGCCTGGCTGCCGATTCTAATGCAGCCCGATCAAAGTTAAACTGATAGTTGTACAAAGCACCCCAATAAGCAAGGCGTGGATTATCAATTTCCGGATTGTTGAAAATTGCTTCGTGCACATAATCAGCGTAAGCATTAAAATCTTCGCGCCAAAGCGATAGTGTATTAAAATGATTGAGGTTAATCTGAATTTCCAGACCCCCGGCTTCATGTGGTGCCCAATCGTTAAGGCGCTGTACCAGGCCGATATCCCCCAGAATAACTTTGCTGTCAAAGTAATCGGATAGGTTGGTTTCGTAAATTCCCACCACATCTAATCTGCGAAAGCGAGGTGGGTTCTGAAAAAAATGAACGGTAAGCTGATCGCCAACTTTAGCATTTATCTTATCGGCAATCACTTTACTGATTACAACTTCGTTTACATAAACTGAATCCGAAAAATGAATAAATCTTCCCTCCAATAAGTTGGGATTGAAACCCGCGGTGTTAAAACTGCTGCCTACACCTTTAAATACAATTCCAAGTACTTCGTCATCGGTTTTAATGAGCCCGGCTTTGTGGGCATACTCCTGCACGTGTGTTACAAACGGAAACTGTTGTGGGTTTTTGTATAATTCTATCCGGTAGTCAAACGGTTGTTCTTCCACCGAGTTGTTCATGGTGAACCTTGTAATCAGCAAGTGGTTGCTGAAACTGTATATTTTATCTTTAACTGCAGCCTGAAACCCCTGCATAATCAAAAACGATATGATTGCAGCCGCTAAACCGATGGCAATACTGGCCACTGCTATTTTATGAATAACAGAAGCAAAACTATTGCCTTGCGTGTGGCGGATTCTTTTAGCTATGAAACGGGAAAGCACCGTGTAATGCTTAATTTTATACTTTCGCCAAAATAAAAAGAAATGATCAGGTTATTCGAAATCATCTCAAAAATACTCCCCGGGGTTACTGCCCGCTTAACCCCTTACCTGCAGCCAGGTTCATTCCGGTATGCTGATATCCTTCAGCAAAATCCGAAATCGCAGTTTGTTTTGCGAGACAAAGTATTTTTGAGATGGGCCCTGGTATTTATTTTATTCGGAGCGGTTTCGTGCAAAGCACAACCAACTCAGGAAAAAGCTGCAGCCAAACCAGCCATTCTTACCGGAGCCGATCAAATTAATACCCTGCTTCCTAAACTAAAGAATAAGCGGGTGGCCCTTACGGTAAACCATACTTCACTAATCGGTAAAACTCATCTGGCCGATTCGCTGATTAGCCTTGGTGTGAAAATTGTAAAAATATTTGGTCCTGAGCATGGCTTTCGCGGAAACGCTGCCGATGGCGAACTGGTAAATGACAGTGTGGATGCTAAAACCGGTATCCCCTTAATTTCTCTTTACGGAAAAAATAAAAAACCTACTGCACCGCAACTGGCTGATATCGATATCATGATTTTTGATATTCAGGATGTAGGCGCCCGGTTTTATACCTACATCGGCACTATGCACTATGTAATGGAAGCTTGTGCTGAGTCGAATAAAAAAGTGATTATTCTGGATCGGCCCAACCCCAACGACTTTGTGGATGGCCCGATTAATGATAAACCGTTGAAGTCGTTTGTGGCGATGCACCCCATTCCCATTGCGCATGGATTAACCGTAGGCGAACTGGCACTGTTGTTAAATGGTGAAGGTTGGTTATTAAATAAAGTAAAATGCGATCTTGAAATTATTCAGGTTAAAAACTGGAAGCATGGCGAACCATACCTTTTACCCATTGGTCCTTCACCAAACCTGCCTAACAATCAAGCCATACAATTATATCCATCCATCTGTCTGTTTGAGGGTACAAACATTAGCCTGGGGCGTGGCACACCATTTCCATTTCAGGTATTGGGAGCACCCGAATTAAAAGAATTGAACTTTACATTTACCCCCGTTACCATTAAAGGCGTGGCCGTTAAACCTCCGCACGAAAATAAATTGTGTTACGGGATTGACTTGCGAGGCGAAACGCCCGCACGTAAGATCGATTTATCCTATCTGTTAAAAATGTATGCGCTTTACTCTGACAAGGAAAAGTTTTTCACTTCCTATTTCGATCTTCTGGCTGGCACCCCTAAACTGAAACAACAAATAAAAGATGGTTTAACAGAACAACAAATCCGTACCAGCTGGCAGGCTGATTTAGAGCAGTATAAAATAGTGAGAAAGAAATATCTGGTATACCCATAACTGCACTTCATGTATGCAAAAGAAAAAAGCAAGCACCGGGAGTAAAACATTATGACTAAATCCGAAAAAGTAACCGATATCCTAAAAACCCTCGATAAACTTTATCCCAATCCGCCTGTTCCGCTGGATCATAAAGATGCCTACACACTGTTGATTGCCGTGCTCCTTTCGGCACAGTGCACCGATATACGCGTAAATAAAACCACACCCCACCTTTTTAAACTTGCCGATAATCCTTTTGACATGATCAAACTTTCGGTGGAAGAGATTCGGGAGATTATCAAACCGTGCGGGCTTTCACCCATGAAGTCGAAAGGGATTTATGGATTATCTAAAATTCTTATTGAAAAATATAATGGTGACGTTCCCAACACATTTGAAGCACTGGAAGCCCTTCCGGCTGTGGGCCATAAAACTGCATCGGTAGTTATGACGCAATGGTTTGGAGTACCTGCTTTTCCTGTAGATACACACATACATCGTTTGGCCTACCGATGGGGACTAAGTAATGGAAAAAGTGCAGATCAAACTGAAAAAGACTTAAAGCGGCTTATACCCGAAAAGAAATGGAATAAAGCTCATCTTCAGATTATTTATTACGGTCGCGAATATTGTCCGGCCCGTAATCATAATTGGGAAGCCTGTCCGATCTGTAAAAAGTATATGCGCAAAAGTTTACGCGAAGTATAACATCCGATAGCGATTTGATTAAAAACCAGAATAAAAAAATGAATTCCCTTCGCATCATTTTTATGGGCACGCCTGAGTTTGCTGTGCCATGCCTTGAAATACTCATCGAACAGAAATTTAATGTGGTGGCCGTTATTACGGCACCCGATAAACCACAGGGCAGAGGACAAAAACTGGTACCTTCTCCTGTAAAGGAAGCAGCGTTAAAACATAATTTACCCGTTCTACAACCCACCAACCTGAAGGCACCCGCATTTGTTGAGGAACTTAAAAGTTTCCAGGCCAACTTGCAGATTGTGGTAGCCTTCCGCATGTTACCGGAAGTTGTATGGGCTATGCCCACATTAGGAACGTTTAATCTGCACGCATCTTTGCTGCCCCAATATCGGGGAGCCGCTCCAATCAACTGGGCTATTATCAATGGTGAAACTGAAACCGGTGTTACCACTTTTTTTTTAAAGCATGAAATTGATACGGGCAGCATCATCTTTCAGGAGAAAGAAACCATCCACGAAAGTGACACGGTAGGCACACTTTACGAACGACTGATGCACAAGGGTGCAAAACTTGTTTTGAAAACAGTAAAAGCTATTGAAGCCGGGGATTATCCCGTACTACCGCAAACTACAAGTGAGGAAATAAAACATGCACCCAAAATTTTTAAAGAAACGTGTGAGATTAATTGGAATCAGCCGGCTAAAAAAGTAGTTGATTTTGTAAGGGGTTTAAGTCCGTATCCGGGAGCCTGGACAGTTTTGAATGGAAAAACATTCAAGATTTTTAATTGTGAACCGACCGTCATCAGCCGACCGTCAACTGCGGACATCGGGCAGTGGACAGTGGATAGTGGATTGAAAATAAAAGCTTCAGATGGCTGGGTGAATGTTTTGGAATTTCAACCCGAAGGCAAAAAACGAATGCAGGTTGAGGAGTTTTTACGAGGCAATAAAATTTGATGCAGTAAATGTGTTTGCAGTAAATTAATGCAACTTGCAATGAAAATCAGAATCCTGAATGATTGTTTCCCTGATAGCTGCGCTTTCTGAAAACCGAGTGATCGGTAAAAATAATGATCTGCCCTGGCGGTTGCCCGATGATATGAAGTATTTTATGGAAACCACCAGCGGGCATTACGTAATTATGGGGCGAAAAAATTATCAATCGCTGCCTGAAAAGTTCCGGCCGTTGCCAAATCGTACCAATATTGTTATTACCCGATCGCCCGGCTTTAGTGCACCGGGCTGTTACCTGGTACACACCCTTACGGATGCTCTTGAAATAGCCCGTCAGGCTAATCAAAAAGAAGTTTTTATAATTGGCGGGGCCGAAATCTATGCATTGGGTTTGCCCCATGCCCACCGTCTATACCTTACAGAAATAAAAGCTGAGATTGCTGGCGATACCTATTTTCCCAAGGTGAATTCATCGGAGTGGAAAGAATTGTCGCGCAGACGTCATTCAGTTGATCACAAACATCCATTTGCTTTTGATTTCGTTATATACGAAAAAATATAAACCCCACTGATATGGAAAATCACAATCGGATTTTAGGTTTTATCTACATCATTTCAGGTGCGCTTCAAATTCTCACCATGATTTTTCTTTACGTCTTTTTTGGTGCATTCCTTCCATTTTTAAGTGAAGAAGCCGGCCCGGATGGCGCCTGGGTTTTTGATTGGCTTATTCCTTTTATTGGTGCAATTGCTGTTTGTGTTGTAATTGTATTTGCAATACCGGCTATTATTGCTGGCTCCGGTTTGTTGAATCATAAAAAGTGGGCTCTTACGCTTGCGTTAGTATTGGGTATCTTTAAATTATTTTCATTTCCAATCGGAACAGCCATTGGTATTTATACCATTTGGGTTTATGCCGAAAACACAAAAACGAAAACTCCCGCATGAAGTATTACACTGGCAAAGTAGTTTGGATTACCGGGGCTTCTTCCGGTATTGGCGAAGCACTCTCCAACCAATTGGCAAAATATGGTGCCCGGCTTATCTTATCGGCCCGCAGAAAAGAAGAACTTGAACGTGTAAAAGGCAATTGCCCTATTGCTACACAGGCCAACATTAGAATCTTACCGCTGGATCTTAGCCAATCCGATACACTTAAGTTGAGTGTGGAAGCCGCTATTCAAATGTTTGGCCAGGTGGATATTCTAATCAACAATGGTGGCATTAGTCAGCGAAGTCTTGCTAAAGAAACTTTGCTAGAGGTTGACAGAAAGGTAATGGAGGTAGATTATTTTGGCACGATCGGAGTAACCAAGTATTTACTACCCCATTTTCTATCGCGCAAAGCAGGCCACATTGTAACAATCTCCAGTGTGATGGGAAAAATCGGAACACCCTACCGATCGGGCTATGCTGCCGCTAAACATGCCTTGCATGGTTTCTTTGATTCGCTACGCGCTGAGTTGTGGAAAGAGAGTAAAAACATTTACGTAACCATTATTTGCCCGGGTTGGATTAAAACCAATATTACCATGCATGCGGTTACAGGCGATGGCACGGCCCTGAACAAAATGGATGGTAGCACTAAAACAGGCATGCCAACCGAAATCTTTGCACCCAAAGTGCTAAAGGCAATAGCTAACAAAAAAGAAGAAGTTTACATTGGCGGGTTTAAAGAAACATTAGCCGTTTACCTGAAACGATATCTGCCGGGTACGTTTTCAAAAATTATTCGCAAAGCGCAAGTGCGATGAGTTTTAGTGGTACACCCTGTTTCCATCATGGTGTAATCGGTTCATCAGGCTTGCCTGGGCTTAGGCTATTTGTGTGCGGGCAACTGCTCTAAAACTTCGCTTTTTTTTGCAGGGGTTCTTTGCCGCTGTTTCAAATTTGCTAAGTTTACTAAGTCTATGCTTCCCCCTGGCACCCTCCGCAAATTCATTCTCGGAAAAAGTAATTTCATTTTATCCTACACCGAGTATAAACGGGTGCTGCTTACCGGACAGCTTTGTGCGATTACTTTCTTTATTTTAATCGGTTATTTTTTTCTGGATCTATACTACGGTGTTTACCATGGCTTAATCTACCAATTGGGCGGTGCGCTGTTAGCTGCAATTTGCTTTATGCTGAACCGGTTAAGATTTTTTACACCGGCTAAAATTTTGTTAGGCCTGCTTGTAAACTTTACCGTGTTTATTTTTAATCAGGTTGAACCCTACGAAGTAGGACTTTACATGTTTTATATTCCGGCTGCCCTTGGCGCAATGGCCGCGTTCGGGTATGAAGAACGTGGTAAAAGTTTATTCCTGCTTTTATTACCCGTAACGCTTTTCCTGCTGGAGCAGGTTACCGATTTCACCATTATTGAAAAAACATCTCACCGCAGTGATCTCGATCACATCAATCTGATAACGAACTTTGTATGCGCCCTTACCGCCTCCGTGTTGATTATTTACTACCTGATCAGCGTTAATTTCCGATCAGAAAAATCGCTGCTTGTAAATGAAAAACAGATCCGTGAGAAAAATTCTGAGCTAACCAAACTCAATACCGAGCTCGACCAATTTGTTTACAGCACCTCGCACGACCTGATGGCACCTCTCAGTTCTGTGCGCGGATTAATTCATCTTAGTCGGGTAACAGAGGGCGAAAAAGAATTGCGCGAACTGATTGAGATGATGGACGGCCGTGTGGATGATTTACAAAAATTTATCCGCGACATTTCTGATTATTCGCGCAATACAAGGCTTGAGATACAAAAGCAGAAAGTATTTGTAAGCAAACATATTCGTACAATTCTCGAAAACCTGCGATCACATCCGCATACTGAAAAAGTAAAAATTGAACTTGACGTACCAACTGATCTGGTGATTTACTCAGACCCTTCGCGGTTGCAAATTGTGCTGGGGAATCTTATCGGAAACGCGATCAAGTATATGGATCCGGCCAAAGCAAACCCTATGCTAAAAATAAGTGCAACTTTGCGTGAAAGCCATATCCGGTTTATTGTGCAAGACAACGGGCTTGGTATTCCGGCTAAACACATTCATAGAATTTTTGATATGTTTTATCAGGCTAATGAAAAAGCGGAGGGCTCAGGACTCGGCCTGTACATTGTAAAGCAAACTGTTGAAAAACTTAAAGGCACTATATTGGTAGCGTCTGAATATCAAATAGGTTCTACCTTTACGGTAGTTATTCCGGTTTACAATGAGCCCGATGCCGAAACACAAACTGAATAATTCACAACAATTCTTTCTATGAAACATCTTGCCTTCTTTGCGATTGTTATTGCTCTAATTCAATGTACACCTAAAAAAGATTCCATTGAACAATACCGGCCGCAAGTACACTTTAGTCCTGAAAAAAACTGGACTAATGATCCTAATGGATTGGTTTACTCAGATGGTGAATATCATCTCTTCTATCAATACAACCCATACGGCAAAACCTGGGGCCACATGAGTTGGGGGCATGCTGTTAGTACTGATTTGATTAATTGGAAAGAACTCCCCACTGCCATTGAGGAATATATTGATCCTGTTACCGGAGACAGTACCATGATTTTTTCAGGAACCGCAGTGGTTGACTTTAATAACGCTCATAAACTTTGTACTGGGCCCGATTGCTTAGTGTCGATTTATACCTCACACCTGCATCGGAACAATCAAGGGCTGCGCCAACACCAAAGCCTGGCCTATAGCAACGATAAAGGCCGAACCTGGAATCGGTATGATAAAAACCCGGTGTTGGATATTGAACGTAAAGATTTTAGAGACCCGAAAGTATTCTGGCACCGCGAGCATGAAAAATGGGTAATGGCATTAGTTGTGCCTGACTTGTTTAAAGTGCAATTGTATGAATCGAAAGATTTATTAGCCTGGAAGCTGATGAGTGAATTCGGTCCGGCTGGAGATACGTTACGCATCTGGGAATGTCCGGACTTGTTTGAACTTCCCGTTGAAGGTCAACCGGGTAAAACTAAATGGGTACTCTCTCTTTCGGGTAGCCATCCGGCAGGTCCAACCTTTGTGGGCATGCAATATTTTGTGGGCGATTTTGATGGAACAAAATTTACCAGCAGCCAAACGCAACCCTTGTATGTTGATTTCGGAAAAGACTATTACGCAGGTATAGTATTTAATAATGTAAAGGACCGTACCATTATGTTAGGCTGGGCAAACAACTGGGCTTACGCCAATCAGATACCAACTGGAAAATGGCGCGGCATGTTTTCAGTTCCTCGTGAATTAGGTTTGAAAGAAACTTTTACCGGCTTACGATTAACGCAGCAACCCGTTAAGGAATGGGAAACAACCCGCGTACAAAAGTTAAATTCAACAAGCGAATTACAATCGCAGACTTTCGAGCTGGAGGTTGACTTGCAGGAAGGTAGTGGCGTGCATCTATTTAAATCCGGTAACGAACAAACCACGATTGGCTTGCGCGATGGGAAATTATATCTTGATAGAATAAAATCCGGGCAAGTAGATTTTCAGAACGATTTCGCCAGCGTAGAATCAGTAATAATTGAACCAAAACCTGAAAAGCTAACCGTGCGCATAATTGCTGATCAATCCATAATAGAAGTATTTACTGCCGATGGACTTTATACAATTACCGATCAGGTATTTCCTAACCATAATCAACCTGGCGTTGAGGTGTTTGGTAATGCAACAATTACAGCAATCTGGGCGGTAGGAGTAAGGAAGTAAGTACTTGATTTAAGTAGTCGCTTACACCTCCATCATTCCGAGACTGCCTTACGCCAATTAAGTCGCATACTTAAAAATGCACACGCAAGAAAAGGAAGAGTTGATACTATTATCCTGATGTTCAGGCTTGTCAAACCAATAAAAAACAAGAACACCATAAATACACCCAGGCATGCCAGACCTATCAACGAAAGTTTGCGATTAGGCGGTGCCTGAAAAAATGTTATTACTAACACAATCAAACCTGCTAATGGAATGAGAACAAATGGATTCAGGAATCCTTCCAGATCGTTGGGCAAAGAGTTGTATAATGCTGCTGCCGCATTAAATACAAATGCACGGTTATTGGTTCCCCACTCCATGTAACCCAGAAAGAAAGTTACCACCACCAATAGATTCACTAGACGCTTGTTCCGAAACATCAGCTTAACCGGAATTCCGGATTGTAAATTAACCCAATTACATTTTTCCACGGGTCGTAGACAGTTGCCACCACTATTTCACCTCCCACATTGGTTGGTTCCTCATGGACCCCGGCACCAAGGTCAAGCAATCGGTTAAATTCACTTTTGATATCTGCAACTCCCCAATAGGTTAACACATTGTCGGCTTTAGCCGAATTACCTTCCTCGGGTAAAAGCCCCAATTCAAAGCCACCAATATTAAACCCCACATAAAAGGGTTCGTCAAAATAAGGTTGAACCTGAAACGCTTCTATGTACCACGCTTTGGCAGTCTCGAGGTCAGGAACTTTGCATATGGTTGTGCGTAAGCCTTGCATATTTAAAATAGTTTAATTCTACATTCCCATCATTACAAATGCGCCCCAGTAATACGGATCCTTATATTTTGTCATTAACTGCACCTGGGCTTGCTTAAATGATTTTTGTTTGTTGCCTGTTTTACTCCAGTTAGTGTAAAAATTTGTCATCAGTTCCTGAGTAGCCGCATCATCCACTTTCCATAAGCTCATAATTAAAGCGTTAGCGCCAGCCACCAGAAAGGCGCGTTGCAAACCATACACCCCTTCACCAGCACGCACATCGCCCAGGCCGGTTTCGCAGGCGCTAAGAATAATCAGATCTGTTCCTTCCAACGACATATTCATGGCTTCGTAGGCTGTAAGCACGCCATTGTCATTACTATTCAAATCTACCGAGTTGTTGTTTTGGCTCTGCACGCCAGCTAAAATCAATCCCGATCGCAGCAATGGATTGTTCCTGGCATTCTCGGCATCAATACCCATTGCATCACCACTTGTTAAATCTGCATCAGCCAGAAAATAACCGTGCGTGGCAATGTGCATTAAGGTTGGTGCTTTTACCGATTTTAAAGAAGCTTCACTTGCTTCACGCTGCTCACGCTTAACAACTTTGTAACCACTTGCTCCCAGAATTTTATTTATACCATCAATTTCTACTTTGGTTCCTGGTAAGGCTACAGCATTACCGCCATAATCCGGAAAGCCCAACACAAATGCTTCCTTCTTGCTTACGGTTTGTTTCATGTCTTTAAGCGCAACAACATCTTTTGCATTTCCAATGGTAACCACATCATACCTTTTTAGCAGATAATCGGTTTCGGTTATTTTCAGCGTGTTAATGTTGATCTGATTATAGACACCATCGGGCGATACATACACAACTTTCTTTCCTGTTAATAACGGATCGATTCTTTGCCAATATTGAGCGTAAGAATATTGATCGGCCACCCGCTGTTGTATGGCATTCTTATAAAATTTTGCGTAGCGGGTTTCCATTTCATTACCATTTTCCAACAACACCATCCGGGGTTGCGACATTCCTTTACCAGCCACAAGTGCGATGTACCGCGATTGGTCTGTAAAGTCCTTATCGAACCCCCGCACCCGAATTAATTCCAATACCGCTTCTGAATCCAGTAAACGCGATGCAACATTTGTCCACGTAATCTGTTCCGACTCATAACCGCGCGCAAAATCGGTTGATCGCTGCGAGAGCGAACGCTCCAAATCGTTGGCTGCTTTTTCAAGTGCAGTTAAATCAATTTTCTGGTTTTGCAATTCTTCTTTAGATAAGGAGTAATAACGGGCAAGGGCTTCTTTTTGTCCTATCCACGAAACATAATCTTTAATCAACTCAGAATTACCACTAGCCAGTATGGCCTTTTTTATTTTATTGGTAGAATTTAACAGTAATGCTTTCGTTGCAATCTGATAATTAAATACATCTATCCAGACTTCCGGATTAACACCACCGGCATCAATAGCATAATTATAAAACCGTTGGAAACGCGGTTGAAGGATATCCCAATACTTCGTCTTCTCCGTTTCGCTCATGGGCGCGAAATAATGATTAATAAACTCGAGCGACTTATCGCAGGCTTGCTTCAGGTAAGGATAGGCCTGGGCCAGATCATCTTTCTTCCAATACAAAATTCCAACAGCCTCCACTGACTTTACATAGTCCGGATGGTTTTCGCCCAGGGTGCGCTGCCGGATGCCCAATGCACTTGTCAGTGCGGTTTCAGCTTCGGGCATTCTTCCTTGCAATCGGTAAAATGTGCCCAGATCATACTGTACTTTCGCGAAAGCCGGGTTTTCGCTGGTAAATTTTCGTTTATATACATCAGCTGCTTTTATAAGCAAAGGTTCTACCTGATCAAACTTATTCATTTGAACATAAAGCAAACTGAGTTGATTCAACAGGTTGGCGTACTCTGGATTATTTTTCTGACCACGATTTTCAAAAACTTTTTTGATAGCCAGAAATTCTGTTTCGGCCTGGCTCAGGTTACCTGACAGTTGATACAGCAATGCAAGATTTGAATTGAACTTACGGCTATCAAAAGACTTCTTGCCCTGCAATGTTCTTTTGTTTGAAGCCTCCAGCGCTACAAGCGATTGTTTCATTAACTCAATTGCTTCAGGGTATCGGCCTACTACCTGATACAACATGGCTTTGTTGTTTAGCACGATGGCATGTTGCAGACTGTTGGCTCCTACTTTTGCTGCCAGGCTGGCCAACGCCTCGTTATACATCTGTTCTGCTTCATTATAATGACCCAATAACTGAAGCAACTTTGCTTTGCTATTAAGGTTTGATGCATAAGCTACACTTGTTTTTCCTAACCGCTCGCTTTCTGCCAGTGCATACGTAATAAATTGCTCCGCTTCTAATGTTCGCCCCTGTATCAGGTACATTACACCCATGTTGGAGATGCACCTCAGGTAACTGATATCCTGCGTGAGGTTATACGACTCCATGAAGTACTTTGCTGTAATAAAAGAAGCCTCAGCAATTTTATACCATCGCGCATTGTAATAATCCACGGCCCAATTAAGTGTATCGCTTGCTACCTCAGAGAGTGTGCGTTGGCTCTTGGGCTTCAAACTATAAAAACCCTTTGTCCAACCCTCCCCTTTTTGCTGCACATCAATAAAACTGGAGTTGTCGTTTACGGACATCGCAAATTGAAAGTCAAGCGAATCGAGCTTAGCTTTTTTTTCAGCTCCCACATCGGCCATAGCCTTTGTAAGCCAATCGTCCTGGCCAAAAAGCATGGTACAGGAAAAAAGAAACAGCAAAATGAGTCTTAGTTTCATGCTTAAAAAAGGAAAGTGTTTCGAAGCTACAAACTAAAAACGGGTTGATCAATGGGGTTTTGTAGCTGCTACATTCCCATCATTACAAATGCGCCCCAGTAATAGGGTTCTTTGTACTTAGCCATCAGTTGAATTTGTGCCTGCTTAAACGCTTTGGCCTTGGGTATGCCTTTGGATAGGTTCGTGTAGAAGTTGGTCATCAAGGCTTGTGTTGCAGCATCGTCTACTTTCCATAAACTCATTACCATGGCTTTGGCACCGGCTACGATAAATGAGCGCTGTAATCCATAAACGCCTTCACCGGCACGCACATCGCCTAAGCCGGTTTCGCACGCACTTACCATAATCAGATCGGTTCCTTCCAATGAAAGATTCATTGCTTCATAAGCAGTGAGTACTCCATTATCGTTGCTTTCCAGGTTGGGAATAAGTTCACCTTTTAATGTAGGAGATGCGCCTGCCAGCAACAAACCCGAACGCAACAGCGGATTGTTCTTTGCATTTTCCTGATGCACTCCGGCAGCAGTTTGCTCTACATCGGCCTGAAAATATCCATGCGTGGCAATATGGACCAATGCCTGGCCTTTAATTGCTTTGACGGAAGCTTCGGTGGCTGTCTTTTGCATGAATGATTGAATGGTGTAACCTCCTGCTTTCAAAATCCGGTTGATGTTATCAACCTCAACTTTTGTGCCCGGCAAAGGAGCTACCGCATCGCCACCATAATCGGGGAAGCCCAGTACAAATGCACTCTTCTTTGTTGCGGATGGTTTCTGTGTCTTTAATGCAATCACATCTTTGGAATTGCCCACCAGCACCATATCATAACGATTCAACACATAATCACCATCGGGCTTCTTCAGTGTGTTTAAGCTGATTTGGTTGTACACCCCATCGGCCGAGATGTAGAGAACTTTCTTTCCAGCCAGAGCTGGATCTACACGTGCCCAAAATTGTTCATACGAATAATTATCAGCCTGGCGGTTTTGTATTGCATTGCGATAAAACTTGGCATAACGTGTTTCCAATTGATTACCGTTATCCAATACAACAAGTTTAGGCATGGCAGCGCTTTTGGTTAAAACCAAAGCCGCATATTTACTATCAGCCGTAAAATCTTTATCGAACGAACGAATGCGGATAAATTCTATTACCGCTTCGGTATCCAGTAAAGTAGTTTGAATTTGTTTGTATTCCGTTTTGTCTGCTGCATATCCTTGCGAGAAATCGGCCGACCGTTGCGAAAGTGAACGCTCCAGTGTATTGGCTTCCGATTCAAGTGCCGCCAGATCAATGTTCTGCTCGGTTAATTCTGTTTTTGAAAGTGAATAATACCGCGCCAGTGTTTCTTTTTTATCTAACCAGGCTGAATAGTCTTTAATTAACTCGGCATTACCACTAGATAAAATTGATCTTTTAATTTTATTGGTTGAGTTCAGTAACAAACCTTTGGTGGCGATCTGGTAATTGAACATCGTTTGTACCACGGCCGGATTAGTAGCACTGGCTTCGAGACAATAATTGTAGAAGCGTTGAAACCGAGGCTGCAGCACGTCCCAGTATTTTGTTTTTTCCGCTTCACTCATAGGCGGAAAATATTGATTGATAAAATCCAGCGATTTATCCATTGCAATCTTAAAACCTGCATCAGCTTTGGCCAAATCACCTTTCTTCCAATATAAAATAGCCAGATCTTCCTGTGCCTTTACATACTCTGGGTGGTTGGTGTTGAGTGCCGATCCGTAGATGGTCAATGTTTTATTCAGATTATCCTCAGCTTCAACAAATTTTCCTTGCATCCTGTAAAAATTTCCAAGATCACCCAATACCTTGGCATAGTTAGGACTCTCCTTTCCTAAACGTGTTTGATAAATCTGTGCCGATTGCTTCAGGTATTCTTCAACCTTATCAAGTTTATTCATTTGGATATAAAGCAGCGCAAGATTATTGAGTACCCCGGCATAGAAGGTCTTATCGCCAACCAAACGCAGCATTTTTTCAAGCTTTACATAAACAGCTTCTGCCTCGGCTAGTTTACCTTGCTCCTGATACAACATAGCCAGGTTCGACTGAAACCCAACTTCGGTACGTTTGCTTTTACTGTTTATCTTTTCAACTATTGCAATGGCCGTATTCAAATTGGTTACTGCCTTTTCCGTACGGCCTACTTCCGAAAAGAAGATGGCCTGGTTATTCAATACCACCGCATACTCATGGCTCTCCTTTCCAAATTGTTTCTCCACTGCCTGCAATGCCTCCTGAAAATAATTTTCAGCTTCGTTAAATCGGGCCGTTTCCTGATACAACACAGCTAAATTGTTTAAGGAAGACGCTCCGGCTTTGCTATCGCGCCCCAAGGCTTGTTCGCGTAACCCCAGGCCCTCACTTAAAAAATATTCGGCCTGATTAAACCTACCCATGGTTGAATACAACAAACCCAGATCGGCATGCACTTTACTGTAGTTGATGTTGTTTGTTAATCCGGCTGCTTCATACGCAATTTTTGCTTCCAGAAAAGATAACTCAGCCAAACGATACCTTCTTGCCTGATAAAAATTTTCGGCTTGATCTAAAATTGAGCGGCATCGTTCGGCAGCTGTAATATCGCTCTCATTCTTCATGTATTTGTTAGATGCCATATAAGCTGTTCGGGTAGCAATCTCATCTGCATCCAACACATTCATCATACCCGAGTTATCAATTACTGAAATAGCATAATTGAAATCCGTGGAATCTAACCTGTCGCGTGCAGCATCTGCTTTATCCGCGGCCCTACCTTTAGCGGCTTCCTTGGTTTTTTGAACCACCTTGTTCTTTAAATTTTGAAATTGACTGAATCCGGCAATCGGAAGCATCATTAAAAAAATCCAAATCAGTTTCTTCATATGCATAATCTCTTTATCACTATAATTACGGGCATCTCTAAAAATCTAACTACGCATGTCAGGCTGAACTTGTCGAAGCCAGGTTAAGGCTCAACTTTAAATGTTTTCGTTTCGACAAGTTCAACGTGACAAAGGCTTTCAGGGATGCCTTTAAAATGAATCGGCTTCACGGTAAGCCTGGATCAACGCAAGTTCACCTTCCTTACCTTCTTTGGCGTTGCCATGTTCCATACCCATTACACCCCTATAACCTTTATCATAAATGTGTTTGAATACATTTTTATAATTAATCTCGCCCGTGCCCGGTTCTTTACGTCCGGGATTATCGCCAATCTGGAAATAGGCAATCTCATCCCAGCAAGCGTTAATGTTGTTAATCAGGTTGCCTTCGTTGCGTTGCATGTGGTACGCATCGTATAATATTTTGCAGGCCGGGCTTTTAACTGCTTTGCAAAGTTCGTAGGTCTGATCGGAATAGCGCATAAACAATTCCGGAGTATCACTTAATGGTTCAAGGACCATAACCAAACCGTGTGGTTCAAAAATTTCTGCACCTCTGCGCAAAGCATCTACCACATTACTGGTTTGAATACCGATGGGTAACCTGCGATCGAAAAAACCTGGTACCACTGTCATCCACTTTGCATTAACTCTTTTGGCTGCCTCCACCGATGCTTTACAGGTTTTAACAAAAGTATCCTTAAACTCTTGTTTGCCCGAAGTAAGGGATACCTTCCAATTATCGCCACCATCTACCACAAATACGCCCATTGTCATATTGAGTTGTGCGAGTGTTTTGCCAATGCGTTCCTGATACTCAACCGGGCGACCGAGTAAACCATTGTCTTCGATAGAACGAAAACCCTGATCGGCCATAAATTTTATCTGGTCGATAAAATCGGCACCGGCATGATTTTTAAACATGCCATCGTGTGGTGCATAGTTTAACTTAAACGGCTTGCCTGCTGCTTTTTTGGTTTGACTGGCTTCGGTGGCAACAGGCCACGATACAAGCGCAGAAAGGCCTGCCATTAAAGAGGTGTTCTTTACAAACTCCCTGCGGGATTGGGTGGATTTCATAAATGGTAGCTGGTTGGTCTATAGTGGTATTCTTTCCGCTTCAAGTTAAAAAACATTCTGTCAAAATATGTCTCTAATTTATACCAGGCAAGCTAACTTGCTGCACTTTAACATAATGAGATTATACCGTAATTTATCTGTTGCCGTTGTTGATGCCCTGGGCGAAATCTTTGTAAACAAGAAATATGCCGATAAGGTGATTGAAAAAGTGCTGAAGGCTAACCCCAAATGGGGTGCGCGCGACAGGCGGTTTATTGCCGAAACCACGTATGACATTGTGCGTTGGTATCGTCTCTTTAAAGAACTGGCCGAAGCTGATGATCACGACTTCTGGAAACTGCTGGGTGTGTGGTGTGTTTGGAGTCGGGCCGAACTGCCAGAGTGGGATGAATTAAAAGGAATTAACCGGGCCCGGATTGAAGCCCGATATGAGTTGCTGAAGAGCAACCGTGTACTGCGCGAGTCTATTCCTGATTGGCTGGATGAATTAGGTCAATCAGAATTAGGAACGGCCTGGGAAAAAGAGTTGGCGGCCTTAAACGAAGAAGCCAAAGTAGTGCTGCGGGTAAATACCTTGAAAACATCGCGAAGGGAGTTACAGCAAATTTTGGAAGAAGAGGAAATAAGTACCGAAGCGCCACAGGAATTTCCGGATGCGTTGATTCTGGAACAGCGTCAGAATATTTTTACTCGCCAGGCTTTTAAAGATGGTTTGTTTGAAGTGCAGGATGCCGGCTCGCAGTTGATCGCAGCTTATCTGCAAGCACAACCAGGCATGCGTGTAATTGATGCCTGTGCCGGTGGAGGCGGAAAAACATTGCACCTGGCATCGCTTATGCAAAACAAAGGGCGCATTATTGCGATGGACACGGAAGACTGGAAATTAGAAGAGCTAAAAAAACGAGCTCGCAGAGCGGGAGCCGGAAATATTGAAACGCGTGTAATCGAATCATCTAAAACAATAAAGCGTTTGGAAAATTCAGCCGATCGGTTGTTGTTAGATGTTCCCTGCTCAGGATTAGGTGTGTTAAAACGAAACCCCGATGCCAAGTGGAAACTCAATCCGGATTTTATTAATCGTGTGAAGGAATTGCAGCAACACATTCTGGTGGATTACAGCACCATGTTAAAGTCCGGTGGACTTATGGTTTATGCAACCTGCAGCCTGTTCCCTTCCGAAAATGAAAATCAGGTGCAACAGTTTTTGAAATCACAGCCTGACTTTGAATTACTTGATCAACACGTGGTGCGACCATCGGAAGGTTTTGATGGATTTTACATGGCGAGAATAAAAAAAAGCTAAGAACTTTTAGTTTGAACATTAAGCTTTCAATGGTCTGATGAAAACTACGTTGCTACTTTTAAAACTCATAGCGTGTTGCACAGTATTCGCGCAGGACTTCAAAACTTACGAGCAAACAATTCCGGGCACAGCCGTAACTTTTAAAATGGCGGCTATCCCGGCAGGAAAATTTAAAATCGGAAGTGCTATAACAGAGCGCGGCCGGCAAGAAGATGAAGGGCCACAAAAAGAAGTACAACTTTCTTCATTTTGGATGGGTGTAAAAGAAGTAACCTTTGCCGAATGGGATTTATATTTTAAAGACAACACCCTTCCGCAAAGCAAAACCATTGATGGCATTACCCGGGCTACACCCCAGTATATAGACTTAACCTGGGGCATGGGCCGCGATGCCAAACACCCGGCCAACAGCATGAGCCATACTGCAGCTATGATGTATTGCAAATGGCTCTATACTAAAACCGGATTTTTTTACCGGTTGCCAACTGAAGCCGAATGGGAATATGCTTGCCGGGCCGGAAGTGAAACCGCCTATCCTTTTGGTAATGATGCCAGCAGCCTGCGCGAGTATGGATATTTCAAAGATAACAGCAACAGCAAGTACCATCACGTTGCACAACTTAAACCCAATGCGTGGGGACTGTACGATATGTTGGGCAATTTAAGCGAGTGGACAATTGATCAGTATGAAACCACCTACTACACCAAAATAAATGACAAAAATCCGATTACAGTTCCTGCATCCAAACATCCTAAAACGGTAAAGGGTGGTTCTTATTTAGACGATGCCGCGGAGTTACGTTGCGCCAACCGGATTGCATCGCACACAAACTGGAACATCCGCGACCCGCAAATTCCAAAAAGCAAGTGGTGGCTTACCGATGGAATGTTTGTCGGTTTTCGTGTGGTGCGTCCGCTCGTACAACCTTCGAAGGAAGAAATTGAAAAGTTTTATAACTTGTACCTGAAGTAGTTACTGGTTACTCGCTGGGTTATTTCTGGCAGGAGTACCACCAGCAACTAGTAACCAGAAACCAGCTACCATTTATGAAATCTACCCAATCACGCAGAGAGTTTGTGAAAAAAACTTCACTCATTGCAGGAAGCCTTGCCTCCCTTCCATTTATTACCAACGCTCAACCCGTAAACAATTCTGTAGATGATGCAATCAAAATTGCATTGATTGGTTGTGGCGGACGCGGTACCGGAGCCGCCATGCAAGCTTTGCTTACCACACAAAATGTAAAACTCGTGGCCATGGCCGATGCCTTTCGCGATCGCATTGATCAATGTTTTAATGCGCTTAGCGATGCCGATAATGAAGAAGGCAATGTATCGCAGCGTGTGGCTGTGCCCGAAGAAAATAAGTTTGTAGGTTTTGATGGTTATAAAAAAGCTATTGCTCTGGCAGATGTTGTAATCTTAACCACACCACCCGGCTTTCGGCCGATTCATTTTGAAGAAGCCGTGCGTTTAGGCAAGCATGTGTTTATGGAAAAACCCCTGGCTACCGATCCGGCCGGTATAAAAAAAGTATTGGATGCTGCCGTAATTGCGCGGCAAAAAAAACTGAACGTAGTGGTGGGTCTGCAGCGTCATTATCAAAACTCTTATCGTGAGTTATACAAAAAGTTTAAAGCAGGTGTAATTGGTGAGATTGTTTCCGCGCAAGCGTGGTGGAATAATGAAGGTGTTTGGGTAAATCATCGCAAATACAACCAAACCGAAATGGAATACCAGATGCGTAACTGGTATTACTTTAATTGGTTGTGTGGCGATCATATTGTGGAGCAGCACATTCACAACATTGATGTGATCAACTGGTTTAAAGGTGGCTATCCTGTAAAGGCTCAGGGTATGGGTGGCCGCGAAGTTCGCAAAGGCAAAGAGTATGGCGAAATTTTCGATCATCACTACGTAGAGTTTACCTATGCCGATGGAACAATTCTGAACAGCCAGTGCCGTCACATTAAAGGCACCATGAGTAAAGTAGATGAATTTATTATGGGCACTAAGGGTAATATTTATTTTGGTGCAGCCAACATGGTAGATCGCAAAGGAAAAGTGCTGTATCAGTTCGATCGTACCAAGGAAAACAATCCCTATCAAACTGAGCATGATGAGCTTTTTGCAGCCATCGCTAAAAATGAATACAAGTTTGATGATACGGATAACGGAGCCCGCAGCACCATGACAGCCATATTGGGTCGTCTGGCAACTTACTCGGGCAATGTAGTTGAGTTTGATCAAGCCCTGAACTCAGGCCTTAGCATTATGCCCAAGCAGTATGATTTTAATGCGTTGCCCCCAATCGTTCCCAATGCCGATGGATTATACCCGATTGCGGTGCCGGGGGTTACCAATTATAACGCTTAACACCACTTGTAAAGTTTTGATCTATACAATTCCCGAAAGATTCGCACCTTTCGGGAATTATTATTTTCAGAATTACGTGAAGTTTCTTTCTGCCTTCTTTTCCGCTTTATACATCTTTTGGGTGTTTCTGGTTTTTACAGTATTCATGTTGCTGTTTTTACCCGGCATTATTATACCGGCTTTCTTTGGCCAGCATGCCGTAGCCGTTACCTATTTTTTTATGAAAGCCTGGAGTTGGGTATTCAGCATGCTCACGTTTATTCGCTATGAAATGATTGGTCGCGAAAATATTGTACCCGGCAAGGCTTATATCTATGTGAGTAATCACACTTCATTTTTGGATTTACCCGGCATTGCCATGACTATTCGTGGGCAGTTTAGGCCACTGGCAAAAAAAGAATTATTAAAGCTGCCGGTATTTGGCTGGATTACCCGTGCTACCTGTGTGGTGGTTGATCGCAGCAGTAATGAAAGCCGAAAGAAGAGCCTGGACCGCCTGAAAGATATACTCAACATGGGTATCAATATTCTTGTATTCCCGGAAGGCACCCAAAACCGGACTAAAGAATTGCTGCAACCTTTTAAAGATGGTGCTTTTCGTATTGCTACCGATACCCAAAAACCTTTACTTCCGTTGGCTGTAATTGGTGCAGGCAAACTAATGCCGCCTGGTACTATCCGGCTGCGACCCGGTAAAATCAAGATTGTTGTAGGACCTGAAATTCCGGTAAGTACGGATGAAGATACCCGTGGGTTAAAAGAAAGAACTTTTACGATATTAGAGGCTATGCTCAAGTCTTAAGAAACGTATGTCACAAACCACAAAGCAATTTCTAACCACCCTTAATCTTGTTTACTTCGCATTGCCCGTAGTGATGGTTGGCTTTGCGTTGTTTGTTTTTATCTGGATAACAACCGGCCAACAACTTGCACCGGTAGATCCCGAATTTGAAAGTATACTTCGGATTATTGTAATCGCAACAGTTCCGGCAGGAATGGGTATTGGCTATTTTGTTTTTAAAACCGTGGTAGAAGGGATTGCCTCTGATTTACCCTTGTTGCAAAAACTACAACGGTATCAAAGTGCCGTAATAGTGCGGGCTGCCGGCTTCGAAATGCCCGGTATGTTTGCTGCGGTGGTTGCCTTCCTCACCAATAACTCATCGTTTCTGCTGTTCACAGCTGCAATAGCAGTTTTGTTCTTGCTTTTCCGGCCTACCGTTAACTCCATTACCAACGATTTGCAACTTACCGCCTCCGAAAGAAGCGAACTGGAAAATAGCCAACACTTTACCCGGAAGTAAAATTGGTTGGGTAGCCTAACATTTGTTTACCCGCTGTGGGTAGCGGGCTGTTGGCCATCTATCAGCATGGCAATCAACAATTTACAATTAAGCCTTATCCTTCTTAAAACTATTGGCTTTGAGGTACGTCAGGTTCTGGCAAAACCATCAAAAGGCTAATCCTGTATTAAAAACTTTCACTTTAATTGAATATTTAACCAAAAGTTGTAAGTTTCTATTTCCTAAACAGTTATGAGGTCTAAACTTACCTGCATCTTACTTCTTTTATTACCTGTTTTGGGGCTTTCGCAAGCCCGCCAACAGGTTACCAACATGGCCGGATTCGACCTCTCCGTCAGCAATTTTATTTTAACAAGCTCTATAGGCGAACCCGCCATCATTACCCTTCAAACATCAGATGTAATTATCACTCAAGGCTTCCTGCAACCCGAATTGTTGCCTTGTAAAGAACTGCAATTTGATCATTACCCTAATCCGGTGAGAAGTGAGGTGACCATTACCGCACAAGGTTGCGATGTAAAGATTTTATATATGGAATTATACGATACGTTTGGCCGGTACATCACTACCGCAAAACCCGACAAGAGTAACGTAGTGCAATTGGGCGATTTGAGCGCGGGGATGTTTTTTATGAAAGTGTTTCTTCACAACAACGAGACTAAAACTATTAAGATAATAAAAGTAGCTACTAACTATGATTAGACTTTTACTCCACTCTGTTCTGGCTTTACTTATTTCCGTACCGGCTTCAGCGCAAGCACCAAAGGGTATCAACTACCAGGGGGTGGCCCGCGACAACGAGGGAAAACCCATTGCCTCCAAAACTATCTCGGTACGCATCAGCATTTTACAAAACTCCGCACAAGGCACGGCCGAGTATACCGAAACTCATAATCCACAAACCAATCCGTTTGGCTTGTTTACGTTGGTTATTGGACAAGGCACCGTAACATCCGGCAACTTTGCATTTGTAAGCTGGGCTGTTGGTAACAAATGGCTGCAGATTGAAATTGACCCCACAGGCGGCTCATCCTATCAATTGGCGGGTAGTCAGCAATTGATGAGTGTACCCTATGCATTTTATGCTGAGTACTCGGGTAACAATAATTTAACAGCCGGAAACGGAATTGCTATTACTAATGGAGTTATCACAAACACAGGCGATGCCGATAACAACCCTGCTAACGAATTACTAACAGCCGCAGTTTTAACTGCTGATAAAAAGCTTCGTTTAACCGATGCTGGTGGAACAAAGGAAGTAGATCTGGCTCCGGTAGCCAATCAAAGTCTTACCCTAAGCGGTACTACCTTAACTATTACCGGGGGTAACAGTGTAAATATTGGAACTGTTAACACCGATAATCAGAATTTATCGCTGGGTAGTGCAAGCGGCACCAATCGCACAATTAATATCTCGAACGGAACCCCCGTTACGCTTGATGTAGCCGACAATGACAACAGTATAACCAACGAAATTCAGGACTTGAGTTTAAATGCGGCTACCAATCAGTTGAGTCTTACCAGCGATGGTACAGCGGTAGATTTAACTCCTTACAAACAAACCCTTACTTATACACCGGGCACAAATAACCTTGCCATTTCAGGTGGGAATAGTGTTAACATTACCACTACGCTTGCCCAGGCACTAACCAATAATCCCAACGCCAGCGGTATTCGTATTCAGAATATTGGTACACCCACAGTTGCTACCGATGCCACCACCAAAGGTTATGTTGATACTTCTATTGCCACGGCCATTGCCACTAACTATGCCTTTAAAACCAGTTTTAGTTTTTTAAACACAGGTGGCGTATTCAACGACTCTCCAATAACACTTACAGATGTTTTTGATGATTTTAATACTGTATCCGCTAATCGCTTTACAGCACCCGTTGCAGGTGTGTATTCATTCAGTGTATCCGGAACATCACCAGTGGGTGGAGCTTTAATTAAACTTAGGGTTAGTTCAGGCACTTCAAGTTTGTATGATATTAAACAAACTGTCGCCTATCCAAATGTTACCATTATCAACTATCAGGATTCGAATATCTATAAGTTGAATGCAGGTGATACTGTTGAGCTTGTGGTGAACAGCGTCTTGTTGGGCCAACGAGTTGACGGTATTCTATTCGGCTTCAAACTATAACGGCACGTAAATAACCTTCTTCGTTTCAAAAAACTCTTCTTTGAAGTAGTCGGGTAAGTTATACACGCTGTACGGCCGTTTGAGTTCGTTCATTTCTTCATCCAGATCGCCACCTTTCAGGTACAAAATACCATTATCAAGATTATGGATTGATTGCGGTTTTACCTTGTGTTGTATCCAACCGTGAAACTCCTTCATACGCGTTACCGCACGGCTCACAATGAAGTCGTACTTACCTTTTAGTTGCTCCGCCCGCGCTTGTTCTGCTTTTACATTTTTTAAGCCGAGGGCCTTTGCTACTTCGGTTACTACCGTAATCTTTTTGCCGATTGAATCCACCAAATGAAATTGTGTTTGTGGAAACATAATCGCCAATGGAATTCCCGGAAATCCGCCACCCGTTCCCACATCCAAAACCTCGGCACCAGGCTTAAATGAAATTACTTTGGCTATCCCCAACGAGTGCAACACATGGTTGATGAAAATATTGTCGATGTCCTTGCGGGAGATTACATTGATTTTGTCATTCCACTCCTTATACAATCCACCAAGTTTTTCAAATTGCTCCATCTGGATTGCCGTAAGGTCAGGAAAGTAGCTTTTAATCAGGTCGGTTTCTGGCATGAGTTGGAATTATTCAGCAAAGATAAGTTTTGAAAACTTCCGATAGTTATACCCTAACCAATTGAAGTTGAAAAACCCATAGCAACTGGGCGTTTACCGAATGAGCTCGTAAAAAGCGTATATTTGATCCATGAAAATCATCCGGTTAACAAAGCAAATCTGGGCCAGCGCCATGCTTCCGATTGTGTTTGTACTGGTTGCATTTTCAACTGTACAAAAAACAGACGCCCAACACACAGGTGGTAAACCGGTTATTCAGATCAGTCAGGCTTCTGCGCTAACTATCCGCGACCAGGCCGAAAACATTCCGGTTAAACCAATTCGTCAACACGATGTAATTGAAACAACCTGGCAACTGGCAAGCTTCCAGTTAAGCACATTAATCCGGAAGCAAGAGGCACTTCGGGTTCCGGTTCATAGTTTTAATGTTTTCTATGAGGTAGTTACCATTAACGCTCCGTAAAGCCGATCATCATTTTTCCAATCCACCCCAGTTACTGTGGTGGACATTAATTTTCATTTTAATAATTAAATAACCCTGAATGCGGCAGGATGTACTGCTGTATTCTATACTTCTATATATTTATGAAAGAATTTTTTGAAAACGTAAAAAGACTTTGGTTTATCATTTTAATGGGGCTGCTCCTTTTAGCACTTTTCATTATCTTGAAACTCTCTTAAGATAGAAGGGCTGAAGTTGAGGTATCAACTTCAGCCTGAATTTAAAACCCGATCAAAACCAGTGACCTTAACGGCTGAAAACATATTGCTTCTGGGATCGATCATGCTCTTTGCGAGTATCATCGCCAGTAAAACCTCATTTAAATTTGGAGTACCAACGCTGATACTCTTTTTAATTGTGGGTATGCTGGCCGGATCTGAAGGGCCCGGAAAAATTTATTTTGACGATCCGAAAATCGCCCAGTTTATGGGTGTGGTGGCGCTAACCTTTATCCTGTTTTCCGGTGGGTTAGAGACCAAACTCGAAAGCATTAAGCCAGTTCTGAAAAACGGTTTGGCTCTTTCCACTTTAGGGGTGCTTATCACGGCTATAACCGTTGGTGTATTCACTTCGTATGTTCTCAACATTTCAATAATGGAAGGCTTGTTGTTGGGTGCCATTGTATCATCTACCGATGCCGCTGCCGTGTTTTCCATTTTAAGAACCCGCAACATTGGATTGAAGGGAAACCTGCGGCCACTGCTTGAGTTCGAAAGTGGCAGTAACGACCCGATGGCCTATTTCCTCACCATTAGTTTTATTGATTTAGTGTTGCAACCCGATGCATCTATTGCCATTATGATTCCCAAGTTTGTAAAAGGAATGGTGCTGGGGGCGGTATGCGGTTATGGCGGTGGCCGACTAATGGTTTATGTAATTAACCGCATAAACCTGGATGTGGCGGGCCTCTATCCGGTGTTATTGATTTCGCTCATGTTCTTTACCTTTTCGTTTACCGATGCGATTGGAGGTAACGGTTTTCTTGCCATTTATGCTGCTGGTATTATTTTGGGTAACGCCAGCATCATCCACAAAAAAAGTTTAATTAAATTTTTTGATGGGATTGCCTGGCTCATGCAGATTGTGATGTTCTTAACGCTTGGCTTGCTCGTATACCCTACCAAAATAACGCCTATCATAGGCGAAGGTCTCTTGATTTCCGTGTTCCTGATTATTGTAGCCCGACCGCTGGCCGTGTTCCTGATGTTGATTCGTTCAAAAGATCTGAACTTCCGGAAAAAACTTTTCATCTCGTGGGTGGGCCTACGCGGTGCCGCACCCATTGTGTTTGCAACCTACCCGTTGATTGCCGGAGTACACTACGCAGATACGATCTTTAACCTGGTGTTCTTCATTTCCGTAACCTCGGTGGTCTTGCAGGGTTCCACACTTTCGTTGATGGCCAAATGGCTGCATGTGGGTGTACCCGAAAAAGTAAAACGAAAATTTCCGCTTGATCTTGAACTAAAAGATGGCTCGAAATCTGAGTTGATAGAATTAGATATTCCCGAAAACTCTGAAGTTGTAGGCAAGCGGATTGTTCAACTTAAACTTCCCAAGTCATCGTTAATTGTTTTAATTCACCGACAGGATAAGTACGTTACACCCAGTGGCGAAACTGAAATTCAGGCCAACGATCACTTACTGATACTGGCAGACAATAAAGAAGCCCGGGGAAAAATTTTTGACTGCTTTGGTCTGCATCTGGAATGAAAGCATTTTTATTAGTAGGCTTGGGAGGATTGACAGGGAGCATGTGCCGCTATGCCACTTCGCTTTTGTTTGCACGCACACCGTCTGACTTTGCGTGGGGAACCTGGATAGCGAATGTGTCAGGGTGCTTGTTGATTGGAATTATTTACGGACTCGGAGAAAAGTTTCAATGGCTAACACCTGAATGGCGATTGTTTCTTACCACCGGTTTTTGCGGAGGCTACACTACCTTCTCTGCATTTGCCTATGAAAATCTTAAATTATTAGAATCGGGCAACTACTGGACGTTCTCCGTTTATAGCATCTCCAGTTTTACCATCGGTCTATTGGCTGTGGCAGCAGGAGTTTTTCTTACCAAAATCTAATTACTGCTGTTGTTGCATCTGCATGTAAGCCATATACGAGTTTCGTGGCACACCTTCGTACACGGTATTACCACTTACAAATGTGGGCGTTGGGTTAGCCAACTGCTCTTCCGAAAATGCCTGCGTACCAAACTTCACCGTAACTTCAAGCTTATGCTCGGTGGTGCCTTTATACGTTCCCTTAACAGGAGTGCAATCGCTAAAATTTCTTCCGGATGCTAACCGCACGTGTCGCTCGCCAGCTATACATTTGTTAGTGGGATCAATACCCACCCAACCGGTGTCGGGTAACCAGGCCTCTGCCCATGCATGGGTAGCGCCCTCGCCTCGCCACTCACTACTACCCGGGCAAATGTAACCACTGATATACCTGCCGGGCACACCCATTAGCCTTAACATGTAGAGTAACAGGTGGGCAAAATCCTGACATACGCCCGCGCGCAACTGCCACAACTCATCCACGCTGGTTTCAATACTGGTTACACCCTTCTGATACGTGAAGTTATCGTAGATATAGTTCGAGAGATCAACAATGGTGTCGAGCGGGTGTTGCACTTTGCTCAGAATTTCATGCACGGCTTGTTGAATCTCGTGTTGACTTTTAGCCTCCTCTGCTTTTAAAAAATCATGAAATCGCAGTTGATTCGTCTCACTATGTGTCTGCTTCCAAACTTCCGATGGTGAAAGAGATTTTACAGGCGCAGGTTTTGGCAACATCTCCACGGCCAACATGCTGTCTATTGCAAGGTGTGAATGAGGTGCGAGCACCGTAAAAAATCCCGTTAGGTTGTTGAAGTAATCGCGAAGCGTATGAACTGCCGGATTTGATGAAATAACCAACCGGTGTTGACTCACTTTTTGAAATTCGTCATTAACCGGATATAATTTTATCTGGTTGGCCGAGTCAATCACAAGACCTGAGTAGATATAATGCGTTCGGTGCAGGATATAAAATAACGGCATGGTTTATCAGTTAAGAATATCCAAAATATAAAGTTGCCAGTTTCTGGCTAAGCGATTTAATTTCTTTACGCGTACTCTCAATCAAAGGCATAATGTTTTGTACCGAAGACTGAGCGGGTGCTCCGTAGCGCAGGTTACTCACGGCTCGGCCTAATAAAAATTCCATCTCTTTAAAATGCTCCGGTAACGAAATGGTATCTAATCGTTTAAAGTAGCGTTCTACCTGCAGCAAACAATACAGTACGGAATGCGGAAACTGTACATTCATAATTATCTGGTGAATCACATTCTCGGTAGAAAGAGCGCTGCGGTAAAACTTAGTATGAAACTCATATCCTGAAAGCGAGTACAACAAATACTTCCACTGCACCAACTCATTATTCTGTTTATCCAGTTCCTTTATTTTCAGCTCCAGAATGTCAAGACTACGCAACATGCGCTCAATGTACTTACCCAGACTTAAGAAGGTATAGCCTTCGCCCCGGTTCATGGTAATATCGACTGTACCATAAAACAAGGTGCTTTCGCGAAGCAGATTATCAAATGCCGTTACCGGATCGCCATGCAATATCAAATACTCGGTGTGCTTCTCGCGAATCAGGTGATAATAATCATTCATGCATTGCCAAACTTCTTTGGTTACATAATCCTGCACCGACCGTGCATTTTCACGGGCACGCACAATATTGGTAAGCACCGCATTATCATTCTCTTTATTCAGCAAGAGTTGATAAAGGGCCTCGCGATACGCCAGTTTTGTATCCGATTTTTGGGTTGTAGCCCCTAAGCCATCAATCCACAGTTGCCAATCAAAATTCTGAATCTCGTCTTGCGAAGCTATATAATTCGTGCGTAGTGCCCGCAGTACATTATCTGTCCGCTCCATGTAGCGGGCCATCCAGAAAACAGCATCAGCAACTCGACTTAACATTTGTCTAACTTAATATCCAGGTATCTTTACTTCCACCACCCTGCGAAGAGTTTACCACCAACGATCCTTCCCGCAGGGCCACTCGGGTTAAACCACCCGGCACAATCTCAATTCCCTGCGGACCATAAAGTGCAAAAGGACGCAAGTCAACATGGCGCGGTTGAATTTTATTATTGATAAAGCAAGGCACTGACGATAAACTGATGATAGGCTGAGCAATAAATTGCCGCGGATTTTTTTCTACCTCTTTCTTGTAATCAATTACCTCTTGTTCGGTGCATGCGCTTCCCATCAGCATACCATAACCGCCACTTTCATTGGTTTTTTTAATCACCATTTTGGCAATGTTACCAAACACATGGTTAAAATGCTCAGGATTATCCATGGCGTACGTAGGAACAGTTTTTAGAATCGGCTCCTCATTCAGATAATACTTAATCATATCCGGAACAAATGGATAAATCGCTTTATCATCGGCTACACCATTGCCGGGTGCATTAACAATTGCAACATTACCCATACGGTACGCATAATATAATCCGGAAACTCCCAGTATGCTGTTGGGATTAAAAATGAGCGGATCAACAAAATCATCATCCACTCTTCGGTAAATTATATCAACTTGCTTTAGACCTGCCGTGGTTTTCATATACACCTTGGCATTGTCTACCACCAGATCACGACCCTCTACCAACTCAACGCCCATTAAACGGGCAAGCGTGCTGTGTTCAAAATACGCTGAGTTAAAAATACCCGGAGTAAGTAAGACTACGGTAGGATTACTTTTTTGCCGGTTGCTTATTGCCAACAGGTTCTTTAACAACAGGTCGGGATAATCTTTAACAGACCGCACAGTATTGCGGGGCAGCAAACCCGGAAATACCCGGTACGTCATGTTGCGGTTCTCCAGCATATACGAAACTCCTGACGGTGTGCGCAGGTTATCTTCCAACACATAAAAAGATCCATCGCTGTCGCGGATTAAATCAATGCCCGAAATGTGGGTGTAGATATTGAAGGGTACATCCACATTCACCATCTCGCGAAGAAAATTAGAGCATGAATGAACCAGCGATGCCGGCATGATGCCATCCTTGATTATAAACTGATCGTGGTAAATGTCTTTCAAAAAGATATTCAGCGCTTTAATCCGTTGTTTAATACCGGCTTCAATGTGTTTCCACTCAGCAGCTGTAATTATGCGCGGAATAATATCGAATGGAAAAATCTTTTCAATACCCTCGCCATCACTGTAAACGGTAAACGTAATGCCCTGGCTCATGAACAGTTTTTTGGCCAGTTCATCTTTTCGGGCAAGTTCAGCTGGTGAAACCTGGCTCAACGAATCGAAGAAAATCTGATAATGTTTTCGGATTTCACCTTGGGTGCACATCTCATCCCAGATATTCGGGCGAGTTGTATATTCAGTAAGAAGCGAAGCAAAAGACATTACGCTAAATATACTAATGGCTTTGCAGGAAGCAATAACCTGAAGCGGAAGTAACGGTAATCCGAACCCAAGAAAACGATTGCGGCTAAAAAAAAGAATGCCAGGTACCCCTACCTGGCATTCACCCTAAAACAACAAAAAAAACTAAACAACAAATTCTTTCATATCTCAAACCTTAAATCCTACCGACACTACCAAAGAGCGTCCGTCCGATGGCCAGATACCCGGACCAGGGTAAAACGCTGGTCTTTTAGTAAAGTACGAGCGGTTAGTAACATTATTAACATTTACCCGAACCGTTACCTGCCTGATAAGGAAAGTAGAGTTTATATCAAATAAGCCATAGCCTGGCACAAGACCTACAGCACCATTTGCAGATGGCACAACCGTATTTAGCGCATCGGCAAACGTATCGCCAACATAGCTGTATAAAAATGAAAGGCTACCAAATTTAGAACGGAGGGTAATCCCGTTACGGGTAATAACCTCGGGAACACTTTCCAGCTTATTGCCGGATACATCTTCATTATCATCGCCCGAACGAATATGTGCATGGGTATATCTACCCTTAAACAATGCCGTTGAGGTAAACACTGAAAACGCTACCTGCTTACGAAGGGGCGCTACATACTCGGTATAGATCTCAGCTCCAGTGGTTGCAGCATTGCCAATGTTGGTGCGGTAGATATAAAATTCATCCTGAGCGGTACGCATGGCTTGCGAACCGAGGCGGTTATTGTATTGTAAATGAAACAGGCTTACATCCCACCTTAGAAACTTTGAGTTGCCACGAAAGCCCGCCTCCATGTTATATCCGTACGCATCTTTCAAATTTTTGTCGGCCTTCTCATAAACCGATGCGGGAACAATGTCTTTGAAGATTACAGGCCTGTAGGCTTGCGACCAACCTGCATAAAAAGTATAACCTTGTGGCAAATCGTATTGTGCATTTATTCCCAACAACGGAAACCGATGCTCAATGGTATTCAGAACTTCGTTAGCATCGTAATAAGAAATTATACCTGTCATATCTGATTGGCCCGATTCATACCGGATGCCGGGTGTAACTGCTAGTGCTTTGGTTAGTTGGAATTTGTTTTCAACAAACAAAGCCACATTGGTTGACTTTAGGTGCATATCGCGGCCAAACACAGGATCGGTAACGGTAAGATCAAAATCAGAACCAGTTGTTCCCCTTCCCTGTTGTTTGCGGTGCAGATCGTTATTAAAATATTGCACACCGGCTACCAATTTACCTTGCAGGTTTCGAATACCATAGTTGTGTAATAAACGCAATTCAGATGTATAGCTATTGAAGTTATCAATATCTACCTGGCGTGCTGCGTATTGATTCGTTACCGGATCAATAACGTCTTCCACATTTGCAGGCCTATCGAACATAACGCTATTACGATAACCTAATACGGCTGAGGTTAACCACTGCACTCTGGTATTTTTTCCTACCTGCCAATCCAAAGTAAAAGACGGCACGAAGATTTCAGGATTAAAATAGTTTCGCGAACGTGTGGATTGACGCGGATCTTCTTTAAACTGAGCATCCGTTAATGCTCCCGGAATATGGTACACATAGTACGACCGGCTCAGTTCTGCCGTTAGCTTTACAGCAGGTACCGGAGCATAAATTAATTGCACTGATTGTGCATTGTATTGTGTTGCGCTATTCGTACGATAACCATCCGAAACACGCTTTGAATAGTAGGTGGCATATTGAAACTTGCCAAGTGTGCCGCTTGCTTCGATGTAAGAACTTACCAAACCATAGGAACCAACTGAAGTAATGCTCTCAAGCCCAAAAGCACGGGTGCTATCCGGAACTTTCGTAACATAATTTAACATACCTCCAAACTGAGCTCCATATTGCAATGATCCGGTACCTCTAACCAATTCAATCCTATCTACAGCTTCCATGGGAATACTGTAATGACTGGCCGGATAGCCGTACACATCTGAGTTTGTGATTGATCCATTTCTACGAATATTAAATTCCCACCCGCGGTGTGGATCAAGCCCGCGGGTGGAAATGTTCATTTGATTGCCACTGCCATCCATATCATACACAAACACACCTGGTATTTTAGCAAAAATCTGGCGACCTGTCTTTTCTGCTATGTTTGCATTTGTCCCACCCAGGCTAATCACTTCGCTTTTCTTTCCCGACCATAAGTTTGTTCCGGATGATTCGGGCAAACGATTAATGTCGTAAAGGCGATTACTTTTCACCTCCACTTCATTGAGCTTACGAGAACGCAAAGTATCCTCCTGAGCTACTGCCGCCACTGACAGTAACAAAATATAAAGAGCGAAAACCGATATCTTAATCATCCGCCCCATCGGCTTGTGCACGTGTAATTGCATAAGCAGCAACAGCCTGTCCTTGTTCTATTCCTGTTTCAGAATCGAACCGGTAATGGATACCACCATAAATTCTGGATTCTGCTGCTTCCAGTGCCCATGCACGAACCTCATTGGCTTCGTCCGGAAAAATGTATGACAATACTTCTGCGGCCGCTCCCGAAAATGTACTATGACCCGATGGATAACTTGGGAAGTTAGGCGTACCTAAAATTGTTTTAAAACCCTTAATCGTTTGGATGGGTCTGGGATAATGATAATAGTATTTGGAATCCCAACAGGCAACGCCCGCATCCATTACCGCCATATTCAGGTAGGCAAAAGTACGTGCAGACCGTAACGGATTCATTTTATACCTAACAATGTATTCTTTCGTACGCCTGTTCCAATGACCCGGAGGTGTATACGTTCCTAAACCATCCGACCACCAGTTGGCAATTTTACGTTGCTCATTTGTTAGATTCTTAGCAAAGTTCCGGAGTTCTTTAGCATCTGTTTCAAACTCAGGACTTCCCGGTGCTGGAGGCTCCGGCACACGCACATCTACTACATCTGGCACATTCCACATGGTTACTTGTCCAAACCGGGGTGTTAATCCCACAGGCCGAACAGGAACTTCCTGGTTAGTCCAGGACCATCCGAACCGATCAAATGCCTCTTGTTTAATTTGATCAGATAGTGGCTTTGGTGTTTGAGCCGCACTCATTTTATCGGTTGAGGCGCGGGCAAGGGCTGCCGTTTTAACAGCCGTACCAATTTCGGTACCCGCGGCAATATCGCTGGCTGTGGCCGAACCAGACCACGTTAAACTATTAAGATGCTCTTCGGCCCGTGCATTCAGATAGTCATGTTCCAAAGGAAACATCGCTTTCAAAATATCGCGCGATACTACTGCGATGACTGCACCATCGGATGGATACGAAGGCAATGAATTTTTAGAATAAGCATAAGGTATGGTAGCATCAGTTACATAAGTAGCTGGCCGATTGTATTCATACTTATAATGCCAGGCAGCAATTAATCCATCAAATTGAGCAACACTCAGGTAAGCCAGCATCCTGCTGGTATATGGTGGGTGTGCAAATGGAAATGGTGGTGGCCCCTGTGGGTTTGCTGCAGTTGGTAAAGTGTAGGTTCCATCCGGGTTTGGTGCTGGAATCAAATTGTATTTGGTTGCAAGTTCAAGTGCAATTTCATTCCATCTGATGATCGGATTGTTTGTCCAATACTCAACTGCATCGGCCTGGCTTCCGGTTAGGTTTTGAGATGCAGATTTTAGTGCCGCAAGTTCTGCCTGGTATTCGGCTGAGTTAACATCAGCCGGAGCGTCAATTGTAATATCGGTTGCACTCGCAAATAAAACAGGCTGCCAACTGCCACCACTTTCATCAAGGTCGGTAAACTCAACCGATGAAAACTTGAAATGTGTTGGTAACTCATTTTCGCAACTGGTAACCGTGGCTACAATCAATGCGAGGCACATACTTAACGTTGTAATTTTTTTCATAGTCGTAGTAAATCAAAAAATAAACTGATATGTAATTCCGCCACCAATACCGGTGGATTTACCCATGTTTCTTCCATCCAAAACCTGGTTGTAAGAAGCCATCAGACTAAAACCTTTAAGTGGTTCAATGGCTTTGAAATAATATTGTGCAAAAAAACCAGCCTGAGTAACCTCCATTTTATTGGTGGGTTGAGGCATGTTCCACTTGCGAATATCATCACCATCCAAACAATTCAGCGTGCTGTAAGAAGCTTCCAGCCGAAGGTTGTGTTTCAATGCCCAACCACCCAATACTGCCTGATAGTTTATGGCACTGGGTACTTCCATAAAAGTGGTGTAATAGGCACCGTTATTATAATAATAAGGGCGTTCTACTTCTGTTTGACCGCGCCACACATAAGCAACCGTAGCACGCACGTAAATCGCTTTGTTAAATTCATACTGACCAATAACCCGACCAGTAAGTTCCTGAGTGCCTAACCCTAAACTGTAAGGCATGTAGTCCGATAAGTAGTTACTCATCGGTGTACCAAACTGTGCAACAGCAAGTGCTGACACCCGGTGCTTTCCAAAATCTTTTTTGATGGCTTCGTATTTCACAGCCATGTTGATATCCTGAAGACCCTTAACGCCTGCCAACTGCCCACCATCTGATTTGGTGCTTACATAGGGTAAGGATAGTAATACGTTAATTTTATCGGTTATACCATACGCAATCATAGCACCATAAGTAGACCTGGTAAAAGTGCCGATGTTTTCATTCTTAATAAGATTGGTTCCTTCCCAATATTCATCCCAGGAGCCCTGATCATACATAAGGGCGAAGCAAATTTCCTTCTTCTTCATCATGATGGCATCTGTATAGGTTTGGCTAAGTGCCGAAATGGCAAAGCCCAGACAGAATACCGGTAACAGTAGAATTTTTTTCATGCAGAATAATTTTAAGTGTTGGTTTTTGGGTAATTGTTTTGGTGTTGGTGGAGCACTTGAAAACGTGTAGTGAGTACACATCATTAAATGCACAACCAACATCATTCTGAAAATTCAGAATGCGGGTAATCCGGTACGGATTAAAAATTAAGCTTTAGGAGGTGGACTTGTTGATTGAGAAGTCCAGGGAGTATAAGAAACTACCAATTCGCCTTGAGGCATGGCATAACTCCAACCAGTTTGACTGGCTTGTAAAGCAGTTGAGGTGGAGATGTAGTCCTTAATCAGGTTCTGTAATGTTTTGGATTGACTTTTTTCTGAAGCTGGTTTATCGGTAAATGATTTTACGTACTCAGCCAACACCTGCTTAATGTCTTTGGAGGTTTCGTCTTTTACGCAGACAATATAAAGTGTATCACTTTGTAATTTCTGTTTTACCATCCGGTAAACATCGCCCTGATGTTCAAACTCACCATCTACACGGGTATAGTCTTTAGAATCGGTAGCATAAGGAACCGTAAGGGGTACCTTGATGGTAACTTCATGTTGGCGCTCATACTCGTCCGAATCGAATAAAGCCTGAAGGTTTTGCTTGTTTTTGAGTTGCAGGCCCTCTAAAACGCCATAGAATCCCAGCACATTTAGCAGGAACAACAGCATTAAAAATATGGCAAAAACTCTTTTCACAGGATTAAAGGTAGCGAAATGTTCGAATTCTCAAAATTGAGGCCGGGGGTTTTCCCTTCTGATATCGTAAAAAGGGCGTTAGATATGCTCCTTTTTGTTCTTTACCAGATCGTACATCAGTTCGCGGGCCCGGTGTAACTGGGCCTTAACCGTGCCGAGCGGTGCCTCTAATTCTGCCGCAATTTCTTCATAACTCAGTTCGTGAAAGTAGCGCAGGCGTACCAGTTTCTGGTACTTGCCCGGCAGCATGTTTACAAACACCTGTATCAACTCTTCCTTCTGCGCTTTAATGGCTTCATCCTGCGGATTCAGGCTGCCATCATCCTCTACATCAATACTTACGGCCTGGCCGTCATCATCGGTAAAGGTGTTTTGAATGCTGAGCGTGTTTAGCTTTTTCTTCCGGATAAAGTCGATGGTATTGTTGGTGGCTATTCGGAATAACCAGGTACTGAACGTGAAATCTTTCTTGAACCGGGCCAGACTTCTGAAGGCTTTCGAGAACGATTCCATCGTAAGATCTTCGGCATCGTCTATGTTACGAACCATTTTTAAGATCATGTGATACACCGGACGCTTATACCGTTGCAACAATTTTGCATAAGCTTTATCGTCACCACCCACGGCCATGTCGATAAGCTTAAAGTCTTCCAGCGCTTTGGATGAAAACCGGTTTTCTTCTAATTCTTCCATCTTAATTGTTTCGCAACTAACGCCCGCAGGCCGGTTACAAGATAGTAAAAGACAAAAATAAAATCTAAGACCGGTACTTTCCACATTTCAAATGTCACTCCGGTTTTGCGTGTTAGCATATAAAACAAACCTATGAGTATCAACTGCCGCAACAAAATTACAGCCGCTGGTAAATAGATAGGTCCATAAATCATAGCCGGCACCACTAAAAACCAACTGCCCAGCCAGGTAAGCATAAATAATCCCAGCAAAAATCTATCGGCCATTTTATAGTACTTCCCGGCAGCCAGATGCCTTCGCTTCTGATGGAGAAATTCTTTCCAGCCTGTTGATGGTTTTGAAAAAACCAAACTATCAGGCCCTGCAACAGCCATTGTATTTTTTCGCCCGGCATATTGATTCACAAACAGATCATCATCACCTCCAGTTACGCGTTGATGTGCTACAAATCCTTTACCGGATAGAAACCGGGATTTTTTATAAGATAAGTTCCGGCCCACGCCCATGTAAGGGTTACCAAGCCAGGTAAAACCGAGGTATTGAATAGCGGTGAGCAGCGCCTCGAACCGGATAAAAGCATTTAACCAACCTTTCCTTATCTGATACGGAGAAAAGCCCAGAACTATTTCGGTTTCAGGTTGGTAGGCAGATGTAAGTACGCTTGCCCATTTAGTACTGGCTGGTCGGCAGTCTGCGTCTGTAAACAAAAGCACCTCGTACTTTGCTGCTTTTATCCCGAGCGTTAACGCGTACTTCTTACCACTAATATGATCGGGTTTATGCTGCACCCGCACCAGCCGCAGGTTGGCATGATGTTGTGAGGATTCGCGCAGGTAATCAAAAGTTCCATCATTACAGCGGTCTTCCACCACAATTACTTCAAACTCGGGATGATCTTGCTGTAACAATTGCGGCACCAGTTCGCGCAGGTTTTCTTCTTCATCGTGGGCACACACAATTATTGATACGGGTTGAGGCTTACCACTTGCTGAAAAATTGTTTCGCAGAAAGGCCAACCCCAATAAACACAGGTACACCACCTGCACGCCTGCCACTACCAGAAAGACAATCGTAATTAAACTCAAAGAAAATTTATTAAACGCGACAAAGATAAGGCTTCATCCATACGCGCAGCACTCACTTCGATGCTTACCTGAAAAAACCTGCCCATAGTTGTATTTGCACGCCCAAAACCCTACGCCTAACTTGCGCCCCAATGAAATTTACCCTTTCTGCTACTAACCGTAATTCAAAAGCCCGCGCGGGCATACTCAGCACCGATCATGGCGAAATTCCAACACCGATCTTTATGCCGGTGGGTACCGCAGGTTCGGTTAAAGCTGTTCACCAACGCGAACTGGAAACCGATATTGATGCGAAGATCATTCTGGGTAACACCTATCACTTGTATTTACGGCCTGGCCTCCCTCTTATCGAACAGGCCGGTGGGTTACATAAATTTATAGGGTGGCAGCGGCCAATACTTACCGATAGTGGTGGCTACCAGGTTTATTCGTTGGGCGATAACCGGAAGATTACCGAGGAAGGTGTAATTTTTAAATCGCACATTGATGGTTCGCGCCATGTGTTTACACCCGAAGGTGTAATGGACATTGAGCGTACTATCGGGGCCGACATTATAATGGCCTTTGATGAATGTACTCCTTACCCCTGTGAGTATGAGTACGCAAAAAAATCGATGGGGCTTACACACCGATGGTTGCAACGGTGTGTAAAGCGGGTAAACGAAACAGAAGGAAAGTATGGCTACTCCCAGGCTTTGTTTCCGATTGTGCAGGGCAGTGTGTATAAAGATTTACGCATGCAGTCGGCTGAGTTTATTGCAAACCAGAATCAACCGGGTAATGCCATTGGCGGGTTATCGGTTGGCGAACCGCACGAAATGATGTACGAAATGACAGATGTTGTTTGCTCCATCTTACCCGCTGACAAACCACGTTACCTGATGGGCGTGGGCACACCCGAAAATATTCTGGAATGTATTGCTCTGGGCATTGATATGTTTGATTGTGTAATGCCTACCCGCAATGCCCGCAATGGCATGCTATTTACTACCCAGGGCATTATTAATATTAGAAATGAAAAGTGGAAAGATGACCTTTCGCCTATTGATGCCGAACTGGGCGACTATTCCAGCACCTTTTATTCAAAAGCCTACCTGCGCCACCTGATTATCTCCAAAGAAATTTTAGGCGCACAAATTGCTTCAATCCACAACCTGGCGTTTTACCTTTGGTTAGTGAAGCAGGCCCGACAACAAATTCTGGCGGGCACTTTTGATACCTGGAAAAACCGCATGGTAAAAATTGTGTCGCAACGTTTGTAATCAATTTATTGAATGACCATTCTGGATCGGTATATCATAAAAAAAATTCTGGCTACGTTCTTTTACGTGGTACTGATTCTGGTGGCCATCATCACCGTAATTGATGTAACCGAAAAACTTGAAAAGTTTGTGGTCAATAACCTGAGTACCGCCAGCATTCTCGGTTATTATGGTGATTTCATTCCCTGGATTGCCGGACTTATTTCGCCCATTACGGTTTTTATTACGATTGTATATGTAACCTCGCGCATGGCCGCCCATACCGAAATCATTGCCATCCTGAGCAGTGGTGTAAGTTTTAACAGGTTGCTGGTTCCTTACTTTATCGCGGGTTTTATAATTGCGGGTTTAAGTTTCTATTTAAATGGCTGGATTATTCCGAAATCAAACCGCGAGCGACTTGAATTTGAATTGCAGTATTTCAAAAAGAACAACATGACCAACCGATCGAACATTCACATGCAGATCGAACCCAATGTGTATTTGTTTATTCAGAATTTCAGCAGCCAGAATAACGTGGGGCACCAGTTTTCGTTAGAGCGATTTGACAGTAACCGGTTGGTCGAAAAATTAACGGCTGAAAACATTCAATGGGATACCGCTAAGCACAAGTGGACGATGCGTTATTGGAAACGCAAACAGGTGGATAGCATATTCACCATACAAAAGGTTGGCGCTACGTTTGAACTGGCTTCGCGTGGAGATGCCCTGGACACCACGCTGGCAATTACGCCCGAAGACTTTGAAGCTACTGATCGCGGTTATGATGGCATGACCATAAATGAACTTACCACCCATATCGACAAAATGCGCTTTCGCGGAAGCACCGGTGTGGAAGCTTACGAAACTGAAAAACAAATCCGGTTCGCTACTCCGTTTACAATTTTTGTATTGGTATTTATGGGTGTAATTGTATCCTCGCGCAAAAGCCGGGGTGGTACAGGTTTTCAGATTGCCCTGGGGTTCCTGCTCTCGTTCGTTTTTATTTTGTTCTTTACCATGACCCGCACCTTTGCTGAAAGTGGTTCGCTCCCACCCTTTATGGCGGCCTGGTTACCCAACGGAGTTTTTTTCATACTTTCGATGGGTATGTATAAATACGTTCCGCGGTGATCGCCACAACACGAGATTATTTTCATCTTCATTTTCTGGTTTTTTTATGGGGCTTTACGGCCGTATTGGGTAAACTCATCACCATACCGTCAGTAGAGATGGTGTTTTACCGAACCCTTTTAGCCGCGGCAGGTATGGCGTTGATCATGCTGTTGTTCAAAAAATCGTTTTCGATTTCATCAACCATCCTCATGAAGGTTTTGGCTACCAGCATAATTGTGGCCATTCATTGGATTGCATTTTTTGTCTCCGGCAAAATCTCCAATCCATCAACCAGTTTGGTTGGCTTTGCTACTTGTTCGTTCTGGGCTGCCATTCTCGAACCCATACTCAAAAGAAAAAAAATTGCCGCACTCGAAATTGCGTTGGGCATAGTGGTGCTGGTAGGATTAGGAATTATACTGGCCTTCGATTTTAAACATCCGCTGGGTTTGTTACTGGGTGTAATCTCCGGTTTAACCGCTGCATGGTTTAGCATCATCAACTCTAAACTGGTACATCAAGTAAATGCCTACACCATTACGTTTTACGAAATGCTGGGCGCTTGTGTACTCATTCTGCTTTTCATGCCGCTTTATGTGCAATTACCCATGGTGGATAACCTTAATCTTGTTCCTACACGAAGTGATTGGTTTTACATTGCCATTATGGCGTGGGCATGTTCGGTGTATGCGTTCTCGGCATCCATTAATCTTTCCAAACGCATTTCGGTATTTATGATACAGCTGGCGCTGAACCTGGAACCGCTTTATGGAATTGTGCTGGCATTACTTGTATTCGGACAACAGGAAGTAATGAACTGGCAGTTTTACCTGGGCACTGCCATTGTGTTGAGTTCGGTAATTGTTTACCCGATCTTAAAGAGAGCTCAGCTTCAGGCGTCCTGACCGCCCGGAGCGGTCAGGACGCCTGCCCAAAAAATCAGTCAAAGTGTTCCGGCCCAGTAATCCACATTCGCAAACTCCGTTTGCAAATCCACAGGCGAATTAAAAATTCCAAACACGGAAGCACCCGAGCCGCTCATACACGCATACACGGCTCCATTTTTATACAGTTGTGTTTTCAACTCCGCAATAACCGGAAACTTTTTAAACACAGAAGACTCAAAATCATTTACCAGTTTTTCGCGCCAGTTTTCGATTGGCATTTGCAAAACATCTTGCAACCGGTTTACCGGTTTGGCTGGAATCACTCCGGCATAGGCATCGGCTGTAGCCACATGCGCTTCGGGTTTTACCAATACCAGGTATTTGCCTTTCAGGTTAACGGGTGCTGGTGAAAGTATTTCGCCCCTACCTTCGGCCATCATTGGTTTATCTTGCAGAAAGAAGGTACAATCACTACCTAACTGAATTGCATAATCTATTAACTGAACCGGTGAAAGATTCAACTCAAAAAGTGAATTGAGCGTGCGTAGCATAAAGGCCGCATCGGCCGAGCCACCACCCACCCCAGCACCCATTGGCAAAATTTTATGCAAATGAATTTTTACGGGTGATAGCTTAAATGCGCTCGCCAACAATCGATACGCCTTTACACATAAATTATCTTCTACACTCCCGGCAACGGTTAAGCCGGAAGCAGTGAAGCCAAATTCATCGGCCTTAATTACTTCCAGTATATCGGTGCGCGGTACCGGATAGAAACAGGTTTCAATATTATGATAGCCATCGCCCCGCTTCGCCACTACGTGAAGTCCGAGGTTGATTTTGCAATGTGGGAAAGAAACCATTTAAGTTACTGGTTGCCGGTTGCCTGTTGCGGCATTACAGCCAACAACTAAACCCACAACTTTTTGAATTACTTGGATAATCTTTCAATCAGATTGTTGGTAATACCCGATGAGGAGAAACCACCATCGTGCATCAGGTTTTGCATGGTAACCATGCGGGTATAATCCGAGAACATAACCGCAATGTAGTTGGCGCAATCTTCTGCGGAAGCATTACCCAATGGCGACATCATATCGGCAAAATCATAAAACACATCGAAGCCGGAGATACCCGTACCCGCGGTTGTTTTAGTTGGCGATTGCGAAATGGTATTTACCCGTACTTTCTTTTTAGTGCCATAACGCTGGCCATAGCTGCGGGCAATTGATTCCAACATGGCTTTGGCCTGGGCCATATCGGTATAATCGGGGTAAGCACGTTGTGCGGCAATGTAACTAAGCGCCACAACAGAAGCCCACTCGTTTAAGGCATCTAATTTTTCTGAAGTCTGTAAAACTTTATGAAACGATAACGCAGAAATATCGAGTGTTTTTAAGTACCACTCGTAATTCATGTCGCCATACTCTTTGCCTTTGCGGATGTTGGGGCTCATACCGATGGAGTGCAGTACAAAATCCAATTTACCGCCCAGGGTTTCCATCGATTTGGTAAACAGGTTATTTAAATCTGCTTCGGAAGTTGCATCAGCCGGAATTACCTGCGCATTACACGCTTCTGCTAATTTGTTGATCGTACCCAGGCGCATGGCAATTGGCGCGTTGGTAAGCGTAAACTCTCCACCCTCTGCTTTTATTCGCAATGCTGTTTTCCATGCAATCGAATTTTCATCTAACGCTCCGAAGATGATTCCTTTCTTTCCTTTTAGAAGATTTGCCATGTGAAGTACGATTTTAAAGTTTGGCAATATTACAAATTTCCTGTGCATTGCACCTATTTTTGCGCCCTGTGAAAAAACTTGCTACAGCACCCGTGGGGATTTTTGATAGTGGGATTGGGGGCCTTACCGTTGCACATGCCATCCAACAGGAATTACCGCACGAAAGCCTGATATATTTTGGCGATACCGCACACCTTCCATACGGTGATAAATCGGAAGCGGCCATTCAGGCCTTCTCTATAAAAATTGCCGATGTGTTGTTAAAACAAGGTTGCAAGGTAATTGTGATTGCGTGTAACTCGGCCAGTTCAGCCGCTTACGAACTCTTAAAAGAATATGTGCGTAACGAGGCACACATTATAAATGTAATCGACCCGATGGTTGAATACGTAAGTGAACACTACCCCACCCAAACAGTTGGGTTGATTGGTACCAAACGTACCATAAACTCAGGTGTATATACGCGTAAGCTGCAAGAGGCCGATCGTTCCATTACTCTAAAAACACTGGCTACACCTTTGTTAGCACCCATGATTGAAGAAGGTTTTTTCAACAATCAGATCAGCCATGAAATTATTGCGCAATACCTGGCCGACCCAACCCTTTCTAATATTGAGGCTTTGGTACTGGCTTGTACACACTATCCGCTTATCAAAACAGAGATTAACCAATATTATCAGAACAAGATTGCCGTGCTCGACTCAGCCGATATTGTTGCCCGGGCCCTGCATCAATACTTAGCCGCCCATCGGTTGTTAAACACCACTTCAGCTACCCATCAGTTTTTGGTATCGGATTACACCGAAGCCTTTGAAGCAGCCACGAAACTGTTCTTCAAAAGTAAGGTACACTTGCGACACCATCCGTTGTGGAATTAGAACGGAATGCGTTTTTAAGGGAGAGCTTGTGCACAAAAAAAATATCCTTGAAAATAAACAGATAAGAGGGTTTTTAGTGGAGAAATTCGCATATTGACATATTGGAAATATATGCAATTGCATATATTCGGACGTTGCCAGCAATGCCGTGGGACAATATTGAGATGAGAAAACAATTATCAAGCAGGTTGACATTTGGATACAAAATATTTGGACTCATTTGGGGTGTGTTTACAGTATTGGTAATTGTAGTCTTTATAATTGGGACAAAAGATCTCTTGGGACTCTTCATGCTTGTTGCTCTACTCCCATCAATTGTATTCCTTAGACTTAATAAAATCACATATGACGAGAACTTTGTTTATGTGACTAAATGGTGGACTGAGCAGAAATATGAGATAAAAAAGATAAAATCAATCAATGAAGCTGACATGACAAGTATGGACCCATTTTTTGAATTAGAAATTATAGAACAAAAAGGAGAATTAAAGAAGGTGGACTTCATGCCGAGGTTTCTTGAGAACTTAACTTATTTTTTAAAAAAAGAGTACAGCGGACAACTTTTAGAGTTAAGAACGAAGATTGAAAAATTAAAAGACCAACTATTATAACGGGGACACAACGGCACAGCTGGCAACAAAATGTTTATGTCATGGCGGTGCGACAGGTTAGCTATAAATATTTATCTTCGGTCAACGTTTGCCCACGTGGACAGGACGCGGTTTCAAAAACCGCCACGCCATAAACACAAACGTTGTGTGTAATTTTTTTGGACTGGGAGTCCATTGAATAAAAAGGTTTAAAATGAAAGGACTTAGCGTTGGACATTATCTCGACATCTATTCAACAAGAAAAGAGATGCAGGAAAAAGGGATAACCAACCCGAGTGAACAGATTAAGAAATTCACAAATGACTTTGTTGAGAAATTACAAGCTCTTCCTTTGGACGAAGAAGTTATATTGAATGACCATTCGTTCTTTGACAGCAAAGGGAATTTGATATTAAGAATACCGGACGAGAAAACTCAGGGGAGCAATTAAAAAACTACACACAACAAAAGCTATAAGTCATGGCGGCACTTTGGACGATTAATTTTTATATTTCGGTGTGCCGCCACGCCTTATAGCAAGACGTTGGTGGCAATGTGGCCGTGGACAAAGACGACACGACAAAATAAATGAAGACGGACTCTGAAGAAAAATTTGACAAGGTTATAAAAGCATTTCACTTACGACTTAAACCACTTGGGTTTAAGAAAAAAGGAAATAATTTCTACTTGCAAAAAGTCGGTTTCGGACAGCACATCAATTTTCAAAAGAGCCCTTGGAGAAGCAAAGACGACATTTCATTTACAATTAATACAGGAGTTTTTCTGCCAAGCTTCTGGAGTACACTTGACTATAATACCGGACTACCAATTCCAGAATTCCCAAGCGAAACTCAATGCATTTTGAGACGAAGAATTGGAGAACTAATGAACGACCTTGATACTTGGTGGGACGTGAATGAGAAGACAAATTTAGCAGAGTTGACTTCATTGCAACTTTCGCTGCTCGACAAAGTTATATTACCCCATTTCGACTTCATGAAAACAGTTGACAATGTTAAAGATTTGGTAAACCGACAACCTTATTCAGGTGTTCCGCCATATGAGAAAATGATTGCATTGGGAGAACTTGGGGACAATCAAAATGCACAAGTTGAGTACGACAAGTTGAAACATGAATTTAGACATAATAAGGACTGGCTTGAGACGGTGGACAAATACGCGAAGAAATACGGACTAAAATAAGATACGTGAAGGCCACACTGCCACCAACAATGTGCATAAGCCATAGCGGGGGTTCGGTGTTACGTTGTAGTTTCGGTTTCATTATTTAAATTTATCACGTGGGTCAAGTCGCAGCAGGTCGGCCTTGGCATTCCGCTTCGCTTCATTGCCAAGTCCTCCTAAGCCCCGCTACGGCTCATGCACTCACGTTGTGTGTAATGTGGCTTTTAAAGAGTGTGTTTTAAAATGAGTGACTTATGACAATTTCTCAATGTACTAACCCCCTATAAGACTGGACACGAATCTGAAAAGAGATTTGTAACAGTTAACTTAGGGAAATATGTCAAGAGCAAAAAGATCATTCACACCAGAAGAGCGATTAAGTCTTCTTCAGGAAGCAGAACGGGAAGGCT
>JBPXJU010000050.1:0-277460 GCA_051715445.1 Bacteroidota bacterium | reverse complement strand
ACAACATTTACGGCTGGAGTCTTTACACATACTGTGGGTGGAGATTGGGTTAATGATGGAACCTTTGATGGTACAGGCAGTGTGATTAACTTCAATGGTGCTGCTCAAAGTATATCTGGCGGATCCATTACTTTCAACGATCTAATTTTAACAGGGCCAGGAACAAAGGTTTTAGGATCTCAAACAACTATTACCAATGATCTTATGATCAATTTAGCTGTTGCAGATTTGGGAACCATTACCACGCATACAGCAAATAGATTGATTTTGGATGGAGTCTTGCAAGGAACGACCAATCAAACATGGGGTAGTACGGCTTCAGGTGCCAATGTTCAAAATGATACCTATTTCTTAAATCCAAGCATCGGATTAATAACTATTGCAGTAGGGGGCACAAACTTCTATTCAAGTGCAAACACGGATTGGAATGTAAATACAACATGGTCGAATGTTAGTTTTGGAGGTCCTCCGGCAGCAGGCACCCCCGGCCCAACCGATTTTGTATTCATAGGGGGCGGTTTTACCGTTACAGTTACGGGTACGGAGGTTTGTAGTTCTCTTTCTTTCGACCAAGGGACAAGTGTTACCAATACTCTTACCATCAATCCAGGTGGTAGCTTAACAGTGTCGGGTGATATTATTATTCCACAAACATTAACATCTGGTCAAAATAATCTCAACGTTGGAGCCGGTACCCTGGTGGCCGATAATTTAGCATTTACCTCGGGTTCGCCAGGAGGTACGGGCCATCGGATGACGATCTCAACAGGTACTGCTACAATAAATGGCGATGTAACTGGTACTGGCAACAGCAGTTTAATTATTTTTACTGGTACTGGCTTACTCCAATTGGGTGAAAGTTTTTATACATCAACCAATGGTACTTTAACCACGGTAGCAGGTAGTACTGTGGAGTATAATGGGACAGATCAGATAATTGAAGCCCACACTACTTACAACAATCTCTCCTTATCAGGCAGTGGCAATAAAACACTGTCCGCCACCGCTAATTCCACAATAGGGGGTAATCTGGTAGTTGGTGATAATGCCACTCTTCTCATTGGAGCCTCTACATTGGCAGTAACAGGCACAACTACCGTAGGCGAAGGCACAAGCGGAGTGTTATCCATTACTTCTAATACCGGAACAAAGACCTTTACCGGTTTAGTAACAATTAACACAGGCGGATCCTGGACCAATACCACCGAGGGGGTAACTTTTCAGGGAGGTATTACCAACAACGGTACATTCACAGCAGGTACGGGTGTTCATACCTTTAATACAAACTCACAGGTTTTAACCGGCACATTTACAATACCGAGTGTAACGGTAACCGGAGCAGCAGTAGTGCTTACCAATACTAATTCATTAACAGTTAACACGGCTTTGAGCGGTACTGGCCAGATTACTCAGGGTGCAGGTGCTACGCTAAACATTGGCGGCACTTCTGGTATTACCAACATGACCGCGACCGCGAGTGGCAATACAGTAAACTACACGGGAGCAGCTCAAACAGTTAAGAATGTAAACTATGAAAATCTGGGGTTGTCGGGCAGTGGTGTAAAAACGCTGCAGGTTGGAACAACAACAATAGCGGGTGATCTTACCTTGAGTGGTACAGTAAGTACATCAGGAGTGATAGGGCTAACAATTGGGGGCACGATAGACATAGGTTCAGGAACAACATTTACAGCTGGCCCCTTTACACATAATGTGGGTGGAGATTTTATAAATAATGGTTCTTTTAATAGCGGTTCAGGTACAGTTGGTTTTGTTGGAAGCACACCACAAACTATTTCTGGAGTAACTATAACTAATTTTAACAATATTTCAATTTCCAATACGAGTGGCGTTGCGGTCGAATCAAATCAAAACCTGATCGGGATTTTAACATTGGCCGCAAGCAGTCAGTTTGATGCTGATGGTAGTGGCAATAGCGCTGTTTTCACATTACTTTCTTCTGGTGATTCGCCAACGCAGGATGCTTCGATTGCAACATTGCCATCAGGTGCTTCAGTGATAGGTAATGTTACGGTACAACGTTATATGGAAATTGAAGGAGCAAATTCGGGTCGTATTTACCGGTATATTTCTTCACCGGTTCAATCAGCACCAGTATCACAAATTCAAACTGAAATCCCTGTTACTGGATCATTTACTGGCACTAGTGTATGTTCAGGCTGCGGTTCAAATCAGTCTATGTTTTTGTATGATGAATCTGTTATTACCGATACAAATGGAAGTGGTGGTAATAATGTTGACGATGGCTATGTAGATTTTCCTAATGCTGCTAATTCAGAGATTTTAACTACCGGTAGAGGTTATACTCTTTTCGTAAGAGGTAACATTGATCCAGTCCTGTCAAGTGGCTCGGCTAGATGGGATGTTAGAGGTCCTATAAACAGTGGAACAATTGATTATACTCCCTTCACCACCTTTACTTCGTCAGGAAATTTAGCGAATGATGGCTGGAATTTGGTTGGTAATCCATATCCATCAACTATTGATTGGGATGCCGCCACAGGTTGGACCCGGACCAATATTAATAATGCAATTTATATGCGGGACAACGGGTTGGTATCTCCGGTTTATGCTTCGTATGTAGGTGGTGTAGGAACCAATGGAGGTTCAAGGTTTATCGCAGCCGGTCAAGCTTTTTTTGTTAAGAGTGATGGAGGAGCAATAAATTTCCAGTCGGATGAGAATGTAAAGGTTGCGGGTACACAAACTTCATTTATTCGCGAGGGAGGAGTGAGTGATATTATTCGCATAGCACTAACAAGGGATGGTAATAAAGATGAAGCTGTAGTTCGTTTTAGCGAAAATGCTTCAGTTGATTTTGATAGGGATATGGATGCTGTAAAACTTCCTAATGCTATTTTTAATTTATCAACGGTATCAGGTAATACAAAATATGCTATAAACTCTATTCCATCCGGAGCTGTCTGCAGCACAACTATTCAACTGAATATTGCCAATGCTACAACGGGTAATTATCAACTCAACTTCTCAGATCTAACATCATTTGAAAGCGTACCTAGTTTAAGTTTGATGGATAGCTTTACTGGTCAAACTACTGCTATAACTGATAATACGATCTATAATTTCAGTATTACCAGTAATGCTAATTCTACCGGTAATCGATTTAGTATTATTGTTGAACAGCCTGCATTAAATCTTTTGATTAATGCAATGGGTGCTGAAAATATTTGTACAGATTCGCCCTACAACATCACGCTTGCTACTTCAGAAGCAGGTGTTAAATATTTTGCTTCAATTGAAGGTAACACAGTATCTGAACTTGTTAGCGGTACTGGTGCTGAACTTATTTTGAATGTTCCTTCAAATAAGCTGAGCTCTGGTGAAAATACCATATTACTCTTCGCCCAGCGTGCAGGATGCACCGCCCTTCCGTTAAGCAGTTTAGTAAACGTGAAGGTTGAAAGTATTTATGAGGTTCAAACTGTAACAGATGGACTTTCATGCCAGGCTGGACTGGTAACGCTTAAAGCAACAGGTGCACCTGTTACCGGAAAGTACAGGTGGTATCAAAGCGAAAATTCTATAGATCCGATTGCTGAGACAACAGGTGAATTCATTACACCGATTTTGGATAAGACTAAGTCATTCTATGTTTCGATTGTTAATGCTGCTGGTTGTGAAGGAAACAAGCAAGAAGTGAAGGCAGTAGTTGAACAGTTCGAAAATGCCGAAATAACCGAAACTTCTAATGGTGTATTAACATCTAATCACCCTTCAGGAAATCGCTGGTATTTTAACAATGAAGTAATTTCAGGTGGTACAGGGCAATCCATTATAGTAACTGAGTCCGGGTTATATCGAGTAGAAGTTGAGATTGGTTCGTGTAAAACAATTGACGAATTCGAGTTTGTTGTAACGGGAATTGAGGAAGCAAATATTCGAGGCACTGTTTATCCAAATCCTGTTACCGATAAGTTATTTGTTCAGGTAACCGGCTTGCAAATAAAGTCGATAGAAATAATTTCTAATACAGGAGTTCCTGTTGGTGTTGTTGATGTGAAGAGAAATACAGACGAAGTTGAGATTGATTTTACAAATAAGCCAGCTGGTCTTTACCTGGTTAAATTAAATAGCGACAGAAGCGCAGTTTCCACTTTCAAGATTATTAAGAAATGAAATTGAATACCTTTTTACTCCGAAGCATTTTTAGCGCAGTTTTGTGTCTACTGGTAATTGCTGTTTATGCCCAGCCTGGTGATCCTAACAGTGATCCTGACGTTCCTATTACGGGTATTGAGATACTAATTGCTTTGGGGGGATTCCTCGGGTTAAGGAGATTTATCCAATCAAAACAAAGGCGCTCGTAGATCGTGAAGAATCTTCCAGCCTATTTAAGGAAGTTAAAAATATTGCCAAGATGGGTCATTGTCCTGATTGATTCAGGCTTTATTTTATTTTCAACCCTTATTGGGTATCTTTTGCGATTTAATTTTTCAATTACCGAGTTAGTAACTAACCATTTTATTTTTGGTGTTTCAATTTATTCAACATGTGGGTTTCTGGCTATTATTGCCACTGGTAGTTATAAGGGCATTATCCGGTACACCGGTATTCAAGATGGTGTACGGATATTCTTCATGCTCATTTTAAATGTTGCGCTTGTTTCGGCAATAAATGTTTTAACGTTTGCTTCCAGTGGTAATTTCATAATACCATTCTCTGTAATCTTTATTAGTCTTTTATCTTCATTCCTGTTTTTGTTCAATTACCGGTTGTTGGTGAAATATATTTTTTCATACTATAGAAATGCCATTATAAAGAAGTCCCGGGTTTTAATTTTTGGTGCAGGTCAAACTGGCATCATTACCAGGCATGTTATTGATTCAACACCCCGGATGCAGATAGTGGGTTTTCTTGAAGATAATCCTAACAAAATCGGAAAAGTGTTAGATGGCTCTAAAATTTATGATGGCCGTGGTGATAACCTTGATCACTATTTTGACGAGTTGAACATTGACGAATTGGTTATCACTGTTCGCGATATTTCACTTGAGAGAAAGAATGAGCTTGTAGATGCCTGTATTAGAAATCAGGTAAAAGTAAGAACGGTTCCACCAGTGGAGAAATGGGTGGGTGGAGAATTGAGTATCAATCAAATAAGAGAGGTTAATATTGAAGAATTGTTAGGAAGGGAGACTATACAACTGAATAACCTTTCGATTGCTTCTGATTTGAAAGGAAAACGTGTATGTATTACCGGGGCTGCTGGCTCGATTGGAAGTGAATTGGTGCGGCAAGTTGCGGCATATGGTCCTGAGCGGATTGTACTGATTGATCAGGCTGAATCCCCGCTTTATGAAATAGAGCGAGAGATAAAGGGAAAATTTGCGGGCAGAGTTATTCCTTATTTAGCAGATATTACGAACAGAACGCGGATAAGCGCAATATTTGAAGAGAACAAACCGGAAATTATCTATCATGCCGCAGCGTATAAGCACGTGCCATTGATGGAGGGAAATCCTAGTGAAGCTATCCATTGTAATATTTTAGGAACAAAGAATCTGGCTGACCTTGCAATGGAGTTTAGGATTAAAAAATTTGTCATGATCTCGACTGACAAAGCGGTTAATCCAACCAATGTAATGGGGTGCTCAAAGCGAATCGCAGAAGTTTATGTCCAGTCATTAAATGAGAAAATTCGACTTACGGGCACCTATTCAACAGCATTTGTTACAACCAGATTTGGAAATGTTCTGGGATCAAATGGATCTGTTATTCCATTATTTAAAAAGCAGATTCAGGATGGTGGACCCGTTACGGTTACTCATCCAGAGGTAACCCGCTTTTTCATGACAATACCTGAAGCTTGCCAACTTGTTTTGGAAGCTGGTACCATGGGTAAGGGGGGTGAGATTTTTATTTTCGATATGGGTAAACCTGTAAGAATTTCTGACCTGGCAAAGAAGATGATTCTGCTTTCAGGGATGCAGCCAGGGAAAGATATTGAAATTGTATTTACAGGATTGAGGGAAGGAGAGAAACTCTATGAGGAGTTATTGAATAAATCGGAAGACACGATTCCGACTCACCACGAAAAGATTTTAATTGGAAAGGTTGAACCTCATGCTTACGAGGAAATTAACCGTTACATAGAGTTGTTCTTCGATTTGATTGATGACAAGAACGAACTTAAAATGGTTGCTTTAATGAAAGAACTGATACCAGAGTTCCGTAGTAATTACTCTCGTTACGAAGTCTTAGACAAAGACTGACAATTTATCTCCGAAGGCCACCGCGTTTGTTATACCGATAAGAGGCGCTTCGCTTTTTACTATACATTCTACCATTACCGTTGTCATGAAGATCAAATGGCAGGTAATACTCAAGTTTAATGTTAACCATCATGTAACCATCTTCTGTTGAGGGGTTTCCTCTCTGAATTCCTTCAATAACGGGGGGTAATTCTTCATATCTTACCGAGAGACTTCTTGCCAGATCCGATGCAAGGGATGATTGTACGGGATAAACCGTACTTACATCATCAAGGTAATCAGTAAAGATTTTTCTATACCCTCCTTCAATTGCAATATTCATGTTTGGCCCAAATTTTAAACGAACACCCAGTCCAAATGGAATTACGGGTGTTACTCTGCTGTATTGGACACCCTCGGTTTGCAGAGGTTGCAGAGCATGCCAAGTACCATTAAGTTCAGCCTTTGGATTAAAATAGAGGACTCCAACACCCCCATAACCGTAAACATTGAAATATGGACGTCTGTAATAACGATTGCCATTTGCAAAGAGATTAATCATGCCAGTGGCATTGAATTCAATGTTTCTTGATCGAAAGGAAAGATTTCGCTCTTGTCTATCGCTATTGTCAGCATTCGCATCTGAACCCTGCAGGGTGAACCAATTAAATTCGGTGCGTAAACTAATTTGTGGTGTTAGGTAGTACTGAAGACCTGCGCTGATGTTTAGCTTTGCATCAAAATAATCTCCCGGATTAGAGAGTTCACCAAAGTAGGTGGATGTACCTGTGCCAACAACAGCGATTAAAGACCTGTTTTGCCGGATTGCATAGAAACTTTGGGCTATAGCAGCCTCGGCTACCATTAGCAACATTACTAAAACCAATAGTTTACGCATAATAACTATCTTTAAACCACGAATTTATGCTTTTTTATTCAAACAGGAAACCGGTTAAGCCAGTACTTCCTTTATTTTCTGGGCCGCATCTTTCAGGAGAATTGCCGAAAAAACCTTTAATCCCGATTCCTGGATAATTTTAGCCCCTTCTTCGGCATTGGTGCCTTGCAGGCGTACAATGATGGGTACTGGTATATTTCCAACCTTTTTATAGGCTTCAACTACCCCGTTAGCCACCCGGTCGCATCTTACAATACCACCAAAAATATTGATCAGAATGGCTCTCACATTTGGATCTTTTAAGATGATCCTGAACCCAGCCTCTACGGTTTCAGCATTAGCTCCACCGCCCACATCCAGGAAGTTAGCTGGTTCGCCACCGGATAACTTGATAATATCCATGGTTGCCATTGCAAGCCCGGCACCGTTAACCATACAGCCTACGTTTCCATCAAGTTTAACGTAGTTTAAGCCTGATTTACCTGCTTCAACTTCCAATGGGTCTTCTTCTGAAATATCTCTTAATTCTTCCAGGTCTTTATGACGGAAAAGCGCATTGTCATCCAGATTAACTTTGCCGTCCACAGCCAGAATCTTATTGTCTGAAGTCTTGAGTACCGGGTTTATTTCAAACATAGAAGCATCCAAACCGATATAGGCTGAATATAATGCGTTAACGAATTTGATCATTTCCTTATACGCATTACCCTCTAAACCTAGCTTAAAAGCAATTTTACGGGCTTGAAATGGTTGTAATCCAATAGTTGGATCTATCCACTCTTTAACGATTTTCTCCGGGTGGGTTTCAGCAACTTCTTCTATGTTCATACCGCCCTCTGTAGAGGCCATAATAACTGGTTTGCTGGTAGCTCTGTCCAACAAAATACTCATGTAGTATTCCTTAGGTTCAACTTCACCTGGGTAATAAACATCTTCTGCTATCAGCACTTTGTTTACCTTCTTGCCCGCAGGGCCGGTTTGTATTGTAACCAAAGTACCACCTAAAATTGCTTTAGATTTTTCCAGCACTTCGTCAAAACTTTTGGCTAGTACCACACCCCGCGATCCGGTTTCTTTTATGGTACCCTTCCCGCGGCCACCGGCATGAATCTGAGACTTAATCACGAACCATTTGGAACCAGTTTCAGCACCTAATTCTTTGGCAGCTGCCAGCGCTTTGTCTGGGGTGTCGGCTACAATACCGCGTTGTACGGCTACTCCAAATTTTTTAAGAATGTCTTTGGCCTGGTATTCGTGTATGTTCATAAAAATAAGTTTTGGAGGCAAGCTACTTTTTTTAAACCTTTAATTCAACAAATTAAATGCAATGTTAAAGGCTGAAGGACTAAAGAAAACGTATGGTGACCTGGAGGTTTTGAAGGGGGTTGATGTCGAAATCAGCAAAGGTGAGGTGGTTAGTATTGTTGGAGCATCAGGGGCGGGTAAAAGTACCTTACTTCATATTTTAGGTACACTGGATAAACCTGATGCCGGCAGGGTATGGTTAGATGATGAAGATGTTTTTTCTCAATCCACAGCAGGTCTTGCTTCATTCCGGAATACCCGCCTAGGCTTTGTTTTTCAGTTCCATAATTTACTGCCTGAATTTACAGCGGTTGAAAACGTGATGATACCGGCCCTTATCTCCCGTAAGGAAGAAAAAGAAGTAAGGCAGCGGGCCCGGAAGCTTTTGGAGACACTCGCAGTTGGTGCTCGGGCTGAGCATAAACCTTCTCAACTTTCGGGTGGAGAACAACAGCGTGTGGCTGTGGCCCGGGCATTAATTAACAACCCGGCTCTGGTGTTTGCCGATGAACCTAGTGGTAATCTGGACTCTAAAAATGCCACCGAACTACATCAGCTTTTTTTTCGCTTACGCGATGAGTTAGGGCAAACTTTTGTGATTGTTACTCACAATCAGGAGTTTGCAGCTATGACTGATCGTAAGCTGGAGATAAAAGATGGTAGAATGATTTAATGGTGGTGAAAAACCTCTTCCGTTTCGGAAACCTCAACATGGCCTTTTGAATTGATGCCTGTAAGTATTACAGTTTTTGTTTCGTTGATCAGTAAAGGATCAAATTTAGCGGCCACGCGAATGTAGTTTTCGGTAAAGCCGTGCATCAAACCATCTTCCACATCATTTTCAAAAAGCACTTTGAAGGGTTTGTTCAGGTTTGCTTCGTAGAAGGCTCTCCGCTTTTTGTCGGATAGAATATGTAACATGCGTGAACGCTCGTTGCGAACTTTCATGGGCACAACACCCGGTAGTTCGGCAGCCACTGTGTTTTCTCTTTCAGAATAGGTAAACACATGCAAGTAAGAGATGTTGAGTTCGTTCAGAAACTGATATGTTTCTAAAAAGTGTTCATCCGTTTCGCCTGGGAAACCTACAATCACATCCACACCAATACAGCAATCGGGCATAATTGACTTTATTTTTTCCACGCGGCTGGTATAAAGTTCGCGTTGGTAACGCCTGCGCATCAATTTTAAAATTGTGTTGGAGCCGGATTGTAAAGGAATGTGAAAATGTGGAACCAATTTGGAAGAGCTGGCAACAAACTCAATTATCTCATCCGTTAACAAATTGGGTTCGATGGAAGAAATACGCAGGCGTTCAAGTCCCTCAACTTTTTCCAGTTCTTTGAGTAAGTCAACAAAGCGATCTTTTCTTTCACCATCGCGTATCCCAAAATCGCCTGTGTTTACACCGGTCAGCACAATTTCCTTTACGCCTGTTGCCACAATTTTTTTAGCTTGTTCAACAATATTGGGAATTGTGTCGCTGCGGCTTGAGCCTCTTGCTAACGGAATGGTGCAAAATGTGCAGGAATAGTCGCAACCATCCTGTACTTTCAAAAATGTTCGGGTACGGTCGTGGAGTGAAAAAGAAGTGTTAAAGGTGTCGGCTGTTTCGATGGCCGAGGCAAATACCTGTGGGGCTTGTGGTCGCACAAAACCATCCAACAACTCCACCAATCTGAATTTTTCAGCTGCGCCAAGTACGGCATCAACTCCAGGTATCTCTGAAATTTCTTTTGGCTTAAGTTGTGCATAACAGCCAATGATAGCCACATAGGCATCAGGCGAAATGTTACGCGCTTCGCGCACTACTTTGCGGCACTTCTTATCTGCATTTTCAGTTACCGAGCACGTATTAATAATAAATATATCCGGCTTTTCGGTAAATTCTACCTTCTGGTAACCGGCATCCTCCATCTTACGCGAAATGGTAGATGTTTCGGAGTAGTTAAGCTTACAGCCTAGCGTGTAGAATGCTACTTTCTTCATATTTTACGCAAAGATAATAGATCATTTTGGCTGTGAGTACTACTTCATTGAAGATGTTAAAATTCACTCGAATTGCTGCCTTGCTCTTCATTTTTCACATAGCGTTTTCGCTGTTCTTGATTTTTTGTCCGGCCTTTCATGCAGGCATCCTAACCTCTGCATATCGGAAATATCTGTTACCGGGCCCATTCTTTACCAAAGACCGGATTGAACAATCGTATGCGCTGCACCTTTCCTGTAAAGTTGAAAATGCCTGGCAGCCGGTTTCGCAACCTGCCTTGCAGAATTACCACAAACTGATGGCAAGCGGTAACCCTCATGCAATGCTTCAAGCTCGATTGGATCGGTATTTTTATTATGAATATGTTATTAAGCGGTATAAGAATCCCGATGTTCAGATTAATGAAGAGCTTGAACAACTGATGAATTATTACAGGAGGTATTTTCCTGCCGGAACAGATTCTGTGAAGTTCATATTCTTAAGAGAAGAAACCACTGACTTTAAAGTTAAGGTTGATACACTTTATACGATTAAGCATGTGGCTGACTAATCAACTGGATACAGGCGTGAAGTGGGTGTTGTTGGAAGATTCCAAAAAGGCACTTTTTTTTAAAGCACTTTATTTATTTGTGCTGATAAAACTCTGGGTAAGTTGGTCCACCCTGGAATCGATTATAGAATTTATCCCTGCCAGAGAATATGGTTGGCTCGGATTGATAGCTCATGCACCATTACAACTTTTAAATTTTGGTGTTGGTGCTTTTGTTACAGTCTTCAGTTTAATTATTGTGGTAAGTCTTTTTACCAAATTAAATTATTTCAGTTCGTTTCTTGTTTTTTGGTTTTCGGTATGCCTGAGTAGGTTCTTGTTTCCGGTTTTAAATGGGGCAGATCTGGTGTTGAATTTATTTCTGCTCATCGGCTTAGTCGTTCCAACTTCTCCGGTTTTAAAGTTTAGCGGGTTAGAGAATTACCAGAAAGTATTTTCCTCTTTCGGAGTTTTACTAATCAAAGTTCAGATTGCACTGATTTATTTCTTATCAGGTTACGATAAGTTAATAACCGCTTCGTGGCGGAGTGGCCACGCAATATTCTCAGTAGCTAATCTGGATTTTTTCTCGAACCCAAATTTCTCAGTACAATTAACTGGGTTAAGCGCATTGCTGGTAGCGTGGCTAGTAATTATCTTTGAAATCTCCTTTTCTTTTTTCATCTGGTTTGAGAAATTCAAAAAATACTGGTTGATAGCCGGTGCAGTATTTCATCTAGCCATAATAGTTTTTATGGGCTTGCTTGATTTTGGCTTAGTGATGCTTATTTCCTACCTGATATTTTTACCGGTTAAGAAAATCGCATTACCATAGAGCTCATGAATCAAGTCAATTCTTCTTCGATGGCTTTGATTCGGGCATCCAAAGCGGCTGAGACAGTTAAAAATTCAGTTTTCGACTTCAGTGTTGTTTTAACGCTTACATAAAATTTAATCTTAGGCTCGGTTCCGGAGGGGCGAACTGAAATTTTGTTACCATCCTCAGTATAAAACTGTAACACGTCCGACTTGGGCAAATCCAGTTTTGTTTCCTTGCCACTTTTTACATCTTTCTGAATGCCGCTTTTATAATCCAAAATCCGGGTAACTGCACTTCCTGCAAATTGTGCAGGCGGAGTACTCCGAAACCGCTGCATCATATCTTTAATCTCCTGCTCGCCTGTGGCACCTTTTCTTACCACGTTTACTAATCCTTCCTTATAAAAACCGAAATCGAGGTACATTTGAATGAGCCAATCGTATAAGGTTTGGCCTTCATCTTTGGCGGCAGCTGCCAATGCTGAAAAAAATGCGCAGGCCGATACTGCGTCTTTATCGCGCACAAAATCACCCACCATATAGCCATAACTTTCTTCACCGGCAGCAATAAAATTCTTTTTGCCTTCCATTTGGCCCATTAACTCCGCTATGTATTTAAATCCCGTAAGGGTATTGTAGCAATCTATCTGCAGGTTGGCAGCAATGGTGTCCACCAGTTCTGACGTAACAATCGTTTTAGCGATGTAGCCACCTTTACGCTCGGCTTCATTCAGGTTTTTCATTATGAACCACATCATCAGACTAAACGCCTGGTTGCCATTTAGTAAAAAGAATTCACCGGCATCATCTTTAATTCCAATACCAACACGATCGGTGTCAGGGTCAGTAGCCATTACCAACTCCGCATTTTCAGCTTTGGCTTTTGCTAAGGCAAGTTCCATGGCCGATTGCTCCTCTGGATTGGGCGAGTGAACAGTGGGAAAATTACCGTTTGGTTCCCGTTGTTCTTCAACAACTTTCAGATTTGTAAATCCAAGTCGTTTTAAGCATTCGGGCACCATCGTTATGCCAGCCCCGTGAATGCTTGAATAGACCAACGGAATGTTTGCCTGGCGCTTTATACTATCTTTTTTCGGAACCAGCCGATTTACTTCATGGTAGTAAGCATCTTCCACCTCTTTACCAATTGCTTTAATTTTAGATGGATCAGCTTGAAACTTAATGTTTTCAAAGCCACCAATCGCATTTACTTCTGCAATTACATTTTGGTCGTGAGGAGGAACGAGTTGTGCGCCATCCTGCCAGTATGCTTTGTACCCGTTATATTCTTTAGGATTATGCGAAGCAGTTATCACTACACCTGACTGACATTTTAAATACCGGATAGCAAAAGAGAGCAGGGGCGTAGGACGCAGCTCAGGAAACAAATAAGCTTCAATTCCGTTTGCTGAAAAAACATTGGCAGTAACCTGGGCAAAGGCAGCGCTGTTGTTACGACTGTCGTAAGCAATAGCCACCTTAATATTACCGGTAAAGGATTTTTTAAGATAATTGGCTAAACCTTGTGTGGCCGCGCCTATGGTGTAACGGTTCATGCAGTTTGAACCAACACCCATAATTCCACGCAGCCCGCCTGTGCCAAACTCCAAATCTTTGTAGAAGCTATCAATCAACAACTTGGTATTGTCGTGGGCCAGCATTTCCTGGACAGTAGCTTTGGTTTCATCGTCAATAGCAGTGCTTTGAAGCCAGGAGTTTGCGCGTTGGGTTGCAATACTTAATAAATTATTCATGGTAATTGTGCCAGATTGAAAACTTGGATTGGGTATGTCCGTTTACCGGAACAAATATAAAATCTATTATCTCAATGAAAATGAAAATTATTGTGGGTCTGATGCTAAGTTTTGCATCTACTTTTGCAGTGGCACAAGAATTTAAAGTAGTAACCGTGGTTGAATCTATTGTGCCGGGAGGTGTGGGTCGCTCCCGAATGATTGAGGAAAAGCAGGACATTAACCACAAGGACCTGACCACCGAACGAACTGATGGTGGAAAGAGTGATCAGGGTGATGTAAAACGTTCTGATATTAAGATCGATAACTTTAGCGAGACTAAATTGCTTAACTTTTATAGTATAGCAGGTATCAACTTTCAGAATATAGCATCAAACGATGCCGTAATTTCATCTAAGATAAATGATATGGTTAAAGAAGGGTGGAGTCTGGTATTCGTTTCCAGCGCAGTGGAGAGTGATGCCGGCAAAAGCGATGGTGTAGGTATCTTTATTACCCGACTGTACTTCAAGAAATAAGCAAGTCAGAAAGAAGCTGTTTGGTTTTACCGGCAGCTTCTTTCTGGTTTATAAATTTCCGCGTAAGCCTTGTTCCATCTCAATGGCTTCAAACAAAGCTTTAAAATTTCCCTTACCAAAAGATTTTGCCCCATTGCGCTCAATGATCTCGAAGAACAGGGTAGGGCGATCCTGAATGGGTTTGGTGAAAATCTGTAACAGATAACCTTCTTCATCGCGATCGATCAGGATATTCAATTTCTTCAACGCCTGAATATCTTCGTTGATATGACCCACGCGATCCAGTACATCATCGTAATACACATCGGGTACACGTAAAAACTCAACGCCCCTGCGCCTTAATTCGCTTACGGTATGAATAATGTCATCTGTAGCAATGGCAATATGCTGTACCCCAGCGCCTTTGTAAAAATCCAGGTATTCTTCAATTTGCGATTTCTTTTTTCCGGCTGCTGGTTCGTTAATCGGAAATTTGATGTACCCATTCCCATTGGAAACAACCTTCGACATTAAGGCGCTGTATTCCGTAGAGATGTCTTTATCATCAAAGGTAATAAGCAAGTTAAAGCCCATTACTTTTTCGTAGAACTCAACCCAATGGTTCATCTTACCCAATTCTACATTGCCCACACAATGATCCACATATTTTAGCCCGATGGGTTCGGGCTTCCAACCGGTTTTCACAGGTTGATAGCCGGGCAAGAATGCCCCTTTGTAGTTCTTTCTTTCCACGAAAGTGTGGAGGGTATCGCCATAGGTGTGAATAGATGAAACCACTACTTCGCCCGAGTTGTCTTTTAGCGTAACAGGTGCACTGGCAGGCGCACCGCCACGGGCTACTGTTTCACGAAATGATTTCTCGGCATCATCAACCCAAAGAGCTAAAACCTTTACCCCATCGCCATGTTTGGCAACATGTTGTGCAATTGGGGTATCGGGTTGCAAACTGGTAGTTAATACAAATCGTATTTTACCTTGGGTAAGCACATACGATGCGCGGTCGCGAACTCCCGTTTCGGGACCGGCATAAGCTGTAAGTTCAAAGCCCATGCAATGCTGGTAAAACAATGCGGTTTGCTTGGCATTACCCACATAAAATTCAATGTGGTCGGTGCCGAGGATGGGTAGAAAATCCTGATTCATACCTGTTTTATTGATGATGTTCAAAATTAATCAATCGGCCAGTTTTAATTTAGGCCCCGTTTCTATAATCTTGACAAAATTTTAAAGCAATGGATGTAAAAGAACTTGACAAAGCCATACAGGAAATAGCTAATCGCAGAAATGCACTTTCAAAGATTGATTACAACAACCCCAAGTATGATGATCTGGAAGAAGAATTACACGATCTGGAAGATGCACTTCAGGTAAAGCATGGCGAATTTCTGGAAGAGATACTTCAGGATGTGCACGATAAATACTGCCCGGATACGGATGTACTGTATCCAATTGCTTACCTGGCCAAAACATACATGATAAGCGATAAGAATGAGTTTACGGTTACAAACAAAGAGGGGGTTTTTGTTGAGGTTGATTCAATTCCCGGCAAGGACACAAAACTGGTAATTGTGCCTAACCCCTTACGGGTTATTCTAAACGTGGGCGCAAACCAGCAGCAGGTTGTGTGGACTGCGAAATAGAACACTTGATTTTTCAGGTCAATGAAGAGCTTTCTGAGGAATTCAGAAAGCTCTTTAATTAATAGCCGAGTTTGGTTCTAACCTTAGTTAAGACGGACTTTGCAATTTCACGAGCTTTGGCTTCGCTCTGTTCTAATTTCTTATTTAAGTCAGCAGGGTTATTCATATAGTAATTAAAAACCTCACGTTCTTTAGCATATTTCTCCAGCACCACTGCCAATAGTTCTTGTTTGGCATGGCCATACCCAAAGTTACCAGCCAGATATTTTTTTCGCAGCGCTTCGGTTTGTTCGGGGGTTGCAATCAGTTTGTAAATTGCAAAAACATTATCGGTATCCGGATTTTTTGGTTCTTCCAGCGGAGTACTATCTGTAACAATTGTTCCGATTTGTTTCTTCAGTTCCTTTTCTGGTAAGAAAATATCAATAATATTATTATACGACTTGCTCATTTTCTGGCCGTCTGTGCCCGGGATAGTCATAACCGATTCTTCAATACGGGCTTCTGGCAACACAAATGTTTCACCATATAAATTGTTGAAGGTATTGGCAATGTCGCGGGCCATTTCTAAATGCTGGCGTTGATCTTTCCCTACCGGAACAAAGTTGGCATCGTAAAGAATAATGTCGGCTGTCATTAAAACCGGGTAGGTAAATAATCCTGCATTCACATCGGAAAGCCGGTCGGCTTTATCTTTAAAAGAATGGGCATTTGCCAACATCGGAAAAGGAGTGAAGCAACTCAGGTACCAGGTAAGTTCGCATACTTCCGGAATCTGGCTTTGGCGATAGAGTAAATTTTTTTCTACATCAAAACCAAACGCCAGCCATGCAGCCGCCACAGCCTGCACATTGGCAATACGTGTTTTAGCATCCTTGATGGTGGTAAGGGAATGCAGATCGGCAATAAAAAAGAACGACTCGTTGCCGGGTTGTTGTGAAAGTTTAATAGCCGGAATAATCGCGCCAAGCAGATTACCCAAATGCGGGCGGCCACTACTTTGAATGCCTGTAAGAATGCGTGCCATAATTGGTTGCAAATAAAGGTAAGAATAGGGAATTGCTTTAAGTCAGTGGCGAATTATTTACGGGTGAGATCGGTTTGGAAGGAACCAAAACTATAATTTTGCAAAATGAAAGTTCTGGCTTCTCTTTTTCTGATGATTCCCGGGTTGGCACTGGCCCAATTAACAGAGCCGGTATTTTTTAAGTCGAAGACTTACGATTTTGGTGAAGTGGTGGAATCAGGTGGCAATGTGGAGTATGATTTTACATTTACCAACCTGGCCAACCGGCCTCTGCGTATTTTAAATGTACAGGCTTCGTGCGGATGCACTACACCGGGCTGGACCAAAGAAACGGTTGCTCCATCGGGGTCTGGTTTTATAAAAGTAAGTTTTGACCCAAAAGGCAAGCCGGGTTATTTCAATAAAACCCTAACCGTAACCACCGATATTGAAAAGAACCCAATTGTTCTTACGATTAAAGGAAATGTAGTTGATAAAAAATCGGGTGGCGATGAGTTGAAGGTTTCACTTGGAAACCTTCGTTTGAAAAGCAACTCAATTACCCTTGGAAAAGTGTTTGTAAATAAGGCGGCCACTACCCACGAATTTAAGATTCAGAATGCAGGCACCGAATCACTTACAATAAAACGTGCCATTACCCCCACACATATCAAAGTAACAACACCGGTAATTTTACAAGCAGGTGAAACAGGTACGCTTAAATTAAATTACGATGCCAGGACTTTGAATCGATATGGTTTTAATGCCGACAGAATTGAACTGGTTACAACCGATGCCGATTCGGTTAAGGTTATTTCGGTGTATGCTATGGCAGAAGAATCGTTCCCTGCACTAAGCGCGACAGAAATAGCCAAAGCACCGGTGTTGCTGGCTACAAACTATGCGTTAGATTTTGGCCGGGTACAGGCAGGTACCAAAAGTGAATTAACCATTACGCTTCAGAATAAAGGTAAGCAGCCACTCACCATTCGTGAGGTGCAGCCGAATTGTACATGCGTTACTACTTCATTGGATAAAAATTTAATTCAGCCAGGCGAAGCCGCTACAATGAAAATTGTGTTGGATACAAAAGGGCGGGCCGGAACTCAGAATAAATCCGTAACCATATACTCCACTGATCCACGTAATCCCGTGCAACGGATTACTTTGAGTGGGTTTATTGAGCAGTAGTATTGGGAGATTATCAACTAAAAGCCGCTATCCCGGTAATATGATTTCCCAAAATCAGCAGGTGAATATCATGCGTACCTTCATACGTTACTACCGATTCCAGGTTCATCATGTGGCGCATAATCGGGTACTCTCCGGTAATGCCCATACCACCGTGTATCTGCCGCGCTTCACGGGCAACATCAAGTGCAATTCTGATGTTATCTCGTTTGGCCAAAGATATTTGTGCTGTTGTGGCTTTGCCTTCATTCATCAGTACACCTAAACGCCAATTCACCAATTGTGCTTTAGTAATTTCAGTCAACATTTCAGCCAGTTTTTTCTGGATCAGCTGGAACGAGCCAATGGGTTTACCAAACTGGATGCGTTCTTTCGCATACCTTCTGGCCGAATCATAACAATCCATCGCTGCGCCTATCGCGCCCCAGGCTATTCCATATCGTGCCGAATCGAGGCACATCATGGGTGCCCCTAAACCATTTTTGCCTGGCAGCAGATTTTCTTTAGGCACTTTAACATTATCAAAAACCAATTCTCCGGTGGCGCTTGCCCGCAAACTCCATTTGCCATGTGTTTCAGGCGTGGTAAAGCCCGGCATGCCTCGTTCTACAATCAAACCATGAATTCGCCCGGCTTCATTCTTAGCCCACACTACGGCTACATCTGCTTTAGGCGAATTTGAAATCCACATCTTTGCACCGTTCAATAGGTAATGATCGCCCATGTCTTTAAAGTTGGTAACCATACCCGATGGGTTTGAACCATGATCGGGTTCAGTTAATCCGAAACAACCCAACCACTCGCCACTGGCAAGCTTGGGTAAATACTTTTTACGTTGTTCTTCGCTACCGAACTTATAAATCGGATACATCACCAACGAGCCCTGTACCGAGGCGGTAGAACGCATTCCCGAATCGCCCCGCTCAATTTCCTGCATCAGAATACCATATGCAATATAATCCAGGCCACCACCGCCATATTGTTGCGGTATAGTTGGCCCGAAAGCACCGATATCGCCAAACTTCTTCACAATCTCATATGGAAAGTGCGCGCGTTGTGCCCAGTCTTCGATGTATGGCGAAATTTCACGCTTCACAAAATCCCGAATTGCACTTCGCACCAGTTTGTGTTCTTCAGTCAATAAGTCATCAACCGCGTAAAAATCGGGTTGTTCATAAACATCTTGCTTGGTGCTTTTACGGGTAGTGGTTTCGGTAGCTTTTGATGACATAGTTTTGGTAATTCTGTATGAATGGTCAAATTTACGCAAGTATTGATAATTCCGATGGACAAATCTTCGCTCGACCCCAGTCTGGCAGAACTGCTTAAGAAATTGCAACAGAAGTATGCTGTAATGGGACAGGATTTATCCTCATACCTGGATGGCTTGTTGCATGCCGATTATCTTACCTATTGGGATTATATACATCTGGATACGCTGTTGAGTTTACAAAATCCTAAAACTCAGTTTCCGGATGAAAAAGTGTTTATCGTTTATCATCAAATTACCGAATTATACTTCAACCTGATTTTGTGGGAACTGGAGCAGGTAGCAGCCAAAGAAGATCTTGACGAAAAATTCTTTATTGAACGCACCACCCGCATGGTTCGGTATTTTCAATTGCTCGAAAACTCATTTGCAGTAATGGTGGATGGGATGGAGAAAGAGCAGTTTCTGAAATTTCGAATGTCGTTGTTGCCGGCATCAGGATTTCAATCGGCACAATATCGGTTAATTGAAATTTGCTGTACCGATATGATTAACCTGGTGAGTTTGGGTATGCGCGAGTCGCTACAGGAATATAGCGACCTGGAACAACAAGTAGAACATTTATATTGGCGAAGTGGGGCTACCGAGCTTGCTTCCGGGAAAAAAACGTTAACGCTACAACAGTTTGAAGAAAAGTACCTGAAGCTATTCAATGAAACAGGTATGCGTTTCCGCAACAGAAACCTGCGCAAGCTTTATCAAAGCCATTTCCCTGATTCCGAACCCGTCAAACAATTGCTTCGTCAACTGGATCAACTGGCTAATGTCTTGTGGCCACTGGCCCATTTAAAATCAGCCGGCCGTTACCTGCAACGCGACCCGGAGGATATAAAAGCAACCGGGGGTACAAATTGGCAAAAATACTTACCACCCCGTTTTCAGCGCATTCAGTTTTTTCCGGAATTATGGTCATCCTCTGAAACGGAAGAGTGGGGTAAAGCAGGTGTGATGAGTGCATTGGGTCGCTAATTCCTTTCAGCAGATTTCTTTAACTTTGATTACCACTTACAATCCAGAAGTATTCAGGAATCATGCGCGGTATTGGATTAATTTTTTTGCTTTTACCTCTTGTGGCTTCTGCCCAGTTTAAACGCTATACCTACCACGATACCGAAAAAATGGTAATTAAAGAAGTTTATCAGGTTAAAGACACTGTTCAGAATGTGTTGCATGGCCGTTATGTTTCCTATTTCTTAAATGGTAACATCGAATCGAAAGGTCAGTTTGTAAATAATGAAACTTCGGGTGTTTGGGAATTTTACTATCAGACGGGCAACCTAAAAATGCGGGGTATTCTACGACAAAATTCCAACTACGGATTATGGGAGTATTTTTATGAGAACGGCCAGAAAAGTATGGAGGGCACTATTAACAACCGCTTGCGCGAAGGGCTTTGGAAAATTTATTATGAAAGCGGTGATGTAAAAGAATCGGGGAGTTACGTATCCGATAAACGATCAGGTTTGTGGCGAACCTACTTTCAGGATGGTGTGCTGCGGGGTGAAATTGAGTATGCCGATGATCATGGCCGCTATACCGAATATTTTCATTCGGGTAAAGTGTTAGCCGAAGGCCCGAAAGCAGGGGTGCGTAATGTGGGACATTGGCGATTTTTTACAGAAGAGGGAACACTGGAAAGTGAAGGTGATTTTTTAGATGGAAAGCGAAACGGAACATGGAAACATTATTATCCTTCCGGAAAAATTTCTGCGCAAGGTGCTTACGAAAACGATGAACCTTCTGGCGTGTGGAATTATTATTTTGAAGATGGTACCCAGAGTACCAGCGGGGAGTTTAAGGGAGGTAAAAAAAATGGCTACTGGAATTCGTTTGCACCTGGTGGGGTAAAAAAGAGTGAGACTAATTATGTTTCAGGTAGTGGCGAGTATCGTGAATATTATCCCTCTGGCAAATTAAAGGTGAAAGGAAAGATTGAGAATGGAAAAAACCAGGGCATCTGGAATTATTACACAGAGGATGGAAAACTGGAGGGTGAATGTGATTTTGTTTTAGGTTCGGGCACCTATAAAGGATACTTCGCTTCCGGAGCACTGCAAACCAAAGGTACAATAGAGAATGACCTGCGGGTGGGTACCTGGGAAATTTATGAAGAGGACGGCAAACTTTCCGGGTATTACAAACCGGTGTATGAAAACAACGTATTGGTTAATGCTCCAACAAAAGCACCAATTCAGTCCACTAAAGAATCGCGCAGGGGTTTTACCTATTTTAATCCCCGCTACCCGGAATACCGTGGCGTAATTATTCAAGGAAATCCGGCTTTAACTTTTGCCGGACTGCTTCCTATGGCTGTTGAGTTTTATAATGAAGAAAGACTGGGGCACGAATTTGAATTTGTGGCCATTCGGGATCCCTTTTATACAGCCGATGCTAACGTAGCTAAAGATAAGGTGTTTGATAGAGGTTATGCCATTGCCGTTAAGCAAAAGTTTTATAACCCTATGAAAACGGGCATGTGGTACTTCGCGCATGAAGTTCGCTTTACTAACCTCGGGTATTTTGCCAACACCGATTTTCCTTTGGTGCCGGGCACAACTTTCACGGCAAGTGCATCCGAACAACGGGCAGAGTATGGTTTGTTACTAGGCCTGCGCCTGATGCAACGTAATAATGGTGATGGATTTACGATTGATGCTTTTACCGGCTATGGATTGGGGTATCGCGGATTTGATGTAGAACCCCGATTTGAAAATATTTTTACAGCTGTTAATCAGGATAAGTTCGCACATTCATTCAGAATCGGGATTTCATTTGGATACTCGGTTTCTTTTGCGGGGCGCAGGTAATTGTAAAAAGCAGTTTGCTGGATCAGGTAGTAGGCTAGTTTTTTTTGTTGAGCCGTCAGGTTTACCTTTGTGAAATTGAGAGGGTAACTTCCTTTCCGGTATGAATCAGATTATTGAACTACAACTTAGTCCGCAAGAGGCATTTGACGAACCCACCTTCTACGGTTCTCTCTATAAAAAACTTTCACTATCGCCCGATGGTGAGTTAAAAGTAATCCCGGTAAAACGTTCTATTGATGCCCGTGGTAAAAATGTACTGGTAAGAGTACAGGTCGAACTTGTTAAGGAAGATACTACCGACCGGTTTAAAAATAAATTTGAGTACAGGGATGTAACCCGTGCTCCACAAATTATAATTGTAGGAGCCGGTCCGGCAGGATTGTTTGCCGCTTTACGGCTGATTGAAGCCGGAGTTAAACCAATAGTACTTGAGCGAGGAAAAGATGTGCAGGCGCGCAGACGCGATCTGGCCGCTATCAACAAACATCAAACCGTAAATCCGGAATCCAACTACTGCTTTGGCGAAGGTGGTGCCGGCACCTATTCCGATGGTAAACTTTATACCCGCTCTAAAAAACGTGGCGACATCAATCGCATTCTGGAGATAATGGTGGCGCATGGTGCAACGAACGAAATTTTGTTCGATGCGCATCCGCATATAGGTACCAACAAATTGCCAAAATTGGTTTCTGCTTTACGCGAAAAGATAATGGCATGTGGAGGCGAAGTGCACTTCAATACAAAAGTTACAGATTTACTGCTGCATGCAGGTGAGATTCTGGGCGTAGTACTGCAATCGGGTGAAACCATAAAAGGCGAAGGGGTTATTCTGGCCACCGGCCACTCGGCCCGCGATATTTATGAACTGCTGAATCGTAAAAAGATTCTGATCGAAGCAAAACCATTTGCACTTGGCGTACGCGTGGAACATCAACAAAATCTGATCGACAAGATTCAATATCATTGCGAAACAGATAGGGGCTTGTATCTGCCGGCATCGTCTTACGCATTGGTGCATCAGGCCAACGTAAATGGAAAGGAGCGTGGTGTGTTCTCATTTTGTATGTGCCCGGGTGGGTTTATTGTACCAGCTGCTACCGCACCAGGCGAGATTGTTGTAAATGGAATGAGCCCTTCGCGTAGAGACTCGCAGTTTGCCAATTCAGGCATTGTGGTAGCTGTAGAATTAAATGATTTTAAGGAGTTTAATCAACATGGTGCGCTGGCAGGTATGTACTTTCAGGCAGCGGTTGAACAAAAAGCTTGTGCAATAGCTGGAGGCACCCAGGTGGCACCTGCGCAGCGTCTGGTCGATTTTACGGAGGAAAAAATCTCAACCAGTTTGCTGGATACTTCGTATCAACCGGGTCTGGCTTCGGTCGATTTGCAGGAAGTGTTACCATCCTTTATTTATTCAGGGTTGAAGCAAGGCTTTAAAGCTTTTGGCCAGAAGATGAAAGGCTATTTTACCAACGAAGCCCAGGTGGTAGGCGTAGAAAGCCGTACATCTGCGCCCGTTCGTATTCCGCGCAATAAAGAAACATGGGAACATATTCAGGTAAAAAGGTTGTTTCCCTGTGCAGAAGGTGCCGGTTATGCAGGCGGTATTGTTTCCGCAGCTATGGATGGCGAACGTTGTGCTGAAGCAGCGGTTAAAATGTATGTGAACAAATGAAGAAGACAGTAATCATTGGAGCAACCACCAACCCGGGACGGTATGCGTATCTCGCAGCAGAAATGTTAACAGAATACAAACACGAGATTGTGCCGGTAGGAATTAAAGCGGGCGAGGTGTTTTGTAAAGAAATTTTACCCATTCAGGATCATCCTAAAATTGAAGGGGTAGATACCATTACCCTTTACATTGGGCCGCAGCATCAACCGGAGCATTATGAATATTTGTTAAGTCTTAAGCCCAAACGTGTAATCTTTAATCCGGGTACCGAGAATCCGGAGTTTGAAAAACTGGTAGAAGATTCCGGAGCGGAAGCCTGGCAGGCATGTACGTTGGTGTTGTTAAAAAGTGGGCAGTACTGATTCTTTTAAGAGGATAAAACGCCTCAGTTCCCCCTCCCTTTTGTTTTTGTCAGTTCCTGATGATTACCAATACAGCTAACGGTTTGGGTATTGCCGAAGGCGGGGAGTTTTAGCACTAAAGTTCAACCGAAGAACGAATGTTGAAACTTGTACAAATGTCCAATCGAAGCCGTTCAGCCCCGCTTTTGGCAATACCTTGTTAGCGGTTCGGTGTTTCTCATTCGTTAAAGATAAATTTTACGATTCTTTCCGCAGCTTTTGTTGTCGCTGTGTCAATGTCATCTTTAGTCCAAGTATCTTTTGGGTATGCTGTCAACGCTAAAGCTATTCCATATCTGCTGTCTTTGTACCCTGATTTTGTGTTAATTGAATTTTGCTTTTTAGTCTTGAACCATTCGTTCCCAATTGACTTATTTATATCTTCTTCAAGAAGTATTTTGTTTCCAAGCTTATTTACAATACTATTAAATTCTTCTTTAGTCGCAATATTGGCATCTCGTTGTATTGTCGTTAAGTTACGTCCACTTGAAGGCATAATATGTTCAATGTTTACATTTTCTGCGAAGTCAAACTTATTGCCTTTGTTTTTGGCGTAGATGTATTCGTTTAGGTAAACGAGAAGATTTTTATCGTATTCAATTATTGCGTCAGTTATATTGTCAGAGTTCCAGTTGTTTTTGATGTGTTCATTGAAGTTGTTTTTGATAACATCAATTGAAACATTTTTATCAACTAATTTTATGTTTTCACCAAACAGAAAGGTCTTAAACCTAGAGCTTGAATAGCCAGCATCGCTCAATTCCAGTACCGTAAATAATCTTAATAAACATTCACATAATTCCAAAATATTTTCTTCTGTGATTTCCGATATATCGTAACGATACAAATAACCTGATAAGAATAATTTTGCATTTTCGTTACATTTTAAGAGTAATTTGACAGTTGGGTAGTCTTTGATATTATCCCAAATGTTTGTGATTTTTGTTAAGTTATTACACAGCACTAGTGGCTCATTCAATAATTCCTTTTTAATGTCTGTGTAATATCGTCTTAAACCAGGGGTTGTTACATCAACTGATTCATTTCCATCTTTGTTTATACTAATATATTCTTTATTTATGGCACGATTGATATACATAAATTGTTGCAACACAGCATCAATGTCAATAATTTTTCGACTGCTTAATTCGTTAGCCAGTTTGTTGATAGTTTCCCATTGTTCGTTAAATGCTTTTTTGTTGTCTCCAGCATTTGAGTATAATTGTGCAGAGATTATGTCCGCATCTGAAAGTGGCATACCCGTTGAGTTTAGCGAATTAAACATTGTAATCGCTTGTTCAATTTGCCAACTGCGTATTTCAATGACTTGACATTTTTCCAAAAATATTTTCGCAAATTGATTTAGTTGTGATTCTGACTTTTCTCTCAACTTGCCAAAAAAGTATTTAAAATTGCGGAAATGATTAGTGTATTTGTTATCCTTTTGTTTTCGTGGAATTTTATAGACGTTTTCTTCGGCATTTTTAAAATCTGTTGCCTCAATAATCGTTTTTACTTCTTTTGGAAATAGCTCATTTATTGATTTGTTTGCTATTATCAAGATGTTTTGAGTTTTTGTATAATCTTTCAACATTGAAGGAATGTCTTCGTCTTCGGCTTTATACAAAATCGCCATAATTTTATTTCTATTGGCTTTAAGTCCTGCTTTTAGTGCTTCTGATTCTTCATCGTCCGAAACTTTTGGGATAGCTTCATTTAATTGCATTAACAACGCTTTGAGCAATAATAAAAAAGTCGTTGTGCGTTGTTGTCCGTCAATTAAACTGAATTTGTATGTTTCTGAACAATCTACGATGATTGTCCCGAAAAAATATGGGTCGCTTGCGTTGGAAGCGATAAACGCTTCAATGTCTTGCCATAATTTATCACATTGAGTTATGTCCCAAGAGTAGCCACGTTGGTATTCAGGAATTACAAAGTTTTCAGATTTGTCAAGTTTGAGGTATTTACTAATTAGTTTAAGTGTTGGTTCAATATTTTTTGCCATTTTCTTTTTTATCGTTTATTTCTTGGTTGTTCTTTCGTTTGTTTGTTGCGTGGTCGTCTTACACTGACCGCTAACTCCTAAATATACGCAACTTATAATCGCCACTTTAAAAACGCATCTCCTAAATATCTCAAAATCAACAACAATACGAAATGCGCAATTGCCTATACAATTGCGCATCTCCAATTGAAGCAAAGGCAAGAGAGGTATGTTATCCGGGCGGTTAGCCATCAAAAAAAACGCCTCAGTCTCCCGAGGCGTTTTATGAGCTCAATACAATTAACTCTTACAAACTCCAACCTGCGCGGTATTCGCGTTTTACAAACTGGTTGGCTGCATCGAAGTTGGTAATCTTCATGTTCCTGGCATCCCACAGTAATTTTTTACGTCCGGTAAATCCTTTATCGGTGCGTAGGTTATAACTGCGAATGGCAAGGTTACCCATCAGCACGGCTTCGGTAAACGGCCCGGCAAACTCAAATGGTGAGCTCAATTGCATTTTTCCGTAACCGGCAATGCAGGCGTCAACCCATTGGGTATAGTGCCCGGCTTCCTGTCCTTGCACACGGGGTAGGGTAGGCTTGGGAAAGGTTAAGTCTTTCATGCTGGCAGTAGGCAACAACACGGGCATACGTTCGTAGTTGGCCATCAGTTTACCTTTGGTGCCTTCAAAGATGTAACCATTGCCACCGCCATCACCTAATTTCTCATCGGGCAATAGTTCATCAGGGCGTTTGGGTAATAAGCCGCCATCCATCCAGGTAAAGTTAATATTACCTTTCCCATCGGTGCGTGGAAACTTCAGGTGAATGATTGACGATGAAGGACAGCTATCGGGGTAATCGGCTATTTTAAAGAAGTCGGCCCAGGCAGTTGTAGCACTGCATTCTACTTCCGATGGATAATCGATTGGCAGAATGCGGAAGGCGGCATCCATAATGTGGCAGCCCATGTCGCCCAGTGCTCCGGTACCAAAATTCCACCAGCCGCGCCAGTTAAATGGATGATAAGCAGGATTATATTCGATGTCTTTTACAGGACCCAACCATAAATCCCAATCCATTTCTTTGGGCACATCATGTTTGCCGGTTGGTGTGGCAATGCCTTGTGGCCACACGGGGCGGTTTGTCCAGCAATACACGGTGTGCACATCGCCAATCAAACCGGCATCAACCCACTCTTTCGCCACGCGCACATAATCTGCGGAAGCGAATTGATTGCCCATTTGTGTAACCACTTTGTATTTTTTGGCAGCTTCGGTTAAGGCGCGGGCTTCAAAGATGTTATGGGTTAAAGGCTTTTGCACATACACGTGTTTACCACGCTGCATGGCTGCCATTGCTGCTACTGCGTGAGTATGATCGGCTGTTGATACCGAAACGGCATCAATGTTTTTTGCTTCTTTATCAAGCATAACGCGGAAGTCTTTATAGTACTTTGCGTTTGGAAAATTTTTTCTGGATTCTACGGTTTGGCGTTCATCCACATCGCATAGAAAAGAAATTTTTGCTTTAGGATTGCCTTTTGTTTTTCCATCAATACTTCCCGCAAAGCCGGTAAGGTCGCTGGTACCTTTACCGCCTACGCCAATACCGGCAATGTATAAGGTATCGCTTGGCGCGATGTAGCCAGGGCCCCCCAATACAAAGCGTGGAACAATGGAAACTGCTGCTGCACCGAGAGCAGCCTTCTTCACAAAACTTCTGCGTGAGATCATAAGTAGAATAAAAGTTTAAAGAATGGATAATTACAAGCTGTAGCCTTCGCGGTAAGTGCGTTTAACAAACTGGTTGGCTTCATCAAAGTTGGTAATCTTCATGTTGGGGCCATCCCACAGTAATTTTATGTAACGACCCGGATAATCGAACTGATCGGGTCTGCCACCTTCGCGGGGCTTACGAATATCAAAACTGCGCAACGCCAGGTTACCCATTAATATGCTTTCGGTTAACGGGCCGGCTAATGCGAAGTCAGAGCTTAATTCCGTTTTTCCATACCCGGCAATGCAACCATCTACCCATTGCAGATAGTGGCCAGGCTCTGCACCACCCACTACGCGTTTCAATGTTTGAGGTACGTTTACTTCTTTGGTACGGGTGGTGGGTAATAACTGCGGATTAATACCATATGTACCACACATCATTTTTCCTTTCGAACCAATCATCAGCACACCATTACCACCATCGCCAAATACTTCGTTAGGGCCAAGCTCTTCGGGACGCTCCGGTTGAATGCCTCCATCCATCCAATGGAATTTGATGTCTGGTTTTCCATTCACACCTTTAAACTTCAGGGTGATGTGTGAAGATGGCGGACAACTTTCAGGAAAATAGCCGCGTCTGAATTCATCTACATAAACACTTCCCACACTGCATTCTACTTCTGTAGGATAACCCAGGCCAAGTGTGCGGAAGGCTGGTTCGATAATATGGCACGCCATATCGCCTAACGCACCGGTGCCATAATCCCACCAGCCGCGCCAGTTAAACGGTACAAGTTTGTCCACATAATCTTTGTATGGAGCTGTACCCAACCATAAATCCCAATCCAATTCTTTGGGTACTTCCGCTTTGTTAGTTGACCATGGAATACCTTGTGGCCATACGGGGCGGTTTGTCCAGCAATACACAGTGTGAACATCACCAATCAATCCGGCATCGTACCATTCGCGCATTTGTCTTACACCGTCACCCGATGCGCCCTGGTTACCCATTTGTGTAACTACTTTATATTTCTTGGCCGCTTCGGTAAGCTTGCGTGCTTCGTAGATATCGTGTGTTAAAGGCTTTTGCACGTACACGTGTTTACCCAATTGCATGGCCGCCATGGCTTGTACACCATGCATGTGATCTGTTGTTGAAACAGAAACTGCATCTATGTGTTTGTGCTCGGTTTCCAGCATTTTACGATAGTCTTTATAGTATTTCGCATTTGGAAAATTCTTGACTGATGTGGCAGCCCTGCGATCGTCCACATCGCACAGGTAAGCAATATTTACATTCGGGCTTTTAGCAAAGTTGGCAATATCGCTTTGGCCTTTACCACCTACACCAATGCCGGCAATGTTTAGTTTATCGCTTGGAGCAATGTAGCCTTTGCCCAATACATGGCGGGGTACAATAGTTACTGCTGCGGCCGCGAGGCTCGCTGATTTGATAAAAGATCTACGGGTAGTCATAGTGGTTGATTTGTTGTTTACTATTTAGTTGTTACCAGTTTCCTGTTTTCGGTTGCTGGTTGTTTTTTATTAGTTGAAGTTTCCGGGTAACAGGTAGCTGGAAACCGGAAACCGGGTTAACTATCAAACTTCACACTCTCGGCCAGCGTTCGTTCATCATACTTCATGCCATATTGCTCAAGCACTTCTGCGGGCACACCATCCCATTGGTTGGGGCGGTTACCCATGTAGCCCAAATCTTTTATTCCGATTTCGGAGGTAAAGAAGCCACATGCGGTGAGGTCGCGCATCAGATTGAAAAAAGCTACACCTTGAGCCAATTCTGGTTTTGCTTTTTCCGGATATGCAATTTCATCAATCATTTCAATTTGTTGGGCCGCGTTGCACGATGCAAAATCGGTATTGTAGCGTTTCAGGCATTGAAGATCGAGCCACTTCAGTCCACCGCGCATGGGTATTTGATGGCGGGGCATATCTTTTACAATGAACTCAATAAACTCGGGTACCTTGGCATCAGTGGCCGAACCCGAAGTTTCGTCTTTAGGAATAATTATATCCGCCAGCAGGCGAATGGTTTTCATTTCGTGCTCATCGAAAAAAGTTTCGCTTAGCAGTTTTTGTTCGCGCAACAATTCATCGGGTGTCCGGTCAATCGTGAATGTTGGCAACTCCGGTGTTTTTGTTTTTGGCGTTTCGCACGATTGGTTGAGCAGGGCAGTTGCCCCCAGCGAACCAACCGCCAATGTTTTTAAATATTTTCTTCTGTCCATAACCTCACCCCCAACCCCTCTCGGAAGGAGAAGGGGGAGGATTTGCTTTAATTATTAAACTTATTTTTTTAGAACTCTCTAAACTCCTCTCCTATATGGAGAGGAGTTTAGGGTGAGGTCTATATATTCTGCTTCTTCAATTCATCAATAATGTATTCACTGGCGCGCATCGATAAAGCCAAGATTGTCCATGTAGGATTTTTATCGGCTTGCGATACAAACGGGCCGCCATCAACTACAAAAAGATTATTCACTTCATGTGCCTGATTAAATTTGTTCAATACCGATTTTTTAGGGTCGTTGCCCATTCGGGTTGTACCTACTTCGTGAATAATGCGGCCGGGCGCGGCTAAGCCATAGTTTTCCTGTGCGGAACTTTTTCCCCAGGTAACTACGCCACCCATGGTTTCAATTATTTCGGCAAAGGTTTCTTTCATGTGTTTTGCCTGTTTGATTTCGTAATCGCTCCAGTTGTAATGAAACCTCAATACAGGGATGCCATATTTATCCACAACATTCGGATCTATTTCGCAATAGTTGTCTTCACGGGCTATAGCCTCACCGCGTCCTGACATTCCGAACGTAGCACCATAGAAATACCGGTAATCATCTTTTAATGATGCACCATAACCACCACCGCGCTTCACACCATCGCGGCCGGCATATTGGCTGTTAGTGTGCTGCATACCAAAACCAAAACCATACCCGGGCATTCCCATACCTCCATAATATTCAATGTGATACCCGCGTGGAAAGTCTAACTTTTTATTCTCAAGCCACCAGGGTGTATATACATGCATGCCACCAACACCATCTTCGTTATAACGTTTACGGCCTACAAGGTGCGGAAGAATTCCTCCCATGTCGGCTCCGGTAGAATCATGCAAATATTTACCCACAACACCACTTGAGTTAGCAAGTCCGTTGGGAAAGAGGCTTGATTTTGAATTAAGTAATAAGCGTGCGGACTCACATGCGCTGGCCGCGAGCAGTACTACTTTGGCATTAACGGTATATTCCTGCTTATCGTCCTTATTAACAAACGAGATACCGGTTGCTTTGCCGGATGCATCGGTAATAACTTCACGTGCCATGGCGTTAGGTATTACATCTACATTACCGGTTTTTAACGCGGGATTTACCAACACCGATGACGAAGAAAAATCACCATACACAGTACAACCGCGATTGCATTGCGAGCAATAGAAACAAGCACCACGCTCGTTATTGATAGGTTTAGTTAAGATGGATAACCGCGAAGGTATTACCGGGATATTGAGTTTAGTTCCTGCTTCTTTAATGAATAATTCGTGTAGGCGTGGCTTGGGTGGGGGTAGAAAAATACTATCCGGATCGTTGGGTAGATTTTCTTTTGATCCAAATACACCAATCAGTTTATCTACTTTATCATAATAAGGTGCTACATCATCGTAGCTGATAGGCCAATCATCGCCAAGGCCATCAATACTTTTGCGTTTAAAGTCTTTTGGTCCGAAGCGCAAAGAGATCCGGCCCCAGTGATTGGTTCGTCCACCCAACATACGCGAGCGAAACCAGTCGAACCTGGTTCCGTTTTTATGGGTATAAGGTTCACCTTCCAGTTCCCAACCGCCATAGGCTGCATCAAAATCTCCAAAATTCCGATACGGAGTACTGGCACCTCTGCGAGGCGACTCCCACGGCCATTTTAATTGTGTAACGTTCTTAGCTGGATCGTAGAGTGGACCAGCCTCCAGCAAGACAACTTTTATTCCGGCATTAGCCAGAACATAGGCCGCCATTCCGCCACCGGCACCTGAACCTACTATACATACATCGTAATCTTTCGGAGTTTTTTTGATCTGGAAATCGGCCATGCTTTTTCGGTAAGGAGAAAGTAAGATGGCCGAAAGGTTTTACAAATCAAAGCCTGATTTTATAACCGGAGTGTTAAGTAATTGAACTATCCTTTTGTGTGGGCGAGTTGCGTTTAGGAACCGGATCGTATCCACTCGTTCCCCAGGGATGGCAACGACCTATTCTTTTGGCGCCAAGCACAATGCCTTTTAAAACTCCCCATTCCTGTATAGCTTCGATGGTGTATTGCGAGCAGGAGGGAGAATGGCGGCAATGTGCACCCAGCATCGGAGAGAGCGTTGTCTGGTAAATGCGAATAGGAAGAATGAAAATTTTTCTCAACATGAACTGCAAATCTCATGGTTAACCCGATTGTTAACAAATTGGTTCTAAAAAAATCTGTAATATTAATTTATTAATTCCATGCCCATGAAGTTAGTTGTCACCTGCTTATTCCTTTTTATGTTTAAAATTGGATTCTCGCAAAGTCCGGTAGGAATTTTTGAGAATCATCAGGATGTTGGCAAACCAAAGAATGGCGGATCAGTAATTTTTAACTCTGAAACGCAGGAATATACTTTTGCTGGCAGCGGTTACAACATTTGGTTTGGTCGCGATGAGTTTCATTACGCATTCAGCAAACTTACGGGCGATTTTATTGCAACCGTTAACGTTCAGTTTGTTGGCACCGGTACCGACCCCCATCGGAAAGTGGGTTGGATGGTTCGCGCTTCCGCAGATGAAGATGCACCCCATGTAAGTGCGGTGGTGCATGGCGATGGACTTACTGTTTTGCAAAGGCGTTTATTACGGGGTGCACACATGCGCGATCCGGAGGATGAAATTCGGTTTTCTAAAAAACATCCACAGATCGTTCAGATAGAGCGAACCGGCAATACTTTCATTATGAGAGTGGCCAATCCGGGCGAACCATTACAAGAAGTTGGCAGGTATGTGCAGGATAATCTGGCTAATGCTGTGTTGGTGGGATTATTTATTACATCGCATAACGAGAATGTGATTGAACAAGCTAAGGTTTGGAATGTAAGAATCGAAAAGGTGGTTGCTGAAGATTATAATCCTTATCGCCAGGGTTTTATTGGAAGCCGGCTTGAGGTAATGAACGTATGGGATGGCAAACGCAAAGTAATGCTGGAAGCAGCGGGAAGATTTGAAGCCCCCAACTGGATGCCGGATGGAAAACACTTGCTAATAAATGAAGATGGAAGTTTGTTTAAAGTTGGCTTGAGTGATGCAACAAAAGAGAAACTCAACACCGGTTCGGCCAACCGGAACAATAACGATCATGTAATTTCATTTGATGGAAAGATGCTGGCTATCAGTCATCACCGCGATGGATTGCCTGGTGGAGGCTCTACGGTCTATACATTGCCGTTAACAGGTGGTGAGCCTAAACTAATTACAGAAAAAACCCCTTCATACCTGCATGGCTGGTCGCCCGATGGTAAGAACTTAATATTTGTGGGCCAGCGCGATACGGAGTTTTACGACATCTACAAAATACCTGCAAACGGGGGTAAAGAGGTTAACCTAACGTTGAATAATGGTTATCATGTTGATGGTTGCGAATACTCGCCCGATGGCAAGTACATCTACTTTAACTCCAGCCAAAGCGGAACCATGCAATTGTGGCGTATGAAGCCTGATGGTTCAGGTAAAGAACAACTCACTTTCGATGAATACAACGATTGGTTTCCACACATCTCACCCGATGGTAAATGGATTGTCTTTATTTCATTTCCGGTAACCATTAACCCAAACGATCATCCCTCTTACAAACGGGTAATGCTTCGGTTGATGCCTGCTAATGGAGGGATGCCCAGGGTAATTGCTTACTTGTATGGCGGGCAGGGAACCATCAATGTTCCATCGTGGTCGCCCGATAGTAAGTTTATTGCTTTTGTCAGCAATAGCCGGAAGTAACCTATTCGAACGAATAAGTCATCTCACCATCTTTACCATCCTTAATCTGAATGCCAAGTTTTTTCAGATCGTCCCGGATTTTATCTGACAAAGCAAAGTTCTTGTCAGCACGGGCCTTCTTGCGCAGGTCTATTAAAAGTTCGATGGTGCCTTTCAGGGTTTCATCGTTTTGTTCTTTCTCTTCCTGCAGGCCCAGCACTTCTTCCATAAATCCGATATACGTTTGCTTAAATTCTGCAAAGGCGGAACCCTCAATATCTGTTAGGTTAACATTGCCGGATTTCAGATCGTTAATACGCGAAGCCATCTCAAACAACACGGCCAATGTTTTAGCGGTGTTAAAATCATCGCTCATGTTCTGGTAGCACTCGGTGCTTAGCCGGGTAAACTCTGCACTGATGGGCGAAGCATTTGAACCAGTGGGTACCTCCATCTTTTTAATTAACCCAAGTGCATTTATTAGTTTTTTAAAACCCTTTTCGGCTGCTTGTAAAGCTTCATTCGAAAAATCGAGTGTGCTGGAATAATGCGATTGCAACATGAAAAACCGTACAGCCATCGGACCATAACCTTTGTCGAGCAGCTTATGTGTGCCGGCAAACAACTCGCGTGGCAGGAAAGAGTTACCCAACGATTTACTCATCTTCTGGCCGTTAACCGTAAGCATGTTGGAGTGCAGCCAATAATTTACCGGTGCTTTACCGGTAGCTCCGGTTCCTTGTGCTATTTCACATTCATGGTGCGGAAACTTCAAATCCATTCCACCACCGTGTATATCAAATGTTTCGCCTAGATATTTGGTACTCATTACGGTACATTCAATATGCCAGCCCGGAAACCCATCGCCCCAGGGAGAGGGCCAGCGCATGATGTGATAAGGTGAAGCTTTCTTCCATAAAGCGAAATCAATCTTTTCACGCTTCTCATCCTGATTATCGAGCTCGCGCCCGCTTTCCATTAACTCTTCTATGTTGCGACCGGATAAAATTCCATAATGGTTTTCTTCATTGTACTTACGCACATTAAAATAAACCGACCCATTCGATTGATAGGCTAAACCCTTATCGAGCAACTTTTGGGTGATGTTAATCTGTTCTACAATATGGCCGGTAGCGCTGGGTTCAATGCTCGGTGGCAGTATATTGAATTGACGCATTACCTCATGAAATCCTTCTGTGTAATGTTTTACTACTTCCATGGGTTCCAGCTGTTCAAGCCGGGCTTTCTTGGCGATTTTATCTTCACCTTCATCGGCATCATTTTCAAGATGGCCCACATCGGTAATGTTTCGTACGTAGCGAACTTTAAATCCGAGGAAGCGAAAATATCGGGATACAATATCGAATGTTAAGAATGTACGCACATTGCCCAGGTGTACATCATTATATACGGTTGGACCACATACATACATACCCACAAAACCCGGGGTTATAGGTTTGAAAATTTCTTTCTTGCCGGTTAGCGAATTGGTTAAGGTTACCGGATAATGCTCAAACTGCTTCATAGATCAAAAATGCAACCGCGAAAATACGATTAAAAATCAGACGCTTGATAGTTTAGCGATTACTGGAATGAGAGAGGTAGGAGTCTACATTTTGAGCGGTTATTACATCAAGTGGGAATAAGTGCCGGGCTGGCGCATCTCGTTTGAACAACAAGTAATTGGCCATTGTTTGGATACCAAGTTTGGCTTGCCGGGCCGGATTTTGATTAATCAGGAAATCAATCTTGTTCGATTTCAATAATTCAATGTTTGATGGTATAAGATCATAGCCTACAATTCGGATTTTTGGGTTTTGACTTTTGAAAGCAGCTGCAATCAAATATGCTTTTGATGTACTTACAGCTATTCCGGCAATATCGGTCAGTTTACTTAAGTCATCCAGGCGTTTAGCAAATTCAGGACTTGCAGGTGACCCCATGACTACGGAAGTTGCTGAGAATGAGTTATTATGAGTGTTAAGGTAATTTAAAAATCCCTTCTCCTTGTTTTTTAAGTGTACAGAGTTCAGAACATCTTCATCGATATGAAGAAGAATAAACTTGCTGTTTTGTTGCTGGCCAATAGAAATAAGTTCAGCAGCCAGAATTCCACTTTGCTCCAGATCTTGCCCGATAAAACTCAACGCATTAGCTTCCACAATGGGGGTATTAAATAAGACAAATGGAATGTTGGCTTCCTTCAGACTTTTAAAAAATGGTATCGAAGTAAAGTAGAAGAGGGGAGCGACTAACACACCATCCGGTTTGCTTTGATAAATTTCAAGTGCACCCTTTTGAAAATCGTGGTGGTTATGCAAATCGTAATAAACTATTTGAATATCAAGTTCAATACTGAAGTTTGAAAGTTGCTTAAGCCCGGTCTTCAACCCAACCTCAGATTGTTCCCAGTAAGGGTCTGATTTTGGTTCAGGAATCAATACCCCGATTTTATATAGTTTAGAATTTCCCAGTGTTCTGGCAATCAGATTGGGGGTGTAATTGATCTTTTTTAAAACCTCGTTAACCTTATCGGTTGCATCGTTGGAGACTTTACCCCGCCTATGCAATACCCGGTCAACAGTTCCTTCCGAAACACCGGCCATTCGGGCTATATCTTTTATTCTTATCCGGTCTTGCGGCATTCAGTTACTGGTAAATTATTGCAGCTGAAAATTAATCTTTTTTTCAGTGTGTGCGGACACACAAAACAGGTCCTCAAATGGTCGTTAGGACAATATCCCATGCCCTGAATTTAGAATAAATTCAAATTACAAACGAAACCGCAATCGTTTTCTGAAAAATATTTTTCTATTTTTAAACGACTAATCGACAAAACTTTAAATTTGATTAACAACCTTGTTCCGAATATTATTTCGAACAAGTGTTTGGAGACAAACAAAAACCCTAAACAAACTTAATTATGATGAGAAATCTTTACAGGAAACTCTCGCTTACGATGTGTTTTCTGCTAACGATTGCAGCGGTTATGGCTCAAGAGAGAACCATATCCGGCACCGTTACAGACGAAACGGGCGGTACCATGCCCGGAGTTAACATTCTTTTAAAAGGTACTTCATCGGGTACTGTAACTGATGGTGATGGAAATTTTAGGATTTCTATTCCCAATGATCAGGCTGTACTTGTTGTTTCTTTTGTTGGTTATGCAACATCAGAGATAATAGTGGGCTCTCGTTCAGTTGTGAATATCCAGCTCACAGCGGATGTTCAAACTCTTACTGAACTTGTGGTTACAGGATACTCTGTTGACAAGAGACGTGAATTGACAGGTTCGGTCTCTACTGTAAAAGCAAAGGAACTAACGATTGCTCCAACTGGTAACGTTGAACAAATGTTACAAGGTCGCGTTGCGGGTGTTACGGTAATTACAAATGGTCAGCCTGGAACTACGAGTCAAATTCGGGTACGGGGTTTTGGAGCATTTGGCGGCAATAGCCCACTTTATATTGTGGATGGTGTTCCAACCGATAATGTTAACTTCATTAATCCTGATGATATAGAAAGTGTTACTGTACTTAAGGATGCTGCGGCTGCCTCAATATATGGAGCTCGTGCAGCAAGCGGGGTAATTATTTATACTACCAAAAAGGGAACCCGCGGTGGTGGAAAAAAACTCGCAGTAACGTATGATCAAATGGTAGGTGTTACTAATCCTGGTAAAGGATTGGACATGCTTAATCCTACAGACTTTGCTGAGTGGACCTGGCAAGCAATCAGAAATACAGAAGATGCAAATGCTCGTGCTGAAAACAGGGCACCAAATTATGCAACAGCGCTTGGAAATTTTAATCACCCGCAATTTGGTGGTGGATTAAATCCGGTAATCCCTGATTATTTGAGAGTTGGATCACAAAACGGTGCTGCTGTAGCTGCTGGTCCTCCGGTTGATTTGAATGCTCAGAGATTATTATACAATGTTGATCCACGAAATGGGGCGATTCATAATGTAATTGCAACAAATAGAGAAGGTACTGACTGGTATGATGCCATTACACGAAATGCTCCAGTTTTTAGACAAACCCTTGGTTTTAGTGGTGGTGGAGATGGCTATCGTTTTTATGTTGGACTTAGCGGTCAGGATCAAAAAGGTATCTTATCGCACCAATCCTTTAAGCGGTATGCTTTGCGTGCAAATGCTGAGTTTGATGTTCGTAAGAACGTTCGGGTAGGTGTAAACACACAATTTACTTATAGACAAGTTCTTGGTTTGACTGGTGATGCCGGTGGTATTGGTGGTGCAGATGATGAAAACGATATTTTATCAGCCTTCCGTATGCCATCTATTATTCCTGTTTATAATGTGTTTGGTGGGTATGCCGGTACAGCTGCGGGTGGTTTTAATAACCCCAGAAACCCGGTAGCATCTCGTGATGGTCAGAAGGATGATAGAAATTTTAATGGTATGGCCTTTGGTAACGTATATGCGGAATATGATGTAATCCCAGGCTTAACTTTAAGAACCAGCATTGGTGGAAATTACTCTAACTATGCCTACAAATTTTATGGCCGCTGGCAATATGAAAATTCAGAGAATAACTCAGCCTTTACGTTTGGACAAGGAAGTGGATATAACTTCGGCTGGACTTTTACCAATACAGCTAATTATAGAAAAACTTTTGATAGCCATAGTGTAGATGTACTTGTTGGACAAGAAGCATTGAATACTGGTGCTGGTTGGGATTTATCGGCAACTGGATTAAACCCATTCTCATGGGATCCGAATTTCGTTAACTTGACCCAAACAAGCTCTCGTGTTGTAAATAGTTCTCAATATTTGGGTGTTAATTTCTACTCTCTCTTCGGTCGTTTGAATTATAGTTTCAAAGAGAAGTATATTTTAAGCGCAGTTGTGCGTAGAGATGGTTCTTCAAGATTTGGTGCAAATAATCGTTATGGTGTATTCCCTGCGGTTTCTCTTGCCTGGAGAATTTCTGATGAGGCCTTTATGGATGCGCTTCCATTTGTAAGTGATTTGAAAATCAGAGGCGGGTTTGGTTCTATGGGTAACTCCAATAACGTAGATCCAAATAACCAATTTAGTTTATACGGTGGTTCACTAGGAGCATCCTCTTATGATATTGGAGGTTCAAATAGCAGTGCTGTTCAAGGGTTTTATAGAACGCGTATCGGAAACCCAAATGCTAAATGGGAAACCAGTGTTACAAAGAACATTGGATTTGATGGAAACCTTTTTGATGGCAGACTTGACCTGATTGTCGATTTCTGGGAAAAAGATACTAAAGACTTGTTATTGGCCGTTCCAATTACCGCAACAGCTGGTCCAAATGCAGCTGTGCCTTCTGTAAATATTGCCCGTATGTTAAACCGTGGTTTAGATATCGCAGTTACGGGTAAAGGAAAAATAACTTCCGATCTTTCATATGAGGCTACTTTGAATGGTAGTTTTTTAAAGAATGAAATTACCGAGTTACCACCAGGTCAAACTTATCTGATTACAGTTAACCCGGGATACCGTGGCATTACTCCAATCCGAAACGAGTTAGGTGGATCAATCTCCGGATTCTTCGGTTACAAAGTTCAAGGCATTTTCCAAACTCAGGAAGAAGTTAATAGTTCTCCAGCACAAACTGGAAAAGGTATTGGTCGTTTCCGCTACCAGGATATTAACGATGATGGTGTGATAAACGAGAATGACCGAACTGCACTGGGAAGTCCCGTTCCAAAATTTACGGGTGGTTTTAACTTCGTATTGCGCTACAAAAACTTTGATCTCGAAGCCTATACCTATGTTTCATTAGGAAACAAGATTTTCAATGTTTCGAAATGGTTTACTGATTTCTATCCTTCATTCCAGGGTGCAGCAATCAGTGCACGTGTGAAAGATTCCTGGTCTCCTACAAACACGGGTGCTTCTACGCCAATCTTTGAAAGTGCGTCCAACTTCAGCACCAATACGCAATCAAATTCTTTTTATGTTGAGGATGGTAGCTATTTAAGGATGCAGAACCTGACTTTAGGATATAACATTCCTGGCTCAACTTTGGATAAAATTGGATTAACCAGAGTTAGAATTTATTTGTCTACCAATAATTTATTTACCATTACCAAGTATAGTGGTTTAGATCCTTCTGTTGGTGGTGCAGCTGATACCAGTTTCGGTATTGACGTGGGTAATTATCCGATAACCAGAAGTTTTACTGGTGGATTTAATATTGGATTTTAATTTTTTAAACAATGAAAATTAGAATGAAAAACAAGGGAATAAAGGCAATTGCGCTCACACTTATTATGAGCTTTGCCATAATGTATTCATGCGATGATAGCTTTCTGGAGGTTCCGGTAACAGGCCAGTTAGATCAAACTGTTCTGTCAGGCCGTTTAGGAATTGAGAGTGCTTTGATTTCTGCATATGCGCAGGTTAATGGTAGAGCCAATAGAATGGCAAGTCCTACCAACTGGGTATGGGGTAGTATAAGAGGGGGCGATGCCAACAAAGGCACTGACCCAGGAGACTTTTCTGATATTAATCCAATCCAGCGCTTTGAGGCTTTACCAACACAAGGTGTTATCAATGATCGATATACCGGTTCATACGAAGGTGTAGCCCGGTGTAATGCGGTAATGAAATTATTAAACTCTGCAGGCGCTGATGTTTCAGATGCGCTTAAAACTTCATTTGAAGCTCAAACCAGATTTTTAAGAGCTCATTACTACTTTGAATTGAAGCGTCATTTTAATAATACGCCATACGTAGATGAAACTGTAGATGTTGGTGCTGGAATTGAGACGGTTAAGAATGATGTAGACTTGTGGCCAAAAATTGAGGCTGATATGGAGTTTGCCTATCAAAACCTGCCCGTAACGCAATCTCAAGTGGGTCGTGTTAATAAGTGGGCAGCAGCGGCTTATCTGGCAAAAATTTATATGTATCAGAATAAGTTTACGGAGGCCAAAACATTGTTTGATTTGATGATTAACCCTGATGGTACCGGCAAAGTGGTTACATCCAATAACAAAACCTGGGGTTTGGTTCCTTATTATGCAAACGTGTTTAAAGCATCCAATGATAATCACGAAGAATCTATCTGGGCTTATCAAGCTGCTGCAAATACGGGTTCTGTTAATAACGCAAACCCAGAGTTTGACCTTAACTGGCCTTATAATACCGGCCCTGATGGACCGGGTAATTGCTGTGGTTTCTTCCAACCTAGCTTTGAATTGGCAAACTCATTTAGAACCGGAGCCGATGGATTACCATTATTGGATGGTTCATACAACGTAGGTGCAAATCAATTAACTACGGATATGGGGCTTGAGTCAGCTGATGCCTTTACGCCAGATGCCGGTAATTTAGATCCTCGTATTGACCATTCAATTGGAAGAAGAGGTATCATGTATCTTGATTGGATGAAATTTCCAGGTAAAGCCTGGATCAGAAATCAACCAAATGGCGGACCTTTCGCGCCTAAGAAGTATGTCTATTACAAATCAGACAAAGGTTCACTACAAGATAATAGTACCTGGACACCCGGTTATACCGCCATTAATTACACAATCATCAGATATGCCGATGTGTTGTTGATGGCAGCCGAAGCTGAAATTGAAGTAGGCGATCCTAACCGTGCCAAAGTTTACGTAAATGCGGTACGTGCCCGTGCAGCTAATTCCGTTTTATTAGATGGTGGAGTTCCTGCAGCCAACTATGTAATTAATCAGTATCCAGCTGGCGATGTATGGGCAAAAAACGATGTAACTCGTAATAAGGTTCGTTTTGAGCGGAAACTGGAATTGTCAGGTGAAGGTCACCGGTTCTTTGATTTAATGCGTTGGGGTGTAGTTGCAACTACTGTAAATGCATACTTGGCTTATGAGGCACCAAAACTACCTTCAGGTGCACTTGTTGGATCAACCTTTACAACCAATCAGGATGAGTATTTACCTATTCCGCAAGGGCAAATTGATTTGGTTGGAGCCAATATCTTAACTCAGAATCCTGGTTATTAAACTTACTTTTTTATTAGAAAATGAAACAAGGCCAATTTAAATTGGCCTTGTTTTTTTAATATCCTATGAAGACTCGTTTTTCATTTTTCGTGTTACCGGCCATCCTTGCACTTGTTGTTTCCTGTACAAGCAAGAATAACGAAAAATTATTCAGGTTATTGGATGCAAAAGAGACAGGACTGGATTTCAATAACAAGATTTTTGAATCGGATAGTTTTAATATTCTTACCTACGAATATATCTACAACGGGGGAGGCGTAGCAGCCGCTGATTTTAACAATGATTCAATAGTGGACCTTTTCTTTACCGGAAACCAGGTCTCCAATCGTTTATACTTAGGTCAGGGAAATTTAAAGTTTAGAGATGTAACTAAAGAGAGTGGCCTGATTAGCGATTTAAAATGGAGTTCGGGTGTTAGTGTGGTTGATATTAATAACGATGGCAGGTCCGATATTTATGTTTGTGCCACTGCCAGCCCCGAAGAAAAATTGCGTAAGAACATGCTCTTTGTTAATCAGGGAATTGATTCCAACGGAGTTCCGGTTTTTGAAGATCAAGCCTCAGCTTATGGAATAGATTTCGGAGGGCATAGTATTTCGTCTGCATTTTTTGATTACGATAAGGATGGCGACCTGGATTTATATGTATTGGTTAATGTTAAATTAAACAATGTGCCGACTACGTTTCGGGCAAAGATTGAAGACGGATCATCGGCAAATAATGATCGGCTGTTTAGAAATGATGGGAACGGGAAATTTACAGATGTAACGCAGGAAGCAGGGATACGATACGAGGGGTTTGGTTTAGGATTGGCCATTCAGGATTTTAATGGCGACTCCTGGCCCGACATCTATGTCTCCAATGACTATTTATCCAACGATATCCTATATCTGAATAGGATGGATGGAACCTTCACAAACGTTACCGAGCAATTTTTTGGACATCAAAGTCAATTTTCAATGGGTAATGATGCATCAGATATTAACAACGATGGTAAGCCCGATCTGATTACTTTGGATATGCTTCCTGAAAACAGTGAACGCAAAAAGACTACCATTGGAAACAAAAGCTATCAGAATAACATTAATAACGATACCTATAACTACCAGTACCAATATGTTCGCAACATGCTTCAGCTTAATGGTGGTTCAAAATTTAATGAAATAGGGCAGCTTTCCGGTGTCCATCAAACAGAGTGGAGTTGGTCTCCCTTGTTGGCCGATTTTGATAACGATGGGCTTAGGGACCTTGTTATAACAAATGGATTTCCAAAGGACATTACAGATAAGGACTTTGCTAATTACAGGGCCCAACTGATTAACATTGCGCCTCCCGGGTTTTTGGTTGATTCTATTCCAGTTGTGAAGATACCTAACTATGCATTCAGGAATAATGGCAACCTGACTTTTAAAGATGTTTCCGATGAGTGGGGCTTAAATCAGGCATCATTTTCAAATGGTGCAACATTTGCCGATTTAGATAATGACGGTGACTTAGATTACATTGTTAATAATATAAATGGAAATGCTTTTGTGTATGAAAATAAACTGAATGACGGCTCTAAGAAATCCGATTCTTCTCACTTCTTACGAGTTGCATTTGCCGGATCTGACAAAAACATAAATGGAATTGGTTCTAAAATATATCTGTATAGTGGAAATGATTACCAATACTATGAACACTTCCTTTCCAGAGGTTACCTATCCTCTGTTGAAGGCGTAGCCCATTTTGGATTAGGTGAGAAAACCAGTATTGACTCAGTTCTTATCATCTGGCCGGATGGCAAACGACAAAAATTAACTTCATTACCTGTTGATAAAAAAATTATTGTCAGATACACAGATGCACAAGAATATCGGCAATCGGGTTCAAATGCTAGCGAGCCTCTGGTAGAATCATCACCGTCAACAATTCAGTTCAGGCATCAACAAAATGATATTATTGATTTCAATATACAGCGAACAATTCCTCATAAGTTCTCGCAGTTTGGACCGTCAATGGCGGTTGGCGATATAAACAATGACGGGCTGGAAGATTTATACATAGGAGGATCTACAGGAAATGATGGTCAGTTTTTTATGCAGAATAAAACAGGCGGATTTACTGCTGGTCAAAAACTAAAATCATCTGATGAGTTTACTGAAGAAAGCAGTCCTTTGCTTTTTGACTTAGACAACGATGGAGATCTTGATCTTTGGACAGGCAAAAGTGGCTTTGAAAAACAGGAAGGCTCAATCTATCAAAGTAACGTTTACCTTAATGATAAGGGTAAGTTTAGCCCGCTTACAACAACATTACCTGTAATCAATACCAGTACCTCAGCCATTCGGGCTTCCGATTTTGATGGCGATGGCGATTTAGATTTGTTTATTGGTGGGAGAGTTATTCCTGGCAGTTATCCATTACCACCCCGAAGTTATATTTTGAAAAACGACAATGGTATTTTTTCAGATGTAACAGAACAGGTATGTCCTGATCTTATGAATGCTGGTTTGATTACTGACGCGATCTGGAGCGATTTTGATAATGATGGATATACTGACCTTATAGTTGTTGGTGAGCTAATGCCAATTACTATTCTAAAGAATGTAAATGGTGTGTTTTCGAAGGCACCGACTCAACTTGAAAATTATACAGGCTGGTGGAGTAGTATTGCCGGGGCCGACTTTGATGGTGACGGTGATACAGATTATGTGGTTGGAAATTATGGACTAAACAATTCTTATAAAGTAAGTTCTGCCAGACCCATGCGCGTATTTGCTAAAGACCTTGATAGCAATGGTAGTGTTGAGGCGTTGCTGTTTTGCTATAGTAAAATGGCTGATGGAACAGAAAAATTAGTTCCAGCGCATTTTTGGGACGAGTTAAATCAGCAAAGCCCTAAGTTCAGAAAGATGTTTACGAAGTATAAGAATTTTGCCTCAGTAACCTGGGAGACATTGCTAACGGATGCTGATAAAAAGGATGCATTGATTATTGATGTGAATCAATTGGCAACAAGTTATGTTGAAAATCTTGGGACGGGAAAATTTGCATTACACGAGTTACCCGTTGAAGCTCAATTTGCACCAACCAATGGAATTATAATTGACGACATAAATGCTGATGGCAAACCAGATATTTTGTTAGTTGGGAATGATTATGGAAATGAAGTATTTATTGGAAGAAATGATGCTCAAACGGGATTAATTTTGTTAGGTGATGGGGCCGGTTCATTTAAGTCAATAATCTCAGCCAATAGTGGTTTTTATGTGCCTAACGATGCCAAAGCCCTGGTTCGATTATCCGGTAAAGACAATGATTTTATAATCGCCTCACAAAACCGCGATAGCTTAAAAGTATTTGTACCCACTAAAGTGAAACGTTATTTTGTATTTAGACCTCAACCCTTAGACACGTGGGCCATTCTGAAATTTGCAGATGGCAAAAAACAAAAGGTGGAATTTTATTATGGTGCCGGGTATCTGTCGCAATCAACCCGTAATCTGAATGTACCCACAGGAGTAACTGAAATTGAAGTCTTTAATTCGAAGGGAGAAAGTAGAAAGATTGTTCCGGAAGGAATTTAACTTAAACGTTATTTTATGACATCCACAAAATCAAATCGTAGAGGGTTTATCAAGAAACTTACAGGTACTGCATTAGGTGCAGCTGTAGGGGCAAATGCGCTGGCAGCGCAGAAGATTGAAATTTTGAAACCAATCAGTCACCAGCGCAAGTCTTATGGTCCGAATGATCAGGTTAATATAGCCGTTATTGGCATGGGTATAATGGGCTTCAGTAACGCCTTCTGGTCGCTGCAGGTTCCAGGGGTAAAACTGGTGGCTGTTTGCGATTTGTATACCGGGCGGCTTGAACGTGCCCGCGAAAAATTTGGTAAGGACTTGTTCATAACTAAGAATTATAAAGAAATTCTTGATCGGAAAGACATAGATGCGGTTATAATAGCTACATCCGATCATTGGCACGATCGCATTTCAATAGAAGCCATGAATAAGGGCAAGCATGTGTATTGCGAAAAGCCAATGGTGCATAGATTGGAAGAGGGAGCTGATGTAATCGCTACGCAAAAAAAGACCGGTAAAGTGTTTATTGTAGGAAGCCAACGGGTAAGTTCGATTGTAACGCATAAAACAAAAGAAATATTTGAATCTAAAACCATTGGCGATCTGGTAATGGTGGAAACCTGGATGGATCGCCATAGCGCCAATGGAGCTTGGCAATATTCAATACCTACTGATGCCAATGCCAACACGGTTGACTGGGTAAATTTTGAAGGTGATGCCCCAAAACGAGCTTATGATCCGGTAAGGTTTTTCAGGTGGAGAAATTATCAGGATTATGGTACAGGTGTTGCTGGCGATTTGTTTGTTCATTTATTTTCTGCTTTGCATGCTGTCACCAGCTCGAAAGGGCCCAACAGAATTCTAGCTACCGGTGGTTTGCGGTACTGGAAAGACGGCCGCGATGTGCCCGATGTGATTATGGGCGTATATGATTATCCGGAAACAAAGCAGCATCCGGCCTTCAATCTGCAAATGCGTGTAAACTTTGTGGATGGTAGCGAGAGCGGAGAAGGACTTCGGTTAATTGGAACCGATGGAATGATTGATATGGGGTGGAGTTCAGTAAAAGTGAAACACCATAAAATTTATGACGAACCTGGCTATGGTGGATGGGATTCTTTCGATACGTTTACCGAAGCACAACAGAAAGAATACGAGAAATGGTATAAGGCAAAATATCCAAAGAAGCCCGGTACTATTTTACCTTCCGATCTCGAATATCTGGCTCCTGAAGATTACAGTGCAAACCTTGATCATCATACCAATTTTTATAAAGGCATTCGTGAAAAGGCGCCAATCATAGAAGACGCCTTGTTTGGAATGCAGGCTGCAGGCCCGGCTCTAGCAACTAATAAGAGTTACTATGATAAAGCTATTGTTAAATGGAATCCGGATTTAGCGCAATTAGCATAGGTTGAATTATTCACCTACAAATTTAGGCACCTGCAATCGGGTGCCTATTTTTTTGTTCATCTCAGCAATCAGGTATTTACACAACTCGGGTGAGTGCAGTTCTTCGTGCTGATGCATGAAAAAATAAATCTTTTTAATTCCCATTTCTTTCCAGCTTTTCATCCGGTCAACCCAGGCATCTATGCGGGTGTAGTCAGTAGGATGGAGGCCATTACCTACAAACCGGAGAAAGGCCTGCGAAGTACTAAGCCGCATGTGTACACAATCTCTTCGGGCACTGGCATCGGTAATTACCGCCCCGGCCGAATTCTTTTCCATTACCGCAAACAATTTATCAAATGCTTCGGTGCTTGCATACCAATCTTTATGTCGTTGCTCCACAAATAACTCAATATCTTTAGGCATGGATTCAATAAATGCTTGTTGAACCTCTAGCGACTTTGGGCCCATCTGCGGATGCGGCATTAAAAAAATTGGACCGAGGTTTTCTTTAAATTCATAAATAGCTTCAAAAAAACGATCCAGTAATTCCTGCGTGTCTTTTAGTCGCTTAAGGTGTGTAATCTGATCTACAAACTTTGGACAGAACTTAAAACCATCGCCCACCTTGCTTTTCCAGGATTTAATTTGCGCTTTGGTGGGCATCCTGTAAAAAGTGGCGTTTAATTCAATACAATTAAAGTGTTTTGCATAGTGTTGTAAAAAATCAGCTGCTTTTGTTTTGGGTGGATAGATTTTACCAACCCAATCCGGCCGACCCCACTTGGCGCAGCCCACAAAAAATTCAGTTGTGCCTTTTTGTTTGCCTATGACTTTAGCGGTTGCCGGATGATCGGGCGGTAGTGTAAAATCAATTGCGGATAGATCAAGTTCTGATTCAACGCGACCAAACTGCATAGCTTTCTTTTTAGAAAGGTAGTAAATTAATTATTTAGCAAAGACTAAAAATTAAGAACAGCGCCCAGAAAGAATGTACGTTGGGTAAAACGTTCGGCTATAGCACTGCTGTAGTCAAAATTGTAGGTGTAAGCCCGCAGATTAAAATGGTTGGTGATATTTTCAGCACTTAAAAATCCAATGAGTGTCAGCTTTTCAGTTAGTGCAAACATCTTGCTCAGGTTACCACTCAGACTAAAATAGTCGGGCATTCTTTCTTGCTGATTATGTGCAGCAAGGGCAGGTTCATATACATTCCATTGCGAATTAAATACAGAACTAACCACTGGTTGATACCAGGCTCCCTGTCGCCACAGGGCAAAAGCACTCAAACTCCAGCTTTGATTAAACCGGTATTGAAAATTTCCTTTTGCAAAATAGCCGAGGTCATAAGAAGATCGATAACTCATATCCCCGGTCTTGATTCGGGCTTGTAATGTGGTAAACGAAATTTGTGCTGTTACTTTGGGCTTTTTATAAAGTGCGAATAATTCCAAACCCTTTGTGTATTGGCGATTGATTGGGGTCTGCGTTCTTTTGGCAAAAGCGGAAAGGGTTAGCTCAAACCGTTTGGTTTTAAAACTGAGGTCTGATGATGCTTGTTGATTTTCGAACTGGATAGTTGGCGTTTCTCCGCTTCGTGCGAAATCAATTTTATAATAACGGCCAACACTCATTAGCCAGGATACCTTTTCAATGGGTTGCCATTTCAGGTTGGCCTGCATGCTGGTGTAGTGCGGTTGATGATCTGTTGGAAAATTTTTGCGTAACCCTAACCCCGCAATCCACTTTTCGCTCAGAGTAAGTTTGCTATAGCCGTACCATTCCGTAAGTGGAATGCGCGCAGTGGACTCAGCATGGATATGCGGATGACCTGTGCCAAGTGCGTAGTCAAGTATTGGTATAAGTCCTGCAAACTTTTGCTTGCGGCTGTCATAGGAAAACCCGGTTTTGAAATCAATCCATCGGGAAGTATGATGATAATTTAATGAACTGAACAAATCTAAATCGTTGATCCGAATATCAGACAAACTGTATGCAAATTCTGATTTTCCGAAGCTAGCCCCTTGGTTGATAGAAAATTCTCCATTTCCAATTCTATGTTGAACCGATAGTGTGGTGAAATTTCTGATTTTGCCGGCACGAAAATCACCCTGGTAGGATGGATGAATAAAATCGTAGATAAAGGATTCGTTCAGACTATAATTAAAAATACGTAGGGATGTATTTGGCTTCCAGGTATGGAAATAATGCAACCCAAGATCGGTGGTATTGAATTTAGAAATGCGCTTAAAAGCTTTTTTATTAAGTTCAGTTAGTAAGTCTGAAAATTGGTAATTCGAAAATAGAATTAAAGCGCTTTTTGAATTGATGCGCAGTTGCGTGTTTATACCAATATTGGCAAGTGTAATGGTAGCTTGCCCTGAATTTTTTTCAGGCAAGTTGGTTTCAGTTTGCAAAGCAATTAATCCAGCTGAAGCATTTCCATATTCCAGTGGTGGATTACCCGGAAATACCTGCACGTTGTTGATAATAGCCGTGTTAAAAATGCTAAACGTTCCTATTCCATTTAATTGGCTGTATCGCACGCCATCATAAATAGGCACATTGTTGAGATAAATACCAGTTTCCTGAGCTGTGCTTCCGCGCAAGCTTATATTGGCCGATTCGTCTAAGGTGGTAGATGATGGCATGGCATTAACGGCAAGCAATGGATCGGCTCTGGCAGCGGGATTAGTATAGATTTGAAGTTTGGTGGCTTTAAAAGTCCGAAACTCTTCGGCAATTAAACGTTCTGCAACAACCACAACTTCCTGAGTTTGTGTCGAAGTTGCTTCCAGTGTTATTATTAGTTCGCAGGTTGAGGTGGATACCGGGATAAACTGTTCGCGATAACCAATAAATGAAACGACTACAGTATCGGGTTGATTGATTGGTAGAATAAATCGGCCCAGGGTATCGGTACTTGTGCCCACCCGCCAGTTGCTTTGCAAATAGATGTTAGCTCCAGGTAAAGAATGATGCTCACTATCTCTTACTACCCCTTTTATTTCAGAACACGGTTGTGCCCTGGCTTCGCTCAAGACAATAGCTATCAAGACAAGCAATAGTATTGCTCTCATAGAATTCTGAAAAGCGTTGGAGTTTATTTACTTACTTTTTTTTGCTGCAGGCAATAGCGAGAATTTCACCCAGCCAAATGAAGATTCTTGTTGCAATGCTTTTTCAAAGGTTGCAATGGCTTTATCTGTAGCGCCAGTTTTTGTATAAGCCTGCCCCAGCAACGCCAATGTATCAATGTAGAGCCAGTTATTTTTGAGTTGACCGGGTTTCGATTCAAACAACGCAATTGATTTCTCAAATGCATTTACGGCTTCGTCCAGATCACCACCAAATGCTGAGGGCGTATAATATTTATTACTGCCATAAATTCGCCAGACCAGTGCCGATTCAGGGTCGAGTCTAATTCCTTTTTCAGCCAGGCTGCTGCTTTTGCTTCCCAACATCATTCCTTTTAAAGAACTGTAGGCAATCTCATTTCCGTAAATAGCCGATAGCATAGCTGCTGCTTCTCCGCTTTTTGGATTTTGATCCATAAATTCTTTAATCAGATCTTTGGCTGCATCTACATATTTATCAAACAAAATTTCGTTTTGCGAAGCCAGCGTTGCATTTAACAACGAATAGTATGTAAATGATAATCTGAGTTTTTCGGATGGGGTGTTGTTGGATAACTTCAGTTGAGTGGCGAGTGCTTTTTCCCATAATGGTTGCGACCGCTGCAGGTACGCCTGATACATCATTTCGTCTATTTCGGTTTGAGCCAATGCGATGCTGGCTGAACAAATAAAAATGGCGAATGCAAGTTTCATGTGTTTAGAGTTTTAGTTTAGATCATTTACCTGCATGCCGTGTACAGTATTTTCGGCATGCAGGCATAGAATAATTATTGTTTGGTCAGGGTCATTTGGATAAAATTCATCCAGGTATTTCCATCTGCCGAAAACTCTCCGGTCTCGGTCCAGGTGTTGCCTGATATCGTTATCAGGTAGCGCATTTTACCCTGTGGTGTGCTGAAACCCCAGGTATATTTGCCGGGTGCGGTTACTTCAAAATAGGCATCGGCAGTGCGGCCATCGTGCAGGTAAGATCGAAAGTTGAATTTATTTTCCTGAACGTTGAAGTTTACAATCCCAAGCGCATGGTGTACAATCCGGTCGCCCGCTTTGCCTAAGCCTTCAATCTGTAAAACTGCACCCTCCAGTTTAAATTCAATTTGTTCATGTTGTTGTACTTGCTGAGGTTCACCCGGGCCCATCCGGTAAGAGGCGGTACCTTTCCATTGGCCGGCAAGGGGCTCCAGTTTTTTCATTTCATCTTTAAAGGTTTGTGCTGTCGATTCTAAACTAAGAACCAGTACTGCAAGGATCATTAGGTTTTTCATTTTGTAAATTGGTTTATTTTATAAACTATATGATTAAAAAAATTTACTTGTTAATGTATTGCTTCAGTGCTGTTACATATTCTTCAAATGCTTTGATACCGGCTTTGGTAATCTTACAGGTTGTAAGTGGCTTCTTTCCCTTAAATGATTTCTCTACGGTGATGTACCCGGCTTCTGATAATTTGTCGATCTGCACACTCAGGTTGCCAGCGGTTGAGTTTGTCTTTTCTTTCAACCACGTAAACTCTGCAGAATCCACACTCATCAGCAACGAGATAACCCCGAGGCGCAACTGCGAATGCAACATTGGATCTAATTCCTTAAGCATGCTTATCAGAGTTTCTTAGCATGTAGCCAGGCACCAGATAACCTAATGTTACTGCTACAGCCGACAATAAAAATTGAGTTTCAGTTTCAACCATAAAAATGATGGCACCAAAAACCCAGAATACAATTCCGCCAATCACTAAGGGTTTAAACTTTAACAATACTCCCGAAAGTAGGGTAGGGACTGCACACATACTTGTAATAACCGCGTTTAATTGCCAGCCCATCTTTCCACCGAAGAACCAAAAAATTAAACAGTTTACACCAAAACCAATCCAAAGCCATTTGTATATACTACCCAGGTGTGTAGTTACCACAACCTGTTTGCCTTTCTGAAAGCCATAGATGGCTGAAATTATAGCCGATACAAGGGTGATCAGAAACATATGGTAGGGGTTGGTCACATCTGTAAATTTTATCAACAGATACACGCCAAGGTTTGCAATTACAATCGTCCAGCCCCAAAGCAAAAAATAAAAGCTATTCTTTTGCATGTTGCCTTTGGCCTGTTGAATCATGGAGGTAATTACATCCAGGCTTTGTTGAGGGGTTAGTTCCTTTTCCATAGTTATCGTGTTTGGTTTATATTTCTGATAACGGTACAAATGTAAATTAGTTTACATTATAAACCAAATTAATTTTAAAACCTTAAAATATCGCTGGAAATCAACATTTTTAGGTGTGGCTGATACTTGAAAGGGTATGGCTAATGCTTACCTTGCATTGAACTATAGCCAGCCCACAATATGAAGAAACTAATATTCCTTGTACTCCTTGTCATTTACAACTCACTTCTGTTTGCTCAAACCGAGGTACAGCGGGTTGACAAACTGAAATCCGAAGCAACTCTGGAAGTTGAGAAGCTTTCGGTATTAGGACAACAGATTAACGATATGCTCTTCAGTTTTGCCGAACTGGGATTTCAGGAGTATGAGACTTTTAATTACCTCACAACATTACTTGAGAAGCAAGGCTTTAAAGTGGAGAAAGGAGTTGCCGGTGTGCCCACTGCCTGGATTGCCCGTTGGAGTTATGGTTCGGGTAAACCGGTAATTGCATTAGGTTCAGATGTAGATTGTATTCCTAAAGCTTCACAGAAACCGGGTGTGGCCTATTCCGATCCGATTGTGGTGGGTGCGCCCGGTCATGGCGAAGGTCATAACTCAGGGCAAGCGCTTAACATTATTACTGCAATAGCGCTGAAAAAGATAATGGAGCGTGAAAAGATTTCAGGCACACTAATGCTGTGGCCCGGTGTGGCCGAAGAGTTGGTGGGTACCAAAGCCTATTACGTTCGGGCCGGATATTTTAAAGATGTAGATGCTTGTATTTTTACACATGTTGCCAACAACCTGGGTGTGGGCTATGGCGATGCCGGGCAAAATGGTCTTGTATCGGTTCGGTTTAATTTTGAAGGTGCTGCAGCTCATGCTGCGGGTGCTCCCTGGCGCGGCCGTAGTGCGCTGGATGCCGTTGAATTAATGAACATTGGCTGGAATTACAGACGCGAACATCTTGAGCTTACCCAACGATCGCACTATGTAATTTCAGATGGGGGCGATCAACCCAATGTGGTTCCATCCAAAGCATCGGTATGGTATTACTTTCGTGAGCGTACTTATCCAAACATTAAGAAATTGTTCGACATAGGTGTTAAAGTTGCAGAAGGTGCAGCTTTAATGACCGATACCAAATTTACCTATGAAGTTCTGGGTTCTGCATGGCCCGGCCACTTTAACAAACCTATCGCGGAAGCCATGTATCAGAACATGAAAGTAGTGGGCTTGCCTAAATGGAGCGAGGAAGATCAGCTTTTGGCCAAGGCCACACAATTAGAATTAAAAGCACCAAACACCAACGGACTTGCGGTTAAGCTAGATACAATTAGCTTACCTTCTCCAACCGGTTCAGTTAACATTATGGGCCGACAACTTATGGCCATGGGCGGTGGCTCTGATGATATAGCCGATATCAGTTGGACGGTTCCCACTGTGGTGTTGCGATACCCTTCCAACATTCCGGGTTTACCAGGCCATCATTGGAGTAATGCTATTTCGATGGCAACACCCATTGCACATAAAGGCATTGTGTATGGTGCCAAAGCTGAGATTATGACGGTGCTGGATATGTTGTTAAAGCCCGAGTTGTTAGCTAATGCCTGGACTTATTATAAAGACGAACAAACCAAAGACTTGAAGTATACTCCGTTGGTAGGCGATAAGGATAACCCCGCCATTACACTCAATAAAAAAATTATGGAAGAGTATGCCCCCAAACTAAAACCCTTCTATTATAATCCGGCTAAGTACAAAACCTATTTAGATCAGTTGGGCATTGTATATCCTACGGTTAAACCGGAACAGAGAGAAGAGTTGAAGAAATTAGAAGAGAAAAAATCGAAATAGGTGTTCACGGGAATTATTGAATCAGTTGGAAAGGTTACGCAAGTAGAGTCTGAGAACTCAAATCGTACATTTTGTATTGAGAGTGAAATCAGCAATCAGCTAAAAGTTGATCAAAGTGTTTCGCACGATGGTGTTTGTCTTACTGTAATTAAAGTTGATGGCAAGAAACATTGGGTAACAGCTATTCATGAAACGTTACAAAAGTCAAACCTGAACAGTTGGGAATCGGGTACACAGGTTAATCTGGAACGCTGCATGATTGCCAACGGCCGGTTTGATGGCCACATTGTACAGGGGCATGTCGATCAGGTGGGTGTGGTAAAATCCGTGAAGGATGAAGACGGGAGTTGGGTGTTTGATTTTGAGTACGATACTGCTTTGGGAAATATAACGGTAGAAAAGGGCTCTATTGCTGTTAACGGTGTAAGCTTAACCTGTTTTAATAGTCGATATGGTGCATTTTCGGTGGCCATAATTCCCTATACCTTCCAAAATACCGGTTTTAGTCAATTGCAGGTGGGCGATCGGGTTAACCTGGAGTTTGATATTATTGGCAAATACGTAAAGCAATTGCTGAACAAAGGCTCATAACCGATTATTTAGCTACAAAGGTTATCCATCATTTGGTTTCTATAGGGTTTTCCATAACTTGAATCAAATCAAAAATCTAAACCTATGTTAGATCAACTCGTAAAACTGGTAGAACAAAATGCCGGTAAGGCAATTGTTCAAAATAATGCTATTCCCGATCAGTACAACAATGCTGCCATTCAGGAAGTAGCGGGCGGAATTTTTAATGCCATGAAAGGACAGGTGGCACAAGGAAATTTGCAACAAGTGGTTTCTATGTTTCAGGGCGGGGCCAGCCAAAGCAGCCTTGCCAGCAATCCTATGGTGAAGCAAATGATCGCTTCTGTTGCCGGAAACTTTGCATCAAAATTCGGAGTATCTTCAACTCAGGCACAAAGTATTGTATCCAATCTTTTACCGGTTGTTATGAATCAGTTCATTAAAAAGACGAACGATCCAAAAGATAATTCATTCGATCTAACCAATATGATGCGTGGAATGAGTGGTAACAATAGTCTGGATGTTACCAGTATTATTGGCCAGCTGGCAGGCGGTGGTAGTTCAAAATCTAACCCGCTAGGTGCACTGGGAGGTTTGGCTGGTAAGCTGTTTGGTAAGAAATAATAGCCTTTACTTAAAACTGGAGGGCTGCTCAATTTTGAACCAGCCCTTTTTTATTTCTATAGCGCTGTAGAAGTATCTGTGACAGTTTGTAACTCAGGCCACCGCACATAAGCCCTATTAAGCCACCCACCAGAATATCACCCGGAAAGTGAACACCGAGATAAATCCGGGTGTAGGTCATTACAGCGGCCCAGAAAAAAATCACCCACATCCATTTAAAGTAATCGCGTAAAGCCAGCCAAACAAACAAGGCTACTCCAAAAGTATTGGCCGCATGGCCCGATGAGAACCCAAATTTTCCGCCCCGGTAATTATTTACATGATGCAGAAGCCCATCCAGGGTTGGATCATGTGATGGCCGTAAGCGCTCGAAAAAAGGTTTCATAAACGAAGAGGTAATCTGATCGGAAAGTATAACGGTTAGCGCAGCCCCAATCATAATAAACCAGCCTTCCTTTTTATAGGTTTTGAAAACAAGGAAAATCAAAAATCCATAAAGCGGAATCCAGAACCATGTTTTTGTAATCCAAAACATTACCGGATCGAGCCAGTCAGTATGATGACTGTTCAGCCAGATCAGCAATTTTTTATCCCATTCAATCAGGTTATCCAACATGGTTTAAAGGTAAGATTAATCGTGTAAACCTTTTCTTGAAAACCGGGCATAAATTGTAACTTGTACGCCTGTATTTGGCTTATCGTATGGAAAAATTTGATCTGGTAATTATTGGTGCTGGTCCTGCAGGTTATGCAGCGGCTATGCGGGCTATGGATTTTAAAAAACGTACCCTGCTGATTGAAAAAAATAAGGTAGGTGGTGCCGGTGTTACAAACGGGGCGTTGTCATCTAAAACCTGGTGGGAACTCTCGCGCGAAGCTTCGGCTTTCAGGAGAAACCTGAAACGTTACAATATTCAGGAGCCCTCTGTCAGTTTTAAGGAAATCCAAAGCGAAGTGCGTAAGGCAGTAGCCGAACGTAAAGCATTGCTGGAAGAACACATGAAGGAGTTGAATGCCACTCGTTATACCAATCTGCTTTCTTATAAGACTGGTCATGCCAGACTTGTAACACCACACGAAATTGAGATTACGAATGGTGCCCAAAAGGAAATAGTTTATACTGAAAACGTTATTCTGGCTACCGGTAGCAGGCCGCGCTATTTACCGGAACTTCCGATTGATGAAAAAATTGTACTGACCAGCGAAGGCATTGAAGATCTGGATGATTTTCCGGAAAGCATGGTGATTGTAGGGGCCGGGGTAATTGGTTGCGAATATGCAACCATCTTCAGCGGATTTGGCCGTACCAAAGTTCATCTGATTGACAAAGGCGATCGCATTTTACCATTTGAAGATGAAGACGTGGTGCGAATTGTTGAACGCAACATGGAAAACAATGGAGTACTGATTCATCGGAATTCGCGCCTCGTGGGAATGAAAATTATAAACGGCAGGGTAGAGTATGAATTGGAATATACCGATGGTAGCCGTAACACTTTCAATGTGGAGAAAGCACTGGTTTCAGTTGGACGTGTGGCTAACCTGGAAGAACTATGGACCGATAAAGTAGGTATAAACATAACCAAACGTGGAATTGATAGTAACGATACCCAGACCAACGTGCCGAACATTTATGCGGTTGGCGATTTAACTGCTGATATCTCGTTAGTGAATGTTGGGGAGTTGGAGGGCCGGTATGCGGTGGAAAGAATTTTTGGCAAGCCAGATCGTAAACTGGTGTACGAAAACATCAGCACAATCATGTTCCTGAGTCCTGAAGTAGCCGGGGTGGGAATGAATGAAACCCAGGCTCGCGAAAAGGGTATTGATTACAAAGTGGTAACGCTGGAGTATAGTACAATCAGTCGGGCAATCGCCAAGCGAAATACCCAGGGCTTTATCAAGCTACTGGTAACATGCGATGATCATATGAAGATTTTGGGAATGAAGGTTGTCGGTCTGCATGCCAGTAGTGCCATTCAGGCAGTGGCGGTTTTAATTAGTATGGATAAGGGTATTGAAGAATTGGCCGAGTGTGTACATCCGCACCCCAGCATTACCGAGGGCATTCAGGAATGTGTGCGTATGTTAATGGGCAAGTCGTTGCTTAAACCTTCTGGTTTGCGCGGGCGATTATCTTGCCGCTCGTGCATCCAGGGTACTTATACAGATATCGAATTCTAATATGCAGAAAAGTGTCATGTTAGCGTTTATGATGATGGCAGTAATGCTATCATCATGCTCCATAGAAAAACTCTATTCGCTTCGGTATAAACAAAAGCGCCCGGAGTTTGAGCAGATTGATTTTCACGATCTGACTCAACGCTATATGTACAAAGAAGAGCAAACCAATTCTATTGAAGGTATTTATGCCGTTTCGGTTGTGGTATTGCGCAAGGGTAAGCCCTTCTTGTCATCTACCGAAAAGGAAAAAATTGTGGAACGAAAAGAGAATTATTCTACCGTGGCTATCATCCGCGATCCGAATAATGCCAACCGCGAATACCTCGAAATCTCCCTCGATAAAACACAATTGCCGTCCTATTCCGTACGCGGAGAATTTACCAAGTTGGCCGAATCGAACCTGTTGATATACCGCCACTTTGAATCGCGCAAGCAGGTATCGACTTATACCTTTTCATACGATGGTGTGCGCGATATGTTGGAGGGTGTGCGTAAAGAAAATTCTGGTAACTCAGAATTTACCTATACACTTACGTACGTTAAACTGCATCCCAAAAACTGAGATCTAATATTCAACCATTACTTCAGACAGAGGCTTCCTTTTAAGTTTAGGTACCCAGGCTTCTGAACTGGCAAATCCAACCGGTATTAGTAAAAAAGGTTTTTCATTCGAGGGTCGTTTGAGTAGTGCTGATAAAAAATTCATTGGGCTTGGTGTATGCGTGAGTGCTACCAACCCAGATTGATGTATAGCAGTAAGTAAAAAACCACACGCCAGCCCTACCGATTCAGAGACATAATAATTATTTCGTTTACTTCCGTCATTTAATAAATCATACGATTTTTTAAATACGATGATCAGGTAGGGCGCAGTTTCAAGAAATGGTTTTTCCCAATTTGTTTGTAGGGGCTTAATGGCATTCAACCATTCTTCACTCATCCGGTTTTCATAACTTTCGTGTTCTTCTTTTTCAGCCGCAATCCTGATCTGCTTTTTTAAAGCTTTACTTTTCACTACACAGAAAGTCCATGGTTGCTTATGAGCACCTGAAGGCGCTGTTGATGCTGTACGAATCAAATTTTTGATTACAGCTAATGGTACAGGCTTACTGGAAAAATCCCTTACGCTTCGCCTGGTCTCCAGCTTTGCGAGGTATGTTTTACTTCTTGCTAATAGGGTAGTAGCATCTACAGTTTGCGAAGGATGCTTTATGAATCTGAATCCATCTATGATCTTAACTTTTTTCATAGAGTGTGAAAATAAATTGACTAAGAATGTCTGCTCTTCAAAACGGTTATTACATCTTTTAAGGTGTACCCTTTGGCGGTAAGCAACACCAGGTAGTGGTACATTAAGTCAGCGGCTTCACCCAAAAATAATTCCCGATTGTTGTCTTTGGCTTCAATTACCAACTCAACAGCTTCTTCGCCTACTTTTTGAGCAACCTTATTGATTCCGGAATCCAGTAGTTGATTAGTGTAAGAGCCAGCCTTTGGGTTTAGTTTTCTATTCTGAATAATTGCTTCCAGAAATTCCAAACCCTCACTTTGATTCTTATCATTAAAGCAGGTATCGGCACCGGAATGGCACGTAGGGCCTTTGGGTTTTACTTTAAAAAGCAGTGTATCATGATCGCAATCCAGATGCACATCTACCAATGATAGAAAGTTACCTGAAGTTTCGCCTTTTGTCCAAAGCCTTTTTTTTGAACGACTATAAAAAGTGAGCTTCTTTTCGTTGAGTGTTTTGGTAAGCGCTTCGGAATTCATGAAGCCAAGCATTAGTACCTTGTTTGTTGATGAATCTTGCACAACACACGGCACCAGATCATTCAATTTTTCGAAGTTTACCTGAGTGGGATCAATCATAGTATTTCAGATTCGGATGGAGGTTCCGGCATTTTTAAGATATAACTTTAAATCAGGAATAGAAAGCTCACCAAAATGAAAAAGTGAAGCAGCCAACGCGGCATCAGCTTTTCCTAATGTAAATGCATGTAAAAAATGTTCTTTGTTGCCTGCGCCTCCGGAGGCAATCACCGGAATATCCAAAAGCTCATGCAGTTTCAAGAGCGGATCATTTGCAAAACCTTGTTTGGTACCATCGTGATCCATACTGGTGAAAAGAATTTCTCCTGCTCCGCGTTGCTCGCCTTCGCGTGCCCATGAAAATAATTTTTTATCGGTGGGCTTGCTGCCGCCATGGGTGTGCACCGTCCATTGGTTAGTCACTTTACGGGCGTCAATAGCCAACACCACAAACTGCGATCCGAATGCTTTTGCAAGTTCATCAATCAACTGCGGGTTTCGCACTGCGGCTGAGTTAATGCTGATTTTATCGGCACCAGCTTCCAATAACGGCTCCACATCTGCAATTGAACTTATACCACCGCCAACGGTAAATGGAATATTTACATGTTGGGCTATTTTCTTTACCAGTTCAACAAATGTTTTACGATTGTCGTTGGTGGCGGTTATGTCCAGAAACACAAGTTCGTCAGCACCTTGTTGCGCATAGTTTGCACCTAATTCAACCGGATCACCGGCATCGCGGATGTTTACAAAATTCACACCCTTAACGGTGCGACCATCTTTAATGTCAAGGCAAGGAATAATACGTTTGGTAAGCAAAACGGAAATTGTTAAGAGTTCTGAAAAGCTTTTAATTCTTCCAGTTTTATTTTGCCTTCGTAAATCGCTTTACCAATAATAACCCCATATACTTTTGCGTATTTTAACTCTTCCAGATCATGAAGGCTACTCACACCACCACTGGCAACTACTTTAAGTTTCGGAAAACGTTTAATCAGTTTTTTATACAATCCGATGTTGGGGCCTTCCAGCATGCCATCGGTGCTGATGTCGGTGCAGGTCAGGAACTCCAGGCCTTCTGATTCAAATCGCTCCACAATATCAAATAATCTGAACTGCGTGTCTTCCAACCAGCCATTGATTGCTACATTTCCATTTTTTACATCAGCACTCAAAATAAAATTCTCAGAGCCGTATTTCCGCAACCATTTACTAAAGGTGTCGGGTTCTTTTACAGCAAGGCTGCCCACATTTATCTGATGCACTCCCAGATCCAATAATTGCTCAACTTCGGCTTCGGTTTTAACACCACCACCAAAGTCAACACTTAGGGCCGTCTTTTCCTGAATATCGCGAATTACCTCCCAGTTTACGACATGGCCTTTGCGTGCACCATCCAGATCAACCAGGTGCAGACAATCCAAATCGGCATCCTGAAATTCCAAAGCCACTTCAACCGGATCTTCGCGGTAAACTTTCTTTTTACCATAGTCGCCCTGGGTTAGGCGAACACATTTGCCATCTATAATATCGATAGCCGGAACAACTCGCATAATTTTACCTGATATTTAAAAATGATTGAATAATTTTCTCACCCACAGCGGCTGACTTTTCCGGATGAAACTGAACAGCATAAAAATTATCTTTCTGCATGGCAGCACTGAATGGTTCTATATATTCTGTTATGGCCGATGTGTGGGGATTTACCGGCACAAAATAACTATGCACAAAGTAAACAAATTTTTCGTCTACAGCAGAATCAATCCAGCTTTGTGTGAGTGTTATAGAATTCCAACCCATGTGTGGTACTTTTTCATGGTTGTTTGGCCGAAACCGTTTAACCCGATCGTTGAATATCCCAAGGCAAGAAGTATCATTTTCTTCGGAGTAGGAGCATAGCAATTGCATGCCCAGACAAATTCCCAACACCGGTTGCTTTAAACCTTTAATTAATACATCCAGCTTTTTGTCTTTCAGATAACGCATGGTTGTATTGGCTTCCCCCACACCCGGAAAAATAACTTTATCTGCTTTGCTGATTTCTTCGTGATTATCAGTAATGCAAAATGGAACACCCAATCGCTCTAAGGCAAATGCTACTGAGCGAGTATTACCGGCATTGTATTTTATTATGGATATCATTTTTTACTACTGCTGCTTGTTGCGGAATACCAACTATCTCACCTAAATAACTCCCTTGGTGCTGGGCAACTGATCATTAAAAGGATCTTTTCTAACTGCCATTTTTATTGCTTTCGCGAATGCTTTAAAAATGGCTTCAATTTTATGATGTTCATTCGTTCCTTCTGCTTTTATGTTCAGGTTACTTTTAGAAGTATCAGAAAATGATTTGAAAAAATGATAAAACATCTCGGTAGGCATCTCTCCAATTTTTTCGCGTTTAAACTCAGCATCCCACACTAACCATGGCCTTCCACCAAAATCAATAGCTACCTGTGCCAGGCAATCATCCATGGGCAAACAGAAACCATAACGTTCAATGCCTTTTTTGTTACCCAATGCTTGTAGAAATGCATCACCTAAAGCAAGAGCAGTGTCTTCAATGGTATGATGTTCATCGATGTGTAAATCGCCTTTAACGTTTATCTCCAGATCGATTAATCCGTGCCGTGCCAATTGATCGAGCATGTGGTCGTAAAAACCTAAACCGGTACTGATTTTAGATTTACCGGTTCCATTCAGGTTAACGGTAATAGCAATGTCTGTTTCTTTGGTTGTTCTGCGGATAGAAGCTTTACGCGGAATTACAGCATCGTAAATGTCTTTCCAGTTGGTTGTAATGCTAACACAATGTTCGGTCAGGTTTTTTTCTTCAAGTTTTGAAGCGAGTGAGCCATCATTTATTAAAATACCCTTTGCACCCAGATTTTTGGCAAGTTCAATGTCCGTAACCCGATCGCCAATTACAAATGAGTTGGCCAGGTCATACTCGCCACTCAAGTAGGAGGTAAGCATGCCCGTACCCGGTTTACGTGTTGGTTTGTTTTCGTGCGGCATAGACCGGTCAACATGAACTGCAGAAAAGTGAATGCCCTCACCGGCTAAAGTATCAGCCACCAGTTTTTGAACAGGCCAGAATGTTTCTTCCGGAAACGAAGCTGTTCCTAAACCATCCTGATTGGTAACCATGACTAATTCATAATCAGTTTCGCGTGCAATGCGCCCGAGCCACGTAAACACACCGGGTATGAATTTAACTTCACTCAGACTGTCGATCTGCGGATCATCTGCTGGTTCAACAATTAAAGTACCATCCCGATCAATAAATAATACTCTTTTCATAATCTGCTAAGTTCGCGAATTAGAATCTCATTTTCTTCCGGAGTGCCTACAGTAATGCGTAAACAGTTTTCGCACAATGCTACGTTAGAACGATCGCGCACGATCACACCCTTTTCCACTAACTTCTGATAAAGTTCCTTTGCATTTGTAACCCGGGTTAACAGAAAGTTTGCATCGGACGGGAATACTTCAAGCACTTGCGGCAAGGCTTTTAGCTGATTGGTCAGTTTTTCACGGGCAGCAATAATTTCGCGTACCCAGGCATTTTTCTGTTTTTCATTGCCAAGCGCCTCCAATGCTACCTGCTGCGACAAAATACTGATGTTGTAGGGAGGTTTGATCTTATTCAATACCTGAATGAATTCCGCGGAAGCGAACCCTAATCCTAATCGGATGCCCGCCAAACCCCAGGCTTTTGAAAGAGTTTGCAACACAACCAGATTCGGGTATTGTTTCAGTAAAGGCACAAAGCCAGGATGATTGGTAAAATCGATGTAAGCCTCATCAACAACAACCAATCCATTAAAATTTTTAATCAGTGCTTCTGCCTTTGCAGGTGTTATAGATTTTCCGGCCGGGTTATTAGGGCTGCATAAAAAAATCAATTTGGTCTGATCATCACAGGCCTGGAGTGTTGCCTCCACATCCAGATCAAAGTCATTTGTGAGCCGGACTGATTTTATTGCAACATTATTAATGTCGGCACTTACGGCATACATACCATAGGTGGGCTGTGGAATTACCACGTTGGCCTTGCCCGGTTCGCAAAAGGCGCGAAACAATAAGTCAATAACTTCATCACTTCCATTACCCAGAAAGATATTGGCTACCTCAACCTGTTTAATAGCCGCTAACTTTTGTTTTACTGCCAGTTGATGCGGGTCAGGATATCGGTTGTACCCGGTTGGGTAAGGGTTTTCATTGGCATCCAGATACACGGAGGCTTGTCCCTGAAAATCATCACGGGCCGATGAATACGGTTTTAGGTTTAAAACATTTTTCCTAACCAACTTATTTAACTCAAACATACTGTTTCGAAAAATCCATTTATTTCAATTACTACTTGCTACAAGCCATTTAATTTTTAGTTCAACCTTACCCGCACAGCCTGCGCATGTGCTTTTAGTTGTTCTGCCTCGGCCATAGTTTCTACAATCGGGCCAAGCAATTGCAAGCCAGCTTGGGTAATTTCTTGTACTGTAATGTATTTGGTAAAACTCTCCAGCGATACTCCACCAAAAGCTTTTGCAAACCCGTTGGTGGGTAAAGTATGATTAGTGCCGGAAGCATAATCACCAGCAGCTTCCGGAGTAAACGCGCCCAGGAATATGGAGCCTGCATTGACAATCTGTGACTCAAGCATTTTATTGTTCGATGTGTTGATAATCAAGTGCTCCGGTGCATAGGCATTCACAAAATCAACCATAGCTGTTTCCGATTCAAAACTTATCGACAAACTATTGTTTAACGCTTCTTGTGCCAACTCTTTTCGGGGTAGTGCAGCTAACTGTTTAACAACTTCAACCTGTACTTTTTCTAAAATGGTCTGTGTGGTTGAAACCAACACCACCTGGCTATCGGCACCATGTTCGGCCTGCGACAATAAATCCGCAGCTACATAGGCAGGGTTAGCAGCTTCATCGGCAATTACCAAAACTTCCGATGGACCTGCAGGCATATCAATGGCAATACCTTGCTGACTTACCATTTGCTTGGCTGTAGTTACGTATTGATTTCCGGGCCCAAAAATTTTACTTACCTGCGGAACAGACTCAGTACCGTAAGCCATGGCCGCGATGGCTTGTGAGCCACCAACTTTAAAAATTTTTGTAACACCCGTAAGTTGTGCGGCAAACAATATTGCCGGATGTATGGCTCCGCTTTTATCGGGCGGTGAACAAAGTATAACTTCTTTGCAGCCCGCCAACCGGGCCGGTATGGCTAACATTAAAACCGTTGAGAACAAGGGCGCAGTTCCCCCCGGAATGTAGATGCCTACTTTCTGAATAGGTGTGGCCTTGCGCCAGCACGTAACCCCGGGCATTGTTTCAATTTTTTCTATGCTGCGTTTTTGGGCTGCGTGAAATACCTCAATGTTTTTGGCTGCCGCAATGATTGCCGTTTTTAACGTAGCAGGTAAATTTTGGGTAGCGGCTGTAACTTCACCGGCTGTAACTTCAAGTTTGTCTAACACTACGCCATCAAACTGGTGTGTAAATTCTAACAGAGCGGCATCGCCCGATCGGTGTACACGCTCCAATACGTTGTTTACGCTGCCCTCCAGAAAATCAAGTTCTAATTGGGGCCTCTTGCACAGCCCGGGCCATTGACTTGCCGGTGGGTTAAGTATTTGCTTCATATTACAGAATCATTTTTTCAATAGGAATTACCAATATACCTTCTGCGCCAAACAATTTCAGTTGCCCGATTTTTTCCCAAAAATCATTTTCATCTACTACAGAATGTAACGATGACCAGCCTTCGCGCCCGAGCGGTAAAATAGTTGGACTCTTCATGCCGGGTATAACTGAAGTTATTTTAGGTATCGCTTCGTTCGGGCAGTTTAACAGAATGTATTTGTTGTTCTTGGCTAACTGTACTGCCTGAATGCGGAACAGCAGTTGTTCCAGAATAGCTTGCTTGCCAGTTTCCAGATCAGGTGTGGCAATCAGTACTGCTTCAGATTGCATAACTACTTCCACTTCTTTTAATCCGTTGCTTAACAACGTACTGCCGGTACTCACAATATCGCAGATGGCGTGCGCCAGGCCAATGCCGGGTGCAATTTCAACTGAGCCACTGATTTCGTGAATGTCAGCCTGAATGTTATGCTTTTGCAGAAACTGTTTTACAATGGTGGGATAGGAGGTAGCGATATTTTTGCCTTGCAACCAGGTAACTCCGTTGTATTCTTCTGCCCGTGGAATAGCAATAGAGAGGCGGCAGCGCGAGAAGTCGAGGCGTTTGATTAACTGATTTTGTTTTTGTTTTTCAATCCACACGTTTTCACCAACAATGCCTGCATCGGCTACACAATCTTCCACATACTGCGGAATATCATCATCGCGTAAAAAAAGTAACTCGATAGGGAGGTTGCGCACCTGAGCTTTTAGCTGATCGCGACCGTTGCTGAATTGTAAGCCGCTTTCCTTTAAAAGTTTGAGGGAGTCTTCCTGCAGGCGACCGGATTTTTGGATGGCTATTCGTAGTTGTGTCATATACTTTACATTGTTCTTAAAAACAAAAAAGGCTTACCAGATGTTGGCAAGCCTTTTTAATTTGTGAGATTATTTTAATCAAAACAAAGCCTTACCACACGTGTTGGTTACATGATGGTGGTGGCCGTGTATGTTTTGAGTGTTTATCATTTTGATGCCGTAAAACAACAGAATAGTTTTTTATGGTCAAAGAAAAATTGAGAAAATAGGTGGCTAACGGGTGTTTTTGACAGATGGCTGAATAGCTTTTCCTACAACCAATAGGGCAAATGAAGGAAAAACCCTTGGTCAAGACTTCAATCCATCAGCATCTTCCTTTAGGAACACAGATTTTGGTGCCATCCTGTAAGGTACATTCATCCATATTATCCGGGCAGCCTTTATCTTCGCAGGCAACAAGGGTTATTGTAGATAACAGCAGGAACAAGAGTAGTTTCTTCATTTGATTGTATTTTGGTTTAGGATGTTAGAAAAATTCAATTTGGGATTGGAGTTCGCCTGGTTAATTTCTTTTTCCAAACCACAACCCCAGAAAACCAATAAGCGAAAAAACGAACCCCATAAAGCCAAATATAAAAATCAGAATGTAGCGCTCTGAAATCATATTGATCAACACATTATTTGGGCTATCGGGATTTATAAACAACTCTACTTGTTCGCCAATTTCTACGGCTGGTGGGTTAGAATAGGTGGAACCTTCAAAAGTCATTTCTTTGCCTTGCCATTGGTATGCCACCACCGGGGCCGCACCACTGTCACCACCCATGCCGTAATTCAGATCAACCACAGTGCCGGTAACAAGAGTCGCTTTGCTGGTAAATGAATAATCTGCCCAGAGCCAATAAATGCATAATGAGGTAAAGAGTGTACCAATACCCGCCAATAGCAAGAACACAAGTCCGGGGCCTGCTTTGGGAAATGTAAAACCCTGATTTGGTGACACAGCGTCAACCAGTTCTTTGGCTTGTTTAAGCGGGATCCGGTATTCTGCCATAACCATTTTTACGGCTTGAATTTTATTGTTCGATCGAAGCAGATCTTCTACGCGGGCCCGCATTAAAGCCGGTGAAACCGGAGAAGTTTGCGTGCCGGGCAATTGAGTTGTTTCGCCTGCCAGATACGAAACCCAATGTTTAGCATCCAGCAAGGAAAGTTTATGTTCGTTGCACAAAAACTGAATCGCAGCCATTTTTTGTCCGCTTTGCAGGAGTTCTTTTACTTTTGTCTGAGATTGTTGCGTAAGCATCTTCTAGTAGAACTTTAGACACAAGATAATGAGATACCTGAAATTATTCGTATGGTTGTTACTGCTATCGGCTTGTACCTCAAAAGAAACCCGGTTACAACAGTTTTTGTTGAAAGGGAACATTGCGCTAAACGAAGGCAACTTCGACAAAGCCGCTTACTACTATGGCGAGGCTATTAAAGTAGATGGCTGTTATGCCGATGCATGGAATAATCTCGGCACGGTTAACTTCAACCAAAAGCAATATCTCAAGGCTCAGGAAAATTATCAGAAAGCGATAGAATGCCGCCCGGGCTTTATTAATGCCCTGATCAACCATGCCAATACCAGCTATGAGTTAAAGGAGTATTACAAGACGCTGGACTACCTCGACAAAGTAATTGCCACCAAACCCGATACCGCCCTGGCCCATTTTACCCAAGGATTAGCCTACACCAAACTGCGCGAGTTCAAAAAGGCCATGCTTTCTTTTGATCGCGCGCTAGAGCTTGACCCCAACAATGTGGACATTCTGGTTAATCATGCCACCGTTCAATATTATCAGAAACATTTTGATTCGGCCCGGGTGGAGTTAAAACAAGCCGCGCTGTTAAAACCAGATGAACCCAACATCTACAACACGCTTGCGCTGATTGAGATAGAACAATCTAATTATACGGAAGCCATGCGACTGGTAGAGGAAGCGTTGCGGTTGAGTCCGCGCCACCCGTATTACCTGAATAACAGAGGGTTTATCTACCTGAGTCAAAATCAATTGGATAAGGCGGAGGCCGACATCAACGAAAGTATTTCGCTTGATCCCTACAATGCCTGGGCGTACCGCAACAAGGGTATTCTCAGTTTAATCAGGAAAGATTACAAGTATGCCGAACGTTTACTCAAGCAGGCATTAGATACCGATCCATTCGTAGATAAGATTTATTTCTATCTGGGACTTGCCTACCTCAACAATGGAAATCCGGGGCTTGCCTGCGTTTCATTCAGTAAATCCGAAGCCCTGGGCGACCGCATGGTTACCGATGAACAGATCAGGCAATGCAATAAGAAATAACTGGATAGGCGTAAGACGGCTAGTAGCGGAAGCAGACAAGCCGTCTGGCGCCTTACTTCATTAAGGCTTTGGAAAATTCTGACTGGCATCATCAATAATTAAAACCCAGTCCTTGCCATCGCCTGGCGGAATAAAATTCATTACACCAGTAGTTGTAGTTGAAAAGCCAGCCAACGTTTTGCCGGTTCGTGGATCGAACCAGCTAACCGATTTTGTGCTTCCTTTTAACTTACTTAAATCAATAGAAACAGGTTTATTCTCAGGCAGATAAACAAAGGCATATAAACCATTTTCGTGGCGGGTTGCTACCATCACATCGGTATAATTAACACCCCGATTGCCAACAATCAGAGATGGATCATCTACCCGATCGAAGAATGGGCGGGATAGCATGAGTCTTTTTAAATGCTGCATCTGGGTGGCTGCTTCAGCTTTCATAGCTCTTTGCCAACCAATTAAGGTATCGCCAATATTGATGGCCGGATTCAAGTCGGTGTTCAAAAACTGCCAGATCTGATGATGGCCGTATGTAACACCACAAGCTCCGGCAAATACCGATCGGTAGATGCGAGCGCGCACATCATACGCATGAAAGTACCCGCGCTCAGCCCGTGTCCATTTACCATCCCACGGATTAACCGGATGATCTTCATAGCAGGGTTCCATGTCGAGCGTAGGTTTTTGAGGTTTCATGGAAAGATCGCGCGTTACCCAGTCCCACACTTCAGTTTCCCGGGCACCATGTCCGGATTGAAAAGCATTCATATCCATCCAGCTATCCGCATGAAAATATGCGCTGCTGGATGACCCACCCATGGGGTGATAGGTGATAAAGGCATCTTTACCCAAAACCGATTCAATACCTTTCGCCATAGCGCGCCAGATATCACGATCGTCAAAATCCTGTTCAATACCTTCAACTTTAAATTTATAAGTAGCAGGTCTGTCGCCACCCAATATCCAGATTATGTTCCAGTGCCTGGCGTAACGTTTAGCCAGCGTAGCGCCATACACTTCGGCATTAGCTTCGTTAAAAATAATTGGGCCATCGCCCCACATGTTGGCTACCTTATCACCCCAGGTTGGAAGGAATCCCACATACATTCCCTTGTAGGCTATCCGGTTTATTACAAAATCCACATGATCCCAATAATCGTATTCAGTTTCGTTGGCCGGATTGGCTCCCGGTGTTGTTGCTAATCGGGTAGGGTCTTGATCGATTAGCGGTAAATCGCCATACCGGTTGGGTTGCCTCAAACCATTCATTTCGGCAAGTGCCACCGCCTGAATTACATTATAACCTTGTTGTTTGCGCAGTTCCAGATATTCTTCTGCTTCTTCGCGTGTAAGCCGGTGAAACAATTCCCAGGCCGTATCGCCCAACCAGAAGAAGGGTTTACCATCTGTAGTCATCAGGTAGCGTTGGTTTGTACTTACCCTGATCTGTGCATTCGAAAAATTAAAGGCCAGCCATAAACCGGATAAAAGCAAGTATCGCATGATTCGGTATTTTTGCTTTGTGCGGAATCTAAAGTTACAAATACTTGTTGAACTGTGACTGAAAAATGAAGATTGATTACGAGGCTTTACGAAACCGGCTAACCTTGCCCTTACCGGGAGAATTGGCGCACAACCTGATGCGGGCTGAACCAGTAGGAGCAATCAAACCAAAGTTTGAACATAAGCTGCCACCACGGCCAGGCAGTGTTATGATTTTATTGTACCCCGATGGTAACGATGTATTGTTTCCTTTAACCAAGCGCCCGGATTATCTGGGTACCCATGGCGGACAAATCAGTTTGCCTGGTGGTAAAGCAGAAACGGGCGAAACATTAATTGAAACTGCCTTGCGCGAAACCGAAGAGGAGATTGGCATCGATTCGAAGTCAATCGAAATACTAGGCACACTTTCCGATTTCTTTGTAATACCCAGCAACTTCATGGTAACTCCCGTTGTGGGGATGTTACATACCCAACCCATATTCAAGCCCGATCCCAAAGAAGTGGTTAAAGTGTTAAAAGGATCAGTGAATCAATTATTGGAAAGCGAAGCCATACGTACCAAAGAAATTCTGGCCGCCAAATTATTTCCTATGCGGGCACCACACTTCGAAATAGAGCAAGAGGTAGTGTGGGGCGCTACCGCCATGATTCTGAACGAATTCAGAACAATACTTAAAGAGCTTAACTAAACGCTTAGCGCGAAGCCAGTTTCTGCTGAATAAAACCAGTAAAGCGATACTTCTTTAATGCTTCTGCAGAAAGATGTTTCGCACCCTGAATTTTACCAATGCAGTCCTTACTTCCGCAGTGGCAAGCAAATGGCCTGTCCATATCCCATTCAGCTGAGGGGTAGAAGAAACTGAACTCTTCACCTGCAGCAATTGGTCTTACGGTAACCAACTCCATAAGGGTAGTGTCGAAAAAGCAGTTGGGGTTACAGCTGTGGTTGATACATTCCAGACATTCCGGAAACAGTTCGATGTGAACATTATCGTTAATCTGCACTGTTAAGTAGTTTGGTTTTTCATAGGTGGCACGGGCCATAAAACCGATTACTACTTCGTTTGCTTCAAACGATTTTTTGGAAAACAACGATCGGAATCCGGTTACAGAATCCGTACGGATTTCAGCGACCTCGGTTAAATCGAGGTCAATGGTTTCAGTGAAACTCATGACTTGTAGTGGTTAGTGGTTGTAAACGAGTTCAAAAAAGTAAAAAATCAATATAAAGATATTGAGTATTGCAATAAAGTCAAGTATTGGGGATTGATAATAAAAAGAAAGAGCGCTAAAACCTTAGCGCTCTTAACTCATGTGAAATGTTATTACTTACTTACTTCTTTTTCTTCGCCACCTTCTTAACTGATTTCTTTGCTGACTTAACTTTCTTAACCACTTTCTTCGCAGCCTTCTTCACTATCTTTTTGGTTACTTTCTTCGTAGCCTTTTTAGAAGCCTTCTTCTCTACTTTTTTGGCAGCCTTCTTAGGTGTGGCTTTCTTCACTACTTTCTTTGAAGCCTTCTTCACCACTTTTTTTGCTGCAGGTTTGGCGGCTTTCTTCGGTGTGGCCTTCTTTGGAGCCGCAGCTTTAGCAGCACCCATAGCATTCAGGGCCGAGCCAGCTTTGAACCAGGTAATCTGGTTGGCGTTATAGGTATGGTTAACCGTTATTGACTCGCTGGTTCCATCGCTGTGTTTGATTACCAGGGTTAATGGCTTATCCGGACTAAATGAAGTTAATCCAACAATATCGAACGTATCGTCTTCTTTAATCTTGTTATAATCTTCTTTATTGGCAAAAGTTAATGCCAACATACCTTGTTTCTTCAGGTTGGTTTCGTGAATACGGGCAAACGACTTAACCAGAATAGCCCGCACACCCAGGTGGCGTGGCTCCATGGCGGCATGTTCGCGCGATGATCCTTCACCGTAGTTTTCATCGCCTACTACAATAGAACCAAGGCCTTGGGCTTTATAAGCACGCTGCACTTTTGGTACTTCATCATAAACTCCGGTTAAACCATTCTTCACACTGTTAATCTGCTCGTTATAGAAGTTGGTTGCCCCAATCAACAGGTTATTCGAAATGTTATCCAGATGCCCGCGGTACTTTAACCATTTACCCGCCATCGAAATATGATCGGTAGTACACTTGCCTTTTGCTTTAATCAGCAAACGCAAACCTTTCAGGTCGGTACCTTCCCATGGTTTGAACGGTGCCAGCAATTGTAAACGATCGGAGGTAGGGCTCACTTTAACAGTTACGCTACTTCCATCTTTGGCCGGGGCCTGATAGCCCGGATCTTTTACATCAAATCCTTTTTTAGGTAGTTCATCGCCTGTAGGTGGATCAAGTTTTACTTGTTGTCCCTGTTCGTTGGTAAGGGTATCGGTAATCGGGTTAAAACCTAAATCACCGGCAATCGCTAGCGCGGTTACGAGTTCTGGCGATCCTACAAAAGCAAATGTATTTGGATTACCATCATTACGCGATTGGAAGTTACGGTTGAATGAGTGTACAATGGTATTCTTCTCTTTACGCTCAGCACCTACACGGCTCCACATACCAATACAAGGGCCGCAGGCATTGGCAAATACCTTTGCACCAATCTTGTTAAAAGTATCGATAAAGCCGTCACGCTCAATGGTATAACGAACTTGTTCTGAACCTGGTGTTATAGTAAAAACAGCCTTTGTCTTCAAGCCCTTTTCAGCAACTTGCTTAGCCAGACTGGCAGCGCGTGCAATATCCTCGTATGAAGAGTTGGTACATGAACCTATCAGACCTACTTCCACTTTTAGTGGCCAGCCGTTCTTTTGGGCTTCTGATTTTAGTTTAGATATCGGAGTTGCAAGATCGGGAGTAAAGGGTCCGTTCAGGTGGGGTTCCAGTTCTGAAAGGTTGATTTCAATTACCTGATCAAAGTACTTTTCAGGGTTGGCATAAACTTCCGGATCGGCAGTTAAGTGTTGTTTGATTCCATCGGCCAGTTTAGCTACCTCGGCACGGCCAGTAGAAATCAGGTACCGGGCCATTGAATCATCGTACCCAAAGGTTGAGGTAGTAGCTCCGATTTCAGCACCCATATTACAAATGGTACCTTTACCGGTACAACTCATAGAGGTGGCACCTTCACCAAAATATTCTACAATGGCACCGGTTCCACCTTTTACGGTAAGAATACCTGCCACTTTTAAGATTACATCTTTAGCTGAAGTCCAGCCGCTCAGTTTACCGGTTAGCTTAACGCCAATCAGTTTGGGGAATTTAAGCTCCCAGGCCATGCCCGCCATTACATCCACAGCATCGGCTCCACCCACACCAATGGCCACCATACCCAAACCACCGGCATTAACCGTGTGTGAGTCGGTACCAATCATCATACCGCCCGGGAATGCATAGTTCTCCAACACTACCTGATGAATAATTCCGGCTCCTGGTTTCCAGAAACCAATTCCATATTTATTTGAAACAGAAGAAAGGAAATCGAACACTTCTTTGCTCTCACTGTTGGCTGCACTTAAATCATCTTTAGCGCCTACTTTGGCCACAATAAGGTGATCGCAATGCACCGTGGAGGGCACAGCCACTTTGGGCCTTCCGGCCGACATGAATTGCAACAACGCCATTTGAGCCGTTGCATCCTGCATGGCCACACGGTCTGGAGTAAAATCCACATACGATTTACCTCGCCCGAAATTTTCGAGTTTCTGATCGGAGTGTAAGTGTGCATAAAGGATTTTTTCTGAAAGTGTAAGGGGTTTACCCACCACAGAACGTGCTTTTGCAATACGGCCCGGCATGGCTGCATACAAGGCCTTGATCATGTCTAAATCGAATACCATAAATAGTAAGTTAAATCGAAGGTTTTACGGGAGGCTAAAGTACAAAAAAATCTAATTAGCCATTAAGAATAAGGCAACAAGGAACTTCAGGAACCCGGGTATAGGTATTGGGTGTTTAGCGCAAGGCAATAGGCTGATCTTCAGACACCAATCCGCTGCCTGATACCTATTTACTATTGATGTAATTGAGGAATTCGCGTCTGGTGTTTTCTTCTTCGAACTTACCCCCAAAAAAGGCAGTGCCGGTTTTACTGTTGGTATCGCCCACGCCCCGTGAAGCTACACACATGTGGTTAGCATCAATTACCACGGCAACGCTTTCGGTACCTAAAATTCGTTGTAATTCTTTTCCAATCTGTACGGTTAGTCGCTCCTGCACCTGTGGCCGCTTGGCAAAATACTGTACAATGCGGTTGATCTTTGAAAGGCCTATTACTTTACCACTCGAGAAGTACCCCACATGGGCTTTGCCGTAGATAGGAACAAAATGGTGCTCGCAATGGCTGTAAAAGGTAATGTCCTTTTCAACCAACATCTGATCGTACTTGTATTTGTTTTCGAACAATCTGGCCTGGGGTCTGTTCTTGGGATTCAGACCGCTGAAAACTTCTTTCACATACATTTTGGCAACCCTGCGTGGAGTTCCCTTCAGGCTATCATCATTCAAATCAAGCCCCAGTATTTCCATGATTTCGCGAAAGCGTTTTTCAATCTGCTCAACTTTCTCATCATCGCTTAGGGCAAAAGCATCTTCCCGCAATGGTGTATTCCAGGAGGTGAGCATGTGATCTTCATCCTGATCGTCAAGCGGATTAATCGGCCGGATATTCAACGAAATTTCTTTCTGTCTCATAGAGTTTGATTTTTAACTCGTACTGGTTGTCAATGTGCTGCCTCAGTATCCGCCAGATTACCACGGCAATGTTCTCTGCCGTTGGGTTCAGGTTTTTAAAATAAGCAGTATCTAAATTAAGATTTTTATGATCGAATTTTTTTACCACGTGTTCCTGAATCAGGTCGCTTAAAACTTTCATATCGAAAACATAACCGGTTTCAGGATCTGGTGCACCGATCAGTTTTACTTCAAGCTCATAGTTATGTCCGTGGTAGTTGGGGTTGCTACATTTTCCAAATACTGCATTGTTCTTTTCATCCGACCAGGCCGGGTTAAACAAACGATGGGCAGCATTAAAGTGTTCTTTACGGTAAACAGCTATCTTCATCAATACAAGTATAACCCGCAGGCGGGTAAATGGTTCAGATTAGATTTAAAATTTGCCAGAATATCTTAGAAAGTGCTGATGGAGCGGTCGTGATAATCAAAAACCGGTACAGTAGTACCGAGTAATACTTCGTGTGTGAGAAAGCGAGTACCAACGGAGTTGCCTGTGGGCAGTTCAAAAATATAGCCCAACCTGATGTTGTTGCCAAGTTTGGCTTGTAATTGAATACCATATGCTGAAAAATTACGGGTAAAAATTCCGGCTGTAATTTTTTCGTTGAAGTTAAAGTTAAAGTTTAGATCCATAGAAATGGGCGAACCGCCAACCGCACGTATTAACGTGGAGGGTTTCAGCCGGATATTTTCATTCAGAAAAAATACATACGATCCGAAGAAATAGAAGTGCTGCTTGTATAATTCAAAATCCTGACCGGTTGATGACGCGGTAACAGTTGTAGAAAGCAAGCGTGGAACCGAGGCACCTACCAAATACTTATCGCTTTTAAGAATAAAACCAGCACCCAGGTTTGGCTTGGAGAGATTTTCATTTGCCGAGAAAGCGATATCGTCACGTTGATCATCGGGTATATTCAAATCGTCATAATTAGCTCTGAAGTTTACAAAGCCTGCCTGCATCCCAAAGCTGAAAGTGCGGGTATCATCAATTGGGAGTTTATAGGAGAATGCAGCCTGAATTTCGGTGTTCTTTATTATGCCAAGTTTATCCTGAGAGATAAGTAAACCAGCTCCAACTTTATTATTAACCAAAGAAACATGCGAGTTGAAATTGAACGTAACCGGGTTGCCATCAAAACCGCCCCACTGGTTGCGATAGGTAACGTTCGCATTAAAGTTGTCATTCAACCCCGCATAAGCCGGGTTAAGGAGGATGGGGTTATTGATATACTGCGCGTACAAGGGATCTTGCTGGGCCAGGGCCGGGGAACCTAAAGCAACAAGCAGTAAAAAAGCAGTAAAGTATTTCATGCGCGCAGGGTTGAAGTGCATATCAAGACATTAAATTAGCAAAATTGTTCAATTTAATATCAGATTAAGAATTGGTTTTTGACTAACCCACATGCGGCACAATGGAAAAGAAGCCCGCCTGGAGTTAGAATTGGAACATTCCGATTCGTTTCAGAAACAAAAAAATCGCCCGGGATTACCAAGGCGATTCGCTTCTGCTGGTTTAAATCCAATATTTACAGCTTCCGCAGCCAGATGTTTCTGAACTGGGTTTTATTACCATGATCCTGCAGCGAGATTACATCCTCACCATGTGCTTCCGGGTAATGATGCAACCCGATATACAACGTGAGTCCGTTGATAGTAACATTGTTCTGTACCAATACTCCATTATGTAGCACCGTAATCCGAGCCGGATAATCTAATGAACCATCAGGCTTAAAACGGGGTGCCGTATAGATCACATCGTAGGTATTCCATTCCAACGGACCGCGCATGGCATTTACTAACGGTGCATGATCTTTGTAAATGCTGGCTGCTTGCCCATTGCGGTAAGTTCTGTTATTGTACGAATCCAGAATTTGCAATTCATAGCGGTTCTGAAAAAAAACACCACTATTGCCACGTCCTTGCCCTTCACTTTCCACTGCATCGGGCGCGCTGAACTCTATATGTAACTGACAATCCCCAAACTTCATTTTTGTTTGAATGCCGCCCGAGCCAGGCACCACTTCCATGTGATCGTTATTGACAATCTTCCACGGGGCTGGCTTGGTTGCATCTTTCTGACTTACCCACTGATCCAGATTTTTTCCATTGAATAAGATAATCGCATCTGATGGTGCATCGCCTAAAGTTTTAGCAGGCGTAACCACTTTTACCTCTGGTTCCCAGATTTCTGTCATCTCGGGTTTCATGGGTGCTGGCGAAACTTCGGGTGGTTTGCTGCTGTATTGAGCAGAGGCTACAAAGGCAGAACTGCAAAGTAAAATTGCAGGTAGCGTTAATTTGGTATTCATAACAATTGGTTAAGTAGTTGTAAAAACTATAATGCGCAAAACACGATACTGAATGTCAGACTGAGCATGTCGAAGTCGATTTTGATAGTAAATGGAATAGTTTCGACAAGCTCAAACTGACCACCGCGTGTTTTGCATATCAGTTTTATAATTAATTCAAACTTATCAGAAATCCTGAATTTTTATAGCACCGTTTACCAAAATCAGGCCAACAAAAAAGGCCCGAAGGCCTTCTGTATTCTTAAATCTGCTTAACAGAATTCATCAAACACTTCCACCAAATGTTCGCCAATCATCTGGGCATTACGGCCTTCAATGTGATGGCGTTCTACAAAATGAACCAATTCGCCATCTTTAAATAAAGCAATAGAAGGCGATGATGGCGGATAGGGCAGAGTGTATTCGCGGGCTTTGGCAACCGCTTCTTTATCTACACCGGCAAAAACGGTAGTTAAATGATCCGGTTTTTTGGCTGAGTTTTGAAGTGCCCATTTAATACCAGGGCGGGCCGCACCGGCAGCGCATCCGCATACCGAGTTAATCACGAGCAAGGTAGTGCCTTTCTGATCTTTCAATTCCTGATCAACCTCGGCAACAGTTTTTAATTCTTTAAAGCCAGCCACTGTCAAATCCTGACGCATGGGGGCTACAAGGGGTTCGGGATACATATCGATTTAAAATTTAAAATTCAAAATTATGTCAATTATGAAACAATAGTTTTTTACAGTCAGGTTCACTCAATCTTAAATATTGAATCCGGCATTACATAAAACCAAGTTCTAATTTGGCGGCCTCACTCATCATGTCCTGCGAGTAGGGTGGATCGAACGTAAGTTCAACTTTCACACTGCTTACTCCGGGTATCTCTTTCACTTTCTGTTCTACTTCTCCCGGTATTACTTCTGCCGATGGGCACGAAGGCGAAGTAAGCGTCATTTGAATATACACGTTGTTAACCGGAAACACATTGATCTCATAGATGAGTCCCAACTCATACACATCCACCGGAATTTCGGGGTCGTAAACCGTTTTAAGCGCTGCAATTACTTTGTCGCGCAAATCTCCTTGCGGAATTTCAGTTACTGGTTCAGTAGGTTGTGTTTGTTCGCTCACTTGGCAAGTTCTGTTTGGGTTTTAAAAGCTAACGCATAAAGCTTCATCTGCTTGATCATGGCTGCAAAGCCATTGGAACGTTGGGTACCAATAAATCGTTCCATTCCAATCTGCTTCATAAAGAAGAGGTCGGCATTTAAAATGTCATCTGGTTTTTGTCCGTTGAAGATTCGCACCAGCAAACTTACCAGGCCTTTGGTGATGGCTGTATTGCTATCGGCCTCAAAAATAATTCCTCCTTTATCCAGATGGGCTGTGAGCCATACTTTCGATTGACAGCCTTTTACAACGTTGTCTTCTGTTTTATCAGCTTCCTTCATAACCGGAAGTTTCTGGCCGAGTTCCATGATATAGAATACCGTCATTTCCATGTCTCCGTCAAGCAGGGAAAATTCGCTGATGATTTCGTTTTGTATCTGGCTGATCGACATTACTTCAAAAATTTAATAATGCGTTCAACACCTTCAACCAACTGATCAATCTCAGCTTTTGTATTATAAATAGAAAATGAAGCTCGTACCGTCCCCTCAATACCAAAGCGATCCATCAGAGGCTGTGTGCAATGATGTCCGGTACGCACGGCAATGCCTCGTGTATCCAGCATTTGCCCAACATCAAAATGATGAATGCCCTCAATTACAAACGACTGGACACTTACTTTTTCTTTTGCTGTTCCAATCAGTTTAACACTTTTTAGGGCAGCTAATTTAGCGGCAGCATAAACAAGTAGCTCATGTTCGTGAGCGGCAATGGCATCTTTACCCAAATCATTGATAAAGTTAATGGCTTCGTTCAGGGCAATTACATCGCCAATGTTGGGTGTACCGGCCTCAAACTTGTAGGGGAGATCGTTATAGGTTGTTTTGGCAAACGTAACGTCTTTTATCATTTCGCCACCTCCCATATAGGGCGGCATTTTTTCGAGTAACTCTTTCTTACCATACAAAATACCGGTGCCGGTAGGGCCGTACATTTTATGCGAGGAGATACAATAGAAATCGCAATCCAGATCTTGCACATCAATTTGCAAATGGGCCGAAGCCTGAGCACCATCAACTAATACAACAGCACCAACCTGGTGTGCAAGCGCAATAATCTCTTTTACCGGATTTATCGTTCCCAAACTGTTGGAAGCATGATTAACCGCAACAACCTTTGTTTTACCGGAAAGTAATTTTTGATAGGCATCCAGATCAAGTTCTCCTACTTCCGTTACCGGAATAACTTTAAGAATAGCTTTGCGCTCTTCGCAAATCATTTGCCAGGGAACAATATTGGAATGATGTTCCAGTCCGGAAACAATCACCTCATCACCGGCATTCAAAAATGCACGACCATACGATGAGGCAACCAGATTAATACTTTCGGTTACGCCTCTTGTAAAGATAATCTCCTCCGCTTGTTTGGCGTGGATGAAAGTTTGCATGGTTAGGCGTGTGGCCTCATATGCTTTGGTAGCCCGTTCGGCCAGGGTGTGAATGCCACGATGAATATTGGCGTTATCATGTTCGTAATAATGCGTCAGCGCATCAATAACACGCCTGGGTTTTTGATTGGTGGCAGCATTATCGAAATAAACCAAGGACTTGCCATTTACCAATTGATGCAGCACCGGAAACTGAGCCCGGATTTTTTCAACATCAATAGGAGCGGTAATGGTGCTCATGATTAAAAATTCTTTTGTAACCGGTCAGCAATCAAATGATCGAGATACGATTTCAGGGTTTCGTTTTGAATGGGCTCCAACACTTCGGCCGCGAATGCATAGAGCAACATAGCTTTCGCATTGGTTTCAGCAATTCCGCGTGAGCGCAGGTAGAACAGGGCTTCTTCATCTAACTGCCCGGAAGTGCAGCCGTGTGAGCACTTCACATCATCGGCCCAGATTTCTAGCTGAGGCTTTGTATTTACCGTAGCGTTGTCGGAAATAATAATATTGCGATTGGATTGAAATGCGTTTGTCTTTTGTGCGTGCGGTCGCACGTAAATCTTCCCGTTAAAAACACCTTTTGCGTTACCATCCATCACACCCTTATACATTTCATTGCTGAAAGAATTGGGTTTTTTATGATCAACAACGGTATGATTATCGGCTAAGGTATTTCCATTCAGCAGATACAATCCATAGAAGTGCGATTCGCATTTTTCGCCATCAATCAGAATGCGTAGGTTGTTGCGAATTAATTGTCCGTTCAACGTAAGCGTAAAGGTGTTAAGCTTGCTGGACGTGGTTTGATGAATAACCGTGTTCGATACCTGGCAAATTTTACCAGCATCGTTTTGGATTTTGCAGTATTCTAAGTGGGCTTCATCTTTTACTATCCACTCTTCGGTAAAGTTGTGGAAAACAACATGGTCTCCGATAGAATCAGATTTTTCAATCACACTTACCGTAGCACCTTTTTCAAGTACCCCAAGGATGCGTGTTTGCGCAACCACTTGTCCGGCCGATGCATCGTTTATCTGAAGTATAAATACCGGTTTATTGACGGAAGTATTCTCGGGCACATGGATAAAAACACCTTCCAGCCAGGCGGCACCATTCCAGGCTGCAAAAGCATCGGGCTCGGTACTTGCATAAGTATTAAAATGCGCCAGAGCAACGGGGTTATTCAAAAGCGCTTCACTTAATGTGGTGATGGTTATCTCCGACTCAAGGCTAACAACTTTTGAAAGCAAGGCATTATACCGTCCGTTCACCAACACTACCACGTTGGCATCTAATTCGGGAATGAGGTAATCGGTAACTGAAGAAAGATTACTGTCAGGATTACTGCTATTCCAATTGAAATGTTTCTCTAAATGCCGGGTAACAGGGGTGAAGCGATACTCTTCATGTTTAGGACCGGGCAACCCTAACTTTTTGAATTGGGCCAGCGCCTCATTGCGAAGTTCAGTCGCCACATTGAAAGATGGTTGAGCTTCAACAATTTCAACAGTAAGATCGCGTGCTATTGAAGTACTCATAGTTAGGCTACTGTTACTTCACTTTTAATCCAATCGTACCCTTTAGCTTCCAGCTCCAGCGCCAGTTCTTTAGTGCCGGATTTTACAATCTTGCCTTTGTACAACACGTGTACGTAATCCGGTACAATGTAATCGAGCAACCGTTGATAGTGCGTAACTACAATGGTTGCGTTATTTTTATTTCGGAGTTTATTTACGCCATTGGCCACAATGCGCAAGGCATCAATATCAAGACCGGAATCAGTTTCGTCTAAGATGGCAAGTTTGGGTTCCAGCATGGCCATCTGAAAAATTTCGTTGCGCTTTTTCTCGCCACCGGAAAAACCTTCGTTCAACGAACGATTCAAAAGCGATTGATCAATTTCAACCAACTTCATTTTCTCTTTCATCAGTTGCAGAAAGGATACGGCATCCAGCGCCTGCTGGCCCCGATACTCCCGAATTTGATTGAGAGCGGTTTTCATAAAGTTGATCGTGCTCACACCTGGAATCTCTACCGGATATTGAAAGGCCATGAAAATGCCTTCGCGGGCGCGATCTTCCGGTGATAGTTCTAATAGATTCTTTCCCAGAAAATCAACTTCACCACCACTTACTTCATATTCTTCGCGACCTGACAATACAGATGCCAGTGTACTTTTGCCAGAACCATTGGGTCCCATAATAGCGTGCACTTCTCCGGCATTTACTTTCAGATCAATCCCGTTCAGGATTTGCTTCTCACCAATTTTTGCTTGTAGATTTTTTATCGATAACATAGTTCTGTAATTCATTTAATTTATTGAACGAAGGCGCTTAGCTGTATTGAGTTTATCCAACACTTCCCTCAAGTGTAAGGGCCAAAAGTTTTTGAGCCTCTACGGCAAACTCCATGGGCAACTGGTTCAATACTTCTTTGGCATAACCGTTCACAATCAAGGCTACTGCCGATTCTTCATCAATACCTCGTTGCAGGCAATAGAAGATCTGGTCTTCGCCAATTTTTGAAGTGGTGGCCTCATGTTCAATACGGGCCGAGTTATTCTCCACATCAATGTAGGGGAAGGTATGCGCGCCACATTGATCGCCCATCAGCAACGAATCGCACTGCGAATGATTGCGCGCGTTGGCCGCACGCTTCATAATGTGAACCTGCCCGCGGTAGCTGTTTTGCGATTTACCAGCCGAGATACCTTTGCTCACAATCCGCGAACGGGTGTTCTTGCCGATGTGAATCATTTTAGTGCCGGTATCGGCTTGCTGATAGTTATTGGTAACGGCTACGGAATAAAATTCACCCACCGAATAATCGCCCTTCAAAACACAGGAAGGATATTTCCACGTGATAGCCGATCCTGTTTCAACCTGCGTCCACGAAATTTTAGAATGGTCGCCCGCACACAAACCGCGCTTGGTTACAAAGTTGTAAATACCCCCTTTACCATTTTTATCGCCCGGGTACCAGTTTTGCACGGTAGAGTATTTGATCTCCGCACCCTTCATGGTATAAAGTTCTACCACGGCTGCATGCAATTGGTTTTCATCGCGCATAGGCGCTGTGCAACCTTCCAGGTAACTTACATAAGAGCCTTCATCGGCTACAATCAATGTTCTTTCAAACTGACCGGTGTTGGCTGCATTAATGCGGAAGTAAGTAGAAAGTTCCATAGGGCAACGCACACCCTTGGGGATGTAACAGAATGAACCATCAGAAAATACCGCTGAGTTAAGGGCAGCAAAGTAGTTATCGTTCATGGGTACTACCGAACCCAGATATTTTTTAACCAACTCGGGGTGTTCTTTTACAGCTTCACTGAATGAGCAGAAGATTATACCCAGCTCGCTCAGTTTTTCTTTGAACGTTGTGGCAACGGAAACGCTGTCGATAACAGCATCAACGGCCACACCGGTTAATCGTTTTTGTTCGGTTAGTGAAATGCCAAGCTTTTCAAAAGTCTTGATTAACTCCGGATCAACTTCGCTTAAGCTATTCGGTTTTACTTTTTGTTTGGGAGCCGAATAATAAATGATATCCTGATAATTAATGGCAGGGTAGGTAACGTTTGGCCATTTAGGCTCTACCATTTTTTGCCATTGGCGAAACGCTTTCAGGCGCCATTCCAACAGCCACTCCGGTTCATTCTTTTTAGCAGAGATAAACCGAACGATATCTTCATTCAACCCCTTGGGAGCTTCATCGGTTTCCAGATTTACAGCCCAGCCGTGCTCGTATTCCTTCGAGGTGATTTCTTCCAGAACCTGATTGCTTTTGCTCATTGAAGTCTATTTAGACCAATTTTAAATTGAGTACAAAAGTACAACAAAACTACCCGTTTAAGGTTCGTAAAAGCCTTAAAATTTCTTGAAAATCAGGTCAATTTCAGGTTTCTATCCAGGCTTTCTTCCAGCGAGATCATCGTTTCGGTGCGTTCAATACCCTCAACCTGCTGCATTTTATCGTGAAGCACTTCTTTCAGGTGGTTGGTATCGCGGCAATGGATCTTTACAAACATACTGTAATTGCCCGTGGTGTAATGGATGTTGGTAATCTCGGGTATGCTTTTAAGTTTTGCTAAAACCATCTCATATAAAGCACTCTTTTCCAGATAAATACCAATAAACGCAGTAATGTCGTAACCCAGCTTGGCGTAGTTGATTTTGAGGGTTGTTTTTTCAAGAACCCCAGCGTCTTCCATCTTATTCATGCGTACATGCACCGTTCCCTGAGATACATTAACGCGTCTGGCCACTTCGGTATAAGGTCGTTTGGCATCCTGCATCAGGATTTCGAGGATTTTCAGATCGGTGTTATCAAATTCAAAATGACGGCTCATTGGGGTTATGTTTTTGTAAATTTATCAATAAATATCACTATTCATTAAATATTATATAAATGTTTTAGAGTTTTATTGACTTGGTTTTCATTTTATTCCTTACTTTGTAGCGTAATTTATAAATCACACGTAAGACAATGTGATTTAAGCAGGCGAAAGCCAAACCGTTCTTTAAAAATTGTAGGGTGTTGAAACTGGCAGACAAGCCCTCCTGTCTCGGGGGTGGAGAGAAAAGGATAAACGCAAGGTAATGGGTTGACCACTAAAATGTTTTCTTATGCCTTGCAGCTAACTTCTCCGTGGAGGTTCGAAGCCTCCCTCTACAGCATGTGTAAAAGCCACGCACAAACGTGGCTTTTTTTATAGTTGCCTTTACTCAATAAATGATTTAAAAAGGCTCAGTTATATTATGTATCAGTGCATAAGAACCACCAATGCTCTCAGACTTATCACCTATTAATACCTGTGTACTAAAGGTTCCGCTAATCAGGTAACTTGTAGAGTAACGTGTATCATCGATAACAAAGTAATTCAAAACACTGATACCTTTAAGCGTGTTACTGGAAATGTCAGGGAAAAATATGTTTGTGTTCTTGGCAACTTGATACTCAACACCGCAACGATCTTTCAACAGAAATGAGGGCTGAAAGAAATTAAAATTGGTTTTCATAAGTGAATCGGGTGTTAAAAGTGCCCGTTGTTCGTTTAGGGCCGAGAACAGATCGCTACTTCGTTGCATTGACTTGAACTTTATCTCGAAGAAGTCATTCATATTGGTTTCTGTACAATTTTCCTCGTTACATTGATAAAATGAGTAGTCCGTCTAAAATCTGCTTGGTTTCTTCAATACCTTCCTCAAGTTGGCCTTGCTTCACAATCTTTGAATTACTAAAATCTAAACGATAAATTTAAAGAGGCTCCTCTATTTTATAAAGCAACAAATAAGAACCTCCAATGCTATTGGGCTGATTTCCAATCAGCACTTGAGTGCTAAAGGTTCCACTGATGAGGTAATGTGTAGAATATCGTATAGGATTGACACCATCATCAATAATATTGAAATTCCAAACACTAATTCCGGTAACAGTGCTGTGCGAAATATCAGGGAAAAAAATGTTTGTATTTTCGGCAACTTGATATTCTACGCCACAACGGTCTTTCAATAAAAACGATTGCTGAAAGAAATTAAAATCAGTTTGCATGAGCGAATCGGGTGTTAAAAGTGCCCGCTGTTTATTTAGGCTTGAGAACAGGTCGCTACTTCGATTTAATGATTTTGAATTAAATTCAAAAAATGTATTCCTAATGACGATGATACACTTCCCCCCCTCACATTGAAGCCATTTTCCAAATCTTTCATCCTTAAAGTCATAAACCCTGCCTTGAAATGAGAATTTAAAAAAGCATTCATTACAGGCAGTACTTGTATCTAATGCAACCTCATCAACGGAGCGTACAAAATCACAAGGATCGCGCTTTTCTGTGATGTCTTCATCGCAAGAAGAAAAGAAAGCAACCAAAACAAAAATAATTGCATTGAAACAAAACCGTAATATTGAGAGCGTTCGTTTATTGCGCATAATCGTTACCGTTTAATCCGACTTCACATACTGCGTACTGGTGCCATTGAGGTAAACCACATAGTGGCCGTTGGGCAGCCCATCTAATATCTGCTTGCTGTCTTCCGCTCCTTCTTCAAGCTGGCCTTGCTTTACAACTTTTGAATTAATTAAATCGAATACAAGGAAGGTATTATCTCCCCCCATAAAAGAAGAACCCTTGCAAAAGGTAAACGTAAGGTTGCAACTGGCATTGTAAGCGTTAAAGGTTGAGCACCCCGAGCTGATGGAAAAGGTCATATTCTTGCCGCCATTGCTGGTGCTCCAGCTTGCGTTGCCCGAGGTTTTTACCCACGTCCACGTGCTTAGGTACATTTCTACCAGGTTTGTTCCGCCCGGCACCATGTTAAATGAGTATAGCGGCCCGCTATTCAGGGTGCCGGTACAATTTGGCAGCACCTGCACCTCTTTGATCTTGTAATTAGTGGTGTTGCCATTGCAGCCGGTGCGTAAATTATAAGTAACATCAGACGTGCCAGTTAAAGATTCGGCCTTCAATGTTATAGAGGAGATCGTGCTGCTAACTTCTGTAAAATAATCGGAATCAAAAAACCAACGATCCTCATGAAGCTGCAAATATGACGGCAAAGCTTGTCCATTATTGGTTAAAGTGAGGGTAATATTCTGGCCCTGGTTTACCTGAGTGCCCCCGGAGATGGCTATGTTGGGAATGGCATCGTAGTATTGCTCATCGCCTGGGCAGGCTAATGATCCAGCTTCGGGGTAAATAGAATCCTCCACAAACGGATATTGACTGAATGTGAAGGCAAACTTTCCATTGGTTAATTTAATCACGGAATGAAACGCATTCTGAAATGCCACGGCCTTGGCATCGCTAACATTACATACACGAATAAAATTCTGATCTCCGATAATTGTAGTACTTGAATAATCATTGTTAAAATAGCTTTCGCCTGAAGGAATACCAGTGGCCATGTTTACTTTGCCTCCAAGCAGCGCAGCACGGGTGTATTGGAAGCAATTGTAGTTAACCTCGTTTGGTTTTGTATGGAGGTACGAGCCAAGAGGATTATTATAACATTGTCCTTCCACTTGAAGGTGACCCGCGAATAAGGCGGATAACGTCAGGAGTATAACTTTTCGTAGAAACATAATTTTAAATTTAGGGAAAATTCCAGTTCACAACAATCGTTTGAAATCTTTGCCTGTACCACCTTTTTTTTCTTTCTTTCGAATTCAATAAAAAACCAAGAAAGACTAATGACATATCCGTGGTATTCCAAGTATCCTAAAGGCACTCCCCACCAAATTGGTCCGTACGAATACAATTCGTTGATTGAATTGTTCGATGCGGCCGCACAGAAATATCCTAACCGTGTTGCATTCGAGAATTTTGGTAAACAGATTACGTTCGCTGAAATAGACAGATTATCAACCGCGTTTGCGGCTTACCTGCAAACCGAATTGAAGTTGAAGAAGGGCGATCGGGTGGCTATACAAATGCCCAACCTGATTCAATTTCCGATTGCATTTATGGGTGTCATAAAAGCCGGGCTCATTGCTGTTAATACTAACCCACTTTATACACCCCGCGAAATGGAGCATCAGTTTAATGATGCCGGGGTTTCCGCAATTGTTATTGTATCGAACTTTGCGCACAACCTGGAATTGATCCTTTCCAAACTGAAAAGTAAACCGCACATTATTCTTACCGATATGGGCGATATGGTGGGTGGCCTGAAAGGGATGATGGTGAACTTTGTGGTGAAGTACATCAAAAAAATGGTTCCGGCCTTTAGCTTACCGAATGCTGTTTCATTTAAGCGTGCACTACAACTCGGTGAAAAAGCTAAGTACCAAAGACCAGTACTTGATATTGAAGATCTGGCGGTTTTGCAATACACGGGTGGCACTACCGGCATTTCGAAAGGTGCACAACTTTCGCATCGTAACATCATTGCACACAATGCTATGATTACGCATTGGTTTAAACCGATAATGACGGAAGGGCAGCAGGACATCATTATTACGGCATTACCGCTTTATCACATCTTCGCGCTTACGGTAAACGGTTTGCTGATGTACACGCAAGGGGTTAAGAGCGTAATGATTACCAACCCGCGCGATATGCCGGGCTTTGTAAAAGAATTAAAGAAACATCGGTTCTCCGTTATTACCGGGGTTAATACCTTGTTCAATGGATTACTCAATAATCCCGATTTTAAAGATTGCGATTTCTCTGCACTTAAAGGGGCAATTGGTGGTGCAATGGCTGTGCAGGATGTAGTGGCCGATAGGTGGGAAAAGCTTACCGGCACTGCCTTGATTGAAGGTTATGGTTTAAGTGAAACCTCGCCTGTATTATGTTGTAATCCGCTTGACGGAAACCACAAACGTGGCACCATTGGTATTCCTATGCCCAGCACCGAGATTGGAATTTTTGATGATGATGGAAATCAATTACCGCAAGGCGAAACCGGAGAAATCTGTGCGCGCGGCCCACAAGTAATGCGTGGCTATTGGAATCAGGATAACGCGGGGGTGTTCTTTCATAACGAGTGGTTCCGCACCGGAGATATTGGTGTGATGGATGCAGAAGGCTATTTCAAGATTGTGGATCGTAAAAAAGATATGATTAAAGTCTCAGGCTTTAATGTGTACCCCAACGAAGTAGAAAATGTACTGGCCGGTCATCCAAAAGTACTGGAGGTTGCCGCTATTGGTGTGGCCGATGAAAAATCGGGTGAAGCGATAAAAGTTTTTGTGGTTAAGAAAGACGAATCGCTTACCGAAGAAGAACTTAAAAAATACGCACACGAAAATCTGACCAACTATAAAGTGCCGCGGCACTTCGAATTCCGGAAGGAGTTACCGAAAACCAATGTGGGTAAGATATTAAGACGTGCCCTGAAAGAAGAAGATAAAACCAAAGCGGCCTGATTCCATCTGGCGTTGGTTTTTATCCGCATACCGGTATTTTTAAAGGCTTTAGATGAGATGCGTCATGCAGTTGGCTCGGTGCTGTCTGCTATCTTCGCGCAAAAATTAAATCTCTCTTAATGAAAGCTTTATCAATACTGGTTGCGGTATGTTTTACTTCGGCTGCATTGGCACAACCAACCGCACAGCCTTCCCAAATTCACTATCCACAGGAAACGCATCTTAAGAATGTTCGGCAGCTTACTTTTGGTGGCGACAATGCCGAAGCTTATTGGAGCTTTGATGGTAAAAAGGTAAGCTTTCAATCCAATAATAAGGCGTGGGGTTTATCCTGCGATCAGATTTTTTATATGCCAATAGAAGGCCTTGACTTAAGTGCAGCAGGAAACAAAGCCCCACTTATCAGTACCGGTTTGGGTCGCACAACCTGTGCGTATTTTATGCCGGGCGATAAAAGTATTCTTTTCGGATCTACTCATTTAGGGGGTAAAGATTGTCCGCAAGATCCGGGCCGCACACCCGGAGGAAAATACCTGTGGCCGATTTATGATACCTACGATATTTTTGTTTCGGACCTGAAGGGCAAAGTAAAGAAGCAACTAACCAACACACCTGGCTATGATGCAGAAGCAACGGTTTCACCAAAAGGCGATAAGATTGTGTTTACTTCTACCCGCAATGGCGATCTGGATTTATACATCATGGACATTAATGGTAAGAACGTAAAACAAATTACAAACGAGATCGGGTATGATGGTGGCGCATTCTTTTCGCCTGATGGCAAGAAGTTAGTGTTTCGGGCATCGCGCCCTAAAACCGAAGAAGCTAAAAAAGAATACCTCGACTATTTGAAACAAGGGCTGGTGGCACCCACTGAAATGGAGATTTACACCTGCAATGTAGATGGTAGCGACCTGAAGCAAATTACCAACTTAGGCAAAGCCAACTGGGCACCTTTTTATCATCCATCGGGCAAGAAGATTTTGTTTAGCTCTAACCATAAGAGCGCCCGTGGGTTTCAGTTTAATATTTATATGATTAATGAAGACGGCAGCGGTCTGGAACAAATTACTCAGGACGGTGTGTTTGATTCATTCCCGATGTTTTCGCCTGATGGCAAAAAACTTATCTTCTCCAGCAACCGGAACAACAACGGCACTCGCGACACCAATCTATTTGTAGCGGACTGGGTAGATTAAAATTATCAACAGATTTCTATTTAAGGTTGACAAATTTTTGCGCAGAAGCAAAAGTTTGTCAACCTCAGTAAGCAGCAACTAGCTACATCAGGTTCTCTATCCCGAAGAATTTCTCCAGTATAATTACAATCGAAAGGAAACCGAGCAGGAAGGGAGCAATCCATTTAATGGTTACATGCAGAAAGGTGCGCACACCCGATTTCATGTAGTTGTCATTTCCCTGGGCTAACTCTGCATCCATATTGTGAATGCCCCACCTGCGCCCGATAAAGATACACATCAGGCAACCGCCAACCGTTAAGCAGATGTCGCTCATGTCGGCAACAAACGTTAGGAAATCCTGGCCTTTATAGAAAGTAAGTTTATTCAAAACGGGTATCATTCCCTGGCTTACCATGCTGGGTAAACCACAAACAAAAATTACTAATGCCATTACCCATACTACGCGTTTGCGATTGTATTTCTTTTGATCGACCAGGTACGCCACCGGCACTTCCAGTAACGAGATGGTGGAGGTAAGAGCAGCAAAACAAACCAGCAGAAAGAAAGAACCTCCAATTACGCGTCCAAGCACCGGGCCCATCTCATGGAAAATCTGCGGAAGCACAATGAATATCAGTGGGGGGCCAGAGGTTCCGATTTCAGTTGCATTGATGTTGAGTTTAAACGCAAGGAAATGCACTAACGGAAACACCATCAATCCGGAAAAGAATGCAACGGAAGTATCAGCAATGGAAATTACCGCAGCCGATGAAGTAATGTTTTCCTTTTTGCTGAGGTATGAACCATAGGTAATCAAGGCGCCCATGCCCAATGAAAGCGAGAAGAAGGCCTGCTTTAATCCATCCACTACGGTTTGAATTTTTAATTCACTGAAATCAGGAACGAGATAGAATTTTACTCCGCTAAAGGCATTGGGCAGGGTAAGGCTGTAAATAATGATCCCCAATAAAATAATATAAAGGGAAGGCATCATAATTTTATTAGAGGCTTCAATTCCTTTCTGAATACCTTGTGCAACGATAATGGCTGTAAACACCATAAACACGAGTGAGAAAATAAGATTGGAATTTGCAAAGCCCTGCGCACTGCTCACATTCAGAATATCGTTTACAAACTCTCCAAAGAACGATCCGAAGTTTTGCTCGTTCAGTAAATCGCCAAACGAGATGTGCAGAAAATACCCGAAGGCCCAACCGGCCACTACATTGTAAAAAGAAAGAATCATAATGCCGGCAATGATGCCGAACAACCCGAGGTAGCCCCACTTTCTGCCCCCTAACTTAGAGTACGATCCGAAGGCATCGCTATTGGCCGAACGACCAATGGCAATTTCGCCAACCATTACCGGATAGCACAATAGAAAAATACAACTCAGGTAAACCAGTAAAAAAATTGCCCCTCCGTTTTCTCCGGCCAGATAAGGAAAGCGCCAGATGTTGCCAAGCCCGACTGCAGAACCTGCTGCGGCCAATATAAACCCGATGCGTCCGGAAAAGTTGCCCCTGTTTGCCATAGATTTAGTTTAGAACAATTGCTGCAAAATAGAACCTTAAACTAAAATTATCAAAAACGTGTTTCATTAATGGCTCAATGCCTATCTTGGCAAGACTTAGTGAGCATGTAACTGCAAAGTGCGATGGAAGAAAAGAAACTCACCACCCAGGAGAAAGCCCTGCGAATTAATTTAAGTAAAACCATTTACGGATCGTTTGCCGAAATAGGCGCGGGGCAGGAGGTTGCAGCAAATTTTTTTAAAGTAGGCGGGGCTTCCGGCACCATTGCCAAAACCATGTCGGCCTACGACATGAAGTTTAGCGATGCCATATATGGTGTGTGCGAACGCTATGTGTGCGAAGATCGTCTCATTCAAATGCTCAATCACGAATACCGGCTATTACCGGAACGGTTGCAGCATCGTATTGCCGATACCCGTTTTTTCGCTTTCGCGGACACCGTAGAGATTTTGAATTTTGAGCGCACCAATCAGGGGCATGGCTGGATTGGCTTACGGTTTCAACTTAAACCCGAAGGCCCTTATAATGATTGTGTAGTGCATGTGAAGATGCTCGATAACGATCCCTTGCAACAACAGGTGTCGTTGGGTATTCTGGGTGTGAACATGATTTACGGGTGTATGTTTATCAAAGATCCGGAATCCATTATCAATTCGCTTTTGGATGGCTTAACTATCCGCAGAATGGAAGTGGATATGTTCCGCCTGAGCGGCCCCGACTTTGCTCATGTAGATAATCGCCTGATGGCACTTAAGCTCGTTAAGAACGGACTTACCAAAGTAGCCATGTTTGGTCCGGATGGAACAGTTATGCAGCCATCGGAAGCCTTGTACAAAAAGAACGTATTGGTATTGCGGGGCAGGTTCAGACCGGTTACTCATGTTAACGTAGATATGCTGCTAAGTTCGCGCAGGCATTTTAAACGCGAGCCCGATGTGGATAAATCGCGGATGGTTGTTTTAACTGAACTTACGCTGAACGATCTGAGTGCAGATGGCCACATTGATGAAAAGGATTTTTTATACCGGGCAGAAATCATTTGTTCGTTAGGCCAAACCGTATTGGTATCAAACTACTTTGAATACTACCGGTTGGTGGATTATTTATCACGAGTTACACGTGGCAAAAAAATAGGATTGGTGTTGGGCATTTATGCACTGCAAAAAATCTTTGAGGAGAAAACCTACGAGAATCTGCGAGGCGGAATACTCGAAAGTTTTGCACCATTATTCGGAACCAATGTAAAGTTCTATATCTATCCATCACTCCGGCCGGGCTCAACGCAATTGTTTACCCTTTCCGATTTCGAAAAAGAGTTACCGGCAAACCTGCAGGCACTCTTCCGCTACCTGATGGATAACAACAAACTGGAAGACATTCGCAACGCAAATGTGAGCAACCTGCATATAATTTCTGATAATGTGCTGGCTATGATTCGCAAAGGCGAAAGCGGCTGGGAACAGTTTGTGCCCACTAAAGTAAGTGAGGCTATTAAGTCAAACGGGTTATTCGATTTCCCCAATACGGGCAAGCAGGTAAAAGCACTTGCCTGATTAAAGATTATAATTTCCCCTCTTGTTTCATTCGCGAGAAGTAAGAGCGTGTTTCCTTTAATACTTTAGGAGCAAGCACAAATCCCGAGATCATGGTAGGGAAGGCCATGAGTGCATAAGCCACGTCAATAATATTGATTACATCGGTCATGGAAAGAACAGCACCCAATATGATAGTGGCGAGGTAAAAATAATTGTATAGCCAACCCCATTTTACGCCCACCAGAAAGCTCATTGCTTTGTTGCCGTAGTAGCTGTAGGAAAACAATGATGTAATGGCAAAGAAGAAAGCGCAGATCAGCAACAGGTATTTACCCGTTAAACCCAAAGAACTTTCAAATGCGGTTGATGTAAGCGTAACTCCGTTAGCTTCCGAAGTTTGCCATACACCGGTTACCAGAATGGCCAATGCAGTTAGCGTACAAACCAATAACGTATCAATGGCGGGACTCATCATCGAAACAAGACCTTCGCGAATAGGTTCTGAACTTTTGGAAGCGCCCAGTGCCATAGGTGCAGTTCCAATACCGGCTTCGTTCGAGAAGGAAGCCCTGCGCACACCAGCAACAATTAATCCGCCAACAATTCCACCCAAAGCCGGTTCACCACGATAGTGATTGGCCGCAAAGGCATCGGTGATTACCATCCACAAATAATGTGGCACATCCTCAATGTGAAGAATGAGAATACTCACTACAGAGAAAAAATAGATCACAATCATGAGCGGAACCATTTTACCAGCCCAACTGCCAATGCGTTGAATGCCTCCGATAATTACAATGCTCGAAATGATCATGAGCACTGATCCGATAATAAACTTGGGTGTTGAAATCTCAAAACCAATAAAACTGAAAGTGGCATTCTTCACACTTTCAGAAGCAACACCAATGTCAAGAATAACTTGTGTTAATTGATTAGCCTGAAAGATGGGCAAACAGCCAATCATGGCACATAGGCAAAATAACACAGCCAAAGGATAATAAGCTTTGCTTAATGCTTCACGAATAACATACATGGGGCCGCCCTGAATAACACCAGCCGAATCTTTTCCACGATACATAACCGAAAGTGTACTCGTAAAAAAATTTGTACTCATGCCTACAAATGCTGTAACCCACATCCAGAACAATGCGCCCGGCCCACCAATGGAAATAGCCGCAGCCACACCGGCTATGTTACCCATACCTACGGTGGAGGCAAGTGCTGTAGACAAAGCTTCATACGCATTTATTTGTCCGGGATCGTTAGGATTGTTGAACTTACCCCGCAGGATAGCGATGGCATGACCAAAATATTTATAGGGAATAAATCGCGAGTAAAGAAAAAAGAAGAGTCCACCGAGAATCAATAAAAATAAAACGGGCGTCCAAACTCCGGTGGCAATAGAATTAATTAAATCGCTCATGCAGGTTAGCTTAAAGGGCTAAAGTATGAAATAATTTTTTATCCGCACGAATTAGATTTTGCCAGCGGCCGGATAAAACGTTTCCGGTTTCCTGTTACCGGTGTTAGCTGCTTGTTACCGACCAGATTTATTAATACCGATTACCACTTACTGAATACTGAATACCGAATACCGATTTACCGATTACTAACGACTACCGGTTACTCAATGCAAACTGACTCAACTCCCACAATACCCGCGCACCTACGCTTGCATCCCATTCTTGTTTTCCAACTTCGCATAAGTCGAAACCAATTATTTTACGACCAGACTTAACTACCTGCCGGATTAAATAAATAGCCTGATCGTACTCCAGGCCACCGGGCACGGCTGTGCCGGTATTGGGGCAAAGTGCTGGATTAAATACATCGATGTCAAAACTTATGTATACGAGCGGTGGAAGTTCCTGAATAATCTTATCGCAGATTTGTTTCCACGTTGCACCCTCTGCTACTTGTGCTTTGATGTCGGGATCATAAAAAGTTTTTACCCGGCCGGCTGCCCGCTGCATCATCTGCACTTCTTCTTCACAATAATCGCGAATGCCAACCTGAACAATTCGGTTAACGGACGGAAGCTTTAACGCATTAAACATGATAGAAGCATGTGAATACGTAAACCCTTCATACGCTTTGCGCAGATCGGCATGGGCATCAAGTTGCAGGATGCCGAAACGTTCGTACTTCTCTGATAGTGCGCGCAACAATCCAAGTGGAGTGCTGTGATCACCACCCAATACCGCTACTAACTTGCCCGCACGTAAAAAACTTTGCGCCTGATTTTTTACATAGATGTTCAGATTTTCGCAAGCCTCGTTAATTTTAGTGGTAATTACCTGGCTGGTGTCGGCCTCTTGGCCAAACTCAAGTGCCTGAATGTGTGTAAGCGCAAGGCTGCGGAGATTTTCACTATTCAGGTTATCTGAAACCGGCAACATCGCCACCGGAATTTTCCAGGCATCGGCAATAAAATGATGAAACAAATCAATCTGGTTGGAAGCCTGTAGCACAGCTGCGGGTGCACCTGCCGTGCCGGCTTTGTAGGTTACGGTAACTTCCCAGGGTACCGGTATTATTATTAAGTCGGCAGTATCGGGTTCAACCGGTAAGCCAAACAACTTTCCCTGCAGGCCGGGGCCATTATGATCGAATGTAATCATACCTGTTGCGGATGATACGTGTATTCAAAAGTAGCCATGCCACCTGTGAGGTGTTGCCAGTTGGTTTCAATAGTCAGTGCTAATAATTCGCCTGTGTTCATGGCCATCAGCTTATTATTGGCTGCAAGATAGTTATGTAAATCAACTACAGTAGGGTAGTGCCCGACTATCATTACTTCCTGTAACGAATCGGGTAGGGCTGATAGTAGTTTAAGCTGAGCCGGTACATCACCATTATATATAGAGTGGTCAAACCGGATTTCCGGTAGCGTGGTAAGTTGTTGGGCAATTAATAAACTGGTTTGTCGGGTGCGCGTGGCCGGGCTGGATAAGATTAAATTCAGATTAGATTTTCTTTGTTTAAGAAATTCACCCACTTGTTTGCTCACCGCTTCACCTGCTGATGTAAGCATGCGCATTTCATCTTTTAATGAAGCATGGCCCGGCACGGCCTGTGCATGCCTTACAAGAAATAATTTACGCTGCATGGCCACAAAATTAAGTGTGTAATAGAATTTTTTTAAAAACTATTGTCAGCTTGTTGTTTTGAAACGCAAAATCGTGGTAATCATATTGGTTATGCCATTTTTTTAAGCCTCCGATTTTAAGTGAAAAGGTACATCTTTGGCATGCTGGTACGCGTGTCAAGACTTTTGTTTTTAAAAATTTACAGATATTTGGCGCAATCGAACTAAAATTCAGGCATGTCAAAGAACTTAGTTATAGTAGAGTCTCCGGCTAAAGCCAAAACCATTGAAGGTTATTTGGGCAAAGATTACAAAGTAGCCAGCAGCATGGGTCACATCCGCGATCTGGCTAAAGGAAATGGGGCTATTGATATAGAGAACGACTTTGAACCGACTTACGAAGTTTCGCCTGAAAAGAAAGATGTAATTAAGAAATTGAAAGAACTTGCCAGCGCAGCCGAGATGGTTTACCTGGCAAGCGATGAGGACCGTGAAGGAGAAGCCATTTCATGGCACTTGAAAGAAGTATTAAACCTGAATGATAAAAAAACCAGGCGCATTGTTTTTACAGAGATCACCAAGAATGCAATCTTAAACGCTATTCAAAATCCGCGTGGCATTGATATTGATCTGGTAAATGCACAACAAGCACGCAGGTTGCTCGATCGGTTGGTTGGTTTTGAATTATCGCCAATCCTTTGGAAAAAAATCAGCACCGGACTTTCTGCCGGACGTGTACAATCTGTTGCCGTGCGATTGGTTGTTGAACGCGAACGTGAGATTGATAAATTCGAAGCAAAATCATCGTTTAAAGTATCGGCCATTTTTGATCTCGGTAACGGCAAACAATTAATTGCCGACCTCGGTGAAAAATTTAATGACGAGAAAGAAGCGTTGGCATTTCTGGAGTCGTGTAAAGGAGCCACCTTTACCATTTCCGATCTGGTTAAAAAGCCTGCAAAAAAATCACCGGCTCCGCCATTTACCACTTCTACCTTACAACAGGAAGCCGGGCGTAAGTTGAGTTTCTCGGTATCGCAAACCATGATGGTTGCGCAAAAACTTTACGAAGCTGGTAAGATCAGTTACATGCGTACCGATTCCGTTAATCTTTCGGATGAAGCGGTGAATGGTGCGGTTAGACAGATTCAATCTGCGTATGGAAAAGAGTTTGTACAAACCCGTAAATTCAAAACCAAATCGGCCAGCGCACAGGAAGCACACGAAGCTATTCGCCCTACCGATTTTTCCGTACTTAATCCGGGTATGGATCGCAATGCCGAGCGGTTGTATGATCTGATCTGGAAACGCGCCATCGCTTCGCAGATGGCAGAAGCTGAACTGGAACGAACAACCGCCACAATTTCTATTTCAGGAAACCCACGCACGTTTACCGCTACCGGTGAAGTGATCAAGTTTGAAGGATTCCTGAAAGTGTACATGGAATCGAAAGATGATGATGATGCAGAAGACGAAGAGAGTGGAAAAGTTTTGCCTCCGCTTACCGTAGGGCAGAAGCTGGACTTGAATAACATTACGGCAAACCAAACTTTCTCGCGCCATCCGGCCCGCTATACAGAAGCCAGCCTGGTAAAAAAATTAGAAGAACTTGGCATTGGACGGCCTTCTACTTACGCACCTACCATATCTACCGTGCAAAAACGCGGGTATGTGGTGAAAGAAAGCCGCGAAGGTGTAGAACGTAAATACAATGTGCACATGCTGCATAGTGGTAAGATTACCTCCACACAAGAAACAGAAACCACAGGTGCGGAAAGTAACAAACTTTTTCCTACCAACATTGCCATGATCGTGAACGACTTTCTGGTTGAACACTTTCCGGATATCACCAACTATTCGTTTACGGCCGAGATTGAACAGGAGTTTGATGAGATTGCAAGTGGTAAACTGAAATGGCAAAACATGCTGAAGCAGTTTTACAAGCCATTTCATAAAACGGTATCCAAGACCGAACAGATTGAACGCTCAGCCGTTCAAAACAAAAGTAAAGAGTTGGGTGTTGATCCGAAAACCGGTAAGAATGTATATGTGAAGTTGGGTAAGTATGGTGCGTACGTACAATTAGGCGAAAACCCGGATGATAATGGTGGTGAAAAACCAAAGTTTGCTGCACTACGCCCCGGTCAGTTTATTGAAAACATAACGCTGGCCGATGCGCTGGAGCTGATGAAGATGCCGCGCGACATGGGTTTGTTTGAAGAAAAACAAATGACCATTAACATCGGGCGGTTTGGCCCCTATGTGTTACACGATAAAAAGTTTGTCTCCATTCCGAAAGGCGAAGATCCCTACACCGTTACTTCGCAGCGGGCTATTGAATTAATACAAGCCAAGCGCGAAGCCGATGCGAACAGATTGATTAAATCATTTGCCAGCGAAGGAAATACTGAAATTGAAATTCTGAACGGGCGCTTTGGCCCTTACATAAAAGCCGGTAAGAAGAACGTAAAAATTCCGAAAGGAAAAGAGCCGAAAGACCTTACGTTGGAAGAGTGTATTACACTTGCGGCCAACGCCCCCGAAAGCAAAGGCCGGTTTGGTCGCTTTGCGCGGAAGAAGGAGACTACCGAAGAAGCAAAACCAGCCGTGAAAGCTGTAGCTAAAAAAGCAGCACCTAAAAAAGCAGCCGCTAAAAAGGTAGCAGCCAAAAAAGTAGTAAAGAAAGTTGTAGCGCGAAAAGCCGTACCAAAAAAAGCTGCGAAGAAAACCTCGAAGCGGTAGGTTGATTAAGTTACACGGCTACGTGGGTGTATAAGCTGGAGCGCTGGAAAAATTAAAAATTAATTATCACCCGCCTTTGCCGGTGTCTTCACCGGCTACTTTCTTAGGGAATGAATTGGAATTTTTCAAACTCGGTATGAAGGTTAAGGTGCATGTTGGTGAAGAACACCAACATGGGCGAGAGTAGTGAAAAAAGCAGCTAAGAAAGCGGTGAAGAAGGTTTCGAAGAGTTGAGTCACCACACGAAATGATGGACTAATGGCTAATAGAAATGCCTTCTCTTCATTTAACTTATAAAAAAATATCAACTACCAGAATTAATTTAATGCTCCAGCCTCAAGCTCTTCATAAAGACTTGTTGGACTGTCTTGGTAATAATATTGTAACTTTAAAATTTGGTCGGAGAAATTAACCACCTTCAGATCATTAATTTCTTTTACAACATTAATATTCTTAATATAATCGTAAGTTGTAACATAGCCAGATAGTTCAATTAGCATTTTTTCTTTATTAAAGACCCAATTCCCTGAAAGCTTGAGCGTATCAATATTTTTGTCTTGATCTACATAATACGGTTTACTTATGTTGTAAGTTCCGTTTTGTTGGAATATATACTCGTTTTTAAACGGGTTTCTTGTGGCAAGACTTGGTTCTGTTGAAACAAACCGTGTGGTTATCCAAAGTCTATTGGTGATCTCTGAAATATCAAAATCGATTTCATTGCTGTTGCAATTTGAAAGCGTTAGTATCCCTAAAATAAGTGCAAGTCTTTTGAACGGATAATCAATGCGATTCATGACAATGATTTAATTAATGTTTTTTCAATCAGGTTGCATCAAATATAGGATTTTTTCCTCTAAATATTTTAGGTTGATTAAGTTACACCGCTACATGAGTGTATAAGCTGGAGCGCTGGAAAAATTAAAAATTAATTATCTCCGCTCCAGCGCCTTCACATATACCTTGTGTTGTAGGTCGTTTATTCTATTGTATAATTTCCATCAGTGCGATTTACAGTCAACTGATAAGATTGTTCCGAGTTGTTATTCATAAATTTATTAAGTAGATCGTTATCAGTTTTTTCGAGAAGTTTCATTTCTTGTTTAAAATCTTTAAGGTAAAGCATTGATCTTTTGTCCTCAAATGTTTTAAAGTCCATTAGAAAATTATCTCCGTTTAACTTCTCCCTTATTTTCTTTCCTTTATTTGAATTCTTGTCAACGTCAATATTTAAAGTAAATCCATGTTGCCTATCCAGTCCAATGCCATAAATAATCATTTGTCGCGAGTCAGTAATTCTCAAAGTCAATTTTGGAATGTCACAACGTATGGTAATACTCAGACTGGAGTCGTCACTCAAACTCTTCTCAAGCATTTCTTTCAATTCTATCATGAGATCTATGACCGGAATAAATGAGCTACAACACCCGAATATACACAATTGCACATGTTTAGCTTATAAAGATTATTGAATATGGATTTACCACACTAATTTCTAGCGCTTGTACACTCGAAGTAATACCTCACAAAGTTGTAGTGCGTATTTTAGTCGTTATAGCTCAAACTAAGTTTTAAATTTCTCAAATCACTAACTGAAAATTTATCCTTGTCCAACGTACCCACAGATATCAAACATTGGTCATGGGTCAGCCAGGAAAGATTTGTTATTATGATTCCTTCAAATTCAATATATAGTCTGGTCGAAATCGTCCGGTTATCGCACTCGGTGAGCATCAGTGCACTGGGAATAAATACTGTCTCATTTAAGTCAACGTAGGAGAGGATGTGTTTTAAGTCTGGAGAGACTGCATAATGGTGAGTCAGATTATAGTGTCCGCCATCTTTTAGATTTATAAAGAAGTCATTGCCTCCTTCCCAGTCTGAATAGCTTACTAAAACTAAACCGTTCTCTTTCCAAAGTCCTTTAAATGTATATTCTTCAAAATAATCTCCCTGTCTTGTGCTACAAAGAGAATCAGTTTTTCCGTTCTCCAGTTTAACTAACAAGCAACTGTCAGTTTGTGAAGCTGGGTCTAAAATAAATTGAAGCGGAAAGTCTGTCTCTTTAATTCTGCCTTTCAATGAATTATAGTCCTTGTCCGATAACTCAGTGAATTTTAAGTCTATTCCGTTTAAGGTAGTGTCTCTCAAATCTCTTAACCTGAACATTTGTTCCCTGATCTTCACACTAACTTCTTTGTCGCGATTGATTGTAGAATCGTTTTGAGTTTTTATTGCTGTATCCTTTGTCTTGGAACAGCTTGTTACGACAAGTAAAATTATTAGTAATCTCATATGTCGTGAAGAACTTTAACTCTTAATTTTTCAATAAATTTTCTAACTGTCTTAGGTGTCACTCGTTCTCATTTCCTATTATCAACCTTTTACATAAGAAAGTTTTTCTGCCACTTTTCCATTTCGCACTTTGAAAATATCCACCCCTCTCAAATGCCAGGGTTGGCCCGCTTTTGTTTTGCGATATATCCACCGGACCACACAACGATCGCCAGTGGCAAAGATCTCTTCCACCTCAAAAACCGCGTCTGGGTTGGAAGCGAAGAATTTTTCCCAATAGGCCCTTACCGCAGTGGCCCCCGAATATCGGGCTCCGTCCGGCTGTGGGTTGGTATTCTCAAATACACAATCCTCGGTCATGGCATCCATTACGGCATCTGCATCATGACGATTAAATGCCGAATTAAACCTGAGTACAGCCTCAAGCGTAGAGTTTGTCATATTATTTTCTGTTTCAGTTTTCATATCTGCTGTTCTCCATTTACCGGACCTGGGATTACAGGATATCAAAATTAATAAGGCCAATAGTAATGGGGTTATAACAGGCTTCATTTTATTGACAGGTTAAATTTTCAAGAACTGTGCGATCTGCCTTATGAAGTTAGGAAATTTTTCCGCAACTCAACCATTACCAGTTGAAGATTCTCCCCGCCTTTGCCGGTGTTCTTCACCGGCAACTTTCTTAGGGAATGAATTGGAATTTTTAAAACTCGGTATGTATATTAAGGTGCATGTTGGTGAAGAACACCAACATGGGCGAGAGTCAACGAGTCCGTGGTTGCAACATTGTCCAGGTTGTCAGTTTGTCGATATTGTCGACAACTGATTAATGTTAATACAATTAGAAAGTTTAATCTCATCTCTTTAGCGCTTGCCGCCATGACTTATAGCTTTTGTTGTGGGGCGTTTTTTTTACTCGTAAGCTATTTGAAGTCTCTTCTTTATAGTTCCATTGTCCTCGGTTAAGTCTGTCAGTAGTCCCAAGTCGTTGTATTTAATCTCGAAATTGGTCCCCATCCATTCGATATTTGTTATTCTGTCTTGCGAGTCATATTTGTAGTTCCAGTCGCCCATTGTCCCAGAACCGTTAACAGACATTGTCGTCACCCTGTTTTGTTCGTCATATTTATAGCATTTTACATTTTGGGGGTAAATGCTCATGTCGCACTCCTTTTCTTTTACTGAGTCCCTATAAATTCCTCCTGTCGGCAAATAATAGGGAATATGAAATTGACTATTGCAGAAATAGATATCGATTGTCGATTTGTCCAAACTAACTACAGAGTCTTTGATAAGTGTGTCGGTTGTCATTTTCATTCCAGGATTCTGATTGTCGTAGAACACAACAGTCATTCTCAATTCGTTCTTATCACACGAGCTAATTGTCCATGCAAAGAATACAATTAGTAAAACAGAAAATAGTCTTGGTAAATCTTTCATAAAAATGCCCTACAACACCCGAATATATACAATTGTATACATTTCGCTTATAGGAATTTCAGAAAAAAGTTGCTTCTTACGCTCCGCTAACCCCCGCCTTTGCCGGTGTTCTTCACCGGCAACTTTCTTAGGGAATGAATTGGAATTTTTCAAACTCGGTATGTAGATTAAGGTGCATGTTGGTGAAGAACACCAACATGGGCGAGAGCGGTAGTTGCGAATCAGTTGGAGTAATCTTTTTCGGCAACTAAATACCATTTTCCTTTTTGTCGTGCAAATTCAAAGTCTGTGTAAATTCCATTGTCAACCCCACGAATTTCTAATTTGACCGTGTCGCCATAAACTTTTATTTCTTGGGTATAAGGGTCAAGTTGTCGTTTTGCGAAACTTTCGTCATAGTGGAAATTTAAAAATCTCCAGTCGTCCTTTTGAATTGTTGTTTTCCTAGGATTATCATCTCCAATTTCCCAAATCATTGTAGTCAATGGAAATGAAACTCTGTCTAATTGAAAAAGTGAATCATTCCTAAATGTTTCAAAAAATTTATTGAAGTCTTCGTTAATGTTGGGTGAAACTTTATCAATAGAAGTCTCAACTGTTAATGAGTCAGTTTTAAATTCTTTTTCTGTGTCAGACGGTTTTGTCCCACAGGAAAAGACTATTAGAGAAAGGAATATTATAACTCTGGTCATGTCGTCTTAGCAATTACCGCCAACACCCGAATATATACAATTGTAAATATTTCGCTTATAGGAATTTCAGAAAAAAGTTGCTTCTTGCGCTCCCGCTAACACCTTAAATCCTTAGAGCCTTTCGATTGTTTTTTTAGAAACGCACCGGTGGGTAAAGCGCTTATCTATTAGCGGGTTCAAAATTAATTTGTAGTTTTAGTTTTTCGGCATGCGAACCTTCATCATACTCTCAATCGTTATCACAGTTGCCTGCACGCAACAGAAACCCTTTCAGCTTAATCGAGAAAAATTAGCCCAACATTATTTTCAGGAAGATGCGGCCTGGTACATGGATAACGTTCCGTTTTTTGAATGCTCTGATTCAGCCATCGAACAAGTGTATTACTACCGGTGGAAATTATACAAAGCCCACTTACGGAAAATACCGGCCGGGCATGTTGTAACCGAGTTCATCAATCATGTATCATGGGATCGCGACCCATTCTGTACCATCAACGCAGCTGCACAACATCATATTTACGAAGGCCGGTGGTTGCGTAATCCGATGTACATGAATGATTATATTGAATACCTCTATGCCGGTGGCAATAATCGCAAGTATAGCGAGAGTGTGGCGGATGCCACTTATGCGCGCTATCTGGTAAATGCCGATTCAGCATTTGTGGTAAGTCAGTTAGATAGTATGAAAAGTGTTTTCTACCAGTGGGATGATCATTGGGATAGCACCAAATATTTGTATTACATCGCGGCCATGCCCGATGCAACGGAATATACTATTGCCTCCATTGATGCTTCGGGTGGTACAGATGGTTTTGCCGGTGGCGAAGCATTCCGGCCTACCATCAATAGTTATCAATATGGAAATGCACGGGCAATTTCGCGCATTGCAACGTTGCGGGGCGATGCAATAACGGCAACTATGTTTTCGGCAAAAGCAACAGCTTTGCAATTACATGTTGAACGCGATTTGTGGAACGGAAAGTTAAATCATTTTACCGATCGGTTTCAGGTTAACAATCAGTTTGTAAAGTATTGGGATTTTATTCGCGGGCGCGAGTTGGCCGGGTTTGCACCTTGGTACTTTAATCTGCCAGCAGATACCATGCGGTTTACGCAGGCATGGAAGCACTTAACTGACACTTCGAAGCTACTGGGTAAATTTGGTTATCGCACCAATGAACCAGCCTATGAATTTTACTTCCATCAGTTTTTGTGGCACGAGGGGAAACGCGGCAGTCAGTGGAACGGTCCCAGTTGGCCTTATCAAACCAGTATGATGCTTACCGGCATGGCCAATGTCTTGCACAATTATCGTCAGGATGTAATTGATAATTCAGATTACCTGCATGCTTTGCGGTTATACACCCGCCAGCATTATTTACCGAATGGTAAAATCAATCTGGTAGAAAATTACGATCCTAATCTGGGCGGCCCGATTGTGCATTATTATTGGAGCAACCACTATAATCATTCTACCTATAACAACCTGGTCATTTCCGGTTTGTGTGGTATTCGGCCGCTGGCCAGCGATAGTGTATGGATTAACCCATTGGTGGATGAATCGATCGATTACTTTGCATTGGATAATATCCGGTATCATGGCCATAACCTTACGGTGATTTATGATCGTACGGGTAATAGATATAAAGCAGGTAAAGGCTTAACAGTTTTGGTTGATGGCAAAAAAGCTGAACAGGTTGCACATAACCGAGGCTATCGTGTGGCAGTTGGTAAACCGGTTAGTGTGGCGATTGAGCGCGAACCTCAAAACGTTGCAATAAATATTACAAAGCAAGGATACCCCATAGCAACTGCTTCGGTTAATACTGTCCTTGATTCGGTTAATCAGGCATTTGATGGCCGCACGTGGTACTTTACCGAGATCACTAACCACTGGACAACCGAGGGTTCAGCATCATCAACCAACTGGCTGGCTTTGGAGTTTGAACATGCAACCACGTTATCGGGTGGAAATGTTTACCTGATTGCGAATAATCGTTTTGAATTACCTCGTGATTGGCAACTGGAGTATCAAAAAGATGGGCAATGGGTTCCGGTAGCTTTTAAAACCAAACCAATGCTACAAGCCAATACCTTAACGGCACTCCGGTTTGAGCCACTAACCACGAAGCAGGTTCGGTTAATTTTTGAGCATACGGGGGCAGTAGCGGTTGGGGAAGTGGAGTTGTATTAATGGCGGTTAGAAAAGCTTCGGATTCAGAACATGTACTTTAAATGTTAAAAATTTTTGATCGAAGGTTGAAAATGAGTTACCAGTTTCTGGTTACCGGAACTGGCAACAAAAAAGTGTTATGAAAAAATTAGTTGTATTAACCGGAGCCGGTATTAGTGCCGAGAGTGGTATCGCTACCTTCCGGGATGCCGGTGGCTTGTGGGAAGGTTATAAAATTGAAGAGGTAGCCACACCCGAGGCCTGGTTAAAAAATCCTGCCCTTGTATTAGACTTTTACAATCAGCGCAGGCGCAAGGCGCATGAAGTAAAACCCAACCGCGGCCATGAAATTTTGGTGGAGCTGGAACAACAATTTGATGTAACCATCATTACGCAAAATGTTGACGACCTGCATGAGCGTGCGGGTTCCTCGCGGGTAATCCATTTGCACGGAAGTTTGTTTGAATCGCGCAGCACTAAAAATCCCGGCCTGATCTACAAAATAAAAGGTACTGAACTTAACCAGGGCGATGTGTGCGAGTTAGGTTCGCAACTGCGGCCCAACATCGTTTGGTTTGGTGAGGCTGTGCCCATGATTGAGGTGGCAGCCCGAATTGCTTCCGGTGCCGATGTGTTTCTGGTGGTGGGTACATCAATGGTGGTTTATCCGGCTGCGGGTTTGATCGATTATGTTCCTGATCAGGTTCCCAAATATGTGGTCGATCCTAAAAAGCCAGAGATCCTGCACGTACCTAACCTTGAGTTTATTGTGGATAAAGCAAGTACCGGAATGGAGCGCGTAGCGAAAATGCTTGTTACTGGGTTCTAGTTGCTGGTTACCCGTTAGTTTCAGACCTAACAATTCAATACCGTTTACCCAACACTGATCACCGACTACTGTTTACTGAATACTGAATATTGAATACCGATTACCGACCACCGATCACCGACTACAACAGTAACCAGAAGCCACCAACGCGCAACCTACTCCAACTCCCGCAACTTCACATTCCTGAAATTAATCGGCTGGCCTTCACTTTGTAAAGCAATATATCCCGACTTCAATGCTGTTCCGGGTTTCCAGATTGCACTGTCGTAACCATTTGCAATACCACCGCCCATCGTGGGTTTTGAGTATTGCAGTACAGTATCACCATTAATTATTTGCGTAATAAGTGAATCACCCCACACAATCAATTCCGCGTGTACCCATTCATCTTTACCATACGTTTTGGATGTGGAGTTTAAGCAGTGGCCATCGTAAACTTTTCCTTCATACACAACGTCAGTCCCGGGTGAACACATGTTGCCGGTAGGTCGGGGTTTGCCATCATTCAGTCCGGCCAGAAATTGCATCTCCACAGATATGGGCCAGTTTTGTTCTTTCAGCATGGTGCGTGGATCTTGTGAGTGAAACATCACACCACTATTCAGAATAGTGTATTCAGGCGCACCTTGTTGCAGTTCGCCCGTAAACTGGTATTCTAATTTTAAATGAAATTTTGAAAAGGGTTTGTTGTAGTAGAGATGCGCAAACTGATCATTAAAATCTCCGTATTGATCGTATCGTACCTGAATCATATTATCCGCTACCCGAAATGTGTTGCCAAAATTTTCACCTGTCTCGTGGTGATGAATTTTAACTGTCCAGTCGTTCAGGTCTTTTCCATTGAAGAGATTGATCCAGACTTCGGGTTTCTCTTTGGGCGCGCAGGAGGTAAGCACAACCAATAGAACGAATAAGTATTTTAACATAAGCCCGGATTGCTTAACCTAATAAAGTAATAACAGCAAAAAAATGAGAGGCACTTCCGGCTAACACAAACACATGCCAGATGCTGTGAAAGTACCGGATTTTGTCTTTCACAAAAAAGAATGTGCCCGCAGTATAAAACAAACCACCGGTCATGAGCAGGACAAAAGTCGGGAGCGAAACAGAATTGTATAATGGTTTAATAACCAGTATGGCAACCCAACCCATGGCCACGTACAACAGCGTGGATAACAATTCTTTTTTTCCTGTAAAAAATGCTTTCAACACTACTCCGGCAAGGGCACACGTCCACACTACTCCAAAAAGTATCCAGCCCAGGGTATTATTCAATACGGTTAAGCAGAACGGGGTGTATGTTCCGGCAATAAGCAGGTAGATAGACATGTGGTCTAACTTTCGAAAAAAGAATTTAACTTTTTGGTTGGAGAAACTATGGTATAGGGTAGAAGCTAAGTAAAGTAATACCAGTGTAGCACCAAATATGGTAAAACTTACTACGTGCCAAACGGTTCCATCCAGAGCCGCAAACACGGTAAGGATAGTCAGCGCAGCAATGGCTAGCAGAACACCAATCCCGTGTGTAATGGCATTTGCAATTTCTTCTGATCTTGATTGTTGAAACATGGTTGTTGATCGATTACCAGGTTAACGAAGTATGGTGCAAAGGTAAGTTGTTTTAATGCAGAAACATTTAACTTGGCACCTAAATATGCACTCCCTTCGCCACGTAAACATTACCCGATACATTACTCCCTTGCGGGAAGGTGGTTCGCTTCCGGCTTTGGTAGAAGCAGACGATCAGTTTATGTATGTGCTGAAGTTTCGGGGTGCAGGGCAGGGGCGCAAGGCATTAATTGCCGAATTGATTGGTGGCGAAATTGCCCGAACACTTGGTTTACGGGTTCCGGAAATTGTGTTTGCCAACTTAGATGTGGCTTTCGGCCGGATTGAGGGCGATGAAGAAATTCAGGATTTGCTAAAGGCAAGTGTGGGATTGAATCTGGCCGTACATTATTTATCGGGTGCTGTTACCTTTGATCCATTGGTAACAAAAGTTGATGCTGTGCTGGCATCTAAAATCGTGTGGCTGGATAGTTTGCTTTTTAATGTGGATCGCACGGCACGCAATACCAACATGTTGTGGTGGCACAAAGAGTTGTGGTTAATTGATCATGGTGCCGCGTTGTACCTGCATCATACCTGGCAGGATTGGCAAAATCCTGAAAAACCTTTTCCGAAAGTGAAAGATCATGTTTTATTGCCACAGGCTACGAAATTAAAAGAAGTAAGCGCAGAATTGTGTGCCGTGCTTACTACCGAAAAGCTGGAAGCAATTGTAAACCTGATACCGGAAGAATGGCTAACCGATGAACCTGTTTTCGAATCAACAGCCGACCATCGTAAAGCTTACCTTCAGGTATTAACTTCGCGTGTGGCCCACGCAGATTTTTTTGTTAACGAAGCTCTTTATGCCCAACGTTTTTGAATATGCCATTATCCGGGTTGTGCCCAAAGTAGAGCGCGAAGAATTCGTGAACGTGGGTGTTATACTCTATTGTGGTCCGTTAAAATTTCTGAAAACCAAAATTGAAGTTAATGCAGCCCGTATTACGGCTTTCTGTAAAGACATTGAACTAGCTGAGGTTCAACAATACATTCAAACGTTCGAGCAAATAAGTGCCGGAGGCAAGGGTAGTGGCCCTATTGGCGAACTTTCTATGGCGGAGCGCTTTCGTTGGCTTACCGCCACACGCAGTTCCATCATTCAAACTTCAAAGGTACATCCCGGCATAACCGATAACCCGCAGGAAGTGCTGGAGCGATTGTTTGAGCAACACGTGCTTTAGAAAAGTTACGGCCAGAAACCAGTTACTAATTATTCCTTCGGATACACCGCTATCGCGCCCACGCAAACAATTCGCCACTTACCATCTTTCCCTTTTTCAAGAATGCGGATTTGAGAAGTTTCATCGCGATCAATATCATCTTTAACGCGTTGTGTATAGCGTGCGTAAGCGCCATTGCCATACACACGAATGCTTATCCAGGTGCGATCAATTTTTACCTCACCTTTCTGATGGGCCACATCAATCTGGCGGTTGGCAACATGTGTACGGAAGTAATCATCGAACGATTTACGAATACCTTCCCATCCTTCAATAAAACTGGTACCGGTAGAATCGGAGTATGACCAATACGCATACGAACTTTGTAACCACGAGTCTTCCCACTCTTTTCGCTTCAGATTAAAGAAAGAGTCGGTCTCTTTTTCAATAGTTGCCTTAATGGTGGCAACCTCCTTGGAATCCTGAGCTCCGGCTACCATCGCCAACAGGCATAGTAATCCGGCAATAAAAACGCGATAAGGATTTTTCATGGCAGGTAGTTTTAGTGGTTATAAGTTAACCAATAGCCATGGAATAGTAAAGATTGTATGAAATTTAATTGAGCCTTACCGCACGGGTGTACGATCAGTTGCCTGCATACAAACCACCCGCCATTCGCCATTTTGTTTTTCCAGTACCCGTATCTGCGTAGTTTCTGTCCGGTCAATTCCGTCTATTACCATTTGTGTAAAGCGAACGTATGCCCCGGTTTGGTACACCCGCACCTCCAGCCAGTGATTGGTAATTTCGCCCGATGAGGGTTGGGATGATTTAAAATAACTGGCCAGCGAAGTTTTGATGGTATCCCAACCTTCCAGAAAACGGGTTCCGGATGCATCGGTATATGCCCAATAGGCATGGGGTACCTGCACCCAGGTTTCGGCCCAGGTTTTATAATCCACATTAAAGTACGCGGTACTCTCTTTTTCAATTACGCGCTTGATGGCCTCTTCATCGCTTTGAGCAAGCAGGGGTGAGCTGACCAAAATCAGCAGGAGGAAGAGAAAACAGATGCGCAGTTTCATCGATACAAAGAAACAACATTTGTTGGGCATCTATATTTGTTTTCGGTATAGTGTTAAAAAAAGTGATTGAAATGATAGGTGGTAATCTACCGGTTTCAGTAGCTTAGGGAAATCTAAAACCCCTGCTCACATGCTCACCGATGAAAAACTGATTGAACTGAAGAAGCTGATGGTTAAGCCTGGCAAAACCATTAGCTTGAAAGACTTTGATACGGAATACAAGGGAAAAACCTTAAATAAGGCCGAAGCCGAAAAACTGCTTGAGGAAGGGCGTAAGCATCTGGCCGAGGTTCAGGATGAGTTGTATGCCCACAACCGCTACAGTGTGCTGATTATTTTTCAGGCAATGGATGCAGCCGGAAAGGATGGCGCTGTAAAACACATTATGTCCGGGTTCAATCCATTGGGCGTAAAAGTGTATAGTTTTAAAGCACCCACTTCTACCGAGTTGGATCACGATTATTTCTGGCGGCATCAATTAACGTTGCCGGCCAGAGGGGAAATCGCCATTCATAATCGCTCGCATTATGAAAACGTGTTGGTCACCAAGGTTCATCCGGAATGGATTTTGAATGAACATATTCCGGGAATTGATACGGTAAAAGATATTGATGATAAATTCTGGCAACAACGCTATAAACAGATCAGGCGCTTTGAAAAAAACCTTACCGATAATGGTACCATCATTCTGAAATTCTTTCTGCATGTATCCAAGAAAGAGCAGAAGAAACGTTTTCTGGAACGGATTGACGATCCCAGCAAGAATTGGAAGTTTTCTTTATCTGATTTAAAAGAACGCGCCTTCTGGGATGACTATCAAAAAGCATATGGCGAAGCTCTGAGTGCCACCTCAACCGAATTTGCACCGTGGTTTGTAGTGCCAGCCGATGACAAGTGGTTTGCCCGGTTGGCAATTGCAGCGATTATAGCCCGGCAGTTTGCTAAACTTAAAATTAATTACCCGGTAGTAAGCCTTGCGCAAAAAGAAGAACTGCAAAAAGCAAAACTTCAGTTGATGAGTGAGAAGGACAATAACGAAAAGAAGAAGGATAAGGATAAGAAGAGTGGCTGATTCAATTTAAAGATTCTTCTACATGCACAATTACGGACTTGTTACGCAGTGCGCGGATGATCATGGGAAGTTGATCGCGACTGGGTGCGTCCCACGGGTTATTAACCATTACCAGAATCTTTAACAGCGGCAGGCTGTCGAGACCGGTTGGTGGTTCACTAAGTTGATTTCCGGAGATGTCCAGATTCTCCAAATTGGCCAGTTGTGATAATGAAACTGGCCCTTGCAGTAAGCGATTATTGTTTACGCGCATTACTTTCAGATTCTGTAATTGATTTATAGAAGCGGGTAATTCAAGCAATTTATTATCCGATAAGTAGAGTTCCTGTAACATACTCAGGTTGCCCACGGCCAATGGCAAACTCAGAATTTTGTTATGCGACAGGTACAAAATCTCCAGGTTTTTTAATTGGGCAATTTGTTCGCCTACGCGCTCAATTTCATTGTGGTACAGATCAATTTCGCGTAACGCCCGAAGTTCATAAACGCTTTCGGGTATGGCAGTAAGCTTGTTTTGATAGAATGAAAGTTGTTCCAGTTTTGTTAAAGAAGCTATAGCAGGACTTACCGATTGGATGGAATTATAATTCAGCGTGAGTTGTTTAAGGCCGCTTAGATTTTGGATGGATTCAGGAATACGTTCAATTTTATTGCGTGATAAGTTGAGCTTTTCAAGTTTAGGAAGTGCGGGTATCTCCAGTTCGGTAATGGCATTATTGCTCAGAATAAGGTGCTTTAGATTTTTATTTTTGGTTAAACCTGCCGGGAAAGCAGTAATGGCATTCGCGGCAAGATCAAGTTGCTCTAGGGCAACCAGAGGTTTGAACGATCGCGGAAGGGCAGGTGCATTGCCACGCATCACCACAGTGCGTATTGTTTTGCTATTACTGAAGGTAAGCGTGCCCCTGGGGTTGTTATTCAAAAGGTATAATCCTGTAAGAGCCGTAAGCTTTTTCAACTGTTTAACATTCTTAATGCGGGTGTTCACTAATTCAAGTTCCTGCAGGTTGTGGCAATCAAAAACTTCAGAGGGTAACTTTTTGGTTTTCAGATTGGCGATACTCAAGAGTTTTACCTGCGATTTATCGGCTGTTCTTTTCAGGCTGTCCAGCGTTACAAACCCAGCCGAAGATTTATACTGCCTGCGGTAACCGGTTATGCGCTCCCGGAGTTGGCGGAATTCACGTAAAAGGCTATCGGTTAGCGTTTCATTCTGAGCCATAGCTGTTCTAATGGCCTGATTGATTTGATGATATCGAAGCGAGTCGGTTTTAGTGCCAAACATGGGCTCTTCCAGCACTGAAAAAACCCGTTGTCCATGGGTAGAAACACAGATGGAAAGCAGAACGAAAATGAATGGTATTTTCTTCATTTAAAAGCCGGGATTGATACCTAAAACTAAGTATTTAGTTAACCTTTCCCAACCTGTTTCTACAGGTTTAAAAATTATCGAAAAATACTTGCGCTAAGTGCATAAAAAATGCGGAAAACGGTATTGAAAACCTTATTTTTGACGGTTTATAAAAAGCCAAAATGAGCGAGCAAAAACCGAAGAAGGAAACCACTTATTCAGCAAGTAATATTCAGGTTTTAGAGGGTCTGGAAGCCGTACGCAAAAGACCCGCCATGTACATAGGAGATATTGGGGTAAAAGGCCTGCATCACCTGGTGTGGGAAGTAGTCGATAATTCAATAGATGAGGCCCTGGCCGGCTATTGCGATGATATCCATGTAACCATTAATACCGACAACTCAATTCTGGTAGAAGACAATGGTCGTGGTATTCCAACCGATATGCACGAGAAAGAAAAGCGCTCGGCACTGGAAGTAGTTATGACGGTGCTGCATGCCGGTGGTAAATTCGATAAGGATACATACAAAGTTTCTGGTGGATTGCACGGTGTGGGCGTTTCGTGTGTGAATGCGTTGTCAGCTGTATTGAAGGCAACTGTTTACCGCGAAGGCAAAGTCTTTGAACAGGAATATCATAGGGGCATACCGCAATATCCGGTACGGGTTGTGGGCGATTCGGATCGGAGAGGAACAACGGTACATTTTAAGCCAGATGCCGAAATCTTTACCATTAGCACGGAATACAATTACGAAACTGTAGCTAACCGCATGCGCGAGCTTGCCTTCTTAAATCCAGGCATTAAACTTAACCTGAAAGACCTTCGGGATATAGATGAAAACGGAAACCCACGTAGCTCCACGTTCTTTTCTGAAGGTGGCTTGCGCGAGTTTGTCGAATACCTCGATTCAAATCGCGAACATCTTATTCCGGCTCCGATTTATATCGAGAACAATAAGAGCGAAATTCCGGTACAGGTTGCATTAAGTTACAACTCATCGTACAGCGAAAACCTGGTATCGTATGTAAATAACATCAATACACACGAAGGAGGTACTCACGTAGCTGGTTTCCGCAGGGCACTTACCCGAACCTTAAAAAGTTATGCCGATAAATCAGGTTTGCTGGAAAAAGCAAAAGTAGAAATCAGCGGAGATGACTTTCGTGAAGGACTCACAGCCGTAATCTCTGTAAAAGTAGCCGAACCACAGTTTGAAGGACAAACCAAAACGAAACTCGGCAACTCCGAGGCGATGGGCGCGGTGGATACTGCGGTAGGCGAAGTATTACAAAGCTACCTCGAAGAAAATCCACGCGAAGCCAAACTGATTGTAAGCAAAGTAATTCTTGCCGCACAGGCACGCGTAGCAGCCCGTAAAGCCCGCGAGATGGTGCAGCGCAAAAACGTTTTATCAGGCACGGGTTTGCCGGGTAAACTAGCGGATTGTGCCAGCAGCGATCCGGCCATTTGTGAATTGTATTTGGTGGAAGGTGACTCTGCGGGCGGTTCGGCCAAACAAGGTCGCGATAGAAATTTTCAGGCAATACTTCCGTTGCGCGGAAAGATTCTGAACGTAGAAAAAGCACAAGAGCATAAAATCTACGAAAACGATGAAATCAAAAATATGATAACTGCCCTTGGCGTATCTTTTGGTACCCAGGATGATAGCAAGGCACTTAACATGACCAAGTTAAGGTATCATAAAGTTATTATTATGACTGATGCTGATGTGGATGGAAGTCACATCCGCACCTTAATTTTGACTTTCTTCTTCCGCTACATGCGCGATCTGATTGAGCAAGGGTATGTTTATATCGCTTTGCCACCACTTTACTTGTTAAAACGTGGTAAGGAAGAGCGCTACTGCTGGACAGAAGAAGAACGCGATGTAATCATTAAAGAAATGAGCCGGGGCGGAAACGAAGATAGTGTAGGCGTGCAGCGCTATAAGGGGTTAGGTGAAATGAATCCGGAACAACTCTGGACCACCACCATGGATCCGAGCAAACGCACACTTAAACAAGTTACCATCGAATCGGCCGCAGAAGCGGATCATCTTTTCTCTATGTTGATGGGCGATGAAGTTGCACCCCGCAGAGAGTTTATTGAGAAGAATGCCAAGTATGCCCGAATAGACATTTAACTCCAAATGCAGGAGAATATTCCAATATATGCCGATGAAGTCGCAAATCGGCAGATTAGCGAAAGTAATTACATCAGTCGCGATTTAAGTTGGTTGCAGTTTAATGCCCGGGTTTTAGATCAGGCAAAAAAAACAGAGCGAACAATTTTTGACCGGCTTAAGTTTTTGGCTATTACAGCCTCAAACCTCGATGAGTTTTGTACCATTAGGTTGGGGAGCTTGTACAACTACCTTGATTATAGCAAGCAACGTTTCGATTACAGCGGGCTGCGCGAAGAACCTTTTCGCAAAATGCTCTTGTCGGGCATCAGGCAATTTGTGGCCGATCAGAATGCCTATTACCTGACTAACCTGAAGCCACGCTTTGATGAAAGTGGATTTAAAATAGCCGACTACGAGCATCTCTCACCAACTGATGCTGACCGGGCTGATCAGTATTTTGATCGTACGGTTTATCCCATGCTCACACCCATGGTGTTTGATGGCTATCATTCATTTCCGGCACTGCGAAATAACCGATTGCTGTTTGGGGTAGTTACCAAAGCCGATGCAGATGGCAATCAACCCAACTTCAAGGCCAGTTTTATTCAGGTGCCAAGTAATATTCCGCGCTTCTTCGAAATAAAACAACCCGATGGGTTTGTACTGTTTGTGCCGCTGGAAGAGATCATTCGCAAGAATATTCATCAACTCTTTAGAAACATAGAGATTGTTAGTGTAAACCTGTTTCGCATAAATCGTAATGGTGACTTTACGCTGGATGAGAGTGAAGACATTGAATCTAACTTTCTGGAGGAGTTAAGACGCAAACTTCAAACCCGCAGAAGGGGTAGGGTTGTGCGCATTGACGTATTGCAGGGATTTGATCCATGGCTGCTGCGGTTGCTTAAAATTCAGTGGGACCTGGACGAAGCGAACTTCATGCCCATTCCTCAGGAAAGCATGATTGATTTCGCGGGCTTAAATCAGATTATCGGCCATAAAGATTTTAAAGACAAACGTACTCCGCTGCACCCACACCGCAGGCCGGTTTCGTTTCCGGAATTTGGTACCCGCGATATTTTTGAGGTGTTAAAAGAGCGCGATATACTTCTGCATCATCCGTACGATTCTATGGACCCGGTGCTGGAGTTGCTGGAGAAAGCCGCGGAAGATGATAAAGTGTTATCAATAAAGATTACCATTTATCGTGTGGCAAAAGACTCACGAATTACAGCTGCCTTATTGCGTGCTGCCGAAAATGGTAAACACGTTTCAGTACTGTTTGAAGTTAAGGCCCGGTTTGATGAAGAGAATAACCTGCGCGAGGCTTTGCGCCTGCGACAGGCTGGTTGTTTTGTGATTTATGGTGTTAGTAGTTTAAAAACACACACCAAGCTTTTGCTTATTGTCCGGCAGGAAGAAGACCGGGTTTATCGCTATGTACACCTGGCCAGCGGTAACTATAATGAAGTAACCTCGCGGCTGTATACCGATGTGGGTTTGTTAACAACAAACGAAACCTACGGCAGCGATGTGTCTGATTTCTTTAATGTAATAACCGGACACTCACAACCATCTGCTTACCGGAACCTGATTACTTCACCGCGCGATATGCGCATTCAGTTGATTAACCTGGTTTTGCGTGAAGCGGATAATGCACGCAACGGACTCCCCTCCGGGATTGTAATTAAATTTAACTCGTTACAGGATAAAGAATTTATCGATGCGCTTTATGAAGCTTCGAAGGCGGGTGTACCGGTTAAGTTAATAGTGCGCGGTATTTGTTGCCTGCGCCCCGGCAGAAAGGGATTAAGCGAAAATATTGAAGTGATTTCGATTGTGGGTGAGTACCTGGAACATTCGCGCATTTATTACTTCCATAACAATGGCGACCCAAAAGTTTACATCGGAAGTGCCGATGCTATGGTGCGTAGTTTCGATCGCAGAATAGAATCACTTTTTCTGCTGGAGCAGGATATGCTGCGCAAACAAGCCATGAATATACTTCGATATAACCTGAAGGATAATGTGAACTCCTATGTCATGCAGGAGAATGGAAACTATGTGGCCAGGCAACACAAGGATGAACTTCCTTTCAGTGTCCACAAAGAATTTTTTGAAGTTACCCGCGATATTATCAGCGATGTGAAGTTGTTTTAGGGAACTAAATATCTGTTGCTGTTTTCTGGCCAATGGCCAGGCTAAAATCAATATCAGCTATCGCTTACCAAATACTGATTACTGAATACTGATTACTGAATACCGATTACCACTACTACTCCCCAAATCACCGTTTCCCTACTATTTGCGTTTTACTTCCTTTTGATTGGTCCTCTTTGTTGACAAACTCAACTTTAGATTGTTTACTGTTGCGCTCAAACAAGTGCAGCATCATGCCATCTTTTAAACCAACCTCGGGCACAAACATGTATTTAGCTTTTGCCCACTCCATGGCGCGCATGTAAATAGTGCTGGCAGGTAGAATTACATCTGCCCGGTCGGGGTTCATTTGTAATTTATAGATACGCTCTTCAATGGAGTGTTCCTGAATCATTTCTTTAACCTCAGCCATCTTTTTCAACGACATCAACCGATGGGGCTTAAGGCGGGCCAGTTCATAGATTTTACTAATGTTACCACCGGTACCAACAGCAGTTACTTTACCCATTTCCGCTTTAATATTTTCCTTAACCCAATGTTCCATATCGCTCCACACTGCGGGCAGGTCGTGATTTTCTAGAATGCGAACAGAACCAACCTTAAATGAACGGGTTTTGATTTTCTTACCACCAAAGTAAATGTTTAACTCCGTGCTGCCTCCACCCACATCAATGTGCAGATACGTTTGGTTGCCCAGGTAGGAGCGGATTGCCGTGTTGATGAGTTCGGCTTCCCGTTGTCCCCCGATTATTTCAATGCTTAGCCCGATTTCTTTCTTTACCTCATCAGCCAACTGAGATCCATTTTCCGATTCCCGCATGGCTGAAGTAGCGCATAGCATAAAGTCATCAACCTCATACAAATCCAGCAATAGCTTAAAGGCTTGCATTAGCTTTTTAAACTTTATAATGCTTTTATCGCTTATGCGATTGGTGGTAAACACATCATGACCCAGGCGCAGCGGAAAGCGCACATATTCCATCTTCTTAAACAGGATCTGGTCTTTACTTTCCAACACAGACGATACCTGGAAACGGATAGCGTTGGAACCGATGTCAATAGCAGCTAACTTCAAATCTTTAAGGGTCTATTAGGTGGTGTAAATTTACGCTATCCTTATTTTATTATTATTACCTAATTATGTTTCTTTGCATCACTTATCCAGAAAGACTGAGGGACAGGGCCCGATGATGTCTTAGCAACCTGGCTGATAACCGGGTGCTAATTCCCTTCTTCATCCATTCAAACGGATGCAGAGAAGATAAGTAAGCCAATCTGACAAGGCTCTTTCTGGATAAAAAACTAACGAGCAGAAAGAGTGAAAATTGAAGACATTTTAAAAGAACGCATTCTTATTCTGGATGGTGCCATGGGTACCATGATCCAGCGTTATAAACTGGAAGAAGCTGACTTCAGGGGTGAGATTCTGAAAGATCACCCGCATCCACTAAAGGGTAATAATGATTTGTTAAGCCTTACCCGTCCGGATATCATTAAAGAAATTCACAGGCAGTATTTTGAGGCGGGTTCAGATATTATTGAAACCAATACATTTGGAAGTACCAGCGTGGCGCAGGCCGATTACCACCTCGAACACTTAGTGTATGAAATCAATTACCAGTCGGCTAAGATTGCCAAAGAGGTAGCGGCTGAGTTTACAGCCAGAGAGCCACATAAACCACGGTTTGTGGCTGGCTCTATGGGGCCAACTACAAAACTTGCCTCCATGTCGCCCGATGTAAACAATCCGGGATATCGTGCCATAACATTCGATCAACTTGTAGTTGCTTTTAAGGAACAGGCCAAAGGTTTATTGGATGGTGGTGTTGATCTGCTGCTACCCGAAACCATAACCGATACTTTAAACGTAAAGGCTGCATTGTTTGCCATTCAGGAATTGTTTGAAGAAAGGGGAAGCTCCGTACCGGTGATGGTTTCCGGAACTATTACCGATGCCAGCGGTAGAATTTTATCCGGACAAACAGCCGAAGCATTTTTGATTTCCGTATCGCACGTGCCTTTGCTCAGCATTGGTTTAAACTGTGCCATGGGGGCATCCGCACTACGACCGTATTTAAAAGTGTTGAGCGACAAAGCCCCCTTTTTCATAAGCGCCTATCCAAATGCCGGCTTACCAAATGAGTTTGGACAGTACGATCAGACGGCAAACGAAATGGCAGCAGAGGTTGAAGATTATTTAAAAGAAGGACTGATTAATATTCTGGGAGGATGCTGTGGATCTACCCCCGATCATATCCGAAGAATAGCTGAAATAGCGAAGAAGTATAAGCCGAGAGTAGTCCATAGTCTGTTAGTCGATAGCCAATAGCGTAAAAATTATTTAGACCCTCCGGCACTCCGTGTAATAACCATGAACCAACCATCCACCATCCACCATAGGCCACTAAAACTAAGCGGACTTGAGTCTGTTGTTATTACTGCCAATTCCAATTTTGTAAATATTGGTGAGCGCACAAATGTTACCGGTTCGGCAAAATTTTTAAAGCTTATCAAGGAAGATAAGTTTGATGAAGCTCTGGAGATAGCGCTTGATCAGGTGCGGGGTGGTGCACAGGTAATTGATGTGAATATGGACGAAGGCATGCTCGATTCGAAAGCGGCCATGATCAAATACCTCAACCTGATGTCTTCCGAACCTGAGATTGCTGCCATTCCGGTAATGGTCGATTCTTCCAAGTGGGAGGTGATTGAAGCCGGATTGAAATGTTTGCAAGGCAAAGGCATAGTTAACTCTATCAGTATGAAGGGTGGAGTGGAAGAGTTTAAGCGCCAGGCAAAGTTAGTGAAGCGATACGGTGCAGCGGCAGTGGTGATGGCATTTGATGAAGTAGGGCAGGCCGATACCTACCAACGCAGAATTGACATTTGTAAACGGGCCTATGATATTCTGGTAAACGAAGTTCAGTTTCCGGCTGAAGATATCATTTTTGATCCGAATATCTTTCCGGTAGCTACCGGAATTGATGAACATAGAAATTATGCGCTTGATTTTTTCAAAGCCTCAAAATGGATTCGTGAAAATCTGCCGCATGCACATGTAAGCGGGGGTGTCAGTAATGTTTCCTTTAGCTTTCGCGGAAATCAGAAAGTTCGAGAAGCAATGCACTCGGCCTTTTTGTATCATGCCATTCAACATGGTATGGATATGGGTATTGTAAACCCAACCATGTTGGAGGTTTATGATGAGATTCCAAAAGATTTATTGGAGCGCGTGGAGGATGTATTGCTCAACAGACGTGATGATGCAACAGAACGTTTGCTTGAGTTTGCTGAAACGGTAAAGGGTACAGCAAAAAAGAAAGAGCAGGACGATGAGTGGCGCAAAGGCACCCTGGAAGAACGCATTACGCATTCCCTTGTAAAAGGTATTATCGATTTTGTGGAGGCCGATACTGAAGAGGCCCGTCAGAAGTATGGAAAGCCGCTACATGTAATTGAGGGGCCGCTGATGAGTGGTATGAACGTGGTTGGCGATTTGTTTGGTGCCGGTAAAATGTTTTTGCCGCAAGTGGTGAAGAGTGCCCGGGTGATGAAAAAATCGGTAGCGTACCTGACACCTTACCTCGAAGAAGAAAAACGTTTAAATGGTAATGCCGAGCAAGCGGCTGCGAAGATATTATTAGCTACTGTAAAGGGCGATGTGCACGATATTGGTAAGAACATAGTGGGGGTGGTGTTAGCCTGTAATAACTACGATGTGGTGGATTTGGGAGTAATGGTTCCGCCAGAAAGAATTATTGAAGCGGCTAAGCGCGAGAAAGTAGATGTGGTAGGATTAAGTGGTCTGATTACCCCTTCCTTGGATGAGATGGTGTATGTAGCCAAAGAAATGCAGCGGGAGAAGATGGATTTACCATTGTTGATTGGTGGGGCAACTACTTCACGCATTCACACGGCTGTAAAGATTGATCCGGTCTATGATGGTCCGGTGGTGTATGTATTGGATGCATCGCGTTCAGTACCGGTTGCCAGTGAGTTGATCAGTAAAAATACGCGCAAGAGTTTTCAGGAAAAAATGAAGGCCGAATACCAAGCCTTGCGTGCCGATCATGAAAACCGAAAACAGACGAAGAATTATATTCCATTAGCCGAAGCACGCGCCAACGAAACAAAGATTGATTGGAATAACACTGCGTTTACCAAACCCCAGTTTATTGGTAGAAAGGAGTTTGTAAAATTTCCATTGGAGGAAATTCGCAAGTACATCGACTGGACACCATTTTTTCAAACCTGGATGCTGGCCGGCCGGTTTCCGGGAATCTTGAAAGATGAAATAGTAGGAGCGGAGGCAACTAGGCTGTACAACGATGCCAACAAGATGCTCGATGAAATTATTAAAAGCAGGGCCTTGCAGGCAAATGGTGTAGTGGCATTTTATCCGGCTAACCGTAAAGGCGATGATGTGGATTTGTATCGTAAAGATCAGGATGAAGCATTTGCTACCTTTCACTTTTTGCGTCAGCAAAACAAGAAAGCACAAAACCTCCCTAACTTTTGCCTGGCAGATTTCATTGCTTCAGAAAGAGGAAAGGATTACTTCGGTATGTTTGCCGTAACGGCCGGCATTGGATTAGAGAAACTGGTTGAAAAACATAAGGCTAACCATGATGACTATTCCGAGATCATGGCGAAAGCCTTGGCTGATCGTTTGGCAGAAGCTTTTGCGGAATGTCTGCATGCGGTGGTTCGTAAAGAACTTTGGGGTTATGCCAAAAATGAAAACCTGACAGAAGAAGACCTGATTAACGAAAAGTATGATGGCATTCGCCCGGCACCGGGTTATCCGGCTTGTCCCGATCACACGGAAAAGAAACTATTGTTTGAACTCCTCGAGGCCAACAAAGTTGGTATTACCTTAACTGAGTCGTATGCGATGTATCCGGGAGCTGCGGTAAGTGGATTTTATTTTTCGCATCCCGATTCAAAATATTTCGGTTTGGGAAAAATAGAGAAGGATCAGGTGGAGGATTATGCTAAACGTAAAAACATGAGTGTTGAAGAAATTGAGAAGTGGTTAGCACCTAATTTATCATACACGTAAAGAATTTGAAAATTGAGTAATGAAAGTAACTGAACACCTGAAACGCGCCAACGGTAAAACGTTGTTTACAATTGAAATTCTTCCGCCCTTAAAAGGCGAGAATATCAAGAATCTATTTAACAACATGGATCCGCTGATGGAGTTTAAGCCTCCGTTTATCGATGTAACCTATCATCGGGAGGAGTATGTGTATCGAAAAAAGGAAGGTGGCTTATTAGAAAAGATTTCAACCCGCAAGCGCCCGGGTACCGTGGGAATTTGCGCGGCTATTCAGAATCACTATAAGGTAGATACGGTACCACATATTATCTGTGGTGGCTTTAATAAAGAAGAAACTGAGAATGCATTAATCGATTTGCACTTCTTGGGTGTAGATAATGTGCTGGTGTTGCAGGGCGATGCCATCAAAAGTGAATCGAAATTTGTGGCCGAACCAGACGGCCATCGGTATGCGTCTGAGTTACTGGATCAGGTGGTGAAAATGAACAAAGGGCTATACCTTGATGAAGAACTCGAGGCTGCTGCTCCTACTGATTTTTGTATTGGTGTGGCGGGTTATCCTGAAAAACATTTTAATGCGCCAAACTTAAAAACAGACCTGAAGTACCTGAAGTTAAAGGTAGACATGGGAGCAGAGTACATTGTAACCCAGATGTTCTTTGATAATAAAAAGTATTTTGATTTTGTAGATAAGTGCCGGGAAGCTGGAATTACGGTGCCCATTATTCCGGGTATTAAACCGTTAACAGGTAGGGCGCAACTTACTGTGCTACCCAAAACATTTCATATTGACATTCCGGAGGAGTTAGCAGATGAAGCTGAGAAGTGTAAGGACAATGTGTCGTTAAAAGAAGTGGGTATCAGCTGGGCCATTCAGCAATCGCGCGAATTGATTAAGAGGGGTGTTCCTACTTTGCACTTTTATTCCATGGGTAAGTCCGATCCGATTTACCGGATTGCAAAAGAGTTGTTTTAAAAATAAAAAAGCCCGGGGTTCCGGGCTTTTTTATTTGGTTTAGCACTTCGCTGTCCTAAGGAATAGGAAGGGCTGTTGCGCTATATTTACTAATATCAGTAAGTGGAACGGTTGCTCCAAATTTGGCATTAATTGCACTAATGAAAACGCGCGATAAGAATGCGTAACCTCTAGCATTCGGATGAACACCATCTTCTGAATAAATTCCGGTAGGAGGGTTTATGTTAGGTGTAATAGTAACGCCATTATATATCCCCGCTTGCGCAGCTACTAACCCATCCAACGCAGCATTAATATCAGCAAACGCCAGACGATCAGAGTTTGCGGTGGCAATTGCCTGAACGGTTGCGTTATATGCAATTCGAGCGTTATTAATGGCCTCGATCTCAGTTGGAATAAGTACATATTGATCAGCTAATGGAACGGTAACACCGTTAATTAAATCGGGATTTCCGCCCACAATAGTTCCTAATACTGTTCCTGCAGCGAGCGGTAACTTATCCGCTGCTGTTGTTTGGCGAGCTCTTGCATATGGTACTAATGCAGCAGCACCATTTGCATTCATGGCTGCAGTTAAATCTGTAAGAGTTTCATCTACTATAAGGGCCTTGTTCTGACCGGCAACAAATGAAACTAATCTTTTATCTCTTTCAGCCGCTGTGATTACACCCGCATTTGCCATTGCATTCAGAAAACCATTATAGTTGTTGGCAAGTGCACTTGTCAAAGCTGTGGCTTTTGCCGCATCCAGAGGTATTGGATTATATGTTACAGATGTAAAGTGCGGCATCTTGAAGATGTCGGGAAAATTGCCAACCACACCTTTAAGATTTGGATTTGAGCCAAGCAGCGCTTGTATAGCCCCGCCATACTGAAGATCGAAACTTGCAGCTCCTGCACCGGTGGCTGGTGTAAGCGGAGCTTTGGCTGGGTCTCCACCAAAGGCTGCATGTAAAAAGAAATCATCTAAGCCTAACCAGAATAAGAAGAATGAACCACCGGCTGCTGCTGCGTCACCAATTAGAGTGCTTGTACCACCGGGAGGCATGGCAAGTCTTCCATAGAAGGGACTAAACCGTGGATCAGTACCAGCTCCGGCCCATGCACCCGTTTCAGTTATTAGTGCTTGTCCTAACACAATTGCAGGTACACCAAAATTGTTTAGTGTAGCTTTTCCACCGGTATAAATGAATGACGGATTTGCACTTGGATTGGGAAGCGCTTCTAAGACTCCAGGGGCATAAGCTTGAGGGGTTGGTCTTGGGGTAGCACCCTGAAGTAACATTCTACCGAGGATAGGTTTTGTATTATCGGTCAGGAAGGGTTGCGTAACAAATAAATTCCAACCCAAAGTTGCATTGATACTGGGTTGCACAAATGCACCACCACCAACTCCTGGTTTTGCAAATTGAGCTGCCATTATTGCGGGCAAAGAATTATTTTGTCCTGCTGTAAACAAGGCTCCGCCCTGAACACCAGCTACAAATGAGTTACCGATTGAAACAAACTTGGTAAAGTTTGCGGAACCCGGTGTACCGCTATCAACCGGAGTTACTACTTCGGGTGGTGTAAGTTCAATTAATTCCTGTTCGCATGATGTACTGATAAACAGTGCTGCAAACAGGATATAAAGAAATTTTAGATTTTTCATATCGTTTGGATTTTTCGATTATTTCAAGAACTCATCAAATGTTACGGAGATATAATACATCTGGCCTACAAAAGGAGAACCAAGGTTAGTTCTGTAGTCACCTCCACCTAAGTTAGTAGCTCCAAGCTTCAGCATCGATTTTAAAGCAGAGAGTTTATAACTTACCTGTGCATCTAATACGCCAAATTCAGGTACGTTCCATTCTCCGTATGACGATTGCCATAAGAAGCCTTGTTGCCAACGGAAGTTGATATTGAAGCCAAGATTCTCGGTAACCTTACGATTACTTAGTCCTACACTGATTTTATTTTCAGGTGTGTTAAAACCGGCTCTGAAGTCTTCTGTTTCGTTTGCTTCAAACGTGGCATAGCTATAGTTAGCGTTCAAAGAAAAGTTTTTAGGCAGGCTATAGGTAAGACCAAGACCAACACCACTTGAAGTTACATTTTCTAATGAGTTATTATATAAGCTGTAAAGACTTCCGGCTGCTACTGTGTTTCCCTGATGTTCGGTCGGAGCTTTTACAGCTACAATCTGTCCACCTATAAAATCCTGATAGGTGGTGTAGTAACCATTCAGATCGACCAGGAATTTGTTTCCGAACACACCCTTATAACCAACCTCAAACGATTTTAGTTTTTCAGGTTGTACATAAGGAATATCAGCTGTTACCAAAAGCGTTGAATTGCCACCGGTTGGTGTTCCATCTGCTGCGAGCGTACCACCCGAAGCACGGAATGCATTGTAAGATTCCTGCGTCCATGATCCACCATTGTGCACACCATAACGGCCAGCATTTGCTTCGGTACTTCCTAACAAGGTTCCGCTTGAAGAAGGGAAGTAGATGAATTGTGCCTGGGTATCAGGATTTCTGAAACCAGTTTGGAAGGAAGCTCTTAGATTGTGATTCTTTGAGAAGGTATATACCGCAGATAATCTTGGTGTGAACTGACCATCGAAGTTTTCATTTTTATCGTAACGAACCGATCCGGTTAACTTGAAAGATTCGGCAAAGGTTTTTGAAATCTGTGTATAAACACCATACTCATCAATTTTTATTCTGTCGAAGTTTGTTCCATCATCCGGACCTTCATTGAAGATGGTTCCTGAAGAAAACAGATCATATCTTCTCACGTTACCGCCCACCTGAATTTCAGCAAACTCAATCTGATTCACAAAGTTGTAGTTGAATTCGGCATGAAGTAGTCTGGAGTTATCCATAAACGATGCACCTCCTCCAGAGGCGGGATGAACGCCACCATTCGGATCGGTCCAGGTACCAGTTGGTGTTCTCTGAAAGAAATTGTTACGCACGGTCTGCATCAAAGCATTGTATTGTGGAGTGCCAGGTGCAGGTCTGTTTCTATCGGCATAAGCACGCGCGGCTGCATGATCACCCGCTGGCACATTAGGGATGTAGCCTTGCATTGCTACTACATAATCAGGAACCCAGTTGGTTGCGCTGGGGCTATATGTTTCATTGGCATAACCACCCAAAGCAGAAAGGTTATAAGATTTTCCGGCATCGGTGGCTGTACGGTAAGCACGCACAAAGAAGTTATCAGATTTGATTTCGAACTTATGAAACTGCTGACTGAAATCGCGCAAAACATATTTTTCAGTTCCCTGATAAATTGAACTTCCACCGCCATAACGGTAGTTGTATAAGGCTTCAATCTTATCACTTATTCTATAGTGCAGGGCACCATCTGCTTTAATGCTTTTTGCTTCGCGACCATCATTAAATGCATTTAACATGTCTTCTTCGCGGAAACCTGTGCGGGTAATTATTCCAATACTAGGGACTGGTACTGAAATTCTAGTTTCATCACCGTAAAGGTTTAGGCCGTCAAAGTCTTTTGTGCCAGTCAAATCAGTTGTTGACTCGGGATTAGTACGTGAGGTTCTATAATCATTACTCAACCAATCGGTTGCTTGTAACATAGAGAAGTTGAGTTTGAAGGCGAACTTATTATTAAACGCCTTGGCATAACGAATACTATATTGTGTAAAAGGATCTGATCCGGCTGCATCTGAATTGGTGACACCACCCTTAAACTGAGCACTCAGGCCCTGGTAATCAAATGGGCTTTTGCTCTTCATAATTAAAATTCCGTTAAAGGCATTTGGACCATAGAGAGCAGAAGCTGCTCCGGGTACAAGCTCAACACTTTCAGTGTCTAATTCGCCAATACCAATAATATTACCGGTAGGGAAGTTCAACAAAGGTGCCTGAGTATCCATGCCATCAACAAGTTGAACAAATCGTACGTTTGCGATGGTTGCAAAACCACGTGTGTTAACGGAGGTAAGGTTAAGACTACCCGAGTTTGTTTGAACGCCTTTTACATTTGCCAGAGCATCGTAAAAGTCGGGTGTGGCTGATTGCTTAATAGCAAGCAAGTCCATCTTCTCGATGGTTACAGGCGATTGCAAAATACTTTCCTCCACACGGGAGGCAGATACAACCACTTCTTGCCCAAGTAATGTTTGCTCAACAAGGCTTACATCAATGGTTGCTGTAGCTTCAGTCACTTCTACTTCCTGAGTGGCAAAGCCAATAAAAGAAAATACAAGTGTGAAGGGTGGAGCCTGATTTACTTTTAGACTGTATTGGCCATCGGTGTTAGAAATGGTTCCGATCACACGGCCCTTCACCACAATGTTAACACCTGCCAACGGATCGCCATTTCCGCCATCTTTTACCGTGCCGGTAATGGAAGTTTGGGCCATCAGCGTAACCGACCCGCAGAGCAAAAAGAGCACGGGAAGCAACGCCTTTCTGTAGAATTTGTTCATAAGAATTATGGGTTTAATCCATAAATCTACAAGGAAAAAAACCAATTACAAACGATTGAAAGGCGGTTTTTTATGGTCGGATTTTCTAAGAAGTTTCCTATTTCTGGTTACGAACCAAATCTACCAGCCGGTCGCACAAGGCATTGATTTCGTTGGCCATTTGTTCATCGCCCGTAGAGGTAAGCACGCTTTGGGCAATACCACCAATGTTTTCAATGTAGAACCTTTTCATTTCATCCACAGGCATATCTTTGGTCCACAGGTCGATACGCATGGTATTTTTCTGCTTGCTATCCCACAAGGAAACTGAAATGGACTTGGTTTCGGCCGGAGTGTCGGCCGGTTTATCAGTAGCATCCCAGGTAATGCGTTCCGGAACGTTGTTATCGTCTAACAGTATAGAGAACTCAATGGCAGATTTCTTCATGGCAATACTTTAAGCCTGCAAAGAAACAACATTTTATAACTGCATTTCAGGAATATCACCATCAATCTCTAACCTTCCTTCGGTAGCGTTTTTAATTTGCTCTACTGAAACACCCGGGGCCCGTTCCAGTAATTTAAAACCCCCAGCGGGCAATACATCCAGGACGGCCATGTCGCTCACAATTCGCTTCACACATTTTATTCCGGTTATCGGCAGGGTACAGGTTTTCAAGAGTTTGGAGGCGCCTTCTTTACTGCAATGCTGCATGGCCACAATAATATGTTTGGCCGAGGCAACCAGATCCATCGCGCCACCCATTCCTTTCACCATTTTTCCGGGTACTTTCCAGTTGGCAATATCTCCGTTTTCTGAAACTTCCATCGCACCCAGAATGGTCAGGTCAACATGACCACCACGAATCATAGCAAAGCTTTCGGCCGAGTTGAAAAGGGCAGAGCCGGGCATCATGGTTATGGTTTGCTTGCCGGCATTAATCAGATCGGGGTCAACTTCACTTTCTTTTGGAAATGGCCCTATACCGAGTAATCCATTTTCTGATTGCAATACAACGTTCAGTTTCGAAGGAATGTAGTTGGCCACTAATGTGGGAATACCTATACCCAGATTAATATACATACCGTCTTTAACTTCTTTTGCAATTCGCTTCGCGATTCCGGTTTTGTCTAACATACTCTTAATTTGAAGATTTGAAAATGTGCTGATTTGAAAATTTCTTGATTTGAGTTATGGCCCATTTAATTTTATGGATAACGTTCAAATCACCACATTTCAACTTGTTGTGGTTCTTTGTTCAATCCGCTTCTCATAATTTTTACCTTGAAAAATCCGTTGCACATAAATGCCGGGCGTGTGTATCTGGTTGGGATCTAATGAACCAACAGGAACAAGTTCCTCCACTTCGGCAATAGTAATTTTGCCTGCTGCCGCCATCATTGGGTTAAAGTTGCGTGCGGTGCCTTTATAAATCAGGTTACCGGCTGTGTCACCTTTCCAGGCTTTCACAATTGAAAAATCGGCCCGAAGCCAATGTTCTAATAAGTATTTTTTTCCTTCAAACTCACGCGCTTCTTTACCGGCTGCTACTTCAGTTCCAACTCCGGCAGGCGTAAAGAAAGCCGGAATACCCGCACCACCCGCCCGCACACGTTCTGCCAAAGTTCCTTGCGGGATAAGTTCAACTTCTAATTCGCCCGAAAGTAGTTGTCGCTCAAACTCGGCATTTTCACCTACATAAGATGAAATCATTTTCTTTACCTGACGGGTTTTCAGTAATAAACCAATTCCAAAATCATCTACACCAGCATTATTGGAAATACACGTAAGGCCTTTGGTTCCTTTTTTCAGGATAGCCGCTATGCAATTTTCGGGAATGCCGCTTAAGCCAAATCCGCCCAGCATAAGCGTAGCGTTTTCAAAAAGATCGGCTACAGCTACATCGGGCCCCGCAACAACTTTGTTAATCATAAAGTGCAATTTGAAACAAATCTCACTTTAGTTATTGCAAAATGCAAATGTTAATGAATGGATTGAAGAGCGTGTAAAGCCGCAACTTTATCTTTTTCAAGTTGGTTTTTCAACGATTCAAGATCGCTGAACTTTGAATCGGAGCGAAGTAGTTTTTGAAAACTAAGTTTTAAGGTTTCACCATAGATTTCTCTATCAAAGTCAAAGATGTTTACTTCGATAGAACGCTTTGAGCCATCCACGGTTGGGCGATTACCGATGTATAACATACCGCCATAAGTAGCATTTTCATGGGTTACGGTTACCGCATAAATTCCTTCGGCTGGTACTAATTTATCATGCGAATCAAGATCGATATTGGCTGTAGGAAAACCCAGCACGCGGCCCAGTTTATCACCTTTAATAACGCGACCGGATAAGGGATAGGGATCACCTAAAAAATGATTCGCGGTTTCAATATCTCCGGCCTCCAGAGCCTGGCGAATTTTTGTAGAGCTTACGCCAACATGATCAATATCCTGTCTGGAAATTTCTTCTACATCAAATCCAAATGCCGGACCATTGAGTTTGAGTTGTTCAAAGCTTCCTTCCCGGTTTTTTCCAAACCGATGATCGTAACCGATAACCAGCTTACGGGTACCGATGCGATCTACCAGAATCTGAGTTATAAAGTCTACCGAAGTAACCTGCGAAAATTCTTTGGTGAATGGAATGCGCAGTAAATGTTGTACGCCAAATTTGCGAAGCAGGTCTGCCTTTTCTTCAAACGTGTTCAAAAGTTTAAGGCTTGGTTCGTTTGGTTTTAAGATCGTGCGCGGATGCGGCCAAAATGTAATTACCACCGTTTCGCCAGAGTTCTTATCGGCAACTTCCTTTAGTCGTAATAAAATTTTCTGGTGGCCTACATGCACACCATCAAATGTGCCACTGGTTACTACTCCAAACGGCAAACGTGAAAAGTCTTCCAGTGAATGATAGATTTTCATTTTGCTTCCGGATTTAGCTGATCCAATTCTTGCGCATCGGCAAGTTTAAATTCGCCAATACGCGTACGACAAAGTTCTGCAAGATAGGCTCCGGTTCCTAATTCAGTTCCAAAATCACGAGCCAGACTTCGGATATACGTTCCTTTGGAGCAAACTATCCTAAACCGCACTTTTGGTTTTTCTATTTCTGTGATTTCAAAAATGGAAACCAAAACCTCGCGAGGTTTTAGAATTACATCTTCGCCCTTCCGGGCAAGTGCATAAGCGCGCTTGCCATCAATTTTAATAGCAGAGTGTGCGGGCGGAATTTGTTGAATAACTCCGGTAAATTTTTGGGCGGTTTGTTTAATAAGGTCATCTGTAATGTGCCCGATCTCAGTAGGAGCAGACACTTCGGTTTCAAGGTCGTGCGAAGGGGTTGTTTGACCGATCACAAATGTGCCGGTATATTCTTTTTCCTGTGCTTGAAATTCGTCAATCCGCTTGGTCATTTTTCCGGTACATAATATCAGCAATCCGGTTGCCAATGGATCCAGTGTACCAGCATGGCCTATTTTTTTAATCTTCAGTTTGTTCCGGAGCTTGTTTACTACATCAAAGGATGTCCATTCGAGTGGTTTGTTAATCAGCAACACACGATCAAGGTATCCGCTCATACAATTTGCAGGTCGATTCCAACCCAGTAAAGAATCAAAATGATTGCCCCCAGAATTATCCTGTAATAGCCAAAGACTTTAAAGCCGTGTTTCGTCAGGTAAGAGATGAATGATTTGATGGCAAGAAAGGCCACAATAAATGCAACCACATTTCCAACCAATAGGGTTGTTACTTGCTGCTGTCCAAATGTGTGACCATCCAGGTAAAACTTAAGTAACTTATAACCGGTTGCGGCAAGCATGGTAGGCACGGCCAAAAAAAATGAAAACTCAGCGGCTGTCTTTTTAGTCAATTTCTGGGTGAGTCCTCCAATGATTGTGGCTGCCGATCTTGAAACTCCGGGAACAAGTGCCAGCACCTGAAACAATCCTATTCTAAATGCTGCGGGATAGGTTACCTGAGTTTGTCCATGCTCTTCGGTTTCATGAAATAGCTTGTCGATAAAAAGAAACACAACACCCCCCAGGATTAGCATGATCGCAACGAAATCCACACGTTCAAACAAAAAATCAATCTGTTTACTAAGAGCCAATCCCAATAACGCTGCCGGAATAAAGGCAACAAATAGCTTGATGTAAAAGCCTACCGTTTGAAAAAATCGTTTCCAATACAAAACCATTACCGAAACTATAGCACCCAGTTGAATAGCAACCGTAAAAGTTTTTACGAAAGGATCCTTCTCAATTCCTAAAATAGCCGAGGCAATAATCATGTGCCCGGTAGAGGATACCGGCAGAAACTCAGTTAGACCTTCAATGATTGCCAGGATGATGGCATCGAAATAAGACATGGAAAACTAAATCAATCCTTTTGTTTGGGTGAGTAAAGAATGGCAAAGATTTCTGTGATGAACCCAGCCAGAACGATAATCGGACTGAGGGTTAATCCTAAAAACCCAAAGCCATAGGGTTCTTTGTCCATAGCCATTATAGTAAACCCAACTACTAACAACACCAGCCCCAGGATCATGAGTTGGTAATTCTTTTTTCCAAATGCGAGTTTGCTCATCGAATTAATAAAGTTCGTCTAACGATAATTTTAAATATTTACTTACAGCCCGATAAGTGCTTAAGAAAGCAACCAGAACACCGAGCGCAACCAGAAAACCGAGTAACAAAAGCAGCCTGTTGGTATTTTGAATCAGGGCCAGATCGGCCACGCGTTGGGTTGCAAAGCTGATTAGTGCAACCAATAAGGCCGAAGCCAGTGCGCCTGCAATAAATCCGTGCAGCCCCGCACGATACAAAAATGGTTTCTGAATGAACCAACTGCGGGCTCCAACCAATTGCATGCTGCGAATCAGGAACCGTTGTGAGAATAAAGCCAATCGCAGTGTATTGTTAATTAAAAGCATCACTACTAAAAGCAGCAGAACTACCAGGCCCATTAAGACCAGCCCAATCTTGGTGATGTTTTGATTGATGGAGTCGATTACATTTTCAATATAATGTACCTGAAAAACGCCACCGATCTGCTCTATCTCTTGCTTGATTTTTTTTAGGTTTTCTGTATCATGAAACCCTTCTTTTATCCGAACCAGATAAGCATCCTTTAAAGGATTTTCACCCAGAAAGTTTTTGAAGTTCTCACCGGTTTCTTCAATAAACAATTTTGCCGCTTCCTCTTTGCTTACAAACCGGATGGCATCCTTACTTTCACCCACATAAGGTTTGGAAGCAAGGCCTTTTTCAATCTGGTTGCGCTGCACATCCGAGACCTGGCTGTTCAGATAGACCTGAACTTTAACGTTTTCACGAACAATTCTCTCAAGCTCTTTTGAATAGATCACCAGGGCTCCGAAAACCCCAATAACAAAAAGTGCCAGGGTAATACTGAGCACCACACTCAGGTAAGGGTAAGTGCCGAGTTTCTTCTTTCGGATTTTAAACCGTGTTTGGCCCGTTGACATTTCGGGCAAAGATAGCAGGATTGCCCGATTTTTTAATGCGGGGTTTGGCTAAATGAAGTATGTAAAATTACTTCTTGCGGTAAGTCTCCAACTTGGCAATTATACCCATATCAGCAATTACTTCCAGTGGTGTAATGCCTGAAGCTTGTTCATCAAGAAGGTAGTATTTGCTTTGATAGTACAAGTAAACGGAATGTTTACCGCCATTCAATTCAATGATTTCATAAAGGCTACGATCAAACGAGCCAAACAAGATCACCTTACCTTCCACAAACTGGTAGTGGAATTTATACTTCTTACTGGTAGAATCAACGTTAACGTCAAGCGATTTAACATCTATTGCAGGCGGTGTTGCCTGTACCACGCCATGATTGACAGGCGAAGATGTACTCTCCACCAATTCAACACTCGGATCAACCACCTCGAGGGTTGGCTTAACCACTTCTTTTTTAACAGGTGGCGCGGTTTGAGTGGTAACCTTAGCCTCAGGTTTTGCCTCCGCTTCGGTTACTTGTTCGGTTGTGTTTAGTAAATCCTCATCTTCCGAGGCTGGGGTAAATTCGTTCTCGGTAACAACTGTAACGGAGTCTTTAGGCTCTACCATTAGGGGTTGCTCTTCGCTGCTTCCAAGCCAATAAACGGAACCAATCAACAAGGCACCACCCACAATACCGGCTGCTACTTTCAATGTTGTAAACTCTTTAACGGGAGCAATGGGTACATTATTGAGCATGGATTTCAACTCGGCTGCACGTGCGTGTTTAACGCTTTCAATAACCTGGCGTTGAAATTCCACATCAGCTTTCAGGGTAGGGTCTGCAGCCACTTGCTGTTCAAACGTTTCCCGCTGGGCATCGCTTAACTTATTGGTCAGGTAGTCGTCTATTAATTCAATGTTGTTCATGTCTTTTCCTTTAGTCTAAAAAATCGTGCTCAGAATACTGGGCCTTCACTAATTCATCTAATTTCTGTTTGCACTTATACTTTTTTGTTTTGGCTGTGTCGGTGTTTGCGAAGCCTAATTTTTCGGCTATCTCTTGCATCGACATCTCGTCAAAATAATAATACATCAAAACCTTACGGCACGTTTCACCCAATTGGTCCAGGCATTTCGCAATTATTTTCTCGCGTTCGGGGCTATCCATATCCATTGATTGGGCAGCATCTTTTTCTTCATGCGAGAGTCGCTTTTTCCTGTCGAGTTCCTTTCGCCACAGATTTTGACAAATACTGTAGATGTAGGTGCTCATTTTGGCTGTCATTACCAGGTTACCCGATCTGGCCTTCTGCCAGAAAACAACTAATGCATCCTGATAAATGTCCCGTGCCTCTTCTTCCGTACCACTGTTGGTGATAACCAGTTTGGTCATCATTCTGTAGTACTTTTTATAAATCAACTCAAGGGCTTTCTCGTCTCCGTTTTGGATCCGCTCGAAAATCTCCTTTTCGTCCATTTGCAAGTTGCTTTTGAATACTCGTAGCGCCACGTTTGGTAACCTTTACTATGTGATAAACGGAACTAATCGGGGATTAAGGTCGGTATTTTTCCGATAGGATGATAACGACTACCGTTCCGGTAGCCAGGTTTGTGTGCGAAAGAAGGGACCAAGGTAGCCCCGCAGTTTAAGATTATTTCCTTCCAACCACACTTTGCATCGGTATATTTTGCCATTGTTAGGATCTATGATAGTTCCTCCGGTAAATTCATCATCATCCTTAAGAAGATTTCGTAGAATTTCCATTCCGATAATTTTCTTTTTGTAGCGATCGTCATCGGTTGGGCATTTATCGCAAACCGGGTCCTGGTCTTCATTGGCTCCCCGGAACAGGCGGATTATTTTGCCATAATATTTCCCGTTTTTCTCCACAATTTCTACAACCGATTTCGGTTTTCCGGTCTCATCATCTATGGTTCGCCATCTGCCAGTAATGGTTTGCGCTGTGCCACTCAGGGCAGCGCAGCAAAGCAAGATAAAAATCAACGTACGCATCATGATTAAAAAATTGGGTGTTGCGCCTTAAAGATAAAAAAAAGAGCGGTGATTATGGCACCGCTCTTTGGTTTGAGTTCCGGAAGAAAATTACTTCACCTCAATATCCTGATTAGCCGTAACTACAATCTCCACCTTTTCCTTTGGTTGTTCAGCCTTTACAGTAGTCACATCATCCTTTACTAAGAATGGTGCAATTACAAGGGCAACAACCGACATAAGTTTTAATAGGATGTTCAACGAAGGGCCGGAAGTATCTTTGAAGGGATCACCTACAGTGTCACCTACCACGGCAGCTTTGTGCGGATCGGATTTCTTATAGTACTTCTGGCCGTTGATTTCAACGCCTTCTTCAAAGCTTTTCTTGGCATTATCCCATGCACCACCGGCATTCGATTGGAAGATTGCCATCAACACACCCGAAACGGTTACGCCAGCCAGCATACCACCCAATGCTTCAACACCAAAACCAGGAAGGAAGGCAATTACCACCGGTACGATTACGGCCATTAAGCCCGGGATCACCATTTCGCGGATAGCGGCCTTAGTAGAAATTTCCACACACTTGCCGTATTCAGCTTTTCCATCAGCTTCGTGGAAAATTTTCTGATCGTCAGCAGTCCACTCGCTCAATTCTTTGTCGCCATTTCTCTTCATGGCAGCAAGGGCAGCTTTCAGGGTAGGAATATCATTAAACTGTCTGCGTACTTCTTCAATCATCGACATGGCGGCACGGCCTACGGCACCCATAGCAAGGGCAGAGAATACAAATGGAAGCATACCACCAATAAACAGACCTGCCATTACATTCGCTTTCGATACATCAATGGTTCTCAGGTGAGCGGTTGTCATAAATGCGCCAAACAAGGCCAAAGCTGTAAGTGCAGCAGAAGCAATCGCAAAACCTTTTCCGATGGCGGCAGTAGTGTTGCCCACGGCATCCAACTTATCGGTGCGGGAACGAACTTCTTTAGGAAGCTCTGACATTTCAGCTATACCACCGGCATTATCCGAAATCGGGCCATAAGCATCAACAGCTAACTGAATACCCAGATTGGAAAGCATACCTACGGCCGCAATAGCAATACCGTACAATCCACCAAAGTGGAATGCACCGATAATTGAAAGTGCAATAATGATTACAGGCCATAGGGTAGACATCATACCCACGCCTAAACCTGCAATAATATTGGTAGCTGCACCAGTTGAAGATTGTCTAACAATTGAGAGCACGGGTTTTTTGCCCATACCGGTATAGTATTCTGTAATCAATCCAATAATTACACCGGCCACAAGTCCAATTACAGTTGCAAAGAAAATTCCGGTGGAAGTATAGGTGGTGAATTCACCGGCACTGTTGTAGAGCGGATCGCTGTACTGCCACGTTTCCGGCAACATTGCTTTGATAATAAACCATGAAGCCGCTATCATTATTACAGACGAAACAATCTCGCCCATGTTTAATGCTGTTTGTGGATTACCACCTTCTTTTACGCGAACGAAGAATGTACCGAGGAAAGACATGATGATTCCTACCCCGGCTAATGCCAATGGCAACAATACCGGAGATAAGCCATTTCCAAAAGTTTCTGAAGCAAATTCAGGTAATGCAAAGAATGCCGCACCCAATACCATAGTTCCGACAATAGAACCTACGTAAGATTCAAAAAGGTCAGCACCCATACCGGCAACGTCACCCACATTATCGCCTACGTTATCGGCAATAGTTGCCGGGTTGAGGGGGTGATCTTCAGGGATACCGGCTTCAACTTTTCCAACAAGGTCAGCGCCCACATCGGCAGCCTTTGTATAAATACCGCCACCTACACGGGCAAACAACGCAATAGATGAAGCTCCAAATGAAAAACCGGTTAATACAGTTATAACCTGGTTAATATCGGTAAACATGGTTCTGTATGTAATGAACAGAATACTTAATCCCAATACACCTAATCCAACCACACCCATTCCCATAACCGAGCCGCCTGTGAAAGCTACCTCGAGGGCTCTGCCCAAACTGGTGCGGGCTGCGTTGGTGGTTCTTACATTGGCTTTGGTTGCTACGCGCATCCCAATAAATCCGGCCAGGGCAGAACAGAAAGCACCCAGCACAAATGATAAGCCTACTAAAGGTGATGATGTTTCGCTATTGGCAGTAAAAGCCAGCAAAAGGGCCACACAAATTACGAATACACTTAAGATTTTGTATTCGGCTTTCAGGAAAGCCATGGCACCCTCAGCGATGTGACCCGCTATTTTTTTCATTTTGTCAGTACCCGCATCTTGTTTAGACACCCAGGCACTTTTCCAGATTACATAGATGATCCCCAAAACACCAAAAAGGGGCAAAGCGTAGAGTAAATTTTGCATACAGATTTATTTATTAAACAACCCGGCCAAAAACCGCGAGGCAGGGGCCTTTTAAAAGCACCGCAAATATAGAAGAAGCCTCAAATAATTAAAATCGTGAGTTTTATAATGAAAAAAGCTGCTTCAGGGCCGTCCAGAGTTTTTTGCGGGCCGAGTCATTAGTAAGCAGCTGTTCCAGCTCTTCGGACGCCACCAACGCAACACCCTGCGCTTCAATGTATTCGTAATGTGATAGTCCTGCAGGTAATGGCCCAAAGTAGATTACCCGTTCAGGTTTTACCCGAAGCGAGGCAAGATCTAATTTCGGTTGATAGAGTATGGTTACCCTTTCCAGGGATAATTTTAAGGCAAGAAGAATTTTAGAAAGTTGTTCTCTTTCAGGTGGATGAACCTCGGCCCACGGTTTTGTAAGAATAATGGTTGGCTGCGGGGCAATGTTATAGAGTTCTTCCGTATAGATGGAATCTACTGAGTTTGTCATTCCTTAATATCAAAGATGGACTTTAATTCATTTGCTTCAGCAGGCTTCATTCTGCCGCTTAGAATCAGGCGCAGTTGCCTTCTGCGTAAGGCTCCATTGTAAAGTTCAACCTCCTCAGGCGTTTCAGGAGCGATCTCGGGTATTTCAACCGGGTGACCGTTTTTATCTACCGCAACAAAAGTAAAGTAAGCCGAGTTGCTCTCAATCTTTCGTCCTTCCGGAATATTCTCAGCATCTACATCAATCCGGATTTCTACCGATGAATTGAATGCGCGTGTGGCCCTGGCGCGCAACGTAACCACATCGCCTAAGCGGATAGGGGAACGAAACGAGATATTGTCAACCGAAGCTGTAACTACTATACTTTCGCAATGCTTTTGTCCGGCTATGGCCGATACAATATCCATCCAATGCATCAATCGCCCACCCATTAAGTTGTTGAGTGTGTTGGTATCGTTTGGTAAAACCAGTTCGGTCATACTTACAAACGATTCGCGCGGGTGTTTCTTCTTACGATTCATGCGGCTACTTACTGTTAGTTTGTTTTTAAGTGTTGCAAAAATCATAAAAATATTTTGCAATCCCCGAACTCAATTTGCTTCTTGCATGAAATAAATCGTTGCGCGTGTTACAACACACACCTATCACTTCACCTACCAGCTCAATTACCATTGAGACTACAAACGTAACGATTACGGGGTAGCGCCCTACATATTACACAGAACGCCCGACATACTTTTTCTTATTACTAAAATTCAAAAACCTGAAATACATTTTCAGTTGTAATGCCTCTTATGAAAGTTTTAAAGTTTGGTGGCTCATCGGTAGCTAAGCCAGAACGAATCCGTTCGGTAATCGAAATTGTTAAGCCTTACCTGCAAGATAAACCCGCTCTTGTATTCTCGGCATTTGGAGGTGTAACCGATTCGCTTATCGCGTTAAGTTCAGCAGCTTTGGCTGGTAAAATTGAATACAAAGACGAGTTGAAGCAATTAGAGGCGCGCCATCTGGATGCTGTGCGCGAGTTGATTGGAATTCAAAAGCAGAGCAGCATTATTGCCCAGGTAAAATTTACCTTCAACGAATTGGAGGACGTTTTGCATGGTGTGTTTCTGGTAAAGGAAAGAACACCACGCACACTGGATTACATCATGAGTTTTGGTGAACGTCTTTCGGCCTACATCATTGCCGAGGCGATGAAAGATCAGGGGATAGAGGCGGAGTTTCTGGATGCTCGTAAGGTAGTGTGCACCGACAATACGTTTGGGTACGCCCGCATCGATTTTGAAAAGACAAATGAATTGATTCAAAATCATTTTAAAGCACAACCTGAAGTTCAGGTAATAACCGGCTTCATCGGGTCATCACCATCCGGTGAAACCACGACTATCGGGAGAAGTGGTTCGGATTATACCGCAGCAATATTTGCAGGCGCTTTAAAAGCATCTGATCTTGAAATCTGGACCGATGTGGATGGTATGATGACAGCCGATCCCCGCAAAGTGAAAAAAGCGTTCACGGTAAAGGAAATGACTTATGAGGAGGCAATGGAGCTTTCGCACTTTGGCGCAAAGGTAATTTTCCCGGCTACCATGCAGCCGGCTATGATCAATCGTATTCCCATCTGGATCAAGAACACCTTTAATCCAACATTTGAAGGTACTGTAATCAGTGAGAATTCGGGTGCAAAGAATCTGATAATAAAAGGTATCTCATCGATGGACAAAATCAGTTTGCTTAGCGTGCAAGGCAGCGGACTGGTGGGTGTAGTGGGCGTATCGATGCGGTTGTTTGGCACGTTGGCCAAAGAAAGTATCAGTGTAATTCTGATTAGTCAGGCATCGTCTGAACATTCGATTTGCTTTGCGGTGGAGAGTAGCAAAGCCACCCAAGCCAAGCAGGCTATTGAAAAAGAATTTCAGTACGAAATTCGGGGTCGTGAAATGGATGAAGTGAAGGTTGAGGCCAGCCTTGCCATTGTGGCTATTGTGGGCGAGAACATGAAACACAACCCCGGTACCAGCGGGCGAATGTTTAATGCGCTTGGAAAGAGTGGGGTTAATATTAATGCTATTGCACAGGGCTCATCAGAGTTAAATATCTCTGCCGTAATACATCAACAGGATATTGCGAAAGCGCTAAACGTGTTGCATGAAGCATTCTTTCTATCGGATAGAAAAGTACTGAATGTGTTTTTAGTAGGCACAGGCCTTATTGGTAAAGCATTACTGGCTATGATGCAAAAACAGTTTAACCAGTTGGCTAAACAAAATCACTTAGAAGTACACGTGGTTGGTATAGCGAACAGCAAGAAGATGTTGTTTAATGAAGATGGCTTGCCATTGGATGAAGCTGCCGGACAGATGACAAACACAGGCGAAACCATGAATCTCAATAGCTTTATCGGTACCATGATGAGCATGAATTTATCCAACAGTATTTTTGTGGATTGCACCTCAAGCGAAGAAGTAACGGAACACTACGAAGCTATACTTTCATCTAATATTTCGATTGTAACGCCTAATAAAAAAGCGAACTCCGGATCGTACCAGAAATATTTGCGCTTAAAGCAAGCAGCACAAAAACGGGGGGTGAAATTTTTATATGAGACCAACGTAGGGGCGGGGTTGCCGGTAATCAATACGTTAAACGATTTACTTCTTAGTGGCGATACCGTGCTGGGAATTGAGGCGGTGCTGAGTGGCACGCTGAATTATATTTTCAGTTCGTTCAATTCAGGCGACAAATTCAGTGATGTGGTTAAAGAAGCAAAAGCAAAAGGCTATACTGAGCCCGATCCACGCGATGATCTGAATGGAATGGATGTAGCGCGCAAAATTTTAATTCTATCGCGCGAAGCCGGGTTACCGCTTGAGCTAAATGAAATCAGGGTTGAGAATCTCGTACCTGAAGATTGTCGTGGTGAAATGAGCGTTGATAAGTTCTTTACTAAACTGGAAACGCACAACGCATACTTTGACGAACTTGCGCAACAAGCTGCCGATCGAAATGAAAAATTACGATACATGGCGGTGTTGAAAGATGGTAAGACCAGTATCAGGCTTGGATCGGTTAATGCGCAGCATCCTTTCTATTCATTGTCAGGTAGCGATAATATTATTTTGCTTACAACCGAAAGATATAATGAACGCCCTATGGTAATTCGCGGGCCTGGGGCAGGAGCCGAGGTAACAGCAGCCGGTGTGTTTGCTGATATCATCCGGATTGGTAATTATGCAAATGGATAAGTTATGAAATCAATAAGAGCTTTTGCGCCCGCCACAGTAGCCAATGTTTGTTGTGGATTTGATATACTAGGCTTTGCGGTTGATAGTCCCGGTGATGAGGTAAACTTAACCTTGCGGGATGACGCACGGGTTAACATTGCATCTATTGTGGGCGATGGGGGAAAACTTCCCTATGAAACGGAAAAGAATACAGCCAGTGTAGCCGTGCTCTCATTTTTGAAAGCAATTGGGTCAATGCAAGGTGTTGATATTGAATTGAAAAAAAATTTACCGCTGGGCAGTGGTATGGGTTCCAGCGCAGCCAGTGGTGTAGCGGCTTTAATTGCGATTAATGAATTGCTCGGCAATCCGCTTACGCGCGAACAGTTGGTGCCGCATGCCATGGAAGCGGAACGCATAGCATGTGGTTCAGCGCATGCGGATAATGTGGCACCTTCATTATTAGGTGGATTTGTGTTGGTGCGTGACTACAATCCATTGGATGTAATTCAGGTAAATGCAACCGAGAATTTATATTGTGCCCTTATTCATCCACACATAGAATTGAAAACGGAAGACTCGCGTAAAGTTTTGCGCCATTCGGTTTCGTTAAAAGATACCATCACACAAAGTGGTAATATTGCCGGCTTGATGTTGGGACTTACCCGGCCTGATTATGCGCTGATTAGTCGTTCGTTAAAAGATGTTATTGCCGAACCATTCCGGGCTGCATTTATTCCTGGCTTTGACACCATGCGGAAAGTTGCAATAGATGCGGGAGCTTTAGGTTTTGGAATTTCCGGATCGGGGCCAACTGTTTTTGCTTTGTGCGAGACAAGCGACCTGGCAAATGCAGTTGCAAAGACTGTTCAACAGGAGTTTGAAAAGCGATTGCTCAAAGCCGATGTGTTTGTATCGAAAGTAAATCAACGTGGCGCGTATATAATGGATTAACAGATGAAATTTTACAGCACCAACAACAGGAATCATAAAGTTGATTTACGCGAAGCAGTAATTCAGGGGCTTGCGGCAGACAATGGGTTGTACATGCCGGAAAGCATTCCTCAACTCCCTGCAACATTTTTAAACGCATTGCCTGTGTTATCTTTTCAGCAGATTGGCTATGAAGTAGCCCGGGCTTTTCTGCGAAATGATTTGTCTGAATCAGACCTTCTGAAAATTGTTGAACATACCCTGGCATTTGATGCGCCATTAGTTAAAGTGGAGCCTGATGTTTACGCATTGGAATTATTTCATGGACCCACCCTTGCTTTTAAAGATTTTGGAGCGCGGTTTCTGGCGGGGTTGTTAGGCTACTTTGCAAAAGAACGAAATCGTGAAATCACTATTCTGGTAGCAACCTCAGGTGATACCGGAAGTGCCGTGGCCAATGCATTTCTAAATGTACCCGGCACACGCGTAGTTGTTCTATATCCTTCCGGCAAAGTAAGTGTAGCTCAGGAAAAACAATTCACCACATTGGGCAGCAACATAACCGCATTAGAAGTAACAGGTACATTTGATGATTGCCAACGGTTGGTGAAGCAGGCGTTTTTAGATGTTGAACTAAAACAAAAATTCTTTCTTACTTCTGCCAACTCGATAAACATTGCGCGGTTAATACCCCAGTCGTTCTATTACTTCCGCGCCTTCGCGCAACTCAAAACTAAAACCGAAGTGGTTTTTGCGGTGCCCAGCGGAAACTTCGGTAACCTGACCGCAGGACTGTTGGCACAACGCATGGGCTTACCCATTACGCAGTTTGTTGCGGCTACCAATGCAAACGATGTGGTGCCTGAATACCTCAAGACAAAAATTTTTCAGGCACGGCCTTCTGTTCAAACTATCAGCAATGCCATGGATGTAGGTAACCCCAGCAACTTTGCACGCCTGCTCGATTTGTTTAATCACGATTTTGATAAAATCGCTCAACACATAAAAGGTTATACATTTTCAGATACTGAAACCCAAACCGCTATGCGGCAGGTTTATAACCAAAGCCACTATGTAACTGATCCGCATGGTGCGGTCGGGTATCTGGGTTTGAAACAATTTTTGAAATCCCACCCGAATTATACTGGAGTCTTTCTTGAAACTGCGCACCCGGCAAAATTTGCTGACGTAGTAGAGGCTACCTTGCAAACTAAAGTTGAATTACCTGAGCGACTTCAAACATTTATGAAAGGCGAGAAGAAATCGGTTGTGATTTCTCCGGGATTTGATGAGTTTAAAAACCTACTTCCAACCCTGCTCACCTAACAGTGGCACAAAAGCAAAGTTGTCGAACTCTTCTTTTTTAAGTTTACCATTAGTTTTGGTAATACGAAGCATCTTCTGGCTTTCACGATCGCCAACGGGAATGATCAATACACCACCCTCGTTAAGTTGATCGGTAAGGGCTGTGGGAACTACGGGCGCACCAGCCGTAACAATTATTTTATCGTAAGGCGCTTTGGCTGGAATGCCTTTCGAGCCATCGCCATAAAAGAAAAATGGTTTGTACCCGAGGCCAGGTAGGAAATCGCGGGTGCGTTCAAACAGTTTGCGGTTGTATTCAATAGTGTAAACCTTGGCGCCAAGTTCAATCAAAATTGCCGCCTGGTAGCCAGAACCCGTTCCAATCTCCAAAACTTTATCGCCTGGCTTAATATTTAGCTTTTCGGTCTGAAAGGCCACCGTGTAGGGTTGGGAGATGGTTTGCCCCTCGCCAATCGGGAAGGCCTTGTCCTCGTAGGCATGGTTTAGGAGGGCATCGTCAAAAAACGCGTGCCGGGGCACTTTTCCGATGGCGGCCAAAACGGCATCGTTTGAAATGCCTTTTTCGCGCAGTTTTTTAACCAATTTGTTGCGCAAACCGCGCTGTTTGTAGTTGTCTTCTGTCATTGGCTAAAAGCCTATTTTTCGCTAAAAACGCCATTTTTTAGCCCGAAACAAAGTTTTAGAAATTCTTTAGGAAAATTGAAACTCAACCTGCTACTTTAGGGTTCTCTAAAGCACAGTAAATACTATTTGCCATAGCGTTAAACTGTGTCAAACCTGTCCTTGGCAGTAGCGGTGAAAGCCTCTACTGCGAGGCGGGTTAACTTCTCCTCCCGATCTTAAAATCCAATCAATACAAAAGGAGCCCAATAGAAAGGCGATGCATATTTTTCGTGCTCAATCATTTCCAGTTTTGCATCGCGCAAAGCTTCTGTAAAGGGTTTGCCCGTTGTAGTAATCAGTTGCTGATAAAAAGAAGTCATCAATTGAGAGGTAGACTCATCGGCCACACTCCAGAATGATACCACCAGATTTTTTGCGCCTGCATACACCAACGCCCTCGACAATCCGATAACACCTTCGCCTTTGGAAATTTTTCCTAACCCGGTCTGGCACGCAGAAAGGGTAACCAGATTGGCATTCAGGTGCAGGTTGTAAATCTCACCGCTAAATAAATTTCCATCTTCAGCTTCCGAGTCGGTTTGAAGAAAGATGCGTGATAAGTCTGGATTTTCTTCATCCACAATGCCATGTGTGGCAAAGTGAATCAGGTCATAATTCTTAAGTGCTTCACTTTTAACTGAAGTTTCGTTAGCTGAATGATTGATCAGTACTTCGCAAGGAATTTTTTTGCTGGTTAACAAACTTTTAATCTGATTTACCTCGGTTTCTGTTCCGGGTAATTCATTCAGATTATCTTTTTCAGGAAATTGAATAGGCGCCATTAACTGTGCCGAAGCAATTCCGGTTTTAATGTTGCTTTTACTTTTCTGAAGAAGCAGTCCTGCGGAAAGTTCGTAGCGGACATTAAATCTTTTAACCAGATAGGGTAACTTATTAAATGCGGTACCTTCTTTAACGGGTTGTGTAAGCAAGGCTTCAAACGGCACTACACTCATTCTGCCGGTTGGCAAAAACACCAGGTTGTCGATTGAGCCCGGAATTCCGGCAGGAATGAGAAGCCGATACAGATTTCGTGAACTAAAGGCAAACACTTTAGCATCGCTAAAGAACATGCTGTTGCGAAAGCCACTCAGGTATTTATCGTACTCGGCCGGCAGTGCCTGTTCTTTAATTTCATACCGTTTTTGCGTAATGAGAAAAGTATATAAACGCGATTTGTCTTCATCAATGAAGTAGCTGATCAGTGCTGTTTTTGAATTCAACAAACTTTGAAGTTGTTTGATTGTGGGTGCTGCCGTGTTGAATTTTAAGTTGAAATAATCCGGATATTGTTTTTCTAACTGCGAAACAAAATCGGTATAGGCCTGGTTAAGTTCGAAGGCAGTTTCGCGCAGGTATTTCTCTTCTTCCGGTGTTGGCTTCTGCGCTAACTTCTGGTTGACAAGCGCGAGGGCTGATTTTAAACTGTTTTCTTCTTCCAATAATTCTGCAGGTATGTTGGTAAATGATTTGGCATTCGCATCGGAGATAGCTTCCTGCAAAACAGCAGCTTTACTTTTTTCAGCAAAATAGAAACTGAGCTCACGGTAGTCAGCTCGATTTAAAAATGAAACATCGCTAAGCATGTGGCTAACCCGCACGCCAGAAGCATAAATTTCATTTGCTACGGCACCCAGTGTAATCTTATCCGATTCGTAAGTAGTTTGTTGCCTGATTTTATCAATCAGCGTATCGCAGGTTTGCAAGGTGGATAATGCTAATTGCAGATCTTTGATCTTAAGGGTTTTCCTGAAGTGACGGGTTTCCAATGCCTTTGCTTTGTACATCAGCGAGTTTAAAAGCTGAGTGCCGTTATAAAAATTAAACCGTGTGGGGTTAATCTCAATATTATCTGAATTGAAATCCGGTAAGTTGGCAACAACCGCTTTCTGGTAATACTGAGCAGCTTCTTCGAACTTCTGTTGAGCGAGCTTCTCATTGCCAATCAGGTTTAATACATATGTTACATCCGGATGTTTTTGACCTTGTGTGGTTTGATACATGGTTAATGCCTTACTAAAAAACTCTAACGCGGTATTTGAGTTACCCATCGTAGAATAAGTTTGGCCAAGATTCATCAATACCAATGCCTTATTAGGGTGGGGTTGGGGATAAATTTTTTCCCAAATGGCAAGCGCGGTGTTGAAGTAATTAATCGCATCGCCATACTGTTGGTCTTTTTGGTTAATGATACCCAGATTGATATTGGCGATTGCTATTTTAGAATGCTCTTTTCCATGCAGTTTTTCATACATGGTTAGGGCCATATTGTAATACAGATAGGATTTATCAATATCAATTTGCGCGTAAATAATCCCGAGGTCGTTATAAGTTGCCGCAATCAGCTCATGGTCGGCCTGAAGTTTTTCCTGCCGGATGGTTAAAGCGTGTAATAAATGTTCTTCGGCCTGACTGTACTTGGCTGAGGCGCGATACACATTGCCGAGTAGGGCAAGGGCATCGGCCATTTCAAGACTGCGGGATTGATTTTCGGAATCAAATTTTTCGATTGCACCCTGAAGTTCTTCAATCGCCAGATCTATTCTGCCTTGAGTGAGTCGGAACAGGCCGTTGGTAGTTTGTATAATTGCCTGCTGCTTGCCAGCACCTTTGATTGCGGTTGCTTTGGTGGCGAGAGCTTGTATCAATTTCTCGGCATCCTCTAATTTACCAAGCCTGACTAAAGCATCGGCTTTTTTGTTTTGGATTTCAAGATCAGAAATTGGTGTGGAGCCCGGAGTTTTGTCGGCCAGCGCAATGGCTTCCGTAAACTTAGCATCTGAAAGCAATTGATTTAGTTGATTGATTATATCAGATTGTGCAGGTTGTTTCTGGGCAGCCGCAACCAAACAACCCAAGGATAAAATCAATAGTATATGGTATCGCATCATGCTTAAAACCGATAATAGTAACTAATGGTGGCTACATCGTGGCGGGTAAGGCCATCTGGATTTACTTTTCTTTGCGTAATCTTTTTACCCAGTAAAAGTCTTACACCAGACTTCACATTAAAGTTATAACCAACCGTGCCAATACCGGAAAGTGCCATACCGGTGGTTCCGTCTAACTTAATGCGTTGATCGGTATTCACATCGGTAATTTCATCTTTCGTTACGCGAAATATTGGGAGCAAACCCAAAGTAAAGTTAAATCGGGCATAGCGGAAATTACGTTCTGCGCGGAGCATGACATCGGTGCCCCGTTTCAGTTTATAAGCAATCATATTTTGGCGAACATAATCTTCACCGCCTTCATACACCGGTATCCAGGCGCCCCAGGTAAACACATTTTCATTTTGGTTAAAGGGATGTTGAATACCAGTAGCGAACAACCACTTTTTATTGATGAAAGAAATACCCGCAATGGCATCGTATGTACCCAGGCTGGTTTGATAATACATGGGAAACATCAGTCCGTTTTCTTCTGAACGCAGATTGGATTTGTTAGAAGGGATTTTTCCACCTACCGATGCGCTGATATCGAATTTTTCTGATGAATATAAATTTCGGGTAAGACAAAGTGAAAAGTCTCCAAGGCCACTGGTACTTCCAAAATTTCCATTGACAGCCTGATAAGGTACCTTTACCTGAAAGAAGGTTTTATCATCGATCAGGTTAAAACTCATATCCAGATTGGCTACATAAATGACAGGCGAAATGGTAGTTGTGCCTCTGTAAAAGCTTACTTCCATACTGCGAAGCTTAATAGGAAGTTTCTTATTGTATGGCTGGTCGGGCTTCATAGCACCCATCGTACAAAAACCCGCATCGCTGCAACCTTGCGAGTAAGCTTGTTGAGCAACTACAAGCAGTATTAATGTCAGTATTCTTAATTTCATAGAATTACTTTTGACCGGTTATGGCTATGGCATCTATTTCGTTCCACTCTGCTACGGCCGGGCTGTTAATAGCAACTCGGATTGCATCTGCCTTAAACGGTGTTTCTATTAAGTGAATTGAAAAAATCCGGCCAGCCTGCCCCAAATTAGTCTGGGCGGGCTTTGAATAGACAATAGTCCATTTCTCAGTTTTGGAATTTCTGAGATAAACGGTATCTACCGCGCCAGGAAAAACATTTTCATAGATTTCAATCTTCCTTACTGTCTGTGCTTCAGTAAAGCCAAGCACCAGAAACTCTCGCTGCGCGTCAGCAGATAATGAGGACCAGGCGTTTTCATCAGATTCGGAGAGGTTGACATTATTCTCGCCAAGCACTTGTTGTGCTGACCAGATTGTTGTTGACCATTGACTACTAAAGTCGATTAACGAAGAAGCAAATTGCGTAATTTCCTCTCCTTTAAAGGGCTCAAAATCTGAGCAACCCATCAGCAAACTTATAATAATCAAAACTGTAATTCCTGTTCTCTTCATGGGGCTGAAGTTACAAGGCTAAATTACAACTTTCGGTCGGGCTTCCTAATGATTGAAACCGGAATTGATTTACATACCCAATGATTGATTTTCGATAGAAGCCAGTTCGATAATCTTTTCGTATTCGGCCGGGTTCAAATCGTTAAAGAAGTAGTGCACCGGATTGGCATGCACGCCATTCACAAACACTTCATAATGCAAATGTGGTGCAGTAGAAAGCCCCGTATCGCCTACATACCCAATTAAATCGCCACGCTTTATTTTCTGACCTTTCCGAACGGCAAATCCATGCATGTGGGCATATCGGGTTCTGTATCCAAAGCCATGATCTATCTCTATCATTTTACCGTAGCCGCTAAAGCTTACATCTAACCGGTCAATAACTCCATCGGCAGTGGCATAAATGGGGGTTCCGATTGCCGCAGCAAAGTCGATACCCGTATGCATCTTTTTAACTTTATAAATGGGGTGAATACGCATACCAAAACCGGAAGCCAGTGCAATAAGTTGCTTATTGGCCACAGGTTGAATGGCTGGAATTGCCGCGAACAGTTTCTCTTTACTTTCAGCAAGGCCAACTACGTCATCCTGCGATTTAGATTCGATGTAAATTTTCCTGCGCAGATTGTCAACACTTTCCGAAAGTTTGGTGATCAGATCAGCGTGTAGTATGCCTTTGTTTTTGATATCTTCATAGCGATCTAATCCGCCCACGCCTGCTTCGCGAATACTTTTATCGATCGGTTCAGCACCAAGTACAACCCGGTAAATATTATCATCGCGATACTCGATATTGGAAAGTTGCTGGTGAAGCTTTTCCACTTCTGCAGAAAGGTTTTGGTAATAAAATTCCATTTCCTTAACCTCGTTGCGCAGCAACAATTCTTTAGGCGATTCGAAGTAGGTACCATACAAAATCAAAAGGCCAACAGCCATTGCCACCGTAAGGCAAAAGATTCCTAGTGTGTTTAGGATTATGTCGCCTGTAGAGGTTTTGATGCGCTCGTACTTACAGGTTTCGGTGTCGTAGTAATACTTTATTCTCGCCATAATTCTTATTTATTGAGGCCTGAAAACTTTTATTATTTCGGGCCTGCATTCTATATAAGGGCCATTCAAAAGATCAATGCAATAGGGAATAGCCGGAAACACTGCATCCAAACACTGCCGGATGGCTTTTGGTTTCCCCGGCAAATTTACAATTAAAGTCTGATTTCGGATTCCGGCCGTTTGGCGCGATAAGATTGCGGTGGGTACATACTTCAAGCTCTCTATGCGCATCAGTTCGCCAAAGCCGGGCATCATTTTAGAGCAAACTGCTTCTGTTGCTTCAGGGGTAACATCGCGTAAAGCCGGCCCGGTGCCACCACTGGTAATTATCAGGCAACATTTTTTTTCATCTGCCATGCTAATCATGGTCTTTTCAATCAGCGATTGCTCATCGGGTATAACAGCGTATTCCTTTTCCCAGGAGCTAAGGAGATATTCATTCAAGGTGCTTACAATGGCCTTGCCGGGGATATCTTCATAAATGCCCTGGCTGGCACGATCCGATACATTAATAATCCCGATGCGAATGGCTTTCGAATTACTCATGCTTTCGCGGAAACCGGTCCGGATGATTTTTGACGCAGGTCTTTGGCGCGGCCTTTCTTAAACACCTGACGACCTTTGTTAATACCCTTGCGTAGTTCGCGCTGGGCTTCTTCCGGAAGTGCAATTATTTCTGCGCAAGCTTCGGAGCAACAGCCGTTATATTTTTGTGCACAGGCTTCGCATTGGATAAAAAGCAAGTGGCAGCCATCATTTTTACAGTTGGTGTGTGTATCGCAAGGGTTGCCACATTGATGACATTCGCTTATGATATCATCTGAAATGCGTTCGCCTAAGCGTTCGTCAAACACAAAATTTTTACCCACAAATTTATTCTCCAGGTTCTGCGCTTTTACATCTTGTGCATATTTAATAATGCCGCCTTCCAGCTGAAATACATTTTTAAAACCAATGTGCTTAAACCAGGCGCTTGCTTTTTCGCAACGAATGCCACCGGTACAATACATCAGCAGGTTTTTATCTTTCTGATCGTTCAATAAATTTTCGACCACCTGCAACTCTTCGCGAAAGGTATCTACATCCGGACAAACCGCATTTTTAAAATGCCCCACTTCGCTTTCGTAATGATTGCGCATATCCACGATAACGGTATCGGGATTTTCGGCCAGTTCGTTAAACTCTTTAGCGGTAACATGCTTCCCGCAATTAGTTACATCAAAGGTGGCATCGTTCAAACCATCGGCAACAATTTTCTTACGTACCAGAATTTTTAGTTTAAAGAATGATTTACCGTTGTCTTCAACAGCAAGGTTTAAACGTACACCATTCAAAAAGTCGATGTTATAAAGCTCGGCCTTAAACTGTTCTAACTGATGGCTTGGAACGCTGATCTGGGCGTTGATGCCTTCGTTGGCTACATAGATACGGCCACGTACACCTATCTGATCAAACCTTTTGTAAAGTTCGTCTCTAAAGGAGGCCGGATCGGTCAATTGGTGATACTTGTAAAACGAAATAGTGGTGCGCGGCTCATTGCTGCTGCGCAGTTGTTCTTTCAGTACTTTGCCGTTTACACGATTAAAAAGGGCCATTTTGCACGATTTAACATGCAAAGGTAGCAATTTTAGGATTTCTATTGTGCGGCCTTAAGCTCGCCTTTCAGAAGCTTGTTATAATCTTCGCAACTCAAAGCCCCGGTATGATTGCAGTATCCACAGGTTTTGTAAGTCTGGCCCAGGTAAGTCTTTTTTATGATCACGGTAGAACCATTGCAAACGGGGCATGCTACTTTGCCGGTAGGGCCACAGTCAATATCATAATCTTTGGAAAGCAATTCGGCTGCTTGTTTGGCTTCGGTTTGCTTTTCCTTCAGAAGTTCAACCTCAGCTTTTGTTTTCAGATTAATGGCTTCTTCCGAGAACTGGCCGCTGGTTCCTTTTAACTGAATGTACTTGTTTAGCCAGTCTACACTCTGCTTGTATTTTTCCAGATAGAAAGAATTTTTGCCGAGGTAGAAGGTAAGATCGGAAGGAACGCTGCGTACCGTTTTTAGAATGTTAATAATTTTGGTATCGGCTGCAGTATATTGTTGCAGCTCAATTAACCGGGCAACGGAATCAATTTGCCGGTCGATAGCGCGTTGCCGGTCGGCCTGGCGCTGCATTTCTATTTCACGCAACTTCTCTTGTTGTGTTTGGGCGAACAAAGCAGTTGTCAGCATCAATCCAATAATCAAAAATCTCCACTTCATTTCACTCAATAAATTGTTTTTTCGAAAGTTGTAACCATTCCAATACTGATTTGTAGAAGATGTCTTCTTTAACGGTTACGGGTAAATCCATCTCTTCAATAAACCTGCCAATCTCCAGATCGCCCAGCGGAAAAGGATAGTCGGAACCGAGCATTACCCGGTTGCTGCCTTGCAATTTTAATACATATTCCAACATTAAGGGATCGTGGGTAACACTATCTACCCAAAATTTACCGAGATAATTTCTGGGGTTTACGTCATTGTCGATTGCAACTAAATCGGGCCGGCAATCAAATCCATGTTGAATGCGCCCAATGGTAGGCAGAAATGAACCTCCGGCATGAGCGAACATAACCCGTAGTTTTGGAAGCCTTTCAAACAAGCCACCAAAAATCATGGAGCAAATGGCACGCGAAGTTTCGGCAGGCATACCTACCAACCACGGAAGCCAATACCGCTGCATTTGTTTTTCGCCCATCATATTCCAGGGGTGTACCATTACAGCGAGGCTAAGCTTCTCGCAGGCTTCAAAAATAGGATAGAAGCGATTTTCATTCAGATTTTCATCGTTGATGTTGGAGCCAATCTGAATACCAACAAGACCTTCTTTTTTTATCCGGTGCAATTCTTCAATTGCCAGATCAGCATCTTGCATGGGTATTGTACCCAGCCCGATGTAGTGTTTGGGGTAATCTTTTACAAGCCCGATGAGATGATCATTCAAATAGCGCGAAAGGTCTAAGCAATCCAGCGATTTGGCCCAATACGAAAACATAACCGGAATGGTGCAAACTACTTGTACCTGGGTGTTGAATTGGGAATACTCTTCTATCCGTACATCCGGTTGCCAGCAGTTTTCTTTTATCTCACGAAAAAATTGGTTGCCCCGCATCATTTTGGCAAAACCTGGCTTATGATGTTGCAGGTAAATAAAATCGCCATAGCCAAACTTCTCGCTCCAGTTGGGCATTTTTTCCGGAAGGATATGTGTATGGGAATCTATTTTAAGCATGCAGGTATTGGCAAAACGCTGCAAGTTACAACTCAAAAATCTTTTCCATCAATTTCCATTTTTCGCCTGGTTGCGAGCCGGGCAAGGCTTGTTGGTATTTCCACATCAGATTTTCCCATTCCTGTACTTTGCCATTGGCCGCATCGGCTTTAGCTTTTGCATCAAACGAAAACGAATCGGTGGTTTCCATGATCATAAAGAGCCGGTTGCCCGTGCGATAAATCTGCATGGTGAGGATACCGGAGTGCTTGATACTGGCTTCAACTTCGGGCCAGATTTTTTTGTGGTATGCCTCATATTCTGCAATTAATGCAGAATCGTTTTTTAAATCGAGTGCCAGGCAGAAACGCTTCATGCAACAGGCTTAATCTTATAACCACTCCAGCCATAATAGGCTACTACCAGAAAACAAAGCAGGGGCAGGATGAAGGCCAACTGAATATGATGTGTTTTGTCGGCAATCAATCCCATTACAGGTGGAACTATAGCGCCACCCACAATGGCCATTATGATAAACGAAGAACCAAGTTTGGTTTGCTCGCCCAGGTCTTTTACGCCTAAGGCAAAAATGGTGGGAAACATGATCGACATAAAGAAGTTAATAGCCAATACACTATACACGGCTGTTTTTCCACCTGTTACTACGCCCACCAGGCAGAGCAGGGCAGCCGCAACTCCATAGTAGGTTAACAGCTTGTGGTCCTTAACCAAAGTCATTAGCCAGGTACCCACAAATCGCCCGATTACAAAAAGGGTAGTACCTACAATCATAAAATTTTTAGAGGCTATTTCGTTGCTTACGCCCGGTAAAAGTTCAGTAATGTAATTGAGCGTAATTCCCCAGATACCCGCTTGTGCACCAACATAAAAAAACTGTGCAATTACGGCCCAGGTCAGATGTTTGTTTTTAAAGATGGTTGTATCAAACGTAAGTTTAGAAGTTTTTGCAGGCTCCGGCATCTTTATCAGGAAAAACAAAAATGCAACCACCAGCACGACACCAGCAATTAAGGTGTAAGGAATGATAACGGCTTGGGCAGCTTGTTGCTTTTCGGCCAGGGTAGTCATTGCACCTTCATTACCGGCAAAAATAAACTGGCCTGCTAACCATGGGCCAACCACCAGAGCCACACCATTAAAAGACTGCGAAAAGTTTAATCGTTGAACCGAGGTTTCGGGTTTGCCCAGAATGGTAACGTAAGGATTAGCGGCAGTTTCCAGAAAGGCAAGGCCACTGGCAATGATGTAAAGAGCAACCAGAAAAAAGCCAAAGGTTAGTGTGTTGGCAGCCGGAATAAATAGCAACGCACCAATGGCATATAACATCAACCCCAGCAAGATGCCTTTCTTATAATTGAAGCGTTCCATAAATAAACCAGCCGGTATGGCAATAGTGAAATAGCCAAAGTAGAAAGCGGTTTCAATCAGCAGGGCTTGAGCACGTTTTATTTCAAACACGGGCTGAAAGTGTGCAATGAGGGCAGAGTTAAGAATGTTGGCTAAGCCCCAGAGAAAAAATAAACTGGTAACGAGCAGTAAGGGGAAAATATAGTTCTGATTGGAACTATTGCCAGCGGCAGATGAACTTGAGGGTATGGGCATGGATTAACTGATTGCTCTATCTAAATGCGTATAACCACCGTCTACAAAAAACCATTGCCCGGTGGTATGGCTGCTGCGGTCGCTCAACAAGAAAGCAACAGCATGTGCAATTTCATCGGGTTTGGTTAAGCGATGTTCCAGTGGAATTCTTTTCGAGATCTGCCGCAGTTTTTCCTGAGGATCGGCAAAACCTTTTAACCATGATTCATAGAGTGGTGTTGATACTTCGGCCGGAATAACAGCATTAACCCGAACGGAATAGGGCAGAAGTTCCACCGCCCACTCGCGCGTAAGCGAAAGTATAGCGCCTTTAGCGGCTACGTAACCCGAAGTATTGCCCTGGCCGGTAACGGAAGTTTTTGAACCAACATTTACGATGGCGCCCCGCCTTTCACGCAAATATTTTAAACAATAATGGGCCATAAAATAATAGTGGCCGGCATTGTTGTTTAACGATTCAATAAACTTTTCAGGAGTTCCTTTCTCAAGCCCGATGTTGTCGTTTACTCCGGCATTGTTTACCAGGCCATCAATGGGCCCCAGTGCATCAACAATTTGCTCTATTACCTGCTTACAGGCTTCGGAGGTTCTGAGATCGGCCGTAAAGTAACTTCCTTTTGTATTGCGATCAGGTAATGTTTTGTTGGCTTGCGTTAGTTTATCCACAATAGCTACTTTGGCGCCTTCTTCGTTAAGAAGTTCTACAATTGCTTTTCCGATTCCCCGTGCACCACCGGTAACAACTATTACTTTATTTTTTAAATGAAGATCCATTGCTAAAGATTGTAAAATCTTACGGCATTTTCACCCATGATGGCCTGTTTTTCTGATTCATGGAATGAGTGAATATAATCCGTGACAAGCTTAAGTTGTTGTTCATATCGGGCGGCTACCAGACACACGGGCCAGTCGGAACCGTACATCACGCGTTTAGTACCGAACACAGCGAAGATTGTATCCAGATAGGGAACAAAATCAGTTGGCCGCCAGGTATTCCAGTTTGCTTCCGTAACCATTCCTGAAAGTTTGCAATACACATTTTCATGTTGCGCGATGGAGGTAATGTGTTTTCGCCAATACGTTACATCGCTACCAATCTTTGGTTTTGCGAGGTGATCAAGTACTAATTTCTGATTGGGTACTTGCTTAATAAAAGCGAGCGCTTCTTCCAACTGAGGTTCTTTAATCAGAATGTCGTACGTGTAGTTGTATTTGGATAACAATTTAACGCCCCGAATAAATGCAGGCTGCAACATAAATCCTGCATCTTCACCCTGAACAATATGCCGAAAGCCTTTCACAACCGGAATTGAACTGAAGTACGCTAATTTTGACTCCAGATTTTCTGCTTTCAGATCAACCCAGCCAACCACTCCTTCAACAAAGTCATATTGGTTAGCTTGGTCAATCAAAAATTGAGTTTCGGTTTCTGTTTGATCGGCCTGTATGGCCACACAACCGGCAATGTGCTGTTGCCGCAAGACCGGTTCAAGATCGGCAGGCAAAAAATTGCGCTGAATAACCTGCATCTCATCAGTAATCCAGCTATCGCGTTCGCGATTATATATCCAGAAATGCTGGTGCGAATCGATACGCATGCGCTTGTTATTGACCGCGCACCACTTGCCGTTGTTCGCCCAGGCCTTCAATACCCAACTCAATCACATCTCCGGGTTTTAAGTATACAGGAGGGTGAAATCCATGGCCAACACCAGATGGCGTTCCGGTTGAAATCACATCGCCCGGAAGTAGTGTCATAAATTGACTGATATAACTCACCAGAAATGGAATTTCGAAAATCATATCATCGGTGTTGTTATCCTGCATCATTTTGCCATTTACTTTCAACCACATGTGCAGGTTATTGAAATCAGCAACTTCATCTTTGGTAACAAAGTAAGGGCCGAGTGGAGCAAACGTATCGCAGCCTTTACCTTTTGTCCATTGCCCGTTGCGTTCAAGTTGAAAGGCACGCTCGCTGTAATCGTTGTGCAGGCAATAACCCGCTACATAATCCATCGAATCTTTTTCTTCTACGTAGGTAGCTTTCTTACCAATTATAAAGGCAAGTTCAATTTCATAATCGGTTTTGGTGCTGTTGCGCGGAATCACAACGCCATCATTCGGGCCCGTAATAGCTGTTGTTGATTTAAAAAAGATAATGGGTTCGCTGGGTAATGGCATCTTTGATTCAAATGCATGCTTGGTATAATTAAGGCCCACACAAATTAATTTGGATGGACGCTGTATGCAGGGGCCTATGCGGGTGCCTTCACTTACCTGTGGCAATACATTTAAATTTGCTTTCACCCATTTTTCCAATCGTGCCAATCCATCAGTTTCTAAAAAAGTTTCTCCATAATCTTCACCAAAGCCTGAAACGTCAAGCATTTTATTGTTAATTAAAACACCGGGCTTTTCTTTACCGGCTGCACCAAAGCGAAAAAGTTTCATGTTTAAGTATTAAGCGTTAAAAATCCTCCATCAATTGGGTAGTCGGTACCGGTAATAAAAGCTGCTTCGTCCGAACATAAGTAAAGTGCAAGATTTGCAATTTCTTCGGGACTTGCCATGCGGCCAATCGGTTGTGTCTTCGAAAGCTTTTCAAACATTTCCTGCTCCTTGCCGGGATAGTTAGCTTTTAGAAAGCCATCTACAAAGGGCGTATGTACCCGGCCGGGCGATATGCTGTTGCAGCGAATACCATGCTGCACGTAATCTTTGGCAACCGATAAAGTCATTGCAGCAACTGCGCCTTTAGTCATGGTGTATGCAAAGCGATCGGCTATTCCTACAAATGCTGCTACCGATGCCAGGTTAATGATCACCCCGCGGTGCTGCTGTTTCATAAATGGAATTACGGCTTGCATGGTGTTGTAAACTCCCTTTACATTTATCTGAAACAGTCTGTCAAAATCAGCTTCGGTTGTATTTTCCAGTTTACCAATGTGTGCAATACCAGCACAGTTAACAAGAATATCAAGATGGGTATACTGATCAGTAATTTTCTGAACAATTGTTTTTACATCTGTTTGTGAGGCCACGTTGCACGCATGGGTGTGCGCACTAAAATTTTGTGATTTAATTTCGGCCATAACCGCGAGGGCTGCCGCTTCATTAAGATCTATTAGTTGCACGTGCGCGCCTTGTGACGCAAGTTTGATAGCGATAGCCCGACCAATACCACTTGCGGCACCCGTAACTATTGCAACTTTACCTTGTAAATCGAATAACATGAAGGGCTAATTATTTGGCGGCTTCGGCCTTAAGATACTGAATCATTCTTTTGGTGTCATAATTTCGGGTACCTACTTCTTTCTGAATAAGTTTTCCGGCTTTGGAAATAATAAATGTGGTTGGAATATTGGGTACTTGTAAATGATCGGGCAGATAGCCAGATGGCTGATAAACCGGGAATGTGAAATTATTTTTCTCAATGTACCTTTCAATTTTAGGTTTGTCACTGTCTTTATCCCACGAAAGCATAATGAATTGTACGCTGTCTGATTTTACTTTCTCATACAAACTTTGAATACCCGGCATTTCGGCCCTGCAGGGGCCGCACCAGGTAGCCCACATGTTTAAAAACACAACCTTGCCTTTAAACTGCTCAAAAGAAATTTTATTTCCGTTAAGATCTTTAATGGAGAAGTTGTAATCAAAATCCGGAGCAGGCTTGTCAGCTTCCAGGGGAGTTGCTTTGAAAAAGCCAGCCTCCATGGCTGCACGTTGGGTAAATACCGAAACACTGCTCAACAATCCCGTAGCTTGTAGTGCAACGACTAACAGAATTGCAGAAACAACCGGTTTTATAAATCCCATCACAAGTTTCATTTTTTAAGGTTAATTTTTTGTTTGATCGGCCTTCTTTAAGAATTTTGGCTTGGTTCTTGAATTGAAGTACATCAAATCTGTTTAAATTTAATAACTTCGAATAATTTTTTAAAGATTAAAATGTATACCCGAAGCGTACTGTTCTGTTTTGTCCTTATTCTGTTTGCCAACACAGGCTGGGCACAAAAAGTTAAATACAAAGATCTTATAGAATTACTGAACGCCCGAAACTACGAAGTTGCCGAGCCTTTTCTAAAGCGTTACCTGAAAGAAAATACCGATAACGTAAGCGCCTATCTGTATATGGCAATTGTCTATCAGGATAAAGCGCAGCGAAACGATATTCTTAAGCAACCTGATGTGCTGACGGATAATATCGATTCGGCCATTTTCTTTTTTGAAAAAGTAGCGCCTTTAATTACTGAGCGGGAGCTTAAGCGTAATGATGAAAATTATCAGATGTATTTGCGAAGGGATGCGCGTACAGCCGAATTCGCCATAAAGATTTCGGATGTTACACTCGATATTGAGACCCGCCTGAAAAATATACGCGAGCGTAAGGAGAAGATTAGAAACCTGAATGAGCATTTTCGAGCAACCGAAAGGCAGTATAATGCGGCACAACAGATTTACAGTAAAATCCAGAATCAGTTTGCCAACGATAAGGAATTTTACCTTCGCATGGATGAGCCGGTTACCCAAGATATTAAACGTTTGGGTTTAACTTACGATAGTTCCCAAACTTCATTCAAAAACTATCGTTCTGTATTGGAAACCTTGGGCAAAGTGCCCTATAATCAGGTAATCACATTAAGCGAGATTACTGATTTTAAAAAAGATGGTAATACTGAAGTGAACTTTCTGCTGCATGACCTGCGATTGTGGGATTACAGCAAGTGGGCAAAAGCAACGCTTGATGTTTACCAGAGTGAAATTGTTCCACTGCGCGATCATCTGGTTTCGTATGATATTGAGTTGAATAAACTTACCCAGAAGTTAAAGTCAGATTCGGTTTCGGTGAAGAGTGACCTGACAAAGTTGTTGGATAAAATCCTGTTCAAGCAGCTTACCCGTTTTGATGCTGATCCGCTGCCGGCCGGTGTATTTAATATGAAGGCAGCCGAACTGGAGTACCATTCAGATTGGGTTTCCAACAAACCTAAACGCGACACCGCGGGTTTGGTAACCCAACTTGAAATTCTGAAAGAAGAAGCCAAAGATGTAGCTAAGCTGGATAGTATTGCTTCGCGATTGATGGCACGCGATTTTGATAAAGACAGCAAAGATTACAACCACTTTATTACTAAAGCTTACGGTACTGAGGCTGTCCTTAAAAATTATATCAAATCAACACACGAGTTGGCGCAGCGCGATAAAGAAGCGCGAATAAGGCAAATTGAACAACTGGAAGAATCGCTGCGCTGGTTGTTACATGGTACCGATTCTATTCCACTGTTTACAGAAGAATCTCCAAGTCAGTTTAAGCCATTGGTTATTGCACCTAAGTTTACACTTGGATTAAAATATGTGGATTCACTTGCCACGGGCTATCTCTACAACATCACACCCAAACACGTGGCTGATCTTGCAGTTTCATTTCCAGTTGCTGCTAACCACTATAAAAAACGTTACCTGTCGGTGCTAAAAGCTTTGGGTGCCAATCCGCAACCAGATGTTTACCTTGCGCTGGTGTACAGTGAAACGATGACGAAAGATGGTTACCCCGCAACACTTGCTAAAATAAGCAAGACCGGCCTGGTGTGGAGTCTTCCGTACAACCTGGAACAAAAGCCTTCCGAAATTCTATACAGTGCCGACACCGGAGAGGTGATGATTAAACTTCCGATGCCGACAGGTGAACAGAAATTGTTTGTGGTAGATAAATACGGGAAGAAGATCCAGTAAGATTTCAGTACGGAACAAAAAACAGTCGGTGAGGTCAGATTGAGCAAATGTCGAAGTTGGTTCTGAAATTCCAGAACGTGTTTTCGACAAGCTCAAACTGGCAGAGTATTTGAATTTTATTTTTGATTATTGAGTCGGATCACTGAACGGTTTTACATCGCTCATCACTTTCAGATTGTTCTTTCGGTTAATATCTGCCAAACGTTGGCTGGCATCAATCTCAATAGCTTGTATCTCTCCCGGCTTCCGGTTTATCTGAACCGTATAAGTAGGGTATACCCACGGCCAGTCGGCCAGGGTAGTGCGCTTCATGTTTTTATCTTCCGTAGGTTTGGAACCCAGTTGCTCGTTTAACGGAATATAGAATAGCTCTTTGCTACCATCTTTATAAGTAACCAAAAGATCAACCGGCATGGGAAATTCTCCAATACGTTGAAGTTCCACCAGTGTATTGCCGTTAACTTCTGTAACAGAACCCACACCATAGTCAATACGCTTGGTGGTTTGAATCCAATAACGGTAATACCAGTGTAATTGCTGACCGGAAACTTTCTCCATAATTCTTACAAAATCATTTGGTTCCGGATGTCTCATTTTCCAGGTGTTGTAATAGCGTTTCATGCCTTTGTAAAACGCCTCATCACCAATCAGATATTTTAATTGTTGTAGAAAAACAGCACCCATGCTGTAAGCTGCTGTACTGTAAGCCCGATTGGTATTATAATGATCGGAATGCTGACTGGCCACTTCCTGCAAACCACTGTTTACCAAACCAAAATAGCTTGCGTAACTACCAGCATGGGTATTGGGTTGGTTGGTTATTGAATTTAAAGCTTCATCACTTGCAAAATCTGTAAAACCTTCGTCCATCCAGGAATACAATGCCTCGTTGCTGGCTAATGTCATCTGGTACCAACTGTGGGCTACTTCATGCGCCATTACTCCGTTAAGTCCGGCCTGACTTCCTTCACCCAGAATGAGGGTACACATGGGGTACTCCATGCCGCCATCGCCACCCTGAATAATGGAGTATGTATCGAATGGATATTTACCAAATGTGCTGCTTAAGAATTGAAATACTTTAACGGCCACTGGTTCCATGTTTTTCCAGGTGTTGGCTGTCTTTTCATTTTTCTGATAGAAAAAATGAAGTTCGGGCCCGTTGGGTACCTGTTGAATATCGTGTGTGTAATCCGGATCGGCAGCCCAGGCAAAATCGATTACATCTTTTGCGGCAAAGTGCCAGGTTAAGTCACCTTTAGGTCTCTTAACAACCGTGCCTGCCTTTTCATAGCCATGACCAATAGCCTCTGGATTTTGAAGTTTACCGGTGCCCCCAATCACAAACTTTGGATCGATTGTAATCTTCACATCAAAGTCGCCCCACACACCGTGAAACTCGCGCGCAACATATTGATATGCGTGCCAGCCCTGATGATCATATTCAGCCAGTTTGGGATACCATTGCGTCATAGAATAGGAAATACCTTCGCGATTATCGCGGCCTGATCTTCTGATTTGAACAGGAACCTGCGCTTCGAAGGTCATTTCGAAGGTGGTTTTAGTTTTGGGAAGAATGGGTTTAGCCAACGTAACTTCAAGAAGAGTTCCATTCACTTTATAGGTTGCTGCCTTGCCATCTTGTTTCAAAGATTGAATGTGTTGATAGCCGATTTCATCCGGGCCTAATTTGGAGATGCGATCCATTACCCTGCGGTCGGGATCAGCAATATTCCGCGAGCGCACATCCATCATACTTCCCGGCTGAAAGGCATTAAAGAAAAGATGATAATAAACTTTGGAAAGGGTATCGGGCGAGTTGTTGTAATACACCAACTTCTGATCGCCAACCAGTTTATGATTTTGGGTGTTCAGGTTTACGTTCATAGTGTACTCCACACGCTGCTGCCAGCGATAGTCTTGTGCAGATACAGTGGTGGCCAAAGCCACAAATAAAAAGGCTGGTAAAAATTTCATAGTCAGGAAGATTAAGTTGCGAAAAATATCAAAAGCAGTTTTACTATCAAACTGCTTTTATTCGGGATTAGAATTCAATCCGTTTGGAAACGCTTGCCGAAATATAGCCGCTGCTTTTTAAGGTAATCGGTTCGCCCGGCAGGGCCTGCGGTATGTTGTAAGTATAGTTTACCAGAAATGTCCAGTTATTCATGCTCACGGATAGCGGAGCTGAAAATGAATAGTTAAGTACTCCAAAGCGGGTGGTGGTTTTCTCGTAATAAAGCGGCATGTTTCTGCGAATGCGGTAAATGACGCCCAGATAGGTGCGGGCGTAAGGAAATAACTCGGTTATCTGTTCACTACCATAAAGCACCGAAGCTGTCGGGTAAAATGCTAACCGGTTTATCCGGCCCAGTTTTGTCTTTTCAAGATTCACCATAATGGATGGATTGATACGATGCGCAATCTTATCACCAAAAAAAAGTTGATAATCCAGTCGTAGCGTTACCCATTTGATGTCAAAGAAATTAGATAAACCAGCGCTGTTTTTGTAGGCAATGTAATCGTCTTCGCCAATACCTGCATACAGGTACCGATTGTATTCGGCCATAAGCGACCACCACTCGGTTGGTCCCACCATATAGCCACCTGAAAGTACCGTTAAGTAATATTGAGGATCATATTCTTTGCTCCAGTACCCGGTGTAATCAACATACAAACCTGATTTGTGATAGAAGGAGATACCCGGTGCAACGCCAAATTGATTAAAGCCTAACGTGCGACTAGCCGCAACTACATTACTGTTATACCCCAGGCGCATCACCAATTGCGATTTGAGTTCAGGCGTGGGTAAACTTATCAGGCTATCAATTAACGAAAGAAATGAAGTGTCGCCACTGGCAATCAGTGAATCTAATTCAGCAATGTACGGATCGCGTAAAAGCAGTGAATCAGTTTGCTGACCCCTTGCAGAAATCGAACAAACTGATACTATAATGCCTATCCAGAGTTTTTGTAAACTCACGGGTGAGTGATTTAATTACGTGGCTGTTGGCGTAAGCGTTGGTTCCGTTCGCGAATAGTTTCGTTTCGTTGCTGTATAAGCCTGCGCTGTTGTATCTGGTCGCGGATCATTTGCTGAAAATCGCCCTCTGCTTTGCGCAGACTTAAGATTTGCTGGGCCGTGATCACCTTCAGCAATCTTTCGGAATAAGTTTTCTCAAGATCAAGTTCCCGCTGTTTTAATTGAAGGCCAAGTTTGATTATGGCTTCATCTTTATCCGGATCTTGCCCTTGTCTGAATTGTTTGCGGGCAACAATCAACTCTTGTCTTAGTTCTCTGCGCTTATCAGAAAATTCGCGATACACCGGCCAGAATTTTTCGGCTTGTTCGGAGGTAAGGCCAAGTTTTTCGGAAATGTAAGCAATGCGCAACGCATTAATCCTCTCCAGTGTTTTAGGGTCTTGCTCCGGTTCAGGTTGGTCCTGTGCCATCACACTCAGTCCGCTCACTAACCAAACTCCAATAATCAATAGCTTTTTCATAGTATTTTTTTTAGAGATCTAAATCTAAAAATTCATCTAACAACTCTAACTCACTGCCATCGGTAGTAAAGGTGGAGTACACCCGATCTTCAAGTTCAAGAAAATCGTACTCACTCCAATCACTATCCAATTCAACATCCTCCCAAACAACTTCTGTGTTATCCAGATATGCAATCAATTGCTCGGTGTTGATGGCGGCCAGTTCATTTTCAACGCTCTGCAAGGTGGGTTTGGATAACCAGAAAATGCCTGCTGCAACCAGAGCCACTACCGGCAATGCGAACTTCAGAACCGGCACCCATACAGACTTAGGTTCTGGCTTGGCCACACGTGCCTGAATAATGCCCGGCAACTTATCGAAGTAGCCTTCTGGCGCCTTAAAAAGGTCTTTTTTCGGTATGTCTTCCAGTTTTCTCATTTTCGATTGCTATGACTTTAGAACAGTTCTAAGGTTTAATCTTTGCTCAGATAATCTTCAATTTTTTTTGTGGCATGATGGAAGCTGGCTTTTAAGGCACCCACACTCGTTTTGGTTATCTCGGCCATATCTTCATACGAAAGTTCATCAAAGTATTTCATATTAAACACGGCTCTTTGTTTGTCCGGTAAGGTTAATAGGGCTTTCTGTAATTTCATTTGAATTTCATCACCCGACAGTTCGGGGGTGGCATCCAGCTTTCCGGCCAGTTGGCCACTAATGTCTTCAATGGGCAGAAAGAAACGCTTGCGCTTTTTGTTTAGAAAGGTGAGGCACTCATTGGTGGCAATGCGGTAAATCCAGGTAAACAGTTGGGAGTCCTCCCGAAAGCCATCAATGGCTTTGTGTACTTTAATGAAAACCTCCTGGGTAAGGTCATGGGCATCGTCATGATCGATAACCATTTTGCGCACGTGCCCATACACCCGTTGCTGATAGGCGCGCACTAATAAATTGAACCCGTAATTTCGGGTTTCGGGGTTCCGAATCTTTAAGAGTAGGTCTTTGTCTTCCAATGGAAGCGTAGGGTTTGTGCCTTTTTTGACGTTAAAGTTACAAAAGGGTTTAATCTGCTACTTTATTTTTTCGAGCAGATCAACCAATAGTTCATAGGTTTCTTTTGAATGGGTTGGAAAATTAGCAAACCGTAACTGAGATTTTTTCTTGTCGCCATATCCATCACCGGCCTGCAAACCGTGTTGAGCCAAATGCTTTGTTATTGTTTCGGTTGCTGATCCGGTTTGCGCTACGATAACGGTTTGCGATTGAATTTTTTTGTTGTCTACAAAAGGTTTAGCTATGGGGTGGTGTTGTAAAGCCTGGTAAAGAATGGCGGCTTTATATTCGGTTTCCCTGCGGATGGTGTTTACACCTCGCTTTAAAAAATCGGCAACTACCTGACCGAGGAGATAAATACCCAGCACGTTGGGTGTTTCCGGGGTTTGATTTTTTTTGGCGTTGGCTACAAGCGTGGGCAGGTTGTGGTATGTACCAATGTTAACTCCTTGTTGAAGTAACCGGTCGGCTTTCGCGATACATTTCTCATGCACAATCCAAACACCAAGTCCGGCTGGTAATCCAAAACTTTTCTGCACCGAAAAAAACACCGAATCAATTTTGGTGTAATCAAATTTAGGGTAGGGCAGGGAAGAAACGGCATCAACCACAACAAGTGCATTGGGGTGCTGATCGCGAAACGAATGAATAAAATCCAGCGGCAACGAAACACCGGTGCTGGTTTCGTTATGCGTAAGCGCGATTAATTCCGGATTGGTTGTTGCCGAATAGGAATCGAATCCTTCGCCAGCGGCAGCTTCAATTTTGTGCGCTTGTTTACCCAATTGAGATGCAATTTCGTGATAACGTTTGGAGAACGAGCCGTTCACAAAATGCAAGGATGATTCAGCTACTAAGTTTTGAATACTGCGTTCCCAGATTTCGGTTGCCGATCCGGTAAAAAGAATGTGATATCCTTCCGGTAATTCCAAGAGTTCTTTCAATCCATGGGTAGCCTGCATGCTGATCTTCTCAAAAGCACTGCTGCGGTGTGAGAGCGATGGTATGCCATCGCGAAAAGCTTTGCGCACGTGATCTTCAACGGTAAAATAAAGTTGTGAGGGGCCGGGGGTAAAGTTTGCGGGCATAGGAATTGTTAGCGGTGTAAAGGTAAGTGAGAAATAGTTGTTGTTGCCGACTACAAAAAAAATAATCAATAATCAATGTTTCCATTTCAATAGAATGTGCGGATAATTGCATCATAAAATCCACCTGGGTTTGGGACACGTTTGCTGAACCTAACATTAAAAACAATACCGAGTGAAGTTCGAGGACAAAATCAGGCCTCATCACGCCCCGATAGCTATCGGGATTGTGACCTCGCCCGAAAAGCAGGATAACAGTGGAAGGTTGCGACCAAAGAACAGCTCAAAACTTGTCTTCTTTGGGGTTCAGAAACACCTCTCCAGATCCGGTGGGTTTTTTTTATAAGGTTGACAATCTTTTTTGCCAATGCTAAAAAGGTTGACAACTTTTCTGCCTTCATTCAAACTTCATAATCAATGAAATATCTGTTGTTAGGTACGATGCTTTTATGGAGTGTTATCGCCCAAGCTCAGGACGAACAACACCTGATCGATTTTGAAAAACAGATTGAAGCGGCTGTGGTAGCAGCCGATATATCTTTCCTGCAAAAAGCCTATGCTGATGATTTTAGATTTAAACATGGCACTGGGCATATCGATTCAAAAGCTACCTGGTTAAAAGATGTGGAGAAGAACAAAGGCAAATTTGTTTCGCGGAACGTTGATAAATCGGAAGCTGAAGTACATGGTGATATTGGTATTACCCAGGGCACTATAACCGTAACCCGAACCGAAAGATCGTACATCATTCACTACGTGCGGGTGTATAGAAAAGTAGGCAACACGTGGGAGCTATTCATGCACCGCACGGTACAGGAAGAGAATTAAGTATGAGAAGTCTGATTACTTAACCTTATAGCCGTCCAGACGCATTAATAGAGTACCCGGAACTTAATGGTGTTCTCAATGGCGCGTAGTTCCTTAATCACATTCTCGTTATAGCCTTTGTTAATATCGGTAATTACATAACCGATACTTTCATTTGTTTTCAGGTATTGACCCACAATGTTAATTCCATTTTCGGCAAGCACCTGATTAATGCGCGCCAGAATACCCGGCACATTGGTGTGAATGTGAATAAGACGATGCGCGTTTTCAAGAATGGGCAACGACAGGTTAGGGAAGTTTACACTATTGCTTGTACCTCCGTTGTTGATGTAATCCAGAAATTTACCCGATACAAACTGCGCGATATTCTCCTGTGCTTCTAAGGTGCTTCCGCCAATATGCGGAGTAAGAATGGTATTTGGTAAACCACGCAATGCTGATACAAATTCTTCATCGTTGCTTTTAGGTTCGTGCGGAAATACATCTATTGCACAACCGGCAACCTTACCAGATTGAATGTTTTCTTTCAGGGCTTTGATATCAACAATATGGCCACGGCTCAGGTTAAGAAAAATTACTCCCTTCTTCATCAGGTCGAACTCTTTTGGTCCGATCATGTTGGTATTTTCTTTGCGACCATCGGTATGCAAGGAAACAATATCCGCCTGTTCCAATAATTCTTTCATAGACCGGCACTTGGTTGCATTACCCAATGCCAGCCGTTCTTCGCGATCATAATAAAATACTTTCATGCCGAGCGATTCGGCCAGTACAGAAAGCTGTGAGCCAATATTCCCATAACCCACAATGCCCAACTTCTTCCCCCGGATTTCAAAACTTCCTTTAGCAGACTTATCCCACTTACCCTTATGCATCATGGCCGATTTATCGGCAATGTTGCGGATCAGCAAAATGATTTCACCAATTACCAATTCAACTACAGAACGCGTATTGCTGTATGGCGCATTAAATACAGCCACACCACGTTTTGTTGCTTCCTTCAGATCGATCTGATTGGTGCCGATACAAAATGCACCAATGGTCATCAATCGATTGGCATTTGCCAATACCTTAGCCGTAACCATCGTTTTAGAACGAATGCCTAGCACCGAAACATTTTTGATTTTCTCGCAAAGTTCATCTTCATCCAAACCGGCAGGATAAACCTCCACATTAAAGCCTTCGGCCTTAAAGGCTTCAACCGCATACGGATGCACGTTCTCCAGCAACAAAACATGAATGCGGTTTTTGGGATAAGAGATAGCTGTGTTGAGTTTGTTCAGGTATAGAAACTCATCCAGACTGGGTGCAATGTGATCGGCCTTGTTCAAAACTTTTTCACGTTCTACATTTTCGGTAAAGGCAAAGAATTTATTTGCAAGTCCGGCATGTTTGATTTCATAATCGGTATAACCATCGCCAATTACATATACATCGCCTGGCAGGTTAAGCCGTTTGAGTTGCTCCACTTTTCCATTATTCTGCGAAAGCGGATTTTCTTTATCGAAACCAACTACGTTACCTTGTTCATCGAACTTAAAACGATTGGCCAGAATATTTTCGGGTTTAATGCCAAACTCGGTAACAACCGGATCGATAAACGCATGAAAACCATTTGAGATTATGTATATATTATCGGCATACGTTTGAAAAAATTCGCGGTTGCGTTTAAACGATTCTGATACCATGCCGCGCAGCACAACTACCAGTTGTTCCAGGTGGCGTTTAGTTGGCGCTAACAAGGCAATTCTTTTTTCTAATGATTCGCGGAAGGAGATTGAACCGTCCATGCCCTGATTGGTGATGGTTACAATCTCATCTCTGATTTTCTCAAAGTTGGGATGATCTTTCAGGGAAATATCGGCCAATACATCAAAGGCTTCAGCCTTAGTGAAGGTACTGTCGAAATCAATTACAAAATACTTGTTAAGCTTCATGTTGAGTTAAACGCAAACTCAAAATTAAGCGAAACCTTGAGAGTAATTGGAACTGAATGGCGGACTACTTCAAAATTATTTTTCGACTTAACGTGTGTTAGGCCCTCTGATCAAAGTTTCAGCATCAATATATCTGCGAAAGCAGGACACTCGGTTGCAAACTCGCTCGACTTCTGAATAGCAATGGGAACATTTGCCCGATCAACCGGTTTAAAGCCAATTTTCTGGAAAAAGAAGCTAGCCGATTGGGTGAGCAGATAGACCTCGGTAATCCCGCGTTGCTTTGCTGCCTCAAGTAACTGGTTTACAATTTCTTTGCCTAACTGCTGGCCGCGAAGCTCCGGACTAACGGCAAGCGAACGAAGTAATGCCAGGTTGTTGTAAAATTCCAAACCACCAGAACCCACCAACACCTCCTGCGTATTGTAGTAGGCTAAAAACAAACCGCTGCTTAATACAATATCATCGGAGGGCAGGTTATTAGACCGTAAAAACTGTTTGAATGAATCCAGTTCTTTATCCGAATCGATTACATGATGCACCACAAATTCCTTCATATGGTAAAGGTTATAATTTAGATATAACCACAAAAGAAAATAATGATTAGAATTGTAGTAAAATTAACTGATCATGATTTCAACAAAGGGATACGCAGCTCAAAACCCAACCGACAAACTTCAGCCTTTTAATTTTAACAGACGTGAAGTGGGACCAAACGATGTGCGGATTGAAATTGCGTATTGCGGAGTTTGCCATTCTGATTTACATCAGGTACGCGATGAGTGGGGTGGTTCAATTTACCCCATGGTTCCCGGTCATGAAATTGTAGGTAAGATTACCCAGGTAGGTACTGCTGTTTCAAAGTTCAAGGTGGGCGAACTTGCCGGGATTGGTTGCTTTGTAGATTCCTGCCGCGTGTGCGAGAGTTGTAAAGCTGGTAACGAGCAGTATTGCGATGCCGGAATGGCCGGAACCTACAATGGGTACGAAATGGATAAGAAAACACCTACCTATGGTGGTTATTCCAATTGCATTGTGGTAGATGAAAATTATGTGCTTCATGTATCAGATAAGCTTCCATTAGAGGCGGTAGCACCTCTTTTGTGTGCCGGCATTACTACATACTCGCCTTTGCGACATTGGAAGGTAAGAGCCGGGCAGCAGGTGGCCGTATTGGGACTTGGTGGACTTGGTCACATGGCTGTAAAGTTTGCTGTTTCTTTCGGAGCAGAAGTAACGGTGTTAAGTTCTTCATCATCCAAAGAACAAGATGCAAAAAAGTTAGGTGCGAATCACTTCGTAAACACAGGTGATAAAGCTGCGGCAAAAGCTGTTCGCAAGAAGTTTGATTTTATTCTGGATACTGTTTCAGCCCAGCACGATCTGAACTTTTATCTCGATCTGCTTAAGACAGATGGCACCATGGTGATGGTGGGCATCCCACCCAATGCAGAACCCGTGGAAGCATTCAGCCTGATAGGGAAAAGAAAAACATTGGCTGGTTCTATGATTGGTGGCATCCGCGAAACGCAGGAAATGCTCGACTACTGTGCTGAGAATAACATTGTTTCAGATATTGAATTGATTCCGATTCAACAAGTTGAAGCAGCTTACAAGCGAATGGTAAAAGGCGATGTGCGGTACCGGTTTGTAATTGATATGAAGACGTTGTGATTTTATTAGGCATCTAAATGAATCCATTAGAAGAATTAAAAACATCAAAAGATTTTAATAAGTTACTACCAAAACTTGGAATAACCTTATTGTTGGTAATTATAATTTATCAGGTGTATCGCTATTATGAAATAGTTAATGCTAGATATAATAACGAAAGGATAATATCACTTAATGTAACAGCAAGTGATACACCAGAATACACTCCATGGAGTAAATATGTTAAAGGTAGATACTCTATCAAAGCAAAAGAATTTAACTGTCATTTTTGGGCCATAAATGGTGAACTCGGAATGCTGGAAAACAATGAGCGAAAACGACATCAAGTTGAATCAATTGTAAGGGATGACAAGATTAAACTGGATATCTACGAGTCTGACGAGATATATATCAATCGACTATATTCAAAGGTAGAACTTGTCGGACTTTCAGTTAACAACAAAATCGTTTACACAGTGGATGATGTAAGAACATACGAAAAAGAAAAGCAGCAAAGTGGACTATTTAAAGCATCATTCGTTTCAGTCCTAATTCTAGGTGGACTTATTTGGAGTAGAGTAAAAAGGAATGAGGAGTAAGACTCAGGGTAGAAGAAAATTTTATTTTCAATTATAGTATTTGCTTTCACTGAGATTCAATGCTTGAGATGTAACTACGAACGCACCCTACGTGAAGAACTTCCTAAAAAGAACAGCACGCCCGCCACAAACAAACACACACCTCCGGCAATTCCGAAGATGAGATAAAAATCTTCCATTACATTGTCTGACTCCAGTGTAGCATAGTCAGGATTACTTTCGTTTACCAACAAGTAAACGGAATCCTGAACTAAGTATTCATATTCCGGATAAGCAGTTATGGTTTGATACGTGTAAATACTGTCTTGTACCTGATAGTTCAACACGAGATACACGTTGTGCGTGGTATCAGTTGGTGAAGTTGGCGTTACATAAACCGTATCGGCAACAATACCCCGAACCGAGATCGCATCTTTCTTAAAATCTTCATAGAAATAATAGAAGAATGCAGTAGCCGCCAAGAATAACAAGCCCAACAAACCAATCAAAATGCTGCCCACCTTCAGTACACCTGCAAAACAACCATTACAACCTGTATTGGATGCAGGAGCAGCACCTGAACCTGGCCTTGGTGGTGGCTCCTCATTCTCTAATGTGCTGAGCAGTTTTTCAGCATCAGTTTCCGAGATACCATAGGTATTCTGAATTAAACGAATAGCCTGATAGCGTTGGTCGCTCGCCAGCAGTTTCTTAATCTGGGCTTTAATATTTTTAGGGTCGCTCATGAGTGATCATAAGAACCTGCGGCTGCTTACTTGCCTCTCCTGGCAATTACTTTCTCCGCTGCAGCTACAATGTTGGCTGAGTTTAGTCCGTATTTCTTCAGTAGTTGAGTTGGCGTTCCGCTTTCACCAAACGAATCGTTCACGGCAATCATCTCCAACGGGGCAGGGCGGAATCGTGAAAGAACTTGAGCTACACTATCGCCTAAGCCACCATTAATCTGATGTTCCTCGCAGGTAACAGCACAACCGGTTTTTTCTACCGAAGCCAGAATCGCTTCCACATCTAAAGGCTTAATGGTATGAATATTAATCAACTCAACAGAGATTCCTTTTTGCGCCAGGATGGCTTCAGCCTCAATAGCTTCCCAAACCAAATGGCCGGTAGCAAAAATTGTAACGTCTTTTCCTTCAATCATTTTATCGGCCTTGCCAATTACAAAGGGACGATCGGCTGTAAAGATGGGCCAACTTGGGCGACCAAAGCGCAGGTATGCCGGACCTTCATGACTACCCAAAGCAATGGTGGCGGCTTTGGTTTGCGCGAAGTCGCAAGGCACAATCACCGTCATGCCCGGCAGCATTTTCATCATGCCAATGTCTTCCAGTATCTGATGCGTGGCACCATCCTCACCTAAAGTTAAACCCGCATGCGAAGCGCAGATCTTAACATTTTTACCTGAGTAAGCAATTGACTGGCGGATTTGATCATACACACGACCGGTTGAGAAATTGGCGAAGGTTCCGGTAAACGGAATCTTACCACCAATGGTCATACCGGCTGCCAGGCCCATCATGTTGGCCTCGGCAATCCCTACCTGAAAAAACCTTTCGGGAAAATCCTTCTTGAAGGCATCCATCTTGAGCGATCCCGTAAGGTCGGCACAAAGGGCTACTACATTGGGGTTTGATTTTCCGAGTTCGTGTAAGCCGGCTCCAAAGCCAGATCGGGTGTCTTTCTTTTCGGTGAAGGTAAATTTGGTCATGAGCAGATTTTTGAAAGTACAAGTTTAATCAATCCGGCTCTAACTTTTGTGCGTGCTGTTAAGGTTTTGTTAAAGAAGTAAATGGTTTATCTGGTGATAGCTGGGCCTCCGTTTCAGAACAAAATATCATTCGTATATGGCCACGCTTTCGAAGACTGATCGTAAATTGTTGTTCTGGTTTATTGTGTTGCTTGCGTTGGCTATTGTTCCGTGGTTTGTATAGTTGAAACAAAAAAAAACGGGTTGCCTTTCCAGACAACCCGCTTGATTTTTTGAATTTGGATTTAAGCTTAACGCTTATGTCCGTATTTATTAGAGAACCTGTCATAAAGCTCTTCCTGAATGCCTGGTAACTCAACCAACTTACCGGCTATGAAAGCATGACTCAGTACATTGGTTCTGTAATCCAACGCATCGCCTTTCGATACAAACAAGGTTGCATCTTTACCTACTTCAAGGGTACCCACGCGACCATCTACACCCAATGCTTTGGCAGTATTGGAAGTAATGGTTTTTAGGGCATCTTCTTTACTCATGCCATAGGCTACCGCTGTACCGGCATAGAAGCCCAGGTTTCTTCCACCATGCAGGGCACCATCATTTGACAGCGAAACGGTAACACCTGCCTGCGTTAACAAGTGCGGAAGTTTGTATGGCAAATCCACATCATCATCATTGCGATCGGGTAGGTTGTGTGTGGCTGGCAGGATAACCGGAATTTTATTTTCCTTCAGAAAATCACTTACCCAAAGTGCATTGCCACCGGCTACTAAAGTAATTTTCTGAATGCCTGCGCGCTGGGCAAACCTTACCGACTCCACAATTTCTTTTGATGTATTGGCGTGAATGAACAATACTTTGCTGCCGTTAAATAATCCTTGCACCGCTTCCAGTTTCAGATTGGCTTCTTTGCTGGTTTGCTTTCCATAAGCAGAAGCTTCCGAGAAGAACAATTCCAATTCGCTAACTTCTTTGCCGTAGCTTGCATTAGGCGATTCGGCAAACGTAAACGTATTGAAATCAAACTGGCGTCTGCTGATGGCGGGCCAGTTCATGTGAATACCCACATCGGCCGTGTGTACGGCATCTTCCCAGTTCCAACCCTCCATTTCCATTACTGATGATGAACCAGAAATCAAACCACCCACAGGAGTTGTTTCTGCTAACAACACCCCGTTGAAGCGATAGGTAGGAATATATTCACTATCGGTATTGTAAGAAATCAAGGCGCGAACATTCGGATTGATTTCACCCCGTTCGGCATGATCGTTCATAGCCCGGATGGAACTTACTTCCTGCAACCCAATTTGAGAGTTTGGTAATATAAAGCCGGGGTAAACATGTTTACCGGTAATGTCGATCACTTCATGTTTCGAAAGATCAACCTTAATGGTTGTTGCATCGGCCACAATGGTAAGCTTACCATTTTCGAATGCGATAATAGAATTCTGAATGACCTGGCCATTGCCGAGGTGGGCCACACCGCCAGTTAAGGCAATGGGTTTAGCCTGTGGTTTGGCTGGGATAGGAGGTTGTGCATAAGCAACTGTACTTAACACAACTAAAAATATATAAACTAACTTTTTCATCTTAGTAGCTCTTAAAGATTAATGATCAAAGTGTTCCATTGATTCTTCGCCTAATACATCATCGCAATGGAACTCGGCCTGGCTGCGGGAGTCAGGGCGTTGCGTTGGCATTCCTGATTTCTTGGCATTCTTCAACTTTTGAATCAGGCGTGCACGCTCGGCATTCAATGCTTTATTGTTTTCGGCATCTTTCTCGATGTCGTAGTACACTTTACCATCGATGATAGTCTTTTCAGCCCGTGCATATACCGAAAGCGGATGATCGGTCCATAGTACCACATCGGCTGACTTACCAATTTTCAAGCTTCCCATCTGGTTATCGAGGTGAAGCATTTTTGCCGGGTTAAGCGTAACCATTTTCAAGGCATCTTCTTCTGAAATACCGGCATACTTTACCGACTTGGAAGCTTCCTGATTTAACCTGCGACCCATTTCAGCATCATCTGAGTTAATAGCCGTTACTACACCTTCGCGATGCATGATGGCAGCATTGTAAGGGATAGCATACCGCACTTCCCATTTGTAATTCCACCAATCGGCAAACGTAGAAGCAGCCACACCGTGTTCCTTCATTTTGTCAGCTACTTTGTAACCTTCCAGAATGTGAGTGAATGTATTTACCCGGAAGTTGAAACGCTCGGCTACATCCATCAACATATTTATTTCAGATTGCACATACGAGTGGCAACTGATAAATCTTTTCTTGTTCAGGATTTCCAACATGGTTTCATCGGCCAGATCTCTGCGTGGTTTTAATGCACCAGCTTTTTCCTTTAAAGGGATAGCGTTGTAAGCCTTCCACTTCTTATCATACTCCTGTGCACTGGTAAAGGCATCTACATAAACCTGCTCTACACCCATGCGGGTTTGTGGAAAGCGAATTGAATTTGCATTGCTGCTGCGTTTTACGTTTTCACCTAACGCAAATTTGATAAAGCCATCCGCACCTTGGATCTTCAGATTCTCGGGCGACTCGCCCCAACGCAACTTGATTAAAGCAGACTGGCCACCAATTGGGTTAGCCGAACCATGCAGCACTTGTACAGCAACTACACCGCCCGATAACGCACGGTACACGTTTATGTTTTCAGCATCCAGGTTATCGCCAATACGAACCATGCCTGAGTTAGAGGCTACATCGTTTATACTGGCTGCGCCAATGTGAGAGTGCTCATCAATAATACCTGGTGTTACGTGCTTGCCACTGGCATCTACCACACGGGCACCGGGTTCGCTCAGGTTCTTTCCGATTTTGGCAATCTTACCATCCTTCAATAAAATATCAGCGCCTTGTAAAACACCATCTCCCTCGTTAGTCCACACGGTTGCATTTTTAATCAGAATTGTTTCAGCAACTGGTAATGCCGGGTAACCGTGCCCGGTAAACGGATAGATTACTTTGCCCAGTTCTTCTTTCTTGTCGGCAGGAGCATTTTTTGCTGCGGGCTTGGCTACATCGCCAGTGCGCGTGGCAGCCCAGGTAGTCCAGGTACCATCCACCAATTGGCCTTTACCTTTCCAGCCGGTGGTTTCACTCCAACCGGATAACCTTACACTGCCGGTGCTTTGCTTGGTAGGCTTAAAACTGATAGTGATCAGATCTTTTCCAAAAGTTGCAGCGGCATCGAATGAAGTCGAATCATTCACTTTAACTTTTGCTTTGTGACTGCCGGGTTCACCAGTTACCTCCAGGGTGAATGATTGGTTGTTAAAACTTAAATTATAATTGCCGCTAAAATCTTTGGTTTCCAATGGCTTAATCGGATAAACATCACCTTGCACCCAATTTTGATGGATGATTGTTTTTTCATCGAACAATTTGCCGGAGGTAATGATGAAGTTAGCCAGCAAGCCTTTCTTAATGCTTCCTACCTGATCGCTCACATTTAACAATTGAGCAGGTGTTGTGGTTAATGCTTTCAGAGCAGCGGTTTCGGTCAGTCCGTTTTCAATGGCTTTGCGCACATTGGCCAGGAAGTCGGAGGTTTTGCGCATCCCGTTTGTGGTAATAGCAAAAGGAACTCCGTTTTTCTCTAGTGCTGCCAGGTTAGTAGGGGCGAGCTCCCAGTGTTTCATATCGGCTATTGAAATACGCTCTGCATCGAATGGATCTTCTACATCATAAGCATCAGGATAGTTTACCGGAACAATGAAAGTAGCCTTGGTAGCTTTGATTTCATTTATACGCTTGTATTCATCACCCGCACCTCTGATTATATATTGTACACCAAACTCATCGCCCAGTTTATCGGCACGTAGCGAGTTCATCCAACTGGTTGCAGCAAAAACCTGAGGTAGTTTTTGAGTCTGAATCCAGCCCTCCAATGAGTTATCAGCAAAGGGCCGTGGGTTCTGGCTACCAAACCATTCGGCATCCAGGTACGTTTGGCGCAACACCGCAATAAAACCCATTAACGATGAGGGATAGGTTTGCGTTGATGATCCCTTCTCTAATGAATAATGTGCTGCAACCTTCTGGCGGATAAGTGCAGTGTTGTCATTTTTTTCAGATAGTGAAACAAAAGCCGAAGTACCTCGGGCCAAACCATCGGGTTTGGAAGTAAGTACCGCTCCAAAGCCTTGCTTGCGGAGTTCGTCAGCTACTTTGGTGTCGATTGTAAATTCATCGGCAGCATGGTAGTGTGAGCGGATTGCCTGGTTGGCATTGTAGGCACCTTTGGTTTTGGAAGTCATTTGTTCGGCACCACCAAAGCCACCTCCGCGGGTACGCTCCGGTTCGGAAAGACCATAGCTGGTAAAGGCGTCAACCAATCCCGGATAAATGTATTTCCCTTTCAGATCAACAGTAGTGTAGCCTTTGGGTACTGCCAGGTTGGCGCCCACCTGCTCAATGCGGCTGCCTTTTATTAACAAGGTTGCATTTTGAATAGTAGTTTGTGCATCTACTACAATGGTAGCGTTGGTAAATGCAAACAACCCGGCCCGGTTGTCCTTCACATCGTTACGCGGAAATGTTTCCTGTGCGAAAACACTGCCAGCATAACAAATCAGGGCGAAGATGAATAGTAATCGCTTCTTCATAAGTTATGGTTCAGTTTAAAATAAAAGTTTAAAGTAGCGGAAACCGAGGGACTCCGAAACAGGAATGGGATGTACGGTTAAATCTGAATTTGACCTTCGGTTGTGTTTCTGGAATTTTGAATTTGAGTTGTGAAAGAGGTTTGGTTATGCCGGTGTTTGAATATATTTGAAGAACCCAAAACCCTATGAGATTCAGTATTTTGAAAGCCAGTTTGCTGGTTTTAGCTCTCTCCACTTGTACCAACCAAAATCAACATCAGTCTATCTCACCCCGTGTAAATCATGTGATGCTCTATGTTTCCGATCTTGATAAATCGATTCAGTTTTACACGCAGGCATTTGATTTTCAGGTAACGAACAGATTAGATACCCTGATTGCCACGCAGCCTGATGGAACAGCATTGGTGCGGCCGGTTAAAATGGCTTTTTTGAAATTCCCCAATCAGGATTTTGTGTTTGAACTATCTGAACAGGTGGCTGATACAACCAACAGACCGGTGGCGTTTCTCTTTCAACATGTGGGCATAGATGTGCTGGATATTGATGCAGCGTATTCCCGAGCTATTCGTGCTGGTGCAGAATCATTGCTGCCCGTTAGAATTGTGAAAGCCAAAGGCATTGAAGCGAAGCAGGCTTTTGTGGGTGGGCCCGATGGCGAGCGTGTGGAGTTGATGCAGATTATTTCGGGAGAATTTTAAAATATCCTATTAACCCGTAACATTGAAAATTCAATCACACTTTTCTTTTTCGTTTCACCAGTTTATAGCCTTCAAACCAGATCACCGATAACAAAGCTACTCCAAAGGCAAAACTGATTTCGTTAGGAGTTAGTAGAGTTACTTTAAAGAATTGTGTTAGTGGTTTTATAAATAGAATGGCAAATAATAAGGTTAGGGTTGCCAGATTCACCGCAAGCATCAACACATTACGATATCGGAATGTTTCAAAAATGCTGTAGTAGAAAGATCGGTTAACATAGGTTAACAGAATGTTGGAGAAGGTTAGTGTTGTAAATACGATTGCTCTCGTTTTTTCTTCATTACCCCCGTTTAGCACCGTGTATTGGTAAGCAAATAATACCCCGAGGGTTATCACCAATCCCTGAATTATACTGGTGGATAATTCTTTCCAATTCAGAAAAGTGTCAGTCATTTTTCGCGGCCTTTGAACCATTGTATTTTTTTCCATGGGTTCATTTTCGTAAACAATGGAACAGGTAGGACCCATAATCAGTTCTAAAAAGATAACATGCACCGGTGTGAAAATGTGGGGAAAAATCCATCCAAAAAACAAGGGCAAAGACACAGTAAGGATTATGGGAATGTGAATGGAAATAATATACTGGATAGCTTTCTTAATGTTGGCATAAATTCTTCTGCCGGCCGCTATTCCAATAATCAATTTATCCAGATCATCGTTTGTTATAATTAAGGATGCAGCTGCCTTTGCTATTTCTGTGCCTTTATTACCCATGGCGACACCAATGTGTGCAGCTTTCAATGCAGGGGCATCATTTACACCATCGCCCAACATGGCCACCACCTCACCATTTTCCTTCAAGATATTAATCACTTTCAATTTTGCTTCCGGAAACATGCGGGTGAACAGCGTAGTATTTTTTGATCGTGCTATCAAATCTTCGATTGAGCTATGCATAATCTCACTGCCGTTAACGGGCTCTGTATTGCTGATTATTCCGGCTTGCCTGGCGATGGCATGGGTTGTATCGGCACTATCGCCAGTAATAACTTTTACCTGAATACCGGCATTATAAATTTTTTGAAATACTTCCTGAATGCCTTTTTTAGGAGGATCATAAAACACAGTAAAGCCTAAAAATTCAAAAGGTAAATCTTGTTGATTTTTTGGAAGAGTATTTCCCTGAAAAGGTGACTTTGCTACTCCTAATACTCTGTATCCCTGTTTACCGAAGATTTGAATCTGTTGTTGAAGTAATTCTCTTTGCTTTTCAGAAAGATCAGATACCAAAAGAAGGGCTTCGGGGGCACCTTTCGCGGCAATAATTCTTTCACCTGTCTTGCTTTCAAAGACATGTGTCATCATAGGAGGTTTGCCTTCTAATGGATATTCATGAATTACTTGAAAATCTTTTCTTTTATCGGCAGCATGTGTTTGTTGATATACCTGATGAAGAGTTTTTTCCATCGGATCAAACGGCACCGGCTCGCTGCTCCACATGGCAAACTCAATCAGGTTAGCTAAATGAGGCGCATCGAAGTTTTCGTCTGAATAAATTTTATCGGATCGATAGTCATAAAGAGCTTTTAGTTGCATTGAATTTTCCGTAATGGTTCCGGTTTTATCGGTACAGATTACAGTAGTACTTCCAAGTGTTTCTACCACGCTGCTGCGTTTAATAATAACGCCATCGCGCATTAACTTCCAGGCGCCTAAGGCCATAAAAGTGGTAAAGGCAACCGGAATTTCTTCCGGCAGAACTGACATCGCCAATGTAAGCCCGGCCAACAGACTAGAAAGAAGATCTTTTGTTTGCAGGAAACTGTAAATCCAAACCATTAAGAAAATGGCTATTCCTATAAAAGCCATGGTTCTCACAAATCTGGTAATCTGTCTTTGCAGCGGAGATACCTCTTCTTCAATGCTTTGAATGGATTGCCCGATTTTTCCCAACTGTGTGGTTGTGCCGATTTTATCCACTTCAAAAATGGCTAACCCCGATACCACCAACGTTCCACTAAAGACCCGTTTGTTTTCAGTCTCCGGACTTTTAAAGACGGAAAAGCTTTCTCCTGTTAGTGAGGCTTCATTCACCGAGAAATCATGACTGTAGATAATCGACCCATCGGCATTAATCATTTTTCCTTCTTCTACAATGCATAAGTCCCCAACTGCAATTTCGTGTGTAGGAATTTGAACCGGTTTGGAATTTCTGATTACGAGACTTAAAGGTTCGTTCAGTTTCTCTAAAGCCTCTAACGCTTTTTTGCTTCGATTATCCTGATAGAATGAAATGGCAGAAACGGCTACAATAGCACCAAACATAAAAACCGCTTCAGCATAATTACCTACAATTACATAGATAACAGCTATTGCAATGAGCAGAACCAACATGGGTTCTTTCAAAATATCCAATAGCAAATGAAGCCAGGTATTCTTTTTAGAAGTATCAATGCGGTTATATCCAAAATTACTTCTGGATTTTTGTAATTCATCTTCGGTAAGACCCTTTAAATGTTTTGGAATATTATAAGTCATGCACGAAGTTTTGAAATTGGCTTATAGCCCTACAGGCTAATATAAAGTAATTATTGCCAATTTTTGGTAGGTCTGATTTCAGGCTTCAGGCCGCGACTTCAGGATAAGCGCGATATCATCACACCTTGTCGTGTGATATTCAAATCTCTTTTTGTGCAGGAGCCTCAGTAATCGCCCAGTGTTTCTGGCAACTGGGCCAGAGCTTTCGCCAACTCATCATCGTTAGGCGCAACACCGTGCCATTTGTGCGAACCCATCATGTAGTCCACACCAAAACCCATTTCGGTTTTCATCAGATTAAGTACCGGCTTGCCTTTTCCGGCAAGAGCTTTTGCTTTTTCAAGCCCGGCTATTACGTCTTCAATCTTATTACCATTAAACTCCTGTACTATCCAGCCAAAGGCTTCCCATTTAGCTTTCAGGTCCAGCAACGAAAGTATTTTATCAACAGGGCCGTCAATCTGCTGGCCGTTATAATCAATAGTGGCAATCAGGTTATCTACTTTATTGTGGGGTGCATACATGGCAGCTTCCCAGATCTGGCCTTCCTGTTGTTCGCCATCGCCCATCAGTACATACACAAAACGATCATCACCATTCAATTTTTTTGCCTGAGCAGCGCCAATGGCTACCGATAACCCCTGACCTAATGAGCCAGATGCAATGCGTACTCCAGGTAAATGCTCGTGCGTAGCAGGGTGTCCTTGCAACCGTGAATCTAGTTTTCTGAATGTGGCTAACTCTTTAACTTCAAAATAACCTGAACGTGCCAATGCGGAATAGAATACAGGTGAGATGTGCCCATTTGACAAGAAGCTTAAGTCTTCGCCTTTTCCATCCATACTAAAAGCGGGGTTGTGCTTCATAATGTGAAAGTAGAGAGCCACAAAATATTCGGTACAACCCAGTGAGCCACCGGGGTGGCCGCTTTGGCAGGCGTGCACCATGCGCACAATGTCTCTTCGAATCTGACTGGCGGTGTTCTTAAGTTTGGTATAATCGGGCTGAGCCATGTAATAAATTTTGCCCGAATATAAGCCAGTTGACAGGATTATGAAACCCGATGGGGCTTCATTCCTGCAAAATTACTTCTTCTTTTTTACCGCCTTTTTTACAGGCTTGCGGGTAATTGCTTTCGCTTTCTTTTTTACTGGCCTGGCAGTAGGTTTAGCCGCTGGTTTTATTCCCAGTATCTGCTCTGCGTGGTTTTTAGTATCTACCTTTTCAATAATCTCGGCAATAACTCCTTTCTCATCAATCACAAACGTAACGCGGGCCGTGCCCATGTACTTGCGACCATACATACTTTTTTCAACCCAGGTGCCAAACAGGTGATGCACCGATTTATCGGTATCGGCAAGCAGCCTGAAGGGCAGTTTCTCTTTTTCGATAAACTTACGGTGAGACTTTTCATCATCGGAACTAATGCCCAGCACTTCGTAACCAGCCTTTTGAAGTGCTTTGTAGTTATCGCGTAAGTTGCAGGCTTCCACCGTGCAGCCTGGCGTTTGATCTTTGGGGTAGAAATATAAAACCACTTTCTTTCCCCTGAAGTCTGAAAGATTCACTGCATTTCCATCCTGATCGGTTGTTTTGAAATCAGGAGCTTTACTGCCAACGGTTACCATATGTTATATTTTTGCTTTGAAAAGAGCTTCGTTACCGGCCTGATCCACCACCTTTAATTCAAAATCACCTTTCAGGAGTGTGCCTGTTTGTTTTTCTGATTTCAGGATTCCGGTTTTGTAATCGTATATCATTAACAACCACTGGCCGTTAATGTTTGCTTCAAAGTAGGCTATCCCCGAAAGATTATCTTTAATTCGGAATCGGGCAGCGGCAGAACTGGTTGAGATTTTGGTGATGGTAGGCGGAACGCTGTCGCGCAGCAACGTAAACTGCCCGAAGTCGCGGGTGCTAAATTTAAGACGGTTGTTTTTCCACTCACTGGTTACGTATACAAATCCACGACCCTCTTTGCGATACAAACCTAAATCGCGCGATTGAAAGTAATTGAGTTTAGGTTTTAGTGTTACTGAAATGTTTTTATAAAGCGGAATAGTCCGGTTGCCGATAGAAAAAACTTCCTGATTGTTGAGCGTATCATAGGTAAGTTCAAGATAGGCGGTATCGTATAGCGATTGTTTCGGGAATTCAATGTCCACCAGGTCGCTGTAATACTTATACTCTGTTTCAGATGGAATGCGATCTTTAAAATTAAACCGGATGGTTCCCTGGCAGGTAGTTATGGAGTCGGGTAAGGTAGTTTTTAGGTTGAGTAGAAATACCTGCTGGTTGCTTCCGGAATAAGCTGGTGTTATGGAAGTGGATTTGCTATTGCTCCACAAAGTTGGCTCGGTCTTGTCGTCAACGCATTGCTTAACAATTAGCTTAAGTGTATTTTCAATAAGTTCAGTTTCATACGGTTTGCCGCTGGCCGCAAGCAGGGGAGTTTCGGCAACAACCGGATTATGCTTTAAGGTAAAGTTTACTTTGCTGATGTTCTGATTAAAATCTTTCAGTTGAATTTCAACCGCACGATCGGCATTTACTACAATACCTTGCTTGCGTCTAACACCAGAATAATATTCAAGGCGGTTGCCATCGTCAATGTATAATTTGTTGAACCGGTTGCCACGAAGCTCCAGTGTTTTGTAATCCATCAATGCTAAAATCTGCCGTGTGTTGGTAAAGTCTACCTTTTCAATGGTCTGCCGGAAGGCGTTCTGATTATCAACCAACAGATCAATGTAATTAATTCCATACCGGAACCGGCTGTTCTCCATCTTATCGTGCGCCAGTACCTCAATGCCAATATTGCCACTGGCCAGAATGGGAGGCAGGGAGTAAGTATTACCATTCTTAACTACCGAAAATTCAAATCGACCAAACTGATCGTTAATGCGCGATTGCGTGTCAAGTGTTTTTAATGCGATCTTAAATACCAGTGGCGCCATGTTGTCTTTCACTTCAGCAAACTGGTTGGTGAGTGGATTGATTGCATGGTTGTCTGCATTGCGGACTTCAAAATGCAGGTGTGGTCCACCCGAGCCTCCTGTATTCCCTGAAAGAGCAAGCAGTTCGCCTTTGGTTACCGGAAACTGATTAGGGGCAAACTCAAGATCAATCTCCGATACTTTACGTTTATAACGTTCCTTCTGAATGTGCTCCGCAATGGCGCCTCTAAATTCCTCAAGGTGTGCATACACGGTAGTGTTGCCATCGGGATGTGCAATAAATAAAACATTACCGTACCCGCCCGTGGTTGTTGCAGCGCGCACAATGTAACCCGACTCTGCCGCTAAAACCGGAACCCCAATGCCCGGTGTATCAATATCTAGTCCGGCATGAAAATGTGTGTTCCGTAGTTCGCCCATCGTGCCCGTTATAATGGCCGTGCTTCCGGGTTTAATTGGAAAAAGATAGTTGTTTGCCTTTGCGGGCAGGGTTTTATCAGGACTAAATTGGCCGTAGCCTTTTACCAGCCCGATACAGGTGATTAAAACGACTACACTACTTAACTTCGAAATCCAAAAGTTTCTCATCTTCAATGTAAGCACAAAGGTTATTTCCAATGGCAACAGGCCCGACACCTTTCGGTGTACCGGTAAAAATCAAATCGCCTGTGCGTAACGTAAAAAATTTCGATAGGTAGGAGATTATATACGAGAACGAAAAAAGCAACAAGCTGGTATTGCCTTGTTGTTTAATAATACCATCAACTTCTAATTTGAAATTAATGTTGGTCAGATCTTTAAACTCGCTAACCGGAATAAATTTGTCGGAGATAGGGGCCGAGCCATTAAAACCTTTGGCAATATCCCACGGCAAGCCTTTCTCTTTTAGTTTTTGTTGAATATCGCGCGCGGTAAAATCAATACCCACACCAATGGCATCAAAGTATTTGTTCGCAAATTGTTCCTCAATGTTTTTTCCTTCTTTGCAGATTCGTAGCACCAGTTCAACTTCATGGTGGATGTCTTTCGAAAAATCCGGAAGATAAAAAGGGCCATTGTTGCGGATAATGGCCGTATCGGGCTTGGTAAAAATTACGGGCTCGGTAGGGCGCTCATTGTTCAACTCCTGAATATGTTCTGCATAGTTTCTACCAATAGCAAAGATTCTCATAGCCGGGTTCGGTTAATACAACGGCAAATTTAGGAACATTAACACGGTTATTGGTCTATTTTAACGGGATTTTTGATTTATTGACCGAAAGCCAATTACATTTGCTGCAAATACTCTGCACTATGTTACGAAAAGTTAGTTCACTCATTTTACTGCTTACTCTATTGTATGCCTGTGCTACAGTTCCGGTTACGGGACGTAAGCAATTAAGTCTTGTTTCAAGTGCTGAGATAAACCAGATGGCCTCGCAACAATATGCTGAAGTAATTAAAACCGGCCCGTTGTCAACCGATCAGCAACAAACACAATTGATTAAAAAAGTTGGTGTTAGGATTCAGAAGGCTGTAGAGCAATATATGGCTGAAAAGGGAATGAGCAGTCAGCTGGAGGGTTTTGCCTGGGAGTTTAACCTGATCAAAGACGATGAGACAGTAAATGCCTGGTGTATGCCGGGTGGTAAAGTAGCATTCTATACCGCTATACTTCCCATCTGTAAAGATGAAGAGGGCATTGCAGTAGTAATGGGACATGAAGTGGCACATGCTATTGCCAACCATGGTCGCGAGCGCATGAGCCAGGGATTGTTAGCGGAGTTTGGCTTAAGTACGATTGGCGCTGCCATGGGACAGAACCCCACGGCTACCCAGCAAATTTTTATGCAGGCCATTGGTATGGGTACCAACGTGGGCATGCTTAAGTTTTCAAGAAGCCATGAGTCGGAAGCCGATAACATGGGTTTGATTTTTATGGCGATGGCCGGATATGATCCATCATCGGCACCGAAGTTCTGGGAACGAATGGCAACGTTAAGTGGTGGCCAGCAACCACCCGAGTTTTTATCGACACACCCTTCGCACGAAACCCGCATTAAAGACCTTGAAGGCTGGATTCCCGAAGCGATGAAGTATTACAAAAAATAACCTGCTTACATTCCGAACCGATCTTCCGCGAAAGCGTTTATACTGCTTTCTGATTTATGGTTGATGCGTATAATTTTTTAGCTTCATGGCAACTCTTTCCTGAAAAGGGAACTTACGAATTTGGTTCACGACCCAAATCCGGAATCTATAAAATAGAACTGAGTGGTACTGGTAAAGAACTTACCATTAGTATGAACTCTGTAAGTCTGGAAGATCAGGCTTTTGCTTCGCAGTTTACCGTTACACCCGATGGTACATGGAACGATTTTCAGGATAGTGCATTGGGCGATGCTGTGCGGGCTACCTTTAAAAGTCAACTCAGTTTTGAAGTTGAATTTACGAAAGATTCAAAGCCTGCTTTATTTGTGCAGCATGAGATCACACCAAAAGGTTATCTGAAGGTAATCCATCAGCACATAAATACTGCTGGTGAAAAATTTACCAACGAAGAAATCTATCACAAACAGTTGAGTGTGTTGCCTTACTCGGCTTCGGTTACGGGTGCGGTAATTAAACCGAATGAAGCGGGTGTAATTCGCCATCAGGCCTTATCGGCTATGGAAGAACAAACCAACATGCAGCTTACGCAGATTCGCCAGCAGATTGAGTTGCTTGCCATACAGGCAAAAGAAATTCAGAAGCGCAAAGAGCTTTCGATGATTATTTATGATGCTCAGATTGGTTTTGCACCGGTAATCGGTCAAGCCTATTATCTGTACGAGAAAGAAGATGGTTCGCACCTGGTTTCGCTGGTGGGCCCGAAAGAATGGGGGCGAAGCAAACCGTATAAAAACTTTGTGGCCGCTGTAAAGCTATTGGCTGACCATACGTGGCAGGAAATTTAACCGCTAACTTTTAAACCTTATCCGGATGGGGGTGCACCCAACCTTGCCGGTAAGTTCGGGTTAATAAAGCCGTGGCCCCGGTATCATTCAGAACAGTTTTTGTTTTCGGATCGTAACGCAATGACCGGCCGGTTTTCATAGCCAGATTTGCCAGGATACAACTGGCTGTAGAAATATGTCCCTCTTCAATATCAGCCACTGGTTTGTTTCCGGTTTCAATGGCCGCCAAAAAATTTAACATCTGACCACGGGTAGCGGGTGCGGTGTGTATCTCAATATCTTTTTCTTTTAAGTCTTCCGGATATTTTTCGCGTTCATACACGGCATCGGCATGAATCTTTTTGCCTTCACCCAGGGGTTCAAAATCGTAACTGAATGGACTTCCGCTTAATACACCTTTCTCACCATAGATTTTAAAACCCCATGGATACGCGGCATCCACAGGTGGCCCCCAGGTGCGGTGTTGCCAGGTAGCTGTCAGATTTTCAAATTCAAAAATGGCTGATTGGGTATCGCTGATATTCGACTTGCCTTGTGTTTGGACATAAATTCCACCCGATGAAGAAATTTTTACGGGCCACCCCAGATCAAGCATCCACCGTACACAATCCAGCATATGCACGCACATATCGCCAACAATTCCATTGCCATACTCCATAAATGCACGCCACCAACCCCGGTGCGGTAAGTTATCATAAGGTCGTAGCGGGGCAGGGCCCGTCCATTGCTCGTAATCTAAAAATTCAGGAACAGGTTGTAACGGAGGATTGCTGTTGTTGCGCATGTGGTAATAGCAAAACATTTCTACATGCGAAATTTTGCCGAGTAAACCGGCTTCAATAATATTTTTCTTTGCGTCTATTAAATGAGGTGTACTTCTTCGCTGCAAACCAACTTGTACGGTGCGTTTATACTTACGGGCAGCCGCCACCATAGCTTCGCCTTCCATTACATCCACACTAATGGGTTTTTGAACATAGACATGCGCACCGGCTTTCATGGCATCAATAGCTTGCAAGGCATGCCAATGATCGGGCGAACCGATTAAAACAATATCCGGCTTTTGTGCGCGCAATAATTTTGTGTAGTCGCCAAATAGCTCGGGTACTTTGCCAGACTTTTGGCGCTGACTTACCAATTGACCTGCTTCGGTAAGCAATCGTTTATCCACATCACATAATCCAACCACATCAACCGGAGCAACCTGTATGAGTTTAAACAAATCACTTTTGCCATACCAACCTGTGCCGATTAAAGCCACACGAAGATTTTTTTGTATTTCGAAAAAACTGAAGGCTTGAGATGCAAAGGCACTGAAAGCAAGTGTGGCTGATGCATTCTTGATAAATTGCCTGCGTGATTGAGAAGTCATGACTTTTATGGATTAGCTCTTGCTAAATATAACATTGTCATGTTATGAAAAAAAGCAAAAGTATCAGAGTGGATAGTAGACTATCTCTTCAACCCGCTCAACTTAATTTCTGTAAGCCTGCGTTTGGTGTCAAGGGCAAAATCTCCATTCATCATCCAATCGTAAAAGGATGGCTCATCTTTCAGTACTTGCGTTACCACTTTGCCTTTGTGTTTGCCAAAGTTGAAGATGGCTTCGCCTTTATCGTTCCTGATCATACGCCCGGCCAGATCAACCATATCAGTTGCAGTAAGTTGATGCAGTACTTCCATATCATTGCGAATGGTGCCAATCGGTTTGCCTAGTCCATCGGTTACTCGTTGGTTTTCGTAACGCTCTACCTGGGCCAGTAATACATCCAGAGTTGCCTGCGTATCGGCAGCAGCCGAATGCGCATCGGTAAGTTCTTTATTGCAATAGAATTTTAGTGCGGCAGCCAGATTACGCTTTTCCATCAGGTGGTAAATTTTCTGAGCATCCACAATACGCTTGCGCGAATAATCAAACTCAACATCAGCCCGCAAAAATTCTTCTACCAAAAGGGGCACATCAAATTTCAAGATATTAAATCCGGCCAGATCGGCACCTTCAAAAAACCGGGCATACTCTTTTGCAAGTTCCTTGAAAGTGGGCTTGTCCTTCACATCGTCATTGCTGATTCCATGGATGGCGGTTGACTCCGGAAGAATTGGTATGGTGGGATTAACCAGGTTACTCTTTTCAAGCACCTCGCCCGAAGGCATTACCTTTAATACCGCTATTTCAATTATACGATCTTGCGAAATGGTAACTCCCGTTGTTTCCAGATCGAAAACACACAACGGCTTTTTAAGATTTAATTTCATTTAAACTAAGGCTTGAAAGTACTTACTGCTCTGTAGAATTGTCCGCTGCTAATGCCTATCTTTTTCAGTACCTCCCGGGTAGCGCTGATGCATTTAAGGTCCCACTCTGAACTTAGTGCTACGGGAAACTTTTCATTTGTGCTGGTAATCAAAATAGTAGCCCCGTTTTTAGACTCGTGCTTATAGGTATTATATGGAATTGCCTGCACATCGTTACGTTCGCGTGCAGTAATCGATTTTAACTCCGCATTGCTCTCCGGGAAAATGATTATACCTCCTTTTGAGGTTGCATCAGCAACTTTTTCAATCTCCTTTACGTGATTGGAGGGTACATCCGACAAAATCAGAATATGATGATGGTAATCAGCGAGTTGATCCTGAGCTTCTATTAGAATTACCGGAGCATCGGTTAACACGGGCACAGGTTCACCAGCGCGATAAAAGTCAAACTTACGTTGATTGGCAGCGAGCACATGCCGGGCAAGTTTTGATATTAAACCACTTTGTGCACCGGTAATGATTATCCTTTGTTTATCAATGCTTTGCTGGTAGATAGAAGAAGTCAAGGTCTATAAGGTTAACGAGGTAAAGATAAAGGATTTGCCTGTTTGTTAAAAGAGTGATTATGTACTACTTAAATATAATTGTGCTCAACCAACAGAATTTATTCACAAATTCACATGTTTAATTGTAGATAACTTGTTGAGGGTAGGAGTAAGCTAAGCGGTACGTTTGTTGCCCTTAAAAGAAACTACGTACAACAACCACGAATGTATGGAGCAACGATCAACGCCAGTGAGGTTAAGTTCTGCAATGAGCGGAGCCGGAAAGTCTAAACTTTTAGTGCGCGATATCGCTGAGAGTTTAGGTAAACTTCCGCCTCAGGCGCTTGATCTGGAAGAAGCTATTCTTGGAGCTCTCATGCTCGAGAAGAATGCGCTGACGGCTGTCGTTGAATTTCTAAGACCTGAACACTTTTATACCGAGCAGCACAAAGAAATTTACAATGCGATAATTGATTTGTTCAAAGCATCGGAGCCGGTAGATATGCGCACCGTTGTAGCACAGTTGCGCAAGGCTGGTAAACTTGAATTGGTGGGTGGCGCTTATTACATAGCCGAACTAACCAGTAAAGTAAGTTCAGCTGCCAATATCGAATACCACGCCCGTATTATTATTGAGATGGCCATTAAGCGCGATCTGATTCAGATTGCCTCGCAGATTCATCACGATGCGTATGAAGACACCACCGATGTTTTCGAACTACTCGATAAAACCGAACAGAACATTTTTCAGATTTCGGATTCGAATCTGCGCAAGAATTACGACTCGATGAAGTCGCTCATGTTCCAGGCTACAAAAGAACTTCAGGAAAAACGGAATCATAAAGACGGCCTTACCGGAATACCCAGCGGGTTCTCGCGCCTGGATCGGGTTACATCCGGTTGGCAGAAGTCTGATCTGGTTATTATTGCGGCCCGACCAGGTATGGGTAAAACTGCATTTATTGTTTCGGCTTTACGCAATGCCGCAGTCGACTTTAATATTCCAGTAGCAATCTTCTCGCTGGAGATGGCTTCGTTACAATTGGTTAATCGTTTGATCTCGGCAGAAGCAGAACTGGACTCTGAAAAAATAAAGAAGGGTAACCTGGCCGATTTCGAGTGGCAGCAAATGATTCATAAAACTACGCGCCTGTCCAGCGCTCCCATTTTTATTGACGATACACCTGCACTTTCGATACTTGAGTTGCGTGCCAAATGCCGCAGACTAAAAGCCGAACACAACATTCAAATGATTGTGGTTGACTACCTCCAATTAATGAAGGGTGAAGTTGGTAGTGGCAACCGCGAACAGGAGATCGCTTCTATCTCACGTGCATTGAAGGGAATTGCCAAGGAATTAGCGGTGCCGGTTATTGCACTTTCTCAGTTAAGTCGTGGGGTGGAAACCCGTGGTGGAGATAAGCGCCCACAACTTAGCGACTTGCGTGAATCGGGTTCTATTGAACAAGATGCCGATATTGTAATGTTCTTATATCGTCCTGAGTACTATAAAATTACTGTGGATGAAGAAGGCATGCCTACACAAGGTATGGCCGAAGTAATTATTGCCAAGCACCGGAACGGATCACTTGAAAATGTGAAGCTGAAGTTTATTGGTAAGTACACCAAGTTTGCGGATTATGATGCGCCTGAAGGACTAACACCCATGAGCAGCATTACACGCGAAAGTCGGTTGAATACATTCCGCGATAATCCATCTTCCTCTGGTCCTTCGGGTGGCGATGATGATGCACCATTTTAATCGGGTGGTGTTTATAAAAATTTCATTTCAGATTTTGAATGTTGCCCTCATGTTGTATCTTGAAACAAGACTTATACAACTATGAAGGCTCTGATCTTAAGAGAAGCTGGTAAAATTGAATTGACTGAAATCCCCAAACCGGTTGCCACGGGTGGCAGGGCTTTGGTTAAAATTAAAGCGGCATCTTTAAACAGACGCGATGACTGGATCCGGGAAGGTAAGTATCCCAATATCAAGTTTGGGGTTACCATGGGTTCGGATGGTGCCGGGATAGTAGAGGCGGTGGGCGATGAAAATGATCAACCCTGGGTTGGTCAGGAAGTGGTTATCAATCCCAACATCGATTGGGGTACCGATCCGGAAGTTCAATCGGGTAAATACACGATCCTTGGTATGCCGGTTGATGGTACGTTTGCCGAATACGTTTCTGTTCCGGTCGATCGCCTGCATCATAAGCCTTTTCATTTGGATTTTCTACAAGCGGCAGCCTTACCACTCGGTGGCCTTACGGCTTTCCGTGCATTGTTCAGACGGGGCGAGTTGCGGGCGGGACAAAATGTGTTGATCTCCGGCTTTGGTGGTGGGGTGGCCCAGTTTGCATTTCTGTTTGCGCAGGCAGCCGGAGCTAATGTTTATGTTTCTTCAGGTAGCGATGATAAAATTGATAAAGCGCTGAAGCTTGGCGCAAAGGGTGCGTACAATTATAAAAAGCAAGCCACCTTTACCGACTTGTGGAAAACCAAAGGTGGTTTCGATCTGGTAATTGATAGTGCAGGTGGCGATCAGATCAACAATTTCATAAAAGTATTAAAACCAAAAGGTCGCATTGTATTTTATGGCGCCACCAATGGGTTGCCAGCTAAACTCGATATGTATCGCATGTTCTGGAACCAGTTATCGTTACTGGGTTCTACTATGGGCAACGATAATGAGTTTAGCGAAATGTTAAGCTTTGTAAGCAAACATCAAATCCGGCCGTTGATTGATTCCATCCGGCCATTTGCACGCATTGCAGAATCTTATCCGGATATTACCTTACCCAATAAAGTTGGGAAGATTGTGTTTCAGATATAAGTCAGGAACATAAATGGTTTTGCGGGTTGAAGGTGTCAACTACCTGCCAGAAAAAAGTTCTATAAACCTTATCTAATCGTTAATTTTTGGATCTTAAAATTTGATAGCATTCGTTTGCGAATTGCTCATCATATGAAAATTAGTTTGGATTGTTAATTTTATAAATCATCTTGCATAACCTCAATAATCCATTCTCATTACATGAACTACATCATTAGTGGTATTCAACAAGTGGGCATTGGTGTTACCGATGCAGAAAAAGCCTGGACCTGGTATCGTAAAAATTTTGATATGGACGTGCCCGTCTTTAAAGACGCAGCTGAAGCAAAATTGATGACCCGCTATACTTCCGGAAAGGTTGAAAGCCGCTACGCCATTCTGGCCATTAACATGAGTGGTGGTGGTGGGTTTGAAATCTGGCAGTACACAAGTAAAACTCCGGTTAAAGCAGCTATTGATTATTCATTAGGCGATACCGGTATTTACGCAACCAAACTAAAGTCGCAAGCTATTGACGAAAAGTATGCAGACCTAAAAACTAAAGGTGCCAACCTGTTAACGGAAGTATGTCAGGCGCCAGATGGCCGCAAACATTTTTTTGTTACCGATCCTTATGGAAACATTTTCGAGATGATAGAAAGTAACAGTTGGTTCAAACCTGGTAAATCCAAAAATGGAGGTGTGGCTGGTTGTGTAATGGGTGTATCGGATATGGATAAAACCATTCCCCTGTATCGCGATGTGTTGGGCTATTCGGTAGTATATGATACTACAGAGGTACATAAAGATTTTAATGGAGTACCCGGAGGTGAAGATAAATTCAGAAGGGTATTGTTGCGCGGCACGCAAAACGACAAGGGCAACTTTGGCCGACTGTTAGGAACAACCGAAATAGAATTAGTACAAGTACACGGTCGTTCACCTTATAAAATGTTTGCCGATCGCAACTGGGGCGACTTAGGGTTTATTCACCTGTGTTTCGATGTGAATGGCATGAAAGAACTTTCGCACAAGGCTACCGCTGCCGGGTTTGCGTTTACGGTTGATAGCAGCATCTCGTTTGATATGGGTAAAGCAGCAGGACAATTCACCTATATTGAAGATCCTGACGGAACCTTAATTGAGTTTGTGGAAACACACAAAATTCCAATCTTCGAAAAGATTGGCTGGTACCTGAGTCTTAAAAACAGAAATCCTGAAAAGCCACTGCCCAACTGGATGGTAGGTATGTTGGCGCTCAATAGAGTCAAGGACTAAACCGATTACCCCTCCAGATTTTCAAGCGCGGACTGAAGCTCGCGTGCAGCGGCCAGATCTTTCTGTGCTTTGGCTAATGCCAGTCCAGATTGAAGAATTTCTGATGCGCGTACCACTTCACCCTGATCCAGAAAAAAAATTCCGGCCATATAATAAGTTGGCAGGTAATCAGGATGTTCACCTAATAAGCGTTCGAACAACTGCTGTGCTTTGGTTCGTTCAGTTACCTGATACTCAAGCGCAAGCGCGTAAACGGGGAAGGGATCGGTTGGATCTTCCTGAATAAACTTTTCCAGCATTTCAATTCGGGCAGCATTCATTTGTTTTTTGAGTGTTTTTTCAGGCTTTTTTAAGATTTAATCCTTTATCTTGAGCCCCAAAATTAGACGAAAAGCCTAATGTTTTGATTCTCACTTTTTAACATCAACTTATGAAAATATTGGTTTGTATTTCACACGTTCCGGACACTACTTCCAAAATCAACTTTACGGATAACAATACTAAGTTCGATACTACCGGTGTACAGTTTATTATTGGTCCTTATGATGACTACGCCCTGGCACGGGCCATCGAATTAAAGGAAGCCAATGCCGGTACTACCGTTACAGTTTTAAACGTTGGCCTGGCCGATACCGAGCCTACTATTCGTAAAGCATTAGCCATAGGTGCCGATGATGCCATTCGCGTAAATGCAGAACCTACCGATTCATTTTTTGTGGCCAGCCAGATTGCAGCCCATGGTAAAGGGTACGATCTGATTCTGATGGGCCGTGAGTCCATTGACTACAACAGTGGTGTGGTACATGCTATGGTAGGCGATCTGCTTGGTTTACCGTCTGTTTCTCCGGTTATGAAATTGGATGTGGATGGTACGAAAGTAAAAATGACCCGCGAAATTGAAGGCGGTAAGGAACAGGTAGAGGCAAACTTACCGTTAGTGGCAGGTTGCCAGGAACCTATTGCAGAGTGGAAGATACCCAACATGCGCGGCATTATGTCGGCCAAAACAAAACCATTAAAAGTAGTTGATGCTGTTTCGGCCACAGCTACGGTTGCCTTAAGCAAGTTTGAACTACCGGCACCTAAGGGCGCAGTAAAAATGATTGCTGCCGATGCCGTGGCCGATCTGGTTGCCAAACTGAAAAACGAAGCCAAAGTTTTATAATTCTAAATCATCAAAAGCTATGTCAGCACTAGTATTTATAGAAACATCAGAAGGAAAAGCAAAGAAATCATCGCTCGAAGCATTGTGTTATGCCAAAGCACTTGGCGGTAGTGTTACTGCGATTGTAGTTGGCCCGGCCGATGCCGCTTCACTTCAGGACTTAGGAAAATATGGAGCATCAAAAGTTTTACATGCAGCCGATTCTAAGTTGGAGAAAGGTGTGATTCAGGCATATGCCTCGGTAATTACCAAGGCTATGGCCGATGAAAATGCAGATGTATTGGTTTTAGCTAACTCATCTCTGGCTACACCCGTGGCGGCTAAAGTAGCCATCAAAACGGGAGCAAGCTTTGCCTCGAATGTGGTTGAGTTACCCGATACTGCTTCGGGTTTTAAAGTGAAGCGAAGTATTTACACCGGCAAAGCCTTCTGCTGGCAGGAACTAAAGAATGCCAAGAAAGTGATAGCCATAAAAAAGAACGCTGCCGAAGTAACGGAAACTGGCAGCAGTGCAACGGTAACACCATACAGTGTTACGCTGGCTGATGCAGACTTCAACACTACAATTTTGTCTTCTGAAAAAGCAACAGGTGATATATTGTTACCCGAAGCTGAAATTGTTGTATCAGGGGGGCGTGGTATGAAAGGCCCTGAGCACTGGAGCATGCTGGAGGAGTTGGCTAAAACATTAGGTGCGGCTACTGGTTGTAGTAAGCCGGTATCGGATATGAACTGGCGCCCACACCATGAGCATGTGGGCCAAACTGGAGTGAAGGTAGCACCGCAGTTGTATATCGCGGTGGGGATTTCGGGCGCGATACAACATTTGGCAGGGGTAAATTCATCCAAGTGCATTGTGGTAATTAACAAAGATCCGGAAGCTCCTTTTTTCAAAGCCGCTGATTATGGAATTGTAGGTGATGCATTCGATGTAGTACCCAAACTGACAGCGGCCATTAAGGCAGCCATGTGATAATATTAAATCGAAGATTTGGTTTAGAAATTTTTTTCATAATTTCAATTTTTTAGTGGCCACGTTGAAGAAAATAAAACTTGAAATCTTAGGACTCTCATCCAGTCAGACTCAAACGGGTTCGTTCGCGTTGGTATTGGGCGAAACGGAGGGCAATCGCAGGTTGCCTATTATAATTGGAATGTTTGAAGCACAGGCCATTGCCATTGAAATAGAAAAGATTGTTCCTAACCGCCCGATGACACACGATTTGTTTAAATCGTTTGCCAATAATTTTCACTTCCACATTGAAGAAATAATTATCTCCGACCTCAAGGAGGGAGTTTTCTTTGCCAAGATTGTGTGTACCGATGGGTTGAAAAAAATTGAAATTGATGCACGTCCATCCGATGCCATCGCCATCGGCTTGCGATTTGATTCACCGATCTTCACATACGAAAGCATTCTTGCGGAAGCAGGTATTGTGCTTACCGATCAGGAAGACGAAGAAGAACGTGCAGAGACCAAACCAGAACCTAAGGCAAAAGTTAAAAAGGAAACGGGCAAAAAAGCCTCAGCCGGAGAAGATTACAAACATTACTCAATAGAAAAACTGAACGACTTGCTGAAAGATGCTATAGAGAAAGAAGACTACGAGCGGGCGGCAAAAATTCGGGATGAGTTGGGTAAACGAAACTAACAAAACCTAACCCTTCGCCTTTCATGGATTATTTTCGCGCCCTCATAGGCCTTGCTGTAATTGTTGCTGCTGCCTGGTTGCTTTCTGGCAACCGCAGGGCTGTTGATTGGCGCCTTGTTTTGGTGGGTATTACCATTCAATTAGTATTTGGCCTGATCATTGGCAAAGTTGAATTCGCACAGAAGGCGTTTGTTTTTATAAGCGAGAAATTTGTAACCTTTCTCAGCTTTGCAGCCAAAGGGGCTGAGTTTTTATATGGCGATCTTTCTAAGAATAGTGTAGGTAACGCAGAGGTAAAACACAACCTTGGCTTTTTGTTTGCTTTCCAGGCATTGCCAACAGTTATTTTCTTTTCAGCTATTACGGCTGGTTTGTATTATCTCGGAGTTCTTCAAAAAATTGTTTTTGGTTTTGCCTGGTTGATGGCGCGCACCATGCGGTTATCGGGTGCAGAAAGTCTATCGGCTGCAGCCAACATTTTTATGGGCCAAACTGAAGCGCCCCTGTTGGTAAAACCTTTTATCAAAAACATGACTAAGTCAGAACTCAACTGCCTGATGGTAGGGGGTATGGCAACTATTGCGGGCAGTGTGTTGGGCGCGTATGTTTCTTTTTTGGGTGGGGGCGATCCGGCACAACAAGCCATGTTCGCCACTTATTTATTAAGTGCATCTATTATGAATGCACCCGCAGCTATCGTGTTAGCAAAACTTTTTATGCCCGAAACCGAGCCCGATAAAATTGACCGGAGCCTGGTGGTAAGCAAAGATCAGATTGGTGTAAACCTGGTAGATGCAATGGCCTCAGGCGCAGCCGATGGTTTAAAACTTGCGTTGAACATTGGTGCCATGCTATTGGCATTTATCGCAATTATCTATGCGCTGAATTGGGTGTTGGTAGATTTTATCGGAGCCCTTACCGGGTTGAATGAATTTGTAACAACTAGTACCAATGGTGTGTACACGGGCTTTTCGCTTCAATATATTTTAGGTCAGGTTTTCCGGGTGTTTGCGTTTTGCATGGGTGTAGATTGGAACGAATCGCTTTATGTGGGCAGCTTGTTAGGGCAAAAGATGGTAATCAATGAGTTTGTTGCTTACCTCGATCTGGCCAATTTAAAGGCCAGTGGTGTGTTGAGTGAAAAATCGATTCGCATCTCCACATACGCATTATGTGGTTTTGCAAACTTCAGTTCAATTGCCATTCAGATTGGAGGTATCGGTGGCATGGCTCCCCAACGGCAGGGTGATTTGTCCAAGCTTGGATTGAAGGCTATGTTGGCAGCTTCTCTTGCTACCATGATGACGGCCACCATAGCCGGTGCTATTTTCTAAATAAGTGTAGTTGACTGCTTACCAAAATTGTAAATATAGTTCTGGCCCTCATGTTTGTTTCATTTGTTTCGGTTCAGTTCGATGACCCTGATCCGTTACTTTGGGTTTTAATTTATTCAAACATGGTGGTGATTTGCGCATGGGCCGCATTTTGGTTACCTAACCGATACTGGATCTCCCTTACCGGTATGGCCTACCTCATATACGCCATATTTTTGTTTCCGGGTGCCATCGATTGGTTCAAATCACCTGACCGCTCATTACTCTTTGACGACCTCGCCAAGATGCAATATCCTTACATTGAGGAAACCCGTGAGTTTTTAGGTCTTCTGATCAGCTTGTTGGTTTTGTTTTGGATCGGTTACCGGATTAACCGTAAAAAGTGATCGCGAAGCTGGATTTCTACCCTTTTCAGCCCGTTTTTTGTTCAATTTCCTGCTTTAAAATTCGCCCGCAATTCGCGAATTAAAGTACCTTTAAGCAGTATGAAAAAAGTGTGCATTGTCCTTCTCACGCTAGGTGTTCTGGCCTGTCAGCCACCCAAAGAAAAAATACCCGAACCCATGTTAGAAAATCAAGTTACCAAGCCGGTTATCTATCAAATGATGACCCGCCTCTTTGGCAATAAGTTAACCACCAATAAAACTTACGGAACGATTCAGGAAAATGGAGTAGGCAAGTTTAACGACATTACCGAAACCGCCCTGCTTGCCATTAAAGATTTAGGTGTTACTCACGTGTGGTACACCGGTGTGCTTGAACACGCCTTGCTTACAGATTACACACAATTTGGAATTTCACCGGATGATGCTGATGTAGTGAAGGGCAGGGCCGGCTCGCCTTATGCCATCAAAGATTATTACGACATCAATCCCGATCTGGCAGTAGATGTAAATAACCGAATGTCTGAGTTTGACGCATTGGTAACCCGAACCCATGCAGCAGGTATGAAAGTAATCATTGATTTTGTACCTAACCATGTAGCGCGGGCTTACAAAAGCGATGGTAAACCGGCAGGTGTAAAAGATTTAGGTGAAGAAGATGATACTTCGGTATCGTTTAAAGCATCGAACAACTTTTATTATTTGCCCGGTCAGACATTTCAGCCACCTGCACGCTACAACCCGTTAGCGCAGGAGAAACCAAATTCAGAGGATAAAAAGTTTTTAGAAAATCCAGCTAAGGTTACCGGCAATGATCAGTTTACTGCAACACCTGGAACAAACGAGTGGTTTGAAACCATTAAACTCAATTACGGGGTTGATATTCAAAACAACCGTAGCAAACATTTTGATCCGATACCCAACACCTGGATTAAGATGAAAGATATTCTTACGTACTGGGCGCAAAAAGGGGTAGATGGCTTTCGGTGTGATATGGCTGAAATGGTGCCGGTTGAATTCTGGCAGTGGGCTGTGCCACAGGTAAAGGCTGTTGCGCCACATGTTATCTTCATTGCTGAAATTTACAATCCACAGGAATACCGCAACTACATCCAAAATGGTAAGTTCGATTTGTTATACGATAAAGTTCAGTTGTACGACACCTTGCGCAACCTCACCAACGGTCATGGTAATACCAACTACATTACAGGTATTCAACAATGGTTAGCCGATATCAATCCACACATGCTGCACTTTCTGGAAAATCATGATGAGCAACGCATTGCTTCAAAAGATTTTGCGGGCGATCCGTGGAAGGCTGTCCCAGCCATGGTAATCAGTGCTGCAGTTGATAAAGCTCCGATAATGATTTACTTCGGGCAGGAGGTAGGCGAGCCGGGTTCAGGTGCTGAGGGCTTTGGTGGCGAAGATGGCCGTACTACTATTTATGATTATTGGGGTGTACCCGAACATCAGAAATGGATGAACGATGGCAAGTTTGATGGCGGCAAACTAAGCGACAATCAGAAAGGATTACGTCAGTTCTATGCCGATATTTTGAAGTTTTCATCTACCAACCCGGCCATTGTTCAAGGTGCTTATTTCGACTTAACCGTTTTTAATCAACAACAAGGCAACATCCCGCATCTGGTGCATGCATTTGCGCGTGTGCATGGTGAGGAGCGGCTTGTAATTGTTTCGGGCTTTAACGATAAACCACTTCGGGTAAAAATAAAACTGAGTGATGAGGTACTGCAGGCCTTTAATTGGAAACAGGAAAATGATTATGTGGGTCGCGACTTGTTGCGAAGCGGTGCTGATATTGGCCTGAGCAAGGACGGCATGTTTGAAGTGGATGTACCACCGTATGTATCGTACATTTTTAAAATTAAAAGCTAATGCGAAAATTAATAGTATTCTTAATGATGGTTCTGCTTTGGTGTTGCGAACCAACTCGGGAGCCCGTAGTAAAATGGCCGCATGGTGTTAACTACGAAATCTTTGTGCGCTCATTTGCCGATAGCAATGGCGATGGCATTGGTGATTTCAACGGGGTAACCGCCAAACTCGATTATCTTGACGAACTTGGTGTGGGTGGCATCTGGCTGATGCCGATTATGCCTTCACCAACGTACCATAAATACGATGTAGCCGATTATAAAGCGGTTGATCCTGAATATGGAACAGCCGAGGATTTCAAGAAGCTGGTTGCAGAAGCACACAAACGAGGCATTCGCATTTTGGTGGATTTGATTTTGAATCACTCCGGTTCAGATCACCCATGGTTTAAGGAGGCGATTAAAGGCAAGGAAAATCCTTACCGCGATTATTATGTCTGGGCTAAAAAGGATTCTATCCGCAATCAGCTTTCAAAAAAAGCAATCTCACTTGACTCCGACAACATTACCCAGTGGCATGCTGTGAATGGCGATTCGTTGAGCGAGCATTATTATGGTTTTTTTTGGAGCGGTATGCCCGATATGAATTTCGATAATCCAAAAGTGAGACAGGAATTTGTTGACATTGGAAAATACTGGCTGGAAGAAATGCAGGTGGATGGCTTCAGATTAGATGCTGCCAAACATATTTATCCTACTGACCGGGCTGAAGATAATCATGCTTTTTGGATTTGGTTCCGTGAAGAAATGCAGAAAATAAAACCTGATGTGTATCTGGTAGGTGAGGTGTGGAGCGGGGCTGAAGAAGTTGCACCTTACCTGAAAGGATTGCCAGCCTTATTTAATTTCGATATGGGTTATGCCATCACTGCGGCTGTGCGGGCCGGACAAGACACCATCCAGTTAATTGATAAATACAAATCGATAAACGATTTCTATCTTAAAACCACCAGCGATTATATCGATGCAACTTTTTTGAAGAATCACGATCAGAACAGAATTTTAAGTGAGTTAGGTGGCGATCAGCAAAAAGCCCGGGTTGCGGCAGCAATCCTGCTCACGCTACCCGGTACACCGTATATTTATTATGGTGAAGAGATTGGAATGTTGGGAGTAAAGCCTGATGAGTACATCAGAGAACCATTCCTGTGGGCAGCAACCAGCGATGCAACTCAAACCCGATGGGAAGAACCGCGCTACAGTAATCTTCAAACGGTAAAACCTCTAGCTGAGCAGCAAGCTGATCCTAATTCGTTATTTAATTTTTATAAAAAATTCATAACCTACCGAAATGCCAGCGCAGCCTTAACTTATGGTTCGCTAGAGTCATCGCCTGTTCAAATCAAAGAAATTGTAAGTCTTATTCGGGAATATGAGGGCAAGAGATTGCTGGTGTTACACAACATATCGGATATGGAGATTACGGTTAAGCGTGAAGGTGAGCTTGCCGGGTTTGAAACTATTGATTTTGTGTCGCAAGGCGAAGTAAGAAGAACTGAAAATGATTGGGTAATACCTGCCTACACTTCGGTCATATTGAAATAGCACTTATTTAAACTACCTGGAACGAATGTTAACTGGAAAGAAGCGAGTACTGATTGAGAATGTGCAACCTCAGGTTGATGGGGGGTTGTATCCGGCCAAACGAACTGTAGGCGAACGTGTAGATGTTTCGGCTGCAATTTTTGGCGATGGTCACGATCATATCAGAGGCGAAGTTTTATATAAAAAGCAAGGAAGCGAACAGTGGACCAAAGTGGAGTTGGTTCCAACCTATAATGACGAATGGCAAGCATCTTTTTATGTGCCCGAAAAAGGAAACTATGTTTTTACCGTTCGGGCATGGATCGATCATTTTGAAACCTGGTATGATGGCTTCAAAAAGAAAGCACTCGCTAAGGTGGATGTAACGGTTGAACTGGCCGAAGGAGTTTTACTTTTGAAAAGATTGGGCGCCACCAATTCAGCGCTGATAAGTATTGCCCGTAAACTGGAAGATAAGAATCAGGCAAACGCCATAGCATTTGTTCTGAGTGATGAGTTTAACCGCATTGTGCATGAAAATCCTTTGCGCGACAATGAAACTCAGCATGAGCAGGAGTTTATTGTTCAGGTAGAACATCGCAAAGCTAACTTTAGTGCCTGGTACGAATTTTTTCCACGCTCATCTTCACTTGAATCGGGTAGGGCTGGTAACTTCAATGATTGTATAAAGTTGTTGCCACGGGTAGCGGCTATGGGATTTGATGTATTGTACTTTCCGCCTATCCATCCAATCGGAAAGATAAATCGAAAAGGAAAAAACAATAATGTAAAGTCCCAACCTGGTGAACCCGGTTCGCCCTGGGCTATAGGTAGCGATGAAGGTGGACATAAAGCTATCTTACCGGCTTTGGGTACGCTGGAGGATTTTAAGAGGCTAGTAGCCGAAGCGCGAAAACTCAATATCGATATTGCAATGGATATTGCATTTCAGTGTGCGCCTGATCATCCTTACGTAAAAGATCATCCGGATTGGTTTAAGCAGCGGCCTGATGGTACCATACAGTATGCAGAGAATCCGCCAAAAAAATATCAGGATATTTATCCCTTTAATTTCGAATCCGATGATTGGAGAAACTTATGGGAGGAGCTCCGATCGGTGTTTTTCTATTGGATTGAACAAGGTGTAACTATTTTCAGAATTGATAATCCACACACCAAGCCAATACCATTCTGGCAATGGGTAATTGCTGAAGTGCAACAAGTTTACCCGGACATTATCTTCTTATCGGAAGCGTTTACCCGGCCGAAGATTATGGCTTCGTTGGCAAAAGTAGGGTTTACCCAATCTTACACATACTTTACCTGGCGGGTTACCAAGCAGGAACTGATGGAGTACATGAACGAACTTGTGTTTGGTCAATCCAGAAATTACTTCAGACCAAATTTCTGGCCTAACACTCCGGATATTCTGCCCTATCATTTGCAAAATCAGGGCGAAAATATTTTTATACTTCGGTATGCGTTGGCAGCAACCTTATCGTCAAACTATGGTGTTTATGGTCCGCCTTACGAGTTTGGTGAGAACAGCCCTGTTGAAGGCAAAGAGGAATATTATAATTCAGAGAAGTATGAGATCCGGCATTACGATTGGAAACGTACAAACAGGCTCACCGATATAATGAGTCTGTTAAATAAAGTGCGTAATGAAAATGCAGCTCTTCAATCAACCTGGAATTTGCAATTCTGCCCGATTGAAAACAGTCAGATCATTGCCTATCTGAAGGCTACCGATGATCTGTCAAACATTATTCTGGTGGTTGTAAATCTTGACCCTAACAACACACAACATGGTTATGTGCAATTACCAAAAGTTAAATTGAAATTGTCGGACAAGATTAACATTAAATTGCACGATCTGGTTACAGACGAACATTTCACCTGGACACAGGAATGGAATTATGTTCATCTGAATCCACATAAGATGCCCTTCCATTTATTTAAAATAGAAATTCACGAGTCAAACATGTAAACATGGCAAGCAAGAACTCCGATGCGTTATGGTTTAAAGATGCAGTTATTTATGAACTGAGCGTTAGGGCATTTAATGATAGCAATGCTGATGGTATTGGCGATTTTCCCGGGCTGATTCAGCGCCTGGATTATCTGGAAGACCTCGGCATCAATACCATCTGGCTATTACCCTTTTTTCCATCACCCCTGAAAGATGATGGATATGATGTGACAGAGTATTGCGACATTCATCCCGATTATGGAACGTTAGCTGATTTTAAACTTTTTCTGAAAGAGGCGCACCGCAGAAATATCAGAGTTATAACGGAGTTAGTTTTAAATCATACCTCTGATCAGCACCCCTGGTTTCAGAAATCACGTAAAGCGCGTTCGGGTTCTCGTTACAAAGATTATTATGTGTGGAGCGATAGCGCAGACCGCTACCGGGATGCACGCATTATGTTTGCCGATGAAGAATCTTCTAATTGGTCGTGGGACAACCAAGCCAAGATGTATTACTGGCATCGGTATTATCGCCATCAACCCGAATTGAATTTCGAAAATTCTGAAGTGCAGCTTGAAATCATTAAAGTGGTTGACTTCTGGATGAAGATGGGGGTAGATGGATTCCGGTTGGCCAATGTTCCATTTTTGTTTGAAGAAGAAGGAACCAGCTGTGAGAATTTACCACAAACGCATGCCTTCTTAAAGCGCTTACGGGCCCATATCGATAAGCATTATGATAATCGGGTATTGTTGGCCGAAGCGAACATGTGGCCCGAAGATGCAGCGCAATACTTTGGGCAAGGTGATGAGTGTCACATGAATTTTCACTACCCGTTAATGCCCCGGTTGTACCTCGGTCTTCGTACGGAAGATGCCTATCCTATAATTGATATTCTGGAACAAACACCATCTACACCACCCAACACACAGTGGGCTTTGTTCTTGCGCAACCACGATGAGATTGGCCTGGAGATGGTAACAGAAGAGGAGAAGGATTATTTGTTTAAAGCTTACGCCACCGATCCTAACACCAAGCACAACATTGGTATTCGCAGGCGATTGGCACCCCTGCTGAATAATGATAGAAGAAAAATTGAATTGCTTTACGCTATTTTATTCTCACTTCCGGGCACACCCGTGTTGTACTACGGTGATGAGATAGGAATGGGCGACAATATTTATTTGGGCGATCGGTTTGGCGTTCGTACACCCATGCAATGGAATATGAACATTAATGCCGGGTTTTCAACGGCCAATCCTCAGAAACTGTTTCTGCCGATAATCACCGACCCGATGTATCGTCATGAATCGATTAATGTGGCTACACAGGAAGAGAATCCATCTTCATTATTATGGTGGATTCGGAACTTGTTATCGATGCGTAAACGATTAGGTGTTTTCGGAAAAGGAAATCTGAAATTTATTGAAAGTAGCAACTCGAAAGTACTTTGTTTTGCGCGTTCATACGAGAAAGAGAATATTATTGTAGTTGCTAATCTTTCGCAATTTAGCCAGGCTACCACACTCGATCTGAAATCATTTAAAGATTGCGATATCACCGAGGTGTTTAGTCAGAATAGATTTATGAGTGTGGGTGAGGGTGAATACTCCATCACCATTGGTCCTTACGGATATTTCTGGTTCCAGGCCGATCAATCCGAGAAGAAAGAACAGGGCAACAATTCAAATGAATTGTTTTTATTTAAGTCTGAACTTTCATGGGAGCGCACGTTTAGCAATTACAACGAGGTGCGCGTGTTAGAGCGTAAGGTGTTGCAACCTTTTATGAAGAAATGCCGCTGGTTTGGAGGCAAAGCCAGAGCCATTTCCAAGATTAGCGTAAACAAAATGATTCCCCTTAAAGTTGATGGCGAATCGCATTACCTGGTAATTGTGGAAGTACACTATGTGCAGCGACTGCCGGAATTGTATTTCCTGCCAATGTGTTTTATGCCATCCGACAGTATGTTCGATAAGGTGGAGTACACCACCCAAAGCGTAATCTGTAGGGCTGATATACAAGGCAAAGTAGGATTTGTGGTGGACAGCAGTTATCACAAAGGCTTCCGCGATTTTCTGTTTGTAAGTATGGATCGGAAAGTTCGGGTTAAGGAAGATGAAGGTACTCTGGAATTCAACAGCAGTGTATTTGCCAAACTTAATTCTGACAAGGTAGAATCGAAAATCCTGAAGGCGGATTCCAGCAATACCGCCATGATTTATAATGACAAGTACTTTTTTAAATTTTATCGGAAAATAGAAACGGAAATCAATCCCGATCTGGAGATTGTTAGGTTCCTGTCGGAAAATACGTCTTTCCGTAATGCGCCCAAGTATGCGGGAAGTATTGAGTTTCGCGATAACGATGGAAAAATTATTGTGTTCGGTTTGTTACAGGAGAAAGTAGATAATCAGGGTGATTCATGGATTATGACGATTGACTCTGTGGGCCGCTTCTACGAACGTGTTATGGCAAAAGCCAAGAAAGAGAAGTTGCCCCAGTTAGTGAATAAGGCGGCTATACAATTTGAAGATGCACCTGAACTAATTCAGGAGTTTATCGGACGGGGATTTTATGAACGAGTGGTGCGCCTGGGGCAGCGCACAGCCGAAATGCACATTGCGTTAGCATCCGACAAAGTTAATCCCGCATTTGCACCGGAAACATTTAGCACGAATTATCAACGCTCACTCTATTCAGCCCTGCGAAAATTAACCCGCGATCGGTTTAAATTATTGGAGCAATCGCTTGATAAACTGAATGACGAAACAAAGGAATTAGCTAAAAAGGTTTTGGCATTAGAGGATAAAGTGCTGGAATGTTTTAGTGAAGTGTATCAGACCAAGATCAATGCAATTAAAACGCGCATTCATGGTGATTATCATTTAGGGCAGGTACTGTTTACCGGTAAAGACTTTATCATAATTGACTTTGAGGGCGAGCCAGGCTTTAGCTTTAGCGAACGCAGGCTGAAGAAGAACCCGCTTAAAGATGTGGCCGGCATGATGCGCTCATTTCATTATGCAGCTTTCGGTAAAATTCTGTTGAACGAAAACTACCGTGAAAAAGATATTGAATTTTTGGAGCAGTGGGCTGAACAGTGGCAGCATTATATAAGCCGCTTTTACCTGGGCGCTTATTTGGAGCGTATGGGTTCGCGCGCGGAACCGAACGGTGAAGACGAAATTTTGATTCGTACGTATTTGCTGGAGAAAGCGATTTATGAATTAGGGTATGAATTAAATGGTCGCCCGGATTGGGTGAATATTCCATTGCGTGGAATTTACTACATTATGAACCGCTATTTTCAAGCCCGGGAAGAACGTAAAAAGAAAAGCTGATGACTAAGAAAGCATCCAAAACTAAAACGGCAGAACTGGAATCCTTCAGTCTGCTTACCGATTTCGACATTCATTTGTTTAAAAGCGGCAAGCACTTTAAACTTTATGAAAAATTAGGGGCACACCTTGCTACATTCAAAAAGCAATCGGGTACTTATTTTGCAGTATGGGCTCCCAATGCCAGAAGTGTTTCGGTTATTGGAAACTTTAATCACTGGAACAGCAATGATCATAAGCTTTCGCCCCGGTGGGATGAATCCGGTATTTGGGAAGGTTTCTTTCCGGGAATAGGAAAAGGTGAAGCATATAAGTATGCCATTAACTCCAATACAGGTGAATATTTGGAGAAAGCCGATCCGTTTGCCTTTTATGCTGAGGTTGCGCCTCGTACCGCTTCTATCGTGTGGGACCATGATTACACCTGGCGCGATAGCGTTTGGCTAAACGATCGAAAGAAGAACGCTTCTAAACCAAAACCATATTCGGTGTATGAAGTTCATGCAGGTAGTTGGCGAAGAAAACCAGAAGATGGCAATCGCTCGCTCTCGTATAAAGAACTGGCTGTTGATTTAGTGAACTATGTAAAAGAGAATGGTTTTACGCACGTAGAGTTTTTGCCCATTATGGAGCATCCGTTCTTCGGTTCGTGGGGCTATCAGCTAACAGGATATTTTGCGCCCACCAGTCGCTTTGGCGAGCCTCAGGATTTTATGGAGTTAGTAAATGCCTTGCACGAAGCCGAAATTGGAGTAATCCTGGATTGGGTGCCATCTCATTTTCCAGGTGATGCACACGGACTTTATAAATTTGATGGAACACATCTGTTTGAGCATGCTGATCCCCGTAAAGGCTTTCATCCGGATTGGAGTAGCTACATCTACAACTACGGCCGTGCTGAGGTGCGATCATTCCTGATCAGTAATGCAATGTTCTGGTTAGATGTATTTCATGCCGATGGTTTGCGGGTTGATGCAGTAGCCTCCATGCTTTATCTGGATTATTCCCGCAAGGAGGGTGAGTGGATACCGAATGAATATGGCGGAAACGAAAACATTGAAGCGATAAACTTTTTGAAGGAGTTTAATGAAGTGGTGTACGGAAATTTTCCCGATGCAGTAACCATTGCAGAAGAAAGTACGGCCTGGCCCGGAGTTTCCAAACCCACCTATCTGGGCGGCCTTGGTTTTGGCCAGAAGTGGATGATGGGCTGGATGCACGATACCTTACATTACTTTAAATCCGATCCGGTGCACCGTAAGTATCATCAGGATGAGATTACGTTCAGCATTGTGTATGCCTTTACCGAGAACTTTATGTTGCCGCTTTCGCACGATGAAGTGGTACATGGAAAGGGTTCGCTTATGGGGCGTATGCCGGGCGATGAATGGCGCAGATTTGCTAACCTGCGTTTAATGTTCACGTATATGTTTACCCATCCGGGTAGCAAATTGTTGTTTATGGGTGGCGAGTTCGGGCAAACAGCCGAGTGGAATCATGACAGCAGTTTGGATTGGCATCTGCTTGGGTATGCACCGCACCAGGGTATGCTTACCTTGGTTCGTGAACTTAATCATTTATATAAAACTGAACCCGCCTGTTTTCAATTCCCTTTTGATAATCGTGGCTTTGAGTGGGTAGATTATTCCGATCGCGAAAACAGCGTGATTGTGTTCATGCGTAAAACCGATAATAAGCAGGAGTCTATTTTGGTTGTATGCAACTTTACACCCGAAATTCGCGAGCATTATCGCATTGGTGTGCCCTTGCGCGGAACGTATAAAGAAATTTTTAATTCGGATGATCTGAAATTTGGTGGCAGTGGACAGTTAAATCAAGGTTTGCTTTATACTTCACCTGTTAAATATCATAATCGCGATTATTCAGTGTCCATAACGCTACCTCCTTTGGGCGCTACTGTTTTAAAACTTGTTGAAGAAAAAGCTGAGTTTGATTTGGAGTAAAATTGATTTTTTGATCTGTTCTTAAATTAGTTGTCATGTCGGGTGTAGCACCACGAAAGTACGTTTGTATTCACGGTCATTTTTATCAACCACCTCGCGAAAACGCGTGGCTGGAAGTAATCGAGTTGCAGGATTCTGCGCATCCCTACCACGATTGGAACGAGCGCATTACAGCCGAATGCTATGAACCTAATGCTACCTCCAGAATTTTAAATGAAGGTGGTGTAATCAAGAACATTGTTAATAATTATGCGCGAATCAGTTTCAATTTTGGGCCCACACTTTTATCGTGGATGGAAGTATACGCGCCCGAAACCTATGCGGCTGTTCTGGAAGCCGACAGACTGAGTGCGAGAAATTTTGGTGGGCATGGGTCAGCCGTGGCGCAAGTGTATAACCACATCATCATGCCGTTGGCGAATCGTGCCGACAAAGAAACTCAGATTATCTGGGGTATTCGTGACTTTGCGCATCGCTTTAACCGTAAGCCCGAAGGCATGTGGTTAGCTGAAACTGCTGTAGATACCGAAACACTTGAGGTGTTGGCCGAGAACGATATCCGCTTTACTATACTCGCTCCGCGACAAGCCAAGGCAGTTCGCAAAATCGGAACAACGGATTGGACCGAAGTGAATGATCGCACCATTAACACCACCAAAGCTTATACCTGCAATTTGCCCAGCGGTAAAAGTATCGTTCTCTACTTCTATGAAGGTGATATCTCGCAAGGGATTGCGTTTAACGGTTTACTAAACGATGGTAAACGATTTGCCGACCGTCTGTTGGGTGTTATGGACGAGAACGATCCGGAACCGCAATTGGTACACGTAGCTACTGATGGTGAAACCTATGGACATCACCATAAGCATGGCGAAATGGCGTTGGCTTATTGCCTTGACTACATAGAAAAAGGAAATGATGTGCAGTTAACTAACTATGCGCAGTTTCTTCAGCTTTGTCCACCACAGGATGAGGCTCAGATAATTGAAGACAGTTCGTGGAGTTGCGTGCATGGGGTGGAACGCTGGCGCGCAAACTGCGGTTGTAATTCCGGCAAGCCGGGTTTTCATCAGCATTGGCGGCAACCTTTGCGGGAATCATTAGATTGGTTACGTGATAAAGCAACCGAAATTTTTGAACGCGAGGGTGCCCGGGTCCTGCATAATCCCTGGGCTGCACGCAATGAATACATTGAAGTTGTACTGGATAGAACAGATGATAATGTGCGCCAATTTTTGAAGGTGCATGCGCTGCCCGATGCTTCCGCTAATCGCATATTGCGCATTCTTGAAATGCAACGCCATGCCATGCTGATGTATACAAGTTGTGGTTGGTTTTTCGATGAAATCTCCGGTATAGAAACTACACAGGTTTTGCAGTATGCTTGTCGGGTAATTCAGTTGGCAAACCAGATTGGTGATGTGGATCTGGAGCCGGAATTTATGGAACGGTTGGAAGCTGCACCAAGCAATATAAACCTTTACGAAAATGGAAGTGGCGTTTATAAAAAGGTCGTGCTTCCGTCACGCACAAACCTGCAACGGGTAGGTATTCACTATGCGGTGTCTTCCATTTTTGAAGAAGAGCCAGAGTCTCTTACTGTATTCAATTACAATACGGCCAACGAATCGTTTACTAAGAAACAAGCCGGAGAACAGAAATTAGTATTGGGAATTACGAAGGTGAAGTCGTTGGTAACGCGATCTGAAAAGAAATTTGCGTTTGCCGTAATCTATCTAGGTAAGCATAATATTATAGGCAACATTTCATTAGATATGGAACCCGATAAGTTTGCCAGTATGCAGTTTAGAATGGTTAAGGCTTTTGAAGAAGGCAGGTTGGGCGATGTGATCGGGTTAATGCAAATGTATTTTGGACCGGAGAAGTATACCATCTGGCATTTGTTTCAGGATGAAAAACGCAAAATTCTGAATATGATCTCGCAGGCAAGTATGGCTGAGCTGGAAAGTTCGCTGCGTAAGAGTTATGACCGCGATTATCTGTTGATTAATGCGCTGGCCAATAATGATATTCCAATTCCGAATGCCTTCAAAACTACATTTGAATATATACTCAATGCGGATCTGATTAAAGCATTTCAGTCTGATAAGATCAATGTTAAGGAGATGGAACGCATTGTGGCTGAGTTGGCCCGTTGGAATCTGAAGATTGAAGATCCGCGCAAACTTTCGCGATTGGCAGGCGAGAGTGTATTGCGGGAATTGAACCGCATCAGCAGCGAACGCGAGAATGTAAAGCGCATTCAACGACTCAACCGCCTGTTTCCGTTGCTCGAAAAATTTCAACTTGATCCTAACTTCCACAAAAGCCAGAACCTGTACTTCGAAATTTCCATGGAGAATAAGCGAGAAAACCAGCCTGCGCTGAATGAAGCGTGGATCGAACAATTTAATTTGCTGGGTAAGAATTTAGGGGTGAAGGTGGAGTAAGTCAAGGAAGATAAGTGTAGAATTCAAGTTTGCATTGGACCTATTATCGATATGACATGAAAGCACAAGGCAAAACGGTTACAGAAATTTTATTAAACCTGCCTGAAGATAGGCTTGTACCATTTAATAAGCTACACGAGGTAATCGTAAAAAATCTCCCTAAAGGGTTTGAACCTTCCATTAGTTATGGAGGCTTGGGTTATGTAGTACCACATAAAATTTATGCTGCTGGTTACCATTGCAAGCCTGAAGAACCACTTCCTTTTGCGGGTATAGCTTCACAAAAGAACTCTATCAATTTCTACCACATGGGAATTTATGCAGACCCTGAATTGTATAAATGGTTTGTAGCTGAATATCCCCGGCACAGCAAGCAAAAACTGGATATTGGCAAGAGTTGTGTACGATTCAAAAAGATGGATGATATTCCCTATAAACTTGTTGCCGAGTTAATGAAAAAGATCACGGTTAAGAAGTGGATCGAGATGTACGAGAATAAATTTCTAGCGAAACCTACAGGGAAGTGAAATTCCGTGCAAGAAGATACACCACACCTGTGTTCTGGTTTACTTACGCCAATGCTGACTTCAGCTGTAACTTATCCAGATAATCCCAAACCAAACTGCTGGCGCCCAGAATAGGAGCGGCCTGGTTTTGCATAGCCGAGGGCAACACTTTTATTTTGCCTCTGAACAAAGGCATCAGGTTAGCTTCCATATGTTTAATGGTAGGCCTGAAGATCAAATCACCAGCCATGGATAAGCCACCAAACAAGAAGATGGCTTCAGGGTCTGTATGCACCACGGTTTCGGCTAGCTTCATTCCAAGAATGCGTCCGGTATATTCAAATGCCTCTATGGCTACCACATCACCACGATGGGCAGCTTGGTTGACACAACAAAAAATAGCTGATTTGTTTGGTGTGCAGCGACCAGCTATTACTAAGCATCTTAAGAATATTTTTGAGACAGGTGAATTAGATGAAAAACTGGTATGTTCCGGTTTGGAACACACCACTCAACATGGAGCAATAAGAGGAAAAACTCAGGAAACCAAAACTAAATACTATAATCTGGATGCCATTATTTCTGTAGGCTACCGTGTAAATAGTTCTCAGGCGACTGCATTTCGAATTTGGGCTACGGAGCGGTTGAAGGAATATATCATCAAAGGTTTTACCATGGATGATGAACGGTTGAAGAACCCCAACAACATCTTCGGTAAAGATTACTTTGAGGAACAACTGGCCCGCATCCGTGATATTGGAAGTAGCGATCGCAGGTTTTATCAAAAAATCACGGACATTTATTCCTTATGCAGTGCCGACTACAACTCCGATACTGAAATTACCAAGAAATTTTTCTCAACAGTTCAAAACAAATTGCATTGGGCTATTGATGGTCAAACTGCGGCCGAGATTGTTTTTTCTCGTGCTACGCCTTGTTTTAAATTCTATAAACATCATAATTTAGATATATTGAAATTCTTATCTTTGATATAATCTCTTTGAAAATAAATGATTAGTCAATTTTGTAGAGTATTCTTACTTGTTATTACCTATGGCCATGTCTTAGGTCAATCTATCGAGACTTATTATCATGACACGGAAGGGAAGGAGCTTGGAAGAATTTTTGTAACAAAACGAAAAGGTGAATTTCTGTATGTTGGGGGGCACTCTTACAATACCCACTACAATGAACCTACAATTACGAAGCTGACACTCGAAGGAGAAATCTTATGGACAACTAAGTCAACCCATTCTCCTGAACTTACCTACGAGATCAAAGATATACTCGTTACTGAAGATTATGTTTTTGGGTATTCACGTAATTTTCTATGGAAAGTAAATATTGAGACAGGAATTGTCGAATGGAAGAAACCTCTTGCGACTACGGGAAATGAAACTGGTCAATATTTATACGATTATAATGAAACTACACTTTTGGTTCGCCTGCCACTGTATCAGTCGTGGCCGTACAATCGCTATACTGAGATCACTTTTATAAACAAATCAGATGGAGTAATTACGCAACGACACCCAACTAGTCCCCTTTCAACAACAATCGATGCATTAGCTGTTGACTCAAAAAAAAACATCTATTACGTACATCAAGATACTTTGGTGAAAATCAGCCCCGTTGGCTCTGTGCTTTGGAAAACTACGCACAAGCCCTCTAATGTGTTATCATATCAATACATACATATAGATGCTGATGATAATGTTTTTGTTTTTGGTAATCGTAATTACACATTTAGGCAGGCAATTGTGAACCGCTTTGATAAAGATAATGGCAGTTTTTTATGGAATTATACTTCATCCCTGATTTATGATGTCGCTTATAGTACTTCGATGGATATAGGTAGTGATGTAATAGTAACTTGGAAGCATGTTTACACTGGTGGTTACAACATTATGCTTACCCACCGACTTGACAAAGCTTCAGGTTTACCAAAGTGGGAGTCTGAACTTTCGTTTGATGCGGAAAAAAATGAACAGGCCGCATTAGCGATGGAGGTGGATTCAGATGGAAATGTGTTGCTAACCGGTTATCACAACAGGGTTCATGACGCCAATGGTGAATGGGCATTTGTAAAACTTGATGGGAACACCGGGACTAGCCTTGCAAAAGTTACGTTACGTGACGCTATTGAAATACCCAATCGTATTTCTGTTGGAATGGGTGTTTATTGGCATGATAATAAGATATGTCTTATCGGGATGATGGAAACCTTTTCCGGTCCAGATGTGCCCTTTCAAAACTACCGATATGCTCCATTGTTCATGCAACTGGATCCTGTCACGTATGAGGTAACAAGTAAGACATACTTGTATGGAAATTACGAATACCCATCTCGGACGATCGATATTGAAAGAATTGGTGATAAAAAAGCTATTTTAAAGCAAATAGGAAGGTTTGTTTACCTTTCAGTGTATGATAAGGACAATCACCTTTTATGGGAGAAATCCATCATAAAAAAAATGCAGTTTATTGGTGTTGATCTCACAATAAATAGCCACAACGATTTGGTGATTACAGGATACTCTACTTGGGGTATTTTCCCACGTAATCAGGGACCACCATGGGCAAGTGTAGATCAATATGTAATTGTCTTTAAGGAAAATGGAGCATTATCTGGTGAATACAAATGGGATACCTATTCATCTCAGTACATGGAGACAATTTGTGTTGACGATAGAATATTTGTACTATACCGAGATAATCCACAAAATGGAAGCTACATGCTTCACCTTCGTAAAATTGAGAATGGTATTTTATCATCTGAACTCGATCTTGATCAAGGCTATTTCTTTGGCACTAGATATTTCCAGACACGCTCTATGCTGGTATGGTCAAATACACATCTGATTATTGCTGGATTTAAAAACGCAGAAGGCCGAATATTTACCAAAATTGATATGGCTTCTATGTCCACCGAGGTTACAAATGCTAGTGATATATTATTTACAAACATGAATCACATTCATAAAATAAATGACAATGAATTGTTGATTGGTGGCAACCGATTTTTAGGACAAGATATGATGATGCGATACAACCTCACTACACGCAGTGTGATATGGTCGCGATACTATGAAGAGAAATCCGAGATTTACAAGTATGTATTTGATGCTGATTCTTCGAAGGTGTATACTGTGGGTATAAAAGATGACTCTACTATGGTGCGAAGTGTCAGGCTATCCGATGGGGAAGAGATTTGGAGATATGCCTATTTTCACGGTGGAGATGAGCAGTACAAGGACATTCCGATTGATATCGATATTGATCTGGAAAAAGGACTGCTTTTCTTGGTTGGACGTACTAAGCTCAAACAGGATTCACATGTTCCGGGCGCTTATAATAGCCTCTTTATCCACACGCTTTCAACTGAAGGAGATTTTGCTGATCTGATATCACACAATGGCGAATTTGGCGAAGAGAATATGGCTGCTGTTGTAAAGAACTTTCCTGGTGAAAATCTTTTACTCGCAGGAGGGGGTCTGAACCGGGATAAGCATCAGAAAGGATTCATTTACGGTATTGACACGGAGGAATGTAAGTTTAGTATCAATTCGGTCATCAAACGATCTGGAGATCAGTTGTTTGTAAAAGAAACAGATGCTGAATATCAATGGATAAACTGCTCGAGTAATTCTCCTATAACTGGAGAGGTCAATCAAACTTTTGAACCCAAGGCGAGCGGTGTATATAGTGTAAAGATAAATCAGTTTGGATGCGAGGAGATCAGTGAGTGCTACGTGTTTATGTTCACGATAACTGGAGTTGAAAATCCAGCGAGACTTATCCGTGTTTTTCCAAATCCTGCTCAAGGCAAAATTAATATTGACTTGAATGATTATTATGGAAACGCCTCAATAAAAATCATCGCTACTACAGGTAAGTCGTTATTTGAGAAGCAATTGCCTGATAGCGATAAAAACCATGAAATCGATGTCGACTTCTTGCAGCCGGGTCTTTATATCTTAAGTATTTCTGTACAATCTGAATTCCATACTTTCAAAATCGTAAAAGATTGAACATGCTTCACTAATCTATAGCTTCGAGTCTGTGACTTTTAGCCATAATCAACGGGACAAAAACCATGATATTTCAATAGCGCAAGGGAGTTTTATTATAAACATAATTGCAAAGAGATTAATTCAATTGATGAGAAGGACTTTATTACTTACCATTACAATCGGACTAACCACCCAGTTATACGCCCAAAGTCAGCCATCTAAAAAAGAAAAAGATGTCCACCAAACTATCATCCAATTGTTTGAAGCTTTATCGAATCGGGATACAGCAGGACTTAAAATCTACAGTACGGCTGATATTACATTTTATGAATATGGTGAGATATGGAACATAGATACACTTATCGCTAAAGCGATTACCCTTAATCAGTCCACTGACTTTAAGCGTACCAATAGTTTTGAGTTTATCAATACCCGAGTAGATAAAACGATGGCCTGGGTAACTTACAGGCTTCAGTCTGTAGTAGTAAAAGACGGAAAGCGAGTAACCGTACAATGGTTGGAAACGGTAGTTTTAGTAAAAGAAGAAAATCAATGGAAGGTGAAGCATTTGCACTCAACGCTTATTAAGCGAAGGTGAAGTATTATTTTTAGTGGAGTCTGGATTTCGTAATCTATTCTTAACAATGAAAAGAAAAACTAGTAAGGTCATTCTTGGAATGGTTATCCTTCAAGGTGGAAATTCTTTTAATACCGCGAATTTTATAAAGGATTTCACGACACATTGGGGAAATACTATCACCGAAGCACACGGTGATGGCAGTACTTCATTTTCATTCGCTGTTGAAGGTGAAACCATTGCGATGGCATTCATGCCAATACCTATTCCATTAGGTGATATTGAGGGGACTGCGCAATATGCCTATAATTGGCAGTCAGTTTTAAAGGATACCGAGAAGCATAAAAGTCATATCATAGTTTCACTCTTGCAAAGTGAGCAAGACTCAATTAAGCGTTTCAAAATCTTCACCCAAGTCCTTTCCTCGTTACTTCGAATAACAGATGCTATTGGGGTATACAAGGGAAGTCAATCATTACTTATACCCGCGGAAGACTACTTGAGTGAAGCTGAAATGATGGGTGAAGAATACTTGCCCCTTAATCTCTGGATATATTTTGGTTTAATATCAGATGATAATGGTAATTCAGCTTATACTTGTGGGCTCAAAGAGTTTGGGAAGGCGGAGCTTGAAATAATAAATTCTTCGCATAGTCTGGAAGATATTAGAGAGTTCCTATTCAACATTGCACACTATGTACTGGAGTTTGACGTCAATTTTAAGGATGGGCAGACAATAGGTGGTTCGGAAAGTGAAAAAATGAAAATTACCTTTTCAAAAGGAAAATTTGTAGACGGTAAAACTTTTAAAGTGGCTTATTGAAAAACAATAGCCAATTGCTAAATTCTTCAAATCACCTGAAAATATTGATAAGCTTTAAACTACGCCAACTCCGATTTCAACTGTAGCTTATCCAGATAATCCCAAACCAAACTGCTGGCACCCAGAATAGGGGCGGCCTGATTTTGCATAGCCGAAGGCAGCACTTTAATTTTACCACGGAAGAGCGGCATCAGGTTAGCTTCCATGTGTTTAATGGTGGGTCTGAAAATCAAATCACCCGCCATCGATAGGCCACCAAATAAAAAGATTGCTTCGGGATCAGTATGCACCACGGTTTCGGCTAGCTTCATTCCAAGAATGCGTCCGGTATATTCAAATGCCTCTATGGCTACCACATCACCACGATGTGCCGCATCCGAAATCATTTTAGTATTCAGATCTTCAAAACTGATTCCTCTTAATTCGCTTGGCTCCAGGTGATCGGCCAATAATTTATACACCGTGCGCTTAATTCCCGTTGCGGAAACGTAAGTCTCCAGACAACCGCGCTTACCGCAATTGCAATAACGTCCTGCAGGGTTTACAGAAGTATGGCCCACTTCGCCTGCAATGCCATGATGTCCGTTTAATAAAACACCACCACACACAAATCCGCTACCCAATCCGGTACCGAGGGTAATCACCACGAAGTCTTTCATGTTTTTGGCGTTACCATAAATCATTTCGCCTACGGCTGCAGCATTGGCATCGTTGGTCAAAATGCAAGGCACATCAAATTCTTCATTAAACAAACGCGCCAGCGGCAATACACCTTTCCATTTTAGGTTAGTGGCGCGTTCAATATTTCCTGTATAATAATTTCCATTTGCAGCACCTACGCCAATACCTACTATGCGCGTATTACCTGGTAACTCCTGGATTCCTTTACGTAAGGCATCGGCCATTCCATCAAAGTAATCCTGAAACTCTTCGTATTGAGTTGTTGGAATGTTACCCTGATGTAACACATTGCCGGCACGATCTACAATTCCGTACTTTGTGTTTGTTCCCCCAATATCAATGCCGATTGTAAGATCTTTCATGACAATTAGATAGATAGTATTTTAGAAATGCGAAGTGACTCGCTGTCGATTTCATGATGATGCTTCATAATGGTATCAAAATCGTTATATACGATTTGATTATTGCGGATACCCACCATTACATCTTTTTCACCTTTTAATAAACCTTCTATTGCAGCAACGCCCATTTTACTGGCTAACACCCGGTCGAAATAGGTAGGAGTACCCCCGCGTTGCAAGTGCCCGAGTATGGTTACTTTAATGTCGAAGTAGTTGTTGCGTTCTGAGAATTTCTTAGCCAACTCCATTGCACCACCCAGTTTACTACCTTCGGCAACTACAACTAAACTTGATTTCTTATTGGTCTTACCGCCTTCATCCAACTTGGCAAACAATTCTTCCAGCGACATAGATTCTTCCGGAATAATAGTAGCCACAGCACCACCGGCAATACCACAATTGATTGCGATATAGCCAGAGTTGCGGCCCATTACTTCAATAAAAAATAATCGGTTGTGCGAGATCGCAGTATCTCTGATTTTGTCAATGGCTTCCACAGCCGTGTTGGTGGCCGTATCAAATCCAACGGTAAAATCAGTGCCGGCAATGTCGTTATCAATTGTTCCCGGAATACAAACAGCCGGTATTCCATATTCTTCCTGAAGTTTATGCAGACCGGTAAACGTTCCATCGCCACCTATTGCTACAAGCGCTTCAATGCCATGCTTTTTTAAATTGATGAAAGCTTTTTCGCGGCCTTCTTTGGTTCTGAATTCCTGGCTGCGGGCCGACTTGAGAATAGTGCCACCGCGTTGGATAATGTTACCTACAGAACGTGCTCCGAGTTTTACAATATCTCCACTAATCATGCCTTCATAACCCTGCATGATTCCGTAAATCTCTTTCTTATAAAAAATAGCTGCACGAACAACAGCTCTTAATGCGGCATTCATACCGGGTGCATCGCCACCCGATGTGAACACACCTATTTTAGAAATTTTTGACTCCATTAAAGGCTTAACAAGATGCCAAAAATACGTGTAAAACAGTGTTATCCAAACGTTAAGAGTTTATTCCGATTTCAAACGTTTGAAATAATTAATCAGTCCGTTGGTGGATGAATCGTGCGTTTGAATGGTATCGTTTGATGATAGTTCGGGAAGGATTTTTTTGGCGAGCACCTTACCTAATTCTACACCCCATTGATCGAAACTAAAGATGTTCCAGATAATACCCTGTGCAAAGATTTTATGCTCGTACAAGGCAGTTAATAACCCAAGTGTATACGGTGTAAGCTTCTTAAACATAATGGAGTTAGTTGGCCTATTGCCGGTAAACACGCGGTAGGGCAGGTGGAAGTTAATCTCTTCGGTACTCATACCGGCCGCACGTAATTCTGCCTCAACTTCGGCTTCGGTTTTTCCCATCATCAATGCTTCAGTTTGGGCAAAGTAATTAGAAAGAAGTTTGGTGTGGTGATCGCCCACCGGGTTTTGTGATTGAGCAGGGGCGATGAAATCGCAAGGAATAAGCCTGGTGCCTTGATGGATGAGTTGATAAAAAGCATGCTGGCCATTGGTTCCGGGCTCGCCCCAAATAATAGGGCCGGTCTGATAATAAACCGGGTTTCCGTTCCGGTCAACCGACTTACCATTACTCTCCATATTGCCTTGCTGAAAGTATGCCGCAAAACGATGCAGGTATTGGTCGTACGGAAGTATCGCTTCTGAATGTGCTTCGAAAAAGTTTCCATACCATACACCCAATAAGGCCATTAGTACCGGAATGTTTTTTTCGAAAGGTTCATTCTTAAAATGATTGTCGGCTGCGTGCGCCCCTTCCAGTACCTGAATAAAGTTATCGTAACCAATAGTGGCCGCAATGGATAGCCCAATAGAAGACCACAAGGAATATCTGCCGCCCACCCAATCCCAAAACACAAACATGTTTTCGGGTGCAATACCAAAGGCTGTAACAGCTTTTGTATTGGTTGATACTGCCACAAAGTGTTTGGCTACATCGCCCTGGCGGTTGGTTTTATCCAGAAACCATTGCCGGGCACTTTCGGCATTGGTCATGGTTTCTTGTGTTGTAAATGTTTTAGAAGCGATGATAAATAAGGTCGTCTCCGGATTGAGATGCTTTACAGTTTCGGCCAGATGCGTTCCATCTACATTCGAGACGAAATGCGGTGTAATGGTAGATTGATACGGCTTAAGCGCTTCTGTTACCATCAGTGGCCCCAGGTCTGAGCCACCAATTCCAATATTCACAATATCGGTAATGGCTTTGCCGGAATATCCTTTCCAGTTTCCTGATAATAACTGACCTGAAATTTTTTTGATCTGTTCAAGTACGTTGTTAACCAGTGGCATTACATCTTCACCATCCACATAAACAGGCGTATTACTCCGGTTACGTAATGCAATGTGCAGTACAGCACGATGTTCGGTTTGATTTATTTTATCACCTCTAAACATGGCACTGATGGCTTCTTTCAGCTCAACTTCATTCGCCAGTTCAGTCAGGTAACGAATGGTTTCATCGGTGATAATATTTTTGGAGTAATCAAAAAGTAAATCACCCAACTGGATGTTAAACCTGGAGAATCGTTCCGGGTCTTCCTGAAACAGCTCGCGCATGTGCGTAGCTTGCATTGTTAAAAAATGGGTACCCAGCTTTTGCCAGGCATTTGTTTCGGTTGGGTTGTGGTTGGGAAGCATAGTGTTATGTTAATCCGTGAAACGGAAAGCAAAAATAAGATGCCCGCGACAGTAAAAAAATGGAATTGTTAAATGAGGTTAGCCACCCACAACCTTTCTCAGGTTTTCGATAAGGCCTTCCCAAAGATCTTCGAGTTCATCCAGATCGTCAAAGTCGGAGTAATCAGATACTTTAAGAAAGGTAGTTTGGGTAAGCTCGTTTAGTTCCAGCCGCAACTCAAAGTAACTGGGATCGGATTCATCGGCCTGGGATTCGGGCAGGTATTCAAACTTCACAAAATGATTAATGCGATGGGCCGTCATAACGGCTTTATGCTCTTCATGATCCCATACAAACTTGAAAATTTTTTCAGGGCTGATTGTTACATCATCGGCAAACCACTCCGAAAGTCCGCTGGCTGTTTGTAAGTAAGGGTACAGCATTTTAATAGATGCATGCACCTCGAAATCGCGCGTAAATAATTTTTTTTCAACTTCAGCCATAACCTTGTCTGCCTTCGGTTTTTAAGTTAGAACTTTTTTTAGGTTAACCGCAAATTAAAGTTTGAATTTTATATTCTTTCCCATCTGTAAATCGATACAAGTACGAAGCTGTAAGCAAGTATAGCTAATTCTGTTTGATATCATTCTTTTCCAGGATTTCATTGAAGACTTTTTCTTTGCCCTGTTTTTTTAGCTCCCTATAGAAGTATCCAATTAAATTTTCGGCATCAGCGCGATAAGGCGATTGCTGCTTTACATACAGAATGTATGCCTTACACATATTATCCAGTCCTTTTTCCAGTTCACCGGTGTAAACACCATAAACGCGGCCCACTCCGTAATACACCTCGGGGTTGTTGGGGTCAAGCTTAGCGAGTGCTTCGTATGCGGTAATAGCTTGCTGATAGTCTTTCTTGTATTCGTACACCACAGCTATGTTTTGCCATGGCATTGGCCCCGTGGGGTCAATGGCGATTGATTTCTGATAAGCCTGCAAGGCATCGTCTAACCGGCCAGCCTTTCTGTAGGTTAGGCCAAGATTATCCCAGGCAAAACAAAACATACTATCAATAGACAAGGCTTTTAGATAATGCTGAATGGCGACATCATATTTTTCCTCTGTCTTGGCATCATTTCCTTTTTCGTACCAATTCAGGGCCTCTGAATTTGATGACATTGAAAACTTACCCTGTTTATCTTCAGCAGCCGCAGTCTCTTTCAGTGCATCGCAAGACTCCATCAGATCTCGCTCAAGTTCATAATAAGTATTTTTGTATTGAGTTGAGTTTTTGTCTGCACTCAGGTTGATATTTACATTCTTCTTCTTTCTCTGCTTTTTCTGTCCGGTTTCCACCAGTTGGGTCATAAGCTGATAGGCCAGAACTTGCTTATCGATGCAGGTGTTAATTTCGCTTGTTACAGCGGCCCTTTCCTTATCATATACATTGATGGAGTCAATGCACTGACATGCTTGGGCACTGAAATCTTTCAGAAAGGCATTGGCATCATTTTTCTTCTGTGCATGAGCCACCTGCAGTGCGGTGGTTAAAGAAACTAGTATGACTAATTTTTTCATGCCTGAATATAGAAAATTAGTTGCTGAGCTTTCGATTCTAAATGAATTAAGATCAAGATGATGAATTACTCAAAAAGTTTGTATGTTTGCGCTCCCAAAATCAATTTGGCGCGGTAGCTCAGGTGGTTAGAGCGTTGGATTCATAACCCAAAGGTCGGGGGTTCAACTCCCCCCCGCGCTACATTTTGATGCTTCTCCTTCGCATTTTAAAAATCTTTTAGTGTAGTGGTGCCCTTACCATTTCTTAATATCGTGCTATCCGGTTACTTATCTGTTTTCTTCTTTTGATCTGGCTTCATTTTTGAAGCTATCTTTGCCTGGCATGAAAAAAATAGACAAGCTCATCCTCACTTCTTTTTTGGGGCCTTTCGTGCTCACCTTTCTGGTGGTGGTCTTTATCTTACTTAACATCCACATGCTAAAATATTTCGATGACATCATCGGGAAAGATTTAGGGTGGGATGTAATCGGGCAATTACTTTTTTACTTCGCCATTTTTAATACTCCGGTGGCCTTGCCCTTGGCAGTATTACTATCATCCTTAATTACGTTCGGAAACCTGGGCGAACACTTTGAACTAACCGCTATTAAGAGCTTAGGCATTTCACTGTTGCGGAGTTTATTACCCATTTTCGGGTTTGTGGTGTTAATAACAATAGGTGCGTTTATGGTGGGCAACTATCTTGTACCCAAAGCCGCCCTCGAAGCCTACAGTTTGTTGTGGGATATCAAACAAAAAAAGCCTGCACTTGATCTGCGTCAGGGTGTGTTCTATAACTCCATACCGGGCATCAGCATTAAGGTAAATTATAAAATACCAGAAACGGGTTTATTAAAAGGAATCATCATTTATGATCATCGGGGTCGATCAGGCAACAAAGCTGTAATTGTTGCAGATTCTGGTAGGATGTATACAATACTGAACGATACCTATCTGAAGTTGGAATTGTTTCATGGCTATGATTATCTGGAAGGTACTACGGGTCCTCAAAGTTACTCTGGCGGACCCCGGCAGGAAGAGAGTTATAGAAAAACGCAATTCGCCAAATCCCAAATTGTATTCGACTTATCATCCTTCGGATTAAACCGTACCGATAAGAAGTGGTTTCAGAGTAACCGCCTCATGCGCAACATGGATCAGTTGAAGGCCGATATGGATTCCGTTGACTACACTATTCGTACCGAGTTGATCTCGGTTTACTCGGCTCCTAAAAACATGTTCTCGTATTACACTAAAAAAGATCGGGTGGCCTGGCCGGAAGAAATCAAGCGACACAAATTTAAACGTGATTCAACGGCATTCGCCAAAAATAATACCGACCCCGCAGTTATTAGCACTAAACCAGTACTGGCCGAACCGGAAAAGCCGGCCATGATAATTACCTACACCGATCGCCATCAACACTTGTCTGATAGCGTGTATCAAAAACCGTATACCGAAAGCGAAATTGCCAGTGCACTTGCACAGGCCAGAACCGTAAAAGCCCAATTACTTACCAATAATGCCAACATTCGATCGTACAATAACGAGAAGCGGGTCTTTTACATCCAATGGCATAAAATTATGGCCCAGGCTATAGCTTGCATTGCTATGTTCCTGATCGGGGCACCCCTGGGTGCGATCATAAAAAAGGGTGGGCTGGGGGTACCCGTTTTAATGTCTATTCTGTTTTTCATTTTATTCTACGTGCTTTCGCTGATGGGCGAGAAATGGGCCAAGCAATCCGTTCTTTCTGTGGAAATTGGGTTGTGGCTGGCAAATGCAACGCTATTTACCATTGGATTTATATTTTTAAGGCAGGCCCGGGCCGATGCCCGCCTGTTCGATTCGGACTTCTACAGCGTGATTTGGGACAGGCTTACCCGCAGATTTTTCAAAAAGACAGAATAGTCTGGTTTTGGTTATTTCAAGCCGTTCTTATACTTTTGCGCGTTGAAAAAAGTAGCTAAATAAAGATTAATCAAGATGTACCTCAATTCAGAAAAGAAGCAGGAATTGTTCAGCAAGCACGGAATTGGAAAGAAAAAGACCGACACTGGCTCTCCGGAATCACAAATTGCCCTTTTTACCTATCGTATCAGCCATTTAACTGATCATTTAAAGGGTCAACGCAAAGATCACTCAACCCAACAGGGTTTGTTAAAATTAGTAGGTAAGCGCAAGAAATTGCTGAATTACCTTCAGCGTACCAACATCGAGCGTTACCGTGCCGTATTAGCCGACCTCGACCTTAGAAAATAATAACTTCGAACCAAACGAACAGGGAACCGCAGGGTTCCCTTTCGCTTTTTTTATTAAAGCCGGGTAAGCTGTGAATTGTAGGCTACCCGTTAAATTCCTACCTATGAAACCAACAGTAATTTCAAAATCGTGCTCGTTACCAGACGGGCGCCAGATCACAATCGAAACCGGTAAACTTGCCCGCCAGGCCGATGGCTCAGTGGTGTTAAGAATGGGCAATACTATGTTGCTGGCAACAGCCGTAGCTTCTCCAACCGCAAAAGAAGGAACTGACTTCTTACCCTTATCCGTAGACTATCAGGAAAAATTTGCTGCAACGGGTAAAATTCCGGGCGGCTTTTTAAAGCGCGAAGGCAAGCTATCAGACTATGAAGTGTTAATTAGCCGCTTGGTAGATAGGGCTATACGTCCCTTATTTCCAGATGATTATCATGCAGATACTCAAGTAAATATTCAGTTGATATCAGGTGATCTGAATGCATTACCCGATTCGCTTGCTGCTTTTGCTGCTTCAGCTGCTTTATCGGTTTCGGATATTCCATTTCACGGACCAATTTCTGAAGTACGTGTAGTGCGCGTTGATGGCAAGTTCATCATTAACCCAACCTTTGAAGAGAAAGAGAAGTCAGATCTGGACTTTATTGTGGCTGCCTCAATCGAGAATATTCTGATGGTGGAAGGCGAGTGCAAGGAGATTTCGGAGGCCGATATGCTGGAAGCGTTGAAGCTTGCGCATGAAGTTATTAAGGGGCAGTGCCAGATTCAAATTGAATTATCGCAAGCAGTTGGAAAGACTGAAAAGCGTAAATACGAACATGAGGTAAAAGACGAAGCCTTTAAGGAAGAACTTTTCAAATTATTGTACGATAAGGTTTATGCAGTAGCCCGTCAGCAACTTACCAGTAAACACAAGCGCTCAGAATTGTTTGGTGCAATTGTTGACGAGTACCTGGCCTCCTTACCGGAAGACACAACTGTAAACAAAGACCTGGTTAAGAAATACTATAAGGATATTCAGAAGAGCGCTTGCCGCAATCTTGTATTGAATGAAAAGGTGCGTCTGGATGGTCGTAAAACAAATGAAATTCGTCCGATCTGGTCTGAGGTGGATTACCTGCCAGCCGCGCACGGTTCGTCAATCTTTACCCGAGGCGAAACTCAATCCTTAAGTACGGTAACGCTTGGAACCAAATTGGATGAACAATTGATTGATGGTGCTATGTTCGATGGTACCAACAAGTTTATCCTGCACTATAACTTCCCGGGCTTTTCTACTGGCGAAGTAAAACCTAATCGCGGTCCGGGAAGGCGCGAAGTGGGCCATGGTAACTTAGCCATGCGTGCACTAAAGCAAGTACTGCCCGACATGACTACCAGTCCTTACACAATTCGTTTGGTTTCTGATATTCTCGAATCAAACGGTTCGTCTTCAATGGCAACCGTATGTGCAGGTTCGCTTGCGCTGATGGATGCGGGTATCAAAATCTCCGCCCCGGTATCGGGTATTGCAATGGGTATGATTTCAGATAGTGCAACCAAACGCTATGCAATTCTGTCTGATATTCTGGGCGATGAAGATCACCTGGGGGATATGGACTTTAAGGTAACGGGTACCGAAAAAGGTATCACGGCTTGCCAGATGGACTTGAAAGTAGATGGTTTAACCTATGAAGTATTAAGTGAGGCATTGAATCAGGCCAAGGAAGGTCGTCTTCATATTCTAAATGAAATGAAGAAAACCATCACCCAGTCTAACGCTGACCTTAAGCCACATGCGCCACGGGCTGTTACCATTACTATCGACAAAGAAATGATTGGTGCAGTAATCGGACCTGGTGGAAAAGTAGTTCAGGAAATTCAGAAGACTACCGGTGCCACTATTGTAATCGAAGAAGTTGGTAACAAGGGTGTGGTAAACATTTTTGCTAACAATCAGGAAGTAATGGATGCTGCTGTTAAGCGTGTTAAAGCAATTGTAGCAGTACCGGAAGTTGATCAGGTGTATGATGGTATCGTGAAATCGATTATGCCATTTGGTGCCTTTGTTGAGTTTATGCCGGGCAAAGATGGTTTGCTGCATATTTCTGAAATTAAATGGGAACGTCTTGAAACCATGGATGGCGTGCTGGAAGTAGGCGAACAAATAAAAGTGAAGCTTGTTGAAGTAGACAAGAAAACCGGTAAATTCCGTCTATCTCGTAAAGCATTGATTCCCAGACCTCCCCGTAAAGAAGAAGCCCCCAGTGCCTAACCTCTTTGCGAATACAGGTTTTTGGAACTAAATTTTCGTTTTTACGTGTTTGACCTTTAACGACCACTAAGTTAGATGAGACAATTAAAAATCAGTAAACAGATTACCAACCGCGAGAGCCAGTCGCTGGATAAATACTTGCAGGAAATTGGTAAGGTGGATTTGCTTACTCCCGATGAGGAAGTAGAGTTAGCCAAGCGTATTAAGGAAGGCGATCAGATTGCGTTGGAAAAACTAACCAAAGCAAACCTGCGCTTCGTTGTATCTGTGGCAAAGCAATATCAAAACCAGGGCCTTTCGTTGGGCGATTTGATCAACGAGGGTAATTTAGGTTTGATTAAAGCCGCGCAGCGTTTTGATGAAACGCGAGGCTTCAAATTTATTTCGTATGCTGTTTGGTGGATCCGTCAATCCATTCTTCAGGCGTTGGCCGAGCAATCGCGTATTGTTCGCTTACCGCTTAACCGGGTAGGGTCGTTGAACAAGATCTCAAAAACATTCTCAGAACTGGAGCAGAAGTTTGAACGCGAACCATCGCCAGAAGAATTAGCCGAAGTGCTGGAAGTAACTACGGCCGAGGTTGTAGATACCATGAAGATTTCGGGGCGCCATGTGTCCATGGATGCGCCATTTGTTCAGGGTGAAGAAAACAGTTTGTTGGATGTACTGGAAAACGATAGTGAAGAGACCCCGGATTCCGGCTTAATGACAGATTCGCTTCGCAGAGAGGTTCAACGAGCGCTCTCAACTCTTACACAACGCGAATCGGATGTAATTACACTCTACTTCGGGTTGAATGGTGAACATGCCATGACGCTGGAAGAGATTGGCGAGAAGTTTAACCTGACCCGCGAACGGGTTCGTCAGATCAAGGAGAAAGCTATCCGCAGATTACGCCACACCTCCAGAAGCAAGGCCCTGAAGCCTTACCTTGGTTAATAATGCTATAATTTAGTTTAAATATAGGGTCTCAAGTTGTTGAGACCCTTTTTATTACATTTTTTAGTTTGGTTATGGAAAGAGAGAAAGTGTTAATTATTGGATCTGGACCTGCCGGTTACACGGCAGCCATTTATGCGGCCCGTGCCGGGCTAACTCCGGTGCTCTATACCGGTGGCCAGCCTGGCGGGCAGTTAACAACCACCAACGATGTGGAGAATTTTCCGGGCTATCCGGAAGGAATAAACGGACCACAGATGATGATTGACTTGCAGAAGCAAGCAGAGCGTTTCGGCACACGGGTACATTTTGCTTTGGTAACAGCAGTTGATTTTTCCGGATGGCCACTCAAGGTTACAATCGATGAATCGAAAGTTGTAGAAGCTGAGAGCGTAATTGTAGCCACCGGAGCATCAGCCAAATACCTGGGTCTGCCTTCGGAGGAGAAGTTCGCCAACAAAGGGGTTTCGGCTTGTGCGGTTTGCGATGGGTTTTTCTATCGCGGTAAAGAAGTGGCTGTGGTGGGCGCAGGCGATTCGGCTGCTGAAGAATCCACATACCTTTCCAAGTTGTGTACTAAAGTGCATTTGATTGTGCGCAGGGATGAAATGCGGGCTTCTAAGATTATGCAACAGCGGGTATTGAATACGCCAAACATTGAAGTACACTGGAATTCAGAAACCGAAGAAGTGTTGGGTGATGAGAGTGGCGTTACCGGAGTGCGGTTGCTGAACAACAAAACCGGAGAAAAGAAAGACATTTCCGTTCAGGGTTTCTTTTTAGCGATAGGTCATAAACCCAATACCGATATTTTTAAGGGACAATTAGAGATGGATGAATCCGGTTACGTAAAAGTGATTCCAGGTTCTACCAAAACAAATGTAGAAGGTGTATTTGCCGTTGGCGATGTGGCCGATAGAGTATACCGGCAAGCTATTACAGCAGCAGGAAGCGGTTGCATGGGAGCGCTGGATGCAGAAAAGTTTCTCGCTACAAAAGAAGCCATGGTTACCCACTAACAAACTATGAAATTAGATATCCTTGTTCTTGCTGCGCACCCCGATGATGCCGAACTAGGCTGCGGAGGTACTGTTGCCAAGCATGTTGCTATGGGATATAAAGTGGGTATTATCGATTTTACCCGAGGCGAGTTAGGTACCCGGGGTTCCGTGCCGGAGCGCGATCAGGAAGCAAAGGAGGCTTCCAGAATTCTGGGTATTTCTCTTAGGGAAAATCTCAATTTCAGAGATGGTTTTTTTCAAAATGATGAAGCCCATCAGCGCGAAGTAATACGGGTAATCAGAAAGTACAGACCTGAGATTGTGATTGCTAATGCGATTTATGACCGGCATCCCGATCATGGCAAAGGTTCGGGTTTAAGTTTCGAGGCGTGTTTTTATTCCGGGCTTACCAAAATTGAAACCACAGAAGCTGGTATTAAACAGGAGGCCTGGCGACCAAAGCATTTGTATCACTTTATACAAAGCCAGTTTATAGTACCCGATTTTATTGTGGATGTTTCTGAACACTGGAATGTGAAAATGAATGCTGTACGTGCTTTCAAATCGCAGTTTTATAGTGCCGATAGTAGCGAGCCCGAAACGTTTATATCCAGTCCGGGTTTTATGAAACTGCTGGAAGCGCGCGGCCAGGAACTGGGCTTTTCAATTGGTGCTGCTTATGGTGAAGGCTTTACCGTAAGAAGAACAATTGGGATCAACTCGTTGAATGACCTGAAGTAGTTACGGAGCCAGCCTGTGAATTAACCATTTTCCTTCTTTCAGGTAATACACAATACGATCGTGTAAACGACTGGCTCGGCCTTGCCAGAATTCAATTTCAAAAGGTACTATCTCATAACCGCCCCATTGATGTGGCTTTGGCAATACATCTTTGCCTTCAAATCGCTTTTCGATTTCTTTAACCCGATCTTCCAGCAACTGCCGGTTTTTAATAACTGAACTTTGTGGCGAGGCCCAGGCACCCACCTGACTTCCGCGCGGGCGGCTTTGAAAGTATGCTTCAGCAATTTTAGCATCAACACGGCCCGCAATTCCACTCACCCGTACTTGCCTTTCTAACTCCGGCCAGAAAAAAGTAAGCGCACAGGCGGGGTTGGCATCCAGTTCTTTTCCTTTCTGACTCTGATGGTTTGTATAAAATAAAAATCGATCGCGCTCAACACCTTTCAACAAAACAATCCTGGCCGAAGGTTTTCCATGGCCATCAACCGTTGATAACGTCATGGCATTGGGTTCGGGTACTGCTGCTTTGAGGGCTTCATTAAACCACGTATTAAATTGTTCAAGGGGGTTCTGCGCTACGCCCGTTACATCTAAAGAAGCTTTTGTGTACTCCTGGCGGATTTTTGAGATGGTTGACATTATGAATTTTTTCAAAAATTAATAATTCGGGTGGTTGCGAAGTATGATTTCCTTTCTTTTATTCAGATTTATTTTCGACTGAAAACTGAAGATGTTTGGTATTCGTTAGATAGTTAGAGTATGGATTTTTTTAAATACGCCAATAAGATATCGCCACAACGGGGCAGACTGTTACTTTCAGAACCTTATCTGGCCGATCCTAATTTTGAGCGCACCACCGTTTTATTAACCGAACATAACGACACGGGCTCCGTTGGCTTCATACTCAATAAGCCATCCGATAGCCGGGTAGGAGAAATTATGGAAGACCTGAAAGGCCTGGATTCACGCATCTTTATTGGTGGGCCTGTAGAACAGGATACCCTGCATTACATTCATCGGATAACAACATTAACCGATGCGATTGAGATTCAACCAGGCCTGTTTTGGGGCGGCAATTTCGATCAATTGATTTCGATGATTGATACGCATCAGGTATTAACCACTGATATAAAGTTCTTTCTGGGTTACAGCGGCTGGAGCCCGGGCCAGTTAGATGAGGAATTAAAGATTGAATCGTGGATTGTGAGTGATCTTGCTTCAGAACAATTGGTATTTGAAACCGATCCGGAACAGATGTGGAAACAGGCTATGCGCGATTTGGGTGGGCGATTTACCGTTTATTCCAATTACCCGGCTGACCCCCGTATGAATTAAAGGATTTTACTATTTTTACCAGTCCTCGGGTATTGAAAGAGGAGAGAAGATGATGGAAAACGACAAAGAGGTACAGGAGGCAGTGGGGCAGGAGGATTCACTACTTGTGCAAACCACACACCATGAAGAAGAAAACGAAGTGGAGGTTGAAGAACACCATGAAGTAGACTACTCTGGGTTTACCAAGAGTGAACTGGTGGGTGCTGTTAAAGAACTGGCTAAAGAAGACAATTTCAAAAAGGTTGAACAGGCCCTAAAGGATATCAAGCCTTTGTTTGATGAGATACGTGCTGCCGAAAGAAAAGAGGCACTTGAAAGATTTAAGGCTGATGGAGGTATTGAAGAAGACTTTGAATACCGGCTGGATGAACTTGATCATGCCTTTGATGCTACAACAAAACTGATTCGGGACCGCAGAAACGAATACTTCCGCAACCTTGAAAACCGGAAGAACGAAAACCTCCGGAAGAAGAATGAGATTCTGGAAAGTCTGCGTACACTGATTGATGGTGAAGATAGCGCCCATTCGTTCCACACCTTTAAAGAACTACAACAAGCCTGGAAACAGGTTGGCCCCGTTCCGCCTGCACATATCAAAACGTTGTGGGCTAATTACAATGCATTGATCGACCGCTTCTACGATCATCGGAATATTTATTTCGAATTGAAGGAACTGGACAGGAAGAAAAATCTGGAAGCCAAGTTGGAGTTATGCGTTCGGGCTGAACAACTCACGGCCAAGGAAAAAATAAAAGATGCCGTTAAGGAATTGAATGAATTGCACAATGAGTTTAAACACATTGGGCCCGTTCCAAAAGATGATCAGGAAGCAGTTTGGCAGCGCTTTAAAGCCGCATCGGATGCTGTATATGCTAAACGCGATGAGTTTGTAGCAGGATTGCAAACCGAACTAAAAGCAAACTTTGAAGCCAAGTCATCAATAGCAGAAGAAGTGCAGGCTTTTCAGCAGTTTACAACGGATAGAATTAAAGACTGGAATCAAAAAACACAGGAAATCTTAGCGTTGCAAAAGCGTTGGGATGCTGTGGGTAGCACCCCCCGGGCAAAATCCAAAGAACTGAACAAAAAATTCTGGCATGCATTCAAGCAGTTCTTCCACAACAAGAATCAGTTCTTTAAAAAACTGGATGAAGAGCGTGATGCAAACCTGAAAGCCAAGCAAAACCTGGTTGCACGTGCGCTTGAATTGAAGGAAAGTGATGATTGGAACAAAACTTCTCAGGAATTGAAACAACTTCAATTGCAATGGAAGGAGATTGGTCCTGTGCCGGAAAAGCAACGTGATAAAATCTTTAAAGAGTTTAAAGAAGCATGCGATTTCTTCTTTAATCAGCGCAGAGGCTCGCAGGTAAAAGCCGATCAGGAGCAGGAAGTAAATCTGAAACAGAAGGAAGTGATTATCGATGAGCTGATTGCTGCAGCGGTTGCGGGCAATACTTCGGTTGAGCAGTTGGATGCCCTTCAGGCTAAGTTTAACGAGATCGGGTTTGTGCCGAAGAATGTAGTGGCCTCAGTTAAACAACGCTTTACCGATGCCGTGGCCAAATATGTAAGTTCTATTTCCGGGTTGAGTGAGGCCGAGCGTGAGCAAACGTTGTTACAATCGCAGCTTGCTGGCTTGAAAAACGATCCGCAGGCCGACCGCAAACTATACCATAAAGAGCAAACGCTGCGCAAGCAAATTCAAAAAGCGGAGAATGATCTTTCTACCCTGCAGAATAATCTGGAGTTCTTTGGTCGCTCTAAAAATGCCGAAAAGCTTAAGGGCGAATTCAACGATAAAATAGAAGCAGCCAATCAGCATCTGATTCAGCTAAAAAAACAGCTAAAAATGCTGAAATCAGTGTGATGCGCCTTGCTTAAATCAATCGATCCGTTATTTTTGCACCCTCGTTTAAGCCTCCTTGGCTCAGCTGGTAGAGTCCCGAACCTTCGGGATAATCAGTAGAGTCGAAAAGAGGGATAAAATAGTAAAAGCCTCCTTAGCTCAGCTGGTAGAGCAACTGACTTGTAATCAGTAGGTCGCTGGTTCGATTCCGGCAGGGGGCTCAAAAACCAAATCTATATAGGTTTGGTTTTTTTGTTTTTAAGCTGCCACAACACCCTTATTATACTTATTCCGATAGTCAATAGGTGTTAGCCCCGTGAGTTTCTTAAACACCGAACGAAATGCTTTGGTATCGGTATAGCCTACATCGTACATTACTTCGTTTATATTCTTGCGGGTAGATTAATTAATCCCCTTTCATATGTTTGTTGTACTCTGCAACAATTGATGACAAATCTTTTTTTGTATATTCACCTGAGCTAATTTTTTCTGCTAAATGGGGAACGTCAGCTAAATACGCTGACAGATTCTTTTTAAAGTTGAAACCAATTGAGTTAATGACGTAAGTGATTTGCTCCTTACTACCTTCTTTTTCAAGTATAACATAATTGGTAATATTACCTGCACCGAACCCAGTATACTCAAGTTGATAATAATTCAATGGACCAGTCATTATCACTTTAAGAAAGGCTTTTTGACTCTCCCCAAAGGCAGTTGTGAACTTTGAAATAAAAGTATGTGATTCAATTGTAAATCCTATGAGGTCTTCAGGCGAGTAAGACTTGTCTTCAGCCTCTTGTGAAGGTTTAAATTTGATTTTTTCTAATACACGATTTGGGACCATATTTTTGTACTTAACAAATCCCTTAATCGTATCTCCCTCCTTCGTTATAATAAATCCTGTTTGAAAACCAGCACTTTGTCCGTAGAGTTGAGTTAAGCAAGAGAATAAAGCAACCACAATAACTGATAAGATTTTTTTCATAGAATTTTTTACGGTATTTTAACGAATATCTCTAAGGTATCCTGTCAGGTAAATATACTCCAGACCATTTACCGATGAAATAAGGAGGCTGAAATTTTTTGAGACTAAACTTTTACTTTCCGATATAAACTTCCCCATACCCTCGCTGGTGTTCTTCATTTGGTTTTTTTGTTTTTATGCTGCCAAAGCACCCTTGTTATACTTATTCCTATAATCAATAGGTGTTAGCCCCGTAAGTTTCTTAAACACCGATCGAAATGCTTTGGTATCGGTATAACCCACATCGTACATTACTTCATTTATGTTCTTGCGGGTGGATTCAAAGCTGCGTTTGGCGGCTTCTATCTTTACGCGCTGCATGTATTCGGTTACGGTATTGCTGGTGGCTTGCTTAAACCTACGCTCAAAACTTCTGCGGCTAATGGCTACCATTCCGGCAAGTTGATCGAGTGTTAACTTCTCCTGATAGTTTGCTTCAATAAACTCCTGTACTCTTTTTATCGCTTCATCGGTGTGCGATTTCTGTCCGCGAAACATCGCAAATGCCGATTGGCTTTCGCGATCGATATCAATAGCAAAATATTTGGCTGCAAGTATGGCCGTATCGCGATCGGTATATTTTTCTACCAGGTGCAACAACAAATTCCAATACGAGTTAGCACCACCGCTGGAGTAGATTCTGTTTTCTTCCGTAATAATACTGCCATCTTTCACTGTTACTTCCGGAAACATAGTTCTAAACTCATTATAAAACGCCCAATGCGTAGAGCAGGATTTACCATCTAACAAACCGGTTGAAGCAAGCAGGAAAGCACCCACACAAAGCGAAGCCACCTCAGCACCTTGTTGATGTTGTTTCTTAATCCACGGGATAAAACTTTTGTTTTTGTCAATAGCAGATTTCATATCCCCGAAAAGGGCTGGAATAATTATCAGATCGGTTTGGCTAACCTCGCTCCACACTTTATCGGCATGCACGGAGAAAGCGCCTTCGTGCAAACGTACTTCGGGCGTATTGCCCACAAGCTGTACATGGAACAAGGGCTGCTTACCGGCTGCCACCAAAAACTGATTGGCTGCGCTAAAGGCATAGCGCGGATCGGCCACGGCTTCCATTACAGCCGATTCAGGAACCAGAATCGAAATGTGTTTCATAGGGTAAATGTACGCGGATTGACTGGCGCAATCAACCACATATACAGTCGTAACCACAACCTGTTAACCAAATTTGTAAGCTCCATCTTTGCGGTAATATGGTTAGAATTATCTCGTACTTAACCTTTAGTGGTAACTGCAAAGAGGCCATGACCTTTTACCAGAAGTGCCTGGGGGGAGAGCTACAAATTCAATTGGTAGGAGAAAGTCCGGGTGCCTCAGCTTTACCTCATTCTATTCATCGCTATGTTTTGCAGGCAGAATTACGGAATGGAAGTGTGGAAATGATGGCTACCGATTTGGTGGGAGATGATGGCCTGAAACCCGGCAACACGGTTTCCATGATGATTGTTTGCAAAACCAAAAAGGAATTTAACACGTACTTTAAAAAACTGTCAACGGGTGGCACGATTATCCAGCCTGCGAAAAAGAATTTCTGGGGAGTATGGTTTGGTACCCTGCAAGACCGGTACGGAAATTACTGGCTGCTTCAATTTTCTTAATTGTGATGATTACGGGGAAGGAGTATGGTAAAGGTTGAGCCTTCACCTTCTGTACTTTTAATTTTTACTTTTCCTTTTAATCGGTCAACAGATCGCTTCAGAATGTAAAGACCCAATCCGCTACCCGGAGCAGTTTCTGTAGCCCGATAAAACATCTCGAAAATTTTGGCCTGATGCTCCTCCGGAATACCCAGGCCGTTGTCTTCAACCTCAATACATACCTGATCATCCAGATTACGAATATTTATTTTTACAAAGGCGTTGTCCTCCCGCGAATATTTAATCGAATTTTCAATCAGGTTTTGCATAATCGCATTCAGCATTACCCACTCGGCTTCGTAGTAAATATCAGGTTCAATATTCTTAATAAATTTTATTCGTGAGAATTTGTTTAAGCCTTGCAAAGAGTTGATGCAGGTATCTACCAGGTTTACAAAATCAATTTTCTCTCTGGTAAGACTGGTATTATTTAAGCGTGTAAGATTAATCAGGTCGCGGATAATCTGATTTAACCGGTCAACCTGCTCGTGTTGCCGGTTCAGATATTCAGAAGCCTTGGGGTCGTTAATTTCAACTTTGGCAAGGTGGAAGAGACCCAACAAAGAAGTGATCGGACCTTTTAAATCATGCGAGATCCGGTAGAAGAATCCATCCAGCTCAGCATTCTTGGCCTCAATAATTTCAGATTGCTTGCTGATGGTAGCGAGATTGGCCTGAAGTTCGGTATTAGCCTTAATTAAATCTTCGGTTCGTTCTCGTACCCGCTTCTCCAGGATCTCATTTGCATTCTGTTGAATTTTTAGTGCCTGTAACTGGATCTCTTCTTTTTCAAGTTTATATCTCCGGTACCTATCGCCCAGCGCAAAAGCAATTATGCTGGTTTCCATGGCAGCTCCGATTTCAACAAAATGAGTAGTCCAGAAATTAAAATCAAATACGCCACTATTCCGCAGGGTTAATAACAAACCACCAATCAGGTAAACTGTCCAGGCTGCGATATAGTAGGAGGCTGTGGCATTTCCTTTATACCGGCAAACAATACCCGTAGTGATAAACATGACTGTGCAAAGTGAAATTAAATTATTACCAGCGGATGGTAACCCCTTTAAAGCAATCAACAAAATGGAAAGTACCGATAATGGAATTAAAGTGAGTACTGCATAATACATTACGCGCGAGTACTTGCGCACCTCAAGAAAACGGATTGTGAACACGGTAAGCACACTTACAAGCACTCCCAACGAAAGCCTTCCGGTATAAAAATTTACCTGTGGATTTTCTGGCCATAAAAATTTGCCGGCATAACCTGAGGCTGATGCAAAAATCAGGAAGGTACACACAATGGTACCCATGTAAAGCAAGTAATTGTGTTGCCGCAGGCTTAGGTAAATGAAGAAGTTAAAGAAAAACATAACCAGAAGAATCCCGAAAAACACGCCATACCATAAATCATCGGTGCGGGTTTTATTGTGAAAAACTTCCTTGTTCATCAGGTAAACCGGAAATGTTTTTGGACTAAGACCGCTAATGCGAATGTAAACTTCACTTTTATTCAGTGAATCGAATTGAAGCGGTAACACATGGTTGGTGTGGGGTAGAATTCTTTCGCTCTGCGGCAAATAATAGCCGCTTCGGCTATGGTGCCAACCGGTGGCAGTCTTCTGGTAGAAATCCACGTACTCCAGAAAGGGAGCGGGAATCTCGAGATACCACCTTATTGATTGTTGAAGCGTTTCTGCTTTTATTCTTAACCAGATCGGCTTTTTAAGATAACCAAATGTTAAAAAACCATCGCTTTTACGAAAGGTTGAATGGCCTATGTCTTCAAAGGTTAATCTACCCGTGGAGTCAATCAGCACGTCAATCTCCTGATCGATACGATAAACCTTCGTGGTGTCGCTTAATTGAATCTGTGAGTATGTTGCGTTACTCCCTGCCAGTGAACCTAAAACGCTAAATAAAATGGTAATGCAGGTTAATCGCATCGGGCAATTATTCAACAATGATCAGATAATAGTTTTTCTTTCCCTTTTGCGCCAGCAGGTATTTATTCTGCAGCAAATCGAAGCCGGGCTTAGCCGCAACATCGGTAAGTTTAATTTTATTGATACTCACGCCACCACCCTGAATCATTTTGCGCGCTTCACCTTTTGATGGAAATATTGCAGACTGCGTTACATCCGACAGTAAATCGGTAACGGTGTTAGCCGATTCGTATGTGGTTTTTGAAATTTTAACCTGAGGTACACCTTCAAATACCGACAGTAAAGTATCTTCATCTAAACCTGTAAGATCTTCGGTAACAGAATTCCCGAACAGGATGGAAGAGGCTTTAATGGCTTGCTCCAGGTCGGCAGGCGAGTGCACTCGTGCAGTAATATCTTTTGCCAGCGCAGTTTGCAGCACGCGTAAATGTGGAGTTGAAGCGTGTTCGGCCGTAAGCGCATCAATCTCTGCTTTATTCTTTAAGGTAAAAATCCGGATGAAGTTGGCCGCATCTTCATCGCTTGTATTAAGCCAGTATTGGTAAAACTTGTAAGGCGATGTCTTTTTAGGATCGAGCCACACATTGCCGCCTTCTGTTTTGCCAAACTTGGTACCATCGGCTTTTTTAATCAACTGCGTGGTTAAGGCATAAGCCTCACCATTATCTTTTCTGCGGATCAATTCAGTGCCGGTAACAATGTTACCCCATTGGTCTGACCCACCCATTTGAAGTTTACAATTCTTGTTTTTGTATAACCAATAGAAGTCGTAACCCTGTACCAATTGGTAACTGAATTCTGTAAATGACAGCCCGGTTTCCAAACGTTTCTGAACGGAGTCCTTGCCCATCATATAGTTGATGGTAATGTGCTTGCCTACATCGCGGATAAAATCCAGAAACCGAAACTCCTTAAACCAATCGTAGTTGTTCACCATTTCGGCTGCATTGGCTGCGCCCGATGAAAAGTCGAGGAATTTCTCCAGTTGATTTTTAACACAGGTAACATTGTGGGTAAGAACTTCTTCTGATAGCAGGTTGCGCTCAGCCGATTTACCTGAAGGATCGCCCACCATTCCGGTTGCGCCACCCACCAAAACAACCGGTTTGTGTCCACACCGCTGAAATTGAAGTAATGTCATGATCTGAACAAGGTGGCCAATGTGCAGCGAGTCGGCAGTAGGGTCAAAGCCGATATAGCCAGAGGCCATTCCCTTTTTAAGTTCATCTTCGGTACCGGGCATGATGTCGTGAAGCATACCCCGCCATTTCAATTCCTCAACAAAATTCTTTTCCATTTTTAATATAAGGCCCCAAATATAAGGCAGCAGCCGCAATCAAAATAATTGAATTTGATTGAAGTTATAGTTTGTGTAAGAAATCATTAAGTACTATAAATCAATAATTTATAATGATTCAGATAAACTAGTAAGATTTAAAAGTTACCCAAAATTGGATACCATGTAGTATCATTGGAGTTTAAACTTCGATTATCCATGCAACAACCCGATTCACTTAACCTTGTCGCTCAATTTCACACCACTTTTAAGCATCCGATCTTAGCAACACCCACTATTCCGGATGAAAACCGCTGTAAATTAAGAGTAGCCCTGCTGGCTGAAGAACTTAAAGAACTTGAAGTGGCTATTCTGGAAAAGGACATTGTGGGCATAGCCGATGCCTTTTGTGATCTGCAATACGTGCTTTCGGGTGCGATACTGGAATTTGGGCTGGGCGAGAAGTTCAAAGCTTTGTTTGAAGAAGTACAACGCTCTAATATGAGTAAGGCCTGTACGTCAGAGGCTGAAGCCCAAGCCACCGTAGAACATTATCTTAAAAAGGATGGTACCGAGTGCTATTACCAACAAGCTGGCGATAAGTGGCTCGTTTATCGCAAATCAGACAACAAAACAATTAAGTCGATCGGTTATTCCCCAGCCAACCTGGACGGAATTGTGAACAACTGACTTACACGTAAAACTCTAATTGAAAAACGGCATCCTGGCCGCGAAGGGGCATGGGATGTATGGCGATAATGGTCATCTCATTATAAGCCTTAATAAACTCCTGGCGGCTTATCCTTAATTTGGTAACACCCGGCCTTATTTTGTGATACTGCATGCGACCGGAGCGGTTTGCCGTAGCTGAATACACGTATTCAAACCGGATTGGAATAGGAGAGGGGATATACTTCATGGAATCACCTCATGCATAGGCACGCTTAAAATCACTGTGCAACAGGCTGTTATGAACCATATTGTACTGCGCCAATAACGAATAGGCCCACTGCGGTACATAGTTGAAGCGGTTTTCATACTCTTCAATTTTTTTACACAGCTCCCGCACGTAGTACCGGATCTGATCCAGGTTACGGCAATCTCCGGGCCGCTCAAAATTTCTGGATGTAAAATTTCTGAAGTCAGACTCGAGTTTTTTCTTTTCAAATTCGCTCATATCATTGTGTATTAATACACAATGATAATTCAAAATAGTTTACAAAAGCAATAATTACTGTGCAATTTTTCACAAAATTCTCAAAACCATCGTTTTTAGCCTAAAAATCAGGTTTTCCAAACACAGGTTTTGCCCCCTTTGCCGGTGGGTTAAGGCCTAAAACAAGTGTATTAACCAACTTGTTAAATCCCTGTAGCGATCAAATTCGGCAGCTTATTTTATCGTTATTGTATTACCTTTAGAAACTTAATTTTAACCCCGGTATGGATAAACAGGATGAACTTGCGTTTGTGGATGGCTGGTACAACTTTATGTTGATATCAGCAATTGTGTTTGTTGTAATTGCTCTTGTAGTATTTCTATTCTATCATCTCAAAGTATCATTACTTAAAACCTATAAGGAAAAGCATGACTATGTAAATTCTTCCGAAATAAAATGGCTTAACTGGGTCTTTGTCTTTCTGGGTATTTCGGTTGCGTGTGTAATTAATATGTATGGCAAGGATGAAATTGGAGGTCCGGGTACTGCTTTCTTTGTTCGGTTATTCTTTTCGGTTGCAGGTGCAACACTGGTGATCTACATCGCATCGCTCATCCTGAGGTATTATTATCCTACACCGCTAAATAGAAAACTGCGCAAATTGCGGTACGCACCCCGCACCTCTTCGGCTGGCAACAAAATGAAACTGCTAAGCGAAGATGAGGAAGATGTTCACCTAAATGAGGGGATGCAGGCGGAAGAGAACATCTTTTCAATTGACTATGATGTATGGATAGATGAGAAAACGCAGGAAGTACGTATTGAGAAATACCAGGGGCACCTGATTTCGTTGCACTGCAATAACTGTGGTTTTTATACCATGCGCGTTCAGCGCGAAGAAATTATAGAGCGTTTAGAAGATGGTTCACCAAAAGAGCTCTTAAAGCATTATCAATGCTCTTATTGCAAAAATATCCGTGCCACTCAGTTTTCAGTTAGCCGCAAGGAGTCTGAAGATTACAAGCATGTAAAGCCTAAGTTTCGTAATAGTTCCAAAAATATTGAACTAATTAAAATTGATATCCACTCGGCTCTTGGCGGTAAGAAAACGTTTGAGTTCCAGTCGGTTGAGGAGGTACAGAAGTTTTTAAATGAGTTCGATTTTAATAAAGTTGTCTGAAAAACGGCATCTTGTTTGTTACCCATCCGTTTATTACTAGAAATGATTTCGACTATGAGTAGAAGATTTGTTATTGGACTTGGATTAGTAGTGTTGTTGGCGGTTAATGTTCACGCACAGGATTCTTTACAAATTAAACCAAAGCCGGTTTTTGGAAAAGAGGCCCGGGTTATTTCCTACATTCTGGATAATAATCACTATAGGAAAATTAAACTAAATGACTCGCTTTCGGCTGCGATTTTAACCCGCTACATCAAAGACCTCGATAACAGTAAAACCTATTTCCTGGCTTCGGATGTAAAGGCTTTCGAACGGTATAAATATGCTATCGATGATTTAACCCGAAGCGAAAACGTAACGCCCGCATTCGAAATCTATAAAGTTTTCGATAAGCGTTATAAAGAACGGATGGACTATGTACTGAACACCCTGGTTAATCAGAACTTTGACTACTCAACAGATGAGTATTACGATACCGACCGGGATAAAGCTAACTGGGCAACCAGCAAAGAAGAACTAAATGATATCTGGCGGAAGATTATCAAAAGCCAGGCCTTAAGCTTAAAGCTGGCAGGCAAAAAACCTGAAGAAATTACCGAGACATTAAAGACCCGGTACCAACGATTCAGCAAGACTTTCTCGCAGTTCAATTCCGAAGATGTGTTTGGCATCTACATGAATTCTATTACTGAAGCCTACGATCCGCACACCAATTACATGTCGCCTAAGCAATCGGATTTGTTTAAGCAACAGATGAGTTTATCATTGGAAGGTATCGGAGCTCAACTGCAATCAGAGAATGATTATACAAAAATCGTAAAAATTTTACCGGGTGGCGATGCTGAGAAATCGGGGAAAGTAAATGTAAACGATTTAATTACAGCAGTGGCCCAGGGGAAAGATGGTGAAATGGTTGATGTGGTAGGCTGGCGTTTGGATGATGTGGTGAAGCTGATTAAAGGCCCGAAAGGAACCATTGTCCGGTTAATGATTCTTCCGGCAAAAACCGGAGTAAATGGCCCTGCTCAGGAAGTTGTATTGGTGCGCGATAAAATTAAACTGGAAGATCAGGCAGCCAAGAAGGAAGTAATCAACTATCAACTTAATGGCCGGCAGGCAAAACTAGGTGTTATTTCACTTCCTAGTTTCTACATGGACTATGAGGCCTATCAAAAGGGAGATCCAAATTATAAAAGCACCACCCGTGATGTGAAGCGCCTTATTGGTGAACTAAAAACAGAAGGCGTGGAAGGTATTGTAATGGATTTGAGAAATAATGGTGGCGGTTCCTTACCCGAGGCAGTAGATCTAACAGGCCTGTTCATAAAAGAAGGCCCGGTGGTACAGGTTAAAAATTCAATTAATAAAATTGAAGTATTACCCGATGAAGATAAGGAAGTGTTCTATGGTGGACCGCTGGTAGTTTTAACCAATCGCTTCAGCGCATCGGCTTCAGAAATTTTTGCCGGAGCTATTCAGGATTACCAACGAGGTGTTGTGGTAGGTGAATCAACTTTTGGAAAAGGAACCGTGCAAACGGTATTGGATTTAAGCAGGTTTATTAATGAGCCGGAGCCTGTAGGCCAATTAAAACTTACATTTCAGAAATTTTATCGGGTAACCGGAAGCAGTACTCAGCACAAGGGAGTATCGCCTGATATCAATCTGCCTTCGGCATTTGATGCTGAGCATTTCGGTGAGAGTTCCAGCCCAAGCGCATTACCCTGGGATGTAATACGGGCAGCAAGTTTTCAGAAAGTTACTCAGGTAAATCCCCAGGTACTGGCTGGCTTAAACAAAGCCTATCAGGAAAGAGCCCGCTACGATGCTAGTCTTAAAAAGTTTATTACGGAGACGGATGAGCTAAAGAAGAATATGAACGAAACGCGGATATCATTAAATGAAACAAAGCGTTTGCAGGAAATTGCCGAAGCGGAGAAGAAAAAGGCAACCGAAAAATTAGATACCAAGATTACCTCGAAAGAAGGACTTCCCATCGATGAACTTCAGAACCTGAAAGACGAATACCTGCGCGAGGGTTTGCTTATTCTGGGTGACCTGATTACAAAACGATTTGGTTAATTCTTGTTGGAAACCTTAATGGGGGTGAGGCTGTAGCCTTTTGCTTTTAGCAAAGTTAATAAGCCGCGCTCACCCTCCAGGTGTCCGATGCCTACCGATACAAAAGCCACATCATTCTTCATCATCTTTTCCAGTTTCGGTAGCCACTCTTCATTGCGCTTGTAATAAAATTCCTCAATAAACTTCTGGTTGTTATCGAGCGGGTGTAGTGTGTATTCAAAAATCTCTTCCAGTTTGCCTTGCGGATAATCTGCCATGAGCTTAATGAATTCTTCTTTTTGATCGTTAAAGTAAGTGGCGGCATGAATAAGCGCCAGTACCTGCTCGTTAACCGGAAATGAATTTAAAGCTGCGGCTTCGCGTTCAATTTTTTCAAGGCTATAGGTTTTAACTTTATTGGCTTTGGCAAATCGTAACAACTCTATATCATAGAACTTAACATCCTCGCGTAAAGCCAGGCGCGTCATGGATACCGAAATAGCCAACGGTTTTAACCGTGCATACTTTGCCTCGAACGTAGCTTTTGAAATACCAAACTCTTTTTCAAAAAGCGAAGTAATCTGCTTGTATTGTTCGGGTGTGGTATGGGTGGCCAGGCTTTCTCCTTTCGGAAAGTGCAGTGCCTTATTCAACTCATGTTGTGCATGATGATCTACCTGATCTTCAATCACAAACAGATCGGCTGCCTTAATTTTATCCTTAGCTTCTTGCGGGAAATAGAATTCTTTTTCGCCAGTAAACTTCAACGTTCCAAACAGGTAGGAAGGTTTGGTTATACCATTGCCCGAAATCTCCCAGAGGATGCTGCTTTCCTGTGCCAACGAAATGGAAACCGACAAAAAGACTAATCCCAAGACAACCAAACACTTTCTCATACTAATTTTTTTTGTTTGACAAAGAAAGCAGAAATGCAGCAAAAATGGAAGTTGATAAATTTTACGGAAACCTAAATTCGGATACTGGATTGCAACGCTATTCCTTGTAAATTACGCTTTTTGGTTCGTACATGAGTGAAGAACTTTTAAAGGCGATCGTTCAACTTTTTGCCATTGTGGCCAAGGAGCGGATAACAGACGAGGAGCGCGCCAACATTAAAGACTTTTTATCACTACACCTTAATCAGGAGTCCACCCGCTATTACCTGTCGTTATTTGATGAGTTTTGTAAAGCCAACAAACGAACGGTTGAACCCAACCTGAACGTTGATGCCGAAACACTTGAGTTTGTGGATGATTGGTCGCAAATCATGCAGATTGCCAAAAAGGTAAATCAATCGCTCACCACACAGCAAAAGGCGGTACTTACGGTAAAGATTATTGAACTCTGTTATGCCGATGGCGAATTGTCTGAGCGGCAAAGCAACCTGGTGTACTACATCGGTGAAGCACTTAAAATTCCCCAACGCGACATCAAAGCCATTCGCACTTTTGTTCAGGGTCAGGATATTGAAGAACTATCTTCTAAAAATATTCTGGTTATTGACGAAGGTTCTGGCGGAGATGATTTTCCGGGCCCGCGCATTACAGCAAAAGATCTTACCGGATTGATTGCCATTCTTCGTCTGGCCGATATTGAGACTTACCTGATCAAATACCTGGGCATCACACCACTTTATCTCAACAGTATACCGCTTAAGAGCCGGAAGATTGATGTGTTTGCAACAGGAAGTGCTATTAGGGGAGCGAAGATCGAACCTATTTACTATTCTGATATTGTAAGTAAGTTTCTGTTTGAGGAAAGTGAAACCGATATTTCGTTTATTGGTGAACATGTATTTTATCATTTCAAAAGTGGTAAAGCCGGCCTGCAAAACATCAACATAGCCGAAACCGGTGGTAAGTTAATTGGATTGATGGGTGCCAGTGGTTCGGGTAAATCCACTTTGCTTAATGTGCTCAATGGTTCTGAAAAACCATCCAGTGGCCGCGTTCTGATTAATGGTATTGATGTTCACAAAGAGCCCCACAAAGTAGACGGTGTTCTGGGTTTTATTCCGCAGGACGATCTGTTGATTGAAGACCTTTCCGTTTTTGAAAACCTCTATTACTCAGCCCGCCTTTGCTTTGGAAATTTTACTGATGAAGAAATAAAGGAACGAGTTGAAAAAGTTCTGGTGAACCTTGGCCTTTCGGAAATCCGCGATCTTAAAGTAGGCTCACCTTTACATAAAACCATCAGTGGTGGTCAGCGTAAGCGACTGAACATTGGGTTGGAATTACTACGCGAACCCACCATTCTGTTTGTAGATGAACCTACTTCAGGATTATCATCACGCGACTCTGAAAATATCATGGACTTGTTGAAAGAGTTGGCGTTACGGGGCAAAATGATTTTTGTGGTTATTCATCAGCCATCCTCCGACATCTTTAAGATGTTTGATACACTTATTATTCTGGATGTAGGTGGCTTTCAGATCTATTATGGAAACCCTACGGAATCGGTTAACTATTTTCAGGATATAATTAATGCTGCCAACAAAATTCCGGGTGCTTGTCCGGAGTGTGGTAACATCAATCCGGAACAGGTTTTTAATATTATTGAAACCCGGGTGGTGAATGAGTTCGGTAGGTTTACGCATACGCGCAAAGTTTCGCCCGGCCAATGGTATCAGTACTTCAAGCAGAAAATAAAGATACCCAGGATTCAGGAAATTAAAGACCCGCTTCCGGTAGTACAAAAAATACCAGGTTGGTTAGCGCAATTGAAAGTGTTCATCATTCGCGATGTGCTGGCAAAGCTTGCCAATAAGCAATACCTGATTGTGAACCTCTCGTTGGCCCCTGTATTGGCAATATTCATTGCCTACTTTGTAAAGTATTACGATGCCGTAACTACCGACACTCCACACTACAGTTTTTATCACAACAGTAACATTCCGGTTTACTTTTTCATGAGCGTGGTAGTTGCTTTGTTTGTGGGGCTTATTGTAAGTGCCGAGGAGATTTTTAGGGATAGAAAAATTCTGAAGCGCGAACGATACCTGAACCTAAGCAGTAGCAGTTACCTGGTTTCTAAAGTGATTATACTTTTTTGTTTGTCGGCCATTCAAACTATTATGTTTATGGCGCTGGGCAACTGGATATTGGAAATACCGCTAGCCGAAATGCGCTATTGGCTGGTGCTGTTTTCGTGTTCCTGTTTTGCCAATATGTTAGGACTCAATATTTCATCAGCTTTCGATTCGGCAGTAACTATTTATATCCTTATTCCGGTACTGATTATTCCCCAATTACTATTAAGTGGGGTAGTTATCAGTTTCGATAAATTTAATCCGAAGGTAGGTACACCCAACGGCATTCCGGTTTTAGGCGAAATGATGGCATCGCGCTGGGCCTTCGAAGCCTTGATGGTTACACAGTTTAAAGATAACCCATTTGAAAAACAATTTTACGCGTACGATCAGCAAGTGGCCAATGCCAATTATAAACGTTTGTATTTTATTCCTGCACTTGAATCGCGGTTAGCTACCGTACTTAATAACCGTATGCGTTGGCATGATGGAAGCGAAAGCAACCCGGTAAAAAAGGCGCTTGACCTATTGCATTCTGAAATAGGTTACGAAGTGCAGAAAGTGGGTGCAGACCGGTTTCCGGAATTAGATCGCTTGCAGATTGGAAAATTTGATTCAACGGTTTTTGCAAAAACCGATACATTCCTGAAGATATTGAAACAATACTATGGCATTAAGCTTACCAAGGCAAATGAAAAACTGGATTCGGTACGAGCTCGATTAATTAAGGACCTGGGCAGCGAAGAAGCCTACAATGCCTTACGGATGAAATACACCAATGATGCTGTGGGTGATATGGTGCAGAACAATTCTGAAATAAACCGGATTTTAGAGTGGCGGGGAAAACTGGTTCAAAAGTATTACCCCATCTATTTTACCGATCACCGTCCTGCCAATCCATTGGATTTTACAGCTAATTTTTATGTGCCCACCAAGCCTTTATGGGGTACCGTGTACGATACCCTCTATTTTAACATTGCCGTAATCTGGGTGTTTACGCTCGTTTTGTATGTAACACTTTACTACCAGTTGTTGCAGAAGGTTATTAGCAGCTTAGAGGTGTATAGAAAATATCGTAAGAAGGATCGCAATTAGGCCGACTTTTATAATTTTGTGCTTTCTAAAATTTAATAAACCAATTCACATGAAGACAAAATTGTTCTTAGCTTTTATCTGGATAGTTGTTTTAGCAGCTTGTGCCAAGAAAGAAGAAACTCAGGCTGGTGCCGAAGAAGTTGTAGCAACGGAAGAAGTGAATGACTGGGCTGAAATGGATTCTTTCCACATGATTATGGCCGAGGCTTTTCATCCGTTTAAAGATTCTGCCAATCTTGAGCCTGCAAAAACCCTTGCTGAAGAAATGGCCGTGGAAGCCGATAAGTGGTCTGCTGCTGCATTACCAGCCAAAGTAGATACTGAAGAGGTTAAAAATTTGTTAGCAAAGCTAAAGACTGATACCCGTGCGCTTGCCGATAAAGTAAAAGCCGGTGCAACCAACGAAGAGTTAGGTGCCGACCTTAATGCCCTTCACGATAGTTTCCATGGTATTATGGAAACCTGGAATAAAAGCAAAGGCGAAACGCATCAACACCAGCATTAATCAATAAAATGAAAAGCCACTGAAAAGTGGCTTTTTTATTGGAACTGACTTTTCTTTAGTTTAATACCTGGATAGTCAGGCTGCCGAATACATAGTTGCATGACCACCAATCATCCCGCTTTCGGTTGGTACAACACATTTTCTTTTAACCGGTAGTTTTATCCAATTCAAATTCATTTAACTTACCCTGAAACTTATGAGTTCATGTCTTCAACTGCTATAACCAAAGAAGATAAAAGCACCCTTTGGTCCGTTATTACTGCCTCGTCTGTAGGTACATTAATCGAGTGGTACGATTTTTATATTTTCGGAAGTCTCGCTACCATCCTCGCCAAACAATTCTTTCCGCAAAGCAATCCTACAGTTGCTTTCTTATCCACACTGGCAACTTTCGCTGCTGGATTTGTGGTGCGCCCATTTGGGGCAATTGTATTTGGGCGTTTGGGCGATCTGGTCGGGCGTAAATACACTTTTATGGTTACGCTGGTGCTGATGGGAGGCTCCACCTTTGCCATCGGTTTAATTCCTGGCTATGGCACCATTGGTATTGCTGCGCCCATTCTTGTTTTGATTCTTCGATTGTTGCAAGGCCTTGCCTTGGGTGGCGAGTATGGAGGTGCAGCCACCTATGTAGCCGAACATGCACCGGCCAATAGACGCGGGTTTTATACCAGCTTTATTCAAACTACTGCAACCCTTGGACTTTTTGTTTCGATAGGGGTAATCCTTGTAGTGCGGCACTCGGTAGGTGTCGATGAATTTTCTTCCTGGGGTTGGCGCGTGCCGTTTTTATTGTCGGCATTGCTGGTAGGTGTTTCGGTTTATATTCGGTTACGCATGCAGGAGAGTCCGCTGTTTAAAAAGATAAAAGCCGAGGGTAAAATTTCGAAGAACCCTATCAAAGAAAGCTTTGGCAAGAAAGAGAACCTGAGAATGGTTTTGATTGCCTTGTTTGGTGCAGCCGCAGGTCAGGGCGTGGTGTGGTATACTGGTCAGTTCTATGCCATGACTTTTCTGGAGCAAATCTGTAAGGTAGAGTTTGTTCAAACGCGCGATATTATTGCCATTGCCTTGTTGATTGGTACTCCGTTCTTTATAGTATTTGGCGGTTGGAGCGACAGGGTGGGCCGTAAGTACATTATGCTGGGTGGTATGTTGTTAGCAGTATTTCTGTATAGACCGATCTATAGAGCCATGTATGCCATTGCTGACGTAAAAACAAAAGTAGAAATGGAAGCTGCCAAATCGCTTACGCGAAACAGCACCATTCATGCAGTGGGCGACACTACCTTCATTTATCAGACCAGTAGAATGTATGCGGACAATACCATTCAGAATGAAACACATAAAACCAGAACCGATGGTAGCATCAATGAAACCAAAACCGAAATCATTCTGGCTAACCGCGATTTCTGGTTGATGATTGCGTTAGTGTTTGTGCAGGTAATTCTGGTTACCATGGTATATGGACCCATAGCAGCATTTCTGGTCGAGTTGTTCCCCACGCGTATCCGATACACATCAATGTCGTTACCATACCACATCGGAAATGGAATTTTTGGCGGACTAACTCCCTTTATTGCAACCTGGTTATTCGAGAAGAGTAAAAACAGCGAAGGTGTGGGTGATCCTGTTTCCGGCTTATGGTATCCGATTGCTATTGCTGCGGCATGTTTTGTAATTGGTATGATCTTCCTCAGCAATAAAAAACCTGCTGATGTAACGGAGTAATGGCTAAGAAGTCGCAATGGACATTAGTTGGTAAACGTAAGCTGGAGTTATCCAATCTGGAGAAAGTTTTGTTTCCGGAAGATGGTGTGAGCAAAGCCGAAATTATTGAATACTATTTAAAGATTGCGCCAACACTACTTCAACACATTAAAGGTCGTGCGCTTACGCTGATTCGATTTCCGGATGGTATTACCGGTGAAAGCTTTTATCAGAAAAACCGGCCGGAGTGGGCCCCCGATTGGCTGGAATTTGTAAAACTAGGCAAAGAAGAAAAAAAGGATTACATCATTGCCACCGAACCTGCATCACTGGTGTGGCTGGCAAACCTGGCTTCGTTAGAGTTACATCAATTGCATAGCCGCAAACCGGATTTTGAACATCCCGATTACATGGTATTCGATCTGGATCCACCCGAAGGATATGACTTCCCAAAAATTGTTTCGCTTGCCCAAGACCTGCGCACATTTATAGAATCGTTTGGCTATACATGCTATGTAAAAACTACCGGTGGCAAAGGTATTCACATCTGTTGCCCGATTGAGCCCAGATGGGATTTTCATACCGTTTTTGAAGCTGCACAGGCTATTGCGTTGCCATTCACCGAAAGGTTTCCCAAAGAAACAACCCTGCACATCAAAAAAGATGCGCGCAAAGGCCGTGTGTTGATCGACATTTTCAGAATCCGCTCCGGGCAAAGCATTGTATCGCCATACAGTTTGCGGGGTCGCAATGGTGCACCGGTTTCAATGCCACTTACGTGGAATGAAATGGCGCAGTTAAAATCTCCACTTGAGTTTACTATCCATAATGCTGTGGAGAAAGTTGTGCAGGATGGCGATGCATGGGAAGGAATGGCTGCGTTTGCCGTAGAGTTGCACACCCACCGCAAACCAAAAGTGGTAAAAGCGAAAAAGTTGCCACCCAATGCAAAACACAAAACCCCGGAACAACTTGAATCGTACGAAAAGAAGCGCGACTTCAAAAAAACCCCAGAACCTGAAGCCCGCATTATTGAAGGAAGCGGAACCAGTTTTGTAATTCACAGGCATCACGCTTCGCACTTGCATTACGATTTGCGCCTGGAACAAGATGGCGTGTTGAAGTCCTGGGCAGTACCCCGCGGAATGCCACCGCATCCGGGTGTAAAACGTCTGGCAGTGCAAACGGAAGATCACCCCATGAAATACCTGACGTTTGATGGTGAGATTCCGAAGGGTCAATATGGCGCGGGTGAGATGTGGATTTACGCATTGGGAAAATATCAGATCACCAAAGACAAGAAGGACGGATTTTATTTTCGTTTGAGTAGCAAGGAAATAAATGGTGAGTATAGGATTTATAAAATCAAAGCAAAAGAATGGTTGCTGGAACGCGTAGATACACCGCAGGTAAATTATTTGCAGGATGTTATTGAACCAATGCTTTCGGCTTCGGCAGATAAGCCACCAGCAGGCGATACGTATTTGCACGAAATTAAATGGGATGGCATCCGGGCGTTAATTGCTGTGGAAGACGGTCAGGTGCGAATCCGCACACGTAACCATAATGATGTAACCAAACAGTTTCCGGAACTAACGGTTGCCGACAAAGCCTTTCGTGCAACGTGTGGATTATTTGATGCAGAGATTGTGTGTCTGGATAAATCAGGAAAAGCAGATTTTAAAAAAGTGATTCATCGGTTAATGAGTAGCGGAGAAACATCTATTCAGAAAGGTGTGAAGAGTAGCCCGGTGCATTGTTATATTTTTGATTGCCTGTATATGGATGGCCGGACTTTGATTAACGAACCATTTGAGAAAAGACGCGAGTGGTTGAAAGATGCCATTAAGCCCGAAACTCCTTATCGTATAAGTGAAGCAGTGGAAGATGGAGCAGCTTTGTTTGAAGCAGCGCGCGAGTTTGCATTGGAGGGCATTATCTCAAAAGATAAAAAAGGTAAATACTTGCCCGGTAAGCGGTCTGACTATTGGTTGAAAGTAAAAGTGCGAAGTACGCGCGAATGTGTTATTCTGGGCTACAATCCAGGTAAGGGCGATCGAAGTGTAACCTTTGGCGGTTTGCATATTGCTGAACGCGATGGCAATAATTTTATTTATCGTGGCAAGGTGGGCACTGGTTTTGACGATGCTACTATAAAAAAAATTTTTAAACAGCTAAAGGCACTAAAAGAAATTAAGAAACCAATTCCCGATAAGGTAATGGACGAGAAGATCAGCATTTGGGTGGAGCCTCGCCTGATCGTAGAAATAAGTTTTTCGATGATAACGAAAGATCAGCAATTCCGTGAGCCTGTGTTTGTTCGGCTGCGACCAGATATGAGTTGATACGTTATAATTTTTGCGCTGTAGCGTTAGCACAAATGAGCCTAAAAAAGATTCTCGTAAATTTGTACCCCTGTTTAGCTGTTAAAATAGAAGTTTTATGACCGATCCATCGCTCTACTTAAAAAACCTCTGGTACCTGGCCTTCCATAGTTCATCATTAAAGCGAGATAAACTGGTTGGCAAACAAATCTGTGGAGAAAAGATTGTGTTTGGTCGTGACAAGCAAGGTAAACCATTTGCATTGCGCGACAACTGTGCGCATCGTGGGGTTCCGCTTTCGCAGGGTTGGTTCGAAGATTGCACCTTACAATGCTGTTATCACGGTTGGAAGTTTGATACGACCGGTACCTGTGTGGAGATTCCGGCACTGCCACCTGATAACACGATCGACATAAAAAAGATAAAGGTATTTCAATACCCCTGCGAAGAACTGAACGGCACCATTTGGGTTTACATTCCGGAAAAGAAATTACCCAACCTGATCCCGAAAGAAGGGCCACCCAACCTGGTGTTAGATGCCGGCAAAAAATTTCTGCATGTGGAAACCGTAATCATGCCAGCCGATATTGATCATTCCGTAATCGGGTTGATTGATCCCTCGCATGTTACATTTGTGCACCAATCCTGGTACTGGCGGTCGGCCAAGAAATTAAAAATCAAAGAGAAACAGTTTGAGCCCACCGCCAAAGGATTCAAGATGGTGCGCCACGCACCTTCCACAAATTCCAAAGGTTATAGTGTATTAAAAGGTGGTACTTCTACCGAAATTACATTTGAAATACCGGGCATTCGAACTGAGCATATTCTGGTGGGTGAGAAGCACCAGATTGTTTCGATTACTGTACTGACACCCATCAACGAAAATCAAACCGAACTCACCCATATTTTTTACAGCTCATTGCCGGCAACCAAATGGTTGTGGTGGCCGCTTAAGCGATTGGGTAAACAATTTATCGGTCAGGATCTGGGCGTGTTTAACAAACTCAGCGAAGGACTTAAATCAAAACCTACTCTGATGCTGATTGGCGAACCCGACATGCAGGCCCGTTGGTATTATGAAATCAAAAGACTTTGGGCGTTGGCCCAGCAAAATAATCAGCCTTTTGAAAACCCCATTCAGCCACAAACATTACATTGGGTAACCTGATCAACATGAGTTTGCCGCCTGTTACATTCGAGCTTAAAGAACACTACCTGTTGGTAACCGGGTATGGCGCGCGCAAATCGCTCAAAGAAATGGTAGATACTGCCAACCTGATTATGAAGAAGGCTCAGGAAACCAAGAGCACTAAAATGTTGGTGGACTACCGGAAACTGGATATTCAGGTTCGTATAACCGATGCGTTTAACATAGTAAAAACCTACGAGCAAAATTTGCCCGAACTTCGAAACATTGTTGTTGCCGGAGTTTTTGAAGCACACCACCGCGACTTTGCCAATTATTGGCAGGAGGTAAGTGCAACCCGCGGTTTTACCATTAAAGTATTTGAAGATTTTAATGAGGCGGATAAGTGGTTAGTGGGGAAGGGTTAGATAACCTTGCAGGTTAAATTCTTTATTTGATTAGTAAAATCTTTCTCTGGGACGTAGAAACTTTCACTTTTCTTCGCAATTAGGATTGACCAATGGATTATAATCACCGAGTATTTAACGGATACATGAAGTAGATTGGTTTGCTGTATTTCATACTATTATTTGAATTCACCTGCAAATCACTCCCTCAACTTTACCCGGTACCGTTATCCCAAGCCCTTTTGCTTTCTTCAAATCGGCACACGCTTCAGTTAATTTACCCAATCGGTGCCAGGCTTGTGCGCGGTTGTAATAGGCAAGTCCGTAGTCGGGGTAATAGGTAATGGCTGCCGAGTAATCATCCACCGCTTCCTTAAACTTGTTCAGTTTCACCATTACATTTCCATGGCTAAGCCAACCTTTTTCGTATTCAGGCTTGAGTGTAATTACTTGTTTGTAATCGGCTAATGCACCCGTAAAATCGCGGGCACGTTCTTTTATCAAGCCGCGGTTCAGGTAATATTCATGATTATCCGGTTCTAACTTAATGGCCTCATTGTAATCGTTTAATGCGCCTGTGAGATTACCAGAATTTAAGCGTAACAAACCACGCTCGGCATATGAATAAGGAAGTTTTGGATTGGCAGCTATCGCTTCGGTTAACAACTGCTCGGTTTCAGCCGTGGGTTGGTTTGCACCAAGCAATGCCAGGTTATGTCGGGCGAGGCTGTTATCAGCATCTAACTGCAAAACTTTTTTGAAATCTGATCGCGCCTGTACACTATCACCAGCTTGTTGCAGGGCAAGTCCGCGCCCTAAATAAAAATTTACCTGTTCCGGTGCCAGTTGAATGGCGGAATCAAAACAGACTTTTGCCTGCGCGTAGTTTTTAAGTTTCAATTCTATCTGGCCCAGGTAATCAAAATATAACGAACGCAAATTATTAGCTGCCGAAAAGGCCCTGCTGGCTCCATCATCACCTTTCTGGGTTTGAAAGAAAACCGTATTGGTTTCGCCACCAGCCGGAAGTTTTAATAATGTCAGGAAGTCCTCCTTGGCTATTGCCCACTGGTTGTATTCAAAGCGGCTAACCGCCCGGCTAAACAAAGCCTCTTTATTCTCAGGATTGGATTCCAAATAGATGTTGTAATCCGTTAGTGCACCTTGTTTATCGCCCAGCGCTTCGCGTACCTGCGCCCTGCTAAAGTAAGCTTGCATGAAGTAGGGTTCCAGCCGCAGGCATTCGTTGAGATGTGCCAGCGCGGTTTTGTACGATCGTGCAGCGTAGGCACTTTCAGCTTTGTCGAAATAGTATTGGGCAGTTCGCTTTTCCTGCGCCAACAAAACAGTATGACTTAGGACAAGAAATGCGATAAGTCGGAGTAAAGCCATACCTAAAAATGGAGATTATTAGGCAAATCCGAAAACAGTTAACCAAGTGTTAACAATACATGGAAACCAAAGTTCAGTTTGTTTGTTGTAGAGGTATGGAAAAGTCAAAAAAAGCCCGAGCCAAGTCGACCGTGTCGGCTGAAACGATTACTGCTGCCTACCGTGAGTTTGTATTGACAACTGGCAAGCCAGCCTCTGTTTTTACATTCTGTAAAACCCAGGGGATATCAGAAAGCACTTTTTATAAACATTTTGCTTCGTTCGAAGCCGTGGAAAAAGCGATCTGGAAAAACCTGATTGATGAAACGCGCACCCGCATGGAAGCCGATGCGGATTATCAGGGTTTTGGCGCCCGCGAAAAAATCCTGACTTTTTACTTTATGCTGGTAGAAGCCATGAAGGCCGATCGCAGCTTTTTGCTGCATCAATTAAAAGGTTGGAAGCAGCCTCTCATGCCCTCATTTCTTAAAGGTTTCAAAACGGCATTTGATGAATGGATCAACCTGGTACTAAATGCAGGCAAAGTTACGGGCGAAGTAGCGAACCGGCCATATCTCGACAAGCGGTATGATGTTTTATTTTGGATGCACTTCATGTTTATACTTCAATTCTGGGCGCACGATGAAAGTGCCAATTTCGAAAAGACAGATGCAGCAATTGAGAAGTCGGTAAATCTTGCGTTTGATCTGATTGGAAAGGGTATTCTGGACAATGCCCTGGATTTCGGAAAGTTTCTGTATCAGAACTCAAAAAACTAAGCACTGATGAAGGAGCAGAAGAGTATTCCGGTTGGTAAAGTGCAACGGGCTTCCCGGTTTATTTCTACCGGTGCAAAAATCGGAACCAACTATTTAAAGCATTACGGCAAAAAGCTAGTTAACCCCAATCTCTCAAAAGATGAATTGCATCAGGATAACGCCACCGATATCTACAAATCGCTTAGCGAATTAAAGGGTAGTGCCCTTAAGGTGGCGCAAATGTTAAGCATGGATAAAAACTTGCTGCCCACGGCTTATCAGCAACAATTCTCGATGGCTCAATACAGTGCGCCTCCGCTTTCGTACCCATTAGTAGTACGTACATTCGAAAAATCTTTACGCAAAAAGCCAGCTGAAATTTTTGATTCGTTCACTACTTCAGCCAGTAATGCAGCTTCTATCGGACAAGTGCACCAGGCTACGTTAAAAGGGAAGAAGCTTGCTGTAAAAATTCAATACCCGGGGGTGGCCGATAGCGTGAAGAGCGATTTGGCTATGGTAAAACCAATTGCTTTACGAATGTTTAATCTCAATGCAGCCGAGTACGATGAGTTTATTGGTGAAGTGGAGTCGCGCTTATTGGAAGAAGCTGATTATACCTTAGAACTTAAGCGATCTATGGAACTATCGAAGCAATGTGCGGATGTTCCAAATCTTATTTTCCCTAAGTACTATCCGGCCCATTCGGCTGATCGCATTCTGACAATGGATTGGATTGAGGGCAAACCATTAGGCGAAATGTTTAAAATAAACTCCTGGACGCAGCAAGATCGAAATAAGATTGGTCAGGCGCTTTGGGATTTTTATCATTATCAGATTCATACGTTGCGGGCATTGCATGCCGATCCACATCCGGGCAATTTCATCATCACACCTGACAATAAGTTGGGCATAATTGATTTCGGATGTGTTAAGGTTGTGCCACCGGCATTTTATAAAGTTTACTTTCAGTTGCTGGATAAGAACATTCTGAATGACAAGGCCCGATTAGATACCGTATTTCGCGAATTGCGCTTCATCTATCCGGATGATACAGCGAAAGACCGTGCCTTCTTTACGGAAGTATTCACACAACTGGTTGAATTGCTCGGCCGCCCATTCCGTACTCCGCGCTTCGATTTTTCTGAGCAGCAATACTTCAAATCACTTTATGCATTTGGAGAAGAGATAGGGCAGATGAAGGCTTTTCGCGAATCGAAGAAGGCTCGTGGCGTGAAGGATGCCCTTTATGTAAATCGTACTTATTACGGCTTGTATAACCTGCTGCACCAGCTGCAGGCTGACGTAAACACCACTTCATTTGTCGCATTCAACCCCTAAAATTGATTTTGAAAAGATATTCATAACCAATAACTTAGTGGCCTGTTCTTAATTTTTTAAACTAAGATATTATGAGGGCCATCTGGAAAGGACACATTCAGTTTTCACTTGTTACCATACCGGTAAGGATCTACAATGCGATAGACACGGGACAGACTATCAGTTTCAACCTGTTGAGCAAAGACGGGCACAACCCGGTGAGCTATGAAAAGAAAGACAAGGTTACCGGACAGCCGCTGAAGAATGAAGACATTGTAAAGGGCTACCAATATGAGCCCGGTCAATTTGTAATAATTGAGCAGGAAGACCTGAACAAAGTAAAACTCAAGAGCGAGAAGATTATTGAAATGGAAGGCTTTGTAAAAGCCGAAGAAGTACACCATACGTTGTTTGAATCACCTTATTTCATTGGTCCCGATGGCGACATTGCGGCTAAAACGTATGGCCTTTTGTGTCAGACCTTGAAAGAAAGTGGAAAGGTGGGTGTGGGTAAAGTAGTGCTGCGCGATCGCGAAACTCCGGTTTTGATTTCACCCCATGAAGGGGGTATTCTGATGTACCGCCTGCGTTACCCCAATGAGGTACGCAGTATGAGCGAAGTACCCCAATTACTGGAAGTAAAGGCCGATAAAGAACAGTTAAAACTCGCCAAAACCCTGGTGGATTCAATGACCACCACCTTCAGCAAAATCGAAATGAAAGATCATTACTACGATGCGCTTAAGGCAATTATCGATGCGAAGATAGCCGGTAAGGAGATTGTAATGGTAGCTGAAGAAGAACCTGTAGTGGTTGATATTATGACCGCTCTTAAAGCGAGCATCGAAGCCGCGAAGAAAAAACCAATGGAGAAAGCCAAAGGTGCCACCATGAAGGTTGAGAAGGAAACCAAAAAAGTAGTGCGGAGAAAAGCGAGTTGACAGGCGTCAGACGGCTTAGAGCCGTCAGGACGCCTTACTATCTGCCTAATCCTTTAAACATGCATTTTACTAAGGGTAGCTTTTATCATATTTATAATCGTGGTAACCATCGACAAACCATCTTCTTTCGTGAGAAAAACTATTTATACTTCCTGGATAAAGTAAAAAAGTACATTGTACCCAATGCGAACCTACTGGCATGGTGCCTGATGCCTAATCATTTTCATTTATTAGTTCAGGCCAATGAAGTAACTGAGAAGTTAATTAAAGAAAGACCAATCCCAATTAATACCTTAACAGAGGGAATAAGATTACTTCTGAGCACTTACTCACAGGGCGTTCAGAAGCAACAGAACCAAAAGGGAAATTTATTCCAACAAAAAACCAAATCGAAATGCGTGGATGATTACCTGACTACTGTTTTTCACTACATTCACCAAAATGCCTTAAGGTCTGGGCTTGTTGATAGAATTGAAGATTATTCCTGGTGCTCCTTTAGGGAATATAGTGATAAAATGGCAAGTGGTTTATGTAACACGGAAATTGCATATCAGTTTATGAATCTGGACTCAGGAAGATTTTTAGAAGACTCATATGCGGTTATTCCAAATGAAACTATTAGCTTATTTGAGTTAGAGTAACAGGCGTCTGACGGAATATTTGCGAAACCTTTTAATCCGTCTGACGCCAGCACCGCTTTATTTTGGTTAACTTTGCGTCATGGCCAAAGTAATCCAGTTTCCAGTTCCTAATCCGGAAAAATTCGGATTTAAACCGGTTCGGAAAAGGAAACCCGATACCGAAACCAATAAGCACGGCCAGTTGCATTTGTTTGGCGGAGCCAAAGTTGTAAACCTGAACAACCTTACTCCCTTTGAAGAGGCTTTGATTCTGGATGAACAAGGGGATGACCGGGCCGGACTGCAATATCAAAAAGCAATTGATGCCGGAGATTCGTTGGCAGATGCCTACTGCAACCTGGGTATTATTGAATCGGGTAAAAGGCAATTCACAAAAGCTATTGATTGCTTTACACGGGCGCTGAAGGCTGATCCGCGGCACTTTGAGGCACATTATAATTTGGCCAATGTCTACTCTGAAATTGGTAATCTGGCGTTAGCCAAAATTCATTACCAGATATCCATTGAAATTGAACCCACTTTTCCCAATAGCTACTTTAATCTGGGGATTACCTTAGCCATGAACAAAGAGATTGAAGAAGCTATTCAGAGTTTGCTCACCTACCGTAAACTTGCCGGAGATGAAGATCAAAGCCAGGCCGAAGAATTGATTGCCAACCTGATGCGCTCGTTGCGCTGATCTACAACATCAGAATGGTGATAAAGAAGAGTACACTTCTGTAAATCTCAAGGGCAATTTTCAAAAAGAGAATCAGGATTACCGATTTCAGCACCAATCGCCAGCTTCGCTCGCGGTAAAAGGTGTAGCTGCTTCGAAGTACAAAATACAGATTGGTTGAAATGAAGATTACCGTAAGGATAGTTTCGTCAAGATAGGCACCCAAACCAAACAACCGGACGACTATTGTTAGCAGAATTGCATTTACAAAAAGATTGAAGCTGGCCAATTCAACTGCATAGCCTACATGATCCATAAAGTACTTGTTCTTCTTCCAATACAGAAAATTTAAAGGCAGCGAGCTGATCACCACAAAAACCATGACCATCAGTTTGGCCAACGTGGCAGTTTTTAGATTATACAGTATGGCAAATGCATCCACATCTACACCCAGGCTTACGGCTTTGGTTGCTATAAGCGTTTTATAAAACTCGCTGAAGGGCGACATGAGTTGCGTGTTGAGCGAGGCATTAAACAACTGAATGAGAGGAAAGAAAAAGTAGATCAGGTTCAATACAAAGAACAACGACATCGGGCTGATGTTCCGCACGCGCTTGCCCGCAGCAAAATCGCGGGCAACTGTACCCGGCTTTCGTAATACTTGCCACAGCGTGCGAATAAACTTACTATCGGCAAACGTGATGGTAAGCAGAACCGAATTAAGAATAGTCTTAAACGACTTATCGGCTGGAGTCAGGATTTTTTCTCCACACACATTGCAGAAGCTTCCGGTAAATTCGTTGCTGCAACTTTTACAGATATGAGCAGAGCCTTGCATTTAATTACAAAAGTAAATCTTTTGCAATGAACGACTAACCAAGATGACTTTGGCCATTTGCGGGAGTTACAAAACAGGTTTAACGAAGTTGCTTTAGTACCTTTCTGGCGCGTGAGATAAACCCTGCCGACCCAAAGGGTAGTTGACTTTCAATGATTGGAATAATTTCGTTTTTGAGTTCACGATTTTCAATGGCAAGATTAGCGAGTACCGTCATGGCAAAAACTTTGATCGCAATGGGTTCCTTTCCGGTTAGGAAGGTAAAACAACTATCGGCAATCCGGCCCTGATACCGGTTTGGTATTTTAACGAACTGAAGGGCTCTTAGCAGATTACGTTTAACTGCATTGTCTTGTTTGGGTTGTGCCAGCAACCTTGCAACTGCAGCAAAGTGCGGATCAAGTAATTGGGGTTGGTTTTCTACGCAATAACTTAATGACCAGGCAGCCCGTTGCGAAATCTGATTTGGTCCTATTACCATGGCCTGCATCAATTCAGCAAACCTTTGGGGTGTGTTCCCACACCGGATAATTCTATCGCGCTGAGCTTTGGTTTGGGGTTGTTTCAGTAATCCTACCAGTTTCATTTTCAATAATTTACCTTAAAATTTAAATTATAACTATCTGATATACTGTATTTTCAACTATTTCATATTAACTTTATATTTAATATTAAACTGATGGAGTATATGATGCTCATTTTTACCATCGCAGCTACAGCATTTTTTCAACTGGGTTTGTGTTTTTTCTGCTTTTACATGAAGCAACGCACGGCCTGATCTGAAACTGTTCCTGCACGATTTTATTTTTACAGATATCCGATACCAACTTTCGGGGTGGTTGTCTTGTGCTAACTTTGCGCCCTAATTTATTAGTTCGTGAATTATTTGTCAGCAGAAGGAATCGCCAAGTCGTTTAACGACCGTTGGTTGTTTAAGGATATTACATTAGGCATTGCGCAAGGCGAAAAGCTTGCACTGGTGGGAGAGAACGGTACCGGTAAATCTACCTTGCTGAAACTGCTGACCGGGCAATTACCAACCGATGCGGGAGTGATCAGTATGCGTGAGGGTATCCGTTCCGGATTTCTGATTCAGCAACCAGATGCAGATGATAAGCTTACTGTTAAAGAAATCATCTTTGATAAAAATAATCGGGTAGCCACCGCTGTAAACGAATATGAATCATGCCTGCACGATCCGGAAGTTTCGCCCGAACGCATGCAACATGCGTTGGAACAAATGGAAGCGCTGAATGCGTGGGACTATGATGCAAAAGTTCAAACCATTACCGGCAAGTTAGGGATTACGAATCTCGATCAACCTTTCGGTGAGTTATCCGGAGGTCAGCGTAAGCGGATATTTCTGGCGCAAATGTTATTGGCTGAGCCTGATCTTATCATCATGGATGAACCTACCAACCACTTAGACCTGGAGGCTATTGAATGGCTGGAAAGTTACCTGAGTGGACAGAACATAACCTTGCTGATGGTTACCCATGATCGCTACTTCTTAGACAACGTGGCAAACCAGATTCTGGAACTTGACCGAGGTAAACTTTATCGGTATAAAGGAAATTACGCCTATTTTTTAGAGAAGAAGTCGGAACGGGAAGAGATGCTGAAAACTGAAGTTGCCAAGGCCCGTAACCTGATGAAAAAGGAGTTGGAGTGGATGCGCAAACAACCCAGAGCCCGGGGTACCAAGGCCAAATACCGGATCGATGCCTTCTATGATTTGCAGGAAAAAGCTTCGGTAAACCTGAAAAAAGATAAGCTGGAATTAGACATACAGGAAGCGCGGCAAGGGGGCAAGGTGCTGGAGTTACACAAAGTGAATAAACGCTTTGGCGCGGCTGTGATGGTGGACAACTTCTCGTATGTTTTCAAGAAGAAAGACAGAATTGGAATTGTAGGTAAGAACGGTGTGGGTAAGTCAACCTTTCTGGATTTACTTACCGGTAAAGCCAAACCCGATACGGGTGAAATAATTCCGGGTATTACAACTAAGATTGGATACTTTACACAAGAAGTTGAGGACCTTAATCCTGCACACCGCGTTATTGAAGAAGTAAAGGAGATAGCTGAGTTTATAACGCTCGCAGACGGCTCGCAGGTCTCGGCATCTAAATTTTTAGATACGTTTTTATTCCCACCCGAAAAGCAATACAACTTTATTGAGAAGCTGAGTGGTGGCGAAAAGAAACGCCTGCAATTGTTGAAAGTGTTAGTGCGCAATCCAAATTTTTTAGTGTTGGATGAGCCTACTAATGATTTTGATATCGACACGTTAAATGTGTTGGAAGAATTCCTTGAAAAGTTCAACGGTTGCCTGGTGTTGGTTTCGCACGATCGGTACTTTATGGATCATCTCGTGGAGCAGCTTTTTGTATTTGAAGGCGAAGGCAAGATCAGGCTGTTTAATGGTAACTATTCAGATTATCGCCTGTGGGCCGATGGCCAGACTCCGGAAGAGGAAGATGAAAATCCGGTGGTAATCGAAACGAAATCGGAAACCGTTAAAAAACGCCTCAATTTTAAAGAAAAGCAAGAATTTGATCGCCTTCAGACTGAGATTCAAAGCCTCGAAAATCAGAAAACTGAACTTTCTGAACAATTGAACAGCGGTATTACCGACCACCAGAAACTTCAGGATTTGGCCAGCCAGATTAAGCAGATTGGCGATACCCTTGATGCCAAAACCATGCGGTGGCTTGAACTATCCGAATTTGAGAATTAAGGGCTAACAAGTGTTGTTTTACCGCTCAAATCAAAACCTGTTTTTAGCGGGTAAATAGCATTATCTTTGTGCTTAATTTTTTATAGTGAATCACGCTCAAACCATATCGCTTTATCAACCGCTGCTCCATCAGATTGCTTATAACATTTTGCGATGCAAAGCCGATGCGGAAGATATCGTTCAGGAAACCTTTACCCGTTGGCTTACCATAGATCATACCAAAATAGAAAATACCAAGGCTTACCTGATGCGGGCTGTAACCAACAACTGCCTTAACCATCTTGATGCATTGAAGAAATCCCGGTTAATCAACTGGGAACAGGTAAGTATGAAAGATTGGGTGGGTAAATTCAAGGAGATGGATCTTTCGCACATTGATGTAGAGAAAGAGCTTTCGGCTGCTTTTAAAGTAATTCAGCACAAGTTGGAGCCCTTAGAGCGGGCCGCCTATCTGCTACGCGAGGTTTTTGATTTTGATTACCAGGAAATTCAGGAAGTGTTAAACAAAAAGGCAGATCATTGCCGCCAGTTGTTTAGTCGCGCAAGCAAAAAAATTGCCACTGAAAGGAGTAAAATACACATCGGGTTACCCGATACTTCGCAGTTGTTTGAGAGTTTCAAGAAGGCTTGCCATTATGACGATGCGCATGAATTTATTCAGCATCTGAAAGCCGATGTTATTCAGGCTGTATCGGCCAAAAAAAATAATTGATCTTTTTGTCACAAATCTGCCGCTGGCCTGTCTTACAGTAAGAACGGGTAAATTCCGTTTTATTAACAATTTTAACCTACCTATTTCAATGAAGGAGATTTTGATTTTTTTTGTAGCGCACTGGTATTTGTCGCTGTTTTTTCAAACATTCTTTTTGCACCGCTACGCTTCGCACAAAGCTTTTACAATGAACAAGTTCACCGAAAAGGTATTCTTTGTGCTCACCTGGATTTTTCAGGGTTCAAATTATTTAAGTCCGTTTGGTTACGGAACCATGCACCGCATGCATCATGCATTTGCCGATACGGAAGATGATCCACATTCGCCCATGTACGATGAAACCATCTGGAACATGATGTGGAAAACCAAAACCATTTATTCTGATATTGCCAGTGGCCGCGTAGTTCCGGATAAGCGTTTTACAGAAGGTGTTCCACGCTGGGATGCATTTGATAAGATTGCCCGCTCATGGCCTTCTCGCATCTTCTGGGGTGCCTTGTATATTGCCTTCTACGTTAAGTTTGCTACTGTTTGGTGGTTATGGTTATTGTTGCCTTTGCAGTTCTTAATGAGCCCCATTCATGGTGCTATTATTAATTGGTTCGCTCATAAATACGGCTATACCAATTTTGAAGTGCGCGATACCTCCAAAAATTTCCTTCCGGTAGATGTATTGATGATGGGCGAGAGTTATCACAACAACCATCATAAATTTGGCTCAAGGGCAAATTTCGGTGGAATTCGTTGGCACGAAATCGATCCCACTTATTTAATAATCCGCGTATTAGATAAAATAGGAGTAATTCGTTTGGCTCGGCAGAAAGAAGTATCGCTTGAACGAATGAAACGGGCCGCTTAAATATTAACATACTGTTATTCCGGATATTATCCGTATGTTTGTGCCATAATTTTTTAACAAATCACAATGAAAGAAGGAACAGTAAAATTCTTTAACGAAACCAAAGGATTCGGTTTTGTAAAAGAAACATCAACAGGACAAGAGTACTTTGTACACGTGTCGGGATTAGTGGATCAGATTCGTGAGAATGACACGATCACTTTTGAACTGAAGGAAGGAAAAAAAGGTTTGAATGCAGTTAACGTACGCGTTACTAATTAATAACTAATTTTTCAATTGAAAGGACCCCGCCCACAAAGCGGGGTTTTTTTATTGGGCTGTATCAAAAATCAATTTCAAATGTCAGCCAGTGCTTGTCGAAAGCGATTTTGAAATTGAAATAGATTTCAACAAGCTCAAACTCACAACGGACTACACTTTTGAGACAGCCTCTTTTTTATGTTCCATACTATTGCAGATTAATCGGAGACGCCTTTACACCATCAAATGTAATCTTAACCGGTTTGATTTTGCCCTCGGCATCAAACTCCATTTTATCAATACAAACCACGCGCGAATTACGATCGGTCTGATCCAGCGGCCTGCGGTGATAAACAATAAACCACTCATCGGTACCCGGCCGGTTAATAACCGAATGATGCCCCGCACCGGTGGCTACGCTGGCATCTTGTTGTAAGATTTTAGCCTCGCGTGTAAAGGGGCCCAAGGGACTATCGGCAATTGCGTAAGCAACGCTGTAATCCGGGCCGGTCCAGCCACCTTCCGACCACATGAAATAATACTTACCATTACGTTTAAACATAAAAGGTCCTTCTACATAGCCTTCAGGTGTTATTTCCCGAAACAACACACTGTCACTTTGTGGTATAATCGTTTTAAAATCGGAACTGAGTTGGGCTATGTTGCAATGGCGCCAGCCTCCGTATATAAGATAATATTTACCTTCATCATGATACACAAACTGATCAATGGGTTGAGCACCATTATAAAATTGACTTACCAACGGTTTGCCGAGGTAGTCGGTATACGGGCCTTGCGGTTTATCCGATACACCAATACCGATTCCGCCAGACTCCTCATTGCTCTGAATATCGTTCGCACCAAAAAATAAAAAGTATTGGTTGTCTTTGCGGATAATGGCCGGAGCCCACATAGCACGCTTGGCCCATTTAATAGCAGCGGTATCTATTATTCGCTCGTGCTTTGTCCAGTTTACCAGATCAGGCGAAGAAAACGCATCCATGAAAACCTGTTGTTCATATGGAGCCGAGTAGGTGGGGTAGATCCAGTAGGTATTGTCGAAAACAATCCCCTCCGGATCGGCATACCAACCTTCAAACACGGGATTGCCTGATTTTTCTTTTTTCGATGCTTCTCTGGATTGGCAATTGAATAGTATTGCGACAACTACAACAACAAGTATTTTTTTCATAGCGAATTTTATGAATGAGCTTTGCTTGAATTATTAAAGAAACGATAAAATGTTGTCGGATAAAAGTTTGATGTTGATTGGCAACCCGACACAGCGTATTTCTGAGATGGCTTCTACATAAATGGTTCCATCATGCCCGGTTCAATCCGTTTGGGTTTTAAGGTTTGTGCATCCAGCATGCACCAAACCGTGCGGGCTTTGGCAACCGTCTTTCCGGCTGCATTTGTAATCTCTACAAAGCGAACTGATTTTACGCCACCAGTTTCACCTACCCAGGTTTTGGCATATAACGTTTCGCCTGAAAAAGCAGGCGCTAAGTAATCAATTTCATGGCGAAGCACTACCCACAGTACAGATGTTTTGAGTGTTGCATCCGCACGGGCTTGCCAATGGGCAGTAGCGGCTTCTTGTACATAGCGCAGGTAAACTACATTGTTTACATGACCCATTGCATCAATATCAGTCGCGGATACCTGAATCGGATGGATGAAAAAATTTGAAGCAGACATTACTTTCGGAATCAAGCGTTAAGATAGCTATTTGAACAATTCTTTGATGGACCAGGATCCAGCAACTTGCAGCCGGAAAATGCAGATTGCTTAACTTGTTGTACCTTGCACTATGTTTCATTTTTTAAACTCTATCCATTGACATTTCACGAGTTTGGTTTTCATGCCCGGTTGCTTGACGGGTTGGATGCCATGGGCTTTTCGAAAGCCACCCCCATACAGGAGCAGGCCATACCGGTTATCCTGAATAAAAAAGACCTGATTGCCTGCGCGCAAACCGGCACTGGTAAAACAGCTGCTTACGTACTTCCTATTCTGCATAACATTGTCAGTAAACAAAGTGGTCAGCTAAATACGGTAATCATTGCGCCTACGCGCGAACTGGCTCAACAGATCGATCAACAGATTGAAGGGTTCTCTTATTTTCTGGGTGTAAGTTCTATTCCTATTTACGGTGGTGGAGATGGGGCCATTTGGGATCAGCAAAAACGCGCCATGGAAGGTGGTGTGGATATCATCATAGCTACTCCCGGGCGATTGATTGCTCAAATGGCAATGGGCACGATTAAGTTCGATCAGGTGGAGCATCTGGTGCTGGATGAGGCCGACAGAATGTTGGACATGGGATTCTATGAAGACATTATCCGCATTATTAAAGAGTTGCCTCAAAAGCGGCAAACACTTTTATTCTCGGCAACCATGCCACCCAAAATCCGGACGTTAGCTAACCGCATTCTGAACCAACCTGAAGAAATCAATATTGCTATTTCAAAACCAGCCGAAGGTATTTTGCAGCAGGCCTATGTTGTTTTCAATGAGCAGAAAGAAAAGCTGATTGATTTTTTACTGAAAGATAAATCGTATAACAGTGTTATCATTTTTGCTTCCACCAAAGAGAATGTAAAAAAATTAGATCGCAACCTGCATAAAATCGGCATTCAGTCTAAGTCGATACACAGCGACCTGGAACAAATAGAACGCGAACACATTTTGCGTGAATTTAAGAACAAGCAACTCAGTGTGTTGATTGGTACCGATGTGCTATCACGGGGAATTGATGTGGAAGGAATTGATCTGGTCATTAATTTCGATGTGCCACCCGATCCGGAAGATTACATTCACCGCATTGGTAGAACGGCAAGAGCTGCCACAACCGGTACAGCTATAACCTTTATTAACGATCTCGATCAACGCAAATTCTTTCGCATTGAAAGCCTGATTGGTAAAGAGGTTCCTAAAATTACATTGCCAGCCGAATTAGGTGCGGGGCCTGTATATTCACCCGAAACCAGAAAGCATGAACCACGTCATAGCAAAGGCGGTGGTGGTAAAAAGAATTTTAAGCGAAAACCTTTTCGGGGAAAGAAGGGTGGAAAGCCTGCGCAGTAAACCCTGCCGGATTCGGGTATAGAATTCTAAAACTATTTTCTGATTACTTTCTTGATCATTTCGGTATAGTATTGACCGAAATAGGGGCCTACCCAATTCATGGTAGTTACCTCTTCACGTAAACTGGTTTCATAGTGCTCATCATTGGTAATGTAGCCGGTATAATCTCCGTTAAAGCTGGTAATGATGAGTTGTTTATTGAATTGCCTTGCATAGGCTTCTAAGTTTTGAGTTACAAAGACTTCGCCCGAGAAGTCGCAGGGGGTTCCTATCAGCAATACACGACCAATTTGTAAGCAGGTCAGTTCACCTTGCAACGGCTCCAATGCCGCAGCAAAAACCCAATTACGAAGTTTATAGTCCTCATTCAACCGAAGTTGTGCAGGTCCATATTCAATCGGAATATGACTGGCTCTGATTTCGGTAACGTTCAGTGCATAGGTTTGATCAGGGCTTAATGCATTTTCGGCAAGGATTTTTCCAGCCTTGTCGGTTCGCTCAAATTCAGTTTCGGTAATGCCAGCCAATTTGTGACTGCCCACCATACCGGCCATAAACATTGCAAAGTTACCGGATGTGCGCTCTAAATTTTTTATCAGTGCTGCCGGATAATCGCCCGATAAGGCAGTGCTTTTTTTATTGATACTCGTGGCATGCGCACTAAAAGTTGCGAAATACGCGTGGGTACTATCGGCCCGTGAAAATTTTAAGCCCCGCAATTTACCATCGTATGGATTTCCAGACTTTAATCGATTGGCAGCATAACTTCGGGCATCAGATTGCCAGTATGAAATATGTGAGGGTTGAAGCTTGTTGCGAATGGTGTTTAGTTCGGTTGCAATAGCTGTAGCTGTTGATTTAATCCAGTCGTCATGATAATCGCCCACTGCAAATTGAGCAGCCCATGCAGGGTGCCAACCGCCCAAGCCATTATGGGTATGGGTGGCTCCATAAAAGAAGAAAGTAGGTTTATCTGTTTTGGTAAGTATGCGTTCAATCTCAGACTTTAGGGCAGGTGGGAAGATGAGCAAATCAGCACTTAATAAAATCGCTTCCGTACTTCCGTTATCCATAATAATGGCGCGTGCATACAGGGAATCGTGGACACTTTCAAACTTTGGTCTCGGTCGATATCCTGCCATAGGCATGGAGTAATCAGGGGTGATATTAACTTTTCCCCAAGCGGTTGAAAAGGATTGAGTAGGATAGACAGCCGGGTGGAGTGTATCCAGCTTCGCCATCATGCGGGTGTAAAAATTATGATCCTTTAAGGGCGTTCTATCAATACGACCAATGGTGATTACAAAAAGGGACACAACAAGACAGACAAATACCACCAGCCTGAACAACCATTTGCGCAGGCCTTTGCTCATTATTTTTCAATGATGGTAAACTCTGTTCTGCGGTTAAGCTGACGATTTGCGCGGGTCTTGTTATCGGTAATAGGTCTATCAGGACCATAACCGGCCACCGTAATCCGACTCTCTTCAATACCAGCATTTACCAGATGCTTTTTCACAGCTTGCGCCCGTCTTTGGCTTAGCCCTACATTGTACGCATGCGAACCCAGGTTATCGGTGTGGCCGCTTATCTCAACTTTAATGGAAGCTGAGGTCTTCATAATTTGTTCGAGGTATAGAATATCCTCAAATGATTTAGGCACATCGCTATCATGACCAAAATAAACATTCAGCGTACGCTTATAGTTTACGGCAATTTTATCCAGATAAATGGTATCGGTTAATGCGGTGTTCATGCCGGGTCCAAACAAATAGGTAGAAGCGTAGGGTATATGTTCCTGACTTGATACCAGCAGTTTGTAACGTTCTATTCCGGTGGTTTTGTTATTAACCTGGCCAACGTAAGTGCCCGCTTTTGTTTCAGTAAGATTAAGATCGGTACCGGGTGATGTAAGCTTTGCTTTTACCTGCGAAAGTGGTTTGCGTGTATCGCCTTCGGCAACATAGATGGTTAAGTCTATGTGTGCTGGAGTAAGTGGTTTATCGGCAACTTCCGGTTTGGTTTCTGGTTTGGTTTCAGTTTTTACTTCTCCTGCCGGTTTACCCCCAAATAAAGGCATCTGGTCTTCCATGGCCAACACGGCATCGGCAAAATCGGGTTGTGTATAAACCGGTTCTTTCCAATTGCTGATATCAATTTTGTAAATATCCTGTTCACCAACGCCTTCAGGTCGTACTGATGAGATGTAAGCAAAATCTTCATTTCGGGTAAGCACAATGTAGATGTCATTCTCAACCGAGTTAATCGGGTATCCCATATTGATGGGCTTTTCCCACATATCCTTCTCGGGATTGTAGGCGCTGCGATAAATATCCAGATCGCCCATGCCCGCATGGCCGTTAGAACTGAAGTACAGGTGCTTGCCACTTACTGACACATAAACACCATCTTCATCCATCTCGGTGTTTACGCTCCGGCCAAGGTTACGCGGTGAGCCCCAACGCCCTTTTGCATCCTTTACACTTACATAGATATCGGTACCGCCATAGCCACCCGGGCGATTGCTGGTAAAAAATAATTGTTTACCATCGGCTGAAATGGAAGCTGAGTTTTCAATGTATTCGGTGTTGATCTCCAATATCTCTTCCGGGTTAGTCCAGGTGCCATCTGGTTTAAGAAACGATGCCAGAATATCGCCACCATTACTATCGTGATACAACAACATCTCTTTACCATCGGGCGAAAGGTTAATGCTTGCATTGTGATAGCTATTGTTTAGAGGACCTGAAAGGTTACGGGCCGGTATCCATTCACCATCTACTTTTTTGGTAAAGAAGATTTCCTCGTAATATTCATTGTCCTGTGCCAGTCGGTTATTCATGTTCTCTTCGGGCCTCCGGGTAGTAAACACCATAAATGTTTCATCTGCATTAATGGTGGGTGCATAGTCGGGCCACTCAGAGTTAATACTGTTACTCAGGTGCGCAATCTTTACATCTACCGGTTGGGCCACCATAATCTTGGCATTATGGCATTCAAAAATCTTTCGGTTAACCTCATTAATCTTTTTTGATTTTTCGTAATCAAGTGAACGTGCCAATAAGCGATTGTAGCGATCGTACAAAACAATGGCACTATCAAATTTTTCAGAGTAATGATAGGCTTGCCCCAGGTAATACAAAATGTCCGGATCGATTTTGGGATCGAGTTGGTAGGCTTGCTTAAAATATTGCAACGAAAGTTCTTTCCTTACGGTTAGCATGATTGAACGGCCTGCCATAAACTGAGCTTTGGCATTTTTAGGATTAGCCTGTACAGCCAGCATAAAGAGCTCGGATGCCACTTTGCGATGTTCGTAATCAAAGATTTCCATGCCCTGGGCATAATACTGCTCCGAAAGGGAGACAGAATCCTGCTGACTGAATAGAGGACATGAAAAGGTAACTAAGCTCGCAAGGGTAATCAGGCGCCTGTAAATGTTAGCCATAAATCACTTTAAGGGTTGAGGTTCGGATTCGACCTTAAAGGTATTGATTTTTTGGCTTTTGCTTAGTGTTAGGGATCGAACCCAGGATCTTTTTTCAGGCGCTGTGGCGGTAGTGTTCGGCCTCCCAGGTATTCATTTGTTTTACCAGTGCCGCTTCCTGCTTGGTGAGTTCAGTAACTTCTGTGGCTTCTTCGGGAACAGAGAAGTAAAACTGAAGGCGATACTTGAAGATTATCTTACTGCCAATCTCAGCTTTAAACTCGCGCAACGCTTTTGTATTGTCAATCCAATATAACAGCAAATCGTTTTCTGAATCGGCTGAGCCTGGTAAATAGAAGCGACTGTTGTGAGCAAGTTTTTGCATCACAGCTTCTTTAAATCCGGGTCGCCCGTTGATGTATAATGTTGTCCAAGTCATAAAGTTGATTCCTGTTTACAAACGTTAAAAAAATAAGATTAGGCTAAGCAGGCGATAATCAGAACTTTTGTTGGCTACCGATGAAGATTAAAAAATAAAATTCAGTTTGGTAGTTTGCTGTTGTTCAGGATACGCTATTGAATACGGAGTGTGAAGGAAATGGTTACAAAAGAAAAGTTTATTTATCGTCACGGGTGTTTCCGGTTGTTGGTTTGTGTGAAGTTGTTTGTCGCTGCATATACGTCTGACCTTTCATAAACAGAGAAGTGCAACGTTCCTGATCTCAAACTTGCAAGCGATAAAAGTCTGAACGTTCAAAATCCCACCCAAATCGGGCAAATTCTTCCCAAAAAGGGAACGATTTGACCTTGAAAACCCTGAAATTTTATCAAAATACCAACTTTGCCCGGTGGCATGATTGTGATGCCTGCTGAAGGCATGAAAAAGAAATTAGTAATTGGTGTATTCGAAAATGATTCGATTAACCGCTTCATCTACAAGCGTATGGTTAAGTTACAACCTGAAAAAGTAGATGCGCACATTTTTGAAGATCATAATGAAGGTCTTGAAAAAGTACAGGACATTAATCCGGACGTTTTGTTTGTGGATTTACACATGCACGGTGAACACCTGGGTGGTATTGAGTGGATCAGAACGATGAAATCGGTTTTACCGCATACGCGTTTTGTGGCTATGACAACCCTTGTTCAGAAAGATGATTGCGAAACGGCTATCAATGCAGGATTTACCCTGTGTATAGAAAAGCCACTTCCTTTCTACGACATGGATAATTTGCTGAAACAACTTTCGGCTAATTAGGCTCGCGTCCAGGAGTATTAACCATTAACCCCCTGCTGGTAACTTAAGCAGTGGGTTTTCTTTTTTATAATAGGTACTTAGATTAGCCTAAAGCGCTTACTTCTAAACTATTTTTTGCATCTTCCACGCCAAACCACTTTGCATCCCATATGGCAACCACACTTGATAAACTTCTGGGCATTGAACACCCAATTCTGGTTGCGCCTATGTTTCTGATTTCCAACACCAAAATGGTTAAAGCTGCTTTAGATAGTGGTATTACTGCCGCTTTTCCGGCACTCAACTATCGCACCGATAAAGAATTACGGGCCGCCATTGCCGAAATTAAAGCCCATAGCAACAAACCATTTGGCGTTAACCTGATTGTGAATAAATCAAACTTCAAGTATAAAGATCAACTTAAAACACTGGTGGAATTAAAAGTGGATTTCATCATCACCTCGCTGGGTAGTCCGCAGGAAGTAATTGAACAATGTAAACCTGCTGGTATTAAAGTATTCTGCGATGTAATTGATCTTGATTACGCCCGGAAAGTAGAAGCGCTTGGCGCGGATGCCTTGATTGCTGTTAATAACAAGGCTGGTGGGCATGCCGGAAAAATTTCACCCCAGGAATTGATTACACTTTTAACAACCCATTGCACCATTCCGGTTATCTCGGCCGGTGGTATTGCTTTCGGAAAAGATATAAAGGAAGTAATGAGTTGGGGGGCGGCCGGTGTTTCGGTAGGTACCATATTTATGGCCAGCGAAGAAGCTCCCATATCTTCTGACTATAAACAAGCATTGATCGATTACGGAGCAAAAGATATTGTGATGACTTCTAAACTATCCGGTTCGCCTTTAACCGTCATCAATACACCTTATGTTCAACAACTGGGTACCGAAGCCAACTGGTTAGAGCGATTACTTCAACGAAATAAAAGCCTGAAAAAATATGTAAAACTGCTGATAGCCTGGAAGGGAATGAAACAAATTGAGAAGGCTGCCTTTGGTGCAACGTATCAAACCGTTTGGTGTGCTGGTCCGGCAATTGAACATGTGCATAATGTGCGACCGATGAAAGAGATTGTGAAACAGTTGATCGAGGGGAGGAATTAGGAACTATGGATTCTTAAGGTATGAATGAAAAAAAACATTGGGAAAAACTGGCCCCGGAATATAACGCGGAAATCTTTGATGTGTATGCCAGCGATAAATTCAAAAAACTTCCACGCTACATCAGGAAGCATGCTTCAGTAACCAAAACGGCTATCGACTTTGGTTGTGGTAATGGTAAATCATTTCCATACCTCGCACCGGCTTTTAAAAGTGTGCTGGGTGTTGATATCTCCAGCGGGTTACTAAAACAAGCCGCAGCCCGTAACTACAAAAACGTAACGGTAAAGCCACACGATGTAACGCGACCGCTCAAGGCTTCTAAAGCTGACTTTGCTTTTTGCTGTAACGTAATCATGTTTCCCGATCTGGAGAAGAACAGTCTGGCGTTTAAAAATGTAGCGCGTGCGTTAAAGCCTGGTGGCACTGCTTTGTTTGTGTTGCCCGCGTTAGACTCTGCTTTGTTTTCATCGTGGCAATTGATACAGCTTTATGCACGGGAAGGAGTGAAGGCTGATGCTATTCCGCTGCATGAGTTTCATTACTTTAAAGGGAGTAAGCGCGACCTCATTCAAGGTATTGTACATATTGATCATGTTCCCACCAAGCACTATTCAGCAAGTGAGCTGGAGGTTATCTTACCACAAGCCGGATTCAAAGTAACAAACATCGAAAAACTGGAATACGATTGGAATACGGAGTTAGCCGAACCACCTAAAAAACTAGGTGCACCATATCCGTGGGATTGGTTGGTTGAGGTGACTATGGAAATGAAGAACAATTCTTCGCGTTAAGACTTGCGGAAAGCAGGTAGTATCAACAATCTTTAGCCACGGCACATCAGTAACTAATTTCCGGCTTTAGCGTATCTAAGTAAAAGCAAAACAGAATTTTATGAAACTCGTATTCACCGCGCTGGCCCTGAGTTTGTCAATTTCGCTTCTTGGTCAACAAAATTGTGCTTGTTGTTCCGAGCAACATCGTCAATTCGACTTTTGGCTTGGCAAGTGGGAGGTATTTAATCCGGCAGGTAAAAAGGTAGGTGAGAATACGATTACACAGGTGCAGGGAAAATGTGTTTTACAAGAAGATTGGGTAAGCAACCAAACAGGCACAAGTTATAATTACTATGATCCGAATGACAGTACCTGGAATCAGTTATACCTCGATAACCAGGGAACTATTCTTGCACTGAAAGGTAAATTTGAAGACCACAAAATGATATTGTGGAGCGATAAGGTGAAGGGCCAGAATGGCGAATACCGGAACAGAATTATCTGGCAATTACTTCCGGATGGCTCCGTCTCGCAAAAGTGGGATATTGTTGCCCTGAGCGGCCAGGTAATCTCAGTTGCCTTTGATGGTATTTACCGGAAGAAAAAATAAGTCCCCTTACTGTTTAGGGTTTAGGACTTCCTTTCAATTTCTCTCAGGTTCTCCAGCTTCTTGTTTCTCAAAAACCCATTGATATCTTCAAAGTGTTCGCGTACGCGCTTGTTTCCAAACTCAAATACTTTTTGGGCAAGACCATCTAAGAAATCACGATCGTGCGAAACAAGAATCAGCGTACCATCAAAAGCCATCAGTGCATCTTTCAGAATGTCTTTGGTTTTTATATCGAGGTGGTTGGTTGGTTCATCCAGAATCAAGAGGTTAACCGGTTGTAGCAATAACTTCAGCATGGCCAAACGGGTTCTTTCGCCACCCGAAAGTACTTTCACTTTTTTGTCGATGTTTTCGCCACTGAACATAAAAGCCCCCAGCATATCTTTAATTCTTGTGCGAATGTCGCCCTGGGCTACCTGATCAATCGTTTCAAATACTGTCAGCTCGCCATCTAAAAGTGCTGCCTGGTTTTGCGCAAAGTAACCGATCATACTGTTGTGGCCCACCTGCAGGCGACCTTCAAAATCAATCTCGCCCATTATAGCTTTTATCATGGTCGATTTACCCTCACCATTCTTACCTACAAACGCAACCTTCTCACCGCGGGCAATTGTAAAACTTGCATCTTTAAATACCAGATGGTCGCCATACGATTTGGTTAACCCATCGGCAATTACCGGATAGTTGCCCGAACGTGGAGCCGGAGGAAACTTCAGGTTAAGGGCCGAAGTATCCATTTCATCAACCTGCACAATTTCAATTTTCTCCAACATTTTTACGCGCGATTGTACTTGCAGGGTTTTTGAATAAGTGCCCTTAAAGCGTTCTATAAAGGCTGTGATATCAGCAATCTCTTTCTGCTGATCATCAAACTGTTTCTGTTGTTGTTCTCTTCTTTCCTTACGCAGCTGCAGGTAATGCGAATAGTTGGTTTTGTAATCGTAAATGCGGCCCATGGTTATTTCAATGGTGCGGTTGGTCAGGTTATCAACAAACATTTTATCGTGACTGATAACAATTACAGCTTTAGCGCTTGTCTTTAAAAACTCTTCCAGCCATTGTACCGACTCAATATCAAGGTGGTTGGTTGGTTCATCTAATAAAATAAGATCGGGCTTCTGTAACAGAATTTTTGCCAGTTCAACCCGCATTCGCCAGCCACCGCTAAATTCTTTGGTAGGCCGGGTGAAGTCGCTGCGCACAAAACCCAAACCCATCAAAGTTTTTTCTATTTCGGCATCGTAGTTAATTTCTTCTATCGAATAAAATTTTTCGCTCAGCTCTGATACTTCTTCAATAATTTTAGAATACTCATCCGATTCGTAGTCGGTTCGGGTTTCCAATTGATGATTCAACTCATCAATGCGTGTTTTCATACCGTGCACTTTCGAAAATGCCTTGCTGGTTTCATCAAATACCGAGCAGTCGTCTTCCGTTAGCAAGTGCTGCGGCAGGTAGGCAATAATGGCATCTTTGGGTGCCGATACTTTGCCCCGGGTGGCTTTGCTTTTGCCGGCTATAATCTTGAGCAGGGTAGATTTACCTGCACCATTCTTGCCCATCAGGGCTATGCGATCGTTTTCGTTTATATTAAAAGTAATGTCACTAAAAAGGGCCGAACCATTAAATTCTACCGTTACTGCGTCAACCGAAATCATAAATTATTAAAATAGGCCGCAAAGATATTAGATTCCGTGGCGTGGCCAATAATGAAACGCATTCTTTCCCACCAGCCAGGGGTGTGCGAAATTTTATCCTTTATCGTCATAACGATAATCTGCATGGTGAGCGAAGGGGGTGAGTAGCCGCTTTTGTGAAGGCATTGCAAGAATGCGATCTTTAAAAAGAGGCGTTCCGTAGGGACGGACATTTTTGTAGAGAAATGAATGCATCTGGTCACCGTTCCGTAGGAACGGAATGTTTATCTTCTCGATCATGGTTCAGGAAATCCGAAACTTTCAAATTTAGAATAGCTTTACTGTGATTGACGGTCCGTCTTCCCGGACGGTGGCTCACATGAACAATCTTCTACAAACATTAACGTCCCTGCCGGGACGGGACCAATGTTAATACGTTTTACAATAATTATTCACGCATAGAACTGGGTTATTGTTTCATTTTATTACATAACTGCTGCATAATCAGAGTTAAATTTCCGTTTTTTGTTATTCTACCAAACAGCCTATGCAACCTGTACTTGACTTTTTGAAACTGAGCATTGAAGACCAGTATTTTTCTAAGTCGGAACGTAAATCGTTACGCGAAATAATTGATGAGGTTAAGCCCACCGAAAACCAGGTGGCGTTTTTGCGTAGCCAGATCTTTGAGTTGGCCAATCAGAAAGCTACGCCAGAAAATTACCGGTTTATTGTGGAATGGATTCGCGATGCCACCAGTGCATTGATGAATACCACACCCAACACGCCTGGTTCTGATGCCTACTTCAGTCCGGGCGATACCTGCAGGAATGTTATTATCCAGCAAATCCGTCAGGCAGTTAACCATATTCAGATTTGTGTTTTCACAATTAGCGATGATACCATTACAAATTCCATCATCGAATCGCATAAGCGCGGTGTGCCTGTAAAAATTATTACCGATAACGACAAAATGCTGGATGAGGGTTCGGATATTGAACAACTGGCTGGAGAAGGGATACCCATTCGGATTGACCGCACGGCTAACCACATGCACCATAAATTTATGATTACCGATAACAAAACATTGATAACCGGCAGTTATAACTGGACCCGCAGCGCAGCAAAATTTAATCACGAAAATATTTTGCTTACGCGCGATGGCGGTGTGATTAAATCATTTGCTAAGGAATTTGATCAATTGTGGAATACATTGGCAGAGTATGAATAAAACGTAGGCGCGCCTTATCAAAACAAAACAAATGACGACAACCAGAATCCTGCTAAAGGTTAATCAACTCAACAAGACAACCGAATTTGGTAAAGTGCTGAGCAAGGTTAACCTGGAGATTAAGCAAAATGAAAATATTGTAATTGCCGGAGAGACTGGATCGGGGAAGAGTACGCTCCTTCGTATTATGGCCGGCCTGGAACAGCCCGACAGCGGTACCGTGGTGTTGAATGATGAAACGGTGAAAGGTCCTGCTGATAATTTAGTACCGGGACATCCGGAAATTGCTTACCTGTCACAACATTTTGAATTACCTAAGTTTTTGCGCGTAGCGCAGGTATTGGAGTATGCCAGTAATGTAACCGATGCGTACCGGAAACGCATTACTTCAGTTTGTAAGATCAAACACTTGCTTACGCGCAAAACCGATCAGCTCTCGGGTGGCGAGAAGCAGCGCATTGCTATTGCCCGGTTGCTGATGACGCATCCACAAGTATTATTATTGGACGAACCATATTCCCATCTCGATACCGGGTTGAAAGCAACCTTGAAAGAAGTAGTGGCGCAGATTAGTACAACGTTAGGCGTTACCTGTGTGCTGGTATCGCACCATCCGGAAGATACCTTGCCGTGGGCCAATCGGGTGGTGGTGATGAAGAGAGGCGTATTGGTGCAACAAGGCACTCCGCATGAAGTTTATCACCAACCTAAAAATGAATATGTAGCGCGGTTGTTTGGCGAATACAATCTTATTGATGCCAGCCTTGCTAGATTGTTAGGCAAATCAAACCTGAAAGGAAAATTTCTCCGTCCCGAACAACTTCAACTTACCAAAAAGAAAACGGGCAAATGGGTGGTAACACAAGTAGAATATTTTGGAAGTTATTATTTGGTTACGGTTGGGTATAAAGATAAAGAGGTGAAGGTGTTTGCTGTGAGAGAGTGGGAGGTTGGTGATACAACTGAAATAGCACCCAATAAATAGACAAGTACTTACTTCCCCGCAGCGTCTCCCGTCCTTGGCCTCGTTGGTGTTCTTCACCAACGAGCTATTTCTCCGCAACGTCTCCCGCCTCGGGGACTCTGCGGAAGCAGGGAAGTCGTTTATCAGAAATACAGAATTGATTGATCAGTTTTAATAGGTATAATGGTTAATGTTTTGAACCTGCAAGAAAATGAGGTTAAATTCCAACTAATCAGGTTAACTTTATTATAGTTTTCTCCGCAGCGTCTCCCGCCTCGGGGACTCTGCGGAAGCAGGGAAGTCGTTCATCAGAAATACAGAATTGGTTGATCAGTTTAAGAAGGTTAATATTTTGAACCTGCAAGAAAATGAGGTTAAATTCCAACTAATCAGGTTAACTTTATGATAGTTTGAAAAAGCAGACTTCCAGAGGCGGGTAACTCAGCAAGAAAGCAGGGTTTGTCAATGAGAAGTATAGGAATCTGAGGTTTTTTGGCTTAGATACAACCTTATGAAAGTTTCTTGTGTCTACTTCATACGTAGAAAATCCTTATATGAAAATCATTAACTATTTCTTATCTGCATTATTACTACTTTGTTTTTCGCGTTGTGCCGAAAACGATAAACCTCAATTCTGCCAGGTTACTTCGATAGATGATGTCGAATGGTTAA
>JBPXJU010000049.1:0-56717 GCA_051715445.1 Bacteroidota bacterium | reverse complement strand
TACAGATAAAAGTTATCTGTCACAGTTTAAAATCACAAGCTAATTCCGTTTAATCGGGTTTTCGAATCCTTACCGTTTTCCAAAATCCGTTTGTAGTATTTATGCGCTTTAGAAATATGACCTTCCATCGACCTTTTATTTGGAAACGGACCAGCTTCACATTCGGGACACCAGTATTCAGCAACCTTTTCTTTGTCTGCCTTCAATCTTTTGTAGAACAGTTCGCTCAACTGCCACACCGCGAGGGAGTGGCAGAAGCATATTAGGAAACTGATCGTTGCTAATTTGATATTCAGCAGTGATGGCTCCTGTAGAGCAAGGAACCAATGGTCATAGTAGAAGGCATTAATAAAAAAGCTAACAACTGCATAGAACTTGCCAGTTGTTCTATAACCGTTGATAATGAAAACTAAAATTATGAATTCAATAATACTGGCTAATGCAATTCCATAAACCCAGTTCAAAATTGAGAAACCAAAAATGGTCATATCTAAGTGTTCGAGATGCTTAAAAAGGTGACCAGCATGAGGTACGTAAAGAATGATTAGCATAAGTGCTCCGTGAAAAACAACTTCTTTGCTTTCAAGGTATGTGACTATCTTATTCATTGGAGTAATGGATTAAAGTTGAGATTAGGATTTTTGAGCTATTGCAGGAGTTACTGATTTTGTATTGAGTCTGTTCCGGAGATTCTTCATGTCCTCGCTCACTTTCAGATCAAGGATTCTTGCATAGTGTTGGGTAGTCTTTAGGTTTCTGTGTCCTAGCATCTTACCCACTGTTTCAATCGGTACACCATTCGAAAGCGTAACAGTAGTAGCGAAGGTGTGTCTGGCCGTGTGAAAGGTCATTTTTTTGGTGATGTCGCAAGCATCTGCAATCTCCTTCAGATAGGTGTTCATCTTTTGATTGCTAAGAACAGGCAACAATCTTCCTTTGATGGCGCATTGAGGGTCATCTTTGTAGCGGTCAAGAATTTCAAGAGCTTGAGATAGTAGGGGAATTCTGGTCGCAGTGTCAGTCTTCTGTCTGCTTGTCCAAATCCATTTCTCGCCATCAATACCAGTGGTGATTTCTTCGCGGGTTAGTTTTTCAACATCAGCATAGGCTAATCCGGTATAGCAACAGAAGATGAAAATATCGCGCACTTGGTTCATGCGTGGGGCTACGAATTGTTTTGCAATAATTCGTTTGAGTTCTTCATCTACCAGAAAGGGACGTTCTACCTCCCGTTTTGTCATTTTAAATCCCACAAACGGGTCGCGGTCAAGCCAACCGTTTTTAATGCAGATGTGAACAATCTTCTTGAAATTGGATAGGTACTTGACGGAAGTATTATGGTCGCATTTACGCTGAGACTTCAGCCAAAATTCATAGTCGGCAATAAATTCATAGTTAAGCTTCTTAATATCAATGTCCTCAATCTGGAATTTCCATTTCATGTATTCCAGCGTATGCCGGTATGAGGTTTCATAACGTTCCAGTGTTAGCGGTGAGAACTCGCGATTGACAAGAGCTTCCATTTGCTCATTGTGCTGTTTGAAAACTTCCATCAACATTCGTGGACGTTCGGTAGATGTTCCGTACCACTTTGCTTTAAGATTGTCCAAGGTGATTTCCTTTCCTTCGGTCATCAACTCTCGTTGATGATCGAATGCTTTCAACTTGAAGCCTTCAAGCATCTTGTTTATCCTTCGCGACTCTTCATTATTGGTTTTGAGTTTGCAGTTTTGAACAGACCAGTCGGCTGGTTTCACATAGATTTTTGTGATGATGTTTATGCGCTTAAGTCCTATTCCAATTCTCATGAAAACTGGAACCAAACCATCATCCTTTGCGCGGTCTTTTCTTGCGAAAAACTTAACTGAAATTGTTTGCCTCATATATCCCTTAGTTTAATTGGTTAAAGTATCCTTTCCAGGATGCTGAAATCAAGATGCGCGATGGTCGAACATGTTGATTTTCAGCACTTTGACCTCGTTTTGGTACCAACTTTCCGTCTGAAAGTTTGGTACCACTACTGGTACCAAGGGATTGCGAATTTTTGGTTGTTTTTGGTATGCCCTAAAAACAAAAAACCTCGAAATCATTACGATTTCGAGGTTTTGATTGTGTTTGACTTTTACTTGGCAGAGGAGGAGGGATTCGAACCCCCGGACCGCGTTAACGGTCTCCGGTTTTCAAGACCGGTGCAATAAACCGCTCTACCACTCCTCTGTATTCGGCTTATTTTGCAATAAGGACTGCAAAAGTAAACTGAATTTTGATTTATGCAAAAATCTATTGTTCGCTGAAGTCGGGGAAAGTTTTCTTTAACTCTTTGTTATCGTAGTTGATAATGCCCGGTTTGCTGGCATCCAACTCCAGCACCACTAATTTCTGGTTATTCAAAATCGGCAGTAGTTTATCCCGGTCCGGATCAAAATCCTTGCTCCTGCGGGCACTTTTCAACGCATACTTGCGGGCAAAATTGTCGGCCTCCAGTTGCAGCTGATTGCGGATTTCTACATTGATCTTTAGCTTCTCTATGATGTCCGCCTTCGATTTACCAATTACCTCGGTAGCTTCCAGTGTGCCCAGCGTAAGCACCGATGTACCGCCAATGGCCGACACTGCTTTATAGGCTTGCGGATCGTTAGGCATTGCAACCGGAGCCAACCCCGTGGTAGCACCCAGCGTGGCATTTAAAATAGATCTGTTTTTCTTACCCTTCTTGGCTTGCTTGTAAGCCTTGTTCAGTTTTTCATGATTTTCATCTAACTGATCGATTAATGTTTTGGATTGACTTAAAGAGCTGCGGTACTTGGTGTATAAAAATTTATCTTTTTCTTCCAGGTTCTCGGTATCGGCTACTTTTACTTTAATTGATTTTTGCGACCGGTTGTTCGATTTGTCAATCGCAAAAAAAAGCAACTCGATCGTTTTGATTTTCTCAGCCTCATCTACAAAATAATAACCGGGCGACCAGGTAAACTCGGCCTGTACCGTTGTGTTTTGAATCAATGCCTGATTGCTGATGCGTGGGTCGCTGCTGATAAACCCTACGCTGTTAATGTTATCATCGCCATTTGGGTCTGATACATAAATTTTAAAATGAATGCGTTCATCTTCTTTAATACTCACAACCGAATCGCCCGGTACCAACAGTATTTCGGGAGGAAGATCTAACTGGGTTTGCGCAATTTTTATCCGGCCTCGTGTTTCTGCTTTTTCGGGTTGATCCTGAACTACAAATTCGACTACAACCGGTACCGTTTTTAATGCATTAAACTGATTGCGCGAAGGCGACCAGGTGAGTAAGCCTTGCGAACTAAGCGTTGCACCTTCGGGTATTTGCGAGGGCACCGACTTAAAAACCAACGGATCGCCATCCGGATCGCTTACATATTGATCGGGAACCTGATAATTATTTACAGCCGATTGCTTCACATAAAAAACCGGAAGATCGTCAATTACCGGTGGGCGGTTTTGATGATACACCGTAAAGGCAAGTTGTTTATGGGCACGCTGGCCATCTTTCCATTCAGCTTGTACAATTACGGTTACTTCTTTCTTTTTCTCCAGCCTGTCAACCAGGTCAAAGCCCGGTTTCCAGTAAAAGTTTCCCAGTGTATCTAACTGAATGCCGTAACCATTGCCACCTTCCAGCAAATATTTTGGTTTTACCGATTCCGGGGTTTCCATTTTAAAGGTAAGTTCAGCGCCTTCAAATAACGAATGCCATCCGGTAGAATCGGACACCGTGATGTGTTGCGCATAACTACCCAGAAAAATCAATAGAAAGAAAGATGTAAACGCCCAAATCCTCATTTCAGCAAGGTTTTTTTAGATTTAGAGGCGCAAAGTTAACCCTTTAAACTGCCGGGGCCATAGCCATTTGTGGATTTTAGCCTCGCATAAGCGAATGGAGAAGAAGAAAAAAGAAGCTTCATTTTTTGAAGATGTTTGGGCCATTGTAAGGCTGGTACCGAAAGGGCGCGTAACCAGTTATGGTGCTATTGCCCGGTACCTGGGCACCGGCATGAGCGCACGCATGGTGGGCTGGGCCATGAATGCAGCACACACCAATAAAAAAATTCCGGCACACCGCGTAGTTAATCGCAATGGTTTGCTAACCGGAAAACATCATTTTGAAACTCCTTCAACCATGAAAAGGCGGCTGGAAAACGAAGGCATTCAGGTTAAGAAAGACCAGGTTCAGGATTTTAAAACGCGCTTCTGGGACCCCGCCCTTGAGCTATTGTAAGAATCCCAATCCCAACCTGGGAAGTTTTTGCGCGCAGGCATTTGCAATTTTTACTGTTTAAGGTGTTTTCAGGCAAGGCAGGGTTTTGGTAAATGAGGTCATCATGAAACTAAAAACACCTGATGATATGAAAGCGTTGATAAAAATTTCTGCCCTGCTGTTGATACTGGCGCTGGTAACTCCTGCGTACAGCAAGGGTCCGGTAACCGTAATCCATACCCGAAATCAAACTCAATTTGTATTTAAAGTTCAAAAAGAAATGCTGGGCGCCCATGTGGGTATTCAATCGGAAGATGGTAACCAGATAAATTCACAACGGTTACTGAAGCGCAAAATGATTATTGATTTTACAGATCTGCCGGTTGGTCATTATACCGTGGTGATAGAGAAAGATGGTAAGACAGAAAGTTTTGAGTTTGTAAGAAACTGGCGATAGCCTGAATCGTTGGTACTTTAATCGTGCAGAGGTTGTATCAAAGTTAATTTTTCAAATGTCGGCCTGTACCGATAGCTATCGGGACTGACAACGGATTACACTTTGATAACAACCTCTGTTATTTTTTAGACACCAGCCAAAGGCCGCCAAAGGTTAGCAACCCATTTACCAGCAATACTTCAATTCCGATTTTATAGCCGTTAAACCAAACGGGCGAATGGCTGCTGATGATGTAACTGATAATGGGTGAGAGTACACAAACCACCGTTACAGCCAGCCCCTTTAGTTTACGATTGGTAAACAATCCAAACGAAAACAATCCTAACAACGGCCCATACGTATAACCGGCTATACCCAGTACGGCATCAATCACCGACTTTTCATTAACCTCGTTAAAGATGATGATGATGAGCAGAAACAATAACGAGAAGGCAAGGTGCACAATAAACTTTTGCTTCTTTTTTACGGGCTCGGGTTTGTCTTTAAAATTCAGAAAGTCGATGCAGAACGAAGTAGTGAGGCCTGCCAGGGCAGAATCGGCACTGGCATAAGATGAAGCCGTAATGCCCAACAGAAAAAATATTCCAACCACAGGGCCTAACTCATTAAATGCAAGCCGCGGAAAAATTTCATCGGGCTTTGCCGGAATAGCCAGGTTAAACTGTTCACTGAAAACAAGTAACAAGCCGCCCAGCACCAGAAAGAGCAAGGTTACAAACACAATGGTAAGGCTAAACCAGAACATATTCTTTTGCGCATCGCCTAATGTTTTGCAGGTAAGATTTTTCTGCATGATTTCCTGATCAAGGCCTGTCATGGCAATTGCAATAAAAGCCCCGCCCAGAAATTGTTTGGGAAAAAATAAGGTAGAGTTTACATCATCAAAATGAAATATGCGGGCATAGCCGGCTGCCTGTATGCGTTCAAAAATTTCGATAAAGTTTAAACCAAGTTTATTGGCGATAACAATTACGGTAATCACAAGAGCCGATACCAGAAACAGAGTTTGGAAAGTGTCGGTCCACACAATGGTTTTTATGCCACCTCTGAACGTGTAAATCCAGATCAGGGCAATGGTTACCGCAACGGTTACAAAAAACGGAACGTGCCAGGCGTCAAACAAAAAGTATTGCAACACCGAAGCGGCCAGAAACAATCGCAACGATGAGCCGATGGTACGCGAGATTAAAAAGAAGATAGCCCCGGTGCGATAAGCCCACGTATCGAAGCGCTGTTCCAGATACGTATAAATAGAAACAAGATTAAGCCGGTAGTACAGGGGCATTAATATGCCCAATATGGCCCAGTACCCGAAAAGGTAACCTATAACCACCTGAAAGTAGGCAAAGCCAGTATTCACAACGTTACCGGGAACGGAAATAAAGGTTACACCCGATAAGGAAGCGCCAATCATACCAAAGGCAACCAGGTACCAGGGCGATTGCCGGTTTGCTGTAAAGAAGGTATTGGTATCGGCCCCGCGCGAAGTGAGAAACGAAATCCCGATCAATACGCAGAAATAGATAGTTAATATAGAAATGACGAGTAGTGGATTCATGTTTTGAATTAGCGTGGGTAAAGAAAGTAAAAAATGGCAGGATATACAGGTATCATTACACGGGCTAAATGTTTTACCTTTGCCAAAGTCTGGAAATTTTCAAACCATGAAGACCAAACAGCAGGAAGTTTACGAAACGGATGTACTGGAAGTAGTGGAAGACACCGATCTGAAGAATCTGGTTGTTTTTAATGATGACTTCAATACGTTTGAGCATGTAATTGCTACGCTTATCCGGGTTTGCAAACATACACCCGAACAGGCTGAACAATGTACCTTGCTGATTCATTACAAAGGCAAATGTGCGGTGCGCAAAGGAACTGAAGAAGTACTGAAGCCCATGTGCGAAGCTATTTGCGAAGCCGGAATTGATGCCCGCATACTTTAAATTGATTTGAGGCGTGGAGTTTCCATCTAAACTTATTGAAGACGCAGTAAATGAAGTTTCCAAATTGCCGGGCATTGGAAAAAAAACCGCCTTGCGATTGGTTTTGCACCTGGTAAAAGAATCGGAACACAAAACAGCCGCGCTTACCGATGCGCTTAACCGCATGCGACAACAAATCCGGTTTTGTAAAACATGTTTTAATATTTCCGATACGGAAGAATGCAGCATCTGCCAAAGCCACCGCAGAGATAAATCAGTAGTGTGTGTGGTAGAAGAAACCAACGATGTAATGGCCATTGAAAACACGGCCCAATACAATGGTGTGTATCATGTGCTGGGCGGAGTAATCTCGCCCATGAATGGCGTAGGACCGGCCGATTTAAAAATTGATGCATTGGTTGATCGGATTACGCGTGCACAAGGCACCGTTAAAGAAATCGTGTTGGCGCTAAGCCCAACCATGGAGGGTGATACCACTGCGTTTTACCTGCACAAACGACTACGGGAATTTTCAATCAAAATAACATCTATTGCCCGCGGGGTACCGGTAGGTGGCGAGTTGGAATATACCGATGAGATTACGCTGGGAAGAAGTATTTTAGGCAGAACGCTTTTTAGTTAGAGTTACACGGTTAATGAACCGTTGCTAACAAGTGTTTAGCAATCAACCAATCTGCATTTATCGTTTACCGCCTTCAGATTCTTTCTTACTTTTGGGCCACATTTTCTTTACGCATGACCAAACTTTCAAACCGAATTGAAGCCATTCAGGAATCAGCAACGCTGGCTATGGCTGCCAAAGCCCGTGAATTTAAAAACCGCGGTATTGATGTAATCAATCTTAGTCTGGGTGAACCCGATTTTAAAACTCCCCAGCATATTTGCGAAGCCGCCAAGAAGGCTATTGATGACGGAAAGTATTTTTCATATCCACCCGTAGCGGGTTATCAGGATTTGCGCGAAGCGCTCGCAGCAAAATATCAGAAAGAAAACAACGTGCCTTACAAGGCCGAGAACATTGTTGTAAGCAACGGAGCCAAGCAATCTATTGCCAACGTAATGCTGGCATTATTAAATCCGGGCGATGAGGTGATTGTGTTTTCACCGTACTGGGTAAGTTACGATGCCCTGGTGCGCCTGGCGGAAGCCACACCCGTAATTGTAAAAGGCACGCTCGAAAATGATTTTAAAGTTACCGCAGCCCAGGTGGAGGCGGCTATTACACCTAAAACAAAAGCAATCATCTTCTCTTCACCCTGTAACCCAACAGGCTCGGTATTCAGCAGGAAAGAACTGGAGGCTATTGCACAGGTGATCCTAAAGCATGAAGGGTTGATGATCATCGCAGATGAAATCTACGAACACATCAACTTTACGGGCGATCAGACCAGCATAGCTTCGTTGCCCGGCATGTTTGATAGAACCATTACCGTAAATGGTTTTGCCAAGGGCTACGCCATGACTGGCTGGCGTGTAGGCTACATTGCTGCGCCTAAGTGGGTGGTAGATGGCAGCAATAAAGTGCAAGGTCAGATAACATCTGCTAATTGTTCTATTTCACAACGTGGTGCGTTGGCTGCCGTTACCGGAGATCTTGGGCCTACAACCGAAATGGTGAAAGCCTACCACAAACGCAGAGATATTGTCTATAACTTATTAAAAGATATTCCGGGCGTGAAGGCTAACTATCCGCAGGGTGCATTTTATTTCTTTCCGGATGTTAGCTTCTATTATGGAAAGAAAGATGGCGATCGTGTAATTAAGGATGGCGATGATTTTTGTTTGTACATGTTAGAGAAAGCGCATGTTTCGCTGGTGCCCGGTGGTGCCTTTGGCGAAGAAAAATGTGTGCGCCTTTCGTATGCAGCTTCCGAAAAAGAATTGATTGAAGCCATGCGCAGGATAAAAGAAGCGCTGACTAACCTTAAGTAAGTATTGGCCTTGATCCTGAAGACAAAAATTCCGTTCCTACAGAACGGTGAGTGGACGCGTTGATTTGGTTACAAACATGTCTGTTCCTCCGGCACGAATACTATTTTTCGAATTGATTTCAAGGTGCTGCCGACTTAAAGAGTACTTCCGACAGAGACGTTAATGTTTGTAGAAGGTTGTTCATGTACCGGAAAAATTGTTAAGAGCCAGGAGATTCAGGAGTCTAAAACTCGTGATCTTTAAACTGCTTCTCTAACGGCCCGTGGCGTTCAAGGTCTTTTAGGATTTTACGATCCAGCGGGCTTTCTTTAATTACGTTGTAGTTATCCCAAAACTCTTTGTTGTACGGCCGGTCCTGATATTGTAAACCATAGTTGCGCATTTTTTCAGTAGTAGCCACACGCCTGATGGTGTTGGGAACAATATCGTTTACCAAAAGGTATTGATTGAGTTCGGTTTCAAATTTTAGTTCTTTGGTGCGGATGTCGTACCAGTTTACTTTCGAGTCTACCGTAAGGAAATTGAGGTAATACTTTCCCAGAAACGGTTTAAATTCCATAACCCGTTTTAATCCTACAAAACGACTTTCCATGCCGCGCTTTTTAGTAAGCGGCTCTTCTTGTTTACTCTCGAACTCAACCCGGATAATGGCATAATTATCTTTTTCTACGAAAATACGGAGCAGATAATCCTGAGAATGACTAACCACATAAACATCATGACCGTTGTAAACAGTCTCTTTTTCCCGCACCAGACTTTCATAAAAAATTTCTTCTAATGGAAAGTGGCGGTAGCGCACACTGTTATGCAGCAACAAATCTTCCAGCAAATTATCCTGATCGAAGTAAGAAGTAAAGCGGCTGGCATAACCAATGCTTCTGCGTACTTCCTGCAAGGCAACGCGTTCGCGCAATTTGTATTTGTTGCGGGGTTCGGTATAATCCTCATCATAAATTTTTACAGCTGCCTCCAGCAACGCGATGTAGGTGCCACCTACTTTCTTCAGGTCGCGGTAAAAGCCTTCCAGCAGGTAAGGTTGCATGGGGTAGTTTTGCTCAATCCTTGAAAGCGCAATCATCAGAATTTCGCCACCGCTTAATGAATCGGCTATGGTTACTTCGTTTAGCAGGTAAGTGGATTTTTCAACTTCAATTACCAGGGGTTTAGTTTCCAATAATGTCCATACGGGTGCTTCATACGGTTTATAACCCAGCATGGAAAGTGTAAGTAAGTCGTTTCGAAATTCGGCTGGAATGTGGAAGTCAAATTCGCCCTGCAGGTTGGTTATCGTGCCAATGGCCTTACCCTTAATACCCAGTGTGGCAAACGGCAGCGGTTCTTTGGTTTCTTTATCGATAATCCTCCCGGAAAGGGTAATTTTCTGAGCGAAAGCCGTGGACGCCAGAGTAACGATAAACAACAATGAAAAAACATTCCTCATGTAAAGTAAACGCTGGTTCAAACCTTTTTGGTGCCCAGATGCCTTATTCATTAACTTAGGCTAAGGTAGGTAAACACCGCTAAAACTCAATTAATCGCTAATACATTACATTGGTCGGCTTTCCCTTCTAATTTTTACTTTTATAGAACAATCTTTCCCTTTCCATGAAATGGCTTGATGCAATACCCCGAATCTGGAAGCGCGCCTACTTGCTTATTTGTTTGTGGTATGCTATCAATTTCACCATTAGTGCGGTGCTGGAGTGGAAATTTGTAAAGCCCGAATTTTATGTGTTGTGGACGGCACTTTTCCTGTTCGAAGCATTGTGTGTTTTTATTCTGCTGATTTTTTTGTGGAGCCATTGGTTATTCCGGTTTTCGGGTATGTGGCAGATCATAGGCCACGTATCGGGCATTTTAGTCTTCTTTTTTTTGATGGGCTCGCTTTCCTATTACTTCACAGATTATCTGGAAGGCTACGTATATGTGGAACACTGGAAGGAGTACATGATTGGCATGCTCAGCAGTTGGGATGCCCTGCGCATTCACGATCAATATATTATAACCGTTGGTGTATATTATGTGATTCGCTACTTTCAGGGGTTACAAAAGCAGGAACAGGAAAAAAGCGAGCTGGCCTTGCGCAACAAAGAGATGCAGATTTCACTTTTAAAGTCGCAGATCAACCCGCACTTTTTATTTAATACCCTTAATTCCATCAGCACGTTGGTACACACCAGCAAGGAACAAGCCCGCAAAGTAATTACACAATTGTCCGATATATTCCGGTATGCGTTAGATTCGCACAATGGCGAGATGGTGAAATTAGTTCATGAAATTGAGTTTATCGATAATTATGTGCGCATTCAGCAAGTGCGCTTTGGCGATCGGCTGAAGTTTGAAAAACACATTGACCCTACTTGTTTGGGTACTTACCTTCCACCCATGATTTTACAACCACTGGTTGAGAACTCGGTGAAGTATGGCATTGCTCCTAAAGAAGAGGGCGGAACGATTTCACTAACCGTAAAACGTACGGGCTCGGTAATATTTTTCGAGATAAAAGATGATGGACTTGGATCGAAAGCTAAAAAAGTAATGGATGGAAGTTCCAGTGGTGTAGGTATGCTTAATACAGACTTGCGCCTGCGCAGCTATTTTGGAGTGCAATCGCACCTGCGGGTGCTGGCTACCGAGCATGGATACTCCGTAAGTTTTTTTATTGAAGACAGAAACATTACTAACCCCATGGAAACTAAACCGGTACTGGAAAACCAATTGGTGTGAAATGGACCATAATTTTTTTAGCCTGAAAATTTAACCGTTTCCATTTCAAAAAAGATAAACCATAAACGAATGAATACAACCTGTTTAATTATTGACGATGAAAAATTAGCACGCGAATTATTGCGGGAGTTTCTGGAAGCATTTCCTGAAATTGAAATTATTGGCGAGTGCAGTAAGGGTACAGAAGCGGTTGAACAAATCAACAAACTGAAACCCGATTTAATATTTCTGGATGTACAAATGCCGGGTATGAATGGCTTTGACGTGCTGGATGAAATAGAGCACGAGCCCTATGTAATTTTTTCTACGGCATACGATCAATATGCAATTAAAGCTTTTGAGCGCAATGCAGTGGATTATCTTTTGAAGCCGTTGGATCAGGAGCGCTTTAAACTGGCTGTAGAGCGTGCACTCAAGCGGAAAAAAATGGAAGCCGGCAATCTGGAAGACTTACTGGGAAGTTTACGGCCGGTTAATACCCGCACTTCTTACGATTCGCATTTATTTGTACAGAAATCAGAAAAGTTATTTAACCTGCCGGTAGAGGATATTGTGTACCTGGAAGCCTCGGGCGACTACACGGTAATCTCCACGAAGAACGATCAGTTTGTAAGTTCATCGGGAATCGGAAAATTGGAGGAGTTAATGAACCCTGAAATTTTTATCCGGGTGCATCGCTCTACCATTGTAAATGTAAATTACCTGAAAGAGATTGAACGTCATTTTAATGGCGGCATGATTGTGAAGATGCAAAACGGAAAGAGTTTTCCGGTAAGCCGCACCTACGCAAAACTGATCCGGAAGAAAGTAGTTTAAACTACAGGTAGTTCAATACCTCGCGGATGGAGGTGAGTTGCTTGAATCTTTCATTTTCAATAGCGGTATCCACCCGTTCATGCGCCCAGGTAATGTGATATGGAATGTGAAACCCGTGCCCGCCTAACTCCAGCACGGGTATTACATCCGATTTTAATGAATTGCCAATCATGGCAAATTGATCGGGTACAATGTCTAAATGCTTAATGAGTTTTTGAAAGTCAGCCGCTTTTTTCTCAGACATGATTTCGATGTGGTGAAAATATTTTTCAAGTCCGGATTTTTTGAGTTTACGTTCCTGGTCTAACAAATCGCCTTTGGTAGCCATTACTAAGCGATACTTACCCATAAGCTGGCTTAACACATCTTCTGCTCCGTCCATTACTTCTACCGGCATGTTTAACATTTCCTTACCGTAACCAATAATGGTTTCAATAGCTTGGTTGGGAATGGAATTGTTGGTAACGCGCATGGCGGTTTCAATCATCGAAAGCATGAAGGCCTTAATGCCATAACCATAAAGCGGCAGGTTGTCGATTTCAGTTTTTAGAAGTTCGCGGGCTGTGGTGTGTTGCGGCAGGTAGTTTTCGAGTAAAACAAAAAACTTCTTTTCGGTTTCCTGAAAGAAGGCTTCATTATGCCACAAGGTATCATCAGCATCGAAAGCAATTACTTTAAGTTTGTTCATAATAGGCAAGCTACAAAACAACAAGCTGATAATTCAAAACTACTTGTGTTGAATGTTGTACGCTGTTTTAATGCAGGTAAATTCACCGTAAGTCAGTTTACCACCGGGTAAATTCCAGACCGCATCAGCATGGTGGGGTACGGTAATGTCTTGAATAGTTATATAATCTTTTATGGGAGTTGAAAACTGTTGTAACTTTTGATCAGCATCATTAACAATCCGGTATCGATCGTCAGAAATAAAATCAATCAAGCGACCTTCACCGTCAAAAATTAGTTTGGCAGAAATGGAGATAGTAGTATGAGTAAAGGTAGCCCGGGTACTCAGGCTGTCGATTGCGTGCCATTGAATACGTTCATCAATCAAAGCAGCGGGCGCAAAAAGACAAAGATCGTTAAACCAGGTCACCGTTTCGGAAATATCCATATTGCGGCCCTCTTGATATTGCACCGTAAACAACGAAAACAGCCGGATGTCCATTGTAGCTACTCCTTTATTATAGATGTGGTAGCCTGTAACCGGAAGGTGTTTCATGTTAGCCTTCATAAAGAATAAACGCACAGGTGGATTAATGGAATTAACCTGAGTGGATGAAAAAGGCATCCAGTCAGATTGCTCGTCCTGACGGATTCGACCTTCAAATTCAAGTTGAAAATTTTTGACTTTTGGTTTACCCACGGCACCCGTCCAGCGAATATATTTTTTAACCGGATCGGGCAAATTTTTAAGATCTGCTTCGGTAAGCAATTGTGGGGTGGCGTTGACGTATAGTGTTGCAGTTTGATCGTGAAAGGATTTCTCAACCCTCCGTTCGGCAATTTCAGGAACACAAATAAGAAGCAATGCCACATTAACAAGTGTTCCGAACCGACTATCGGCCCAGCGGCTGATGATAAGGACCTGCGAAGCAATAATGGCTGGAATAGTTACGATCCACCAGGCAGCGTTAAAAGTCAACAGGAAACAACTTAGTACAAACATAAAACTGGTTGCTAACCATAGCCATCCGGCTGTTTTCGAAATAGGCTGTTTTAGCTGGGAGATTTTTTCAGGAAAAAAAGCTTTTGCAAAGCCGAGGCTATGAATCAAACCATGAAGGGCAAGTATAAATCCAACTACAACTTTCATGGCCTGATCAGGAATTTTTGGTGTAATGCAACTGTACGCGCGGCAGTAAAGTAAGTATCAGGATAAGTATTCCAACGGCTGAGATAATGGGTTGCAGCACAAAATAGTTTGTTAACAACTGCTGCACTACAATCCAGATGCAGAGCATTAGGCCACAATAAACCGAAAAGGTCCATGCCCAGAACTTGTCTTTATAAACATTAATTCGTTGAGGCCATTGCCAGGCTGGTTGAAACAGGAGGCCAACTCCGGTAAGGAAACAACCCAACCCAATAAAGGTAAAAAGTAAAAGCCCGGGAATTCTGAAGGAATGAAAAGGAGTACCATCTAGCCATGAAAGCGGAAGGCCGATCCATTTTCCATCCGAAAAAATTAGTAATCCGGCACCTGCCACCAATGCATTGAGGCTTGTCAGAAAAAGAAGGAGGCAAATCAAGTAGATTTCCGGAATGGGCCGCTTCATGTTATGAAGTAAAACATGTGCGCAATAAATAAATATGACGCGCGTGGGTTAATCCCATGATTGAAGTCACAAAAAGATTACAACCTCTTCTCCAACACTACAAACTCCAGTTCTTTCTTAGGAATTCCCCAACGGGCATCAGGCACAACAAAGGGCTTGCGTTCGCCCGTAAGCTGGTAGCCATGGCGGATATACCAATCAATTAATTCTTTGCGCACAGAAATTACTGTCATCATGATGGTATTGAGGTTTTGTTGTGCTGCGTAATCTTCGGCAGCCTGCATCAGCTTTTTTCCAACTCCCTTACCTTGTATATCGGGCTTAACACTAAGCATACCCAGGTACAATTTCCCTTCCTGAAGGCGCAACTCCACGCAACCTAAAAGTTTACCCGCTTCACGATACGTGAGAATAACCGTATCAGGCTTTTCAATTAATTCGCGCAAAGCGGCTTCATCAATGCGGGTGCCATCCAGTAAATCTGCCTCTGTGGTCCAACCCTGGCGCGAAGTATCTCCACGATAGGCAGAATTCACTAATTGATTAAGGGCTGAAGCGTCTGCCAGCACGGCCTTTACTATCATGCATCTAAAATTTTTCTCTTTGCCGAAGGTAGTAAAACATTATTAGCACTTAAATTCTATCTTTAAGAACCAATTTCTACCGCATGAGATCAATTGTTCTTTTAAGTACAGTCTTGCTGCTTGCATGTTCAAAAGATAAACCAGCACCCCGCGTATGGCAAAGTATTGAGCAAAGTTTGCAAACTCAATTGATTACCATTCAGGATGGTGATACCCTTTTTCTGCCGGAAGGCAATTTTATGTTTACCAAAAGTCTTGCTATGGATGGTAAATCGAACATTGTAATTCGCGGCAAAGGAATGGATAAAACAATTCTTTCGTTTAAAAATCAATCAGAAGGCGCGCAAGGACTCCTGGTCAGTCATGGAAATAATATTGTGCTGGAAGATTTTTCGATAGAAGATGCAAAAGGCGACAACCTGAAGGTGAGCGAAGTTAAGGGCATAACACTTAGAAGAGTTCGCTCCGTTTGGGCAGACGGGCCGAAGACGGAGAATGGAGCATATGCGTTGTATCCGGTTTTATGTAAACAGGTATTGATTGATGAGTGCATTGCCATGGGTTCATCCGATGCAGGTATCTATGTGGGTCAATCCGACTCGGTAATTATCCGAAACAGTAAGGCCTATTGGAATGTGGCGGGCATAGAAAGTGAAAACTCACGGTGGGTTGAAATCTATGGTAACGAAGCTTATGAGAACACCGGAGGCATTTTGATTTTTGATTTGCCGGGTCTTACCCAATATGGCCACACCACAAAAGTTTATAACAATATTATTCGTGATAATAATCACGATAACTTTGCTATGAAGGGAAATATTGTGGCCAGCATTCCGCCTGGTACGGGTGTTATGATTCTGGCCACACACAACCTGGAATTAACCGGCAATGAAATCAAGGATAATAAAACTGTAGGCACGGGTATTATCAGTTACGAATTGGTGGCTGCGCTAAATGAAGGCGAAGTTGAACAGGAAAGCTCTATTGGTGGTGTACAAACTGTGGCTAATAATTTCAGAGCCGACACATTGTATAACCCATTTCCTTATGGGATTTACATACATGATAATAAATATGAAAACAGTAAATGGTTTCCGGCTTTGGGGAATGATATAGGCAAACTGTTTTTTATGAAGTCTTTTTTAAATCCACCGGATATTGCCTATGATGGTATTCCCGATCCCAATCGGCCCGACCGTCAGATTTGTGTAAAAGAAAATGAAGGGACTCTCATAATGGTACTAGACGCTGCCAACGAGTTTGAGGGATTGACGAAAGATGCGAATGCACTGACATGCCAAACCAATCTTTAATTCATGCACCCTAACGCTTACCTTAACGTGATTAAATATGCACCGGGTTGGAAGAGGTTGATTGCTTACATAATTGATGTTTTTTTAATTCAAATTCCCGTTAGCATTTCTTGGTTAATAGTGGTCGAAGCACCAATTCCTTTAAGTTTAATTTTTGGAATTTTTCTTTGCTACAATGTAGTTATGGACTATGGGTTTCAAGGAACTTTAGGAAAAATGATTTTAAGAATTAAAGTAATCAAAGTGAATGGAGAGAAACCAGACCTGCTAACATCTGTTGTACGAAATGTTGGTAAAATTATATCGTGGTTACCACTTGGTTGGGGATTTATAAGGCTGCTCACGCCAACTTTTCCTCAAGGCATTCATGATGAATTAGCAAAATGCTTTGTGGTCGAGCGATGAGTTTCAAAATGTTACCAGATGAAATTTTTCTTAAAATGTTCCTTTAAATTATTTTTTGCCATCGGTCTTGGTATCGCCTTTTCCTGCACGCGTATTAAAGATGAACCAGTAGTTGTGTTGCCCGAGGAAAATATCAACATTGATCTTTCCTCAATCGGCAAAACAAAACTTTCGGAGTATGGATTTTTTGTGGGTAAGCTGAACACATTAACGCCAGCCCCAGGGGTTGTGCCTTACACACTTAATTCACCCTCATTTTCGGACTACGCGCTTAAGAAACGATTTGTAAAAATTCCACCAGGAAAAAAAGCTATTTACAATGCCGATGATGTGTTTGATTTTCCGGAAGGAACAATCCTGATAAAGAACTTTTTTTACCCGGCCGACCTCGGCAAACCGGAAGAAAATCAACGGATACTGGAAACCCGCCTGTTGATTAAAGAAGCTGTTGCGTGGAAAGCGTTGCCTTACATCTGGAACGATGAACAGACAGAAGCGTATTTAAGTGTGGCCGGAAAAAGTATTGATGTTTCGTGGAGACACACCGATGGCCAACTGCGAAAAATCAGTTATTCAGTACCCAATCAGAATCAATGTAAAGGCTGCCATTTGCGGGGCGATAAGGTTACGCCTATTGGCCCACGTGCACGGCAGTTGAATGGTGATTATAGGTTTGAGGAAGGCAGCCAAAATCAATTACGGTATTGGCAAGCAAAAGGGTTAATAGACCTTCCTGAGATAAGTGCTATCGGAAAATTGGTTTCGTATGAAGACAAATCTGTTGCTGTAAGCGAACGTGCGCGGGCGTGGCTCGAAATTAATTGTGCGCATTGCCACCGCGCGGATGGCCCCGCTAAAAATAGCGGTCTGCATTTGCTGGCAAGCGAAAATGATCCGACCCGATTGGGTGTAGGCAAAGCACCGGTTGCAGCAGGTAAAGGCTCGGGTGGATTGTTGTACGGAATTGTTCCCGGCAAACCAGATGAATCCATTCTTCAATATCGGATAGAATCAGTTCATCCTGGGGTAATGATGCCTGAACTTGGGCGATCAGTTACGCATGAAGAAGGCGTGGCTTTGGTACGCCAATGGATAATGGAGATGAAATAAAAAGAGAGCAACCTGCGTTGCTCTCTTTTTTTCTGGTGTGTTTTTCTTTTTTAGTTCTTGTTTTTCATATCCAGTGCAAAGTCTTTAGCCGTTTTGGCTGTCATAATATCCATAAAGCTTAACGCACCATTGGTAGTTGTTCCAGAGCCCGTTTGAATTTGCGGAACAACCGCGCCCTGATATTTACTAAAGGCATCGGCCCATACTTTCTGAACTTCAACCTGCGCCTTCAGTTTAAGTTCAAGGGCACCGTCAGCCTGCATAATGCGCTGGCGGGCATAGGCATTGGCATCAGCCAACTCTTTGATTTTACGGGCTTCCAGAATAGAAGCTTCGTATGCAATTTTCTGTTGAAGTTTATCTTGCTCAGCAACTTTTACTTTTGTTTCGGCTTCAACCACCTGCTTGGTCTGATCTTGCTTTTGCTGATACTCAATCTCAACCAGTGCCTGTTCACCTTTTGCTTTCGCGGTTAACGTTTGTTGTTGGGCTGTCATCAACTCTTGTTTAGAGATAGCAGACTTGGTTGCGGCATCAATAATCTTTACCAGTTTTTCATCTACCTTTTCTTCATAATCCACATCAGTAATAGCGGCATCGGCCACAGTAATACCATATTCTTTTATAGATGAAACCTTGCGCTTGGGTACCATCGTTTTAGCATCAACTTGAATTTCAGTCTGGTAGATTCGCTTCTTCTCCATTTCCAGTGAGTCGTACACCAGATTCTCTTCGGTCTTCAGCAAATAGACACCTTCTTTTAACTGATCGAGAAAATCCTGGGCCATTTGCGCACGGCCACCACCATAGTGTTTTTCACTGCTCATCAATTGAGCTGATGATTGCAAGCACTCTTTAGTATAGGGGGCAAGGCGTTTAACAACCAATGATTGCGGAGTACGGTGCGTGTTGTGAATCAAAATCATTTCTTTTTCATCTGATGGTAAAATGAATTGCGTAATACCACGCACATCTGCTGTTGTAGCATCGCTAAAGCGGATCATGATCTGGCCCACTTCAATACCATTGTCCTCCAGTTCCAACTGGGCAGTAGCCTCCTGATAGGTTACCGAAATCTGGTTGGGCCACTCTTTTTCTTTGGCAAAGAAGCCTGCATAAAAGATACCGGGTGCAAACTGCACAATTTGTTCACCGGTTGTGCGCTCCACCACGGTGCGGTTACCGGCATCGTTCCACGAGAACGGATTTACGATAATGAAGAAGATAAGTGCCAATACGAAGATGACACCAAAAACGATTGTCTTTCGGTTAATTGGGTTCATAGCAGTTAAGGGTTTGGGTTAGATTTGTTTTTGTTTGAGAAATAATCTGTAAGTAACAACACAATGGCGTATGCTACTAATCCAAAGACGGTCATAAAACCGACTGCGAGGGCTAATCGAATCATAAGTAATTAAATTGGGTGTTTTTTTATTTTCAGGAAGAGGCCTAAGCCTGGTTGCAACTACAGATAGCGGTTACATGGTTTTTGAATTTGAATATGTATTCGCTTAGGCCATGTAATGAAACCAGCTAAACTCAATTATTTTGAGATTAAATTTTCATAAAAGTACGGTTACCTTAGCTTAATCCAGGTCGCGGATTTCGAAGTCTTTACCGGTACCAAACTTAATGGTGTCTTTGAGCAGGTAGCGCTCCAGTGTGTGCAGGTCTTTTACTTTAAAGTCGCCATTTACAAGAATGCGCTCAATTTCAAATTCGTAAGTCTCGCCAAAATTTTTGAGCCGATATTTCTTACCTACACGCAATACATCGAATGAAAGGCCTTTCATAGTTCCTCTTCGCGTTCCAGCATCAGAATAGAAACCTGAGGCACAATAAAATATTTCTGCCCCTCATACATAACTTCTATCGCGCCTTTCTGAAGGAATATAGCGAGGTCACCCTCTTGTGCCTGCAGAGGTAAATATTTCACCTGGTCTTCTTTACCTTTCCACACATCGTCTTCATCGGCTGGCATGGGCAGTGGGTAGCCAGGACCAACTTTAATTACATAACCCTTCTGAATTTTTTCTTTCTCTTGTACACCGGGAGGCAGGTATAACCCACTTTCGGTTTTATCCGATTCTTTAGCCGGGCGGATCAAAACCCGATCGCCCACTACAATAAGCTTCTTCAGTTTGTTATCGGCTGTAATTTTTACTGACATGTTTTTAATTCTTGCGGGTTGCTTTAAAAGGAAAACTCATTCCACTGGTTGACATGTTTCCGGTAATTTCATGGGTGTTGAAGTTTCCATCAAAAAGTACCAAAGCTCCCGAGTAGTACAATTCTCCGGACATCTTTTGGGTTTCTTTGTTATAAACAAATTTGTCTATCGGAAGTTCGGCTCCATCGCTTAGTAATTTTGCGGTTAGCACTTTATCAACTTCGGTAATAGTCATCACACCTTTAAAATCTCCCTGGGGAGTACCGGTTATGGCGTAGTCCCAATTGCCGGCAGGCGTTGGAGCTTTGCTGGTGGTTTTAGTAGCTACACATGCCGAGAGGGTAATGGCCAGGAGAAAAAGGCTGAGGGTGGTTTTCATTGTATAGGTGGTTTAATCAAATAAATCTTGTTGGCTTTTGTCTGGTTCGGTGGTAGAATAAAGCGGGAGCTTATTTATCTCTTTAATCAGAAAATTATCCTGCATATCAATTCCTTTTTGCTGTGCTTCGCCTTGAATTTTTTCTGCATCAGCTTCCAGTTCTTTCATGCTGATTTGTTTCTCGCGTTTTTCCTGAGGCGGATTTAGTTTTTCTGATTTTTCAAACTCGGCAACCTTTTCCAGGAACTCTTTCGATAAATCGGCTTCGGTGCGATACACCAATTCAAAAAACTGCTTGGCAAAAAATCCATCAATCTGAATTCTGCGTTTGCTCAGGTGTACAAACTTGCCAATTACCCGGCAAATGTTTTCACGCTCTTCCGGGCTCATTTGCTCCGCAAACTCATACTCTTCAATCCGCCTCAGCGTAAGCAACATCGGTTCTAACGAATCGCGCGAAATCACGTACACGGTGTAATCGCTTAAGCGGTATTCAAACGTTTCGAGATACTCTAACGTGTTGGTGGGTACAACCAGAAAAACTTCTTTGCGCACATTTTCTTCCTTCACATATTTAATAGCGCTTTCGGCCTGCGCTTTTACATACGATGGAAAGTTGGAGAGATCATCACCAGCCGGACTTTTTGCATCGAAAATGATATATTCATCATTAATCCTTACTGTGTTGTCGGGTTTTCCTTTAAAGGGAACTTTATCTACATACTCAATGCCATGTCGATGGCAAATGGCCCGCATCCGATTCTTCACATGCTCTTCATGCTTTAACCACGTTTCTTTCAGTTTGCGGATGCGAAGTATCTCGGCCTGATTTTTAGTGAATTGCTCTTGTTCGCGGTCGTCCTGAATTTTACGTTGAATTTCGCGCAACGAAGCCATGGCATTGGAATGTTCCTGCCTGCGAAACTCATCTTCTTTTTTCAGTTTGCTGTTTTCTTCTTTTAGCTCCTGATTATACTTATCCAGCGTTTCCAGTTTTTGTTTTGAGCCATTTAGTTCGTTGGCAAGTTCCTGCCCGCGTTTCAGGTATTGGTGATTAAGAGTTTCTAGGGTTACGTTTTTATCCTGAAGTTCTTTTAATTTTTCGGTTTGATGGTGTTGCGAAGTTTTGATTACCTCCAGCTCGGTGCTTACCCGGTTAAATCCATCCAGCACATTTTTTAAAGCGACTTTCTCTACCGATAAAGCATTTTCCAACCGCGTGTTTTCTGCTTTTATAGCGCTGGCCGTGGCACTCAGTTTTTGCAACTCCCCATTGGCTTCAACCAGTTGCGATTTTATTTGGCCCCAGCCAAAAAGCCGGTTCCACAAACTGAGCGATTTTAGGGTATCAAAAAGTCTTCGGGTATTGTCCAGAAAAAATTCCATGGTAGATTAAAAAGTGTTACCAAAGGTAGTGCATTCAAAGTAGCGTACAAAACATAAAACTCGCGGCTATAAAATGTTTAACTTTGGAAGCTAAACTAATTTGTTTATGGTAACCACAATTACATCTAGCCAGGAGGCAATAGACCTGGAAGAAAAGTATGGTGCACATAATTACCACCCGCTGCCCGTTGTACTTAACAGGGGCGAAGGTGTTTTTTTGTGGGATGTGGAAGGCAAACGGTATTATGATTTTCTTTCGGCTTACAGTGCCGTTAATCAGGGGCATTGCCATCCGCAAATTATAAATGCATTAATTGAGCAGGCAAAAGAACTTACGCTTACATCACGCGCTTTTTATAACGACAAATTGGGAGTGGCCGAAAAGTATGTATGCGATACGTTTGGGTACGATAAGGCTTTGTTTATGAATAGCGGAGCCGAAGCAAATGAAACGGCCATTAAGCTGGCCCGCAAGTGGGGTTATACCAAAAAAGGAATTGAAGATAACAAAGCGGTTATTGTAGCTGCGAAAAAGAATTTTCATGGACGCACCACCAGTATAATTTCCGCTTCTACCGATTCTTCTGCCCGCAAAAACTTTGGCCCGTTTATGCCGGGCTTTGAAATTATTGATTACGATGATGTGGCTGCCTTAAAAAAGGCATTGGCCAATCCTAATGTGTGTGGTTTATGGATTGAGCCCATACAGGGTGAAGCAGGTGTGTATGTTCCGCAACCCGGTTATTTAAAAACGGCAGCTGATTTATGTAAACAGCACAATGTGTTGTTAATGATGGATGAAATTCAAACGGGGATTGCCCGCACCGGAAAAATGCTGGCGAGTGACTACGAAGATGTTCATCCTGATATTTTAATCCTTGGCAAAGCTCTTTCAGGCGGTGTGTTACCGGTTTCGGTGGTGTTGGCCGATGATGAAATTATGCTGGTAATAAAACCGGGCGAACATGGTTCTACGTTTGGGGGTAATCCATTGGCGGCAGCCGTGGTAATAGCCGCGTTGCAGGTGATTAATAATGAAAATCTTATTGAGAATGCAGCTCGCCTTGGCGATGTATTTCGGGATAGGATGCGTGTAGTAATTGAAAAATCAGAGTTAATCAGTTTGGTTCGGGGCAAAGGATTATTAAACGCAATTGTAATAAACGATACACCGGATAGCGAAACCGCATGGAATCTTTGTTTAGAGTTTGCCAAAAATGGTTTGCTTGCCAAGCCCACGCACGGCAATATTATCCGGCTGGCACCACCCCTGGTGATTACCGAAGAGCAGATTCATGAATGTTGTGATATTATCGAGGGCGTGGTATTGGCTTACCAGAAATAATCAATCCACTTTTTTGAATCGAAGTTTTTCTATGCCTCCGGAAAGCAGGTATAACTTCAGGTTCATAATCTTGAAGGAGGATACTTCGCTCAGCGCCTGAACAAATTGAGTTTCGCCAGTACCAGGGCAAGCCATTTTGGTAGTAAGTAATGGTCCAAAGGCAATGTTGTTTCCGGTGGTTGTATACGTTCCGTTAAGCCGGTTGCACCCGGTTGTACCCTTTACTTTTCCATCTGCCTGATGAAATTCCAGTTGCGGACGTTCGCGCGTGTACCCGGCATCAGTAATTTCTGTATTGTCGATGGCCTCCAGCACCCAGATGTCATTCAACAAAACGGATTGATCAGTTCCGGAAGTTCCCATCCGCGAAAGTACAGCCGGTTGTTCTTCCAGGTGGTTTTCAATAGCATCAGCAATCGTTAAAGTTCCATTGGCATTAACTTTTATTTTGTAGGCTAACTTGCCGGGGTTTAGTGTAAGAACGGAGTCTGCACCGGCATGCCAGGTACCATGAACTTCATAATTTCCATTGGGCAATCCCAGGTACGTGATGTGTTCTATAAATGAGGAGTCTGGCTCAAGTTCAAGTTGATACTCAATGCTGATGCACCCTTCACACGGTAAGGATGCTTCGTAATTTCCAATAACCTGTTGGGTAAGCATACCCACATCGGTTTTCTTTTCCTGTGGGGCTTTGCAGCTAAAGCACAACAGGAGCAGGAAGAACAGAAAAGTTCTCATTTAATTGTTATTTAAGACTAGTTTGTCCAGTTCATCCATGGCTTGTGTAACGGTAAGCTTACAAGGCACTACTTCTTTACCGGCAAGATCAAGTACGCCATACTTTTTCTTGCGACTCACCACGGCATACTTTTCATCGAAAAAAATCTTTTCGTCATAGATCGGGGGTACAATTTCTTTTTTGAGTTCAGCAGAGTAAATGCCATACTTCTTTTTAAGGGTGATATCAAATAACAAGGTGTCAGGATATTCGCGCACATCTGCAGCATGGTATTGAAAGGGAACCAGTATGTTACCGGTATTATCAATCATTCCGCTTTTTTTATTCTTCGAAGTTAAAATCACGCCAGTCTTTAATACACTTTCATAGGGTGTAAACGGCTCTTCAGTATTGTCATACAAAAAATCGATAATTACTTTCCCGGTGTTATCAATAATTCCGGCTTTGTTTTCTTTTATGGCCAGCAGGAACATAGCATCCGTCCAAAAAAAGTTCTCCTGAAAGACAAGCTTTTTATCATAGAGACAGGGAATACTTTCAGTGCCGGTTATTTTATTTATGATGCCATGTTTTTTGTTTTTAACTACTGGCACCAGGTGGTCATCGTATTCGGGGTATCCTGGTTTACCATAGGCGAATGGTAATACCGTTTCGCCCTTACGATTAATTAAACCCCATTTGCCACCTTTTTTTACAAACGCGAAATCGTAGCCATAGAAATCTTCACCTTCTTCAAATTGAGGTTGAATAATCCAGTCTCCGTTCTCATCCGTAAATCCAAACTTACCGGTTTTGGAATCTTTGAACAGTTCAATTTGCGCATGGGTGTTAAGTGTAATGCAAAAAATCAGTACAGACAATAGGAATGATTTCATTTTTATGTTTGGTGTAGTTAAGCTTTCAGAATACTTCTTTTAACAAGTTCAGTCCGCAGTTGCTCAGGCGATTGAAAATGAATGCCGGGCATGCCTACTTCCATCGAGCCGTTAATATTCCGCAAACTATCATCAATAAATAAGGCTTCTGCAGGATTGATGTTGTAGCGATCAAAGAGAATCTTAAAAAATTCGGGAAATGGCTTACGGGTTTTTTCATGACCCGAAACCACAATGCCTTCAAACCATTGCAGAAACTCAAATTTTTCTAATGCCCACGGAAAGGTTTCGGTTGACCAATTGGTTAGCGCATAAAGTTTATACTTTTTCGAATCGCGGATTTCCTTCAGTATCTCAACCGTGCCTTGTATGGGGCCATTCATAGTTTCCTGCCAGCGGCCATACCAGGCGCGAATGGGAACTTCGTGCTCGGGAAATTTAGCAAGCAGTTCTTCCGTTGCTTCTTCAAATGAACGTCCGGCATCTTGTTTCTCGTTCCAATCGTGTGTGCAAATGTTCTCCAGAAACCAGGTTACTTCTTCTTCGGTTTTAAAAATTTTCCGATAGAGGTAGCGCGGATTCCAATCAATCAGTACAGCGCCAAGATCGAAAACAATAGTGTTGGTCATTTTATAGTTTGAGGTTTAAGCGTTCCAAAAGCCCATTTTAAAAACTCGGGCAGGGCCCGGCCCCAGGTGGGCAAGTCGTGGGCACCATCGGGCAATTCTAAATATTGAATGTCGTGAAAAGGCCGGTACCCCTTTTTAGCAAGCTCCACAATCAGATCCAAGGTATCATCAATCGAATCAATCACTCCATTTTTATTCCGATCACTCTGTTCATCCAGCAACCCGGTCTGAAACCAGAATTTTAAACCGGGCCGGTATTTTCCTTTTCGGATTTGCTGATGCATAATTCTATCGTAATGTTCGGAATAAAATCGGCTGGCCGAATCGCGCTTGCGCCACCAGAACGATCCGCTAAAAGCACCAACCTTGCCAAAGTAATCGTGGTGCCACGCAATATCCATGGCCGAAAGCCCACCAAGCGAAAACCCGCCAATAGCACGTTGGGTTGGATCATCTGTAATGGCGTATTGGTATTCCAGGTAAGGAATTAGTTCGGTCATCATAAACCGGGTGTATGCTTTTGCCTTACTGCCGCGCTTTTTAAAATCTGATTTGGCGGCCACCCCATATTCTTGCATCCGGTCGCCCGCATGCACCGCCACAACAATTACTTCACTTATTTCCTTGCGGTGCACCAGGTGTTCAACCGTCTTTTTTAAGCCAATGGCTTCTGCATCCTGGCCATCATTTAAGATTAAAAGCGGGTATGGGCCACTGGTTTGGGCATAGTGCGGTGGAAGTAGAATTTCCACCATGGTATCGCGCCCCAGCAGCTTTGAATGTATATCGGTAAGTTTTTCGGGGCGATAATGGGTAACCTGCGACAAGAATGAAATAATTAAATTCGATAGCTATTTTAAGCGGCATTTCCGATTTTGAACGGGAAATTACCGTTACAAAAATAAGAACTTGAGCCTATGCCGCACGAACATTATCACAAATGGTACTCGCCACGCCTCAGTCGCGATATTGAAGTACTGAGTTTTGGCACGCGGGGCTATCCGGTAATCTTGTTCCCAACATCTATGGGGCATTTTAACGAGAATAAGGATTTTAAATTGATTGATAGTGTAGCCTGGTTTTTGGATGAAGGCCTGGTTAAAATTTATTGTGTGGACGGTATTGATGAAATGAGTTGGTACAATAAAAATATTCATCCGGCCGACCGTGTGCGGAATCACATCTGGTACGATTTAATGTTGCTTGATGAACTGGTGCCGCTGGCTCAGCACGAAACCGGAGTAAAACGGGTGGCCACTGCGGGCTGTAGCTTTGGCGGATATCATGCTACCAACTTTGCTTTTAAGCATCCCGAGGTGGTGAAGTACGTGTTTAACATGGGTGCAGCTTTCGATATCAAAAGTCAGTTGGACGGTTATTATGATGACAACGTGTATTTCAACAACCCGATGGATTTTATACCGAATGCGCACAATCCTTACTTTGCCGATATGTATGTGGTGTTAGGTACCGGCACACACGATATGTGTTGGGATGCAAATGTGAAGATGGCCAACATCCTGCAAAACAAAGGAGTAAACTATTGGTTAGATGTTCGGCCTAATGCACCACACGATTGGCCCGCATGGCGCGAAATGTTTCCTCATTATTTATCGCTCATTAAATAACAACTGAAGGTTAATCTATTTATATAAACTCTTAAGCACATGAAAAAGATCGGAATTTTGCACGGCATGGAACGCTCCTTCCCCGAGGCGTTTGTAGAACGCATCAATAAAATGGGTTTGAAAGATGTAAAAGCCGAACCCGTACTGGTAGATATGGTGAGCCAGGCCGAGCCCACCGATTATGCCGTAATCATTGATCGCATCTCGCAAGATGTTCCGTTTTACAGAGCGTATTTAAAAAACGCGGCCATCTCCGGTACAGCCGTAATCAACAATCCGTTTTGGTGGAGTGCCGATGAAAAGTTTTTTAACAATGCACTGGCCGTTAAGATTGGCGTACCGGTTCCTAAAACCGTAATCCTTCCTTCGCACGAACGCCCAACCGATACAGGTGAAAATTCCTTCAGCAACCTGAAATTTCCATTGAGCTGGGAAAAAATCTTTGAACATATTGGCTGGCCTGCTTACATGAAACCTCATGCCGGTGGTGGCTGGAAGAGTGTGTACAAGCTCAATAACATGGACGATTTCTTTAAGGCTTATGCCGAGACCGGCCAACTGGTAATGATGCTGCAGGAAGAAATCATTTTTGAAGACTACTTCCGGTGTTATTGTCTGGGCCGGAAGTATGTGCGCATTATGCAATACGAACCACGCAATCCGCATCATTTAAGGTACCAGAGCAACAATGGCCCGGCATCAGAAAAACTATTAAAAAAGGTACACGATTACGTTCTCGATTTATGCAATGCATTAGGGTATGATTTCAACACAGTTGAAATGGCGGTGCGCAACGGTGTTCCATACGCCATCGACTTCTGTAACCCTGCACCCGATGCTGATGTTAATTCTGTGGGTCAGGAAAATTTTGATTGGGTAGTTGAGCATGCAGCAAAAATGGCTGTGGAACGGGCACAGGTTCAAAAGCCCGGCAAGGATAATCTTACCTGGGGAACATTTGTTACCAGTTCGGTTGCTTCGTTTGAAGCAGGACTCGTAAAACCCAAAGCCAGCAAGGTAGCAGCGGCCAAAGAAACAAAACCAAAATCATCAAAGAAGTAGTTCAGATAAATTATTAGTTGGCTTATGGAAACCTTTACACTGGGTGTTGAAGAAGAGTACATGGTGATTGATCCGCATACGCGGGAACTCACCTCGCACGATCAGAAAATCGTTGAACTTGCTGCCCATATTATTAAAGACAGTGTAAAGGCCGAAATGCATCAGGCTGTTGTGGAGGTGGGTACGGGTATCTGCAAAGATGTAGCACAAGCCTATCACGAAATCGCAACCTTGCGCAAAGTAGTAGGTGAAGTAGCCGGAACGCTCGGTTTAAAAATAGGCGCTTCCGGTACGCACCCGTTTTCGCATTGGAGCAAACAGTTGATTACACCCAATCCCCGTTACGATGAAATTGTGCAGGAGATGCAGGAAGCGGCTCGTTCTAATTTAATTTTTGGATTGCACGTGCATGTTGGGATTAAGGATAAGAATATGGCCATCCATATTCAAAACACCGTGCGGTATTTCTTACCCCACGTGTATGCCCTTAGTTGTAACTCGCCTTTCTGGGAAGGCCGAAACACGGGCTTTAAATCTTTTCGCACAAAAGTGTTTGATAAATTTCCGCGCACGGGTATTCCCGATAGATTCGATAGCTGGGATGATTTTAAGAATTATGTAAACCTGCTTATCAAAACAAACTGTATCGACAATGCAAAAAAAATCTGGTGGGATGTGCGGGTGCATCCCTTCTTCGATACCATTGAGTTTCGCATTTGCGATGTGCCCATGCGGGTAGAAGAAACCATTGCAATAACGGCTGTGTTTCAGGCGCTGGTAGTAAAACTCTACAAGTTGCGTTTGCAGAACATGAGTTTCATTATGTACACACGGGCCCTTATTAACGAAAACAAGTGGCGGGCTTCCCGGTACGGACTGGATGGGCGGTTAATTGATTTTGGAAAGCAAACTGAGTTCGATACTCGCGAATTAATTCTGGAGTTGTTAGAGTTTGTAGATGATGTGGTGGATGAACTTGGCAGCCGCAGTGCGATCAACTATATTCGCACCATATTAGAGCAAGGAACCGGAGCGGACAGGCAATTAGCGGTGTTTAAGGAAACCGGAAGTTTGGAGAAAGTAGTAGATTACATAACAGACGAAACCTTGCGCGGACTTTAAACCAAATGCATTGATTCAGGAAAGTCAGATCAAAATAGCCGTGCTCGATTTATACGAGGGCGAAGCAAATGAGGGCATGCGCGGCATTAAACAATTGATCTCAGGTTTTGCAGACGATTGTCACCTCAATATCGTATATCACATCTTTGATGTGCGCGGTAAAGCTCAGATACCCGATTTAAGCTATGATGCTTACATCTCTTCCGGTGGGCCAGGTAGCCCAATCGATAGTGCCGGATCTCTGTGGGAAGAACGCTACTTTGCGCTGATCGATTCTATTAAAGACTACAACAAGCAACATCCCGACAATAAAAAGCATGTGTTGCTGATCTGCCACAGTTTTCAGATTTATTGTCGCTATTATGGTTTAGGTACAGTCTCCAAACGAAAGTCAACTTCATTTGGCGTTATGCCAGTTCATAAAACCACCGAAGGCTTGCACGATCCATTGTTCCGATCGCTTGGCGACCCATTGTGGGCGGTTGACTCACGCGACTACCAGATCACACAGCCTGAAATGGAAAAGATTGAAGCAGATGGCGGCACCTTACTGTGCATTGAAAAATTCAGACCACACATTGATCTGGAACGGGCAGTAATGGCAATTCGATTTAATGATGCTATTATCGGTATGCAATTTCACCCCGAAGCTGATGCTGCGGGCATGCGCATGTATTTGTTGCGCGAGGACAAAAAAGAATTGGTGATTGAAAAGCACGGTGAAAAAAAATATTGGGAGATGTTGAACCACCTCAACGATCCGGATAAGATTATGCTAACCTATGTCACGGTGGTGCCGCGCTTTTTAATGTTAGCCTTGCGTAACCACCTAAGCTCAGTTACACTGTGATAGCCCACGCCCGCCAGCAATTTAATCATCAGTTCTCGGAAGAGAAGTACAGAGATTTTATTGCTGACCTGGATCGGGAGTTTACGTATAAGATTCCATTTCGGGTAGCCGAAAGCCCGGTGTTTGTAGATAAAGCGTTTAGTGCAAAACTTTTTAAAGCTGCTGATGAGATTATCGATGTAATTGTGCAGCCCGATTTTAAAACCAAAATGCAAGGCGCACTACCTGCCAATCTTCATGTTCCCAACGAAACCAACCACTCACTCTTCATTGCATTGGATTTTGCCGTGTGTACCGAAAAGGGTGAACGCGTTCCGCGATTAATTGAAATGCAGGGGTTTCCTTCTCTGTTCGGCTATCAGGATTTTCTGGGGAACAAATTCCGGGAGCATTATCGCATTCCTAAAGATTTGCATTTTCACTTTGGATTAAACTCAGTGGAATACTGGCAACGTCTCCGAAAAGCCATCGTAGGTAATCACAATCCGGAGAATGTAATTCTGCTTGAAATCAATCCGCTGCAACAAAATACCGCTATTGATTTTCTAATTACGCAAAAGCACCTGGGGATAACGCCTGTTCATCTCGGAGATATTATTATCAGAGGAAGAAAATTATTCTACAAAAGGAATGGAGTGGAGATTCCGGTTCACCGCATTTATAATCGGGTGATTTTTGATGAATTGCTCGCGAAGAAAGATCTGAAAACACAATTTCACCTTACGGAAGATGTGGAGGTGGAGTGGGCGGGGCATCCTAACTGGTTTTTTTATATCAGTAAATACACCATGCCCTTTGTGCCGAGCGATGCCGTGCCCGAATGTAAATTTTTGCATGAGTACACCACATGGCCTGCAAATCTGGAAGATTACGTATTGAAGCCACTCTTTTCCTTTTCGGGAAGTGGGGTAATTTTTCATGTAACACAAGCCGATCTGGATGGCATACCGGTTAATGAGCGCAAAAACTTTATGTTGCAACGTAAAGTGCATTACGAGCCGGTAATTCAAGCACCCGATGGTTTAGTTAAAACCGAAATCAGGTTGTTGTTTTTATGGAACGAAAGTGAACCCCGGCCGCAACTCATTACCAACCTTGCGCGCCTGAGTCGCGGAGAAATGATTGGGGTAAAATTTAATAAAGACAAAACCTGGGTAGGTGGTTCGGTTTGTTTTTTTGAGTAATGAGTCAGAGACTTGTTAGTTATGTCCAGTCATCACATCGTACGCGAAAACCAGGAACCCGCGCTGGTTATTTTTGATGCGCACACAATCCCCTTTGAAAAAATACAAGAACTTTTAGAGTGGATGCCTACGATTGTTGTGTTGCATTCGCAGGTAGAAATCGTTTTGGGTTGGGGAATTAAAATAGATGTGGTGCTGGTGCCAGCCGGAGAAGAAACTCATTGGGAAGAGCGCACCAAAGATCAGCAGCCAATCGAAGTAATTTCCTTTCAGGATAATGAACCTCCGCTCAGTAAAGCTATTTCACTTTTGTTATCCCGAAACATACCGGCTGTTAACTGGCTGGCAGGTGATACTCAAACGCTTTCTGGCTTAACTGATTTTACTGGCGATGTGGAAGTGTTTGTAAGTAACATACGTTGGAGCCGGGTAAAGTCTGGCCGCTTTGAAAAGTGGTTGCCGGTGGGAACCGTATTGCAGTGTTATCCAGCTGCTGCCTGCTTAGAATTTAGTAGTGGAAAATTTAGTGTTGAGCGTGATGGGGTGGTAGTACTAAAAAATAACCAGGTGTTTTGGGTGGGAGAGGAAGTGGTATAGTTTGACAGTTAAGAGTTTTCTATACCCCAAACCAATCTCTCTTTCCCATTCCAATCCTTCAAAACAGTTACACCTTCAAAACCATTTGTTTTCATAATCTCACCAACCTCTTTTGCATAATGCTCATTAATCTCAAACCACAAAGTACCACCTGGATTTAACGCGTGTTGTGCCTGTGCGGCAATTACCCGATAGAACAAAAGCGGATCTTCGCCAATTGGGAATAATGCCGTATGCGGCTCGTAATTCAGCACATTGGGCTTCATGTTTTTCTTTTCGCCTTGCGAGATGTAAGGCGGGTTGCTTACTATCAGATCAGATTTTTGGGCGATGGTTTCTTTTAAAATATCCTGCTGACTAAATGTAACAGCAGCCTTTAGATGAGCTGCATTATCCTGAGCTACTTTAAGCGCATTTACACTCACATCAATCGCACGTACAACAGCAGGAATTTCCAGGGCAAGCGTAACTGCAATGCAACCACTTCCGGTTCCGATGTCCAACATAGCCGGTTGGTGAATTGACTTTGCGTGCCGGATAATTTCGTGTACTAATAATTCCGTTTCGGGTCTCGGAATCAGTACATCGGGTGTAACCTTAAAACTTCTCCCGAAAAAATCAGCCTCGCCTAAAATGTATTGAATGGGTTCGTGCGTATTGATTCGTTCAATGTATCCATCAACTTCGGACGGATTGATCATAACTGGCTTATGAGCCAGAATATCCGTTCGGGTAAGATTCCATTTTTTATCCAGCAACAGGTAAACCATACTCTCTATCTCTACTTTGTCTTCGGGCAGGTTAATGCGTTTTACTACTTCGCTGAAAAGTTCTTTGGAATTGGTCATGCCGAAATTGATCTTTGCAAGGTAACAATTTCTACATGGTGCAAGATGAACACTATATGCTCCGGTGCCTGGAACTTGCCAGAATGGGTGTAGGTTTGGTTAGCCCGAATCCGCTTGTAGGTTGTGTAATTGTAAAAGACGAAAAAATTATTGGCGAAGGCTGGCATCAGCACTATGGTGGGGCACATGCCGAAGTAAACGCGGTAAATAGCGTTGTGGATAAAGATCAACTAGCCGGAAGTACGGTTTATGTAAATCTTGAACCGTGTTCGCACTTTGGTAAAACTCCACCCTGCACCGATTTACTAATAGCGAATAAAGTAGGCCGGGTTGTAATTGCCAATACCGACACCAACAAACTGGTGGCAGGAAAAGGAATTGAAAAATTAAAAGCAGCCGGTATTGAAGTAGTGCAAGGCGTACGCGAGGAGCAGGGCCGTGTGTTAAATAAGAGGTTCTTTACATTTCATGAAAAGCAACGGCCTTACATTATTCTTAAGTGGGCCCAGACGTTAGATGGTTTTGTTGCCCGATCTAATTACGAGTCGAAATGGATCAGCAACGAGTTATCGCGCCAGGTGGTGCACAAGTGGCGCAGTGAGGAAGATGCCGTTTTGGTGGGCACTAAAACAGCCGCGCACGATAATCCCGTATTAACCGTTCGCAATTGGTCGGGTCGAAATCCTGTAAGAATAGTAATCGATCGGTTCTTACGCTTGCCGGATAAGCTTTTGCTTTTTGATGGTTCGGTAAAAACCATTTGTTACAATGTGCTGAAGCATGAAGAGCATCCTAACCTGCTGCTGATCCGTTTGCCCGAGTTAAATTTTCTGGAATCATTGCTCGAGCACCTGGTTTCAAGTGGAATACAATCTGTAATTGTAGAGGGCGGGAGCACAACCTTATCGTTATTTATAAATGCAGGCTGGTGGGACGAAGCCCGTGTGTTTACCGCTACCCGACAGTTTTATGCCGGCATAGCGGCACCGGCATTTACAGGTACGCTGGTTGCAGAGGAAAGATTTGAAAACGATACGTTGCGAATTTATTCACCTGAGGTTTTAAAACCGCATCACTAATCGGGCACCTGTTCCATAAAATTGAAACTCAGGTTTTAAGCGGGCCGTCTTACCATTATATAGTTCAATCGCTTCAAATGCATGACTTTTGAAAATGTTGTTGAGTGAGAATGATCCAATAATCAAAACACCTCCCGCTATGGCCATTCCCCATTCCGGTTCACCACCACCAATGGCGGTGCCCAACGGTAATCCAACCAGCACAACACCTGCAAATCCTAATACACCCGCTGCATTGTAGTTGGCTTTGGCTTTCTTAAATTTTTCGTAGGCAAGGGGCTCAACTTTTAAAATCTGCAATACCTGTTTTGGGCTCAGCACCAGCGTGTCCATTTCGAACCGGGCACCACCAAAGGTTTTATACATTTTTATTTCAGTGCGGTCTTGTGCGCACAAACCAATCGCGGTGCCTGCAATCAGCAGGCTCAGTACGATGAATTTTTTCATGAGGATTAACTCAATCGTTTTGCTACTTCTTCCCAGTTTACCACATTCCACCAGTTAGCCACATACTCGTTTCGTTTGTTCTGGTATTTTAAGTAATAGGCATGTTCCCAAACATCTAAAGCCAACAGCGGTGTGCCTTTCAGTTCGCTTACATCCATCATGGGGTTATCCTGATTGGGGGTACTTCCGATTTTTAAGGTGTTGCCATCTTTCACCAGCCAGGCCCAGCCCGAACCAAACCGTGTCATGGCTGCCTGGGTAAATTGTTCTTTAAATTTATCAACCGATCCAAAGGCACCATTAATTGCATCAACAATTTTTCCTGTTGGTACTCCGCCATTTGGTTTCATCACCTGCCAGAAGAAGTTGTGATTCCAGGCCCCGCCTCCGTTGTTGCGGGCTTTTGCCGAAAGTTTAGAGGTGTTTGCGAAAAAATCTTTTTCTGTTGCAAAGGTTATGTTTTCGGCAGCAATGGCATCGTTCACATTTTTAATGTAGGCTGCGTGGTGTTTACCATAATGAATTTCCATGGTAAGCGCATCAATGTTTGGTTCTAAGGCATTGGCAGCATATGGCAATGCTACTTGCGAAAACTGTAATGCCGCAGGTATAAATTCCGAAAAAGCAGATGCAGGTACAGCCAAAGCTGCTGCTGCCGTTACAGTCTGTTTTACAAATTTTCTTCTTCCAATCGATTCCATATTTCTTCTATTTAAACCTCTAACCTGACCAATATCATGCCCGACTTTGGGTATATGTGTAAATTTACCGAAAATAATTAGCTTGTATTCTCAATTCATTATTTATGGCGGATATCCTGTTTGATGAAATCCCTTCGCTTGATCTGGCCGATTTTACCAGTGGCGATGCGCAACGGAAGAATAAATTTGTACAACAACTTGGCTCGGCCTATAACAATATCGGTTTTGTGGCCATCAAGAACCACTATCTTACCGATGAGCTTTCGGCCAAACTTTACAGTACCATTAAAAAGTTTTACGCCTTGCCCGATGCCGTTAAACAGAAATATGAAATTGCTGGTTTAGCCGGCCAGCGGGGCTACATCAGTAAAGGGAAAGAACATGCCAAAGGAAGAAACACGGGCGACCTGAAAGAATTTTATCATGTAGGGCAGGAGGTATTGGATAACGATCCTATCAAAAAAGAATACCCCGATAATGTGTGGCCGGCCGAAATACCAGAGTTTAAAGAAATAGCGCTGGAGGTTTATAAGCGGTTAGAGAAAACCGGAGTTCAGATGCTAAAAGCAATTGCGTTGTATCTCAATCTTCCTGAAAATTATTTTGATGATAAAGTACATCATGGCAATAGTATTTTAAGGCCCATCCATTATTTCCCTATTGAAGATCCGGATTCTGTTCCGGAAGATGCGGTGCGTGCGGCCGAGCATGGCGATATTAATCTGATTACACTATTAATGGGTGCCAGTGCCGATGGATTGCAAGTGTTGCGCAGAGATGGTAAATGGATTCCGATTACGGCATTGCCCGAACAATTGGTGGTAAACGTAGGCGATATGCTGGAGCGACTCACTAATAAAAAATTAAAGTCAACCATTCACCGCGTGGTAAATCCGCCCCGGCATTTGATGAACACCCCGCGGTACTCCATACCTTTTTTTATGCACCCGCGTTCAGAAATGGATCTTACGGCTCTTCCGTCTTGTGTAGATGCACAGCACCCCAAACTTTGGGACGATATAACGGCTGGGGAATTTCTAAATCAACGCCTTCGTGAAATTGGTTTGAAAAAATAAGCAACCGTGAAACAAGGAATACGGTATCGGGATTTTTTGAAAGATGTATTCCTGTTATCCGTTACTTGTTTTGGTGGGCCACAGGCACACATCGCCCATTTTCAAAACGTGTTGGTGCAAAAACGCAACTACATAAAAGAAGATGAGTTGATTGAACTTAATGCACTCTGCCAGGTGGTGCCGGGTCCAAGTTCTACACAAACACTTTCAGCCATTGGTTATCGTTTGGGTGGTGCAAAGCTGGCCTACCTTACGCTGTTAATCTGGTTGTTGCCCTCGGTGGCCATTATGACGGTGGCCGGTATTCTTATTAATAGTTTTGCCGATAAACATGCATCGCTTGCATTCACACGATTTATTCAGCCGATGGCTGTTGGTTTTGTGGCTTATGCAGCTTACTCAATTACTCTTAAAACGGTAACCACAAAACGCGGGATTGCCATTATGATTCTGGCAGCAGTGGCTACTTACTTCAGCAAATCTCCGGTAGTGTTTCCTTTAATTTTATTGGTAGCCGGGTTGATAACCGCACTGAACTACAGAGCCCATCCGCGACAGGAAAAACAAAAGTTCGATGTATCGTGGGCAAATTTCTTTTTGTGGGGTGGCGTGTTGGTTTTTGCCGCCTTGCTGGGTGCGGCAACAAAATCTTTTCCGGAGTTTTTACCGGTGCGCTTGTTCGAGAACTTTTATCGAAACGGTAGTTTGATTTTTGGTGGTGGCCAGGTGCTTACCCCCATGTTGTACACAGAGTTTGTGCAGTACGCCCCTAAACAATATCTCACGTCAGAAGAATTTCTTTCCGGATATGCTTTTGTGCAAGGCTTACCCGGTCCGGTGTTTTCATTCAGTTCGTACATAGGCGCTTTGGCGATGCGCGATTACGGTGTTGGCGGTGAAATAATAGGCGCGATTATGTCGGCAGCCGGAATTTTTTTACCCGGCACCTTTCTTATTTTCTTTATGATTCGCATTTGGGAGAGTTTGAAAAAATTCAGACCTATCCGTGCCTCCTTGGAAGGAATTAATGCAGCCAGTGCCGGGCTTGTGGCTGCAGCAGCGGTGTTGCTCTTGCAACCTTTGGTTGTAGAACAACCGGGATTAAGCGTATTGATCAATTTGTCATTTGCCCTGGCAACAGCCTTGCTCACAGCTTTTACTAAAGTTCCTTCGTGGGCAATTATTCTGGTAGGGCTTATGTGCGGGTTGATTTTCTGAAAAGTAGCCAAACAAAAAACCCGAACTGGAAGCCCGGGTTTTTTCTATTTCTTAGCTCTTCGTATTATCCAAGTTTAAAGATAATCGGAATAACCATTTTCTGACGAACTGGCTTTCCTCTTTGCTTACCGGGTTTCCATGATGGAGCGCTTTGTACCACACGTACAGCTTCTTCATCGCAACCGGCACCAATACCTTTAATTGCTTTTACATCTACAATAGAACCATCGCGATTAACAACAAATTCTACGAACACGCGGCCTTCAACACCCATCCTGCGGGCCTGAGCCGGATACTTCATTTTTTCACCAACGTATTTGTAGAAAGCAGGCATACCTCCTTTAGGTTCTGCAGTTTCTTCTACCACGCTGAAGATTTGATCCACATCTTCTTTTTCTTCAACCGGGGCAACAATAACCTCTTCCACTTTCGTTTCTTCGGTTACTTCCACGTCAAACTTAAGTTGAATGTCTTCTTTGATTTCTTCTTCATCGGGCACTTCAACAATCTGTGGTTGTTGAATAATTGGTGCTGGTGGAGGTGGTTGCTCCGTAGGGGGAACTTCTACAAGTTCTTCAAACACGTTTGTGCTTTTGCCCTGAAGGTCTACCAGCTTATCGTCATAGCTTTTCCATTCAAATGCCATGAAGGTAATGCCAAGAGTTACCAAAAGCCCTATGCTAAAGAATAAGGATGTCTTTTTGGTTAAATCCGCTTTATCGGTCTTTTTAGCTTCCATACGCGAAATCTTTACAGTTTAGGAATTTCAAATATAGTAATAGAATACACTTGGCGGCTTCCAGTCACGGAAAATCCAGAATTTTTTAGGGAATTTATTTCCGGCTGCCGTAGAACATTGTGAAAAACACGGTTGGGAATATGGCTTTATTCTCGGTTGACGGCATTATTTCCACTTTTTTAAAGTATGAATCCACCAGAATTCCTACCTCAAACCCTGTTACCTGCGATTTCAGGAATCCCAATTCAAAATTTATAGCAGCCTTCAGGTTGGCACCCAATTGAATTTTAGAGTCACCAATTCCCTCAAATAAGTTGCCCGTACCCAAAATATTGGAGTAGGCATGATCAGGATTTGATGGATTGTACTGTTCGCGGCTCGAGGTCCAGATACTGTTATCAACGGCCCTTTCAATATAGTATGGTGCCACTATACCCAAGCTTGGTCCGGCAGCAAATACGCCCTTTATTTCTACCCCTTGCTGGGGTGCTTTGGAGAATAAGATAAAATCTCGTCCGTATTGAAATCGCAGCGCATACAGGTAGTTACTCTTTCCGTAAATGAAAAAATTACCGGTATAAACTGAGCTATGTCGTACTTCTTGCGGATGCTTTACATTTATAATCTCCAGGCCGTAAGTTTCAAGCATATTGGTATTCAGCTTTCTGGCCTTTTTAAATACAAGGCCGCCAATAAGCCCACCGGCTGAGTTTTTATTGATTCCCCACGTAAATTCTGAATTGTACTCGTAGCTGTCCTGTGTTTGGGCGGGTACCAAACTGGTAACAGAAACCATCAACCCAATCAGAACCAGATTTAAAACTTGCTTCATACCACCTGCATTTCGTTCCTTTCGAAGAATTAAATGTAAACTAAGTAACGCAGAAAAAATAGAGTTGTTATGGCAAATATGGCTACAGTGGAATATCTGGGGAATCTTCGCACACAGGCAAAACATCTAAAATCGGGTAATTTGATAGTTACCGATGCCCCCACCGATAACAATGGCCGGGGTGAGGCTTTTAGCCCGACAGATCTGATAAGTGCCGCCCTGAGCAGTTGTATGATTACGATTATGGGAATGGTAGCTGAGCGTGAGGGTGTAGATTTGAAAGGACTCACTTCGGATGTGGTGAAGGTAATGGCCAGTAACCCCCGTAAAATTGCCGAGATACAAATAACGTTTACTCATCCGGGGCTGGTGGCAACGGAAGTTCAAAAACAAAAACTGAAGAATGCCGCATTAACCTGCCCGGTAGCACTAAGCCTGGCCGAAAGTGTGAAGCAAACAGTAGTGTTTAATTTTTAGAAACCGCTTGCGCGTTTACAACGCGTTTGATTTCCTTCAGGTCAATTCCGAAGTGCGACTCGGCATAAACCGGCTTGCCCTGCCAAATAATAATGGCCTGTGGCGATTCATGTTCAACGTCAAACTCAACGGCTATCTGATTGGAGATAGGCCGGTATTCCAGTAAATCCAGAAAGTAAGGTTTAACGGCTGATAATTCCGTTTGATTCCAGTTGCGCTCTACCCGATCCAATACCGCACGACTGATGGAACATCTTGTGCTATGTTTAAAAATAACCACAGGTTGCTGCTGCGATTCGGCTTTGATGGTTTCAAGTTGATTAGCTGATGTAAGTTCAACCCAATTCATTAGTCGTACAGATCTTTCCACAATTCTTTTTCCTTCTTATCATAACGCGGCTTGCGCACTTTATCTTTTACCGCATCGGGCTGTGTGCTTTGCCGCTTAAAAATACCTGTCCACAATAACTTGATATTGGTAAAAATGGTTCGCTCGCCCTTTACGTTATTGTCGCGGTTGTGGGCAAAAGTGGCATCGGGGAAATGTTTCTTATGATTGAACTTATTCATGCGAATGTTGCCTTGATAATCACCAACCTTTGCGTAAGCTCTTCCGGGCGCCAAAACTTTTAAAGCATCTTTGTCGGCATTAGGGGCATGCCGGTAATTTTTTGTTAACCGTACTTTGCCTGCATAGGAAGTAGCGTTGGCAAAAGACTTAGAGTACTTAATGGTTTTAAGGGATGCATCGGCACTGTTTGGGTTGTGTTTATATTCCCAATAGCGTTTCATCGTGCCTGTGTATTCTCCGGCTTTAACCGTGGCACGTGTAGGAGGCACCCCTAACAAAGCTCCCTTTGCTGAGCGTTTATTCTTACTTGTTTCCTTTTGCTTTACGCGTGTGGTCATGTTGTTTACCATGTACACATTTTCGTAAGGGCTATGCTTCTTTAATGCTTCTTCTACTGCATTGGGGTTACGCACAAATTCGCGCTTAAAGCGCGATAATTTTATACGACCTGAATAAGCAATTTCGCTTGCCTGTTTTCCCGTTGGGGTTCGGACAGGTAAAGGTTGCTCTTTATTATTCCAAAGCTGGCCGCTAATACTGCCACCGCCTTTTTCAGGTTTGCGGGTGCGATCGTAACCAGCCCAGTCATAACCTTCGCGACTAAATGATTTTCGTACAAAGGGTAAGTTGCCCTGGAACTTTGCTGCTTTACTTGCTGCGTATTTGTTTGGCAAGGGTTGTTCCTTGTTGTTCCACAGTTGCCCGCTTACACTTCCGCCACCTTTTAAAGGTTTGCTTGCCTTAGCTGATCCGGACCAATCATAACCTTCGCGGCTGAATGATTTTTTGCGCATGCGTATATCTCCGGAATAACCATAACCATCCTGGCTAAAAGTTTTTCTGCGCTGTCGGATATCACCACTGTAGCCATAACCTGCCTGGCTAAATTGTTTTTGCCCACCTCTGAGGTTGCCTTGAAAAGTTGCTATCCGTGCAGAAGCTGAACCGGGAGTTTTTACTGCAATGGGTTGACCTTTATTATTCCACGATCCGCTAATGCTGCCACCACCCTTAGGTGGCCGTGAGGATTTAATGTTGCCGGCATAACTCAATCCATCCTGACTAAAATTTCTGGACGCGCGGTTTTGTGGCAGAAAGCCTTTGTAGTTTCCTTGAAACCGGGCTGCCCGCTGATCTTTAGGTTGACGAACCTGCACCGGCATGTTGTTATTGTTTCTTTGAAACCCACTAATACTACCGCCACCCTTTGGTGTCTTGAAGAATGGAGTTGTACCGCGGTAGTTAGCCTGCATGCTTGCTGCCCGTGGGTTACCAGGAGTACGAACTGCTATTGGTGAGTTTTGTCCACGCTTCATTTGCGCGGAGATACTTCCGCCACCCTTAAGCGGTTTTATACCCCGCAACTTGCCCAGATCTTTACGCATAAAGTTTGCGTTTGCACCGGGTGCTTTTGCAAGCAAGGGTTGGTTGGATCGGTACTTTCCGGTAACAGAGCCACCACCTTTTTCCGGCTTGATTCCTCTTAGCCGGGCAAAGTCACGTTTCATAAAATTGCCACCCATGCCGGGTTTACGGGGTGGTAATGGCTGATTGGATTTATACTTTCCTGTTACACTACCACCACCTTTTTCGGGTTTAATTCCTCTTAGCCGGGCAAAGTCTTGTTTCATAAAACTGCCACCCATACCCGGTTGCCGTGGAGGAATGGGTTTATTTGATCTTAGGGTACCACTTACAGAACCTCCGCCTTGCTTTCTTCTGGTTCCGCTAATGCGGGAAAGATCTTTCCGGATTATCCGGGCACTAAACCCGGGTGAAACTTTAGGACTGTCACCCCGCTGGCCTGCCACCTGGTTATCGCGACCGGCACTTTTACGAATGGCGTGGCCCGCCACATCACCTTTCCAGGCACGTTCACCCCGCCTTGAAGCGGTGGCATAACCCGAACGGAAGGTTCCTTTATAGGCGCGATCGCCCCGGTCTTTACGACCGTAGTAAGGATTGTCGGCCCGGATAAGTGGATTGGCAGGAGTACGGAAATTTTTTGTGCGCAAAGGTCTGCCTGCTAAGTCGGTGGTGATGGCTCGCTCGCCCTTGGAATATTTTCCCCAATACACATTCTTACGGCCTCGGGTAACAAATGCCTGCGAGGATGATCTTGGTGTTACTCTTCTTTTCTTTCCGGGTGGATCCTGCCGCGTTTGCAATCGCGATAAGCGCGAAAGTTCTCTACGATTATCGTACGCTCTTTCGGATGATTTGGAAGAGTAATTAACGAATGGGCCTTTTTGCGGATAGATGTTAGCACGACCTGCGTTGATAGATCGTGAGCGGGCGCTAACAGGTTTAATCTTTGCCTTTCGGGAGGAGTTTGAAGTTTGTGCGGCCCGTTGTGCTGAAGACCGATTTGTATTTCGGAGTTTGTATCCGGCAAGATCGCGGGTGGTAGCTTTTTCTTTTTTCTTAACGGATTTGGCCCGTGTTTGACGGATGGTAGACTTGTTGTTGATGGGGCGTTTATCCTGCGCAAAACTCACCTCTGCAATAAGACAAAACAGCGCGACTAATCCCGTAAGGATAAAACCCCGTGTTGGTTTGTGCAAATGGATGTATTGCTTCAAAATATGGGTAATAAACAGGCTAAGATAAGGAAAAAGCGCTTTCCACTTTTTGTACCCTATTAACGCTGACTTTTGGTTAGAATTTTAAAAGCGTTTCAATCTGATTTTTCAGTCGACCTTTCGGTAAAAAATTCTGTTCGAGCGTAGCTGCAAAGGGTATGGCCGTATCTAAGCTGGCCACGCGCATAACGGGCGCATCCAGGTACTGAAATGCATGTTCACCAATCCAGGCGGCTATTTCGGCACCAATACCTCCGGTGAGAGTATCTTCATGTAACACTAATACACGGTGAGTTTTCTTCACTGTCTCCAACACGGCTTCTTTATCCCACGGCAAGAGGGTTCGCAAGTCAAGCACATCGGCACTAACATCGGGCAATTGCTTCAGTATTTCCCGGGCCCAGTGTACACCCATTCCATAGGTAATAATAGAAAGGTCGCTGCCTTCGCTTACAAATTTTGCCTTGCCGATTTCGATTGTATAGTAGTCGTCCGGAATCTGATCTTTTATTGATCGGTAAAGTACTTTGTGTTCGAAGTATAAATAGGGGTTAGGGTCTTCAAATGCAGCACACAAAAGTCCTTTCGCATCATATGGGTTTGATGGATAAACAATTTTTAAACCGGGTGTATGAAAGAACCACGCTTCATTGCTTTGTGAATGAAACGGCCCGGCTGCGGTACCCGCACCGGTTGGCATGCGCACCACAACATCGGCTGGTTGCCCCCAGCGCCAATGTGCTTTGGCTAAGTTGTTTACAATTTGGGTCATACCCTCAGAAACAAAATCGGCAAACTGCATTTCTACCATTGCCTTCATGCCTTTAATAGAAAGTCCAAGGCCTGTTCCGATAATAGCCGATTCGCATAAGGGTGTATTGCGCACCCGGCCTTTGCCAAACTTTTCTACAAAGCCTTCGGTGATTTTAAATACGCCCCCATAATCGGCAATGTCTTGCCCCATTAACACAAGATTGCTGTGGCGTTCCATACTTTGACGCAGGCCATCGCTTATAGCATCGATAAATCTTTTTTCGGACAACCTCACCCCCGGCCCTTCTCCAACGGAGAGGGGAGTAATAGCTTGTTGATGGAAAGGTGCATAAACATCATTCAGTTCCAATTCAGTATCAGGTACAGGTAATGTTTCCTCAAAGGCTTCAGCAAGTCCGGTCTCAATTTCTTTTTTTAATTTCTTACGGATGCTATCAATCTGTTTTTGATCGAGTAGTTTTTCGCTGAGCAAAAAGTTTTCATAGTTCAGTAATGGATCTTTTTTAGACCACTCGTCCATCAGTTTTTTAGGAACGTACTTGGTGCCCGAGGCTTCTTCATGGCCCCGCATTCTAAAGGTGATGCATTCCAGCAAAACAGGCCGTGGGTTATCGCGCATCTTTTCGGCAATTGACTTAACGGTGGTGTAAACTTCCAGCACATTGTTACCATCTACCTGTACACCTTCTATTCCATAGCCAATAGCTTTATCAATAAACTGTTTGCATTTAAACTGTTCGTTGCTTGGTGTAGAAAGTCCGTAGCCGTTATTTTCAATCACAAAAATCACCGGCAGGTTCCATACCGCGGCTACGTTAATGGCTTCATGAAAATCACCTTCGCTGGTTCCGCCATCGCCATTAAAAACTACAGTAACGCGCTTTTCTTTTTTAAGTGTAGAGGCAAGTGCAATACCATCGGCTACTCCGTTTTGCGGGCCAAGGTGCGAGATCATCCCAACAATGTGATGTTCGTTTGTGCCAAAATGAAAAGACCTGTCGCGGCCTTTGGTAAAACCCGAAGCGGTACCTTGCCATTGTGCAAACAGTTTGGCGAATGGAATGTTGCGCCCGGTAAACACACCCAGGTTGCGGTGCATGGGTAAAATGTACTCGTCTTTTTCTAATGCTTGAGTAATGCCTACCGAGATTGCCTCCTGGCCAATGCCGCTAAACCATTTGCTGATTTTATTCTGGCGTAGTAACACCAGCATTTTTTCTTCAATCAGTCGCGGAAAGAGCAGAGCTTCGTAAAGTTGAAGCAATTGAGTATCGGTAATTTTTTTGCGCTGAAATTTCATTGCAAATCAGGTTGTGTGGAGTTGCCGACCGGTGGTGTTTGTTCTTTTCGAACTGAAACCAAACCGAAAGTCATAACTAAACTAGTTGCCAGAATAACAAAAAACAAAAGGCTGTTTTCGAGGCCCGGTATTTTTTGACTTTCCGGAATACTAAAGAATAACAAAATGCTGATGAGCCCGCGTGGCGATAAAAAATATTCAGCAATGCCGGCCTTCGGCACAAAAAACTTCTGATACGCAATCCGTATGATATAAATAATGGCAACAATGATTCCTCCATTGGTAAGCACGGAAAGATTGAATAGCGATGATACATCGAGGGTAAAACCAAAAATCAAAAAGAAAAATGTGCGAACAATAAAAGCACTTTCACCACTCAGTTGATTTAACTGGTTGAAGTCTTTGTAAAAGTTATCGTACTTGAATACAGTTTTAAACCAGGCCAACCGAATCCAGTGGAGGTTATTCAGGAATAACCCAAATGCCAGCACAATAACAAGCGTGGGTAAATGGTAAAATTTACCAATGGCATAAACCAGAACTAATACCGCAATGATCAGAAAAAACTTGAGGTGATGGGTAATGCGCTTAAGCAGATAGAGCAGCATAAGGCAAAATGCAGCTGACAAAATCAAAATGAGAACAGTTTGCCAACCCAGCCGAACAAAAGAACGAAAGCCAATGGTATCATTAGCCAGCATGAAGTTGAACAGGATAATCCCAAAAATATCTGACAGCGATGATTCGTAAATAATGAAGTCTTTACGGTTGCCGGGCAATATGCCGGCTGATGGAATGGCTATAGCCGAACTAATAATACCCAGTGGCACCGCGTTTAAGAAGCAAAGACGCAGGTCGGCCCCGGTTTGGTATTGGAAAAAGAAAGTTATTCCTGCTGTGGTTAACAGTAGAATGAAAAATGCAGAACCTAAGGAGCGCTTGATAAGTGAAGATTTCTCACGCTCAAGTTTAAGTTCAAGGGCTCCCTCCAATACAATAAGGATTAAGCCGATTGTGCCTACCAGGGGTAGAATTGGTTCGAAATTGGGTATTGGAATTTCCAGCCAAATAGCCAGGTACCGAAGACCAATACCACTTAATAGTAACAGGATTACCGAAGGAATCTTAAACTGTTTGGCAATAAGATCAAAAAGGTAACTGAAAATGACCAGCGCACTTAAAACGATTAGCGTTACTTCAACCGACATACAGATAGTAATGTATGCGCTAAAATATAGAAAAAACCATCGGCCAGCCTATCTTGCACCAAATTCAGTTATGATTCCTTACTCACAGTTTACACTTGATAATGGCCTGCAGGTAATTGTGCATGAAGACCCCACGGTGCAGATTGCAGTAATGAATATTTTATATGATGTTGGTTCGCGCGATGAGCGGCCAGATAAAACCGGCTTTGCGCATTTGTTTGAGCATTTGATGTTTGGTGGTTCGGCAAACATTCCCTCGTATGATGAACCCTTGCAGGTTGTGGGTGGAGAGAATAATGCATTTACCAATACTGACATTACAAACTATTACCTTACTCTGCCAGCGTCCAACCTGGAGACTGGTTTTTGGTTAGAGAGCGATCGTATGTTGAGTTTGTCGTTCGACCCACAGGTGCTGGAGGTGCAGCGCAAAGTGGTGATTGAAGAATTTAAACAGCGCTATCTCAATCAGCCTTATGGCGATGTGTGGTTGAAGCTCCGGCCGCTGGCTTATACCCAACATCCTTATCAATGGGCAACTATTGGAAAAGAGATAAGTCATATCGAGAATGCAACCCTGCAAGATGTTAAAGACTTTTTCTTCACTCATTATGTGCCCAGTAATGCCATTCTGGTAGTAGCAGGGAATGTAACGGTAGCCCAGGTAAAAGACTTAGCCGAAAAATGGTTTGGTCCGATACCTGCAGGGAAAAAGCCAACACGAAAATTGCCATCAGAACCAAACCAATTGCAAAAGCGACAAGAGCGGGTTGTTGCAAAAGTTCCGGCTCATTCGTTATATAAAGCGTACCACATGCCAGGCAGATTTGAAGCTGGCTTTCATGCGGCCGATTTATTAAGTGATGTTCTGGGGCGTGGGCATTCGAGCAGGCTATACAATCAATTGGTGAAAGAGAAACAGATTTTTACATCCGTTTCATCCTTTACTATGGGCACAATAGATCCGGGTTTGATTGTCGTAAACGGAAGGATAAAACCGGGTATTGAAGTTGAGCAGGCTGAAGCTGCCGTAGATGCGATTATTGATGAGCTTATTACCCATGGAGCTACGCCAGAAGAATTAAAGAAAGTCAAAAATCAGGCGCTTACTACTATGGAGTTTGAGAAAGTAGAGGTAATGAATCGGGCTATGAACCTGGCCTTTGCCGCGCTATCGGGCGATGTGGAGTTGGTTAATCAAGAGCGTGATAAAATTGCGAGTGTTACATTGGATAGCATTCAACAAGCAGCTGCAAAGTTTTTACAGCAGAAGAATTCAAGTGTTCTGTATTACTGTGCCGAAGGTTAAGAAGTTACAAACTCAGCGGAAGCGTTACGGTAAACTCTGAACCTATACCAGGTGTGGATTGGACGCTGATACTTCCCTCCAGTTTATCAAGGGTTTCTTTAACAATATATAAACCCAGGCCAGAGCCTTCGCTGGATTCTGACGCACGATAAAACATATCAAAAATCCGCGTATGATGTTCCGGGCTAATACCCATGCCGTTGTCCTTCACGCTTAGTAAAACATGATCTCCTTTTTTTAAGCCATCAATTATGATAAACGGATCGGGCTGATCGAACCGATGGTATTTGTATGCGTTCGAAACCAGATTATTGATGATAACCTTTAACCGGTTGGGGTCTGTTGAGACTTCAAGTGAAGGATCGATTTGTATTTCAATTCTCACTTTTTTGTTGACAATAGAATAAGCCAGGTTTTGTACTACATCGAAGGCAATGGATTCCAGTTTAACCGCGGTAAGGGAAAGATCCAGGCGGGTATTACGTGAGTAGTCTGTTATTTCTTTAATAAATCCCTCCATGGTTTTTATCCGGTCTTTCATCATCTGTAAAAACAAAACCACCTCTTCAGGCTTATCTGTTTTTTCTGATAAATGAATAAGGCCCAGCAGGGAACTGAGGGGTGCGCGCATATCGTGGCTGGCACTATAAACAAACCGGTCTAACTCTTCGTTGGTTTTAGCTAGTTGCGCATTTTTTAATTCCAATTCTTCTTCCGCTTTTTTTCGTTTGTCGATGTCGATAAGCGTACCAATAATTATGGTGCTTTTCCCTGCTTCATCTTGTTTAAAAACCCCACTGTCCTGAAACCACTTAAAACCCCCATTCTTGGTTAATAACCTGAATTCGTTTTGATAAGGTTTACCCAGTGCTCTATGCTCTTCTATTAAGGTACGTGTACGGATTCCATCTTCCGGATAAACCAACTTCGAAAAATCTTCTTTCTTTAAATTATTGAGTTCGTGCTCTTCATAACCAAGCAAACGCTTCCAGTCGGTGCTGACATAAATAGAGTTCTCGGTTAATCTCCATTCGTAAACTCCGGCTTTGGTTCCGTGTAGGGCCATCAAGAATCTTTCCTCGCTTTTTTTAAGGTCCGAAGATGTTTCAATAAGGCTCTGTTCTACTTCCCGATTACGGCCAATCAGAAAGTACACCACAAACGCATTCGAGAGAATTCCAATTATCAGATTAGAAATAAAATTTACTTCTACCATGTGTGGCTCATAGCTTGGTGTTGGAATAATGTTGAGATCAACTTTATAAGCTACTAGTCCCAGAGCAATGGGTAGCAAAGCAAAACTAATACTGAGTATTCGATTGTAGTAGTTTAGCAAAATTAAGCCCACGATGGAACAGGTCAGAAAATAAAAATACACTCCGCCATAGGGGTGGTCCACATCGGCAAAAATGAAAATCAGAAAATTAATTAGAGTAAGTTGTACCAGAGTAGCGGCAATATACTTTCGTTGGCGATTCAATATGAACGAAATCAGGCCACCGGCAATCATGAAGAAATAGAATGGAATAAAAACACTTACTCCGTTATAGCTATCCAGAATGATATAGAAAATACCGACAGCGACAATAATACCAGCAAACTGGCTACGCAGCATCGCATACTTAAAATCGCTTCGCGAAGGGATAATCGATTTGCCAACCAGAAAGTCGCGGTAACTCATAGAATTTAACAACTTAAATATAAACTGTAATAAATGATGTGCCAACCCTTATTTTTGGAGAAAAGTAAAGGTTATGAAACTACGCATAGGGTTGGGTTTTGATGTGCACCAATTGGAGGAGGGCAGAGATTTTTATCTGGGCGGAATTAAACTGCCTGCCCAAAAGGGGGCGGTGGGTCATAGCGATGCCGATGTACTGATTCATGCCATTTGCGATGCCTTGCTGGGTGCTGCTAACCTGCGCGACATTGGGTATCATTATTCCAACAAAGACCCACGCTGGAGCGGAATGGACAGTAAGTTTTTTTTAAAAGATGTTACAAAGATGCTTTCGGAACGAGGTTGGAAAATTGAAAATGTAGATTGTACCATTTGCCTGGAGGCGCCAAAAGTAAATCCGCATATTAACGATATGAAAAAAGTGCTGGCACCCCTGATGAATATCCCGGAAGATGATGTTTCTATTAAAGCCACTACCAACGAAAAGTTAGGTTACGTAGGTCGCGAAGAAGGAGTGAATGCAATGGCCGTGGCGCTTATTAAGAAGGACTAACTTATTAATCCCCTAAAATTATGGCTATGGTTTTAAGGTTAGGGGTACGGTCGGCTACCAGTTTAAGAATGCCCAAAAAGGGTATGAATAAGATCATGCCCGAAACTCCCCATAAAAGACCACCGGCAACAATGGCAACTATAGTTACCAATGCATTAATCTTTAATCGGCTGCTAACAGCCAACGGGAAAATAAGATTAGCTTCAAGATATTGAACAAGGGCAAAGATGCCAATTACCCCCAAGGGGTACCAGATTGAGTTATACGTAATCCATGCGTACGAAACCGGTAGCAGCGCGGCCACCAGAATTCCCACATAAGGAATGAAAGTAAGGATTGAAGCAATAAAGCCAAATAAAAACGGATGCGGTATGCCTAGTATCCAAAGGCCGAGGCTGTTCAAAATTCCAACAATGAGGTAGACCAAAGCCATACCCTTAATAAAATTGTAGTAGGATTGAATGCTCAGTTTTACAATTTCAGCAATGCGATCGCGCCCTTCGGCAGGAAAAATCCGATAGAGTACTTCCATCCATTTGTGCCGGTAATAAAGAATGAGGCTGGCGTATATCGGTATAAGGATAAATAAAACCGAACCCACAGCCGAGGCAGCAATTGTATTTTTTAGGAAAGCCATTATACCTCCACCCGAAGAATCAAAAATCTGATTTAACCATTCCATTTGCCTGGTGCGCTGAATATTAAGACTCTGTGTAAGCCACGCGCTGGTTGCATCAAGCGAACCCGATAGTTTTGTTTCCAATTCAGGCCATTCCTTAACAAAACCACTAAGCTGGTAAAAGAGCAAAAAGACCACCAGTCCAAACACTATACCTAACCCTGTTAAGCTAACCGCGATGGCAGCCATTCGATTAAACCGATGCTTTTCCAGCCAGGCACAGAGAGGATACAAAATGCAACTGATCAACAGCGAAAATGAAAGCGGTATAAATAAAGTCTGACCAAAATACAGGATCATCGAGATGAAGAATATGTATTGAATCAAGATCAGATTACTGGTTGCAGGCGTTCTTAATTTTATCATGATATCTAAAATGTTATTTGCCTTTGTTTTAAAGATAGTGTTTCAGGTCTATATTACCCACAAAATCAATATGACTTAAATCAGCATTTGGATTCAATCAAAATCATAACCACTAACGATGGCTCACATTCGCTGCTAAATGTTGGGTTAGACGAAACCTATCATTCGCGGCATGGGGCGATGCAGGAATCTGAATATGTTTTTATTGAAAAAGGTTTGCGTTATTGGCTTGAGCGCAGCAAACAAACCCAACTGAATATTCTGGAAGTAGGGCTGGGCACAGCGCTTAATGCGTGGCTTACATTTCGGCTACACGAACTACAAACCTTAAGATTACAGTACTTTGCTCTTGAAAAGTTTCCGTTGCCGGAGAAAGTTTGGCAACAACTAAATTATGCTGGTACAGATCGTGAATTGTTTAACAAAATTCACTCGGTTGCGTGGAATTGCTGGCAACCTGTAACCAACAATGGATTGATATTTAAATGCGAGGCCACGCTGCAGGATTTACAACTGCCAGATCTCAAGTTTGATCTTATTTATTACGATGCTTTTGCACCCAACAAACAACCGGAGATGTGGACGTTTGCTATGCTTGAAAAGGCAGTTCGCACGTTGCAACCAGGCGGAGTGTTTGTAACCTACTGTGCCAAAGGCCAGCTAAAGCGCGATCTTAAAGCTTTGAACCTTGAAGTACAATCCATACCCGGCCCACCCGGTAAACGCGAAATGGTTCGGGCAATAAAAAAGTAATCAGGGTTCTGGTAAGGTGCTTGCCTTACCGGCTGATGAATTATACTAAACCTGCTTTATTGAATTCATTATGGTGTTTTTCATCGCCACAAAGTTTTTACCTTTGCGTCTTCAAAAAAACCGTTGACCTTGAGCAAAAAAGTTAAGATTGGAACCGTGCAGATGAGTTGCACGAAAGAGCCTAAAGAAAACCTGGCAAAGGCGGTGGAGCGGATTCGCGAGGCTGCAGCCAAAGGCGCACAAGTAGTTTGCCTGCAAGAGTTGTTTACTTCATTGTATTTCTGCGATGTGGAGGACTATGAAAATTTTAAACTGGCCGAAGCTATTCCGGGGCCGTCAACGGATGTGCTTTCAAAAGTAGCAAAAGAGTTGGGCGTGGTAATTATTGCTTCCTTGTTTGAAAAACGGGCCGAAGGACTTTACCATAACACCACCGCTGTACTTGATGCCGATGGTAAGTATCTGGGCAAGTATAGAAAGATGCATATTCCGGACGATCCGGCTTACTACGAGAAATTCTATTTCACTCCTGGTGACCTGGGCTATAAAGTATTTAAAACAAAGTTTGCAAACATTGGTATTCTCATTTGCTGGGATCAATGGTATCCGGAAGCATCGCGTATTACAGCGCTGATGGGTGCGGAAGTTTTGTTTTACCCAACGGCTATTGGCTGGGCAACATCGCAGGATGAAGCTACCAATGTGGAGCAATACGGAGCATGGCAAACGATTCAACGCAGTCATGCGGTGGCCAATGGTTTACATGTAGTAAGTGTGAATCGGGTAGGTTTTGAACAAGACGGTGCGATGAAATTCTGGGGTGGATCGTTTATTGCCAATCCGCTGGGAAGCATTTTGTATCAGGCTTCGCACGACAAAGAAGAAGTGAATGTATTGGAACTTGATTTGAAAAAGACCGATAGTGTTCGTACACACTGGCCATTCCTTCGCGACAGACGAATAGACTCGTACCAGCCCATTACGAAGCGGTTTATTGATGAAGATTAAATTAGTCACCGGTTTCCGGTTGCCAATTACCGGCACCCGGCAATCTGGTAACTGGTAACTGATACTTATGACTCCCAAAGAATTAGGATTTCACTTCCCTGCTGAATTTGCCAAGCACACAGCAACGTGGTTAAGCTGGCCGCACAAAGAAGCTTCATGGCCGGGAAAAATCGAGGCGATTTATCCGCGCTACGCAGAGTTTATTAAGCGTGTAGCTGAAGGCGAGTTTGTAAATATTAATGTAGCTGATGAAGCGATGATTAAGAAAGCAACGCGCCACTTAAACGAAGCTGGAGCTGATTTAAGAAACATTCAATTTTTTATTCATCCTACCAACGATGCCTGGTGCCGCGATCATGGCCCTGCTTTTCTGATCAATCCGAAAGAAAGAACAAAAATGATAGTGGATTGGGGCTATAACGCCTGGGGCGGAAAATATCCGCCATTCGATTTGGACGATGTGATCCCTACCCTGATTGCGAAGTATTACAATATTCCTGTTGTAGAACCGGGTATTGTAATGGAAGGTGGTTCAGTAGAGTTTAATGGAAAAGGAACATTGCTTACTACGCGTGCGTGTTTGTTAAACGAGAATCGTAATCCACATCTCAATCAATCACAAATTGAAAAATATCTGATTGACTATTATGGTGTCGATCACATTCTTTGGTTGGGCGATGGCATTATTGGTGATGATACTGATGGCCACATTGATGATTTGACACGCTTTGTGAATGAAGACACCGTAGTTACCATTATAGAGGAGAACAAAAATGATGAGAACTACGAAATTCTGCAGGACAATCTGAAAGAACTTAAAACACTTCGTTTAGAGAGTGGTAAGCAGATGAACATTGTGGAACTTCCCATGCCCTCACCGGTAATTTATGAAGATCAGCGTTTGCCTGCATCGTATGCTAATTTTTACATCGCCAATAAATATGTGGTAGTGCCAACCTTCCGCGATAAAAACGATGACCGCGCACTTGACATCTTACAATCTTGCTTCACTGATCGCAAAGTAATCGGTATAGACTCTACCGATATTATCTGGGGATTAGGTTCATTCCATTGTTTAAGTCAGCAGGAGCCGGAGATTTAAGGTTATCCAAAATGGATTATTCCGGCAGGTGTAACACACAGGTCCAGTGGTACATCAAGTTCATCGGCATCAGTCAGAATTTCTTCAGCCTCAAAAAAAGATAGTCCGGCTTTTAGGCAATCTGGCCGACAACCTTTTAAGAAGCGATCATAAAATCCTTTGCCATAGCCTACCCGATGCCCAGCTTTGTCGAAAGCAAGGAGCGGCACCAACACCAAATCAATTTTTTCTATTTCTGTTGGTATGCCTTGCTTCGGTTCCTGAATGCCCCATGCTGAGGTAACTAACTGATGCAATCCCTCAAAATAGAAATTCTCCAATGTATTCTGGCGCGTGTCAGTTTTAGGAATTGAAATACGAATGTGCGGAAATTCTCTTCGTAGCCTATCAATGATTAACCAGGTATCGGGTTCGTGTTTTGAAATTACCGGAAGAAAAATGTGAATAACGTTTATAAAAGAGAGATCGATTTTGGCGAAGAATTGCTGATAGATCTGAAAATTAAGTTGAGCATATTCTGCTTCAGACAAGGCTTGTCTTTTTTGTAAATAGATTTTTCTCAGATCAGCTTTATTCATAGATCAACGCATGAAAACGAAAATCAAACGGATCAAAATGAGTGAGAAGTTGTTTAATAAAGGTTGGGTCAGCCGGATAAAAATTCAACAGATTATCGGTACGTTCCTGCAGGTTACCGTTTGGGAACAACGCATCTTTTACAGCTTCAATCTGTTGCAGTTTTTCGGAGTGCTTCCGTTTTTCAGCTCGCAACATTTTTTGTTCAATACGGTTTAGGGCATTGGCCGTATGTTGTGCCTGTGCACCTACAAACTGCGAAAGCGTAGTGTCTATTGAAGTAGCTCTGGCCTGCAAGTTTTCAAACAACGCACTTACCTGTTTCATTTCTTTGCTGATGGTAAGCTCTTGTGTGGAGTTTTGCAGTACCCAATGGTTGAAAATAAAATTCTTTTGTGCGAAGAACATTTTTAAATCGATGCCCGTCTTTTTCATTTTAAGATCGGTAGGTGCATCTACCACCAAAGCAAAATTGCGCGGCATTAAAATAGGGAAGGGTTGCGCAAAGTGATCGAACACTTTTTTGAGTTCAAGCCAATAGACTAATTCAGCAGGGCCACCAATATAGGCGAGGTTGGGTAAAATCATCTCCTGATAGAGCGGACGTAGAATTACATTAGGGCTAAACTCTTCCGGGTTACTTTCTATTTGGGTTTGAATCTGTTCTGGGGTAAATGAAATTTTTGAATCCACTACGTGAAAAGTGTCACCTCGTTTTTCAATGCGTCCGCGCAAATTATCTTTCAGGTAAAAGAAATTTATGTCGCGGGCATTAACAGGCGGCTGATACCCCGATTTTTCTAACTGCTGATTGGTCTGCTTAACTAAATGGGCAGCTGTGTTATCCAGTATATCGGCCTTCATAACCGGTATAAGAATCTGTTTCAGTTTTGGATGATCGGCATCAACCACCACTAATCCTTCATTCGCAAAGAGCTCATTCACGTAATGTCGTACTGCGCCACTTAAGGTTTTGTTTTTGGAGTACGCATTTTTGAAAATGGAAATATCACCGGCAATCTGATCGTACAGTTTTTCAATTGATGTAGGGTTGAACCGGCCCACTGCACCGGTCTGGTCAGTATCCCAAACATATTTTTTTCCCGATGCCCGAAAGTATTTTATCTCTTCGTAATCATGATCTTCGGAGGCCATCCAATAAACCGGCACAAAATTATACCGGGGGTACTGTTGCTTTAGCTGGTTGCATGCGTTTATTACTGTTACAATTTTATAAACGAAATAAAGCGGTCCTGTAAAAATATTTAATTGATGACCTGTAGTAATGGTAAACGTGGTTTCGCTTTTCAGCGATTCAATATTCTTTTGTGTGGCATTCGAAATTGTAACTCCGTTGTATTGTTCCTGCAATACTTCTGTTAAAATGGTACGATTGGTTTGTGGAAATGATTTGGTTTTGCTTTCAATCTGAGCGTTAAAATTTTCGATGCGCGGAAAGCGTGAATAGAACGGCTTCAGGTTTTCTTTTTCATGAATGTAGTCGAGAAAAAAAGAAGAGAATGCCTGAGTATCGGCCAGTTCCAGTTTCTGAATGCGCATACTAACAACAAGTGGGTGAAAACATAACCCGAATAACGTCTATTTTTTAATAAAGTTCGCAATTATAATTTACGAATGGAGCCCTTGTTAAAATCTTGTTAAACCGGTTCGGCCACCAAATCAAACTCGCTTGCAGCTGTAATCTTAGCTGTAACAAAATCGCCTATCCGCAGGTAGTTTTTACTGGCGCTCAGGATTACTTCGTTATCTACTTCGGGCGAATCAAACTCGGTGCGGCCATAAAAATTTCCACCCTCTTTACGATCAATCAGCACTTTATAGATTTTACCAATCTTAGCCTGATTCAATTCAAGTGAAATTCCTTGTTGTAAATCCATCAGGCTATCTACACGTTCTTGTTTGGTTTCATCGGGCACATCATCGGTCATGGAATAGGCATGCGTATTTTCTTCGTGCGAGTAAGCAAACACACCCAGCCTATCGAAGCGCGAAGTTTCCACAAACTTCATCATCTCGTCAAACTCAGCCTGGGTTTCGCCCGGATGGCCTGCAATTAAGGTTGTGCGAATGGCAATGCCCGGTACCTTTTCGCGAATGGTGTTTAGAAGAGCTTCCGTTTTTTCCCGGGTGGTGCCACGCTTCATGAGTTGAAGCATGCGCGAGCTGCCATGCTGTAAAGGAATATCCAGATAGTTACAGATGTTTGATCGGTTGGCCATCACGTCCAGCACATCCAACGGAAAGCCAGTGGGGAATGCATAGTGCAACCGGATCCAATCAATACCTTCTACATCGGCAAGCCGGTTTAGTAACTCAGCCAGGTTTCGCTTCTTATACAAATCCAGTCCGTAATAAGTGGAGTCTTGTGCAATCAGCAATAATTCCTTTGTTCCTTTTTTAGCCAGGTTCTTTGCTTCCAGCACCAGTTCTTCAATAGGTTTGGAAATGTGTTTACCGCGCATCAGCGGAATAGCACAAAAAGAGCAAGGCCGATCGCAGCCCTCTGAAATTTTGAGGTAGGCAAAGTGACTGGGGTTTGTGAGAATACGTTCTCCCACCAACTCTTGTTTATAATTTGCATTAAGTTGTTTCAGCAATCTGGAAAGATCGCGCGTGCCAAACCACGCATCTACATCCGGAATTTCTTTTTGCAAATCGTCTTTATAGCGTTCAGATAAACATCCGGTAACGTAAACCTTTTCAACAATACCTTCTTCTTTAGCATCAACATAGCGTAAAATGGTATCAACCGACTCCTGTTTGGCGTTGTCAATAAAACCGCAGGTATTGATGACCACAATATTGGCATCGTCTTTTTTCGATTCGTGGGTGGTTTCAATTCCGTTTCCGCGAAGTTGGGTAAGTAACACCTCTGAGTCTACCAGGTTTTTGGAGCAACCCAGTGTTACAATATTCACTTTGGTCTTTTTTGAGCCTTTGGTTTTCACAACTAATGATTAGGTGGCAAAAATACGAAATGCCTGAGGTAATTAAGTTTCCGGCAGGCACGGTATATTTGCACAAACTTGAGGCATTTGAAATTCGTTCGGCTTT
>JBPXJU010000048.1:0-36490 GCA_051715445.1 Bacteroidota bacterium | reverse complement strand
ACCTCTTTTACCCAAACCGTGTAGCCTCGTATCATTACCGAAAACAGGAATGTCAGAAACCGAACCTGAGATTATCAGAAAGGCAGCCGCGGGCGACCGTGCAGCCTTTCGCCACCTGGCCGAAACGCACCAGCGTTTTGTCTATGCCGTGGCGGTTCGGGTACTCAACAATCCGCAAGATGCTGAAGACGCCACACAGGAAACATTTATCCGGCTTTGGAAAAACCTGAAGCAATACAAGGCCGAAATAAAATTGAGTACCTGGCTCTACCGCATTGTTACCAACATTTGTTTAGATGTGCTCAAATCGGCATACCATAAAAGAAACCGTATGACAATCGATCTCGAAAAACAAGCAGAACAAATTCCGGCAAGCGGTGGCGATCAGATTTTACAGCGGGCTGAAGTGGTTAAAGCCGTTGAGGAAGCGGCCGCTCAATTACCGCATCTGCAAAAAGTAGTTTTTGTACTGCGCGATCTGCAAGGACTTTCTCCGCTTGAGGTTTCTGAAATTCTGGAAACAACTGAGGATAAAATTAAAAGCAATCTGTACCACGCACGTCTTGCCATAGGCAAGTATCTGAAACAACATTACCAGACTCAAACTATGACTGAAGTATGAATTGCCGGCAGTGTGAAGAATTATTGATGCACTTTGATGCGTTGACTCCATCCGAAACGGAACAACTTACGCAACACGCACTTACGTGTACCACCTGTTCGCAGGCATTGGCGTTTATCCAAGCTGAACAACTGGGTATACGTAAAATTGAACTACCCGAACCAAAACATGCTGCTGCACTTACGCAGAAAATTATGCAAGCCTTGCCCCCGCAAAAAGCAAGGTTCTCGTTTGGGTTTTTGAATCTGGCCCGGGCAGGATTTGCAGTCGGTTCGCTTGCGCTGATATTTTGGTTGGGTAGCGAGTTGCTGGTTGAAAAAACATTTTATAAACCTGCCGCGGTTGGGCCGGTGTTAAACTCTTCGGCCTACATTATTCATCCGCAACAGCGCGAAACAAAAACAATACGATTAACAGAACGCTTAAAGGCAAAAGGTTATGACAAGGAATAAAATTTCGGTTTGGCTTTGTGGTGTTATGTTATCCACACTTGTAGCCTGCGAGCATCGCGTATCGATGGAAACTACTGTGCATCCGGATGGGCAGTTGGATAAAACTATTTACCTGGAGGTGGAAAAGAAACAGAAAAAACTGAAAGAGCCCTTCATTCGTTTTCTTGATAGTACTCATTTGCAACAATGGCAACCTTTGGATAGTACAGAGATTCCGGCTCACCTGAAACCTGGTGAAGACAAAAAGTTTATTGGATTTAAGAAACACTTTGCGTCTGCCGAAGCGGCCAACCAACACCTGGCCTCGCAAAACGATACGCTGTTTCGGGTTACCAGTTCGTTCGATAAAAAATTCCGGTGGTTCTTTACCTACATTAGTTATTCCGACACCTATCATGCCATTAACCGGTTAGACTACCCCACTACAAATTTTTTTACGCCTGAAGATTTTCAATTTATCAATCGCCTTCCGGCAGAAGGCAAGGGCATAACTCCTGCTGATAGTTTGTACCTGAAACTGCTGAATGAAAAGATCACCGATCATTATGGCAACCGGGCATTCTTTGAAGCATACTTTGCTTTGTTGTTGGAACAAGTAAACAAACGGTTACCCAACACCAATCATACTAAAAAACTCATTGCTGCTAAAGAGCAGTTTTACCAGATCGTTCTTGCGGACAAAGATCTTGAAGATGATTTTGTTCAACTTTTTGCCGATTCGTTACAAATTCCATTGCAATTAGATTCCCTTCCGGATTATGTTCTGGCCAAAAATCAACTCGAGCAAAAAATAAATTTTATCACTACTGCCTACGATGGTAAATACACACACGCCATCCACATGCCGTGGACAATAGTAAACACCAATGCCGATTCGGTGTCGGGCAACTCAGCATACTGGGCACCGCCTACTGTTAAATTCCTGCTGGAAGATTATCGCTTATCCGTGGAGGCCCGCAAAACAAATTACTGGGCTATTGGAATAACCGTGTTGGTGTTGGTTGGTATTGGGTGGTTACTTAGAAAGCAGGTTTGACCAACCGCTTTTTTTGTTAGTCGTTTTAAAACGCTCCGGCAATCTCTACCACCGGTGTTTCTCCCTTAAACGATCTTACTAATCGCTTTTCGGCCGAGTACACATAAATGGAAGGCGTGGGTATAGAACCAAAGTTCATGTACACATCAACCGATTCGGCCCTGCCAAATTTCACACTCGGTTCATTGTTCAACCCGTAGTCAACTGCAAATTTTTGAATAATCGGAATTTCTTCAGCTGATATAAATTGAATGTTTTTGCCCTTAAACAACTCCAGATTCTTTTTAATCTCCTGCGCTTCGCGCTGACAATGATCACAGTCAGCAAAAAATAAAATCAGCGCCAATGGAGTTTCCAGATTTCGGGTGTTGGTAGCTGTTCCCTCCAGTGTTGTAAATTTTAAGTGGGGCAACTCATTAATCACTACGGGTTCGGTCTGAACCTCTTTCTTTTCTTCCTTCGTGCAGGCAACAAACAGGGAGACCGTAAAAACAAGCGTGAAGAATTTTTTCATAATCATTTAATCCAAAAACCCAATATGAAATAGAGTACAAGAAAAAGCAAGGTTGTGACACCATATAATTTAATCACCTTCATCCGGCTCTGCACATCCTCCCACCACAACATAACCCACGGCTTAACCAACCCTATTATCAAAAAAAGAAAAGAGGTTAGCGCAATCAACAGCATGAACAACCGGAAGTAGTACATGCTGCAAAGGTAAAAAGGTTTACAACCTTTGCTTGTGCAGGTAAACAAGGTTGTAAACCTTGTTTATATTTGCGGCCTGTTTCTGGAAGTGAAGGCGCACGATTTTCTCACCATTTTTAAGGCGGACAGTGTGGTACAGACATTGGCCGAGGGGATTCGTACGTCCGGTGCAATAAAAATCCGCGTAAAAGGAATTCACGGCAGCCTTGATGCTGTACTGTTTGCCGCCCTTCATAAAAGTGTGCGTGCCTCCCACCTGCTCATTGCCCAAAACAAAGAAGAAGCTGCGTATCTGGTTAACGATCTGCAACAATTGCTGGGCGCAAAGGAGGTTTTGTTATTTCCCATGTCGTACAAGCGACCGTATGAATACGATGAGGTAGAAAATGCCAACATTCTGATGCGGGCCGAAGTACTGAACATTGTGGGCCAGCATTCTGATGGAAATATTATTGTCAGTTATCCCGAGGCTCTTGCCGAAAAAGTAATCAACAAAAAATCACTTGCCAGCAACACGTTTGTTATCTCAAAAGGCGAAAGCCTCGATCTTAACTTTCTGGAAGAGTTCTTACATAGTTACGATTTTGAGAAAACCGATTTTGTTTATGAGGCCGGGCAGTTTGCTGTACGCGGTGGGATAATCGATGTGTTTTCGTATGCGCACGAGTTACCCTACCGGATTGAGCTTTTTGGCGATGAGGTGGATAGCATTCGCTCGTTCGATCCGGGTTCGCAGCTATCGGTAGATACAATGGAAAAAGTTAGCCTGATGCCTAACGTGCAAACGCGTTTGGTGCAGGAAGAACGTCAGTCCTTCTTCGATTTTATTTCGCCTTCAACCAAAGTCTGGGTAAAAGATGTAGAACTCTGTCGGGATATAGTGGAGGCTTGTTTTCAAAAAGCTACCACATCGTTTGATAAAATTCTCCGCGAAAGCGGAAACACCAAAGTGGTGTTAGAGCCGCAACACTTATTTAATTCCGGGCAAGTTGTCTTAAAGAGCTTAGAAAATTTTACGTGTGTGGAGTTTGGTGCGCGCGGATTTTTTAAATCGGCCAATACCATCACGCTTTCTTCTTCGGCACAGCCTTCGTTTAATAAAAATTTCGAATTGCTTGCCGCCAATTTGCTGGAACACCAACAGCAACACTACGGCAACTTTATAGCTACTGAACAACCGCGCCAGGTAGAACGCCTCCACGGCATATTCGAAGAGCTGCACCCCGAACTAAAATTTCAATCGCTGGAGTTTTCCTTGCGGGAGGGTTTTGTCGATCACATTACCAAAGTAGTTTGCTTTACCGATCACCAGATTTTTGAACGCTTCTATCGCTATAAGCAAAAAGAAAAGTTCACTAAAACCAAGGCGCTAACTTTCCGCGAATTACAAACGCTGCAACCGGGCGATTTTGTAACCCACATCGATTATGGTATCGGCAAGTTTGCCGGTCTTGAAAAAAAAGTGGTAGACGGAAAAGAACAGGAGGCCATTCGTCTTGTCTTTCGCGATGATGATCTGCTTACCGTAAGTATCCACGCGCTCCACAAAATCTCCCGGTATTCGGGTAAAGATGGTGCGCCTCCTGCTATTAGTAAATTAGGCAGTGGCGAGTGGGATAGTAAGAAGGCCAAGGTTAAGAAGAAGGTTAAAGACATCGCCAAAGAGTTGATTGATCTTTATGCCAAACGCAAAACGGCCCCCGGTTATGCCTATAGCGAAGATAGTTTTTTGCAGGCCGAACTGGAGTCTTCTTTTATTTATGAAGACACCCCCGATCAGGCCAAGGCTACGGAAGATGTAAAGCGCGACATGCAAAAGCCACACCCTATGGACCGGTTGGTTTGTGGTGATGTGGGTTTTGGAAAAACAGAAGTTGCCATTCGTGCAGCATTTAAAGCAGCAAGCGAAGGTAAACAGGTTGCGGTGTTGGTGCCTACCACTATTCTGGCCATGCAGCACTTTCGCACCTTCTCCGATCGGTTGGCTAATATGCCTGTGAAGATTGATTATGTGTCGCGGTTTAAAACCGATAAGGAGATCAAGCAAATTATTAAAGACGTTAAAGAAGGAAACATCAATATTATTATTGGTACCCATCGGGTGGTAAGCAAAGATGTTGAGTTTAAAAACCTGGGCTTGCTTGTTATTGACGAAGAGCAAAAGTTTGGCGTGAAGGTGAAAGACCGCCTGAAAGAATTAAAGGTAAATGTGGATGTACTTACACTTACCGCTACCCCCATTCCGCGCACGTTACATTTTTCATTAATGGGTGCGCGCGATTTAAGTATCATCTCAACACCACCACCCAACCGTCAACCGGTTACAACAGAGTTACACACCTACGATGAAGCAACCATTCGCGATGCGGTAAGTAATGAGTTGCGCAGAGGCGGGCAGGTATTTTTTGTTCACAATCGCGTAAGCGATATTGAACAATTGGCCAACACCATTTTTAAACTTGTTCCCGATGCAAGAATTGGTATTGCACACGGCCAGATGGATGGAGACAAGCTGGAGAAAGTTATGCTCAAGTTTATTGAAGCGGAGTACGATGTGCTGGTCTCTACTAATATTATAGAATCGGGGTTGGATATTCCCAATGCCAACACCATTATTATAAACCAGGCCCACATGTTTGGGCTTAGCGATTTACACCAGATGCGCGGCCGCGTGGGTAGATCTAATAAGAAAGCCTTTTGTTATTTGCTTACCCCGCCAAGTTCTGTTTTGTCTTCCGATTCGCGCAAGCGATTAGCCGCATTGGAAGAGTTTTCTGAATTGGGTGATGGATTTAAAGTGGCAATGCGCGATCTGGATATTCGGGGTGCCGGAAATTTGCTCGGGGCAGAACAAACCGGTTTTATTACCGATCTGGGTTTTGATACGTATCATAAAATTCTGGATGATGCCATTCAGGAATTAAAAGAGACTGAGTTTAAAGAATTGTTTGCCGAAGAGCTATCGGCAAAAGCCAAAACGTTGGTGATGGATTGTACCATCGAAACTGATCTTGAGATTTTGATTCCCGATACTTACATCAACAACACCAGCGAGCGATTACAACTCTACGCAACCCTCGATAATATTAAAGATGAAAAAGGGCTAACCGCTTTCCGCGATTCTCTGAAAGATCGTTTCGGGGCAATTCCCGAAGCGGTTGAACAATTGATTAATTCCGTGCGCTTACGCTGGATTGGTGAAAAGCTGGGCTTCGAAAAAATTAGCCTGAAGAACGAGAAAATGCGGAGCTACTTTGTTTCCGGAAACGATGAGTATTTTAAATCCGAAACTTTTGGCCGGGTGTTGGGCTTTGTACAAGGCCATAGCAAGCGGTGCCGTATGAAAGAAAGTGGGGGAAAACAAATGTTGATAATTGAGTCGATAAAATCCGTGAATTCAGCCATAGAAATACTGGCTCCGCTGGCCGATTATCGGTTGCCCGCAACAGTTGTGGGGTAACCAAAATACTACCCGCCAGTTTAGGGCGTTAAAGGAGTCGGTTCCGGGGTTGGTTGGTTCTATTAAGGATTTATCAAAAAAACACTACTCTTTGGAAAACATGTATTTATCTATTTATATTAGCGGTTACTTTTATGTATAACCTAACTCAAATGAAGTATTTCAAGTCACTCCTGTTTTTAGTAGGGCTTTCTCTAACCGTTTCGTCTTGTTTCCTGCGTCAGGGTGGCAAGCCAACGGCCCAAAATCCTGGCCAGATCAGTACAGCCACCGGTTTACGCTATACACGCGATAATGCCGAAGGCTTTGCCGTAATGCCATATAACTCGCAGCCCGATGCGCCTAATATGGTGCTGATTGAAGGTGGCCGTACCGTTTTGGGGTCGCTGGAAGAGGATGTGATGTCTTTCCGCGATAACATTGAAAGAACTGTTTCTGTGGCCACTTTCTACATGGACGAAACAGAAATCGCTAATATCCATTGGTTAGAATACCTCTATTATTTATCAGTTGACTCAACTAAAGTTGATGGTGGTAAGGCTTATTCTTTAGCCCTGCCGGACACAACTGTTTGGACTTCTAATTTAGCATTCAACGATCCTTATGTAGATCATTACTTACGCTACCCCGGTTTCCGTTACTTCCCTGTAGTGGGTGTTAAGTGGAAGCAAGCCAACGAATATTCTAAGTGGCGTACTGCCAAAGTAAATGCTGATCTGGCTGAAAAGGCTGGTATTGCTGCTCCCGAAACTGGTGCGGGTCGTATTCCGCTTGAGTCCGGGGTTGTGATTCCTGCTTACCGCCTGCCAACAGAAGCAGAGTGGGAATATGCTGCACAGGCACTTATCGGAACACAATGGCTGGATGAAATGCAAACACACCAACGCATTTACCCTTGGGATGGCCATGCGCTTCGTAATCCTTACGGAAAACAAATGGGTGCATTCCTTGCCAACTTCAAGCGCGGTCGTGGTGACTATGCGGGTATTGCAGGTCGTTTGAACGATGGTGCGTTGATTACTTCTTACATCTACGAATATCCTCCTAACGATTACGGATTATATAATATGGCTGGTAACGTGAGCGAGTGGGTAATGGACGTATACAGACCATTATCACACCAGGATTTCGATGACCTTAACCCTATCCGCAGAGATGACTTTATCGATAGCCATTCGGAATACAGAAACCGCTACGACAAGCAACAACGCGACTCAACTGTTACGTTGCCTGATGGAACAACCAAAAACATTCGTACTTATGAGTACACCAAAAACCCACAAGGATTTATCTCTTTGATCTCGGATAAAGTACGGGTTTACAAAGGTGGTTCATGGAAAGATGTTGCGTATTGGATGTCGCCTGGTACCCGTAGATTCTTGGATGAAGACTCCGCTACAGCAACCATCGGTTTCCGTTGCGCGATGATCCGTGCCGGATCTAACTACTAAGATTTTTCTTCTTAAGAAATATAAACCCTCCGCAACCCGGAGGGTTTTTTTATGCCTCGGCCAGACAGGCCACGCTAAGTTCTTTGCACCCCGCCTCCAAAAGCTGGGCTCCGCATGCCTCAAGGGTGGCGCCCGTAGTCATCACATCATCTACCAGCAGAATTCGCCTGTCGCGAATTTTTTGTTCATCCCGGATATCAAATACACTTTCAACATTATGCCACCGCTCCGTTTTTGTTTTACGCGTTTGGGTTTTGGTACTAATGGTCCGGGTACTTATCGATTCGTCCCACGGGATTTGTAACGACTGTCCCATTCCCTTTGCAATGTGAGCGCTTTGGTTATAGCCGCGCGCCCGCTTGCGACTGGCGTGCAGGGGCACCGGTATAATTACATCAAACTCGTTTGCATATCCATTCTCAAACATTTCGCGACCAAACACGCGGCCCAGTATTTCACCTACGTCCGGATGGTTGTTATACTTTAGTTGATGCAAGAGCTTTTGCACCAGGCCATGCTTGCGAAACTTCAAAAACGCCAATCCGTATTTTAATTTTAATCGGCCTTGCAAGCGAAGCAGCACCGGGTTTTGATAATTATAGATGTAGTTGGTTTTGGGCAGGTTACTGATGCAATGCGTACACAAAATCTCTTCACCTTTATATAAAGCGTTTGAGCAGCCCAGGCAATAATTCGGGTAAACCAGCGAAACAAAATCCCGCAACAGATGAAGCACCGGGCCTGCATTTGATTTGATCTGTTTTGAACCCATCTTTGAAAAATTTTTACTTTAAATTTCTATGGGACTGGTAGAGCAATTTAATGAATACCGCAGCAAAATGAATGATAAGATTCTGGCTGCTGACAATCTGATTATAAAGCGCATTTTTAATCTTGATACCAATGCATATCAGGAGGGGGCTTTGGATGTAAAATCGAAAGAACTGATAGGATTAACCTGCTCGCTGGTGCTGCGATGCGATGATTGCGTGAAATACCACCTCGGCAAATGCAAGGAAATTGGTTTTACCACTGCCGAAGTACACGAGGCGATGGGTGTGGCCACATTAGTAGGCGGTACCATTGTAATTCCGCACTTGCGCAGGGCATTTGAGTATTGGGATGAACTGAGCAAAGCCTGATGTTTCAACGCGATCTCGATTTACAACGCAGGTGGCAAGCGCTACTGGCTGAACTTGAAAAAACCGTTACCAAAAAGCCGAAAGACCTGAACGGGGTGCTTTTTTTGATTGGTCTGCAGGAACTTGGCCGCGGTCCTGCGCGGTTTACCAAAGAAGAAAAACAAGATCTGATGCATATTGCAATCTGCAAAGTGTTAAGCCTTGCTGGTTATTATACATTAGAAGGACAGGACGAACAGGGCTGGCCACATTGGAAACTCATTAAAAAACTTCCTCACTTTGATTTACTGGAGCAGGAAAAACTCCTAAAGATGCATGTGCTGGAGTATTTCGAAGCAGAGTTTGGTTGGCAGTTTGGCGAGAGCGCAAACACTCCATAAACGGTTTGATTTCTGAAACCGGTACTCCTATCTTAGGCCTGCAGAAAACTATCTTTAGGGTTACTTCGTTTCTAAGTAAACACATATGGCTGCGGGCACTAGTAAGATTGAGGAGAAGATACATGCCTTTACCAAAAGGTACTACCTGAACCTATTGCTGCGAGGCGTAATTCTTTCACTATCTCTTCTGCTTGCTTATTTCCTGCTGGCATCACTAATCGAGTATAATCTTTGGCTTGGCAAAGCCGGCCGGCTCTTCATCTTCAGTGCATTCTTTGTTGTAGCGGCCTATGCCATATTGCGTTTCCTGCGCGAACCCCTTCAGTGGATCATTTATAAAAAGGGATTAGGAAAAGAAGAAAGCGCACGCCTTATAGGTAGTTACTTTCCGAACGTTTCGGATAAACTTATTAACCTGTTACAGTTAAGCTCTCAAAGCAATAACGAGTTGGCCGAAGCCGGAATTTCTCAAAAGGCAATCGCTATGCAAGACATTGCCTTTGAAAGCGCCATTGATTTAAAGGCGAATCGAAAATATTTAAGGTACCTCTTGATTCCCTTTGGTTTAATAATTGTGCTCTTGCTTTTCAACTCCGGAATTTTCACAGAAAGCACCAGGCGGATCGTTCAATTCAATCAAGAGTTTTCACCTCAGGCTCCCTTTAAGTTTATTGTTCAGAACAAAAATCTCGCTGCATTCTTCAATGAAGATTTTACACTCTCGCTGAAGCTGGAGGGCGAAGCATTGCCCGAGGCCGTCTATATTGTTTCTGGTGATCTTCGTTGGAAAATGCAGCCGGCCAGTGCCGGAACTTTTGAATACACGTTTGATAATATTCAACAGCCTGTTGACTTTGTGTTTGAGGCTTCCGGTTTTTTCTCTTCTGGTTTTACTTTATCCATTATTAACCGCCCGGAGATAACGGGCCTAAATGTGCTGTTGGAGTATCCTGCATACCTGGGGCTGCGTTCGCAAAAACTTAACAATGCCGGAAATCTGGAAGTACCTGAAGGAACAAAAGTTACCTGGTCTATTGCTACGGCTTATACCCAAAAAGCAACCTTGTTTTTTACTGAGGGCAATCCAAATGAGATGCAGCTCATTGATAATAATTTATTCACGTTCAATAAGTCCTTCCAAAACCCTGAAGATTATTGGCTAGAACTTGAGAATGACGATAGCAAAAACAAAGATCGGCTTGCATATCGGGTTGATGTTGTAAAGGATCGGTTTCCTCAAATAGCCGTTGAAAATCTCCAGGACTCTGTTCTGTATAAGAATGTGTTATTGGGCGGTTCCATTACTGATGACTATGGTCTTACTGCGCTCCAATTAAATTATACTGTTATCTCCGGGGGCAAAGAGGCGGCCCAACAAAAACGGAGCATACCCATTGCCCGAAATAACAAACAGCAAAACTTTCTTTTCCAATGGGCCATTGACTCAATCCAACTCAAGCCGGGCGATAAGTTGGTTTATCATCTTCAGGTTTGGGATAATGATGGTGTTAACGGCCGCAAGTCCGCACGAAGTGCCGATTACACTTTTGCCTTACCCGGAGAAGATGAGTTGAAAGCGGAGATTACACAAAACCAGCAATCGGCCGAACAGAAAATTGATCAGAGTATTCAGCGTGCACGCGAACTGCAAAAATCTATAGATGATGCACAGCAAAAGTTACGCGGCAAACAATCAATGGACTGGCAGGATAAAAAGATGTTGGAAGATTTACTGAATCAGAAAACAAAGCTGGACGAGGCCATTAAAGAATTGCAAAAAGAGAATGCATTACTCGAACAAAAGAAAGATGCTTTCTCAGAAGAGAACGAACGCATCAAGGAGAAATCGGAGCAAATCCAAAAACTAATGGATGAGTTGCTTGATGAAGAAACTAAAAAAATGTTTGAGGAGCTGCAGAAACTGCTTCAGGAAAATACTGATGTGAACCAGGTGCAGAAGATGCTGGAGAAACTGGACCGTAAAGAAATTAATCTTGAGAAAGAACTGGAACGAACTTTATCGCTCTTTAAAGAACTTCAATACGATTACAAACTTGATCAGGCCATTCAGGAATTGAAAGATCAAACCCAAAAGCAAGAAGAACTCCTGGAGAAAACCGAAAACCAGGACGACAAAAAGAATGCTGATTCGGACAAGCCTTCACAAGAAGAGCTAAGCAATGAACAGAAAGATTTAAAAGAGAAGTTTGATGCCCTGGAACAGCAGCTTGATGAACTTGATAAACTTGGCGAAGAGCTGAACAAAGAAGAAAGTTCAGATGAAGAGTCACAGGAAGAAATCAGCGAGTCACAAGAGGAGAGTGAAGAATCCCTTGAAAAGGGTGATAATAAAAAATCAGGTCAACAGCAGAAGAAAGCAATCTCAAAGATGAAGGAGATGGCTAAAAAAATGGAGGGCATGCAAAGCTCTATGCAAATGGAAATGGACCAGCAAAACTTAGAGAGCTTACGCCAGATCATTCATGGCTTGGTTAAACTTTCGTTTGATCAGGAGGCTTTGATCAAGGAGTTTGGTCCGATTCAGCAGACCGACCCTCATTACGTTACCCTTTCTCAAAACCAATTAAAGATAAAAGATGATGCTAAGGTATTGGAAGACAGCTTGTTAGCTCTTTCCAAGAAAGATCCTTTTATGAGCTCTGTGGTTTCGAAAGAAATAGGCGAACTCAATGATCATATCGATAAGTCGGTGCATAACATTAAAGAAAGAAGAAAGGCTAATGCCAGTACCGAAATGCAATTGTCTATGACAAGCATTAACAACCTTGCCTTAATGCTGAATGATCATTTTGAAATGATGATGAACATGATGGCGAACGCCATGCCGGGTAAAGGCAAAAAGAAATCGGGCCAACCAAGGCTTGGTGAAATGCAGGAGATGCTAAACCAACAAATGCAGGAACTGAAAAAAGGAGGGGGCAAGCAAGGGCGCGAGTTATCTGAAGAATATGCAAGAATGGCGGCAGAACAAGAGCGCATTCGCAGGGCACTGCAAGAGATGCAGGAAAAGTTAAAACAACAGGGCGGACAAAGTCTGGGTGAGGATATTCCCATGAAAATGGAACAAACCGAAATGGATTTAGTTAACAAACAGATTACAGAACAAACTATTCAACGGCAGAAAGAAATTTTGAGCCGCTTGCTGGAATCTGAAAAGTCAATGCGCGAGCAAGACCTGGATGAGGAGCGCAAGGGCGAGTCAGCAAAGGATTATAGCAACGAAATTCCGCGTGCATTTGATGAATATTTAAGATTAAAGGAAAAAGAAGTAGAATTGCTGAAAACCGTGCCCCCAAGGCTTTTTCCTTATTACAAGCAGGAGGTAGGTGAATATTTTAAGCGTATTAAAACTCAAGACTAAGTTGGCAGGCATGAAGAACATCCGTATTGAAATTCCTTCACTTTCTGAAAACATCAGAATGATTGAAAGCTTCATCGATAATGCCAAGGACAAATATCAACTCAATGACGACATCTACGGTAATATTATGATTGCCGTAACCGAGGCCGTAAACAATGCTATAAAACATGGAAACCGAAGCGATTCTGGCAAAAATGTATCGCTTGCCCTATCGCTGGAGGAGGGTATGATTAAATTCAGGGTAGAAGATGAAGGCTCTGGTTTTGATTACCATAATCTACCCGATCCTACAGCACCTGAAAATCTGGAGAAGCCCGGTGGGCGCGGTATCTTCCTGATGAAGCACCTTGCCGATGAGGTTGATTTCACCAACCAGGGAAGGGTTGTGGAGTTAAGCTTTTATATCAACTAATGCGGGTTTCTTTTCACGCTGCAGACGTTCCCTTACCCCGTTTCAATAAGAAAAAAACTTCGGCCTGGATTCAAGCCATTGTGCGTAAGCATAAAGCCGATTTCTCTGAGGTCAGCTATGTTTTTTGTTCCGATGCCTATCTTCTTAACATTAATCAGCAGTTTCTAAATCATAATACGCTTACGGACATAATAACCTTTCGGCTTTCCGAGAAAGGAGCGCCAATTGAGGCTGAAATCTATATCAGCATAGAAAGAGTGACCGAAAATGCCCAGAAATTCCAGTCAACTGTCGATACCGAGCTTCACAGAGTTATCATTCACGGCATTTTGCACTTAGTTGGCTTTAAGGACAAGAAGCCTACAGAAAAAGCCCTCATGCGCAAAACAGAAGAAGCTTGTCTATCTTTGCGTAAATAAATCGTTTCACGTGGAACCTGTCTGAGGCTAGGTTCTGATTGTTTCACGTGGAACACAAAAACCGATGTTTCCAGAGTACGATGTAATTGTTGTTGGTGCCGGCCATGCCGGATGTGAGGCTGCGGCTGCTGCGGCCAATATGGGGTCGCGCGTACTGTTGGTTACTATGAACATGAACACAATTGCTCAGATGTCATGCAATCCGGCTATGGGCGGTGTGGCTAAGGGACAAATTGTTCGTGAGATTGATGCGCTAGGGGGCTACTCCGGAATTATCTCCGATAAGTCCATGATTCAGTTCAGGATGCTGAATCTTTCCAAGGGACCCGCCATGTGGAGCCCCAGAACTCAAAATGACAGAATGTTATTTGCCGAACAGTGGCGGTTGGCCTTAGAGCAAACCAAAGATCTGGATTTCTGGCAGGAAATGGTAAGCGGATTAGTGGTTAAGGGGAATAAGGTAGTTGGGGTGCGAACATCCCTGGGGATTGAGATCATGGGCAAAGCAGTTGTGCTTACCAATGGCACCTTTCTGAATGGAAAGATTCACATAGGTGAAAAAAACTTTGGCGGTGGCCGGGCGGCTGAACGCTCCGCTACCGGAATTACGGAACAACTAATTGATTTGGGATTTGAGGCTGGCAGAATGAAGACCGGAACGCCCCCCAGAATTGATGGTCGCAGTTTGAACTATTCCGTAATGGAAGAACAGCCGGGCGACACTAATCCTGGCAAGTTTTCATTCACCGATACAAAGGCCCCTGAAAAACAATTGAGTTGTTGGATAACCTATACCAACGAAAACGTTCACAAACAACTCGAGCAAGGGTTCGACAAGTCGCCCATGTTTCAGGGTAGGATTAAAGGACTTGGGCCACGCTACTGTCCTTCCATTGAAGATAAAATCAATCGCTTTGCTGAACGCGAGCGCCATCAAATCTTTGTAGAACCCGAGGGTTGGAATACGGTTGAGATTTATGTGAATGGATTTTCAACATCGTTGCCTGAAGACATTCAATACAAGGCCTTGCGTTTAATACCCGGTTTTGAAAAAGCCAAGATGTTTAGACCTGGCTATGCTATTGAATACGACTTCTTTCCGCCCACGCAGTTAAAGACCACTTTAGAGACTCAACTAATTGATAATCTGTATTTTGCGGGTCAAATCAATGGTACAACCGGTTATGAAGAGGCCGCCTGTCAGGGTTTAATGGCTGGGATAAATGCACACAACAAAGTCCATAATCAGGAGCCATTTATTCTGAAGAGATCTGAGGCTTACATTGGGGTGTTGATTGATGACCTTGTGAACAAGGGCACCCAAGAGCCTTACCGGATGTTTACCTCCCGCGCAGAATACCGGATTCTGCTGCGCCAAGACAATGCTGATCTACGATTAACGGAACTTGGTTATAAGATTGGTCTGGCAAGTGAGGCCCGCTTTGAAAAAGTGCTTACCAAGAAGAACGACATGCAGCGCCTCTCGAAAGAACTGGAAGAACTGCGCGCAGAACCAGAAGTTGTAAACGCGGAGCTTGTACAACTGGGCACATCACCAATACCAGAAAAGGTTTCTGTTGTTTCACTTTTAAGGAGGCCTCAAATTGGAATCGGAGAGTTGGCAAAACTCGATAGCCAAATCAAAAAGTCTTTAGACAAATATCACCCGGATGTACAGCAACAAGTTGAGATAAACCTGAAGTATGCATCGTACATAGAGCGCGAGCAAAAGTTGGCTGAAAAAATTGAAAGCCTGGAGAACTATAAAATACTTCCCGACTTTGACTACGATCGCGTGAAGGCACTGTCATCAGAAGCTCGTGAAAAACTAAAACGAATTCGTCCTGAAACTATTGGTCAGATGTCGCGCATAAGCGGAGTCTCACCTGCCGATGTTTCCATTCTAACCGTGTATCTTGGCAAGTAAATGATCCTTGAAACAATTACAGTTTGTCCTGTTTGCCAGGCCAATTCGTTCAACTCATTTCTTACGGCTACAGATTATACTGTTAGCCAACAAGATTTTCATTTGGTAAGCTGCACTCGGTGTGGCTTTACGCTTACCAATCCGCGACCAAATGCCGATACAATTCACTCATTCTACAAATCTGAAAAATACATTTCACACACAGGCGGTTCAACCAGTTTGATGGATAGGCTATACAGGATAGCAAGAAAGTATACGCTGAACTGGAAGGAAAAAATTATCACACATCGCGCCTGGGAAAAAACACTGCTCGATTACGGCTGTGGTACCGGCAACTTCCTTGCCCATATGAAAGCAAGCGGCTGGAATGTAGCCGGAATTGAACCTTCATCAGAAGCCAGAGCAAAAGCAAGCGAAAATGCGTTAGTACATGAGCGCTTAGAAAGCGACAATGGAAACTATTCCATTATAACACTGTGGCATGTTCTGGAGCATATCCATGATCTTAATAAAACTTTAGTTGAGCTTAGAAGAAGACTGGAAGCAGCTGGCACTATTTTTATTGCTGTTCCAAACTATAAAAGTGCTGATGCTATACATTACAAAAACCATTGGGCGGCTTATGATGTGCCCCGGCACCTATGGCACTTTAACCAGCAAACCATGACACAAACATTGGCTAATGCAGGATTTAAAGTTGAAACTATTTTGCCCATGAAACTGGATGCTTATTATGTTTCTCTACTAAGCGAATCTTACAAAAAGCCAGCCACCAATGCATTCACAAAGTATTTTCGTGCCTTTTATCAAGGTTGGAAATCAAATCGCGCTGCCAGAATAACGGGTGAATATTCAAGCCTGATTTACATTGCCCAAAAACAGTGAGGAAGCTTATACCAATATTATTTCTGGCAGTGGGATGCGCCACCGTTACCACCCCAACCGGTGGACCAAAAGACGAGGCTCCACCCGAACTCGAATATTCTGTTCCTGCCAATAATCAGAAAAACTTCAAAGGGTCTGAACTTGAACTCACGTTCAGTGAATTAATTAAACTGAAAGATGCCAAGGAGGAAATTCTAATTACACCATCTCCCGGAAAAGACACAAAGTTCATTGTTAAGAAAAACAAGTTAATCATTGAACCCCAAAACCCCTGGCAGGAGAACACCACCTACAACATCAGCTTTCGCGATGGTGTTCAAGATTTGAATGAAGGTAATCCTGCTGAGAATTTACGCATTGCATTTAGTACAGGCCCGATAATAGACTCATTAATTATAGCCGGAAGCGTAAAAGAAACTTTTTCTGAAAAAGCACCCGACAAGATTACCGTTGCGTTGTATCAGTCCGATACATTCAACATCTACAACCATACACCAACTTACTTTACAAAATGTAATAAGGAGGGAGAATTCTCCATTCAAAACTTAAAATCGGGTACTTATTACTTATATGCCTTTGATGATAAAAACAAAAACCTGAAGGTAGATAGTAAAACTGAACGATTTGGTTTCAAAACACAGCCTGTAGTACTAACCGAAAATACCGACTCATTACGAGTAAGCCTAATTGCTATTGATGCCAGACCTTTACAACTCACTGCTGTGCGGCATACTGAAAAAACTTCGCGCGTCCGATACAATAAGGGTTTAGACTCTGTTGCTATAACCACAGATCAACCAATCCCCTACTCTTACGGAGATAACACTAACGAAATAATCTTCTACCACAATCTCACCAGTATTGACTCCATCAAAACAAGAATGTTTGCACTGGATAGTATCGGTCAAACAAGTGACTCAATTATTTACATTAAACGTTCAGAAACAAAAATGGCCGAAGAGGGTTTCGCGCTTAAAGAAATCTCGGAAACCCATAATCATCAGAAACGCATCTACACCCATACACTATCATTCAACAAGCCGCTGCAATCAATCCTACCCGACAGCATTTATGTGCGCTACGACTCGGTTACTAAAAAACCCATTACCTTAAACAACATAATGATTGACACAATCCGTCACTACATCCGCATCAAAACCGAAACAATACCTATCGATACTTCTACGGCTAAAAGTAAATTACCTCTGGCATTAATTTATGGTAAAGGTGCCTTTATATCAAATGTTGGAGATACCTCTAAACAGATCTCAAAAGAAATAAAGTTTCTAAAAGAAGAAGAGACGGGGCTGGTTAGTGTAAAAGTCGAAACCTCGCAAACTCAATTTATTATTCAGCTCGTTACAACCAATGATCAGGTTGTTGACGAGGTAAAAAATATCAAAGAGCATACCTTCAAATTTGTTAAAGCTCAGGAATACAAGTTGCGGTATATTATAGACAGAAACGGAAACGGAAAATGGGATCCCGGAAATTTTCTCTTCCGGAATGAACCCGAAGAAGTTTTTTACTACAAGTCGGAAGAAGGAAAATATTCATTTCCATTAAGAGCCAACTGGGAGTACGGACCTTTGATGATAAAATTCTGAACAACTTGTTAAAGCTGTGGATAAATACCTTCGTTATCTACACATCAGGTTAAACTGACATAAGTAGTAAGGAACAATTGTTAAAAACCACCTACTCAAACCATTTATCCACCACTTGTTGACAATCCCTTTCCGACCATTCACTATTCCTAAAAAATGTTGACAAATATGTTTTATCTTGTAAAACGAATAAAATACCCAGAAAGTCACGAACCAACATACCCACAAATCCTAAACTAACGTTAAAGCAACAGTAGTTATACACATATGCACAGCGGTAACGATAACAATATAAATTTTAAATATTATATAATAAGAATACAGGCTGCCTTATTATGTGGACTTCTTTCTGTACCATTATTTGCTCAGGACCTTCAGGACATCCAAATTGCGAATGAATATATTTTGAAGGGTGAAAAAGAAAAAGCAATTGTGTTGTATGAACAGCTCGCAAAAAAAAATGAAAACATTCCGCTTATTCACAATAACTATTTTAACGTACTGCTTGATGCAGGCCGGTTTTCAGAAGCTGAAGATTACGTTGAAAAAATTATTAAGCGCGACCCACGCCTTGCTTACCGCATGGATCTGGGTATTGTGTACACCCGCTCAGGCGACATTGCCAGGGCGGATAAATATTTTCGGGGGCTGGTTAAAGCACAAGGTGAAGATGCTTATAAACTCAAAACCATGGCCGATTACCTGGCTGCACGAAATCAGGTTGAGTATGCTATTGTGGCTTTACAACAAGCCAGAACTTCTGGCGGTAACAATCTTTACACCCTTGAACTGGCCAACCTCTACCGCATCTCAGGCAAGCGCGACCAGATGGTGCAGGAATATCTGAACTACGTTACACAAACTCCCGCAAACATCAGCTATGTAAAAAATCTCATGCAGATTTTGCTTTCCAAGCCAGAAGAACTGGAGGCCCTGGAGAGACTTCTATACGATAAGGTGCAGCAAAATCAAAACTCAGAAGTATTTGCCGATTTGTTGATTTGGGTTAACCTGCAGCAGAAAAATTTTTATGGTGCTTTTATACAAGCGCGCGCCTACGATAAGCGGTTTAAAAAAGAACAATCTAAAACCCTTGAGATAGCGCAAATAGCACTGAACAATAATGATTACGATAATGCTGACAAGGCCTACAATTTTGTAATAAAGGAATACGCCAAAACCGCGAACGAGCTTCCGGCCCGCCTCGGATTAATTCAGGCGCGTGAAGCAAAAGTGAAAAGAACATATCCGGTAAACCGCGACTCAGTAAAATACCTGATTGGGCAATATCAAAACTTTCGTGACAACTACCCGCAGCACCCTAATGCTTTTGAAGCCAACCTGAGTCAGGCTTTATTGTACGCCTATTATCTGCAGGAAAAAGATTCAGCGGTAGCAAGCCTCAACCAGCTTATTGCCAACCCCCGGGTTTCTCCAAACTTAAAAGCAAAAGCAAAAATTGAACTGGGTGACATTTACTTGCTGAAAGAAGAACCCTGGGAAGCCACATTGCTATACTCGCAGGTAGAAAAATCGCAACGCGAAACACCCGTGGGTTACGAAGCTAAACTGCGCAACGCAAAACTTTCATACTTTAAAGGCGAGTTTTTACTGGCGCAAGAGCACCTCGATATTTTAAAGCAGGCAACCTCGCGCGAAATAGCCAACGATGCCATTGACCTGAGTATGCGTATTAAGGAAAATACTTTTTACGATCCTGACGGCTCTGCGTTAAAAGAATTTGCTTCGATCGAGTTATTGGTGGCCCAGAATAAAAATGAAATTGCTTTAGATCGGCTGAAGAATTTTACGGTTTTCAGAAAAGTAAAGATGAGTCGCGCAGAAGCAATCCAAAAAAATCTTTGGTCGCCTGACAAAAAACTCAATGAAGAACAACTTCAGGATGTAAAACAGCAGCTTGAAAAACTGAAGCAGAATTCAATAAACATGTTTGATGAAAAAATTGTTGATGATTCCGTGTGGGTAAATGAACTGGTAAGTACCGATCGTCTGGGAATAAAAGACGATGTGTATTGGTTAGAAGCCAACCTGCGGATGAAGCGCGGAGAGTTTGATGAAGCTTATACCTTACTCGAAAAAATTCTAACCGAGTTTAGTGAAGATGTGCTGGCCGATGATGCTTATTTTCTGCAGGGGGAATTACAAGAGCGTTATATTAAGAACAAAGATAAGGCCATGGAAATCTACCGCGAGTTTTTAAATAAGTTTCCGGGAAGCGTATTTGCTGCCGAGGCCCGAAAGCGCTACCGCACGTTACGTGGGGATTTTGCAGAATCGGAAGGAACGCCAAAATTTTAAACCGTGCTTCGAGCAGTTTTTTTAATTCTGCTTTTTTAACTACAACTGATTTCCTTTGCGCAGGTAAAAATAGCCGGCCATCGTGGTGGGTATTACCACCACTATCCAGAAAGCTCATTTTCACTTTTTGATTTTTTAGCCAATCAATTTAAAGGCGATACTATCATAATCGAAATAGACTTGCGCACCAGCAAAGACGGCAGCATCTGGCTGCTGCACGATGAAACATTAGATCGAACCACTTCGGGCTTAGGGAAAATCAATGAACGAACAGATGCCGAGCTTAAGTCGCTTAAACTTAAAACAAAAGTTGGTTTCAATTCCAATGAATCGATTCCAACATTTGAAGAGGCACTAAACTTTATTCGTACCCGCAACATTAACCTGATGCTCGATATTAAAGAACCACTTCATCGAAAGGCTCTGGAGTTGGTTGAAAAGTATAAATTAGAAAGTCGTGTACTCGTGCTTACATTTAAAAAAGAGTACACGCAGCTGGTCGCTGAAAATTATTCGCAGGTTTTGCTGTCGGCACTAATCGAAACAGAAGATGATTTTAATCACTTTAAAACACTTCCACACCAGGCCAACAAACGCGTTGCTTATATTAACTCCAAAACTTCCGTGGATTTAATAACCCGGCTTCGTGAAGAAAAAATTCTAATTATGGCTGATGTGAGCGAGGATCTTCGCCATAGCGGGAAACCATTAGAGGCCGAAGCTTATAAAAGCAAGGCCCAACAGCAACAATTAAACATTCTAATTTCTGACTTCCCTATTGAAGCACGCCAGGCTTTAAAAAAGTGATCCGCATTTAGAGGAAGTGAAAATCACCCCTCATTAATCTTTAGTTTTTAAGCCGAAAAAGTCAACGTATTTTAGGGTGAAGTTTCAAAATCTATGGCTCAACCCAAGATCCGGAAAAACCCTTATCACCCCGATGTGGCCATCTTTCTGATTCTGATTCCCTTTATCAGTGCAATCAACTATTATCTTACTTACAATAACATTCGGTTAAACGGATTTCTGCTGCTCACCTTTACCATCGATACGCTACAGGGTTATTGTGGCTGGTGGGGCGCGCGTGCATTTATCTTCTACCTGGATAAAAAGCTTCCGCTCGAAGAAAATCCGGTTAAGCGAATTACGCTTCAGCTTATAGGCACAACCTTAACGGGACTTTTTATTATTAGTATCCTTACCGAATTGGTAAGTCTGATTGCACGAGGTAAAATGGTTCCGCCAGACTTTTACCTTTTCGATCTTTTCATTATTGGTATCTGGTTTTTTGTGGTGAATGGTATTTACCTGGGCTTATTCTTTTACAGCCGCTATCGGGAGTCGGAAGCGCATCGCTTGCGCGAAAAACAAATCAAAACAGAAGGCCTGTTTGTGAAACAAGGCAAACAGGAAATCAGACTCGACTATAAAAACCTGGAAGGACTTTTTGTTGATGGCGATTATGCTGTAGCCTCACAGCCCGATGGTAAAAAGTTTTACTTAACACAATCGCTTGACAAAATTGAAAAACTTTTGCCCGAAGAATTTTTCTTCAGACTCAGTCGGCAATACCTAATCCACAGGCATTTCATAACCGGCTTTAAGCGAGCCGAAAACGGTAAGATTCTGGTGCAACTGAAAGCCTCCTCTAACTTTCCGGGCGAAGTTGCAGTAAGCAGGTTGCGCGCCCCCGCATTTAAAAGCTGGTTTCAACCATTATGAGCAGTGCATTTCACCGGTAAAGGCACTACACTTCGGGGGAAAACGGCCCCAAACACGCAGCCAGATACAATGTGTTGGCGTAAACTTGAACCGAAAACGCAACAGCATCATGACAAAAGTCAAAACAATTCTGGTCGCATTGGTATTGTTTCTGGCCCTAACCAGCAAGGCGCAATCCACGGAAGCACCTAACTATTACCGCAACTTTCCGATAATAATAAAGCTGCAGTTTCATAATCTGGCAATGCCCTTTAAAGACCTGAAGGCTAACTTCTCCAACATAGGCATTGGGTTAGGAACCGAGGTAAGCTTTAACGGAAAAAGCAACTTCGTGCAACAGGTTACAGCTACCTGGCATCACAACAAAACAGTTGGTAACAGCATTATGCTTTATTCGCAGGCGGTGTGGCGGCCAACCATCAGCAATGGAGTTTATACCGAACTGAAAGCCGGTGCCGGATACAAACAGGCGTTTCGCCCGGTAGAATCATTTCAACAAATAAACGGTTCATGGCAATCGGTTGGGCATAGAGGAAAGGGTATGTTGGTTCTGCCCCTAGGATTTTCTGTGGGCTATCAATCGCCATCTTTAAAGACGTATGCTTCTCCATTTATCAGTTATCAGTTTTTATTGGTAAGCGGTTATAACACAAGCATTCCGGTATTGCCCGAAACCCTTATTCAGGTTGGATCACGAATTCATTTAGCCCGCTAACCAAGACAATCATGACACGATCAATACTTTTACTTTTCGCGCTGATATTATTTAATAATTGTGCCGACTATGCACAGGAACTTCCAATAAGCGCGTGCCGCTTTTCAGAAACCATCAATCCGGATTACTCCAGGGCAACCAAACTACAACAAGTGTTAGATGAACTTGTAACCAAGGGCGTTCCGGGTGTAGCTGTGGCTGTTTATTCCAATGAAGGTTGGTGGGCCGCCTCCGCGGGATTGGCCAAAATAGAATCCGGCACCGCTATGGAAAAGTGTAACCTTCACTACTTACAGAGTATTTCCAAAACCTATATGGCGGTGGCAATTTTAAAATTACACGAACAAGGAAGAATTGATTTACAGGCACCCATCCAACAATACCTGCCCCAAAAGTATCATCCATATTTGCCCAAGGTTAGCACAGTTACGGTTTATATGTTGCTGAATCATACCTCTGGTTTGCCCGAGTATAATTTTGAACCGGATTATGTTTCTAAACTGTTGTCGCACCCCGATTATGTTTTTACCAGCGAGGAGTATCTGCAGTTTATTGAAGGCAAGCCCCTCGATTTTGAACCCGGCAGCAAATACGCATACCGCAATACAAACTACCTTTTGCTGGCTTTGATTGCCGATGCAATAACAGGCGACCATGCCGCATATATTTCGCAACAGATATTCGCGCCATTGGGATTAACCAATACCTTCTATCGTCATGAATCGGGCTATCTCAACTACCCTAATCTGGTAAACTCCTATTGGGACAGATACAGCAACAGCATAGTTGAAAACGTTTCGGTTATGCAGCAGACCAATGTGAAATCTTTGATTGGCGATGACGGTATTGTAGCGTCACCAATCGATGCCGTTAAATTTCTGAAAGGTCTGGTGGAAGGAAAAATACTTTCTGAGCAAACGGTGCGGTTGATGAAAACCTGGGTAAATGATAAGGCCGGAAAGCCCACGTATGGTTTAGGTCTTGATTATGCCTCCTTTAGTAATCAAACTGCGTATGGCCATAGTGGAGGCGGGCTGGGCTCGGGTTGCAACCTCTACTATTTTCCGGAACAAAACATTTATGTCTTTATTGCTATTAATCTGGGTACCGTTACTGACAGTCCGATTTTTAGAAAAGCAGAACCAACACTGGATAAGTTTTTTGAGGTGTTATTGCGGGAATAGAACGGAGTCATCTAATAGGCCAATTCGTCAATAAAAAAGAGGCTGTCTCAAAGTGTATTAACGTACCAGGTTGTTCCGACAGCTATCAGGACAAAACCACTTTAACTTCAAAATCGCCTTCGTCCCGATAGCTATCGGGACAGGCTGACATTTGAAATTAACTTTTGAAACAGCCTCTTTCAAAAACCGTTGAGCGGAACTCAATTCTTCTTTTTCTTCAATAAATTCTGAAGTTTATTCTCTAATGCTTTTTGCGCCTCTTGTTTAATATCGGTTTTGGTTGAATCAGTTGAGGCGGCTTTGGTTGTATCCTTCTTCGGATTCAACAAATTGTTAATAGCATCTTTTGGCTTTTCACCAGCCAACAAATCCTCTACGGCCTGTTTGCCTTTTTCCTGCACGGCAGCATTAACCGCTTCCTTTACTTGTTCCTTTTGCTCCTGTGCCAGCAGCGTTACTTTCGGATCGGTAAAAGTGCCACCCAGGCCAATGTTAAGTGGAATTTCTGAAGTTGAGTTATTGCCACCAGCGTATTGATTTACCAATCCCTGAAATTGAGCGCCTAATTTTCCGGCCGGCACATTCATTTTTAAGCCATAGTTAATACTGCCATCCAGCCCGGTGCTACCACTTACGGTAGTTAAATAGTCTCCAAACTTTACATCAAATGGTTTAACATTCAATTGCCCGTCTTTAATGGTGGCCGACATGAGTACATCTTTCAACGTAACGTTATTAGCATCGTTAAGCTTGGTTAATGATGTAATACCCGATACAAGTTTAGACTGAGTAAGGGTGGCCTGTGCTACTTTAATCAACCCACTTCCATTTACCGTATTCATTAGTGGCATCATATCCTGCCCCAGCTCTCCACTTATCTTAAAGTCGGTGCCGAAGTTTCCATTAACAAGTCCGGCAATGGGCGCATAGGTTTTTACTATCGAGAATGAATTGGCGGCTTGTTGCACGCTCATGTTATCGATCTTCAAACCGAAATCATACAGTGGGTGATTAATGTCTTTAGTATTATACGTTCCGGCAACCGTAAAGGCACCTCCTAACAGATTAAACTTCATACCGCTCAGGTTGGCCACTCCATCCTTCACAATCACATCGCCTGTAGCGTTATTGATTACAAAGTCCATCATTTTTACGGTTTTGATGTTGGAGTGGAGAATGAAATCAATATTCTGAGGAACCGGAATAACACCCATTGTGCTGTCCGTAGTTTCTGTTGTCTCCGTGTCGGTCATAAACTCATTCAGATCCAACAAGGTTGAATTGAAGTTTACATTTCCTTTTATGATTTCGTTGCCAAACAAGTAGCCGATGTAATTGCTGATCGCTCCGCTTACCGCAAAATCACTTTTACCAATAGTACCCGAAGTGTTTTTAAGCTCAATCTTTTTAGGATCAAACGCAGCATCAGCTTGCGCAATGGTTATCCCGTAAGGCAAATCAGTCATGGTAAATTTGAAATCTTTAAGCGAAGCACTACCACTGGTAGGAAGTTTGTCATAGCGACTGGCCTCTACATCGGAATATTTACCTTTTGTCTGGATATCGGCTTTAACTTTTCCAGATAAAGCCATGCCTTCCATTGGAAATATCTTGGTAATCTTTTCCAGATCAATTCCCCCTTTGGCATCCAAATCCCAGGTGTAATCATCAAGATTCTGAAGAGAAAGATTTCCAACAAAACTTTCGCCATCCATTACCATTCCAAAATCGGTAACCGCAATAAATGTTTCGACCATTTTACCGGAAGCGTTTTTCACGGATGAAATAAAACGAACGTTTTCTAAAGGCAGCGGAAACTCGGCTGATTTAACATAACCATCCTTTAAAGCCATGGCCACATTAACAGCCGGAATAATTTTCTTCAAACTATCATACACACCATTGGCCGAAGCATCAATCGAAAACAAACCCGCCATACTTAAACCTTCCAGGGGAAACATCTTTCCAAGTTCCGCCAGGTTTAGAGAGGCTTTAACCTGACCATCCATGCGATAATCTTTCAGGTTTTCAATTAACATGCGCGCATCTACCGGGTTGGTTCCGAAATCGAGATGCAGTTTTTTAAGATCAACCAAAGTGTTTTCAATTACACCGGTTTTGTTATCCACCAGTAAATCCATGTTAATGTTGGTAATGGCAGTGGGCAGATCAGGGTATTTAAACATAGCCTCATTCACCTTCAGGTTCAGGTTAAAGGCCGGCATTTGGGTGTCGCTGAAGGTTCCTTTTACGAAACCGGAAAATGTCAGGTCGCCCTTTGTTTCAAGCTTACCGAAATCCTGAGTGTAAACACCGGGCACCAGCGAAAGCAAACTCTTAAACGTGTTCTCCGGACTGTTGAATGAAATGTCCATACCGAAATCATTTTCATTCATTTTAAACCAACCCTCGGCACTCAGCGCAAAATCGTTTAAGCGGGTTACATTTTCCTTGAAAGTATAAAGCGAATAATCTTCGCTGATGCCGATGATAGCATCTACAGCAGCCTTTTTGTTGGTGATGTACTCTACACCATCAAACCGAACGGTAATGCTTTCAATTGTAGTATTGGTTTTAAGATCAAAAGCTTTTTCATTGAAGTCTCCGCTGCCAATGTGATCAAGCCCGGTAATAGATGTATAAAACGGAATCGAGGCATCATCATAAATTACATCACCGTGTACAATCTCCCAATGATCGATACCAAAAGAAAACGAAGCCGGCTCTTCATCCACGGTGGTTGTATCGGTTGAGGGATAAGTAATGTCGTAGTTAGCACGACCATCAGCCAATACCTTAATCGTAATTTGCGGGTCAACCATGGTAATGCCTTTAAGTCGTAACTGATCTCCGAAAAGCACATCTTTCAGGTTTACTTCTGCCTCCAGGCGTTCTATTACAAACAAAGGTGTTCCTTCAAAAGGCGCCCGGTTAAACACGCCCAGCTCTTTTATCTCCATCGTTACATTGGGAAAATTCCGGAACAACGATAAGCTGAAGTTGTTCACATCAAAAAGCACATCGGCATTTACATTCTTTTCAATTTCTTTATCGATGGCGGCCTTAATGTCGTCTTTAAACACAACCGGCAGGATAAATGCAGCCGCAATTACCAGCACAAAAACAACAGCCAGACCAATCAGAATTTTCTTTAGGATTTTCATAATGTTTCAGCGTGAAAATGAACGTACAAAATTAGCAAAACACAACGCAACAAACTGCGCCCGCGATGACTACTTGTAGAATAACGCTGTACTTGACACAATGGTGCCTACAACCAGCGCAACATAAGGTTAATGGTGCGTTTTACGCGGTTATTAAAGGGTGGATACAGGAACGAACTCATCGTTATTCCGCGCTTCTGTTTCAGCACGGGTTTTTCATTGCTGAACGCAAGAAACCCGTAGCTACCATGCGACTTGCCAAACCCGCTGGCATTAATTCCGCCAAAAGGAAGATTGGGGTGCGTAAACTGCAAGACACAATCGTTAATACAAACCGCTCCGGCTGAAACGGCATTCGTAAGTTTTTCCTGAAACTCCGTACGGGTACTAAAAATGTAAAAACCAAGCGGTCTTGGTCTCGCCAGAATAATGGGTAAAATTTCTTCTTCCCGGCTGTATGAAATAATCGGTAGCACGGGCCCGAAAATTTCTTCTTCCATAATTTTTGAATGGGTGGAAACACCACTCAAAATAACCGGGTGAAAGAAACGGGAAGCGGCATCTGAAACGCCATTCAGTTCCACCCGGGCACCAAGCTGAATGGCATCTTGCACAAGCGCATCAATGCGGTTAAAATTTCCCGCGTTTACAATCCTACAATAGTCTGGAGATTGTATCGTAATGTCGCCATTTGCACCGAACAACTTATGAACGTATTGCTTGAGCAAGCTGATGAACTCCTGCTCAATCTTTTTATCAATCAAAATGTAATCGGGCGCTACGCACGTTTGTCCTACGTTCAGAAATTTTCCGAATGCAATTCGTTTGGCGGCATCGTTCAGATTGGCCGAAGCATCTATAACGGTGGGGGATTTACCTCCCAACTCTAACGTTACCGAGGTCAGGTTTTCGGCTGCAGCCCGCATCACAATCTTTCCCACCGAAGTGCTACCGGTAAAGAAGATATGATGGAATGGTAGCTTAAGGAGTTGAGAGGCAACGCGTGCATCGCCCTCCACAACGGTTACCAGATCTTCATCAAAAAATTCTTTTACCAACGCGCTTATTAACCGCGAAGTGTTGGGAGTAAGTTCGGAAGGTTTAAGTATAGCGGTGTTGCCCGCAGCCAAACAAGAAACAAGCGGGCCGAAGGTCAGGTTAAGAGGATAATTCCACGGACCAATGATCAGGCAGGCGCCCTTAGGTTCGTATTGAATTTCGCTGGTAGTACCCAGGTAGGTTATTGGCGCATCAATTGGCTCGGGCGCAACCCAATCGGCCAGGTTTCTAACCGCATCTTTTATTTCGGTTATAACCGGAAAAACCTCAGAGATGTCGGTTTCGGTTTCCGATTTTCCAAGATCAGCTTTCAGGGCTTCGTGAATTCGCGGGCGGTTTTGCATGACAAACTCACCAAACGACTTGAGCAATTTTTTACGGTTTTGCCAGGGCTCGGTGCGCAGTTGCTGTGCGCGGGCGGCATGCTTTTCAAAAATCAACCTAAAATCAGCTTCAACTCCGGCAACCTTTTCCATAAACCCAGTCAAAATGTTTGGTGAAAATGAGCAAATGCGGGCCCAAATCCAACCCTCAATGCTCAACCCCAATGTTACCGTAATGTTAAGTGGATTTGCATAATATTACCGAAATGTTACCTTGTGGTTGATTTCGTTAATAATCGGGTAATGTTAAGAGGGGTTTTCTGTGGTTTTCTGTTCTTCTGCCTCACTTTCGTGGAAGTGAAGAGTCAGGACGTATTGCCGGCCCTGCTAACCACGTATCAGACTAAAAACCCGAAAGCAATTGAAGCCCGGCTAAGCACATTTATCAGCAGCCTTCGCGAAAAGCAATCGAACCGAAGTGAGGAAGAATTTCTGAGAATTGTTTTCAACGAGTCGCACCGAAAGTTTTTCAAAACCTATAAACCCTATACACAGTTTCCGGAAGTGTTTGAAAAGGGCCGGTACGATTGCCTGAGTGCAACGAGTTTACTGGCTGTTATTCTGGAGGAGTTTGGGTATAACTTTCATTTGATCGAAACCAATTATCACATTTTTATTTCCGTGCAAACTGAAACCGGACCGGTGTTGCTGGAATCTACAGACAGAGTGAATGGCTTTGTTACTAACCCGGAGCAGATTCAGGAACGCATCTCCACGTATAAACAAAACCAATTGCAAGCCAGCAACTCCGGCAGCATTCATTATCAGTTTGATCTTAATCTTTATAATGTTATTCAACCGGGTCAACTTTCTGGTTTATTACTTTTTAACCAGGCGGTGGTGGCTTTTAACAATCAACAATATGAAGTTTGTGCGCTTCGATTAAAAGAAGCAGTACAGATTTATGATTCACCGCGCACAACGGAGTTTGCTGCAATCTTGATTACAGCAATTGCCAACAGTTCAATTAGTGACGAAACTAAAAAGGACCTGATCAGGCCCTTTGCAAAGTACATTCGCGGTAACGCTACAGTTGCGCTTCGTTAGTTATCCAGAATCCTCAACTCAACTCTACGGTTTAAGGCATGCGCCTCTTCTGAATCTTCCAGACTAATGGGAGCAGAACCACCAAAGGCCTTTGTTTTAATGCGACTCTTGCTTGCGCCTTTAGAAACCAGATAAGTCTTTACGGCCTTAACCCGATCTTCCGATAGTTTCAGATTGGCATTTGCATTTCCACGTGTATCGGTATGGCCCTCCAGCTGAATTACCATGCGGGGATTTCGTTTCAGCATTGTTACAACTTCGTCAAGTTCAGTATGCGATGAAGCAGAAATAGTAGATCGGCCGGCATCAAAATTCAAATCATTCAGGCGCATAACTTTGCCAACGGTATGTACATCTTCGGCATTATGCGAAGCGCCCATGGGCAAACTCAATTCTATGTCGCGTAAAACTTTGCGCTCGGTGTTAGCTTCGGCCGGATCCAGAATGTATTTAGCGGGAGCATACCCGGCCGCTTCAACCACAATAGAATACTTTTCATTGTCAAACAGCGGAAACGTAAATGAGCTTCCGGAAAAAAAGCCCACCTTACTTCCATACGGCAAGCTTTGGTAAGAGATTCTTGCCACTACAGGTTCTTTTGTGGCTGCACTGGTAATATTGCCTTGTGCATAAACCAGCGTATCGGTTTGTGCGAAAACAGCGGAAGCAAAACTTGTTAGCAGTACAGAAAAAAGAACCCTCATCTTTTTACAGTTTTAAGATTTTAAACTCAACTCTTCTGTTCTTCCGATTCCCCTCGCGGGTTTGTGTGGTGTCAATAGGTTTGCTTTCTCCAAAGAATACCGTAGTAATCCGTGCGGCTTCTACACCTTGCTTAACAAGATAACTGCTTACCGCTTTTGCTCTTCGTTCAGATAAGCCGAGGTTATATTCTTCGGTTCCAACCGGATCGGTATGGCCGGCAATTTCAACCTGCATGGTGCCTTTTTCTTTCATCATGGCCGCGATGCGGTTAAGCTCCGGGAACGATTCAGCTTTTAATTCAGACTTATCAAAGTCGAAGAAGATGTTATTCAGTTTAATAGTTGTGTTTACATCTACCACAGCCACCTCGATTGGCGCAAGTGTAATGTCTTTGTTTGCCAGCACACCATCTTTGGTAAAGCCACGCAAATCAAGACTTTGATTTTCAGAAATGTGACCATCAGCTTCTGCCCGGAAACCATACAAATGCCCACCGGGTAAATGAATTTCATACTCACCGGTTTTAGGATCGGAATGCGTTACACCAACTTCTTTTCCATCGGGCAGGCGCTCGTAAATAATCTTTGCGCCAATTGGTTCACCGGTTTTAGCATCAATCAGTTTACCTTTTACAATTACGATCGGATCGGGAGTCATAAACATAGGCATCTTCACCCGGAAGATATCGGAGTTATCAACCGTTACGCCTCTTGAGTAGTAGGCATACTCGCTGGTAGAAGGAATGTTAAAGAATAAATCGTCTAGTTTGGTGTTGATGTCTGGTCCTAAGTTTTCCGGGGCCGACCAATTGGTCCAGGTATCATCTAACCGTTTAGACATATACACATCGCTGCCACCATAACCACTGAAGCCATTTGAAGAGAAGTACAGTGTTTTGTCATCCGATGCCAGAAAAGGAGCAGACTCCTCGCCAACGGTATTTATGGATTTACCCAGATTTAGAGGCTCTGTCCATTTGCCATCATCCTTTTCAAAGCTGACATATAAATCGCGGCCGCCCTCTGAATCCTCCCGCTCTACAGACATTAATAAAGCTTTCCGGGTGTTGGCTAAAAAGTAGTTAGCCTTCTCGTTATAGTTATAATCGTTTTCGATCTCGAGAGGCTTGGGTTCACTCCAGGTTCCGCCCACATTGGTACTCACTGAAACACCAGCCACCATTTTTCCTTTCTCCAGATACTTGTTGCCGAGCAGAAGCACTACCGATTTACCATCGGGTGTAGCCGCAACGGTGTTTACAAAGTTAGGTTGTGTGTTGTTAAACTGGGGCCCCATGTTTTTGGCGAGAGACCACTTGCCATCTGCACCTAATTCAGAGTACCAGATGTCTTCCTTATCGCTGGCGCCCCCGGCATTTTCGGGGTGGTTTTTACGGCTGAAGTAAAGCGTTTTTCCATCAGGCGAAAGCAACGGATTATATTCACTGAAGTCGCTGTTTACATTGGTGTCCAGCCGTTCTACCACAAGTCCCTTACTGAGTAGTTCGGGCAGGTTTATGTCGGCAATAATAGGAATGTGCGAATCGGAAATGGCAACCGCATCTATCGAAAAATAGTCGGGTAGCGCACTGCCATCAAACTCTAATTTTATGGCTGCAACTTTGTATGTTGTTTTTTCCACAAACACATTAAGCATACGTCCCTGTAGCGGTACTGCCATCGGGTTAAAGGTGTGCACCTGATATTCACGGCCAGCCTCGTCATATACAAACACTTTAAACAAAGCCCCTGGATTATGCGATTCAGCTATAGCAATCTGTTGAATTTGCATGGGGTTGTCGTAGCCCAATTTTATAAACTCAGAACGTTTTGGTTTATCGGGTGTCCATGCGCCCGGGTTCTGACCCCCGGCCGGTAACACATTCGGTTTTCCCAAAGCTTGCTGCGATGAGTATTGCACCGGAGTCAGCTCGCTACTGACGTCTAACACCTTGCTGGCCCACTGAACAGACTGTGCAGAGACAGACAAAAATCCAGCTACAATTGCAAAAAGCAACAAAATTCGTTTGATCATAGAGTTTCCCGAATAGGTATTAGAATCGAAGTATAAACATAGTTAAAAATTAAAAAAGCGTAAAATAATTACATCAATCTGACGGACTACTACCCCGAACAAAACAAGCCTAGTCAGTAGCGGCCTTATTGAATAACAAATAGCCTACGTGCAAGAGTACGCCTAGTTCGTTTTGGGCATCGTCATAGTAGTTTACGCTTAAGCTTATAGGGCCAACAGAAGAATGCAGGACCCAACCCGCGGTGGCGGCAAAATAGATTTTGGTGAGATCGCGGCTAAGGGTTACTTCCTGATTTTGCCCGGGAACCAATGCCTCAAAGGGTTTGAACAGGTAACCCTCCACGCGGAAGTCAAGACTCTTGCGAAGGGTAAAAACATTTCGCCAGCCACCCGCTACATAATTGTAAGCCCTGAAGTTTTCGAGTAATAGTGTGCGGCTATCCTGAATAGGATTAAAGCCGGGAGCGCTGATGACAGAGCCCTGATAATTACTAAATACCGGCTGGTTTGAAATAACACCATCCAACAGGTAGCCCGAACTATAAAAGCCCTTCTTAAAATATTGTTCCAGCGTAACGCGTGCGCGTAACCATTTGCGCGGCTGAGATTGCGTTTCGGTAAGAACAGAGGTATTGCCGGGCACCAACTTTTCATTCATGTTAAACCAATTTAACGACAGCAGAAAGTTTTTACCCGCAGAAGCATATTGTTTTCGGTTAAGCGTGTTGGATGAAACACTGATCTCGCCTCTAAATCCATTTAGCCGAAGCACATCAAGCGTATCGGTTGATATTAATACAGGTGAATTAACATACTGATCGCGGTTGTTAATGTATGCGCCACCTACTACGAGTTTATAATTCTTTCCAAAAGGAATAGCAAAGTCAGCTCCTGCTTTCCGATCGATCCGCGAAAGCGCAGTAGGGTTTGTTTTGCGCCTGAACAGATCGCGACCCTGCAAAAAATCCCATGTGTTTACCGTGGCATAAGGTTCCAGGTAATAGACGCCTTTATTAGGAATATCAATGCGGGCTTTTAATTGAGCCGACTTATAAAAATTACCGAGGTAGAAATTTAAGTTAGCATGGGTAAGCGTACGATTAAAATGATAGTAATTCAGGCCGAGGTAAATATGGCTTATACCCCGCGTGGCCATAGAGCCGCCAAAATCAACCGGAAAATTATTCTGCGGCCTTCGTGAAAGCGTAAAATTAAAATCTTGAGTCGCCTCGTTGAATGAAAACCCGGGGTAGAGATTTTTGAAGTAATCCTCGGAAACAAGACGATAAAAACCAGACTTTACTTCATTAAACGTAAGCGGACGCTTTCCACTTTTAAAAAACCGGTTAATGTATTTCTGCTGGCGCTCATTAAAGCCATCAAAGCCGATGCGATTAATTAAGAATGGTGTGCTTTTGTTGTTAAATTTATTTCGGGCCTCAGCAACAGCTTCGCAGGTAATGCGGGTGGGCACTTTGTTTTTTATTTCCTCAATCTGCCGCAACGTTTGTACATAACCACTATCAATTAGCGCACGAGCTTTAGCAAAATCGAATGAGGTGTAGCCGGTTAAGTTAGGTTGTATGTACACGCCCGATGCGGAGATATCAGACGGATCGGATTTATCCAACAGCATGTAGAGCAATGAGCGGGTAATCAGTTTATCGTCTTCACCGAAAGGATATTCCTCATAGATCTTTGACGATACGTTACTACCAATTATTACATCGGGTTTAAACGTATGTTCCATTACATCCACCGGGAAGTTATTATAAACTCCGCCATCAAAAAGATATTTACCATCGATGCGAATAGGATTGTAAAAGAACGGTACGGTTTGAGTGGCGCGCAGGGCATCACTGAGAGCGCCCGAACCTAACGACACCTCGGTTTGCGTAAAAATATCGGAAGCAATTACCCGTAGCGGAACAAAAAGACTATCAAAATTATTTCGGGCTATGGCCGAGGGCTGTGCAAGCTTTTCGGCCAACGCAAAGTTGAGCGACAGATCGCTGGCTAAACTGGTATTAAACAGGATAGAAAAAGAAGAATCGAGCGATAGATTAAGACGAAGAAAACTGGCATCAATATCATCGCGGGTAAAGTAGTAGTTGTTTCCATCTTCCAGTTTGCCATTTACCCATTGCAAAAATTCTTTGGAGAGCACAATCTCTTCAATCTGGGCGGGACTCATACCAGCGGCATAACATCCGCCTATGATTCCGCCCATAGATGTTCCGGTTATGTAGTCAATCGGAATTTCATTTTCTTCCAATGCTTTTAAAACACCCACATGTGCAATGCCCTTGGCGGCACCACCACTTAGTACCAGGCCAACTTTTTGTGAATAACCCGAACAGGTAAATCCAATAAAAAATCCAATGAAGACCCACAACCTCATACCCGGAATGGAATTGATGGTAAGTTACTTCAGAAACAAAAAAGTAACAGAAAAATTGTGTGAATTAATTTCCTCATTATCGCATAGCAACTTCGGGTTGCGTTTCCCTTGGAGGAAGGGAAATTAACTGCAATCGTTGGATGAGATCGGTTTTTACTTTTTCAAAGCCGGGGAAATATTCGCTCTTAACCGGTTGAGAAGGCGGAAGTTCTACTTTTAAGGCATCAACCTGTACTCCGTTTTTCCAGAACCGATAACATAAATGTGGACCGGTTGCTAGTCCGGTACTTCCTACAAAGCCAATGGTTTGCCCCTGGCGCACACGCGTGCCGGGTGTTATACCGCTTGCAATTTTAGACATGTGCAGATATCCGGTTGTGTAGGTTCCGTTATGCCGGATTTTTACATAATTACCATTATTGGTTTTGTATTGCGCTTCTTCCACAATACCATCGCCAACCGAGCGGATAGGAGTACCCGTTGGTGCTGCAAAGTCGGTACCCAAATGTGGTCTGAACACTTTTACTACCGGATGAAACCTGTTTTTGGAATAACGGGAACTGATACGTGTAAACTCAATCGGATATTTCAATAAGGCTTTGCGCAAACTGTTGCCTTCATCATCAAAATAATCAAGGCCATCGCCCTGATCGAACGGGAAAGCGTAATAGCCGTTGTTGGAATGTTCAAAGTAAACCCCGAGAATACGACCAATACCAACGGGTTTTTCTTCTACCAGATTTTCTTCGTAAATCAATTTGAACTGATCGCCTTTTTGCAGACGCTGAAAATCCACCTGCCAGGCAAAGATGTCTACAAATTTATTGGTGAGATCGTGCGAGATGTTCATTGCTTCGATGGTGTGCGATAGTGTAGATTCAATGCGGCCCGAAACGCTGCGTTGTAAGGTGTCTACTTTTCGCTGACAGGTTTCTACCAGCAACGAATCTTTTAAATGGAACACCACATAGTCCACAGCATTGGGTTCGTACACCAAAGCCTTTACCGTCTTTAACGAATCGTGTTCAACCAGCAAAGTATATTTTTTATGAGCCGAGATTTTGCGGAAGTCGTAAACCGAACGTGGCAACAGGTTGAGTTGTTGTTTTACCGAAGCCGAAACATGATAACCACTGAGCAGATCGGTAAACCGTTGGTTGCGCTTTACTTCATCTTCCACCACATGTAAATTATTTACCACCATGCCGTGCATAAACACCGGCAAAATGATTTCTCGCTCTACATGCTGAACCGAATCAACTTCGGCAGCGTAATCTCCTTCTTGCGAAAACCAGGAGGTGCGGCTATCAATCAGAAAGAACAAACCCACCAGTATGCCGATTGAGCAAACACCAATGGAAATACGCTTAACCCATACGTTTTGGAAAAACATCATTGCTAAAAAATAGGGCCCGAAGCCGCAAGTTTAGTTTAAAAAATCTGGTTCCAAAACCAGTAACGTTTCAAAGATAGCCAGAGAATAGGTTTGGGGCAAGCATTCTGAACATTTGAATGCTTTGACAACAACCAAACTAGGGGTACAACTCCTTATACTTCTTCTTGCCCTCGTCTAAGAATGCGGCAAACTTTTCGGCACTTAAATTATAACCATACGGAGTAACCAGCACGCGTTCATCTTTACCTAACAACACATAAAATGGCTGTGCGTTGTTATTCAGTTTTGCGATTTGTAAATCAGCATTTTGCTTGCCGATAGTTTTCTTCACCTTGTTATCGTACGATGAGGTGTACCATTCGCTTTCGGGCAGCGTTGTTTTATCATCCACGTAAAGGGCCACCACTACATAATCTTCGCGCAGGCGTTGCAATACTTTAGGATCGCTCCACACGTTTGCTTCCATCTCGCGGCA
>JBPXJU010000047.1:0-33781 GCA_051715445.1 Bacteroidota bacterium | reverse complement strand
ACAATAAATCGTTCGCTTTGTACCAGCCTTGACTCGGCTGATTCAGACACCTACTTTTGCTTGGAAGTTGAACAGGAAAACCGGCAACCACTACACATTGTAAAAACCGATTCTGTCCAACTTATAGGGGGTTAGTACAATCGCACCACTCCCGTAAATTTGGATTTTGCAGGAAGGAACTCATTTGTTCTTTAATGCTCTTCTCATTCAACTTAAGTTGATTATCAATGGCTAACGCCTGGTCAATTCTCATTTGGCCTTGAAAGGCAGGCTGCAAAATTCCCATGATGTCAAAATAGTTTGTCGCACATTTTTGGAAATCCTGATCTGTGATGTGCAGGGTATTATACTTTTGTTGTAATTCGGTAGCCAACCCGAGGGCTTCGGCCGCTTTAAAGGCCATCGCAATAAGTTCTTGCTCTGCGTTATTGGCCCGCGTTTCTAAATCCGTTAACTCTCCTTTCAGTGATATTGTAATCTGTGCAGCTTCTTCCACTTTATATCGTTTACCATCAAAGTCAAAAGTTTTGACTCCACTTTTATGTTGTTGAATCGCTTCCAGAATGTTGATATCATTTGTAATAACCTGAATGCGTTTAGGAATTTGAATAAGATCAGGCGTAAGTAAATCCTTTACGGATGCAGGAATATTAACGGCTGGTTTTTCAGTAAACGCCATTACAGGCCGGGTATCGTAAAATCCATTGTAGAGCGCATGAAATTCTTGCTTCTGAAGATCCTGTTCTAACTGTGCTTTTAATTCAGGTTCAGTAAGTATAACCGGAGTTGACTTAAAGGCAACAGAATCATATACATGATTGGTAATTTGTTGTTGTAATTTTTCCGGATTGGTGAATATAAGCCAGGCAGAATGAGGGTGGGCAGGAGTATTTAGATTGAGTTTGGTCAGATGTTCGTCTCGTTCATCGGTAGACGGATGTGAAGCCCACTGATCCTTCACCACTACTCGACTGTTGGCTAACCGATGCACGGTTGCCCTATCAATTTGAGGTAGCCCATCGTGGCATTCAATCTTCAGGTCCGCTGCCACTTGTTGCATAACCATACGGTGTGGTGGAAAAAGGTTACCTACCTTTTGGTTGTTGCCGATTAGACGATTACAAAAGCTAAGTAATTCCTGCTGGCAGGCATCGGCCATCTCTAAACGCCTGAGTGCATGGCTGAGGTGATTTCCACCGGCCACTGAGGCAGCTACGGCATCCGCATGAAATTCCATTTGCTGCGAAAGGCTGTAATAATTTTTGTTGATCAGGCTATATAAATGTTTTAAGATAGCTTGAATGCCTGTAACAATTCCGGATGTTAACCCGGCAAATAAGGTAAAGTATCCGCTTATGCTTCCCCACTTTTCCAGGGTTTGCTGGTACCCCGAGTTGTCATACAGAAGATTATAAATAACTCGGTTAACATTGTAAACATAGCTGCCCAGTTTCATGCTGCGCTGTGAGAAATGACCAAACTCATGTGCCAGAACCGCTTTAAATTCGCTTATGTTTATCGCGTTTACCAACCCCAGCCCGATTTGTAAATTCTTCCGAACCGGAAAAAACATGCTCCAAAACCCTGAATCGTAAAATACTGAAGCATTAACTTCTGAAGAAACATAAATTCGTTTCGGGAATGGAGCCTTCACCTCTTGCGTTAATCGTTCTATAAATTCGAATAAATGCGGCTGATCGGTGCGCGTCACTTCTATAAGATGAGATCGATCGGTCTTGGATGTCTTGAAGATAAACTTTATCAGGAAGTATAGAACCATAACACCCAAACCAATTAGCCCGATACCCAACATGAGGGTGATGAAGCTGGCAAATACCCCCATAATCATAATGCCGCCATAACCCGCGGCAATTGCCAGCAAAACAGCAGCGGCCACCAGCCCGATATAGGCTACGATAAATAGAATGATAGAAGATAGAACTTTAAGCACTTCACGCTTGAAATCAGCAGAGGGTTGTGTTACGGATTCCGGAACATGCGCTGGCGCCTCGGGATAAATAACTTGCATAGGATAAATATCAAATCGAAAGATATAAACTGGATTTTCGAATACCTAACCAATATCAAAGGCCGTGTTTATCAGAGAACATTGATTGGAGATTGAGTCCTAACCCCAATTTGCTTTGTTCTTTTTGTGCCAGCCAGCACCGGAGCTGTTTCGGAATGATGCAGGTAAAATAAAAAAGAACTAAATTTATTGTTATCTCCTTGATGCGACACTTCTCTCTCGGTAAATGGTTTAAATTGATAATGTATTTCACCTGGCAGGAAACCGCTTCGTGTTTTTTTGCCGTGTTCATTTTAGCCATGCTGATGCTAACCCGCTATTATCCGTTACCGGGATTACCCCGGTACGACTACATGTTGTTGTTCGCAGTACTCATGCAAGTAGCGATGGTATGGGTGTTAAAAATGGAAACAGTGGATGAATTGAAAGTGATTTGTTTGTTTCATATTCTGGGTACTGCTATGGAAATCTTTAAAGTCCATATGGGCTCGTGGTCGTACCCGGGCGATGCCTACAGCAAGGTGTGGGGTGTGCCGATGTACGGTGGCTTTATGTATGCCAGTGTAGCCAGTTACATTACACAAGCGTGGCGCAGGCTTAAGTTGCAGATGGAAAATTTTCCGCCCACATGGTTAAATGTGCTGGTAGGGAGTTTAGTCTACATCAACTTTTTTACACATCATTTTTTCTATGACATTCGATATGCACTGCTGATTGCTGTAGTAATAATTTATTGGCGAACGCGTGTACATTTTAAAGTGGCCGATCAGCCGTTCACTATGCCCATTGCGCTTGCCTTTTTGCTTACCGGTTTTTTTATCTGGGTAGCTGAAAACCTCGCCACATTTCTGGGAGCATGGCAATACCCTAATCAACAACATAACTGGAAGTTGGTACACCCCGGTAAGGTAAATGCGTGGCTGCTCTTGTTTATAGTGAGTTTCTTAATTGTGGCTCAATTAAAGCGCATTAAAGCAAAACAAACGGGGTTTAAGGATTTTATTTAAGTATTTAAGGATAACTTTATATTCCGGTTTAACAACAAACAATCAATTAATATGACTGAGCGCGATCTTAGAAAACTGGAAGCTACCATTCGCATAAAGATGGAAGACATCAAGAACCAAAAGGTAAGTTTGAAAGACTCAGGCCTTGGTGGATTAATGAATACCCTCAAAAAAGTAGATGAAGCCGCGTATGATAAATTGATGCCTGCCTATAAAGAGATGGTAACGAGGTATAACATCTTCAAATAGCTTAAGGTTACAGATGTTTTAATTTTTTATGGCCCTAATAGTTAGACACTAATCTCACGCCCGCTTTTATGGCAATGGGTAAATCGTTATTAGCCGGAACCCGCGGACAAGAGTAGCGGTTGCTGTAAGCACAATAGGGATTATAAGCCAGATTAAAATTAATAATCATGGTATCACCTTTTGGGTTTCGTACATCCAGGTATCGGCCACCACCATAACTTTCACTGCCACTGGTTTGATCTGTAAATGGAAGAAATAAATGATCGTGATACTCGGGATTGCTTGACAACTCTTTGGATTGATAGAGTGTGAGCTGGCACGGCTTTCCATCCAATTCAAAATCAAGCAATGCGAACGCCCGGTAGTTGTTCACTATAGAACCAGTTGCAGGCATAGGTTTATAAGGAGTATCAGGCGTTAAAGTTACTTTAGCAGTAACTACATATTTCATATTGACAGGAAAGAAGTCGTGTTGTTTAAATTTTCTGAGATCAGCCGGATTGAGCGGTGATGATTTTTTACTCTTATAAGATTTATTCAACTCGAGTTGAAATTTTTTAGACTCACGAATAACCGCGGTTGAGTCTGGTTGGGCTTGCGCACCATAGGTAATCGCAAGAAGAATAAATGCTAATCTCATCATTCGGCTCAAGATAAGTTGGTAATGTCTTTCAAGATAAGACTAAAAAAGCTAAAAGTCAGGTCAAATTAATATCTTCGTATAAACCCCTCAAGTTATGCCAGCTCTTCATATAGAAAAATCCATTGAAATTAAGGTTACTCCCGATGTGGTGTATACTTTTTTAAGTGATTTTAATAATTGGCGCGTTTGGTCGCCCTGGCTTATTCTGGAGCCAGAGTCTAACGTAACCGTTGCACCCGGTGGCAAACACTATGCCTGGGACGGAAAACGTACGGGCAGTGGTGAAATGAAAATCGAAAAGGAAAATCCACCACAGCGACTGGATACAAAAGTTACATTTTTAAAACCGTGGAAGTCCACCTCTTCGGCATGGTTTGAATTAAAACCGGTGGCATCCGGCACACAGGTTACCTGGTGTATGGATAGCAGCTTGCCATTCTTTTTATTCTTCATGAAAAAAATGATGACGGCTTACATTGGTATGGATTACACGCGTGGGCTTAACATGTTGAAAGATGTTCTCGAAACCGGATCTGTACCATCTCAACTTACCTTCAAAAGCATAACTGATTTTGGTGGTTGTAAGTATGTTGGTTTTAGAAGTTCATGCACGATGGATACTGTAAATGAAATGATAAAAGCAGATTTCGGTAAGCTATTCAGTTTTGCAAAAGATAAACCAGACTTGTTAAGTGGAACTCCGTTCTCCATCTATCATAAGTGGGATGTGGTGAAGAACAAAGTAGAATATACGTCAGCGTTTCCGGTAAAAACAATTCCGGCTAACCTGCCTGCAGGTGCAGTAACAGGTAGTATTCCTGCAGTAAAAGTAAATACCATTGCACACACAGGATCGTACAAACACCTGGGCAACGCCTGGAGTGCCCAGTATAACCTGCAGCAGGCAAAGGTGTTTAAATGGAAAAAGGGAATTGATCCATTTGAAACGTATGTAACCATGCCCGGCTCTGTGCCCGAAAGCGATCAGGTAACGGAAGTACACTTTCCGGTGGCTTAAAATGATTTTATGGGAGACCGGCTGTAACCTTTGTGGTTGGGAGTAGTAGTAGAATAATAAATCCCATTATTATGAAACCCATCCGATTGATTTTAACACTGCTCACGGTAGTAGTGGCTCCGGCATTTGCTCAGGAAACTGAAAAAACCGGGAAACCAGTAACAGACCCAAAATCAGAAACGCGCCAGGATGGTTTGGTGAAAATTGCCGGGCCAGCGCGCAACTTGAATTTCGTCATTCGCCTTGATGGAAAGGCACTTGAGCAGGATATTGAAAGTGCTTTGCGCCTCGCCTTGCGATCGGTAGATCATTCGGTTGAAGCCATTCAGATTCACCTGCAACCTATTGCCATAAACCTTCAGGCTCTTAACCAGCTAAACAATACCATCGAAATAAATATTCCACACATTGATGTGGACATTGAACCTATGGAAATCGAGATGGATGACTTTGATTTTGACTTTGATCATGATTTCGATCTGGATATCGATGTTGATGACGAAGATTCATTCATGATGATGAAAGAAAAGCAGAAAGTGAGGGAAGAAAAGGACAAAGAAGCGAAAGTGAAGATGAAAGAAAAAGAGGAAAAGGAGAAATTCAAAGAAGAACAGAATAAGTCAAAAGGGCTGAAAAAAATAAACTAAACCGGATAAGAAGTATTTGAATGTAAATTGCATAAAGCCGTATCTTGGCTTTATGCAATCCCTTATTAGCCATATACAACACTATTGCCCGATAGGTAAAACCGCATTGAAGAATTTAGCGGGTGTATTACAAAAAGTTGAATTGCCAAAAGGGGCTTTCCTGACCACGGAGGGCAAAATGTGCAATCATGTATATTTTCTGGAACAAGGCTGCTTACGTGGATTTTATAATCTGGATGGAAAAGACATAACCTATTGGTTTGCCTTTGAAAATAACTTTGTTACGTCATTCTTTAGCTTCATTAGTCGCAAGCCAGGTGTAGAGAATATTCAGTTGTTGGAGGATTGCACGCTTTGGTCAATCAGTTATGATGAATTGCAGCAACTTTACACAAAACATTCAGACATCGAACGCCTGGGTCGTATTATGCATGAGCGTTATTATGTAATGCTGGAAGAGCGTTTTGTAGCCAACCATTTTAAAGAAGCCCGCGAACGCTATGAAAATCTGGCAACAACAGCGCCTCATATTTTAAGACGCGTGCCGTTGGGTTATATAGCCTCTTATCTGGGCATTACACAGGAAACCCTTAGCCGCATTCGCAGCAAAACGTAGTTCTCTATTTTGACATATGTCAAAATAATTTTTTTAAAGTAGCTCTACTTTTAAATCGGTTAAACCAAAATAAAATGGAAAACAAATCGATTCAAAAACCTTCGAACGCATTTATAGCGGCATCGTGGGTGGCCTTGTTAACGGGTATGCTGGCCTTTATCATTGGCTTATGGAATGCCGAAATGGAGTTGAATGAAAAGGGATATTATTTTACAGTACTGATGTTTGGCTTGTTTGCTGCGATCTCTTTGCAAAAAGCGGTGCGCGATCAATTGGAGAAAATTCCGGTTACCAACATTTATTACAGTCTGGCGTGGTTTAGCACCGTACTGACTATTGTATTGCTAGTTGTTGGGTTGTGGAATGCTACATTAATCCGCAGCGAGAAGGGATTTTATGCCATGTCGTTTACGCTAAGTATGTTTGGCGCAATTGCGGTTCAAAAAAATACGCGTGATAGTCAGTTGGCGGAGAAGCAATCAGATTTACCTGAGTAGTTTAAAAGGTTAGGGTTTTGGAATTAAAAGGCGCCTTCGGGCGCCTTTTATATTGTGCCCGTTGTTTACCATAAACTACCTATAGACATATTTAGTTACTTACATACTCACTAAGCTTCAGGTGATAGTAGTACGACACACCCGCTACAAGAAATAACAGCGGAAAAAGAAGTAAATCTGTAAACGCTGAACCGATTGCAACGAGCGAGTAAACGGCTGCAGCCAGATCAAAAGTAAGCCCGGCATAGGCCCAGTCTTTAATCCGACCTAAACCCGGAATCAATAGGGCAATACCTCCGGCAGCCTTAGCTATTCCAATAAACCGAATGAAATATTCAGGGTAACCCAATTGCCCTTGTATGAAATCAATAGAGTTTTGGTCGAGCATAATATTAGGTATGGCTGAAAGCAGCATAAATCCTGCAAACAAAATGGTGGTTACCCAGTAAATAATTTTGTCCCTTTTCATGATAAATATTTTATTAGCTGTGGATGCAGGTTTTTTTAACGTGACGCACTAATCATTTCAAGCGCACCAGTTTTCCTTTTCGTTTCACTATGTTTTTATAGTCCCATTGAATTTCTCTCGCTTTTGCAAGCCAGCGCTTCAGGTCTTTGGTTTTGATTTGCTCAGCTGAAGTGTAGAAAATGGATGCATCTTTAAATTTCTGCCCGCGACTGTTTAGTGCTTCTTCATCAAAATCGGCTCCACTCCAGAACATCAGGCGAACTCCGGCCTTCAACTTGTCGTAACCGGTTATGGGGTTGCCATCTAAAAACCAAACCGGGTGGCGATGCCAGATTTTATTTTCTGCTTCGGGCAGGTGCCTGGAAATTTCAGAAGCCAACACTTCGCATATGGCTTTGTCTCCGGCCTCTTGAGAATCATTGTATTCCACTATCTCTTGTGCAACCTTGTTTGCCATAATTATTTTTTTATGTTGGCTAATAAATTTTCCAATTGATTAAGTCCCATGGTGAATCCTTCCTTGAATCCCATCTCAACAATTTTTTCAAGGGTTTCAAGTGTATCAACTTTTATAGTAATGTTTACTACGGTGCCGCTTGAGGATTTGCTGAAAATATTTTGCCAATGCATGCGTGAAAAATCGGCATTGATAGTTCCGGCTTCATCGCAAAAGGCATCCAGCCCGGTATAACTTTTTTCAGTTTCAATCTTTTCGTAATCAAACCGACTCCAGTGAATCTGGTTTTCAGGACTGATCATAGCATACAACCACGCGCCACCTTCACGAAAGTCAAGCGCTTTGGTTTTGTTTTGATAGGGTAGTGGTGCCCACCATTGGTCTAACAATTCAGCGGTAGTCCAGGCTTTCCATACCAATGGTACGTCAGCGGCAAACTCACGCTTCACGTGAATTGTTCTGTTTTCTTTGTTTACTGTAAAATCGAATAGCAGGTTAGTGTTCATTTTTTTGTCTTTTTTAAGGTAGTTAATAATGTATCCAGTTGACTGAAACGCTTTTCCCAGATTTTGCGAAACTGCTCCAGCCATTTATCAACCTCTTTCATTTTATTAATTTCAAGTTGGTAGTAAATTTCACGGCCACGTTGTTCCGGCACTACGAGTTCACACTCGGTAAGAATGCGAAGGTGCTTTGAAACAGCTTGCCTGGAAGTATCAAAATGTTCCGCAAGGGCATTGGGTGTCATGGCCTGTATGGCTATAAGTGCAATTATGGCACGCCTTGAGGGGTCGGCTATGGCCTGAAAAACATCTCTTCTCATTTTGGTTGACTTTTTAAGAAACCGTTCAGTTGCAAATATATGTGAAACCATTCGGTTTCGCAATGCCGATTCCAGATTTTTTTGAATTTTCTGTCTTAATGGGAGTCAGGTTTTAGCCAGGCAGTAGTCGGCACTAACCCTAAAATTTCTACTTTAGTAAGATCAACCATAACCTACCATGCACTCCAGAAGACATTTTGTAAAAACCTTAGCGGCCGGAGCATTGTATGTCCCGGTTTTCAATTTGTTATCCTGCAAACCTGAAAAAAATGAAACTGTGAGTTCAGGTCTTAACCTATCGTTGGCGCAATGGTCGCTGCATCGTGCTTTCGAAAAGGGCGAATTGCAGGCAGCAAACTTTGCGGCAATTGCACGGCAGTATGCTATTAATGCTGTTGAATATGTAAATGGGTTTTATCGAGATAAAGCTTCAGATGAAAAATTCTGGAATGAAATGAAACGCGCTGCAGATAATGAGGGTGTAAAGAATCTGCTGATCATGATTGATGAAGAAGGTGATTTAGGAAACCCGGATGCCGCAGCACGTACTATAGCAATCGAAAATCATTACAAGTGGTTACACGCGGCTAATCTGTTGGGGTGCCATAGTGTGCGCGTAAATGCTTTTGGCGAAGGCAGCCGCGAAGATGTACAGCAAGCGATGATTGATTCGATGCAACGCCTGGGTGAGTATGCTGCTCCGCTTAATCTTAATATTTTGATCGAAAATCATGGACTGTACAGCAGTGATGGTAAGTGGGTGGCTGAAGTAATTAAGCAAAGTGGCAAAGCGAATTGTGGTACGTTGCCCGATTTTGGTAACTGGTGTTTAAGTGCCAAGTGGGGCACTACACAAATTGAATGTGCTGAAGTATATGATCGCTACCAGGGTGTGGCTGAATTGCTGCCCTTTGCCAAAGGTGTAAGTGCCAAATCGTACGCGTTTGATGCTGAAGGAAATGAAACGCGAATCGATTACCAGCGTTTGCTAAAGTTGGTGAAGGATTCTGGATTTAATGGCTACGTAGGAATTGAGTTTGAAGGATTTGATATGACCGAGCCGGATGGAATAAGAGCTACTCAAAAACTATTGGAACATAGCTGGATGCAGTTGGCGTAATCAAAGTTTCAACTCTATGCGCTTACCGGTTTTAGCAGCCAGGTAAATGGCATCAACAATTTTCATGTCTTTCAAACCCTCTTCACCATCCACGGGTATCTCCGGGATTTTATTATCCAGAATAATTTGCGCCATCTCGTCCATCTGGGTGGTTTGATGTGTAACGTGCGGTAGTGTAAGTGGTCCTGCATGAGTGCGCCCTCGTATCGGGCCATAACCTGTGGAAGGCTGAAGTTCAGCAAATCCTTTGTCACCATTCAAAAAGAACTTATCGAGGTTGTTCATGCTATAGGTGGAAAGACACGATGCTACTGCGCCACCCGGAAAACCGAATTGAAACTGGATGGTTTCGTCTACACCTTCTTTAAATTTTTGCGCATCGGTTTTGGTTTCTTGTGCGGTAACCCAAACCGGATCTTCTCCAATCAGATACCGTGAGCCATTGATGGAGTAAATTCCAATGTCCATCATGGCGCCACCACCAGCCAGATTTTTGGTAAGTCGCCATTGGCCGGGGTCGCCAATTCTAAAACCACTTAGTCCCTGAAAGAAAAGAGGTTTACCAAATGCTCCGGCTTTACGCATGCGCACAACCTCAAGTGTGTTGGCTTCAAAGTGCATACGGTAACCAATCAACAATTTTACATTTGCTTTTTTGCAGGCGGTAACCATTTCTAATCCTTCCATGGCATTTAATGCCATTGGTTTTTCGCAGATAACATGTTTACCGGCTTGTGCCACGCGAATGGCTTGCTGGTGATGCAGTGCATTGGGTGTAATGATATAGACAGCATCAATATCAGGATTGTTTTTAATCTGATCGAAGTTCTCGTAGTTATAGCAGTTCTTTTCGGCAATGCCATATTTGGATTGCCAGTTTTTTATTTTAGATGGCGTACCGCTTATAACTCCGGTAAGTCTTGCCCGTTTGCAACTTAACATAGCTTCGGCAACGCGCGTGCCATAGCTGCCCAAACCCATAATGGCAACTTTCAATATAGGGCCTTGCGGTGTTGTGTTTGAAGTATATGTCCAGCCTGTAAGTGCCGGTAGGGCCACCGCTGCTGAAAAGTGTTGCAAAAATTCTCTGCGTGTTTTCATTTCTTTCCGGTTGAGATATTTGTCTGAGTTTAAAAGAACTAAGGAAGGTAGCAGTAAAGCGCCTAAAGCACAACGGTTTTAGGTATTTTTAACATCATATGCTCGGTGCATATGTACCTCAATCAAATTTTGAAAGTTTTTTTGCTAATAATCTGTATCTTTTTAGCGTATCCTCATTTTGGTATTAGGAAGCTGGAATTATGGTAGAGACAGATAAACTTTTAACAAAGCCCGATGTTGCAGCCGAAGCTGTGGTTATTCGCAGGGCAACATCAGACCCGCGTGAGTTTAAGCCTTTGTACAATGCTTACTATAAGCAAATATTCCGCTTTATATATAAGCGCATTGGCGATAAAGAACTAACGGCCGATCTCACCCAACAGGTTTTTTTAAGTGCCTTAACAAACCTGGGAAAGTATCAATTCAGAGGGGCGCCCTTTGCATCGTGGTTATATCGCATCGCTTCTAATTTATGTATGGATCATTTCCGAAAGAGCAAGCGGGTGCGGTATGTGGTTATTGAAGAGGCTTCCCTAAACAATCTGGTTGATGAACTGACTTCCAACCAAACTGTTGACGAATGGCACGCCAGGCTTCCGCATATTCTTGAACAACTAACGGCTCAGGAATTGCAATTAATAGAATTACGGTTTTTCGATTTGCTCTCGTTTAAAGAAGTAGCCGAAATTCTGGAGATAACTGAAAGTAATGCCAAGGTGCGTACCTACCGCATTCTGGACAAAATGAAAAAATTATTCATGTAACAATGAAACAGAAAATTGAAATTATGAAACGAACAACATTAACCGATGCCGAAATTGAGGGCTTCATGGATTTTGAGGCATTGGTAGCCAAAGCACAAACCAAACCCGGTTTAAGCAAATGGCCACTTTATACCGGAATGGTATTGCTTGCCGGTATCATTGGTTTTGGTATTTGGTTTAAGAATCAGGGAGATACAGAAACAGTAACAACTTCAGACAACCTCTTAAAACAAAATATCCCTGAGCAACAACCACAATCCATGCTACCGGATAATAAGATTGATTCCGTTGCCGCCACTATTGAACCCAAAGCAGAAACAAGCATAATTAAAAAACCGGTACCAATAAAGAAATCGGTAGAGCCAGAAACAAAGATTAAGGCGGGTTATCAACAGGCTGAACCAGTGGGTGGCTACGAAAAGTTGTATCAATCTTTAAATGAAGCTATTCACTACCCTGAAGCTGCAGTTAGAGATTCCGTTCAGGGTGTGGTTGTTGTAGATTTTGTTGTGAATAAATCCGGTAAGCCTGAGCAAATACGAATTCAGCAATCGTTGCGAGAGGATTGTGATAAGGAAGCTATTCGTGTAATAGAAAATATGGAGCCCTGGCTGCCTGCATTGCTAAATGGCAAACCGGTTCCGGCAAGAGTTTCAGTACCCCTTACGTTTCAACTCATACAAACCTATTAAAGTATGCGCAAGTTGTTGATTGTATGGCTAAGTGTAGCTGTGATGCATAACCTGCAGGCACAACAATTCAAACAAATTTCAAAAGTAAAATTGAGTGATGTTGTTGATGTAAGCCAGGCTAAGTGGGTAAACCTGAATAGAGATACCCTACTGGATGTAGTACTAACCGGTAAAACTTCAACCAGTGAACTTAAGATTTTCACGTTCGAGAATCTTACAGGCCTTGGTCTGGCAGAGCGCGAAACTCTATTGACCGACATTCAGGACGGAAAATTTGTGCTGACAGATTATGATCTGGATAACCAGGTAGATTTATTGGTGTATGGCCGTAATGATACTACCGGTCTGATACAACCGTTTCAGAATACCGGAAATTTTTCGTTATCTGAATCGGATATAGTGCTACCGGTTACTGCATCGGAGTTAGCCACATTTGATCTTAATAGTGATGGTGTTTCGGAGCTGATTACACATGAAAGAATTTCAGAAAAGTCTCATATTAGGATTTATACAAGTAGTAACAATACCTATACGCTTCACTCTGATACAGTTGGCATTACTGTAAGTGATTTAAAAATATTTGATTTTAATAAAGATGGGTTTGCAGATATTCTGCTATCGGGAAGTAACGAAGTAAACGAGCCGGTAGTACAACTGTGGATAAACCAGGATAGTTTGAAATTCAAAATAAACGCTCTCATTTCTCCAGTTAATGGTAAGTTATCGTTAATGGATTTTAATGCAGATGGTTACTTTGATGTGTGGGCAGTGGGATTAGATAGTAGTGGCGATCGGGTTAAGGTTATGTGGAAAAATGATACTGGTGATTTGCAGGTTGAATCTGTTGAGTCTGAAGTAGAGCCTTTGCAAATTTTCAGTGGTGATATGAATGCAGATGGATTGGCTGATCAGTGGATTTTTGGAAAAACCGATACAGACAAAATCAACAAGATTATAACGGTAACGGATACAATTCAACTGGATACGGTAGGGTTGTTGTTAATCGAGCCTGGTGATTTTAATCGGGATGGCAATCTGGATTTTTTGCAAGTAATAGACTCGGCCGATGGGATTTGGGTAAAACTTTATACTAACCTGTTGGAAGTAAAAAATCAACGCCCGAATGGCTCGGCAGTCGCATTTGGTATTTCAGCTTTTAACCGAGCGTTTATTTACTGGTCACCTGCTACCGATGAAAGCACAGCATCCATCTCTCTGACTTATGATGTCTGGTTAAAGAAGAATGACGAATCGATCCTAATGCCCAATTATAACTTAATTCATAAAAGAAGAGATGTAGTTGATCATGGAAATAATTTTACAAATACTTTTAAAGTATTTGGTGGAGTGCCTGATGACGGATATGCTTTTGAGGTACAAACCATTGATAATGGTTTTAATGGAGGCTATGTTGTTTGTAAGGGCGATGTAATACCGTGCTTCGATATTGAGCCTACAGTTATAGAGGCCTGTAGGGGAAGTGTAGTTGAACTGGTAAGTGATGAGATGTCGTATTGGTTCTCTTTAGAGCGAGGATTTCTGGGAGTATCCGAAACACTTTCGTTTACGGCCTCCAAAACGGATACAGTCTTCTCATTTATTCCGCAACTGACTAACTGTTCAAAGAACAGGGCTTGGGCTGTAAATGTGATTACCGGTAATGTATCAGCGAGTAAAACTGTTTTCACTTGCATAGACAATACAATTAAACTGGGTATTCCGTCTGGTTGGAATTCCATTACCTGGAATACAAATCCCGCCATAGTTAATCAGGACACTATTTCTTTCTTAGTAAAGCAGCCTCAGACTATTTCGGTAGAGGCACATGCATTTGAATGTACACTGCAATACACATTCGTTATAAACTTAAGTAAACCAGATCTTACAATCACTCCGGATCGATTTCAAATACAACGTGGTAACGCTGTTCAGCTGGAAGCCAGCAGTAATGCATCGCTATTTCAATGGTCGCCAGCTGCAGGGTTGTCAGATCCAACAATTTTAAATCCGCTAGCCGCGCCTCCGCGTACCACAACCTATACATTGGTGGTAACCGATTCGCTGGGATGTACCAATACCGGCAATGTTAAAATTGAGGTACAACAAACCGGATTTATTCCAGATTTATTTACTCCAAACCGCGATGGAAAAAACGATGTGTTGCTGATTTATGGTCTTACACAAACCACTTCATTCCAGTTTCGGATTTTCAATCGGGAGGGCTCGGTAGTGTATCAAACAGATAATGTAAATGATGCACTGGCATCCGGTTGGAACGGCACAACAAATGGCAACGAACAACCAGCCGGAATGTACTATTGGCGGGTAGAAGGTTTGTTACCTGATGGTGAAGAAGTTTTGTTGAATGGAAATAAAACCGGGTCTGTATTCTTAATGCGATAGTGTTTGTGTTCAGGATAATTTTGGTAATACTGTTATTGCTGACCGAAAGAGTATCGGCTCAGTACTTTCAATACTCGCAATATAACTTTACGGGTGTACGGGTAAACCCTGCATTGGCGGGTACTACTTCAAATGCCGAAGTTGGTTTTCTTCATCGGAGTCAAAACACGGGGGGTGATTTTAAAATTGAAAGCGATATACTTACCGGTTCGTATCCGTTACTGAACCCCAGCACTGGCAAACCCTGGTCGGGCATCGGTATTTTGTTACATAGCGATCGTACGGCCGGAGTATTTCAGGTGCAGGAGGCGGCCCTTAGTTATGCCATACATCTTTCTGTCGGGCATCTGCAATCGCTTTCTTTTGGAACTTCGGTTTTGTTTCAAAGCCGCTCAGTAAAATTAGGCGGCTTTACAACAGGTTCCCAGTATGTGCCCGATCGGGGGTTTGATCGGTTTGCTTTTTCGGGTGAAGATTTTTCACAGTTCAGGGGTAGCCACTTTACTTTTAATATGGGTTTTCAATGGCAGCAACACAACCGCAAGGGTAAACTCTTACATGCTTTTGGTTTTTCATTATTTGATTTAAATCGTCCTACCAGTTCCTTTACGGATGTGCAGTACAAAACACCTCTTACGGGAATAGCCAATGCAGCCCTCCAGGTTTATTCACGTGATAACTTCAGCATTATTCCCGAGGCACTTGTTACTATCTCCAATGGTAGTACGGTTATCAATGCAGGTTCACGATTTCAGTGGGAGCTTGGTAAAGATCCGCGCACGGTGGGCGATCGGGTAGAGTTGATAACCCGTATGGTGCCGGGCCGCTCGGGCATTGCCGGTATTCAATTGCATCGCGAAGTACTTTCTCTGGGAGTTTCATATGATTTTCCTATTGCAAAAAATCCTGGAAACGAAGGTGCTGTAGAAATAGGATTGCAGTTGCGCAAACCATTAAAAACGCGGTATCAGAAAATGCGCGAGCAAAAGCAGGCAGAGCTAGCCAAGAAAAAGGCAACGGCTAAAAAACCCACCGCAAAATCAAACATAAACAATGTCGATTCCATACTGGCGGTTATACCAAACGATTCCAGCGAACAGGTAACTAAAGCTGATTCGCTAAGCAAAATTACACCCCAACCCAAAGCAGGAGTAACCGTTGGCCCATTTGGGCAACAACCTCTGGTAATTGAAAAAACAATTTTGCATTTCAACTTCGAGTTTAATTCAGCCGAATTGGATGATGAGGCAGAAGCCTATGTAAACCGGATTGCAAAAAGGCTTCAGGAAGATGAAAGCCTGACTTTAATTATTGAAGGCCATACCGATAATATTGGTAGCGATAAGTTTAATCTACGCCTTTCTCAAAAGCGGGCCGATGCAGTAGCGCATCAATTAATAAAAGCAGGAATAAATCCAGCCCGAATAAAAAGCGAAGGCAAAGGTTTGCGCGAGCCTCTCAATGAAAATGCAACGGAGAAGCAACGTGCCGAGAACCGCAGGGTAGTGTTAACTTTACTTCAGGAATAAACTTACTCCTTAAATCGCAGTTTAAAATACAGCAGCGATGAAGCCAGTATCAGCGTAAGCATGTTGGCTACAATTACGGGTACATCGTGAATGATGATGCCATAAATAAGCCAGAGCAATACACCAAAGCAGAAGAACGAAAACATACCTAACGATAAGTCTTTTGCCGAACCGCTTTTCCAGGTTTTAATCACTTGCGGCAAAAAGGCGATGGTCGTGCATGATCCCGCAGCCAATCCAAGTAATTGAATAATGTTCATAATTGTTGTTTTTCAATGCAAAGATACGACTGTGATTGCTGTAGGTTGTATGCGTGTAAGATTATCCCATACCAGATGGAGTTCAATCGTTTGCTGGATTTTTGTTAACCGACTAAAACAGCGAATGCAGATAAATTATTCTGAAGAGTAGCGGAAACTTGAGGGATTGTGAGGCACGAAACTGCCTCAATAATCATCCGTTCGTGCAAACTCATTTTTCCGGTACATCCACTGGCCTTGTGTAAAGTCGGGGAATTCTACACTTTCGCCACCCAGTTGAATGGAGGATTCCGATAGTGGGGTAATGGCACTCCACGTTACGGCATCATACACATCCTGTGGTGTATTGGTTTTACGTTTAACAGCTTCTACAAATCCATTCAGTACAAACCAATCCATGCCGCCATGCCCGGCACCACTTGCATCGTTGCCATATTTTTTCCAGAGTGGATGATCGTATTTATCCAGCCAGGCTTTGGCATCTTCCCATTGATGGGCTTTGGCACTCTGGCCTTCTATATAAATGGATTTGTTTACGTCCATCCAAATACCTTTTGTGCCCTGAACCCGAAAGCCTAAGGAGTAGGGTCTTGGTAAGTTAGTATCATGTTGCAGCAGAATAGTTTCTTTGTTGGTGGTGCTGATCATGGTAGTTACGATGTCGCCTAATTTGAAATTTACTTTTGCGTTGGGGTGATCGGCTCCACTCATTTTTACAACATGCTCATGCAAACCCTTTGCTTTGGTAGAATATGAGACCAATTGTGTAAACCGGTTGCCACGATTGATATCAATCATCATCGCAACCGGTCCAATGCCATGTGTTGGATACAAATCGCCATCGCGGTACACCGAATGTTGGGTACGCCATTGCGCTTCTGAAAAACCTTTTTCACCAAATTCTGCCCCACCACCATATGGATTTTTTCCATCGTTAAATTTCACTTCCCGTAAATCGTGCTGATAGCCACCTTGCAGGTGAACCAATTCGCCAAATACATTTTGACGCACCATGTTTAACACGGCCATTACATCGCGCCTGTAGCAAACATTTTCCAACATCATCAACGGCATTCCGGTACGCTCACTGGTATGTACCAATTGCCAGCATTCCTCCACTGTCATTCCGGTTATTACTTCGCAACCCACATACTTTTTGGCATTCATAGCATCCAGACACATTATTGTGTGCCATTCCCACGGAGTGGAAATAATTACCGCATCAATGTCTTTATGCTCTAAAAGTTTTTTGTAGCCGTATGGACCGTCCAGTATTACCTGCGGTTTCGGTTTGCCCGATTTGCTTACCAGTGCTAAACTCATGTCAACCATGCGTTGTTGCACATCGCAAATGGTTACAACTTCAGTATCCGTACGTTTTAATGCGAGATCCAGATGGCTTTGTCCACGTAAACCAACACCAATAAAACCTAATCTTACTTTTGGGGCTTTGTCTTTTGCCAGCAAAGCGCCAGAAGGTAAAATGGTTAATCCCAATCCGGCTGCGGCCGATGTTTTAATAAAATTTCTGCGCGTTGTCATGGTGATGTTAAAGTTTACGTAACTGAAAGGTTTTTAAAATACCGATTACACTCAGGCTATCAGTAATTTTTCCGTCAAGTACCATTTGATAGGCTTCGCGCAATGGAAGTTTCCAGACTTTAAGATCGGCCTCAGTTTCTTCCAGGTTATTTTTTTCCTGCGTAAGGCCTTCTGCCAAAAAAAGAAACCCCTCTTCATCGCTTACCGAGTTTGATAAATGCATGCGTTGAATCATTGTCCAGGTTGTGGCCACCAATCCGGTTTCTTCCTGAAGTTCACGTTTAGCCGCTTCCAAAGGATCTTCATTTAATGGTCCACCGCCCTCCGGAATCTCCCAGCTCCATTCATTTAATGTATAGCGCCATTGACCGACCAACCAGGTATTTCCTTCCGCATCAAGTGGCACTATGCCAATAGCTTTGTTCTTAAAATGCACCTTACCATAAATTCCCTGCCCGCCTCCTGGGTTTATAACCTGGTACTCAGTTACATTTATCCAACGGTTGTCGTATTTCTCGGATGCCGAAAGTGTTTTCCAGGGATTCATAGTTTGGTTACTAATTCCAAAGTTCAAGATTGAAAATTTATTTCATACTTAAAGGCCGAAGGCGTTGAATCTTGAATTTTGAATTTCGATTTTTGAATGTATGTTACTTTCTGCTTTTACTCCTGATCTGATTGAAGCTGGATGCGATGAGGTTGGCCGCGGTTGTTTAGCAGGCCCGGTGGTAGCTGCGGCCGTAATTTTGCCCAAATCGTATACCCATGAATTACTGAATGATTCGAAGCAATTAAGCAAGGAAGATCGTCTTGTGCTGCAAACGGATATTGTGCGTGATGCACTGGCCTGGGCAGTGGCAGAAGTAAGTAACGAAGAAATTGACTCCATTAATATTCTGAATGCTTCTTTCAAAGCCATGCATCTGGCGTTGGATCAATTACAAGTTCGGCCGCAATTTTTACTTATTGATGGTAACCGGTTTAAACCTTATGGTGAAATTCCGTTCGAGTGTATTATAAAAGGAGATGGTGCTTATCTTTCAATAGCCGCGGCTTCGGTTTTGGCCAAAAATTACCGCGATGATCTGATGAGCAAACTGGCTGAAAAATACCCGGGTTATGGCTGGCATACCAATGTGGGCTACCCTACCGATGAGCATCGCGAAGGCATCCGTGCGTTAGGCATTACGCCATATCACCGTAAATCTTTTCAATTGTTGCCTTCGCAACTTGAGTTATTTGAGTAATTTGGTGTATGGCCTTATCATTTTTAAAAAAGAAACCGGACACCTTTGACTATGAAGAGTCTCGGATTTGCCGGTGCTGTAACCATATGTTTAAGGGCCGGTATTGTAACCTCTGTGGTGAAAAAGTAATTGAACCCAACGAGCGTACTTTTCTTACTTTTCTGGATAATCTGCTCAACGCTTTTACTTTTCTGGACGGAAAGTTTTTAAGGAGTCTTAAGTTGTTGATTCTCCGGCCTGGGCAACTTTCGCGTAATATTGCCGATGGCTTGCGGGTTCCATATATGAAGATGGTATCGCTTTTCTTCGTAGCCAACTTCTTTTATTTCCTTTTTCCATTCTTCGATTCGTTTAATTCGACATTGTATTCGCAAACCAATTTAATGGGCCAACACAGTGTAAGAGCGAAGGCCATTGTCGATAAAGAAATAGAGAAGCGGCAAATCTCTATGGAAGAATTTCAGGAAAAATACCGGGCTCAGTCTACTAATTTATCTAAACTATTACTGATTTTACTGGTTCTGGTGTTAACGTGCACGCACATGGTTGTTAACTATTCGAAGAAGAATTACTTCTTTGATCATTTATTGGTTTCGCTTGAGTTTTACAGTTTTCACCTTTTGGTTAACATGCTTTTGCTACCGACCATAATTTTCCTGTTGATAAAAATAGCCTCAGTTATAGGATGGGATTGGAATTACTTATTGACGGATAAAATATTCTCTATACCAGCCTTCGTATTGATTTTGTACTTCATGATCAGAGCACAAAAAATATTCTATAATCAGAAATGGTATTGGGCTATCCCAAAGGCAGCTCTTTTGTTTTATCTATTCACCCTAACTATTCCGTTGTATAGAATTATGTTGTTTTATATCACGGTTTGGACTATCTAAGCGCTCGAAAAAAAGAAACGATTGTGTGCCTGGTTTTTATTGCATTAACTAATCACCCTCAATACAAAGTAATAGTTGCGGCAAACCGTGATGAATTTTACGAACGCAAAACTGCACCTGCAGCCTTCTGGGGGGATCAACCTGAAATTGTAGGAGGCCGTGATCTGGAAGCTGCCGGAACGTGGATGGCAATGAACACAAATGGAAAGATTGCTTTAGTAACAAACTATCGCGATCCGGCCAACATAAATCCTCAGGCTCCCTCACGCGGCAAACTTGTTTCTGACTTTTTAACGAGCAACCTAAACGCAGAGCAATACTTGCGCGAACTTGAACCTAAGGCAAGTCAGTATAATGGATTTAACCTGCTGGTTGGGCAGTTGGATGAGTGGTGGTATTTATCGAATTATAAAAAGGGTATTCAAAAACTTGAGCCGGGTACATATGGATTGAGCAATCATTTGCTGGAAACGCCCTGGCCAAAGGTTGTGCACGGAAAAAAGAAATTTTCTAGCCTGCTTGAGTTTGACGTACAGCCCGAACAATTATTCAAAATGCTCTACGATGAAAAGCGGGCTGAAGACCAGGCTTTGCCTGACACTGGTATTGGCCTTGAACGTGAACGAGCGCTATCTTCAATGTTTATCAAAACCAAAGGCTACGGAACCCGATGTTCCACAATATTATTAGTTGATACTGAAAACCGTGTGCAGTACTATGAAAGAACCTACAATGTGGAAACTTTCGAGTACAGCACACGGGGCCATCGGTTTAACGTGGCTACTTTACCACCAGCCTCCTGATGGATCCATTTGAACTACGCACAGTATAAATTCCGGGTGCGAGGGAAGAGATATCAAACTTGCTGGCATCTGATAGTTTCATAACCAACACGCCCAGATTATTATAAACTGCATAATCTCCTTTCTTGTTAATACTAACATCGGTTCCATGCGTTGCCGGGTTTGGATAGAGCAACCATTCAAGATCCAGGTTAACGGCAACAATGTTTGAATAACTGGAGGCACCATCAAAGTCAGTTTGTTTTAACCGGTAGTAGTTAACTCCTGCCATCGGTGTGGCATCCACAAAATTATAGGTTGTTGAACTTTGTTTAGTACCCTGACCATCTATTACTCCCAGGCTTTCAAACTCAACTCCATCAGTTGAATGTTGTACCGTAAAGAAGTCGTTATTCAATTCAGAGGCGGTAACCCACTTTAGATTTACTTTTTCGTTTTCGGCAGTACCGGTAAAACTTATCAACTCAACAGGTAATGGATTATCCAAACCAGATGAACCTAATGTAATGGGACTAAAGCTGGTAATTACACCTGCAGAAATTACTGTACCATTGGTTGCATTTCCGGTAGTACCACCATTGCCATGATTAACCCATGCGGTTCCATTCCAACGTACCACCCGAAGATTTGCCGGATTAGTAATATACGGGCCGGTACAATCTGGTGTGTTCCAGCTAAGTGTTACACTAACATTCGATCCGCCAACAGCAGGGTTACGATCCAGCATCCAGTATTCGCATGAGCTTACTGTAACAATGCCTGCTGCGTAAGTTGATGGCCCGCCAAATGCGTGACCGGCTTTAAAATATTCGGCAGTAAAGAAATGTGCAGCATTGCTGGGTGCCGAAATACTGATCGGTCGATAGAACCCACCATCCCCGGTAGGGAAGCTAAAAGCATTTGTACCGGTTTTTCTTACGGGGCCATCTATGTGACTTACATTCGACCCACCGGTTACTGTGGCGCCATTGGCAAAATTTAGAATATTGGTAGAGGTTGTAAGCATGACTCCATTGGTAAATGTGCCATTCGTGGTTACGGATGCATCTGTATTTAGCGTTACTGAGTTCCCGGATTTGTTCATGGTTAGCCTTCTGAAGACAGGAGAAGCTGCGCCAGTCTTACTAACATTTTGAGCTGCGCCTCCGGCAAACACAATTGTTCCATTATTCGCACCAAAGGTTATTGCAGCAGGACCATTTACTGTAACATGGTTATAGAAATTACTGGCTGAGTTATAAGCAGGCTGTAAGGTTCCGCTAGCCTGATTAAAAGTAACAGCTCCAATAAACTCATCAACCGAAACATTTCCTAAACGGAAAATGCCTGTGCCTGAATTTATAAATGTTGAGGCACCTACAAACACATTACCACCAGCACTGGCATCGGTAGATGCACCGGTTTTTGTAAAGGTGTTAGCTCCGTTAAAAGTTGCACCATCTAAGAATAAGGCAGGGGAAGATGCCGTTAAGTTGCCGTTCCAGGTAGCGGATGGACCTGTGCGTAAAATAGCGGAACCTGTTAATGCTAAATTCTGAGCTGTTGCACCAAATTGTGTGAATCGTTGTAACCGTAATTCGCCTGCAGTAAACCCGGTTCCACCTACACTTATTGTTCTGCCACTAGCCAGTGTTGCCGAGCCAGCCGCATTTTCGCTGAAGTAAATGCCGGTACCACTTGTACTATTAACAATAATATCACCATTAAATGTATTACTACCAATGTATGCGGGTCGTATATAGGAGCTGCCCGTATTGGTCATGGTAACGGTATTGTTGTACACACTTGCAGTGGTTAACTCCAACAGTAAATCATTTGACCCGCTGTTGATCAAATTAGTTACACCATTAAAAGTATTTCCACCATTAGTTCTTAAATATCCTGAACTACTGACTTGAATAGTGGTTGCTCCATTAAAGGTTGTATTTCCAGTACCGGTATTGCTGGTTGCTCCGGTTTTTTCGAGGAAGGCAGCGCCATTAAATATACCACCGTTGATAAGGAGTTGAGGGGCTCTGAAATCAGCGGCACCATCAAACGAGATGGTTGGACCTAAAACCAATGTAGCGGTCCCCGTTAAAAGTAATGTTTGAGGAGTAGCACCAGTCTGCGTAAATCTGCGCAGGCGTAATTCACCCAAACTAAAACCAAGTCCTCCGGTGGAGATAGTTCTTCCGGCAGCAAGTGTAGCAGTTCCGCCACCACTTTCGCTGAAGAAAATTCCACCGCCAAAAGTAGAGTTAACGGTAATGTTTCCATTGAATACTGTTCCTGGAAAATTGTCGGCCATGCGGATAGTGGATGAACCCGTATTGGTTAAAGTAAGATCACCATTGAAGGTATCCAGGGCGTTTAAAGCAAATCGAAACCATCCGCTTCCGGAATTAGCAAGAGTTGTAACTCCGTTAAATGTATTACCACCGTTGCTATCGTTATTGATGGCACCGGTTTTTTCGAGATACGTTATGCCATTATAGATGGCACCATCCAATGCAAATTGTGGTGCTCTGAAATCAAGATTACCATTAAAGGTTGAGGTTGGACCAATACGTAATAAGGCCGTGCCGGTAAGTAATAATGTTTGTGCAGCTGTGCCTACTTGTGTAAATCTGCGGAAGCGTAACTCGCCACTGCTATACCCTAAGCCACCAACCAATAAACTTGCTCCATTACCTAAAGTTGAACTTCCGGTGGTATTATTAGAGAAATAAACACCACCGCTACCCAGAGTTGAGTTAAAAGTAATGTTGCCATTAAACTGCGAACCGGCAACATTGTGTGCAAGATAAATGATGTTGGAACCTGTATTGGTTACAGTCAACGCACCGTTAAAAACATCAGGTGCTGTATTGGCCGTTAACAGATAGCCGCTACCAGAGTTTACCAACGATACGGTGCTATTAAATGTATTACCACCCGTACCATTGTTGTCAGAAGCGCCCTTCTTTTCAAGATATGCAGTACCGTTATAAGTTGTTCCGTTGAGCAATAATTGTGGAGCCCTGAAATCAATGTTGCCGTCAAAGGTAGATGAGGGGCCAAGGGTAAGTATGGCAATACCACTTAGGTCAAGTGTTTGCGGAGTAGCACCTACTTGTGTAAAACGAATCAACCGAATATCGCCACTTAAAACACCAGAGCTACCCACACCAATTGTACGGGTTGCGGCAAGTGTAGAAGTGCCATTTACGTTGTTACCAAAATAAATGCCACCTCCAAAAGTTGAGTTCAATTGAATGTTGCCGTTGTATTGGTTACCGGGAGAATTTTCAGAAAGTTGAACAGTAGATGAACCTGAGTTGGTAACGATAAGGTTGTTATTAAAAATATCGGGTGAAACATTGGCCGACATAAGGTAGCCATTGCCCGAATTAACCAATGTGGTGGATTGATTAAAGATGTTGCCGCCATCTCCGGCATCATTGGAGGCACCATTCTTTTCGAGGTAAGAAGTACCGTTAAACGTGGTACCATTCAATAGCACACGGGGTGCTACAAAATTAACGTTACCATCAAAGGCTGACGTAGGGCCCAACCACAAAAGGGCAGAACCTGTAAGCGTAAGATTCTGGTTAAATGCGCCTACCTGTGTAAATCTGCGGAAGCGCAGTTGACCAGTAGCAAAACCACTACCACCCACATTTATGGTTCCATTGGTAAAGGTTGATGCGCCTGTTGCGTTATTAGAGAAAATAATACCCAATGCACTGCCTGTATTGTTAACTGTAATGTTATTATTGAATTGATTGCCCGCTACGTTGTGAGCCATAAAAATCCAATTCGATCCTGAATTAGTAATAGTAACAGGCCCATTGAAAATATCTGCTGTAACATTTGCCATGTACCAGGCACCACTGTTTGAATTAATCAATGTGGTTGATCCATTAAAAATATTTCCACCATTACTTGCATCATCGAGAGCACCAGATTTTTCAAAAGAAGCACTTCCGTTGTAAGTGGCACCGTGCAAGAGCAACCGTGGTGAAACAAAATTTACAGTTCCATCAAACGATGAGTTAGGTCCCACCCGCATAATCGAGGATCCTGTTAATGTGATATTTTCTGGCAGGGCACCAATTTGCGTAAAGCGGTACAGGTTCAACGACCCGCTTGAAAATACTCCGGTTGTGATAACACCTGTAAGGGTGGAACTGGCCGAGGTTTGTCCATTGAATGTTACACCCGCTGCTCCACCGGAATTAATGACATTGATATTTCCATTATAGGTTGTAGTTCCATTCTCACCCATTTGGATAACGGTACCAGCTGCTGTATTAGTAAGGTTAATATTAACAGGTCCCTGAAAAGTTGCCGATGATCCGGCACCCTGCAGGAGGCGGTGATTGCTTTGAATGCTGCCAGCACAATTGATTGTAAAAGTACCCGCAACGGATAACCCGATGTTAGCCCCCTCGCCAATCAGGTATGACCAGGCATCAGTGCCACCAGATTTATTACTATTGATAGTAAGATCAGAACCAAACGTAGTTACCTGGCCATTGTGATTGTGCGCGAAATAAATTCTGTAACTACCGGTATTATTAAATGTGGTAGCAGCATTAAACTGATCGCGATTGTTATTTCCGGTAAGCAGGTAGCCACTGCCGGAGTTGGTAATAGTTGTAACGCCATCAAAAATGTTACCACCTGCACCGGCATCGTCACTGGCACCATTTTTTTCAAGGGTAGCAGTTCCACTGTAGGTGCAACCATTGAGGAATAGACGAGGAGCCGTAAACGTAACGTTGCCTCCGAACGCAGAATTAGGACCAACTGATAAAGTTGTGGTACCCGAAAATGCAGTAAGCGTTTGTGGTGTTGCTCCTAGCTGTGTAAACCGCGGTAGTGAAAGCGTTCCACTAGAAAAACCAGAAGCCCCGATTGAAATGGTGTTTCCGGCAGAGAGTGTTGCGGTAGCAGCCCCACTTTCACAAAATGTTATCCCATTGCCGTTTGTACTGTTTACAATAATATTTCCGTTAAAAGTATTCGTGCCGGCATAAGCCATGCGAATGTTGGAAGTACCAGCATTAAGAAGTGTAAGACTTCCGTTATAGGTATTACCGGTAACTAACTCAAGCAGTACATCACCATTGCTATTATTGGTAATTGAAGTTGCACCGTTAAAAGTGTTATTTCCATTTGTTCGCAACACCCCACTTCCATTATTTACAATAGTTGTAGTTGAACCAAACGTGTTATTACCTTGACCAGTGTTGTTTATGGTTCCGTTTTTCTCCAGATAAGCGGTGCCTGCAATACTTACACCATCCAGGAAAAGTTGAGGAGCTCGTAAGTCGGCATTGCCACCAAAAGTAGTATTAGGGCCAACCCTTAAAAGAGTTGTTGTGCCGCCCAGGTTAAGATTAATGGGTGATGCACCTGTCTGTGTAAATCGTTGAATGTTTAAAACTCCTGACGTAAATCCTCCGGCAATGGTGAATGATCCACCAGCAGCTTGTGTAGCAGATGCGGATGCTCCACTGTTGAAGGTTACTCCATTTGATCCGCCTGTGTTGGTGAGTGTAATATTTCCATTATAGGTAGCAGTGCCATTTACTCCCATCGTAATAATAGTGTTGGGATCTGAATTGGTGTTATTGATGACCAGGTTTCCACCAACGGTTAAGGTTGTACCCGTACCATTTAAGAAACGATGATCGCTGCGAAGTGTACCGGCACAATTAATTATCAGGTCGCCACCAACAGAAACGTTGGAGTTCGTATTCTCGCCAACTAAAAAAGACCACTGATCGGTGCCACCAATCTTATTTGAGTTAAGGGTAAGGTTATTCGCAAATGTGGTTGTTGCACCATTGTGATTGAAGGAAATGCGGATTCTGTAACTTCCGGTGTTGTTAAAAGTGGTAGCAGCATTGAAGGTATCAGCAGCTCCGTTTCCAAAAAATATTTCGGCTGAACCACTATTGGTAACAGTAGTTACACCATTAAAAGTATTGCCTGAACTGGAGTTATCGGTGGCTCCTGTTTTAGTAATGGAGGCGGTTCCATTAAATATGCTTGAGGTTAAAATAAATTGAGGTGAACTAAATGTTACGTTACCACCAATGGTGGAGTTAAACACGCGCAATAACGAAGTGGCTCCGGTAAGCGTGAGATTCATAGCGGTGCTACCGGCCTGAGTAAAATTGCGAATGGCAAGTTCGGAGCCGGTAAAGCCACCACCACCAATGTTAATTGTGTTACCAGCCGACATGGTAGCTAATCCAGAACCATTGCTAATGGCAACTCTGTCCGAACTGGTTATGGTAACATTATTGTTGAATATTACATCTCCCGTGTTGCCAATCCAGTTCTCAACATTGGTTACTCCGGCATTTGAGTTAATAATCAGCGGACCGTTAAAGGTTGTAGAAGACCCAGCATCATAGCTGATATGAATGTCTCCACCTGGTGCATTGTTGGTAATCGTAGTGGTTCCGTTAAACGTAACACTTGCTGATCCGAATCTGCTGATCTGGATTCGGCTTTGAATATCCGTAGCACTCGTGTTGGTGAAGGTAGCATTGGCTTGAAACACATTGCCTGCGTTATCTTCTCCTATTCGAATTCTGTTTCCTCCCGTATTGTTAAAAAATGCACTGGCATTCCAGGTGTCACCGGCATCGGCCGAGTTTGTACCCATGGCAAAATCACCACCCTGGTTGTTCACGGTCATCACACCATTAAAAATATTTCCACCACGCGAGTTATCAACTGCCGAGCCTGTTTTAGTAACAGTTACAGCCTGAAATGAACTTGAATTGAAAATAATGGATGGTGTGTTAATAGTTAATGCACCACCAAAGTTTGATGCAGGCCCAAGCGTAAGTGTAGCCGTATCATTTCCTCCCAACGAAATATTTTGTGCTGTTGCTCCTGCTTGTGTGAGTCTTGCTAAAGTAAGATTGCCACAACCCGAGGCTCCAAATCCGGCAACAGAAATGGTACGGGTAGCCGCCAGTGTTGCCGTACCACCACCCGCACCAATTGAAATTAGTCCGGTAGCATTGTAGGTAACCGTTACGTTATTGTTGATCTGATTAGCGGCAGAACTATAGGCTACTTCAAGTGGCCCTGTGTTTCCACTTACTAAAGCCAAGGCTCCGTTAAAAATGTCAGGGTTGGTTCCGCCCAGGCGAAACTGATTGGTTGAACTGTTGGTAAGTGTTACACTTCCTGAAAAAGTATTGCCACCGGTACTGGTGTCGTTATTGTTAGCGGTTTTAGTTACGGTTACGGAACCGTTAAATACAGAACCATTAAAGAAAATCCTTCCGGTTGAGCCATTCACGTTTGCGCCAAAAGTTGTTCCGCTAAAAGTGGTTGTACCTGCAGTATTCAGTGTAACCGCAGCGGCAGCTCCACCATTGTTGATGGTTCCGGTAACAAAACTGTTTGTGCCGGTAGTGGTTAAATTAAATCCGTTCAGATTAATTACACCGGTATAACCATTCACCGTAATTCCGGCTACATTTGGCGCAACATCCAAGGTACAATTTCCTAATCCGCTGGCATTAAAGGTTACTGCATCCGAGGGTCCGGGAACAGATGCTCCACCTGCTCCACCCGATGTGGTAGACCAGTTGGCTGTATTGTTCCAGTTGGATGCTCCGGCTGCAACCCAAAAGCGTTGGCCGAAGGAGATTTGGGAAATAAAAAGAAAGATGAAAACCGTGAGGTAAGAAAGTATTGGTTTATTCATATAACCAGTGGGGTAATCGTCAAAATTATACTTTTATACACGTTGATTGCATACTGTAACATATACTTTTTTATGAACATACTTAACTTTTTTACCAATTGAAGAAACAAATGCCGCTTACACTACGGCTGGTGCGTTGGTTTTTTCCAAAGCTGGAGTGGCTGTCAGGCAGCCTGGCCGTAGAATATTTTGAAAAGATATTTTTCTCACCCTTGCGTTACGGGGCTCCCGAAAAAGAATTGGAGTGTGAGCAGCAAGCTACTTTAGAAGAAATTGTTGCGAATGGATTGAAAATTCAAACTTACTGCTGGGGCGATGCCAGCAAGCCGTATGTTTTAGTGATGCATGGCTGGGCTGGCAGGGCAACTCAATTTCGAAAGTTTATTCCGGAGTTGGTTGCGGCAGGCTACCAGGTGGTAGGTTTTGATGGCCCGGCACATGGTAAATCATTGGGCAAGCGTACTACCATTCTGGAATTTGAAACAGCACTTAAAATGGTAATCGGCAAATGGGGCGAACCTGCCGGAGCCATTGCTCACTCGTTTGGTGGTGGAGCGTTGCTCTACTCTATTATGAATGGGCTTCCAGTTAAAAAACTGATCAATATTGCTTCACCTACTATGGCCGATGAAATCATCAAATCTTATCTGCGGGCCATAAATGGTTCGTGGAAAACGGGTTTAGGGTTTAAGCAATTAATTCAGAAGAAGTATGGCCGATCGTTTGACGAGTTTACGGCTATGTATTTTATCGAACACATTTCCGATTTGAATTTACTGCTGGTACATGATGAGGATGATAAAGATGTACCCATCATTCAGGCCGAAAAACTGATTGAAAAATATCCGGCCCGCTTGCTGCGCACCTCAGGTCTGGGTCATAATCGCATTTTGAAAGATGAGGCAGTTATCCAGGCCTGTATCGATTTTATCAGAAATTAGTGGATTGGATGTAACTTACAGCCCCGAAACCCGTCTGAAATCGGGAATAATGAACCGTTCACAAAACTAATCTGGCTTTTTGGGCGTTTTTTGAAACTAAAACCAAAATATCCAGTAAAAGACTAAGATTGAAGAACTAATCAGCTAAACACAACATCTTTTTGCTTTAACCTATATCGCATGCCCAATATTATTAAGACCACCCACATTTCCCGCATGTATAAAATGGGAACCAACATTGTAAACGCATTGCAGGATATTTCCATTTCTATTGAGCGGGGCGAGTACGTAGCATTTATGGGCCCATCAGGTTCGGGAAAATCTACTCTCATGAATATTGTGGGCTGTCTCGATACACCAAGTTCAGGCGAGTATTGGCTCAACAATCAGTTGGTAAGCGATATGACCGAGAATGAATTAGCGGTAGTGCGTAATAAAGAAATCGGTTTTGTATTTCAAACCTTTAACCTTTTGCCACGGGCTTCTGCCTTAGAGAATGTAGCACTTCCGTTGATCTATGCCGGTTATAGCAAAAGTGAACGCGAAGAAATGGCAATGGCCGCGTTAGAAAATGTAAGTCTGGGCGATCGTCATCATCACAAGCCGAACGAACTATCCGGTGGGCAACGTCAGCGGGTAGCAATTGCCCGGGCATTGGTAAATAATCCTTCTATTATTCTGGCCGATGAACCTACCGGTAACCTGGATTCCAAAACTTCTTATGATATCATGAACCTGTTTCAGGAGTTGCATGATAAAGGCAACACCATCATCATGGTAACACACGAAGATGATATTGCCCACTATGCCCATCGCATTATCCGATTGAAAGATGGTTTGATTGAGTGGGATAGAAAGAACGAGAATGTGAGTCGCAGCCAGGCGGTAACAGCCTAAACAGGCACCAGCTCATTACAATTTGAATTTTGCATTTTAAATCTTCAATTTTCCCCTATGAAGATTTACACCAAAACGGGCGATCAGGGCACAACTTCTTTATTTGGAGGTAAACGTGTATTAAAATCTGATTTGCGAATTGATACCTACGGTACTGTTGATGAACTTAATTCATGGATTGGCGTGTTGCGCGATCAATCCGTAAATCAAAACCGAAATGCACTGATTGAAATTCAGGATAGGTTGTTTACCATCGGTTCTATTCTGGCCACAGAACCCGGAAATACTAAAGTTAAAATTCCGGCACTTACCGAAACCGACATCAGCTTTCTTGAAAAAGAAATTGACACCATGGATTCGGTTCTTCCACCCATGAGATTTTTTGTGTTGCCGGGTGGCCATCAGGCAGTGTCATTCGGGCATGTTACCCGCACCGTTTGCCGCAGGGCCGAGCGGTTGGTAATTGCACTTAATCAGGTTGATCCAATCAACGACCTGGTAATCAAATACCTTAACCGACTGTCAGATTATCTTTTTGTGCTGTGCCGAATGATGGCGCATGAGCTTCAGGCCACAGAAACCCCCTGGAAACCTCGTATGTGAAACTAATGTGATTTTAACCTAACATCTGTTAGTGATGGGTGGGTAATCTTGTATCTTTGCAGCCGATTAAGTTTTTCATTAAAAAGACAAACTCATGGTTGATACAGCGAGCATTTCAATTACCCGGGTAGCCAAATCAAGGTTAAGCAAAACCAATCTTGATAGTCTGGCGTTCGGGAAAGTTTTTACCGATCACATGTTTATGGCCGACTACCGCGATGGCCAATGGAAAGATCTGCGCATTGTACCATACGGACCAATTCAAATCAGTCCTGCAACGCCAGCATTGCATTATGGTCAATCCATATTTGAAGGTATGAAGGCTTATCGGGCCGATGATGGTGGAGCCTTGGTGTTTCGTGCATGGGATAATTGGAAGCGCATGAACATTTCTGCAGAACGGATGTGTATGCCCAACCTGCCGGAAGAACTTTTTATGGAAGCGCTTTCAACTTTGCTTGATTTAGATCGCGATTGGATTCCTAATCAGGAAGGAAGCTCACTTTACATTCGGCCGTTCATGTTTTCAGCCGATGAGTTTATTGGCATCAGGCCATCATTGGATTTTACATTTATGATTTTACTTAGTCCGGTGGGGCCTTATTACTCCACACCGGTTAAAGTAAAAATCGAAACCCATTATACCCGTGCGGTAGAAGGCGGAACGGGTTTCGCGAAAGCGGGCGGTAATTATGGAGGTGCCATTTATCCGGCCAGGCTTGCACAAGATCAGGGCTATCATCAATTAATCTGGACAGATGGTAAAACACATGAGTATGTGGAAGAGAGTGGCACCATGAACCTGATGTTTGTAATCAACAACACATTACTTACTCCGGCACTCAGCGATTCTATTCTGGCCGGTATTACACGCCAGAGTGTGATTGATCTGGCCCGCCATTGGGGTATGCCTGTAGAGGAAAGAAAAATTTCAATTGTTGAATTGGTAGCAGCATTAAAACAAGGTCGCGTGCAGGAAGCTTTTGGTGCAGGTACTGCTGCAACCATTGCGCACATTGAAATGATTGGCTATGAAGATGAAAAATTTATGTTGCCAGCCATCGAAAGCCGCACATTTTCAAATCGGGTGTTAGCGGAATTGGAAAATATTAAGCGGGGTAAGGTACAGCCACCGTTCGATTGGATTCTTAAGGTTTAGTTTTGTTTTTAAGTTGAACCGCCTCGCACTTTGTGTTTGAGGCGGTTTTATTTTTTACTTTCGTGCCACCATGCGCCTTTTCATTTTATGTTGTTTTGTGTTTGGTATTGGTGCCGCCACTTTTGGTCAGCAACAAATGGTGTTGCTAAAACGAGGTGATGTGGTAGCGCGCTTTGAACAGGGCGACAACATTAAATGCAAACTGCGCAATGGAAAAACAAAAGAGGGTATGGCCATTCGCTATACCGATACTTTCATTTTATTACGAGGCGATACGATTATGTTTTCCGACATCTATAAAATTCATGCAAAAGGAAAACGCAAGGCCGACTTCCGGCAGAAAGTAGGTACCGTGTTACTGATTGGGGGTGTGGGTTACTTTGCAATTGATCAGATTAATACCTTGTTTTTTGTAAAAGGCCAGAGCGGTATTGACGAGGGCGTGGCTATTACTTCGGGAAGCCTGGTGGCGGCAGGCGCAGCGTTAACTTTTTTACGAAGTCCCTATATAAAAGTGCGCGGGCTCTCTATTCGAATGATTACGCCCGAATCGCGTTATTATCGGTATGAGTAGAGATTTATTTACGCTGGGATAGTATCTTCGCGCCATAATTAGTTTATTAATATGACTACCGAACAATTAAAGGATTTGAAAGTCCGTGTTGCCGCCCTCAGGCGGTATCTTTGACTACGATCGAAAAATCGTAGAAATACAAGACGAAGAACGTATTACCCATCAGGCCGATTTCTGGAACAAACCTAAAGAGGCGGAAGTTATCCTTAAAAACATTCGCACTAAAAAAGTATGGACCGATGCGTTTGCGCACATAAGCAAACTGCTGGACGACCTTGACGTACTCAATGAATTTCATGAAGCAGGCGATGCCAGCGAAGAAGAGTTGGAGGCCGAATTTAAAAAGACGGCTAAAGCCATTGAAGATCTGGAGTTCAAAAAAATGCTGAGCAGGGAAGAAGATCAGTTGAGTGCAGTAATGGAAATTAACCCTGGAGCCGGTGGTACCGAAAGTAACGATTGGGCCGATATGCTTAACCGCATGTATATTATGTGGGGCGAAAAGAGTGGCTACAAGGTTTCGCAGATAGATTACCAGGCAGGCGAAGTTGCCGGAATAAAATCAGCTACGCTGGAAATTGAAGGGCCGTTCGCGTATGGAAAATTAAAATCTGAAATAGGTGTGCATCGGTTGGTACGTATTTCACCTTTCGATAGTAATCAGCGTAGGCATACTTCGTTTGCATCGGTGTTTGTATATCCTAAAGTAGATGATTCCATACAAATAGAAGTTAACCCGGCCGATGTCGAAATTCAGACTTCGCGTTCGGGCGGTGCCGGTGGCCAGAACGTAAATAAAGTAGAAACCAAAGTACAACTCACACACAAACCTTCAGGTATTGTTATTGTGTGCCAGGTAGAACGTTCGCAACATGCCAACCGCGAACGCGCCATGCAGATGTTAAAGTCCAAACTCTATCAGGTAGAAATGGAAAAACGCAATGCAGCGCGCGATAAAGTGGAGGCCGGTAAAATGAAAATTGATTTTGGTTCGCAGATTCGGAACTACGTATTGCATCCTTATAAATTAGTGAAAGATGCCCGCACCAGTGTAGAGCGCCATGATGCACAAAATGTTTTGGATGGTGAT
>JBPXJU010000046.1:0-179145 GCA_051715445.1 Bacteroidota bacterium | reverse complement strand
TAGGCACCATTATTACGCATTGGAAAAATCTTTATCGTGTAAGCAAAGAAAATCATGCACGCGGTGTACCGTATCTTTCTTTTGCTGAAGGCAAACGGATTTATCATTCGTTTAAAAAGATCAAGTCGGTTTAACAGAAGTAACTTAATAGTTAGCCGGATAATTATTAATTTGGATTATCGGCCGCTACTCTTTTTGGCAAAACGTTAAATAGAATGAATACACTAAACACAGGTACTCGTATAGTGACAATGATTTTTGACCATTTGGCAATGATATTTGTCGTAATGATTATTGCAGCCCCAGGAATAGTGTATGACATATTCCAGACTTTTGGAAATTCTGGCGCTGAACAAAAATTATTTCTGGGAAACTACTACTTAAACATTCTCGCGTTTTCTCTCTATTTCAATAAGGATATTTACCTTGGACGAAGCATTGCTAAGAGAGCATTAAAGCTGCAAGTTGTTGACATTAGCACAAACAAACCGGCAAACCCATTAAGATGCCTTGTTAGAAATTTGACAATCATACTGTGGCCAATTGAGGTAGTAGTTGCAATTATAAACAATGAAAGGAGAATTGGGGATTTTATTGCCGGAACAAAGTTGACGACTTTCGACCCCGAACAACACCAAGGACAAGTAAACTGGACATTGATAATATTAGCCGTTCTGACTTCGATGTTAGTAACCTACTTTACAATGATTTATCCAATTGAATTGTTTAGTAACCGTGGCCTATAACTCATTAGATTTTTGATAGTGGACTAACGGCTGACTGAGACCAACTCAGATAGATATGAAAAAGTCAACAACTACAACCCTTTTATGGATAGGAGTAGTGCTGCTAAGCCTGTTTGTCTTTTATGCATCCCTCAGTACAAACACTTACATGGGCCGGTGGATGAAGTGGCGCGCATCAGATATAAATGATTATCAAAAGTTTCCTGCCTTCGAATTCTCTCAATCACCAACACCATTCCATTTTGTTAATTCTCCAAAAGCCCAAATCAGGTCGTTACTCATCGAACACGGTGAAAGTAAAATAAGCCTCCAGCAACTTATTGAGACCTCTGAAACAACAGCTTTTTTAATTATTCGAAATGATTCGTTGTTATATGAACATTATGGTTCTGGCTATACACGAGAATCAATCAATACATCATTCTCGGTAGCCAAGTCAATTACGGGTTTGCTTGTAGGTAGAGCAATTGAAGATGGTTACATCCATGTGGAAGACCCGGTTACAAAGTACCTGCCTGAACTTAGGCAAACATCGAATTTATACGACAGTGTTAGAATTGACTTCCTTCTGGATATGCGTAGCGGTATTCAGTTTAAAGACCACGACTTACCCTGGGGGGATAAACCAAAGGCGTATTATGATCCTATACTACGAGAAAGGATAATGAAGCTTCCTATAAAGGATAAGCCGGGTGAACGATTTCAATACAATTCTTATAATCCAATACTGGTAGGAATGGTTCTTGAAAAAGCTACAGGCATGCCGCCTGCAAAGTACTTTGAAAAAGTCATTTGGAATCAATTGGGTATGGAGTTCTCAGGATCTTGGAGTGTGGATAGTGAAACATCCAAAATGACAAAAATGGAAAGCGGGATTAATCTTCGCGCTATTGACTTCGCAAAGTTTGGAAGGCTGGTTCTTAACAACGGCACGGTAAATGGCCAGCAAGTCATTACAGCAGATTGGGTTGCTGAGATTTTTAGAATTGATCCAAATCATAACATTAAAGAATTTGGAGAAGAAATCTATTACGAAAATTTTTGGTGGCTTTACAGCAGTAATAAGCGTACTCCCTACATTATTTCAGGCTGGGGACACCGCGGCCAATACTTATATTTATTCCCTGAGAAAAATATGATTGTAGTAAGAATGGGAAAAGATTTAGGGCACGTGGAATCGTGGGGCAGAATATTTAAAGGTATTGCAACGGCTGAATGGTAGCGAATAAAAAAACCCACCGCTTTCGCAGTGGGTTTTTCAAATTCAAATAACCTGAACGAATTAAGCGCCTACACCAGCTACTAATTCTATTTTAAGATTAAACTCTTTGCTGATTAAGTCATCGGCCATACCGGTATAAACCAATCCCCAGTCTTCGCGCAATACGTTGAAATCGGCAGCAGCTTTTACAGATGTTTCTGTAGCCTCAGTTACAGTAGCCGGGAAAGTAATGTTCTTGGTAACACCACGCATTGTAAGGTTGCCAGAGATGGTAACCTGACCTGCTTCTGTGCCTTCTGTTACACTTGTAATCTCAAATTTAGCTTCAGGGAATTGAGCTACATCAAAAAAGTCGGCCGACTTCAGGTGGCCTTCCAGTTTACCTTTAAACTCACCTTGCATGTCGGTATCGTTAATGGTATTGAGGTCGGCTACAAAATTACCACCGGTAATCTTACCGTCTTTTACAGTTAACGAACCAGATTTAAGGGCCACATCGCCAGTGTGCGAACCGGATACTTTGCTACCGGTCCAGATAACTTTAGACGCACTAATATTTAGCGCTATTTCGGTTCCTTCTGCGGCTGCTACTTCCGCGCTATCGGTTGTTTCTGCTTTTTCTCCATCGGGGTTTTTAGGTGTACAGGCTGCAAAAAAGACTCCTGCCACCAACAATAATGCAATTTTCTTCATGTTTTTGGATTTTGGTTGAATACATGTTTAAACATGTAAACCTGAAAAAAGTTCAATTGCGCAAAAAGTTTATTCTATTTCAGTTTCCGCAGGGGCTCATACCGAAAGCAATCTACCAGATGATCATTCACCAGGCCACAAGCCTGCATGTGTGCATACATTACGGCGCTGCCCACAAACTTGAACCCTCGCCTGATTAAATCTTTGCTCAACGCATCGGATTCTTGGGTAGTAGGCACGATATCCTTTAACGATATCCTTTTGTTTACAATCGGTTTACCCCCCACAAAACTCCAGATATATTTATCAAAACTTCCAAACTCTTGCTGTACTTCTAAAAACCGTTTGGCATTATTTACAGCAGCATATACTTTCAAACTGTTGCGAATAATACCGGGGTCTTGTAAAATTTTTTCCAGTTTCTTTTCTGTAAAGCGCGCCACTTTAACCGGATCGAACCCGGCAAAATTTTTCCGATAGCCTTCGCGCTTCTTTAAAATGGTTGCCCAACTTAGGCCGGCTTGCGCACCCTCCAGAATCAGAAATTCAAAATGCTTACGATCATCATGCACAGGGACACCCCATTCTTCATCGTGATACTGAATGTATTGATCGAACCCCAGGCACCAGGGGCATCGAAAAACGTCTGTCATCTTGTAACAATTTATTTGTGAAGTTACCGGGTTTCGTACAAAGTTTTTATACCTTCCTGTTCTTAAACCTGAAGTTATGAAATACATTTTAGCTGTCTGCACGTTTTGCATTTGTGCCGGTTCGGGCTTTGCACAAAAAGTTGACTTCGATGAAAAGTTAAATGAATTAGGTATAGTGTTGTATACACCCACCAAACCAATGGCTAATTATGTTAAGGCGGTGCGTACCGGTAACCTGTTATTTCTGGCGGGGCATGGCCCTACCAAAGCCGATGGCAGTAACATTACCGGCAAAGTAGGTGCCGACCTAACCACTGAGCAAGGTTACGAAGCAGCCAAACAAACGGCCATCTCCATTCTCTCTACTCTTAAAGGCGAGTTGGGCGATCTGAATAAAGTAAAGCGTGTAGTAAAAGTATTGGGCATGGTTAATTGCACCGACAACTTTACCGATCAACCCAAAGTGATAAATGGGTTTTCGGATTTGATGGTGGCCGTGTTTGGCGAGAAAGGGAAACATGCCCGCTCTGCCGTGGGGATGAACTCCCTGCCCAGTAACATTGCCGTAGAGATTGAAATAATTGTTGAAGTAGAGTAAAAAGCAAAAATTCTTACACGCGCTTCCGAATAATGCTGTCCCAACCTTACTTTAGATTTCTGAGCCTGAAATTCAATAGTTAATTTGCTTTCCAGTTATTTTAAAATAGTACTGCGCCAGATGCGCAGCATATACTCCCTCATTAACCTGTTGGGGTTGATTGTAGGCCTGAGTGCGTTCATCCTTATTTTTCTTTGGGTGGAGGAAGAGTGGAGTTATGATCGGTTTCATCCCGCTAGTGGCAGCATTTATCGCATCGTTCAAAATCAGTTCAACGACAATCATGAAATTTATCCGGTAGCCGTAACTCCGGCCCCCCTGGCCCCGCATTTAAAAACTACTTTTCCCGAAGTAAAGGCAGCGTGCCGCGTAGGCACCTCAGAATTTATTGTTCGAAGAGATGAGACTGCGTTTGTGCAGAAAGGTATTTTAGCTGATCCGGAATTTTTTGAGGTGTTCGCTTTTCCGATTGTGAAAGGTGAACACAAAACCTTTGCATCAACTATTGATGTGGTAATGATTTCGGATCGGCTCGCAGCTATTTATTTCAATACCGAAAATCCCATTGGTAAAACCTTAACCATACTGAGTAAAGAGTTGCTGGTGGCTGCGGTATTTAAGAATGTGCCGGGTAATTCGCATTTACAGTTCGACTTTGTTATTCCTATGGAATTTGTACGGGCAGGCGGTTACGATGATCTGTCGAAATGGAATTTTAATAATTATTATACCTACGTCAGACTTTCGGAATCGGCAAGCCCGTTGTCCTTTACCGACAAGATCAGGAACCTGATTCAGGTTCATCATCCAAAAGCCGAAGCCGAACTTGTGATACAGCCCCTTCACGGCATTCATCTATATTCAAACCATTTGAATAATGATACTTCGGGCCGGGGCAACATTCTGTATGTGTACATTTTTTCAGCCGTAGGAATTTTTATTCTCATCATTGCGAGCATCAACTATGCAAATCTTGCCACGGCACGTTCATTTAAACGAGCCAAAGAAGCCGGTGTAAGAAAAGTAATTGGTGCCAACCGGTTGCAGTTGATGGTGCACTTCTTTTCAGAATCACTTCTATACTGCGTGCTGGCATTTGTAGTAGCAATTGGAGTGAGTTGGTTCATGTTGCCTTCGTTTAATGAACTAAGTGGCAAAACAATTGCCTTTGAATTGAGCAACCCGACTATCTACCTACCCATGCTGGCATCAGTAGTTTTCTGTTCGTTTTTAGGAGGAGCTTACCCGGCATTATTATTATCGGCACTAAATCCGGCTTTGGTATTAAAGGGTTATCTGAAAAGCGGCCGGAGCACAATTGTTTTCAGGCGAATCCTGGTAGTGTTACAATTTGTTTTGGCCATCTCATTTTTAGCAGGAACCTTAGTGGTCAAGAATCAATTGGAATACATAAGAGCCCGCGATCTGGGTTTTGAAAAAGAGAACATACTTACGTTTGCGGCCAATCGTAACTTGCGACAACAATTCAATGCTTTCAAAACTGAATTACTCGCGTTACCGGGTGTGCTGAATGTAACTGCAACCAGCTCGAAACTATCCAACATCAATGAGTCGACCGACATGGTAGACTGGGAGGGAAAAAACCCCGATGTTTCAGTATTGTTTCATGTGCTGCCGGTTGAACAGGATTTTGTGAAAACATTTTCTATGCAAATTCTGGAGGGCCGCGACTTTTCAATGGACTTCATTTCCGACTCAAGTGCGGTTTTGATTAACGAAGAAGCGGCAAGACAAATGGGATTAACCGACCCTCTCGGAAAGAGAATAACCTTTGGTAAGCGAATCAATAACCCGATTATTGGTGTGGTGAAGGATTTTAATTTTAAATCGGCTCACAAAAAAATTGAACCGATGTTAATCTACATAGACACAAATGAATATTATCGGGTTGCCGTTAGATTGGGAGCCGGTAATCTGGTAGAATACACCGAGGCAGTAAAAGAGGTCTTTAAAAAGATTAATCCAAACGCCCCTTTCGAATATGTGTTTCTGGACGAAGAGATTGATCAGTCGTATCGCAATGAAGAACGCACCAGCCAGATATTCAGCTACCTCTCCGTTTTATCAATATTTATAAGTTGCCTAGGGTTGTTAGGCATGGTTATGTATGTTACCGAACAGCGTGCCCGTGAAGTTGCTCTTCGCAAAGTATTGGGGGCCTCAACACTGCACTTAACCTGGTTACTTACACGCGAGTTTATTTTATTAGTGCTGGCTGCATTTACAATTGCCGCACCCGTTATGTACTATTTGTGTAACCTTTGGCTGGATAATTTTGCATACCGGATTGAAGCCGGAATTCTGGTATTTGTGTTAGCTGGTATAATTAGCCTTTTAGTGGCCGCTCTAACCATTGGTGTTCGTTCATTTAAAGTGGCTGTTGCAAATCCGGTTGATTCGCTACGCAATGAATAGTACGTTAAAAATTTCTTAAACCCGAAACGCCCTTTAAGCCGTTGCAACTATTTATTATATTTGCGATCCTCTATGGCTAAAATTGTTTTTTGTTACGTGGCTATCTTTTGTTTGCTGATTCTGGTATCGGCTAACACGATTGCCACATCCATAAAAAAAATTAACGCCACAGAATGCCCGACTGATCTGGCCGATGAGGGCGAAGATCTGCCGGTCCCATCGCCTGTTGAAGAAGATACCACCGGAGAAGATGACGAGACTTCCAAACTGGCTCCACACCATATACATTATTCTTCACTAGCAGTAACAACTAAACTTAATACCTCCAGTCATTTTCTTACTGGCTTTCACTTTCTGGAAATAATTTCGCCACCTCCCCAGGTGTAATGTAGTCGGGCTCAGCCCCTAAGGGCGTATTCAGTTTTAGATTTCATTTTTTTTATTTTATGAACTTAAGAAGTTTTTGGTCAACGGACTTTCCGTCCTCGGTTGTTGTCTTTCTCGTAGCCTTGCCTTTGTGCTTAGGTATAGCCTTAGCATCAGGGGCGCCACTTTTCTCTGGTTTAATGGCTGGTATTGTAGGAGGTATAGTGGTAGGTTCTTTTAGTGGTTCATCGCTTAGCGTAAGTGGGCCGGCAGCGGGACTAACCTCTATTGTATTAGTTGCCATTCAAGATCTCGGCACATTCGAGATTTTTTTATTGAGTGTGGTAGTGGCCGGGGTACTTCAAATTATTCTTGGACTGATACGAGCCGGATCTATAGGGCATTTTTTTCCGGTGGCAGTTATAAAAGGTATGCTGGCGGGTATTGGATTAATCCTGATTTTGAAACAAATACCCCATGCTGTTGGTTTTGATGCCGATTATGAGGGTGATGAAAGTTTTTTTCAGGCCGATGGCCGTAATACATTTTCTGAAATACTGGAAGCCTTAAATTACATTAGCCCCGGGGCAGTAATTATCAGTGTTATTTCAGTACTGTTGCTGATAAGCTGGAATTCAAATTTTTTGTTGCGCTATAAATTCTTCCGTATGGTGCCAGCGCCACTTGCGGTAGTGTTGGTGGGTATTGCTCTCAATGCGATTTATAAAATCGTTTCACCTGATCTGGTGATAGGCGCACAACACCTTGTTTCATTACCGTCCTATGCTGATTCAGGTATCAGTGCTTTTTTCACTTTCCCCGATTTTTCAGCATGGCAAAATCCTAAGGTGTACACCACAGCTATTACGTTAGCCGTAGTGGCCAGCCTGGAAAGCTTGTTAAGTATTGAAGCCGTTGATAAAATGGATCCGGCACGCAGGTTAACACCCCTGAATAGAGAGTTGCAAGCCCAAGGTATTGGTAATGCCGTGTCGGGTTTTTTGGGAGGGTTGCCGGTAACATCCGTTATTGTTCGTAGCTCAGCAAATGTAAATGCCGGTGCGCGTAGCAAAGCCTCCGCAATATCGCATGGATTGATCTTATTACTATCGGTAATCCTGATTCCCCAGTTGCTCATGTTAATTCCGCTCTCCTGCCTTGCCGGAATTTTATTAGTAACCGGTTACAAGCTCACCAAGCCATCAGCTTTTGTAGAGATGTTTCACAAAGGGTGGGCTCAGTTTTTACCATTTGTAGCTACAGTGCTTGCGGTGTTGTTTACCAATCTTCTGCTGGGTGTGTTCCTCGGTATTGGGGTAGCCCTTATTTTCATTCTCATAACCAATTTTAAAAAGGCAATGGTTGTGGTTTCAGACAAAGAAAAATATATGATTAAGTTTACTAAAGATGTTACCTTCCTGAACAAGGCCGCACTGCGACAAGAGTTAGCCAAAGTACCAGTAGATTCTCAATTGGTTATTGACGCAACCCGGGCAGCATTTGTGGATGCTGATATACTTGAAACGTTAAATGACTTTACTGAAACAGCCAAAACCAAAAATATTTCAATAAACATAAATGGGTTAAAACTGCCGGAAAAACCACTGGCATAATTTACGCTCCAACTTTTAAATAATCCCGATAAAACACTTAACAAATGGAAAAATACAACCAACTGCTTTTACAAAACCGCGCCTGGGTAGAGCAAATGCTCCAAGAGGACAAAGACTACTTTAATAAATTAGCCAACACACAAAAGCCGGAGTTTCTTTGGATAGGATGTGCTGATAGCCGCGTGCCAGCCAATCAAATTACCGGAACCCAACCGGGCGAAGTATTTGTACATCGCAATATTGCCAACATGGTAGTGCATACCGATATGAATATGTTAAGTGTGCTTGACTATGCCGTTAACGTTCTGGAAGTAAACCATGTAATTGTATGTGGTCATTACGGTTGTGGCGGTGTGCGGGCCGCTATGGGGAATAAACAAATCGGACTGATCGACAACTGGATTCGTCACATCAAGGATGTGTATCGGTTGCATCATGACGAGTTAGAAGCTATTGCCGACATGAAGAAGCGTGAGGATCGTTTTATAGAATTGAATGTAATAGAGCAGGTTTATGATTTAGGTAAAACTTCCATCATACAAAACGCCTGGCAGCGCAGGGGCGGCTTCCCTTACATTCATGGCTGGGTATACGATGTCGGTAATGGTGTAATCAAGGATCTGAAAGTATCGATGCATAATGATTCTGAAATGCCCGAGGTGTATAAGTTTGAGAAGATGAAGACGGTATAACCTTTTGAAAGCAGACGCCAATAAGCCATCCTTTACAGGGATGGCTTATTTTATTTTAACGTAGGGGTAAAAGTTCTTTGGGTTGTCTTTACCCATAGCCCGAAACCCGTAAATTGCACCAAACTCTCAACAAAGGCGGTGGATTTATCGGAAAAGCAGGTATTGGAAAAATTCCGGCAGGGCAACCAAAGTACTTTTGAGATGATTTTCCGCGCCTATTACCAACCTCTTTGTCGCTACGCCTTTTCATTTTTAAATGATAAAGAAGAGGCGGAAGAGGTTGTGCAAACAGCCTTCATTTCGGTTTGGGAAAAACGAACCGCTATCGAAATTGAAACTTCGCTAAAGGCTTACCTGTATCGTATGGTTCGCAACAGTTGCCTGAATGTGATTAAACACGAAAAAGTAAAGCAACAGCATGTTGCCCACCAGATGTATGTAGGTGAAGTAGCGGCTGAGTCTGTTATGCATAAAGTGCAGGCGGCCGAACTGGAAATAAAAATCGCGCAAGCTATCCAAACCTTGCCTGAGCAGTGCCGGTTGGTCTTCCAGCTTAGCCGCTTTGAAGAATTAAAATATCAGGAGATAGCCGATCAACTTCACATCTCAGTAAAAACAGTTGAGAACCATATGGGTAAGGCATTGAAGTTGATGCGTGAACAGTTGAAAGATTATTTGCCTTTGTTTTTGATTTTTATGAGTAACTGGATGCCGTGAAATTGCAGTATGACGATATGGACGAGTTGATAGGCAAGGTATTGGCCGGAGAAGCTACTGTGCAAGAGCAACAAGAGTTGAACGCATGGCTTACTTCCAGCACGGCTAATCAGGCATACTTTAATAACCTTAAAGTTATTTTTGATAAGGCTGCCAGCAAAGATGATAAACTGGAGTTTGACACCGATGCAGCCTGGAACAAAGTAAAAGACCACATAAATAAAGGAAAAGTAGTATCCATGCAAAAGCGTACTGAGCGAACCAGCATTTGGGTACGCATTGCGGCAGGTGTTGCTATTTTCTTTGGTGTAATTTATTTCCTTAACAATCCCATCGGGCCCGCTACGCAACAAATGGCGGTTGTAAGTACCGACTCCACCCGACAAGACACACTGCCCGATGGCAGCACAGCTTTTCTTAATAAGAAAAGTGAGTTAACGTATAGTTACGATGCCAAAGCAAAGTCACGCAAAGTCAAACTAAAAGGTGAAGCATACTTTAGTGTAAAGCACGATGAAGAAAAACCATTTGTAATTGAGGCCGAGGATATATTGGTGCGCGACATTGGTACAGAGTTTAACTTAAAAGCTTATCCTGAAAAGGATACCATCGAAATATTGGTAACAGAAGGCGAAGTTCAGTTTTATACCTTGTACGACAGCGGCCTTAACCTGAAGGCGGGCCAACGCGCTATTTACAGTAAGCGTAATAAAATATTTTATCGCATCGAAAAACCCGACACCAACATTCTTGCGTATAAGACAAAAGTTTTCAGCTTTAATAATACCGATTTGAAATCGGTTGTTGAGTTGTTAAATGAAGTATACAATTCTAAAATCGTGCTGGCTAACAAAAAACTTTTTGATTGCAGGCTTACCGCCAATTACAAAGAAGATAACCCAGCCATTATTGCCGAAGTAATAGCCGAAACCATGAACCTGACGCTAACCCGAAAGGGTGAAGAGTTAATTCTGGATGGTGACGGATGCACCAGCTCTCAATAAGTACGCATGAGGTTTTTTTACGCTTTTTTCTTTTTGTTGTTGGCTACGGTGTGTGCGGCACAAACCAAAGAGAAAGACTTGCCCTTGCTGGAACGCCCCATAACCATTACGGTAGAGAATGAAAAGGCCACATTGGTGCTTTCGCGGATTGCACAAGCAGCGGGTTTTTCATTCTCCTACAACAGTTCAATTATTGATGCAAACCATGCGGTAAACCTGAACGTTCAAAACGTAACGGTTCGCCAGGTGTTGAACGAAATATTTCAGGGAACACTTAACTACAAGGCCAAAGGCAATTACATCATTCTTACCAAAGCACCTGCGCCTCCGGTTAAAAACGATGTTGTAACCATTGTGGTTAACGGTTACATTGAAGATGCGATTACTGGAGAAAAACTACCGCAAGCCAGTATTTATCACAAATCATCGTTTACATCTGTTGCTTCGGATGACTATGGTTTTTTTCGCATAAAGATTGAGAAACGCGATTCGTTGTTGCTTTCGTTTAGCAAAAAGGATTATCGCGACACCACGATTCAGATTACGGCATCGGCAAACCAATATTATATCATTGCTATGAGATCGATGCGGGTAGATTCATTGCATTTGAAAATTCCGGAAATCCCTAAAGACTCGATAACGCTTACGTTAAAAGAAGAAATGGCGCGCCCGTATTATTCTGAACCTAACGTGCAGAATATTTCCGATACCCTTTATTCTCTGGCGCAGGTATCGCTGTTGCCGTTTATCGGAACGCATGGTCGCTTAAGCGGAAATGTGATTAATGATTATTCCATCAACTTTCTGGGCGGTTATTCACTGGGTACACGCCAGATAGAATTAGGTTTCTTTTTTAATCTCGATCGTGGTGATGTGCGTTGGCTGCAGATTGCAGGCTTTGGAAACATGGTGGGTGGAAATTTTTATGGTGTTCAGACTTCGGGATTTTTTAACCTGAATGCCGGTGATGTTACGGCTGTTCAGCTGGCCGGTTTTGCTAATACAAATTTAAGCAACGGTCATGGCGTGCAAGTAGCAGGTTTTGCCAACACTAATCTTGGCGATATGAATGGTGTTCAGGTTGCCGGTTTTAGTAATTACAACAACCAATCTTCGTACGGAGTGCAGGTTGCCGGTTTTGGTAATCTGCAAAGAGGAAATTACAAGGGCTCGCAGTTTGCGGGGGCCACTAACATTACCACTAAAAAGATTTCAGGTTCGCAGATAAGCGGTGTATTTAACTATGCACGGCAGGTAAGGGGTACACAAATCGGGTTAATTAATTATGCCGATAGCGTGGGTGGTGTACCAATAGGTTTGTTTAGTATCGTACGAAATGGCTATCATAAAATAGAAGTTTCGGGCGATGAGGTGTTTCCTACCAATTTGGCTTTCAGAACTGGGGTTCGAAATTTTTATACCATTTTAATGGCTGGTTTTAAACCGGAACAATCACTGAACGAGAACGATTCCTCCATCTGGACTTTTGGATATGGGCTTGGCACTTCGCATAAACTTGCACGCTGGCTTTACCTGGATGTGGATTTAACAAGCCAACATGTAAACAAGGGAAGTTTTACCAATGCACTTAGTTTATTGAACAAGGCCTATCTGGGTTTAGATTTTCAACTGGCAAAGAATTTTTCAATCTCTACAGGGCTTACCTTTAATGCATACCTAACCCGCAAATCATTTACGGACTATCCAAAAATGTTTACCTATTACACACCAACCAGCACTTCGGTTAGTGTAGGAACAAATAATAACCTGGCTATGTGGTTTGGTGCTAAGGTGGGATTACGTTTCTTATAATCACAAACCCGAATAATTTTCTGTTGCAATTAGGGGTGATCTAAATCTTGCTTGTCATACACACGAAATCAAAAAAGTGTATGACAAATTTTAAACCCTCACTGTTAGTAGTCGCTTTACTCACATTATCTCTTTTTGTAAGAGCACAATCACTTACGCAAACCGTTCGGGGTACGGTTATCGATAAAATTTCGAAAATGGGATTGCCCGGAGCAACGGTTGTTATTTTAAATACCGATCCGTTATTAGGAGCCACTACCGATGCAGACGGAAACTTTCGGATTAATCAAGTGCCGGTAGGAACACAAGTATTAAAGATTTCGTTTGTCGGGTACAAAGATGTTACCACCAACCTGGTAGTAAACTCAGGCAAAGAAGTTGTGCTGAATATGCCCATAGAAGAAGACATCACACAATTAGCTGAAATTGTTGTTCGCCCCGATGCCGAAAAGAATAAACCATTAAATGAAATGGCTGTAGTAAGCACGCGCACATTTTCGGTAGAAGAAACGCGCAAGTTTGCTGCGGCAGTTAACGATCCGGCCCGGGCAGCTATCTCGTTTGCAGGTGTAGTTTCAACCGATGATGGTAATAACTCTATTTCTATTCGGGGTAATTCACCGTTCGGTTTGTTGTGGCGCATGGAAGGTGTAGATATCCCTAATCCCAATCACTTTGCAGTAGTAGGTTCTTCGGGCGGTGGTATTTCTATTCTCAGCTCTCAGTTATTGGCAAACTCAGATTTTTCGACCGGAGCGTTTGCAGCTGAGTATGGAAACGCATTGGCTGGTGTGTTTGATCTGAATCTCCGTAAAGGAAATAATGAAAAACGCGAGTACACCATACAAGCCGGTGTGTTGGGTTTAGATGTTGCTGCCGAAGGTCCATTTTCAAAAAACTATCGGGGCTCTTATCTGATTAATTACCGGTACTCCACACTAAGTGTGCTTTCTAAAATAGGCGTAAACATTGGCGATGCCGTTACCAACTTTCAGGATTTATCGTACAACATTTATTTGCCCACCAACAACTTTGGTAATTTCTCTTTGTTTGGTTTTGGTGGACTTAGCGATCAGTTTCAGAAAGCAAAAAAAGATTCAACGCTGTGGGAGTTTGATTATGAGCGTTACAATTCCAACTACTTTTCAAACACGGGTGCTGCCGGCTTTAAGCATGCGTACACCATTACCCCCAATGCATACCTGCAAACAACCCTGGTGCTTTCGGGCAATAACCATGGGTATGAAGATGAACGATTGGATAATGACTACACTCCGCACTTCAATTACATTCAGAAGCATTCAAACCGAAAAGTAACGTTTAGCTCAGTGCTTAATCAAAAGTTCAGTGCTAAAAGTGCTCTGCGCTCGGGTGTGTATTTAAATCGCCACACGTATGCATTAAACCTGCGTTACCGCGATGCAGAATTAAATGAAGTTGTAGAGCCGCTGGACTCTAAACTACACGCACACACGGTGCAGGCATTTTCGCAATGGAATTATAAAGTGAGTGAACAGTTTAGTTTTAATGCCGGTGTGCATACACTTTACCTTACCAACAATAATTCTTTTTCGCTCGAGCCGCGGGCTTCTGTAAAGTATGAACTCAGCGAGCAGCAATCTTTTTCACTGGGTTATGGCTTGCATAGCCAGATGCAACCCATTAGTGTGTATGAAGCACAGGTGGAGCAACAAGATGGAACCACCAGGCAGCCCAATTTAAACCTCGACTTCAATAAGGCGCATCACCTTGTTTTGGGATACGATCGCTCGCTTTCGCGCTACCTGCGCATAAAAGCCGAAACGTATTACCAGCATTTGTATAACATTGCCGTGCGTAACGATATTAACAGCCCCGTTTCTACTTTGACGTTGGAACAAGGTTTTGAAGCAGAACCAATGGTGAATAAAGGTCTTGGTCGTAACTATGGTATAGAACTTACCTTAGAACAATTTCTGCACAACGATTTATATTTTCTATTATCGGCCTCGCTCTATAATTCCGAATACAAAGCGCTGGATAATGTCTGGCGAAACTCACGCTTTAATGGTAAGCATGCAGTAACTTTTACAGCCGGAAAAGAGTACAACTGGAAGAAAGGCCGGGTGTTTGGCATAAATCTAAGAACAATTTATACCGGTGGTTTTTGGACAACTCCTATTGATATTGCTAAATCAATTGAGTTGGGCGAAACCCATTATGTGGAAGCGCTATCATTTACGCAGCAACTCCCCGATTATTTCAGAACCGATGTTCGTTTCAGCATAAAGCGCAACAAAGCCCGCACTACTTCTACTTTATCACTGGATTTGCAGAATGCCACCAATCGTAAAAACCTGGGCGGGCAGTATTTTGAAGCACAAAACGGTAAAGTTGAAAAGTGGTACATGGCGCCCCTTTTGCCAATCCTGAGCTATAAAATCGAATTTTAAAAAAATCTTTCAACAAAATAGGGGTAATAATCCGCAGGGTTGTCTTACCATCATAAATGACCTATAGGCTAATCAAAATTAAGTAGGACCGGAGTAGTTGCGAAAATCCTTTAACAGAGTAGCAAATAAATTAATAAACAATCAAAATGAATACGATTAAATTTTTCAGAAGCATCTTTTTGTTAACCCTGGTAGCCACGTTTTTAAGTGCTTGTAATGATGAAGAAGTAATTCCAAGCTCGGAGTTGCCCTCATCTATTAAAAACTATATCAGCACACACTTTCCATCTAACGAGATAATTCAGGTTGTAAAAGATCGCGATGGGTTTTCCAAGTCGTATGATGTGATCTTAGCCGGATCTGTTTCATTAGAGTTTAATAAGAAAAATGATGTTGTTGAAATCAGCAGCATCGCTCAGCTTCCGGATAGTGTAATTCCGGAAAAAATAAGACAACACGCCACAGCCAATTTTCCCGATAATGTAATAATTGGTTGGGAACTGGATGACCGTAATCAACAAGTTAAATTGAATAACGGGCTTGAACTGGAGTTTACCAAGAGCGGTGACTTTTTACGAATTGATAATTAATTTTTAAGCCAAAAGCTACACGCGATGAAACGGTTTAACCTTATTTTACTTTTGGTTGCTTCAGTTTGGTTAACAGCCTGCCTGAATGAAGAAGATCCTGGCCCACGCCAGCAAGACGCACGTTCATTTGCAGTTGTTGATTTCGATCGGGTGGAAGCTGGCGATGCATTGGATGTAACAATTGTTGCGGGTACCCATTACACGATAAAAGCAGAAGGCGACCGGAGAAATCTGGATGACCTGGAAGTTTTTAAAAGTGGAAATTCGTTAATTATTCGTTTTGATGATAACGAAAACCGTCAATACACTACATTCATTACGATAACTATGCCCACATTAACCGGAGTGAATTTTTCGGGAGCCGTAAACGGTAAGGTAAGTGGCTTTGATGATGTGGCCCGACTGGATGTTACCTTATCGGGAGCATCATTAGGTCAGGTAGATATAGATGCTGCCGAACTTTATCTGAACGTAAATGGAGCCTCTCAACTGCGCTTGCGCGGAGAAGGAAGCCTGATTGATGGCAGCATTTCAGGAGCCTCAGTACTCACTGCATTCGATTATGAAACAGTGCAGGCAAAACTTCATGTTTCCGGAGCCAGCCAGGGCCGGGTAAATGTATCGCAGCAATTGCAGGTTGTAGCAACGGGAGCGAGTGAAATAATCTATCGTGGCGAACCGGAGTTGATTGTTGAAACATCCGGTGCAAGCGTAGTGAAGAAGGAGTAAAATCTATACCACATAGAACTTAAAGCCCATACCTAAAAATTGGTATGGGCTTTTCTTTTTATCCTTTACAAGATTATTTCCATCTTGCGCCATGGTTTTAGCGTTAGATATTGGTAACAGTGATATTACCGTGGGCTTGTGGAAAGACAACGAATGGAAACATGTTTGGCGCATTTCTTCAAGGCCCGATTTACCCGAACTTTATTACGGTGTAAAAATCCGCGATTACTTTTTTGAATCGGGAAATGCGGTAGATCAGGTAAGAACAATTGTGCTGAGCAGTGTGGTGCCAGCTATGAATGATAAGATGAAGAGCGTTTCGCGCACACTGTTTGAAAAAGAGCCCATTGTTTTAGGCCCGAAAGTATATGCCTCGTTGCCCATGCAGATTCTCAACCCATTCGAGATTGGATCAGATTTGGTTGCCAATGCAGCGGCAGCATACTTCAAGTATAAACAAACCTGTATTGTTGTTGATTTTGGTACTGCACTAACCTTTACCACGGTTTCGGGTACGGGTGAAATTTTAGGGGTATCCATTGCACCGGGTTTAAAAACTGCCATTCGGGCACTTTCACAAAACACAGCTAAATTATTTGATGTTCCGCTTGAAGTACCTGCTTCTTCGCTTGGAAAAAATACAATCACCGCAATTCAATCGGGCATATTAATCGGGTATGAAGGTCTGGTTAGGAATGTGGTCACAAAAATTCAAGCCGAGTTAAACATGCCATGCATTTTAGTTGCTACCGGGGGCCTTTCATCAGTAATAACTCCATTAGGCAGCTTTTTTCATTCTATTGAACCCAATCTAACCTTGGATGGCCTGCGCTTGATTGGAGAGCATGTTAGTGCATGATTTGTGTGAGCGGTTTCCATTCTTGTAACTATTTTTCCTTTCGCCAGTATTACTGAAACAATCGGGACGATCTGGCGTTTACTTTGAACTATAGGAACCCCAGTCGTCTTGTATCTATATACGAGGGGTTGGGTTTAGGTTAGGCCTGGTCGGGGGACCAGGCCTTTTACTTTTATACCAGATCAAATCAAAATCAACTGTCAGCCTGAGGCTGGCGAAGGCTATTCCTTCTCCGAAGACAGGTTTCGTCCCGATAGCTATCGGGACAACCCAGACACACAGCGTATTTTTGATGGGTTTCTAATACACCCGCGTGCGCAGGCTGCCTGTATTAAGTTGAATGCCAATTGCAAATTGCAGGGGTACGTAATCAAAGAACGTTTCCGAATCAGCAGGAATATTTAACCCAAGCTGAAACATACCCTGCAGGTTTCCCACCAATGGAAACTTTTCCGGTTAGCGCAGGTTCAATAAACAGTCGGGGTTTTTCATTTGGCTTTATGGTTTCAGTATCCAATGCCGGGTTATTATCATTAGATGAGAATTCAGAAAAATCAACCAATGATATGCGTGGCGAGAATGCCAGATTAAATCTACGATTGTTCTGCCCAAACGAGGGTTGAATAAAAATGCGACTATAGGTTCCTGTAGCCACAAGATCTTTTTGTCCAAAGTAGTCTTCAAAGAAATAATATTGTGAGTAGCTGGTACCCTTGCCTAAACCATAGCCGGCAAAAATTTCCACGCGCGATCTGCGGTTGGCTTTGTAATACCCGATACCCCCTTCCACGAAAGTGTGTGAACGGGTATAACTCTCGGGCTCAGAAATTTTCTGACGAAGCAGCGAACCGTTTACCATAACAGCCACATGATCGGTTACAGCCAGCGCAGTTTGAACTTCGGCCCCGGTAGAGGCAATTACCGAAGCCTGAAACTCGCCCTGTTCGCGAAACAAAGGTACATTGCGGGTGGTTGGAATATAGAGTGGTGAGCATCCGGCTGCAACCAACACTAGAAGGAATATAAAAAAACGCATGGGGTGTTTGGTGTTGAGAAGTAAATTAGCAAAAAACTATTCAAATGAAGTTTAATGAGGAGGAATTAAATCAACTGATGCGATCGCGCAGATCGGTTTACCCGAAGGATTATACCGGAGAAATTGTTTCGGAGCATATTGTTCAACAAATGTTGGAAAATGCCAATTGGGCACCCAACCATAAACTTACTGAACCCTGGCGCTTTACTGTTTTCAGTGGCGAAGGCCTGAAAAAACTGGCAGCCTTTCAAAGCCAATGTTATAAACAGGTTACTGAAGCCAACGGTACCTTTCAGCAAGATCGCTATCTGTCGCTGCAAACCAAGCCCATGGAATCATCGCACATTATTGCCATAGCCATGAAGCGCGATAGCGCAAAGCGATTGCCCGAATGGGAAGAACTTGGTGCGGTGTTTTGTGCGGTGCAGAACATGTACCTGACCGCTACCGCATACGGAGCAGGTTGCTACCTGAGTACGGGCGGGATAACCAATTTTGAAGAAGCCAAAACTTTTTTTGGATTAGGAACCGATGATAAACTGTGTGGGTTTCTGCATGTAGGTATGCCGAAAGGTGCAGTACCTGATGGCAGACGTAAACCAGTTGCTGATAAAGTTATCTGGGTGAAAGAGTAAGTTTTGTATCTTGAATAAACTTCACATAAAATGAAACTCCACAATCCAATCCGAAGCACTTCCCCTCTCCTGTGGAGAGGGGTTAGGGGTGAGGCTGCATTTCTCCTCATCACACTCTTCGCCCTTGCCGCCTGCACTTCATCCAAAACCGAAAATAAACAACCTACATTCACACTCACCAAAACAGATAAGTTTTTGTTCAACTCGTTTGTGGATTGCAACATGGCCGAAGTTTGGGTAGGCGATACGTTTCGGATTTTTCCGGGTAAGTATGGTGAAGATACCCTGTGGGGATATTCCGATAACCTGCGCTTTGGAAATGGCGCCAATGCCGATGAAGCCTTTGCCAATAAGTTCGAAGACCTGATTATGCCCAGCATGCCCAAAAATGTAAAACCAACCGAAGAAGGGTTGCACGGTGCCGTTTGGTTTGAAACTGTTTATCAGGATACGAAAGATGCTACCGGTAAAACGTTATATGCCGTCTATCACAACGAAAACTATCCGCAGAATTTTCCTTACAACGAACAAACCGGACAAGGCTACATTTACAAATACTGGCCACAAGGATTAACCGGAGTTACCTCGCCCGCTGCGGTGTGCCGTATCGGAATTATGAAATCAATTGACGGTGGGTATAGTTGGGACAACCGAGGAATCTTCATTGAAGATTTACAACCGCGTATGATTCTTAAACCACATAACACCTCAAACACCTTTGCCGGTGGCGTAGGCGATCCATCAGCTGTAGCCAGTGGCGAGTATTTGTATTTATTTTATGGTGAGTATGGTTATCCCGGTGTGTACGATTCGGCATTGTATGATCCGGTAAAAGAATGGAGCGGCCAATGCATTAGTGTTGCACGCATCAAGTTAACCGATCTTGATAATCCCGTTGGCAAAGCCAGGCGTTGGGATGGCACAGCGTTTACTGTTTTGCCCGATGGTGTTGGTACTCCGGTGAAATCGTTGCAGATACCCATGGCAGAAGGTGGAGGCCCGGCATCCGCACCCGATAAAATGTTTCATTGGGGGCCTTCGGTAAGCTGGAATACGTATTTGAATTGCTGGGTGATGATGATGGGCCGTGTAGAAAGTTCATCATGGAAGGGCAGTGCAATTTACATTTCATATAATTTTAATGAAGACCTGACTGCGGGAGATAATTCACAACAATGGACCAAACCCCAACAAGTGCTGGATATTCCGGAACATACGTTGTGGTATCCATCGCTACAACCCATGAACACGCCCGAAGACATTGAGAACAAGTATACCTGTGTGCGATTAGGCAAACGCGCCCGGTTATTTTTTAAAGATATGTTTACGAACGAAGAAGGATTTCAGAGTGAGTATAAATCGGAGTATATTATTGAATTTGAGAAATGATTGTAAGCCCAGGTTTGCCGAAGACGATTTTGTAAAGTCAGTTCGAACAAGCTTAACTTACAGAAGACACTAAAAACCACAAACTAATCTAATGAGCATAGATCGTTACAGTATTGAACAAGCGCACGAGCGCATTAAACCGTACATTCATCGTACACCGGTATTAACTTCAAAAAGTATTAATGAAGCCACCGGTTGCCACGTTTACCTGAAGTGCGAAAACTTTCAGAAAATAGGAGCCTTTAAAGCGCGTGGTGCTATGAATGCAGCCTTATCATTAGATGCCGAACAACGCGCACGGGGGTTGGCCACGCACTCATCGGGTAACCATGCGCAGGCGCTTGCGCGAGCTGCAAAAATTCTGAACACCAGGTCCTATATCGTAATGCCACACACTGCGCCCGAAATAAAGAAGCGTGGAGTGCGCGGTTATGGTGGCGAAATTTTTGAGTGCGAACCCAACCTGCAGTCACGCGAAGCCACACTGGCCGAAGTAGTTCAAAAGACTGGCGCTACCGAAATACATCCTTTCAATAATTATGATGTGATAGAAGGTCAGGCTACTGCAGCAAAAGAATTGTTTGCCGATGTGCGCGAGTTGGATGTGATTATGGTGCCGGTAGGCGGAGGCGGACTATTAAGTGGCACCGCCCTGGCCGCAAAATATTTTTCACCTGAAACAAAAGTGATTGCCGGTGAACCCGCAGGTTCAGATGATGCTTATCGTTCAATGAAGAGCGGCAAAATAGAAGAGGCGCAGTCGCAAAGTATTGCCGATGGGTTACTCACACGTCTGGGTGATAAAACTTTTCCCATCATACAAAAACACGTAAGCGAGATCATCACCGCTACCGATGCTGAAATTATCGCTGCGATGCGCTTGGTGTGGGAGCGCGTAAAAATTGTAATTGAGCCTTCTTGTGCTGTGCCATTGGCTGCGCTTATCAAAGAAAAAGATCGTTTCAAAGATCAGCGGGTGGGAATTATACTTTCGGGTGGTAATGTGGATTTGGAGAAGGTGTTGGGGTTGATGGTCAAGAATGTTTAGAAGTTCAATGGCTCAAAGCATATCCATACTCAAAACATGCTCTAAAGGTCATCGCTTTTACAAAAGCAGTGATTGCCCCACTTGTCCGCAGTGTGAAGCATTAAAGAAACCCCAAACAGGGTTTTTAACTTTGTTACCTGCACCAGCACGTAGAGCATTACAAAATTCAGGCCTTACAGATCTTAAAAAACTTTCGAAGAAATCGGAGAAAGAAATTTTGAAACTACATGGTATGGGACCTGCTTCTATGCCCAAACTTCGGGACGCCTTAAAAGCAGTTGGACTAAGGTTTACCAACCATTAGATGAATATCTAAGAGCTAACAGAAACCACCAACTTATACCCCACTCCATGCACATTCATTAATTGAATGGCCGGGTCGTCTTTTAATTTTTTACGTAAGCGTGATACAAATACATCGAGGCTGCGGCTTATCAACGCTCCGTTATCCTGCCATACTTCTTTCAATAATATCTCGCGGGTAATGGGCTGATTAAGTTGTGCGGAAAAAAGTTTCAGCAACTGCGATTCTTTATCAGAAAGATCGATCGTAATTTTTTCAAGCTTCAGCGTTCGGCTTGCTTCATAAAATTCATATTGGCCAATTTGTATCGCTGGGGTTTCAGATACAGCTTTGATTTTCTTTTGAGAAAAAGCCCGGCCTACAAAACCCATTAGCGTAAGACTAACAGCAGCCAACACAAACAAGTATTTGTTTTGCCATACTGAATAAGTTGGTTGTAAAAAAGAGAGCGTGATGGTGTAACAGCCTTCTGGTTGGTTTCGCCCCAGGCAAGGCACCAACGTAGTTTGTTTAAAATCACCAATCTGAAAACCGTACACGATTTCGCGCGAGGTGCATTCCAAAACATTTACAGTATAGTTTAACGAAACCGGAGTTGCCTTTAAACTTTGTTGCACAATGTTTACCAGCGAATCGGGTACAAATGCAAACGGACTTTGAAATTCTAACCAATATGTACTTTCATCAAGTTGCTTAACCGGCAACACCCGCGATGTTGAATCGCCTGCGTGCAACAATAGCCGATGCCCCACATTGCGCAAGGCTATGCCAATTTCTTTTTCGGGAAACTTGCTTTGGGGTTGTGTGATGATAGAACCTGCTGAAATCAGGAAAACACTGCTGGCAATAAGCCCCACAACAATCAACACGTTTCGCTTCATGTGCACAAAGTTAGCGGAGTAAAACCGCCTGTAGCAAAGTTTTACGCGTGTTTAACACTTTTTTACACTTGAAATGGAATGCTAGCGCGAGGTACCCGTTACGTTTGTTCAAAACAAAACCACAAGTTTTATGAGAACAATAATTTTCGTGTTGATCTGTGTTGGAGCACAAGCGCAATCCAAACCTGAAATTGTAGCCTTATCTGATTTTGGAACATCCCGGATGTGGAAATCGCAAACCGTTCCTTTGGGTCCAAAGTGGGAGCTGAATCAAAAAGAAAGCAAACTGTTGTGGATGGGAAAGCCCATTGTGGGTAGCGGGCACGAGGGCACCATTCAATTTACCTCAGGTTCAATTGTTACTTCCTCAACAGGTCAAATTACGCAAGGTGAATTGGTGGCAGACATGAACACCATTAAAAACACTGACATGAAGCCCGATGATGGTGGCAAAGACCTGGAAGAGCATTTAAAGAATGATGACTTCTTTTCGGTAACAAAATTTCCACGAGCTAATTTTTCTATTCTGAAAGTTGTACCGGATGCTACTTACAAAACTACAGGTCAACTGAAAATAATCGGTTTGCTTACGATAAAAGGAATAACCAATCAGGTTGAATTTGTAGCCACTACAACCAGTAGCAAAGAAAACATTCAGGTAAAAGGTGAGTTGATAATTGATCGCACCAAATGGGATATTATCTACCAATCCAAATCCATTTTTAAAAGTTTGAAGGATGGAGTTATTTCAGATGAAATTAAACTCACAATTGATCTGAAATTCTTTTTGGGATGTTAAAAATAAGTTGCCTGTTACTGGGCACCAGTAACAGGCAACTGGTAACTAATTCTTCTTCAACTGATCGAACTTACTTTCGGTTGGTTTCTTAGGAAACACATTATCAGCAGGATTTACCTCTCCGGTTTCTCCGGCCGGGTCAATCACCACGTTGGTAACTTCTTTGTCTTTCACAAAAACCTTCTTCACTTCCTGTTCATTCAGACGCCAGATTTCGGCAGGGATGCGTTCAATTTCTTTACTGCCATCTTTATAGGTCCATTCTATAACAATCGGTGTAACCAGTCCGCCTTTATTTTTTAGCGTAACTTCATAAATATTCTTATCGGCCAGCTTTTGCCGAACCTCTGCATCGTTTACACGATTACGAAAATCGCCATAAGAATTTTCTGAAGTATTGGTTATCGTAAATTCCTGCGGACCATTGTTAAAATCAGTGGCTTTTCCTTTTGCGCCCGAAGCCAGATCACCTTTCTGTGCTTTTACTTTGTTCTCCACACTTTTGTTTTCGGCTTTTACTTTAAACCATTTTACTTCATCCAGTTCTACATCCACATTATCCACGGTATAGAACCAACCGCGCCAAAACCAATCCAGATCAACCGCACTGGCATCTTCCATCGTGCGGAAAAAATCTGCAGGCTTGGGGTGTTTAAACATCCACCGCTGCGAATATTCTTTAAACGCTTTATCAAAAAGTTCAGGCCCCATAACGGTTTCGCGCAAAAGCGTTAAGGCAGCTGCAGGTTTGCCGTAAGCATTCGGACCAAAATCACCACCGGGTATATTATCGGAGTGCCACATAATGGGCCGCATCATATTTTTATCGCCACGCATATAACCGGCCATGCCTTTCGGTGAACCCCAACTGATGCTGATATCCGGATAGCGTTCGCGTTTCGTTTCTCTTTCCAGGAATGAGTTTAACCCTTCGTCCATCCAGCTCCATTGTCTTTCATCGGAGTTAACAATCATGGGAAAATAATTATGACCTACCTCGTGAATGATTACGCCCACCATACTTTCGTAAGTACGATGCGACCACGTACCATCAGGTTTAGGCCGGCCGCCATTAAAGCAAATCATGGGGTACTCCATACCTTGGTTGGCGGTGTGTACGGAATAAGCTGTTGGGTAGGGGTATTCGAAAGAGCGTTCAGAATAAACCTCCAGGGTATTCTTAATGGCTTTGGTTGATTCTTTTGCCCAAAGCGGATTTCCTTCTTTGGAATAAAGTGATTGTGCCAATGGAGTTTTGTCTCCCACTTTTACTGCCTGAGCATCCCAGATAAATTTGCGCGAAGTAGCAAAGGCAAAGTCGCGCACGTTTTCAGCATAAAAATCCCAGGTACTTTTTTTCTTCGACCGGATTTTTTCTTTTTTCTTAGCCTCGTCTTCGGTTACAATAAATACCGGAGCATCAAAAGTTTTCTTTGCTTTCTCAAAGCGTTCAAGTTGTTCTTTGGTTAATACATCTTTCGGGTTTTGCAGCATACCGGTCGCCCCCACAATATGATCGGACGGCACGGTTATGCGAACCCGATAATTTCCAAATACCAAAGCATACTCGCCCTGGCCAATAAATTGTTTATTCTGCCAGCCTTCATAATCATCAAACACACACATGCGAGGAAACCATTGTGCAATGGTGTAAAGGGCGTTGCCATCTTCCGGAAAGATTTCATACCCACCGCGCTCCGAAAATTTCATGCGGTCTTTTTCTACATAACTCCACTCTACAATAAATGAGTACTTGTCGCCTGTTTTCATAGGTGTGGGAATATCCACACGCATCATGGTAAAGTTGATGGTGAAAGGCAGGTCTTTACCGGTAGCGGCATCTTTTACTGATTTAATTTTAAAGCCACCGTCATAACCATACGTATCGCCAGCCAATGGAAAAAACTTAGCCGGAATAGAATCACGCACGCGGTTGTTTTCTGTTTTATCTGTCATGTTTCCATTCGACAGATTATTCTGATCTAACTGCAACCACAGGTAACGCAATACTTCGGGGGCATTGTTGTGATAGGTAATGGTTTCTTTGCCGGTGATTACGTGGGTATCTTCATTCAAGTCCACATCAATCTCATAATCGGCCCGTTGCTGCCAGTAGTTAACACCCGGTGCTCCCGATGCTGCACGATAGCTGTTAGGTGTGGGTAATGTTTGATCGAGTTGCTCAAACTTTCCTTGCCACTTTTGCTGGGCAAGCGCAGGAACTGTCGCGATCAGAAGTAAAAAAATTAAATTCTTTTTCATATCAATTTCAAGTAATTCTAATTCAGTTAGGCAAAAATAAGAAAGACCAGCGGATAAGAACCCGGCTGGTCTTCAGGATTTTTAAAGCAGCGTTTATTTCCCTTTTTTCAGCTCATCAAACTTGCTGGGCTGGTTCTTTTTGGGAAACACATTGTTTTCAATACTGATGTCAGCCGTTTCTTTTAACGGATCAATAACCACATTCACCACTTCTTTATCTTTGGCAAATACCTTGGTTACTTTGGTTTCGTTTATGCGCCAGATTTCGGCCGGGATGCGCTCTATTTCTTTGCTGCCATCTTTGTACGTCCACTCAATAATAACCGGCATTACCAAACCACCTTTGTTGCTGAGTGTTATTTCATAAAAGTTTTTGGTTTCCATTTTTGAAATCGTGGCCTTGTCGTCAATACGATTTCGGAAGTCGCCATAAAAACGATCATCGGTGGGAATCACATTAAAGTATTGAGGTCCTTTGCTGAAGTCGGCAGGTTTGTTACCATCTGCCTTTGTGGCAAGATCGCCCTGCGCCACCTTTTTACCCTTATTTTCTATCGTTGCCTGATTGGTTTTTACTTTGAACCACTTCACATCATCCAGCGAAACATCGTGGTTATCGGTAGTATAAAACCAACCGCGCCAGAACCAATCCAGATCCACGGCACTTGCATCTTCCATGGTCCGGAAAAAATCGGCAGGCTTAGGATGTTTAAAAGCCCAGCGCTCAGCATACTCTTTAAAGGCTTTATCAAATAGCTCGGGGCCCATCACGGTTTCGCGCAGAATATTTAAAGCTGTTGCACACTTGGCGTATTGTTCGTTACCAAAGTTTGAGCGCACAACCGATTCAGAGTTTACCATTAATGGTCGTTGTAAATCGGGGTTGCCTTTCATGTAGGGAACAATGTTGGCTGCCGGCCCGCGACCAACCGGTTTGTCGGGATAGTTTTCAACTTCGGTACGGTATTGAACAAATGTGTTCAAACCTTCATCCATCCAGGTCCACTGGCGCTCATCGTTGTTGATAATCATCGGGAAGAAGTTATGACCTACTTCGTGAATGATTACACCAATCATGCCCCATTTGGTACGGTCGGGTATGGTGCCATCCTTTTGTGGACGACCGTGGTTAAAACAAATCATCGGGTACTCCATACCTAACGATGCCGCATGCACCGAGGTAGCTTGTGGATACGGATAATTAATGGAGTATTTGGAATACGTTACCAAAGTATTCTTTACTGCTTTGGTTGATTCTGCTTCCCACAACGGATTACCTTCTTTAGGATAATACGACATGGCCAACGTGGTTTTATCGCCCACCTTTACAGCCTGGGCATCCCATATAAATTTGCGCGAAGTTGCAAATGCAAAGTCGCGTACGTTTTCTGCTTCAAAGCGCCAGGTTTTCTTTTCTTTCGATTTTGTTTTTTCGCGTTGCACTGCTTCGGCTTGTGTGCAGATGATAACCGGTTTATCGAATGAGGTTTTTGCTTTTTCGAAGCGTGCGTATTGATCGGCAGTTAACACTTCTTTCAAATTACTTACCATACCGGTTCCGGCCATTATGTGATCGGCCGGTACAGTAAGGTTAACTTTATAGTTACCGAAGTTTACGGTAAACTCACCTTGCCCCAGAAATTGTTTATTCTGCCAGCCAATAACATCGTCATACACGCACATGCGCGGAAACCATTGGGCAATAATGTAGAGGTAATTACCATCTTCGGGAAAAAACTCCATACCGCTGCGGCCATCGTTGGGCGTCATGCGCTGCACGCGATCGTTAATATTAAACGACCACTCCACAGAGAATGACATTTTTTGTCCGGGGCCAAGCGCTTTGGGTAAATCCACGCGCATCATGGTTTGGTTAATGGTATATTTCAGTGCGTTGCCCGAAGCATCTTTCACTGATTTTATTTTAAACCCGCCATCGAAATTGGTCAGGTTAACAGAAGCGGCAAATGTGGCCGCAGCAACCGAATCAATTACACTGTTGTTGGTGGTTTTAGCCGTGTTGTTATTTTTCTCGTTAATGTTCTGATCAAGTTGCAACCACAAATAGGTTAATGCATCGGGCGAGTTGTTGTGATAGGTAATGGTTTCGGCACCGGTAATACTTTGGTTGTTGTCGTTCAGTTCGGCATCAATCACATAATCGGCTTGTTGTTGCCAGTACTTGGGGCCTGGCGCACCAGAACCCGAACGATACTCGTTTGGTGTGGGCAACAGCTGATCCAATTGTTCAAACTTGCCTTGCCATGTGGGCTGTTGAGCCTGAGCGGTAAACCCAATCAGTAAAAGGCAACCTGCTAAAACCTGTTTCATATTTAAATTGATTTTAAAATTCAAGATTCAAATTTATTCAGTCGTTACAAAAATACACTACCAGAATATCCGGTCTTTCATCAGGATTAAGGCAATACCGGCAATAGCCGATGAAATTACCATGCGCCAGTCTCTGCGGGCTACGCCCACAAATTGTACCAACACAAAACCAGCCAACAGAAACAGAGCCACAATAATCAATTGACCTAACTCAAGACCTACATTAAAAGCAAAAAGAGGCATTACAATATTCTGACTTTGGCCCAAAAGCTCTCTTAAAAAATTAGAAAAGCCCAGGCCGTGAATTAAACCAAAGAAAAGCGCAAACACATAATTGATTTGAATGGCGGCCTTGCTGCTGGCCTGATCTCGCTTAAAAAGATTGGCCGTGGCGGTTACAAAAATGGTAAGCGGTATCAGAAATTCAATTACCTCGCCCGGAAACGCCACAATGCGCAAGGTAGCCAAGGCCAGCGTAATAGAATGCCCAATGGTAAAGGCTGTAACTAAAATCAATACCTTCTTCCAATCGTGTAACAAATACACCGCACACAGCGCAATTACAAACAAGATATGATCGTACCCATTTGTATCCAGAATATGATCTTTCCCTAATCCGAAGTACAACGCAAACTCGCTCACAACTGCCTGATTTTTAATGCCCACAAGTATAGTCTTAATTTTGATTTAGGACAATTAGAACTAATTTTGGCGGCACGGTTTTAGTAGCCCGTTTTGCATGATTTCACTACTTTATTCCTGCCTGTTTTTTCTGCACCCCATTCATTTGTCGGTATCGGAAATCAACTACAGCGAAAAGGACAAAGCCCTTCAGATTACCTCCCGGATTTTTCTGGACGACCTTGAAGCCTGCATCCGCAACCAGCGCAATAACCAGGAGTTGGATGTGCTGGAACCCGGGGCCGGCCTTACTTCTGAGCAGTTGATTAGCGAATATGTAATGAAACAGTTTTCGGTAAAACTGGATGGCAAACTGCAGCAGATGAATTTTCTGGGCTTTGAACGGGACGACCCCGCTGTAATCTGCTACATCGAAATTCCGAATGTGAAAAAATTCAAGACCATCGAAGTAAAGAATCAGGTTATTTTCGATTTGTACGATGATCAATCGAACATTGTGCATGTAACGTATAAAGGGCCGGTAAAGAGTACGCGCTTGTTGCGCGATAAACCAACCGATGTGTTTACGTTTGAATCCAAATAAAAAAATTTAACAACTAACTATATGCGCTCTAAAATTGTTGCCGGTAACTGGAAAATGAACAAAACCCTGGAAGAAGCACAAGCACTTACTTCTGAATTGATGGGAATGATTGCTGATGAAGTGAAAGGAAATGTAAAAGTGGTTTTGTGTACACCGTTTCCATACCTGCATCCGGTAAAACAACAGTTGGGCAACAATACCCGCATATCTGTTGGCGCACAAAATTGCAGCGAACATGCTTCTGGTGCTTACACGGGCGAAACTGCTGCGCCTATGCTAAAGTCCATGAATATTCCTTACGTGATTCTGGGCCACAGCGAACGCAGGCAATATTTTGGTGAAGACTCAAAACTTCTGGTTAAAAAAACTGACATCGCGTTAGCAAACGGACTTACTCCAATATTTTGTTGTGGCGAACCGTTGGAAGTGCGCGAAGCTAATGGCCATGAGGCATTGGTTAAAAAACAAGTGGAAGAAGCGCTGTTTCATCTTTCGGCAGAAGCCATTCAGAAAGTGGTAATTGCCTATGAACCGGTTTGGGCAATTGGTACCGGCAAAACAGCTACTGCGCAACAAGCCCAGGATATGCACGCTGTAATCCGTAAACACTTGGCAGCAAAATATGGTGCACCTGTAGCCGATGAAATTTCTATTCTCTATGGCGGAAGCGTAAATGCAGCCAACGCAAAAGAACTCTTTGCAAACCCCGATGTAGATGGCGGTTTAGTGGGTGGAGCTTCATTAAAGAGCCGGGAGTTTACCGAGATAATTAAATCAATTTAATAAGTAGCCAATTCTCAATGCCATTCATTGGCTAATTGAAGATTGGTTCATTTTCAAATCAGTTATGTATTCGCGCTTACAGGTAACGTGCCATCCGGAGTATTCAGAAATATTAATGGCCGAAATAGCGGAGGCTGGCTTCGACACGTTTATGGAAACTGAAACCGGATTTGAAGCATATACAGAAGGCAATGGCTTTGACAGAAAGTTGCTGCAGGAAATCAAAGAAAAGTATGCACCGGCAAGTCCGTTCACATTTCAGTTTGATGAAATAGAAAAACAAAACTGGAATGAAGAGTGGGAAAAAAATGTAGAGCCAATAATTGTTGATGACAAATGCCTGGTACGGGCAGCGTTTCATAAGCCCGATAAGTCTTATGAATACGAAATCATCATCACACCCAAGATGAGCTTTGGCACGGGCCACCATCAAACCACCCATTTAATGTTAAGCGCGCAAATGAAAATGGATCATCGCGGCAAGCGCGTAATGGATGCCGGATGTGGTACGGCTATTCTTTCGGTAATGGCCAGTAAACTGGGCGCTTCAGAAGTTGAAGCGTTTGATATTGATGAATGGAGCGTGGAGAATGGTAATGAGAATGCAAGGAATAACAACTGTACGAACATTCACATTCAATTAGGCAAGATTAACGAAGTAAACCTTACCGGAACGTTTGATATTATATTAGCCAACATCAATAAAAATATTTTGCTGGCCGAGATGCAGCAATACACAACGTTTTTAAAACCAGCCGGTGAACTTCTGCTCAGTGGCTTTTATGTAAAAGACATACCCGATCTGAAAGCAGAAGCTGCAAAATATGGTTTGCATGAAGTCTTTTATCAGGAGCGCGAAACATGGGCTGCCCTATTACTTAAGAAATTTTAATCTGTTATTTTTTATTACTGGCATGGCCAAACCGGAATCCTTATTCATAGTTAAGCCTCAATACGATTTTTCAAACACCACCGAAGAAGTGATAACAGCTCTTCAGGTAAAGGCGCACGTCAATAATAAATTGCATAGTCGCGTGCCTTCGTTACTTGTAGTAACCAATCGCAGGCTGATTATTTATCGTACGTCATCTGTAAAAGCCTATTGGGTGCAGCTTATTCTAAGCTCAACCGTTGGGCTAATTCCGGTGTTGGGGTTTGTGTTTTCATTTATAGTTGAAAAATTGATAGAAGGTGTGGTTGCTATTTACCGAACGCTAACCCGCACCCCTGATAAAGAGCGCGAAAGATTATACAGCGCCAGTACCAACGATTTAATCGTTAACACCTATCAATGGCCGATAACTTTTCAAAAAGACATTCAAACGCTGGCCGCAGAACTTAAATGCATTCGTATTCGCAACGCGTGGCCGCGCATTCTGCTGCTCGATACCAAAAGTAATCTGAAGAGTTTTCGGTATCCCTACATCAAATATTTGGCTCCCGAACATGCTGTACTATTAGCATTAGAAATAAAGGTTAAAGAAAAGGAGTTGGGCCGTTGGTTTACGATTACGGAGGAAATGGGCGAGATAACACTTGTTCCTCAATAATGTCTCGGCCCCCACGTTATTACGCCAAAATACTCAATTAGCACTTTAGCTTAATATTTACGAATTTCAAGGTTTTTGACCCCGTGAAGCAGGTTTTAACTTATATAGCCGTACTCTTCCTCTCCACAAGCCTGTTTGCCCAAACCGCAGATGGCTCGTATAGTTTTCAGGATAGTGTGCGCCTGGTGTTGGAAAATACCAAAGCCAACGATGCCATGGCCGTGGGGGCGGCTTTCAATACCGCGTGGGGGTCGCTCGGGCCCGATCAGCAACAGGTAATCAGGGCTCAGGCAAAACTCATGAAGAAGAAGGGTTTTAAGCTGCGGCCACATCTGGTAAATTATTATGGAGCCATTGCGGCAGCAGTAACCATCGAAAATGCAGATGCTTCCAAGCTAAGTGGTTTTTTTTCGGTTGCCGATAAAGTTCTTGCACAAGATAATGCTGTGCAGGCGAATTTGTACTTTCAGCTTTCGCGCGATTTTTTTGAACAACACGCCTTGAATTACGAAAAGGCATTTAGACTCCTGGTAAAAGATGGCAATTATAATTTTCAATACTTAGAACCACCACCACCCGATACCACTCAAAACAATAATTACAATTACGATGCCCCGGTAGATACCACCGCGTACAACAAACCCATGTGGCAGCAGGAAATTTTTCAACCTGAAATACTTGGGCCTGTTATTCTGTTCGATCAGGTTTCGTTGAATTTTATTACCGCTTACGATTCAGCCAGTCTTAACAACACAAAAGGTACATTCTCTTTACGCGATAAACTTTTTGTAGGCGAAGGTGGAAGATTTGATTGGTCCGCTGCCGGACTTTCGCCCGATTCGGTTTATTATGATCTGAACAAATATAACTTCAAGGCTAATCAACCATATCTCAAAGCAGAACAGGGTCGCCTTACATACCTGGGTAAAATACCGGGCAATGTGCCAGGTGTTTTTGAATTCCGAAGTATCAATCACAAATCGCCCCAAAGCTCTTCTTATCCGCGTTTCAAATCGTACGAGGCAAATATTAACCTGGTGGGATTGGATAACCTGAACATGAAATACACCGGAGGATTTGGATTACAAGGTGCAGCGGCTAATTCCAATACCGTAAACAATAATCTGGCTACCCTCGAAATTTTTGGTGAAGCCACGAAACGCTTTAAGGCGGTGGCCGCTTCGTTTGGCTTTCAAGACTCTGTCATAGTTTCTCCGCAGGCACGCGTAGTTATATTTCATCAAAATGATTCGATCATTCACCCGGCCATGGAGTTGCGGTATGACTATGCGAAGCAACGCGTTACCCTCAACAAAGAAAAAAGCTCGCAACGTAAAGCCCCCTTCACCTCTTCATTTTTTCAGGTTGAGTTCACAGCCGATCGCCTCGATTGGAATCTGAAATCGGATAGCATCAGAATGTGGGTGCAGGGAAGCGGTAAGGTGTCGCCCATGATTATCGAATCGAATGATTTTTACGATCCGGAAGGTTATCGCGAATTACGCGGCCAGGGTTTTAACTTTCATCCGCTGGCTTTGGTTGTGAATTATGCCAATACCATTGGCAGTAACGATTTTTATGTGTTCGATCTGGTGGAAGAAGGTCGCTCGCTCGCAGTAGCGCGCATGGCTGCTGACTTTTTGTTTCAGCGAGGCATGATTGACTACGATGCCCGCACGGGAAAAATTCATGTTAAAGATAAGGCCATAAACTTCCTGCAATCGGCAAAAGGCTTTTCTGATTACGACAATCTAAAAATCCATTCACTTACCGATACCGTGTCCAATGCATACATCTCCTTTAAAGAAGGTCGCATGAATGTATATGGCGTGGAAGAGTTTAATGTGAGCGACTCGCTTAATGTAGTTATTAAACCCGACAGCAGCAGAATAACCTTTTTGCAAAACCGTGATATCAAATTTAACGGAACCATCAATGCAGGTAACTTCGAAATCTCCGGTCGTGATTTTACATTGAAGTATGATAGCTTTTTTATTAACATGAACCACATTGACTCCATTCGGTTTTATGTTACCGAAAAGAATGGTACCCGAAGAAGAGTAAATAATTCGATGGTGGGGGCAGACTCTACTGCGCAGGCTGCAAGTGGCATGCAGGCATCAAACAACAAAACCTCCGCCACACTTTTTATCAACCGGCCCAACAATAAATCGGGTAAAGATAAAATTCCAAACTATCCGAGATTAGATGCAACAGCCGGTGGCGTAATTTACTTCGATCGAAGTGAAGTTTTGAATGGAGCGTATGATCGATCGGTGTTTTTTGTAGTGCCACCATTTAAGCTCGATAGTTTGAACGATGCCGATCCGGGCTCCATCAATTTTGAGGGCACTTTTGTATCGAGCGGTATGTTGCCAGCTTTTAAAGAAAAGTTACACACCATGCCTGATAAGTCGCTCGGTTTTACGCATGCAGTACCTGCATCGGGGTATCAACTTTTTCAGGGCGATGGAAAACTGTACGGAGGCTTATCACTTGACAATGCAGGTATCCGGGCAGCTGGTAAAATTGATTACCTGGCAGCTACCGTAGAGTCGCGCGATTTTATTTTCTATCCAGACTCGGTGGTGGGTAGAGGTAGCGTGGGCGAGATCAGGGAGAAACTTTACGGTTCTGTTTATTTTCCACAGGTAAAACTGAATGATTACCGATTGAAGTGGTTGCCCAAGCAGGATAAGATGAACATCAGAAACATGAAAGATCCTTTCAGTCTTTACCAAAACTCAGCTACGCTGGATGGCAACCTGATTGTTTCCAAAACCGGTGTAGGTGGCGATGGTAGATTGAGCACGCGTGGTTCAGAAGTGCGCTCCAAAGAGATGTCGTTCTCAGCCAAAGAGTTTGGCGCGCGGAATGCACGCTTTGAAGTAAAAACCGGTAATCCGGAAAAACCTGCGCTAGCCGGTAGTAATGTTAAACTGAATTTTAATCTTGATAAAAACGTAGCGACTGTAAGCCCGGAAGTAACAGGCGAAGCGGCTATTGACTTTCCATACGCACAATTTAAAACCTCCATACCCGAAGCACGATGGGACTTGAATACACAAAAAATTGAGATGACCAAAGCCCCCGATGTGCCATTAGAAGATTCCTACTTCTATACTACACGCAAAGACTTAGACTCGTTGAGTTTTAATGCTACCAAAGCGGAGTACGATATTCAAACGCAGCAATTGAAAGTAAGTGGTATTCCCTATATCACTGTGGCTGATGCACGCATTACACCCGAGAACAACGAAGTGTTGATTCTGGAAAATGCAAAGATTGGTCAGTTAAAGAATACCACCATTGTTATGGATACCCTCAATGGATATCACCGGCTTACAGATGGTGTGGTGGATGTAATTTCGCGTAAAGAATTTTCAGGTTATGCAACCTATCAATATGTAAATGCGGTAAACGATACGTTTGCCATTAAGATGACGGACTTTCATCTGGAGCCCATTACCGAGCAAACTAAAAACAAACGCAACCGTGGTGTGGCTACTATGCAAACGGTAGGTAATGGCGCGGTAACAGAGCAAAATAATATCCGCGTGGCTCCGCGCATTTTCTACAAAGGCGATATGACCATGTATGCCACCAAGCCCGCTTTACAATTAAAGGGTTTTGTAAAACTTGACCTGAAGAAAATAAAAGATTACAAAACATGGTTACTCTACACTCAAAGTGGTGACGAGAAAGAAATTTACCTCGACTTTGATAATGCCATCACCGAAGAGGGCCGTAAGCCCGATGCCGGCCTTCACTTTGCGGAAGACAATGATTTGTACATCACTTTCGTGTTTGATAAGAAAGACCCGGCCGATGATGATTTCTTTTTACCAGCCGGTTCCTTGTTTTATCAGGAAGAAACAAAAGAATTCCGGATAGAAGATCGTGCTAAATCTACCGGTGAAAAATTATCGGGTAAAGTGTTTGCTTATAACGAAGATATACAAGAAGTGCGCTTTGAAGGACCGGTTAACTTTTTTGAAGGCACAAAAGACTTTAAGGTTACCGCTTCGGCTTTAGGATCGGGCAACCTGGAGACGGATGTAATTAAGATGAACTCGTTCATTATGGTAGACATGAATGCTCCGGCCACGGTTTATCAGTTAATGGCTGCGAGTATTATGGAGGTAATCAAAAATGAAGGTGTTAAAGAAGAGGGCCTGGGCGACCAGACCGAGCTTCTTTATAAGATTGCTGACATTGTGGGTGAGCGTGTGGTGAAGGATTACGAACAACGTTCGTTACAGGGCTATGTGCCATTAGCTACCGTGCAGGGATTGCAAAAACCGCTGGTGCTTTCAAACGTAAACCTAAAGTGGTCGCAAGAGCATAAATCGTTTTACAGTGAAGGGTTGCTTGGATTAAGTCACCTGGGCCGCAATGATATTAATGCAGCCTTTGAAGGCTTTTTGGAAATAGGTAAGAGCGAAGATGGCGCACCGGTATTTCATCTCTTCTTTAAGGCTTCACCCGACTCCTGGTTTTATTTTGGAATAGAAGATAATCGTTTGATGATCCACTCATCGTTGCCTGAGTTAAACGATTTTGTTTCTAAAAAGACAAATGCAAGCAAAGCAAAGGTGGGCGAGTTGGTTTACATACCGGGCACTATCGATGAAACACTTTCGTGGATTAACAAATTCAGGTTAACCTACTTAGGCCTGGAAGCCCCTTACGACTTAAGTTCGGGCTCAACCGAAGCCAAAAAGAAAGAGGAGAAGAAGAAGGATGAGGATGATGGGTTTTAAATAGGACAGTCCAACTCACTACCGTGCGCACTCACCACGGGGCTGTTCATTGCGGTTAGGTAGCATTCCTGGAAAACTGAAGTCAAAATTTCAAACCCTCGCGATCCGGATGAAGTTCGGATGACTTTTCATAGGTAGTTATGCACACCAACAAATAAACCTTTCATCACAATTCTTTTTAATCCTTCCGGTGATTGAGTATTTTTTCAAACTCAAACAATCCTTATGAAAAACCTACTGGTTATCTGTGTGCTTTTGCTTGGTGTGAATGCGTTTGCACAAAACAACTATTTCTTTCCTGCCGGTGTAACTTTCGATCCGGCTATTCCTACTCCCGAACAATTTCTGGGTTATCCGGTTGGCGATTGGCACACGCGGCATGACCGGATTGTATCTTACTTTCAGGAACTGGCAAGAGTTTCGCCCAAAGCGCATTTTCAAATCATTGGTTATACCAATGAGCGCAGGCCACAGGTTGTACTAACCATTACCAGCCCGGAAAATTATACGCGCATAGAAGACATCCGCAAAGAGCACCTGAAGCTTGCAGATCCATTGCAGTCGGTAAATGTTTCATCGATGCCGGTAATCATAACACACGGCTATAATGTACATGGCAATGAACCCAGCAGCAGCGAAGCCGCCATGCTAACCGCCTATTATTTAATTGCTGCACAAGGTGCAGAAGCAGAACGCACACTTAAAGAAGCCGTGATTCATATCGATCCGAACTACAATCCCGATGGTCGCGATCGTCACAGCAACTGGGCCAACATGCATAAAGGCTTTCCACCTGTGGCCGACCCGATGGATCGTGAACATAATGAAGTGTGGCCCGGTGGCCGCTTTAATCATTATTGGTTTGATTTGAACCGCGACTGGTTGCCGCTGGCGCACGTAGAAAGTCGTAACCGAATTGAGTTTTTTCATCAATGGCTCCCCAACGTGTGTACCGATTACCACGAGATGGGCACCAACGCCACCAATTTTTTTGAACCGACTAAACCCTATGGATCAGAAAACCCGGTAGTGCCGCGGGCCAATTACGATGTGTTAAATCCGCTCTTCGCGAAATACTTTTCAAAAGCTTTGGATGAGATTGGTTCTTTGTATTTCTCTAAGGAAGCCTTCGATAATTCCTATCCGGGATATGGTTCTACTTACCCGGATATCCACGGAGGATTAGGTTTGGTGTTTGAACAAGCAAGTTCACGCGGACATGTTCAAAAAAGTTCAACTAAAGAAGTAACGTTTGCCTTTACCATTCGCAACCACGTGCGCACCAGCCTGGCTACGGTTAAAGCCGGAGTAGAGAACAGGGAGTTGTTACTCAAACATCAACAAGATTATTTTAAGTCGGCATTGGATGAAGGAAAAAAGTCAACCATTAAAGCCTACGTGTTTGGTGACAATAAAGATGGTAGTCGCACCCGCGCCTTTGCCGATTTATTATTAAAGCACAGAATAGAAACACATCAACTGGGTGCAGACCTTACAGTAGGCACTAACAAGTACGAGAAAGGAAAGGCATTTGTGGTATCAACCGATCAAACACAGTATCGGCTGGTGCGTAGTATGTTTGAGAAAGTAACGTCTTTCCACGATAGTGTATTTTATGATGCCAGCACGTGGACGATGGCTCTGGCCTATGGCATGCCGCACGATGCGTTAAACGCTACCGTAAAATTTTCAAAGGGCGAGCGTCTGACAGCGGCTGACCTTGCGGTTGCACCAGCAGCCGTACTAAAATCAAATTATGCTTATGTGGTGGAGTGGAACGAATACAATGCTGCACGGGCGTTGTATTATTTATTATCGAATGGAGTGTTTGTAAAAACTGCTTTCAAACCGTTTGCAGCAACCGTTAATGGTTCCAGGAAGAATTTTGGCTACGGTACGTTGGTTGTTCCTGTGGCAGACCAGAACCTGAATGCCGATCATTTATATGCCGCTATCAAAGAAGCCGCTGCAATTGCGGGCGTTGAAGTTGCTTCAGTAAACACCGGCTTTAGTCTTGAAGGAGTGGATTTGGGAAGCAATAACATTCGCACGGTGCCCCAGCCTAAAGTTGTGATGTTGATTGGCGATGGCGTAGCCGCTACCGATGCCGGTGCAATCTGGTATTTGTTCGATTCGAAATTAAGTATGCCCGTTACGAAAGTAAACACCACCCAGTTTAATGCTCTGCGTTTGCACGAATACAACACACTGATACTCGCCTCCGGCAATTATACAGCTTTAGGTGAAAGCGGAGCCACCAAAATTAAAACGTGGATGCAACAAGGCGGCACGCTGATCCTATTAAAGAATGCTGTGAGCTGGGCAATTAACAACAAGGTAATTGATGAACAATTGAGGAAAGCGGAAGAATCTAAAAATACAAAGCGTATGGACTATGTAACGGCTGCCGATTACCAGGGTTCGCGCGCTATTGGTGGTTCTATCTACAAAGCCAATATTGATATTACGCACCCTATTGGATTTGGCTATACCAACCGCGAGTTGCCGGTTTGGCGCAACACCAGTATTTTCATTGAGCCTTCAAAAAGTCCGTTTAATACAGTAATCAAATACACAGCCAATCCATTATTGAGTGGCTACATTCACCCGACTAATCTGGAGAAGATCAAGAATTCTGTTTCGTTGCAGGTGAGCACTGTGGGGCAAGGCCGTGCGATTTTATTTGTAGATGATCCCGCCTTCCGTGGTTATTGGTATGGGACCAACAAATTGTTGTTTAATGCCGTGTTCTTTGGTGGATTGATGACGAGTGGAGGTTTTGGAGGTGAGGAGTAATGGGCGAATTCTTAGACCTGACCATAAGGATAATCACGTTAGACCTTTTCATCGGTTACGGACTGTTCACTTTTATTTGGCTTGTGACTTCAAAAGTCAAGAAGCTTTCTGGGACGATTGAAGCACTTGACATTAAAGCATCTAGGTTTATTCAATTTGTCGGAGTCGCTTATTTTGTTTGTGTTGTAGTAATGCTAACCACCTCGGTTATCGTTGTAGACGGCTATCAAATTAGGTGGTACCCTTTGTTTCAGGTTCTTGTCTGGACAATAATGACCCAATTATTATCGATAAAGAAAATAAGAGAGAATAAGGTTGTGAGATTTGTGTTTGCTATCCTGTTTATTATCTCGTTTGAGATTTTTGTGATAATAGTAACATCATTTCATCGTGAATATTCAAACGGTGGACTTTTAAAACATGTTTCAATAATCAACATGGTTGTAGGACTTGCAAGTAAGACAGCAATATTCTGTATTTCAGCAATGATTTATTCCCTTCTACGCGGAGTCTTGCCTCGGACCCCGTGATAAGATGTTGCTAAAATGATTTATTGATCTTGTCCGTTTTGTAAATTGAATTACGAAGACTCTGCTGAGAATAAAGCTCATACCCATGAAAGAAATTCTGATAAGAAGAGATCAAGAGACTTTTAACAAGTCTGTTTCCTTCAAAGTAATTTTTGAGGGTGGGCAGGTGGTTTCACTTGAAAATGGCGAGACCAGAAAAGTAATTATCCATAAGATACCAGGCAGCGTTTATGCTCAATTGAATTGGCATCGGTCAAAAACTGTAGTGATTGATGAAACTACTTCGGAGTTAACTCTTAAAGCCGATAAAATCAAAAACTGGTTTGCTCCGCGAATTCTCGGTTTTATAACTTTGATTACTTTGTTGCCTAGATTAATCTGGGACGAAGCACCTTTTGTGAAGCCACTCAGTATTATCGGACTGTCAACACTGCTGCTTTGGACAATCTATGCGCTTATCATTAAGAGCAATGATTGGATTCGAATTGAGAAGAGATAAGGTGCTTTTTTGGTCAAGTTACAGATTCGTGTTTAACCAAAGTTGTATAAGCTTGAGTCTAATACTTTTAATGTCGCGCAAGACAACTAGTTACTGTTTTTAGCTTCAAATTGCGGAGCACTAAGAATTCGAAACAAGATGCTGCAACTCTTCTACTGCGTTTTGCTTAGCTGTTAACTGTTTTCGTTCGCCCGTAAGCGGCTTGCCTTTGTGGGGCTCCAATTGCAGAGAAAGTTTATACATCATATCCTCTAATGCTTCAAGGAGAATGGCTTTGTATTTTGGATCAATTGTCATATTTTTTTCTAAGGTTAGGAATTTATTACCACAACTTCTTCTTTTTTCAATTCTTCAATTAATGCTTTTCGCTTTTTGTCAGCACGTCTGCCATGGGTAATCATAATGGGAGTGTAGAGAAAATAAACAAACCCGGCTACCGGCCCGGCCAGCCAACTATTAAGAAAGATGATGGAGAGCACGACCGAGACCATCGGTACCAGCGCCATTAAAAAGTTGGTACGTATGCTGGTGCGGGTGTCAAATCGTTCCAATTTGCTCAACCCAAGTTGATCGGCTTTCTTAAGGGCATAGCAATACATTTGTCGCATTACAAGAAATACACACATAGCGCCAAATCCATAAATGATCATCAGTTGGCCCATGTCTTGCGCGCGAATCATGTTTTTCAAATCGTTCAGCAACGATTGATCGCCCAGCATATAAGCGATGGGAAACAGGATGATGATTTTTGTGAGAAACTTTAACGGGTACACATAGAATAATACAATCGCCAGAAACAGCGTGTTCAACACAATCATGCGACTGTTGCGTAATCCATAGCGCAAGTAAAACTGAAAGTGTTCATGCCAGATTAGCATGATCAGGGTAATACACACCAGGAACGGTAGCAACTCGTATGCAAATCGCTTAATCTGTTCGAAGTTGGTGGGCGGAGAAGTGGAGATGAGTAATAAGGTGATTGCCAAAGCAAAAATGGCATCGCTGAAATTTTCCAACCGGCTGGGTTCTTTCCCGCGTAAGCGAAAATCAGTTTCGGTTATTTTTTCGGTAAGGGTTTTTCGAATCATGTGTTTTCGGTATTGATGGGTTGAACAGAATCTGGAGTTTGATTTTTAAATGGCGAAGCAAGTTGATGAATACGGATTGCTTTTTTAGACAACCAGATGCCAATAATTAAAGAGAGCAATGCGCCAAACACAATACCCGGCACCCACGAAACAAAAAGACAATAATCGTATGCGCCATGAAACAAAGTGGCCGCACCCAATGCATGCAACGCATAATAGCCTTTCTTATGTTCGAATTTGGCCTTGCCCAGGTAAAAACCCATCAGCACGGCAAAGGTAGCATGTGCCGGAACCGCGGTAAACATGCGCATGATGGCGGTACCCATGCCTCCGTCAAATGCATACAATACATTTTCCAATGTTGCAAAACCCATACTCACCATTACTGAGTACACAATGCCATCAAAGGGTTCATTAAAATGACTGCTTCGGTATAAGATACCGCGTACAAAAATAAATTTGCTGAACTCTTCTACCAGCGCCACAATAATAAATGCATGTACGGCTTGTTCACTCAAACTGCTTGGGTCGATACTTATAAACTGATCAATTACCCCGCTGATCAGAAGCGTTACCACAACACTCAGCAATCCGAAACAGAACGCCCTGAGCAATAATCCGATAGGCTCCCGTTCGTGATGATCTTTTAAATAGATGTAAACGCCAATGGCAACACCGGGTGCCAGGGCTATTGCAAGAAGGATGAGGGCGTACACGATTTACAGAATTGAAATTTTATAAATGAAATAAATGCCCAGCAAGAATACCGGAAGCGTTAAAAGGAGCGGCCTTTTAAGAATTACCATATTATCCGGATTGCTCACCAGGGTAGCCGAAATAAGTATGGCACCCCCCAGGCCTACACAACCCACTAACAACATTTCTTTAAAGCCTTCAAAATGCAGAATGTAAAATAAAGACCCAATTAAGATTACTGGAGCTGCAAGGTATAGTACTTTATAAAGAATAAGGGCACTGGGGTTATGCTTGCTGGTGGCTGAAATACTTACCACAGCAAAGGCCGATAGAAAAAAAGTTGCGGCCAATGTAGTAAATCCCATCATCAGCATATTGGAACTTCCATTCAGGTTTAAATAATGAAAGACAAGGCCGATAGCAGATACCAGCAACGCAATAAGTTGAACTTTGGGCAGGATTACTTTGGCAAGCAGTTCGCCAAAATTGCCTTTCTCGGGGGTGCTCATAGGGGTTTCTTTTACGGAAATTAGTGGTTGCCGTAATAGAAACAAAATGCCCTAATCTTCTATCGAATCCTCAATCTCATCCAGTTTGCCTTCGCTAAAGCGGCCAGAGGTTGCATACACAATTTTTCCCTCGGTATCCAATACGAAAAAATAGGGAATATCTTTCTTTTCGAAGTCGAGCGCTTCTTTATAGGTTTTTAATTCGCCTTTGTAAAACAAGATGTTTGGCAGCAAAGCCGGATCTACATTTTTTAAGGCTTTCTTTTTGGCGGTGCCGGTGGCGGCAGCATTTACACCGGTAAACATCGGCACGAAATAAACATTTACATCGTAGCCCATACCCGCCAGCATTCCGGTAGCTTTCTTTACAAACTTGTTATACACCGGACTGAACCAGGTGTTTAATTCATCTTCCGATTTTTTGGAATACGCTAATCCCAACAAGGTGTATTTACCTTTGGTATCAGTAGGCAGGTTAACTTTTATGTCTTCAACTGTTTCCGCTTCCATATCAGGAAATTGTTTGCCAACAACCTGAGCTTGCGAAATGTTGATTGCGATTAATGCGAATAGTACTGCGAATAGATTTTTCATAATGGCTCCTTTAGCGTCAGATTGAAAGTCGTTTCAGTCAGCTAAAGATAGAAATTTATGCCTTTAGACAGACACACCAACGGCTTTTCTAACCTGAGAAGCCACTTGCGTGCCAAATAATTCGATGGAATGCATAATTTTTTTGTGATCCATTGTGCCCATACTCATTTGCGCCAGGAAGCGCGTATTACCAAACAATTCATGCTCGTATAATATTTTATCAACCACCTGCTGCACGCTACCTACTAACAAAGCGCCTTTGCCTGAGCGTGATGCATCAAAATGCGCCCGGGCCATCGGTTGCCAGCCACGTTCGCGACCAAGCTTATTCATCATAGCCGAATAGGCCGGATAAAACTCATCACCGGCTTGCTGCGAATCATCCGCAACATATACATGCGAGTTAATTCCGAGTTGTGGTGCAAAACCGTTACTAAGTGCGGTGTCTTTATAAAGTTGTGTAAACGGAACAAACTGCGCGGGCATTCCACCAATTATGGCCAATGCCATCGGTAAACCTAACGTGCCTGCACGCATAGCTGATTCAGGTGTGCCGCCTACGGCTAACCAAACCGGCAGTTGTTCCTGATAAGGTCTCGGATAAATGCCGAGCGACTCAAAGGATGGCCGGTGCTTTCCACGCCAGCTCACCACTTCTTGTTTATTAATCGTTAACAGTAATTCCAGTTTTTCGGCAAACAACGCATCATAATCTTTCAGGTTGTACCCAAATAAAGGATATGATTCGATGAATGAACCACGGCCTACCATAATTTCTGCCCGCCCATTGGAGAGCTGATCCACAGTGGCAAAACTTTGAAACACGCGCACGGGATCATCGGAGCTTAACACCGTAACTGCACTGGAGAGTTTTATGTTTTTAGTAATCGCAGCGGCAGCCGCCATCACAACGGCAGGGGCCGATATGGCATAATCTTCGCGATGGTGCTCGCCCAAGCCAAATACATCCAAACCAACCTGATCGGCAAGTTGAATTTCTTCCAGCAAATTTTTGAATCGCTGATTTGTATTCAAAGCTTTGCCGGCTGCCTTATCGGGAGCTACATCAGCAAATGTGTAAAGTCCTAATTCCATTTTTTTAATTTTTTCGATTTTGATTTATGCTTCGCGTACTTGTATTAAAGCAACCAAAATCGCTTAACCAATTTTTACCGAAGTCATAGTAAGTGATCCGCCCACGGCTTTATCATTAAATAAACTAACCGACTCATTTTCTTCTTTTAACCCCAGTGTGTACAACAACGGAATGTAATGCTCCGGTGTGGGTATCGCTAACTGAAACGGTTTACCTTGCGATGAAAAATTTACAAGTTGTTGATGATTGTTGTTGAGAATAAACTGTTTCATTTTAGTGCTCGCCTCCGTTGCCCAATCAAAAGCATAGTCGGGCGTATTCAATTTATCCCATGCCACCATACGTAGGTTATGTACCATATTGCCACTACCAATAATCAGCACTCCTTTTTTCCGTAGTGATGCCAACTCTTTGGCAAGTTCATAATGATACTGTGGTGACTGAAAATGGTCAATGCTCATTTGAATAACCGGAACATCGGCATTCGGGTATAAATGTTTCACTACGCTCCACGCTCCGTGATCTAACCCCCACGAATGATCAAGTCCGATTTCAGTTTTCTTAATCGTGTTTTTGGTTTCCTGCGCCAACTCCGGACTTCCCGGTGCTGGATATTGTACATCGAACAATGCTTTTGGGAAGCCACCAAAATCGTGAATGGTGCGTGGGTTTTGCATGGCAGTAACAAAAGTACCCCGCGTTTCCCAATGTGCCGATACAACTAAAATGGCTTTTGGTTTTGGTAGTTCTTTTCCGGTTTTACGAAAGCCGGCAACAAACTCATTTTCTTCAATGGCATTCATGGGGCTGCCATGACCCAGAAACAACACCGGCATTTTGTCGGTGGCTTCAAAAGAAGATGTAATAGTATTTAGTGCATTTAGTTTCATAGTTGTAAAAACGGGTGCAAGCGCCAGCAGATTTAGAAAATCTTTTCGTTTCATAGCTTCATTCTGAAAACACACAATAAGGGTGTTGAGTTCGCTACTGTAAAGGTACCGACTGACAAGATTGTATTTCTTAATGTAGGTTAAGATTGATTAGCTGAGTTGTGCGCCAATCAGGCGGCCAATACCAAACGTAACGGCTGCAGCAGCAAGCCCAAACAAAACCTGGCGCATACCGGAAAACCACACATTTTTTCCGGTGAACAAAGTAATAGCCGCCCCAATTAAGAATAAGCCCACAGCACTAAGGGCAGCACTTAGTATAATCGCATTAAAGCCATTGCTAAACATAAACGGAATTACCGGAATTATGGCACCTATAGAAAACAAAATGAATGAATAAATAGCCGCCTCGGCTGCCGAACCTTTCAACTCCTCCTGATTAATTCCCAACTCTTCACGCACCAATACATCATGAGCCAGACTTTTATCTTTCATAATATCGGTGGCCATGGCTTGCGCCTGATCTTCCGGAATACCTTTAGCCATATAGATTAAGGCAAGTTCTCGTTTCTCACCTTCCGGATTGTTCTCCAACTCTTCCATTTCAACTTCCATCTGGTTCTCGTAAAGTTCCTGCGAACTCTTTACCGAAATCCATTCACCTAACGACATGGATAATGCCCCGGCCAACATACCCGCCAATCCGGTAAGAAGAACACCTTGCTCACCTGAAGTGGCACCGGCTACACCCATTACCAAACTAAAGTTAGAAACCAACCCATCGTTACCGCCCAGCACGGCCGCACGAATGGCATTACCGCCTACTGAGCGATGTCGCTTTTCAAACTTCGAAATATTTTCGCCTGCGCTTTGAGTTTGTTTTTCCAGAATGGCGCGCAACACTTTAACATGGTTGGTTTCGGAGCCGGTAAGGCCCATGTTCAGTTTGGTTTTGGTTGCGATAATACCATTAGAAATACTGCGCTCGGTATTCAACAACGAACCCAGCACATAATCGTAGCCAAAAATTTTTCCGATAGTGTTGAGTGTGCGGGCCCGCCACGAGGGCTTTAGCACCGACTCCAGACTGATATTTTCTTTCTTGCAGAAAATTTCAGCATGACCTTTTTCAATTTCACTCATTTGCCGGTACACGTGCGCAATGCCGGCATCAGCCTCGTGCTCGGCTAACTTCTGGTACAGGTAAGAAGCATCTACTTCGGTTTGTATGCTTTTGGTTGACATGAGTGAATAGTTTTAACGTTTGAGTAGTAGCGCCTACTCATTTTTCTTCAACTCATTGTTCCGGAAGAAGCGGTCTTCCTCATCTGTATCATCCGGGCGGATGTAGGTTCCGATTTCCAGAATCTTAAACTCTGTTCTCCGGTTACGTTGGCGGCCCGTTGGGTTATCGGTACCATCGGGGTTGGTATTGCGGGCAATGGGTTTGGATTCACCATAACCTTTTGCCTCTAGCCGGGTAGCGTCAATGCCTTTGCGGATGAGGTAGTTTACTGTAGCCTGTGCCCTGCGTTGTGATAGTTCTATGTTGTATGCATCGGATGCAACACTGTCAGTATGCGAACCCATTTCAATTTTCAGATCGGGGTTATCGTTTAATAAGGTAACCAGTTTATCCAACTCGCGTGCCGCCTCTCTGCGGATATCGGCCGAATCGTAACCAAAGTAAATGTTATTCAACACGAACGTACGGCCCTTCTCTTTACGATCTAAAACCAGAATGGTATCCAGCGTTATGTTGGTCACCAGGTCTTTCAATGATTCTAAAGGAACAGATTTACCAACTGTGGTATAAGGTTGCCGCTTGGTAATGAAACCATCGGTTTCGCCAATCAACGTATAGTTTTCATTTTCATAAACACGGAACAAAAATTTACCATCGTTACCGGTAACAAATTCCTGCATGCCCTCACCTTCCTGATCGAGCAAGGTTACTTTGGTATTAGGTAAAATTTCGCGGGTACTGTCTCTGCGTGTCATGTAAGTGATACCTGCCAGGTAGTAGTTCACTACTTTCAGGTTGGGGTCTTCATTCACAAACGTATAAATATCATCATCCCCTTTTCCGCCTTCGCGATTAGAAGTAAAGAAACCCCGATCAGCCTTGAAGAGATGAATTCCAAAATCATCGGCAGGTGAGTTAACGGGTTGCCCGAGATTTTCAACTACCGTTTTTCCATTGGCACGATTCACTACAAAAATATCAAGCATGCCGTAGCCGGGATGCCCGTCTGACGAATAGTATAATTTACCGTTGTCGGCAACATGTGGAAACAACTCTGAACCAGCTGTATTGATTTCGGGACCAAGGTTACGCACGCGACTAAACCGTCCGCGGCCATCCATTTGTGCCGAGTACAAATCCAACCCGCCAAAACCACCTTTGCGGTTAGATGAAAAATAAAGTGTGCGACCATCAGGCGCTAAAGCCGGTGTAGATTCCCACGCATCGGGTTGATTAATATTTAATGGAATGGGTTCTTCCCAGGTACCATTACGATAGCGGGCGAGATACAAATCTACATCAGGTGTGCCTTTGCGTTTGCCGCTATTGCCCTTGGCAAAAATCATGGTCTTGCCATCGGGCGTAAAGGTAATGCACCCCTCATTGATATTGGGTGCGTTAATAAAATCAGGAAGTGGAGCAATGGTATTAACATCTACATTGGCACCATTGGTTGAGGCTACGTACAAATCGGTAAAGGGAGTACCGGTGGCTTCATAGATTTTTGCATTAGATCGAGATGATGTAAAATACAACTGACTATTGGAGTACACGGGCGCGTATTCTGTAAAAGGTGTGTTGATGGACTCCAGGTTTTTAACCTTGTAATAACTTTTCTTTTGATTGAGGTTATCCAGATAATCAATGCCGGCCAACTCCTTTCCGGCACGGTCTTTAAGTTTTTCATCTTTTGTACTGGAGGCCAAAGATTGCAGAACCTGACGGGCTTCGGCATATTTTGAATTAGCCTGCAGTGCTTTGGCGTAATAGAGTTTTACGGAATCAGGGTTTACACCTTTTCCCCCGGCTTTGGCGTAGTAAGGTTCGGATTCCTGTATGCGGTTGGATTGACGATACGATTCAGCCACATAATAATTGGCCACTCCGTTGTTGGGTTGCTTTGCTGCAACGCCTTTATAGTAGTTAATTGTCTTTTCGTATTTACCTAATGTAAATGCTTTTCGGGCTGACTTTTCGGCACTACAACCAGCCAGCAACAACCCCATTACAAATACCGCTACAACTCTCATAAGCATGCACAAGGTTCTAAAAATACAAAAAATATGTGCTATTGGGTTAACGCTGATTTTGGTAAATATTTTGCCACCCAGCTGCTTTCTGCAGGGATTTTCCAGTTTTGGAGTTGTGCTTTGGAGGCAGCCTGAGTATTAAATGTTGGCGTATCGGCTTGCAGAATGCCTTGTTGAAACTGAATCCTGAGGTGTGCTAATGGAATCAATTCAATTTTCTGATTGATGATGAAGGGTACACGGGAGCGATCCAGCAAATCAACTCCTGTTAACTCCTGAATTTTGCGCATCACACCCACTGAACTATCGATGGAGCAGCCACTGGGATTATGATAATCTTCATTTACCCCCAGCACCACAAACTGGTTATCTAAAATCCGGAAAGAAGCTTGCAGCGGGTGGCCATGTGCTGCCCATTGTTCACAAAACTGCTGAAGTAGCCCGGTTATGGTTTCGGTTTCTTTTTCAGTGAAACTTTTGCTGCCGGTATAGATCCACACGCGGCTATTGGCTGGTAAATTTTCAAATGGAATAAACATACTTGTAAATCAACAACTCAACCTTACAAACCCTGAGCTTCGGCAATTAGTTCGGCCAGGTCTTTCACTTTTACTTCGGCTTCTTTCTCTTTGTTTTTTACGCCATCGGTTAGCATGGTCATGCAGAACGGGCATGCAACAGCAATTGTTTTGGCACCGGTTTCAAGAGCTTCTTCTGCGCGCTCAATATTAATATCCTTGGTTCCTTTTTCCGGCTCTTTAAACATTTGCGCACCGCCTGCACCACAACATAATCCGGTAGTGCGGCATCGTTTCATCTCCACTAGGTCGGCATCCAGCGCTTGCAACACTTCGCGCGGAGCTTCATAAATGTTATTGGCCCGGCCCAGGTAGCACGAATCGTGATACGTTATTTTTTTACCCTTAAAACTATTGGTGTCGGTAAGTTTTATTTTGCCTTCGTTAATAAGTTGCTGCAGGTAGGTTGAATGATGAATTACTTCATACGATCCGCCTAACTCCGGATATTCGTTTTTAATGGTATTGAAACAATGGGGGCAAGCCGTAACAATTTTTTTTACCCCATAACCATTTAAAATCTGAATGTTGTTGATGGCCTGCATCTGAAACAGAAATTCGTTACCGGCTCTGCGTGCCGGATCGCCCGTACAGGCTTCTTCATTGCCCAGCACTGCAAACTTTGTGTTGGTGGCGTTTAGAATTTTTACAAAGGCTTTGGTTACACGCTTGGCGCGATCGTCAAACGAACCGGCACAACCCACCCAAAAAACAATTTCAGGCGATTCGCCTTTGGCAGAGAGTTCGGCAAGTGTAGGAGTGGTCATTACAAATAATAATTAAGTCAGTCAGAAAAATAAATTAATCTTTAGCCCAGTTAAACCGATCAGCAGCAGAAAACTTCCACGGTGCAAAACTGGTTTCCATATTCTGAAACATGCTGTTCCATTGCGCAGGTGAGCCTGATTCTTCCATCGCTACGTAGCGCCTTAGCTCAATAATAATTTCAAGTGGATTAATCATAACCGGACAAGCTTCTACGCATGCATTGCAACTGGTGCAGGCATTAATTTCCTCTTTGGTAATGTAATCATTCAATAAGGTTTTGCCATCATTCAAACCATCGCCACCGGTTGCCAAAGTTTTTCCAATTGTTTCTAACCGATCGCGCGTGTCCATCATAATTTTACGGGGCGATAATTTTTTACCGGTTTGATTGGCGGGACACTCCGAAGTACACCGACCGCACTCGGTACACGAATAAGCCGATACCAAACTTGTCCAGGGTAAATCGTTTACATCTTTCGCACCAAATCTTCCGGGTTCGCCAGTTGCTGTTTCTGATGTGCCTAAGCCCAGCATAGATTTTACTTCGTTGGTAACCACCGGCATGTTGGTAATGTGGCCTTTGGGTTCCAGACTGGCAAAATAGGTGTTGGGAAAAGCCAGAAAGATGTGGAGGTGTTTGGAGTAGGTAACGTATACAGCAAAACATAAAATACCAATGATGTGAAACCACCAGGCAAAGCGTTCAATTATAATCAGCGAGGTGGTCTCCAGATTTTCAAAAAGTGGAATTAGATACGAGCTGAAAAATAATGAGCCGGTGGCTGCATAATGACTATCGCGCGTTTGTAAAATCTGATCGGCCGCATTCATGGTTAAGATGGCGGTCATCAAAACAATTTCAGTAATCAGAATCAGATTGGCATCCAGGCGTGGCCATTGGGTCATTTCGGCCGACCAAAAGCGAGAAACTTTTAAAACATTTCTGCGAATCAAAAAGAAAACACAGGCCAACAAAACAGCTACCGCCAGAAACTCGAACACATTCATTAACACAGAATAAAAACTTCCCAGCCAGGGAGCAAAAACACGATGTGTTCCCAGTATACCATCTACAACAAACTCTAATACTTCGAGATTAATAACCAGAAAGCCAACGTAAATAAACAGGTGTAGAACGGCTGGAATCAGTTTCTTAAACATTTTCTTCTGGCCAAATGCTACCAGCAACATGTTTTTAAAACGTTCGCTCCTGCGGTCGGTTATGTTTTTTTCTTTGCCGAGTTTAATGGTATTACGAATAAAAAGTACCCGCTTACGAATAAAGAAAACGGCCGTAGCCAACACGAAAACAAATGCAACTTGCTGCAAAATCATAAGATGGAAATTGATCGGTGAAAGTTAACGCACGAAATGCGCGAAACCAATATTAACCTAATAAACAATTGAACTTGTGTTCTTGTTGTTGCGCAATAGTAACACCGAAACAGGATTGGCCTTCCAGCCATCTACCACCGATACAGGAACACCATTGTTAAAATTCAATGCCCCCAACAGAATGTCTTCATCCCGATCGCCATCAAGATCCACCGTTTCCATAATCAGCCATCGGCCACGGGTGGCAAGTGGGGTTACAAAGGGAGTTAATTTACCATCCTGATTTTCGAAATAGATAAAACTTTGTTCCGGAGCAAGTTTAAAATCAGGGAAGAAGGCGAGGGTAGCTACATCAACATCTCCATCCTGATCAAAATCCCGGGCAACTACCCACGAGCAGCCATGGATGCGATGGAACCAGGTTTCGGTGAAATGATTCTTTCCGTCATTCAGAAAAATGCGCACCCCGTGGTAAGGTTTTAGGATGATGGAATAATCGGCATTATCGCCATTGGTATAGACGATATCAAAATGACCATCTTGATTAAAATCAACAACTTCGAAATAACTTGAACCATACACAGACGGAAATCGCAACAGCGTAGTAACCTTAAACCGGAAGTTACCGCCATTGGTGTATAAACTGATTTGCTCATCGCCTTGCGTAAGCAGGGCAAGCACATCGGGCAATCCATCGCTATTAAAATCCTGCACAATTACTTTGCGCGCACCGGGTAGCGGACTTAGTACATGGCGTTTGAACTTTCCGTTGTTTTGGTTTTCTAATACCTGTAAATCGCCACCATAATTGCCAAAGTTGCAAACTACATAGTCGGGCAGGTTGTCTTTATTAAAATCGGTGGTGGTTACAAACACGGGCCTTCGCAGCGAATCAAGTAAAAGTTCGGTTTTACCATTAATTAATTTTAATAATGAGCCTTTCGGCTGATCGTTGGGATCCATAATCCCCATAGAAGCCAATACAACTTCTGGGGTTAAGCTAATGGAAGAAACCGGGCTGTTTAATTGCACAGAGTCTTTTGCGCGGAAAGCATAGTTCCATTGATGCAGCCAGTTTGAACGGTTGCTTGTAAAGATGCGCTTGTTTACTGTATCCACTTGTAGCAAGGAAAGCATTGGAAACCGATTGGAGGCCGGCAGGGTAATGGCTTCGGCATTAAACTGGGTTAATGCCTGTGCCGCAATTGGGGGGTCAACCAAAATAGTATCAGGTGCCTCGCGCTCAAAGTATCTGACTATTGCTTCCCACTCTTCGGGTTGAACCATGGCGCTATTGGGTAGCGTTTGCGATACAAACGGATAGTCATTTTGTGGCAGGTTAAAGAGCTGCGAAAGATCTACCCCCATCCTAAAGGCCATTTCTGGTAATACTTTTTTAGTCCATGTTTTTTTGTCGAGCAGGGTAGGCTCAGGAAACTGATGGCACGAGCTGCAATAGGTTCGGGCCAATCGTTCTTCGCGTTGGGCCTCGTTCTGGCAACCTGATAAAACGGCCGAAAGAATCGAAATTAAAAAGAGTGGTTTACGCATCAAACTTCAATATTAAGGCAAAAAAGCAATCGGTTATTTGCGCCAAAGGCAAAATTGAATACTTTTGTGGCCCCTAAATAATGTTTTGGGCGATTTTTACTCGGTGACGTAGCTCAGTTGGTAGAGCAAAGGACTGAAAATCCTTGTGTCGGGGGTTCAATTCCCTCCGTCACCACAATAACCTTACATGGCCCCTTCGATAAGAAAGGGCTTTTGTTTTTTTACAGTTATGGAAACCTGGCTTAGTACAGCTCTTGCACGCACTGTTATCATGTTTCTAGCGCAAGCCATTCTGGGGTTTCTTCTGTTCTTTATTTTTCGCTACTTCTTTAGACTGTACAATCACAAGTTTCTGAACACATGGGCCCTTAGTTGGCTCTCGTTCTCAATATCAATGATTTCTACGGCTGTCATTACAAACATGGGAATCAACCAACCTTATGGCACCGGTCGAATCCCGTTAACCGTCATTTCCATGGCAAGCAGTTATGTGCAGGCGGCACTTATTCTGGTGGGAAGTATAGAACTCATTCGATCTAAAGCTATTTCGCGCAGGCATCTGCTTATTTTGATAAGTGCCATCGTGGTGGCATCGGTGGTTATGGTTTTATTCAGGCATTTGGATCCGGAGGCGCGAACGTTTCGGTATGTGGTGCGGGTAGGATTAAAACAACTTGTTATTAGCATTGTATTTTTTGTTACGGCAGGTATTACGATTAAGCATAGGCGCTTTGCAGGGGGAATAGGCCAGCGGACCATGATACTGGGCTTTATCTCGTATGCTTTGATTAATTTCTATTATGCATTTATAGTTTTTTACAATGTCTGGATTACCGCATATAACTTTCCAATTTTCTTTGGATTGATTGAACTATTGAGCATCTGCAGTATTGGACTGGGCATGGTAATGTGGCTACTGGAGGACGAACGCCACCAATTGAAGAAAGCCAATCAGGAACTGGACAGTTTTTTATATAGTGTCTCGCACGATTTACGTGCACCCATTGCTTCTATTCTGGGATTAACACACCTGGCTAAGATCGAAACAACTGATCCGAAAGCGAGTCCTTACATCTCTATGATTGAACAACGCATAAAAAAACTGGATTCAGTTATAGGCGACATTCTGCAACTCTCGCGTAGCTCCAGATCCGAAGTGAAATTTGAAACGGTTGACTTTAACAACCTGATGAATGAAGTTTTATCTGATGTTAAGTTTAATCAGGGTGTAGATAAGATTCAACTGCAGTATACTCCAACACCTGACTATGTGTTTGTATCGGATCGTACCCAGGTAAAAATAATCATGAGTAACCTGGTGTCTAATGCCATTAAATACCACCGCCTGAATCAGGAAGAGCCATTTATTAAGATTACCCTTCAAAAGAAAAATTCAGCAGTTGTGATAACGATCAGCGACAATGGAGAAGGAATAGCCCCCGACAATCAGGATAAAATTTTTGACATGTTTTACCGCGCCTCTTCTAATTCAGAGGGTACCGGGCTTGGGCTGTATATTGTTAAGGAGGCCATTAATAAACTGAATGGCAAAATTGAAGTGGAGTCGAAAGTTCAGGTAGGAAGTACGTTTACCGTTATACTTCCTTTGCAATAGCCTGTGCAGCCACCCACGCTGTTGTCCAGGCAGCCTGAAAATTAAAACCACCGGTTTCACCATCCGTGTTCAATACTTCGCCAGCGAAATATAAGCCGCGGGTGTGTTTGCTTTCCATGGTGGTAAGATCAATGTCTCTCCAATCCACTCCGCCACAGGTAACAAACTCTTCTTTAAAAGTTGTTTTGCCTTTTATAGGGAAAGCGCACGCGTACACTAACTCAATCAGTTTATTTATTTCTTTATGCGATGCCTCGGCCCAGATTTTTTCGGGGGAGATTTCAGCTTTTTGTGTTAAAAACTCCCACAACCTTTTAGGTAAATTGAATAACGGATTGCTTGTAATATTTTTTTTACTGTGCTGACTTTTTAACAGCATCATTGCTTCGCGTACAGAGGCCTCACTTTGGCCCGCCCAGTTAACCAGAGCGGTAAACGTATAGTTTAGCTGATGTAATTCAACTGCAGCCCAGGCCGAAAGTTTTATAACAGCCGGACCACTTAACCCCCAATGGGTAATTAAAACCGGACCTTGTTGCAAGAATCTTGTGCCGGCAATTTTTACTTCCGCATTATTAACCGCCACTCCCATTAATGGAGTAAATGTTCGGGCCGAATCGTTGAAAGTAAACAGCGAAGGTATTGGCTTTACAATGGTGTGATTTAATGCTGATAGCCAAGCATAGTTTTCGGGTTTGGAATAACCTCCGGTGGCAACCAGAACTTTAGCCGTTTTAAATGTTTCACCTTTACAGTGAACATGAAAAAAATCGGGCCCGGGTGTAAGTTTTAAAACTTCGCACCCGGTTTTAATTTGAATGCGATGATTCCCGGCTTCGTGCAAAAAGCAATCAACAATAGTTTGCGAACTGTTGCTTTGCGGAAACATGCGTCCATCGGCTTCCGTTTTCAACTTCACGCCATGGTTCTCGAACCACGCCACCGTATTGCCAGCATTAAACTGGTAGAATAATTTTTTAAGTTCCTTTTGTCCGCGTGGATAATGCTTTGCCAATGGTGCGGGCTCATAACAATGGTGTGTAACGTTGCATCTTCCGCCACCCGATACTTTTACTTTCGCGAGTAATTTGGTTGATTTTTCCAGAATAAGAATACGCAAACCGGGATTCAACTGCGTGGCATTAATGGCACCAAAAAAACCGGCTGCTCCACCGCCAATTACAATCAGGTTAAAGTGTGGTTTTGATGTCATAGATTGTTTATGGATTCACCGGAACCGGAGCAAGTTTACGCTTCACGCGCCTGTTTACAAACCACATCATGCCTATGGTAATCATAATGGACACGGCAACTACATACCCGAGAATATCATAATGCAATAACTCGCTTGTAGGTGTGGTTTGTACCACTATTAGTCCAGCAACATACGCGGCAATGCCACCCGAGATTTGTTGAACGGATGCATTGATGCTCATAAACGCACCACGATCCGATGTTTCGGGAATGGCCGACAAAAGTGCCTGCGAAGAAATCATGCGTGCCGAAATACCGGCAAACATAATCACGTTAAGTATTACTACCATCCATAAAGGAGTTGGCCCAAGGCTGCAATAAATTATTACAATCACCATCATAAGAACCGATCCGGCAAAGAACATTCTATACTTTCCCCAACCATCGCTTGCGCGACCAATCAATGGGCCTAAGATCATAGAAAAGATTCCGGTAACGGTGTAGAGCATCGGTAGGCTATCGGGCGAGATCTTCAGGTTGTTTACACCGAACACCGTTCCGAAAGGCATCATCATAAAACCACCGGTTGCCAGTAAGGTTGTAGCGGCAAAAGTTTTAAGATAAAATGAATTTGAAGCAGTTTTGCCCAGATGTACAAATGCATTTCGCTGGGTTTTTATTTTCAGGTGTTCATTAATGGGTTTCAGGAATACGATAACTATACCTAACACAACCAGGCTCACGAACACAATCATAATAAAAGGTGAATGCCAGCCCCAAAGATTTGCAAAGTATAAGCCAATAGGCAAACCCAACACCTGGCTGGAGGCAAAAGCCATTTGAACAAAGCCCATTACGCGGCCGCGAACTTCCAGTTTGAATATGTCGGTAATGATGGCTAAAATGATAGAGCCGATTACCCCTCCAAAAATTCCGGTAATGATGCGCGCCAGTAATAAAATGGGATAGCTGGTTGCCAATCCGCAGAAAAGCGTTCCACCAATGAAGCCGATGTAAAAGAACAAGAGTAATTTTTTCCGATCGAATCGATCAGCAAAACCTGCAGCCAAAATCCCCGAAAGGCCAGCGCTAAACGCATAAGCAGAAACCACCATTCCAAACTGGGCCGGAGTAATGTTCAGTTTAGGCATAAGAAATGGCCCCAAAGGCGACATTACCATGAAGTCGAGAATGAGCGTGAACTGAAGAATGGTAAGAATAACGATTACAAAAACTTCGTAACCTGAAAATACTTTTGGCTTCATGTAAATAAGTTGATCGTGTTGACAAAGCACGGCTGGTGCGTTGCCAACATTATGTCAGTAGTGAAATGTTTAAAGGCGTCAAGACCGCTTTAAGCGGTCTTGACGACTAAAGAGTTAAAATACATCAATCTGGCCGCGTAGCAGATCTTCTAGCGTATCGCGTCTGCGAATCAGTTTGGCTTCTCCGTTTGTAATCAGCACTTCGGCCGGGCGTAAACGGGAGTTATAGTTTGAAGCCATCGAGTAGCCATATGCACCCGCGTTTTTTATCACAAGCAAATCGCCTTCGCGCACTTCATTTAGTTTTCGATCTGCGCCAAGCGTATCGGTTTCGCAAATGTTGCCCACCACCGTGTAAACTTTTTGCGAGCCTGTTGGGTTCGAGGCATTTACAATTTCATGATAGGCATCGTACATCATAGGGCGAATGAGGTGATTAAGCCCTGAGTTTACACCAACAAAAGTTAAGGATGGGGTGGCTTTTACTACATTGGTTTTTACTAACAGATAGCCAGCTTCGCTCACCAGATATTTTCCGGGTTCTATCCATAGCTCAAGTTTACGACCGTAACTATGGTAAAACTCGTTAAATGCTTTGCTGAGTTTTAAGCCCAGGTCATACACATTGGTAATCATATCGCCCGGTTTATACGCTACCTTAAAACCACCACCAAAGTCGATAAACTTAAGTGCCGGAAAATCGCGGGCAATTCCAAATAAGATTTCAGCCATTTTCAGAAACACATCTGTTTCAGTAATCTCCGAACCTGTGTGTATATGCAAGCCATTAATTACAATCTGGTACTTATGGGCCAGCTGCATAATTTCGGGCAACTGATATACCGAAATACCAAACTTGGAATTGCTATGGCCAGTGGAAATTTTATAATTACCACCCGCCATAATGTGTGGATTCAGGCGCACACAACAGGGCACGGTGTTGCCATATTTCTTACCAAATTTCTCTAATACCGAAAGGTTATCGAGGTTAATGCTTAACCCCAGTTCTACACCGGCCACAACTTCGTCAAAGTCTACACAGTTGGGGGTAAACATAATTTCGGCAGGGGTAAAACCAGCACCTAATGCCAGTTGTGCCTCCTGAATGGAAACCACATCTACACCAGCACCATTTTGTTTGATGAGTTTTAGAATGGACACATTGGTAAGGGCTTTGGCAGCATACTTTATGCGGACATCGGTATCTGAAAAAGCATTCTTTAAACTTTTAACCTGGCTGCTGATCTTATTGCCATCATAAACATATACAGGAGTGCCAAACTGTTTTGCAATTTCAGCCACATCAATTCCCTGAATAGTGTAGGTGCCGTTTACTAATTCCATAAGAAAATAAAATGTAAATATACTGGCATTGCTGTGTAGCCTTGTTTTCAGGCCAGTTTTTTTCTTTCGATCTTCGCGGCATGAAGTTGCATTACCGGAAGTCGGGCGCAGGTCGGCCATTAATTATTCTGCATGGGTTGTTGGGCTCATCCGACAATTGGTTTTCGTTGGCAAAAGTATTTGCCGAATCGTTCGAGGTTTATCTGGTAGACCAGCGTAACCACGGGCAATCGCCACACAGCACAGCGTTTGATTATGCTTTATTGGTGGAAGATCTGCATGGATTTATTCAAGAGCATAACCTGCAACAACCTATCATTATTGGGCATAGCATGGGTGGTAAAACGGCTATGAACTATGCCGTAAAGTATCCGGACGGGTTAAGTCAATTGATAGTTGTGGATATTGTTCCGAAGGCTTATCCGGTACATCACGATCATATTTTAGATGGTCTGCACGCAATCGATCTTGCTACGTTAACTTCCCGCGCAGAAGCTGATGCTCAATTGAGTAACCATGTAACCGAACCAGACGTGCGTCAGTTTTTGTTAAAAAACCTTTATCGTACCTCCGAGGGTAAATTTGCCTGGCGTGTTAATCTTTCGGCTATTGATGCGCACATTGAAGAAATAGGAGCAGGCATGCTGTACGAAGGTACTTACAACGGCCCCACACTTTTTATAAAAGGAGCCCGCTCTAACTATTATGCAGAGGGTGATGAGCAAAGAATAAAATCAGTATTTCCGAAAGCAGAAATTGTTACCCTGAACACCGGTCATTGGGTGCAGGCCGAAAAGCCAGTTGAATTTTCAACAGCAGTAGTTGAGTTTTTAAACCGTACCTGAGCAGATGAGCGGTAAACTCTACCTGATACCAACTATCATAGCTAATGATACACAGACACAGGTTATTCCAGGCCAGGTAATTCATGCGCTTACCAGTATAAAGCACTTTCTGGCCGAAGATGTACGTACTGCCAGGCGCTATCTCAGCAGCTTGAAATTGTACCCCTCAATTGAAGAGCTTCAGTTTGAAGTGTTGAATAAAGAAACCCCACCCGAAACCATTGAGCAATTGATGCGGCCTTTGGTGCAAGGGTTTAATCTGGGCATAATTTCAGAATCGGGGTGCCCGGGTGTGGCCGACCCGGGGGCGTTAGCAGTTGCCTATGCACACACACAGGGGTTTCAGGTAGTGCCTTTGGTTGGGCCATCTTCAATTTTGCTGGCCTTAATGGCTTCGGGTTTAAACGGGCAGCAATTTGCGTTTAATGGGTATTTACCTGTGGACGCCAATGACGCTTCGAAAAAAATCAAAGAGTTGGAGCGGGAGTCAAAACTCAGGAATCAAACGCAGATTTTTATTGAAACGCCATATCGCAACAACGCTGTGTTTATGCACCTGATAAAAAATCTGAGTCCTAATACCCGGTTAACGGTTGCATTGGATATAACCGGCCAGCAAGAAGTTATTACTACGCAACCAGTTTCCCTTTGGAAATCCAAGTCTGTTGAATGGCCCAAAACTCCGGCCGTTTTTTTATTTCTGGCGTAAGCCGATAATTGTTAAGCAAGCATGGTGATATAGTGCTACTTATTATCTTTGCCACCTTAAAATCGTAATTAAAAACAAACTATGCCTTACCTGTTTACATCCGAGTCGGTTTCTGAGGGCCATCCCGATAAAGTTGCTGACCAAATCTCCGATGCCTTAATCGATTATTTCTTGGCGTACGATCCTAATTCTAAAGTAGCCTGCGAAACATTGGTAACAACCGGCCAGGTTTTGCTGGCAGGTGAAGTAAAATCTGAAGCGTATCTGGATGTGCAGGATATAGCCCGTGAAGTAATCAGGAAGATTGGCTATACCAAGAGCGAATATATGTTTGAAGCGAATAGCTGTGGTATTCTTTCAGCTATCCACGAACAATCGGCAGATATTAATCAGGGAGTAGAGCGTAAAAAGAAAGAAGATCAAGGTGCGGGCGACCAAGGTATGATGTTTGGTTACGCTACCAACGAAACCGATAACCTGATGCCATTGCCGTTAGAGTTGGCGCATTTGCTTTTGCGCGAGCTGGCTGTTATCCGCAGAGAGGGTAAGGTCATGACGTACCTTCGTCCGGATGCAAAATCGCAGGTAACAATAGAGTACAGCGATGACAACAAACCACAACGTATTGATGCCATTGTAATCTCTACCCAGCACGATGATTTTGCAAAAGATGCCATCATGCTGAAGCAGATTAAAGATGATGTGATCAACATTCTGGTGCCCCGTATCTTGAAGAAACTACCGAAGCGCGTACAGAAATTATTTGGAGCTGACATTAAATATCATGTTAACCCAACCGGCAAGTTTGTAATTGGTGGGCCACATGGCGATACCGGTTTAACCGGAAGAAAAATTATTGTAGATACTTACGGTGGCAAAGGTGCCCACGGTGGAGGTGCGTTTTCAGGAAAAGATCCAAGCAAAGTAGATCGTTCAGCCGCATACGCAACCCGCCACATCGCCAAAAACATGGTAGCTGCCGGTTTATGTGATGAGGTATTGGTGCAAGTGGCTTACGCGATTGGTGTGGCCAAACCTGTTGGGTTGTATGTAAACACATACGGTAGCGCTAACGTGAATTTGACCGATGGCGAAATCGCAAAGAAGATTGAGAAGATATTTGATATGCGTCCTTACTTTATTGAAGAGCGCTTTAAATTACGCACCCCAATCTATTCTGAAACCGCAGCTTATGGCCACATGGGTCGCGAGCCCAAAGTAGTTGAAAAAGTATTTAACAAGGGGAAGAAGAGCGAGAAGAAGGTTAAGGTAGAGTTGTTTCCGTGGGAGAAACTGGATTATGTAGAGAGTATCAAGAAGGCTTTTAAGATATAATTACTTCGGGGCCTGGAAATAAAAAGAGGCTGCCTATCCGGGCAGCCTCTTTGTTTTTACCTTGGATAGCTGTTGTTTTTTAAACACGCCCATTCTTCATTTTCGTTTTAAACTTATTTAACTGATTGCGCAAAGCTTCTGTAGCCTGATCAGTAGCGGCCTCAAACGAACGGGCCTGTTCTTTTGCGAACAGGTGTTGGCCAGGTAAATTCAGTTTAATTTCTACCGTTTTATTTTCAATGCCTTCGTTGTTGAGCCTCAGAAAAACTTCGCCATCCACCATCCGGTCGTAAAACGTTTCTAGTTTGTCAACCTTTTTTTGAATAAAGTCGATGAGTTTTTGATCAGCATCGAAATGGATGGAATGCACTTGCAGTTTCATAATTGAAAAATTTAAGTTGAACAATAAACTATTGCCGTTTTTTAAAGGCCCGGCTTGCCAGTAGTAATCATCTCCTCATAGGCTATGCTTTGGGGTGTGCCTGGTCAAATACTTTCTTTAATTTTTCCATTGAGTTATGAGTATAAACCTGAGTGGCCGCCAAACTGCTGTGGCCCAACAAATCTTTAACAGCATTTATCTCGGCACCTTTGTTTAACAAGTGTGTTGCATACGTATGGCGTAATACATGTGGGCTTTTCTTTTCAACAGAAGTAAACAACTTCATGTATTTCTTTACCGTGCGATTAACCAACATAGGGTATAATTCATCTCCGGTTTCTGTTACCAACAACCGGCCATGATTCTTTTTTTCAACTTCTTTATTTCTGCATTGCAGATATGCCTCAATTATAGAAACGAGTTGAAGGGAAAAAGGGATAACTCTTTCCTTGTTTCTTTTACCTAATACCTTTAAGGTACGATCACGCAGGTTTATATTTTGCTCCTTAAGTGTAATGAGTTCGGCAAGGCGCATGCCTGTACCGTAAAGCAACTCCAGAATTAATTTATCGCGTAAGCCTTCGTGTGTATTTTCAAATTGAACCTGATCCAGCAATCGGGTAGTGTCCTGTTCGTTTACAAAGTGCGGTAATTTCTTTTTCGTCTTCAGAATTTTGATTTTAGTCATGGGGTCGCGTGCAATCAACTCCTCCCGTAGCAGGAATTTATAGTACGACCGCAGACAGGCTATTTTCCGGTTTACCGATAGCGCATCAAGCTTTTGTTCTACCAGATTTACAATCCATGAGCGCACCAATCCATAGTTGGCATCTTGCGGTGCTGTACCTTCAAATTCTGAAGTGAGAAATTCTTCAAACTGGGTTAAATCGGTACGGTAGGATTGTATCGTTTGGGGACTATACCGCTTTTGGTACTGGAGGTATTTTAGATATGCTTCAACCATCAATCAACTACACCCTGCTTGTTGTATTGACAATGTAAAAAAAATCCCCTGCAGGTAAAAGCCCGCAGGGGATTGTGTATGGATTGTTGATTACTTAAATCTTATGCGTTGTCAGTACCGTACGTTTTCTGGCGGTAAGCGGCTCTGATGATTTCGCTTCTTCTCTTAACTGAAGGCTTAGTGAAAGAGGTTCTTTCACGCAATTGTCTCAAAATTCCGGTTTTTTCAAACTTCTTCTTAAAGCGTTTAAGAGCCTTGTCAATTGATTCGTTCTCCTTAATGTTGATAATCAGCATTTTTCAATTATTTGGGCTGCAAATATAGTATTCTCGGTTTCAATTCTGCAAGTTTCATTTCAAAATAGACCTTGAAATCACTAGTTTCTGGATTTCGGAGGTTCCTTCGCCAATTGTACACAACTTGGCATCCCGGTAGTACTTTTCGGCCGGGAAGTCTTTGGTGTAGCCATAACCGCCAAAAATCTGTACTCCTTCATTGGCTACTTCTACTGCAATTTCAGAGGCATAAAGCTTGGCCATGGCTGATTCGCGGTTTACGCTCTTACCCTTGTTTTTTAAGTCGGCTGCCCGATAAGTAAGCAAAGAGGCAGCTTCAATTTTGGTTGCCATGTCGGCCAGCTTAAACGATATACCCTGAAAAGCCGATATAGGTTGATTGAACTGATGGCGTTCTTTGGAGTACTTCAAAGCGGCTTCAAAAGCTCCTTGGGCAATTCCAAGACTTAATGCAGCAATAGAAATGCGGCCCCCATCCAATACTTTTAGGGATTGGACAAAACCATCACCCTCCTTACCAATCATTTGGCTTTTGTGAATGCGACAATCTGTAAAGATCAACTCGGCTGTTTCAGAGGCCCGCATTCCTAATTTGTTTTCTTTTTTACCAGCAGCAAATCCGGGTGTACCCTTTTCAATAATAAAAGCGGTCATTCCGTGCGAGTCACCTACCTTTCCGGTTCGGGCTATTACAACAGCTACATCGCCAGATTTTCCGTGCGTGATAAAGTTTTTTGCACCATTCAATACATAGTAGTCACCATCTTTTACCGCAATGGTTCGCATATTACCGGCATCTGAACCGGTATTGGGCTCGGTTAAACCCCATGCCCCAATCCATTCACCCGAGGCAAGTTTTGGAAGATATTTTTGCTTCTGTTCTTCATTGGCGTGTTGCAAAATATGACCCGTACAAAGCGAGTTATGTGCAGCAACCGATAGTCCTATGGAGCCATCAATTTTGGCAACTTCCACAATAGCGGTAACATATTCATGATAACCAAAACCTGAGCCTCCATATTCTTCCGGCACCAGTACACCCATCAGGCCAAGTCCACCCATTTTTCTAAACAAGTCAACAGGAAAATGCTGGGTTTCATCCCACTCCATACTGAAGGGCTTTATTTCACGTGCTCCAAAATCGCGAACCATCTGAGCAATCATTTTCTGGTTCTCACTTACATCAAAACTCATTACAGTTTCCATTCGAATTCCTTTTTTTAGAAGGGCAAATGTAGGGTTAAATTCAGTCAAACCAAACAATCGTTAGGCAGTTAGAAAAGTTATCTAAGACCTTAAAAAATGCAGATTTGTTTAGGCATTAAAGGTTATTTTTGCCCCTCTTAACTCAAACTTTAAACATCCCTAAATGAAAATTGCTGTTGTTGGCACCGGTTATGTTGGATTAGTAACCGGTACTTGTTTTGCGGAAACCGGAAACTCAGTTACCTGTGTAGATATCGATCCGGAGAAAGTTAAAAAACTCAGTAGCGGGAAAATAACCATTTACGAACCCGGCCTAGAGCAGTTGTTTGAGCGAAACCTGGAACAGGGCCGTCTCCACTTCACTACTAATCTGGCCGAAGGAATAAAGGATGCACAGATTATTTTTCTGGCATTGCCAACCCCTCCGGGCGAAGATGGCTCGGCAGATTTGAAATATATTCTGGGGGTAGCTTCAGACTTAGGTCCACTTCTTAAGCAATATACCGTAGTAGTAGATAAGAGCACAGTGCCGGTAGGTACTGCAGATAAAGTTCGTGAACGGATTGCTGCCAACGCTACAGTTGAATTTGATGTAGTGTCGAACCCGGAATTCTTACGCGAGGGTGTGGCAGTTGATGATTTTATGAAACCGGAACGGGTAGTAATCGGAACAACATCCGCGAAAGCAAGAAAAATAATGGAGGCTCTGTATGCGCCATTTGTTCGCCAGGGAAATCCGCTTGTGTTTATGGATGAGCGTTCGGCTGAACTTACCAAGTATGCAGCTAATTCATTTCTGGCAACCAAAATTTCGTTCATGAATGAAATAGCCAATTTATGCGAATTGGTAGGGGCCGATGTGGATGCGGTACGCAAAGGAATAGGTACTGATAGCCGCATTGGAAAACGCTTTTTGTTTCCTGGTATTGGGTATGGCGGAAGTTGCTTCCCGAAGGATGTACAAGCATTGGCAAAATCATCGGCCGATGTGCAATATGATTTCAAAATTCTTACTGCCGTTATGGAAGTAAATGCCGATCAGAAAACAAAACTGATTCCACGCATTAAAGATTATTATCGGGGCAACCTGAAAGGAAAGGTGTTTGCTATGTGGGGACTTTCTTTCAAGCCCCATACCGATGACATTCGCGAGGCTCCGGCACTTTACAACATCGAAGAGCTGATTAATGCCGGGGCAATTGTAAAAGCACACGATCCGGAGTCAATGGAAAATGTGCAACGTTTACTGGGCAACAAAATTCAATTTGCCAAAACACCTTACGAAGCAGCTGAAGGGGCCGATGCGATTTTTATTGCAACCGAATGGCCGGAGTTTCGCACCCCAGACTTTGATAGAATTTCATCTCTGTTAAAAAGCAAAGTAATTTTTGATGGTCGCAACCTTTATGATCTTCAACAGATGAAAGATTTAGGATATACATACTTCAGCATCGGACGCGAAACAATCTATGGCTAAGAAACGAGTTTTGATAACCGGTGGTGCCGGTTTTTTAGGTTCGCATTTGTGCGATCGCTTCATTAAAGAGGGCTACTACGTTATTGCGATGGACAACCTGATAACAGGTGATCTGCGCAACATCGAGCATTTGTTTAAGCACCCGGATTTTGAATTTTATCATCACGATGTTTCAAAGTTTGTGCATGTACCTGGCGAATTGGATTACATACTCCATTTTGCTTCTCCTGCCAGCCCAATTGATTATCTGAAAATTCCAATTCAGACCTTGAAGGTTGGTTCTTTGGGTACCCATAATTTGTTGGGTCTGGCGCGTGCCAAAAAAGCGCGCATCATCATTGCTTCAACCTCTGAGGTTTATGGTGATCCAACAGTACATCCGCAAACAGAAGAATATTACGGCAATGTAAATACCGTAGGCCCGCGTGGTGTGTACGATGAAGCCAAACGTTTTCAGGAAGCCATTACTATGGCCTACCATACTTTTCACGGATTGGAAACCCGCATAGTGCGCATCTTCAATACGTATGGCCCGCGCATGCGCCTGAATGATGGCCGGGTGTTGCCGGCCTTTATCGGCCAGGCTTTACGTGGAGAAGACCTCACCATTTTTGGCGATGGCTCACAGACCCGTTCATTTTGTTATGTAGATGATCTGGTAGAGGGCATTTACCGGTTATTGATGTCAGACTATGCGCAGCCGGTTAACATTGGCAACCCAAGCGAGATAACGATAAAAGAATTTGCTGAGGAGATTATTAAGCTAACGGGGACTAACCAAAAAGTGGTTTACCACGATTTACCTAAGGATGATCCCAAGCAACGCCAGCCTGATATAACCAAAGCAAAACAGATTTTAGGCTGGGAGCCAAAAGTATCCAGAGCCGAAGGATTAAAGATTACGTACGAGTATTTTAAATCGCTACCCAAAGAAGTGCTTTATCAACGCGACCACAAGAGTTTTGATGGCTATAACAAGTAATTATTGCGCGAAAGCTTTTTTTTAATACCTTTGCATCACTTCTTGAGAAAATCAAAAGAGGGGACCCAAAAGTCCCCTCTTTGTTTATACAAGTTTTAATGGATATAGCGCAAAAAATCCGGGAATTGGCCGAATCACATCTTACAGATGCATCGCATTTTGTGGTTGATGTGGTTATCAGCAAGCATAAACCACACAAGGTTTCTGTGTTTCTGGATGGCGATAGTGGCATTACGATAGACCATTGTTCCGATTTAAGCCGGGCATTGTCTGAAGACCTGGATAAGCTGGATCTGATCAAAGATAACTACATGCTGGAAGTAGGAACTCCAGGCCTTGACCAGCCCTTAAAACTGAAACGACAGTTTGTAAAAAACATCGGGCGGGGTTTGAAAGTGGTTCGTAAAGACAAAACCATTTGCCAGGGTAAACTTACTGCGGCCAAGGAAGGCGGGGTAACACTTGATGTAGAGGAAAAAGCAGGAAAAAAAATGGAAGTTAAACCGGTAGAAATACCTTATAGTGAAATAGAAAAAGCAATTGTAATAGTTTCGTTTAAATAGTTAACAGCTATGGATGCATCAACACTGATAGAATCGTTTGCAGATTTTGCCAAACAAAAAAACATCGATCGCCCCACCATGATCCGCATTCTGGAAGACGTGTTCCGGAATATGATTCGTAAAAAGTATGTGGAGGACGACAACTTCGATATTATCGTAAATGCTGACAAGGGTGATTTGGAAATCTGGCGCTTCCGCGAAATTGTAGATGATGATTCGGAAGATATCTGGGAGCATGACAAAATCAGTTTAACAGAAGCCCGGAAAATTGAAGCTGACTTTGAGGTTGGTGAAGAGGTTGCTGAACAGATTTACCTGGAAGACTTCGGCCGCAGAGCTGTAACCACCGCGCGCCAAACCCTGATGCAAAAAGTGAAGGATCTTGAAAAAGACATTCTTTATCAAAAATATAAGGACCTGGTTGGTGAAATTATTACCGGAGAGGTTTACCAGGTGTTGAGCCGCGAAGTGCTGTTGATCGATGCTGAAGGAAACGAAATTTCTATTCCGCGCTCAGAGCAAATTCAAAAAGACCGCTATCGCAAAGGCGAAAATGTTCGCGCGGTAGTACATAAGGTTGACATGGTAAATGGTAGCCCGAAAATCATTTTATCGCGTACTGCACCTGCGTTTGTAGAACGCTTGTTCGAACAGGAAGTGCCCGAAGTGTATGATGGATTAATTACTATTAAAAAGGTAGTACGCGAACCAGGTGAGCGCGCTAAGGTTGCTGTAGAATCATACGATGATCGCATCGATCCGGTGGGAGCTTGTGTAGGTATGAAAGGTTCACGCATTCATGCTATCGTTCGCGAGCTGCAAAACGAAAACATCGATGTAATTAACTATACCGAAAACCTGGAACTGTTTATTCAGCGGGCATTAAGCCCGGCTAAAATAGTGAGCATCAAAATAGATAAAGACAACAACCGCGTGTCAGTGTTTTTAAAACCAGATCAGGTATCGCTGGCTATTGGTAAGGGGGGTCTCAACATTAAACTGGCCAGCCGTTTAGTGGGTATGGAAATAGATGTGTTCCGCGAAACCGATGGCGAGCAGGAAGAAGATGTTGATCTGGATGAGTTTGGAGATGAGATTGAAAGCTGGGTAATAGATGAACTCAAGCGCATAGGTCTTGATTCTGCCAAGAGTGTACTTAACCTCAACAAAGAAGAATTGGTGCGTAGAACCGATCTGGAGGAAGAGACAATCGATAGCGTTTTAGGTGTGCTGAAGAAGGAGTTCGAACAATAAAATCGAAGGTAAAATAATTTAAATAGCGATATTTGGGGCATGGCAGAAGATAAAGGCATAAGACTAGGGCAGGCATCTCGCAAACTCAATGTGGGCCACAATACCATTTTGGATTTTTTGGCTAAAAAGGGTTTTAATGTCGAGAACAATCCCAATGCAAAGCTTACGGCCGAACAGTTTGCCATGCTTTCGAAGGAGTTTGCTTCATCAGCATCGGAAAAAGCCGAGGCATCGGGCTTGACTATTGGAATTAAACTTAATGAAACGCCTCCGGCTAAGGTAGAAGCAGAAGTTGTTACCCGTAAAAAGACCGAGGAGGAGGACAGTGTTTTGATTAAAAACCTGGGTTCTAAAGAAATAGTTAAACCAAAAGAAGAGCCTAAAACCGAAAAAGTTGAGGTAGAAAAACCAAAACTGGAGGGGATTAAGGTTATTGGTAAAATAGAACTTGACCAGGATAAGAAGAAGCCAAAGAAAGAGGAGAAAGAAAAGGTTGATGTTGAAGAAACGCCTAAAGCAAAACCAAAAGTAAAAGAACCGATTGTTGAGAAGGTGGTTGAGCCACAACAACCTGAGTTAGAAACTATAAAAGCTAAAGCAGATAAACTGCAGGGCTTAAAAGTTGTAGATAAAATTGCTCTACCGGTAGAGAAGAAGAAGGAGCCTGTAGCCTCTTCTGACCCGAGCAAAACAAATACGCAAAAACGCCCACGCAAGCGGTTAGATACAGGCCGGCCTGTTGCCCCATCAGGAGGCAATCAACAGCGGAGCGGCCAGCAAAAATCGTTTCAACCGCGTCAGCAAAAAGCCGAACCTACTGACAAGGAAATTCAGGATCAGATTCGTGCTACGCTGGCCAAGCTTAGCGGAAACCAGAAAAAAGTTTCAGGAGCCAAGTATCGCAAGGAAAAACGGCAAGCCATTTCAGATGCTGAGGAGGAACGTTTGTTGCAGGAACAAGAGTCATCTAAAACACTTAAGGTAACAGAGTTTATTTCAGCAAACGATTTAGCTTCTTTAATGAACGTATCGGTAAACGATGTAATCTCAACCTGTATGGGATTGGGCATGTTCGTTTCCATTAATCAGCGTTTAGATGCAGAGGCGATAACTGTTATTGCCGATGAATTTGGGTATGATGTTCAGTTTACTACCACCGAAGAAGAAGAGGTAGAAGTACAGGAGCAAGATGCGGAAGAAGATTTGCAGGAACGCGCCCCTATTGTAACTATCATGGGTCACGTAGATCATGGTAAAACTTCATTGCTCGACTATATCCGTAAAACAAAAGTTACGGCATCAGAAGCAGGTGGTATTACGCAGCACATCGGTGCTTATGACGTAACAACCAAGACAGGAAATAAGATTGCATTTCTGGATACTCCAGGCCACGAAGCGTTTACCGCTATGCGTGCCCGTGGTGCCAAGCTTACAGATATTGCCATTATTGTGGTGGCAGCCGATGACGATGTAATGCCTCAAACCAAAGAAGCAATTAATCATGCGCAGGTTGCAGGTGTTCCGATTATCATCGCGATAAACAAGATTGATAAGCCAGGTGCAAATCCTGAAAAAGTAAAAGAATCACTTTCAAAAATTAATATTCTGGTTGAAGACTGGGGTGGTAAATACCAATGTCAGGCTATCTCAGCAAAAAATGGCCAGGGTATTGATGACTTACTGGAAAAAGTATTGTTGGAAGCCGAGATCCTGAATCTTAAAGCAAATCCTAATAAACCCGCTGTAGGTTCTATTATAGAAGCCTCACTGGATAAAGGCCGGGGCTATGTAACTACATTGATGGTGCAAGCGGGCAGTCTTAGTGTTGGCGATGTAATGGTTGCTGGTTCAAACTTCGGTCGCGTTAAAGCAATGTTTGATGATACCGGTAAAAGGGTACAAAAAGTTGGACCGTCCACACCGGTGCAGGTATTAGGCCTGGATGGCGCACCACAAGCTGGTGAAAAATTCCAGGTGATGGAGAGCGATCGTGAAGCGCGTGAACTTGCCAATAAGCGCGGTCAGATTTTACGTGAGCAAAGCATTCGCACCAAGAAACACATTACGCTGGATGAAATCGGAAGACGATTGGCTATCGGTTCGTTCAAGCAATTGAATGTAATTGTGAAAGGAGATGTGGATGGTTCTGTAGAAGCGTTGTCCGATTCGTTGTTGAAACTTTCAACGGAGAAAGTTGCTGTAGCTATAATCCATAAAGGAGTTGGTCAGATTTCAGAATCCGATGTATTGCTGGCTTCTGCTTCCGATGCGATTATTCTGGGCTTCCAGGTGCGTCCTTCGGCTTCAGCCCGCAGGCTTGCCGAAAATGAAGAGATTGAAATCAGACTATACTCAATCATTTACGATGCCATCGATGAGATTAAGGCTGCCATGGAAGGTATGCTGGAGAAAGAGATGGAGGAAGTGATTGTAGGTAATGCGGAAGTGCGCGAAGTATTCAAGATTTCGAAGATTGGAACTGTGGCCGGTTGTATGGTTACCGATGGTTATGTGAAGCGCAACAACCCGATCCGCTTAATCCGCGAAGGTATTGTGGTGTACTCCGGTGAGATGACTGCCCTGAAACGATTTAAGGATGATGCAAGCGAAGTGAAATCAGGCTTTGATTGCGGTATCAGCATCAAAAACTTTGCAGATATTAAAGTAGGCGATGTAATAGAAAGCTACGAAAACCGTGAGGTGAAGAAAATTTAAGTCCTGCGAAAACAGGAAGACAATAAAAAAGCCTGATCGATTTCTCGGTCAGGCTTTTTGTTTAGGATAATTCTCTATCAAAACTTCACTTCGGGGGCTTTGTCTGCACCTTCTTCAGCTTTGAAATAACCTTTCTCGGTATGTCCTCCTATGCTTGCAATCAAGGCTCGTGGAAATCCAACAATAGCACGATTGTATTCACCCACGGCATCGTTAAATCTCTTACGCGATACAGAAATTCTGTTTTCAGTACCTTCCAATTGAGCTTGTAAGTCCAAGAAGTTTTGGTTTGCCTTCAGATCAGGATAGTTCTCGGCTACAGCCAATAGCCTTCCTAATGCAGAGTTTAGTCCGCCCTGTGCTTGTTGAAAGGCTTGAAGATTTTCTGGCGTTAGATTAGAGGCGTCAATTTTAACTTGTGTGGCACTTGCTCTCGCTTCTACCACCTTAGTAAGGGTTTCCTGCTCGAAATCTGCGTAGCCCTTAACGGTACTAACAAGGTTAGGGATAAGATCACTTCTCCGTTGGTAATCCGATTCAACATCGCCCCAGGCTTGCTTAACAGTTTGATCAAGCCGGGCCATGCCATTATACATGCTAATACCCCAGATAACCAGTAATCCGAGAAAAATCCAGATTCCGTATTTCTTTAAAATTTCCATAGTCAGATTTTTTTGAATTGCGAAGGTAGCGGCTCTACATGTGAAGCGCAACTTTTAGCCACCCGATAACAGGGGATGAAATATAGGTTCTTCGAAATCATATTCAGGTCGCGTTCACTCTTAATGGAAGGCGCAAACGGATTGGCAACCCCGGTTTATTTATTGGATAAGTCTGACAGATCCAGTTGAGGGCACAGTTTTAAAAACTGTATTTTTAGCGATATTTTAAGTATAATAAACTCAGGTAAATAAAAAATTCGCTAAAGCGAGGTCTCATAATCGTGTAAGGGAAGATTTAACCTGATTTGCTTTTAGAAAAAAATGGCTCGTGAGGAACGAGCCATTTCTTGATCTTTGCATTAGTGGGCTGTAAACCCTTTACAGGTTAAGAAACCAAACTCTTCTCCATCAGAAACTCAGCAATCTGAACGGCATTGGTAGCAGCCCCTTTGCGCAGGTTGTCTGACACCACCCACATGTTTAAAGTATTTGGCTGCGACTCGTCTCTGCGTAAGCGCCCAACGAAAACTTCGTCTTTACCATGGGAGTTAATCGGCATAGGATAGATGTTATTCTTCACATCATCTTGTACAATAACACCCGCAGTGTTCTCTAACATTTCGCGCACGTCTTTCAGATCGAAGTCGTTGTAAAACTCAACATTCACAGCTTCAGAATGCCCACCAATGGCGGGAATGCGTACAGTAGTGGAGGTAACACCAATGGTTTGATCATTCAGAATTTTACGGGTCTCGTTCACCATCTTCATTTCTTCCTTAGTGTACCCATTATCGAGGAAGGAGTCGATATGTGGCAACGCATTCATATCAATCTTGTGCGGATATACTTTAATCCCGTTAGTTATACCCTTGCGTTCTTCCATCATTTGTTGCACGGCATCTTTACCCGTACCCGTTACCGATTGGTAGGTAGAAACAACAATGCGTTTGATCTTGTATTTTTTATGCAAGGGAGCAAGAGCCATTACCATTTGAATGGTGGAGCAATTTGGGTTTGCTATTATCAGATCTTCCCGGGTAAGGGTGTGGCCGTTAATTTCAGGAACCACCAATTTTTTGGTGGGATCCATTCGCCAGGCGGATGAATTATCGATTACGATTGTACCCTTTTCAGCAAACTTAGGAGCCCACTCCAAAGAAGTACCTCCACCCGCTGAAAAAATAGCAATGTCCGGAGCCAAGGCTACGGTTTCTTCCATGCTTTTAATGCTGTACTCCTTACCCTTAAACTTTATTTTCTGGCCTACCGATTTGGCAGACGCCACTAAATACAATTCATCAAATTCTACCTGGCGCTCTTCCAGCACCTTTAGCACTTCCTGGCCCACCAGGCCGGTTGCTCCTACTACTGCTAGTGTCATTTTATTTGTATTTTTAAAGAGGTGCAAACATACTTTATTGAATGCTTGCTATGAAAAAATTATGCCTCATACTGTGTAGTCTTTTTTATGCAAGCGTTTGCCTTGCACAGGTTCAGGATAATTTTGCCGATGGTAACCTAACGAACAATCCGGAGTGGACACCGGATAATGCTACCAATTGGGTAGTGGTATCCAATCAGCTTCGTTCAAACTCGGCAACGCCATCATCTTCATTTTATATTATCACACCCTCAACCACAGCCACTACCGCCCAATGGGAATTTTGGGTGAACCTACAATTCAATACATCCAACGCCAACTTTGTGGATGTGTTTCTAATGGTGGATCAATCGGATTTATTCAGCACAAACCTCAACGGTTACTTTGTACGGATTGGCGGAACCCCCGATGAGGTGAGTTTGTACAAAGTAGTAAATGGAGTTACCTCTATGCTGATTAATGGAGCAGATGGTGTAACCAATTCCTCCAACAGCACTTTGCGCGTTAAAGTAACGCGCGATGCTGATAACCTCTGGACACTTCAACGCGATGCTGCAGGCGGAGCGACTTATTTTACTGAGGGTACGATTACTGATAATACAATTTCAGCATCTCAGTTTTTTGGAATCCGCGTACAACAATCTTCAGCCAGTTTCTTCAATCGTCATTTTTTTGACGATATCTATGTGGGTGAGATGATCATTGACATCACCCCTCCAACCATTCAGTTTTTAGGAGTTGAAAACCCCTATCAGGTACAGGTTGGTTTTGACGAATTACTACAACCGGCATCAGCACAAAATGTAGGCCATTATTCAGCCTCAAATGGATTGGGTTTGCCGGCAACGGCTCAGCTTCAGCCCGATCAAAAAACAGTGCTGTTAACTTTTGCTCAGGAGTTTCAGAGTGGAGTTACCTATCACTTAACGGTAACTAATGTTTTGGATGCCGCTGGTAATGTAATGGAAGAAACCATTTTGCCTTTTTCATTTTCTTACCCGGCTTCTTACAAAGACATTATCCTTACCGAAATTTTTGCTGACCCCACGCCACAAGTGGGGCTACCCGATGCAGAATTTATTGAAGTGTTTAATCGAAGCGCCAACCCGATAGACCTTGCAGGCTGGAAGTTTACCGATGGCAGTTCAACCGCGACTCTGCCAGCGCGAAGCATTTTGCCTGGCGAATATCTGATCTTAACTTCTAATGCAAATGCTTCGCTTTACAATACGTTTGGCAATGTGTTGGGTGCAGCAAACTTTCCTACTTTGAATAATGCAGGCGAAGCCCTTAGATTTTATGCTCCCGGTAATCAACTTATAGATTCGGTAAATTTTAATCTTGGCTGGTATGCCGATGAAGACAAACAAGCTGGTGGTTGGACACTTGAACTGATAGACGTTAACAATACTTGTGGTGAAGAAAACAACTGGACAGCCAGTGAAGCCGTGCAGGGTGGAACACCCGGTGCGGTTAACTCGGTAAATGCTAACAAACACGATTTAACCGGCCCCCGATTGCTGGCTGTGGCCGTTGTAACGGACTTAGAGTTGTTATTGACATTTGATGAAAAATTAGAAAAGCCAATTACCATTCAGCCTTTTTCGATAGTACCGGATGTGACAATTACATCGGTTCAATTTGCATCTCCTTCATTGCGTCAGATTAAGCTTACGTTAGCAACTAACCTGCAGCTCAAACAACTGTATACAATCACCATTACCGGCTTGCGCGATTGTGCCGGCAATGAAATTCAGGAAGCCCATAATCAAAAGATTTTTGCCTTGCCAGAAGTGGCCGAACCGGGAGATGTACTGTTGAATGAAATTCTTTTTAACCCAAGACCTGGCGGAGTGGATTTTGTTGAGTTAATAAACGTATCAGACAAATACATTAATCTTAAAAACTGGTCACTTGCTAATTTTGAAAATGATGCTACCACCGATACAAGAGTAATTACCACGCAAGATCTGATGCTTTCGCCTGGCAACATCGTGGTGGTTACCGTTGATGGTACCGCACTAAAAAATCAATACCCTTTAGGAGTGGAAGCAAATTTTGTGGTAGCGGCTACTCCTTCCATGAATGATGATGCGGGTTCAGTTGCCTTGATTTCTGATATGGGTACCAATCTGGATTACTTGTTGTATGACGATGATTTTCATACGCCAATTTTAAAAGACACAGAAGGTGTTTCGCTGGAGCGCATCTCCACGTCAGTTGCTGCAACGAATAGAAATAACTGGAGGTCCGCCAGTAGTGTTGCTGGCTTTGCCACACCGGGTTATATCAACTCGAATTCAAAGCCCGAGGCAAACCTTAAAGAAGACCAGGTTACTATTGAACCCGAAATCTTTTCGCCCGACAGGCCGGGTCAGGACTTTGCACAGATCCAATATAAGTTTGAGCAAGCTGGTTGGGTGGCCAACGTAAAAATTGCCGATCAGCAAGGGCGTGTTTTAAAAGAACTGGCTAATAATGAAATGCTTGGCTTTGAGGGTTTCTTCCGGTGGGATGGCAACCGCGAGGATGGTACGCGCGTGCGTATGGGTTATTACGTAGTTTGGTTCGAGGTTTTCCAGTTGGATGGGCAGGTTAATACTTTTAGAAAACGGGTAGTGGTGGCGCGATAAAAGCCTTAATTCAGCCAATACATTAAACAAGCTCAGCTATTTAGATTCGTGTCATATCAGGCTTTCATAGTTTTTTGTTTCAACCCATAGCCGTATTTTTGCCCATCTTTTTCAAAACCCCTTAAAAGGAACTTGTTTTATGGCCAAATCAAAGAAAAAACCAGCTAAGCCAGCAAAAAAAGCGGCTAAGGCTAAACCAGCCGCAAAGGCAAAAACTGCTGTAAAAGCTAAAAAGGTTGCTAAAAAAGCTCCTGCCAAGAAGGTTGCTCCTAAGAAAGTTGTAGCCAAAAAAGCTGCACCTAAGAAAGTTGCCCCTAAGAAAACAAAAAAGGAAGAGGTTAAACCTGTGCTAAAAAAGGCTGCTGAACCGGCACCTAAGAAAGAGCCCCGGCCAATTGCACCGCCAATTAAATTGTCACCCTCGCAACTCAATATTTTCCCAATTATTAACCAACGCCCCATTGCACATAAACCAGCTAAAGCGGTGGCGGTTAATGAAGATAAGACCCGCTATAGCGATGAAGAACTAAAAGAATTCGAGACTTTGATTGTAGGTAAACTGGACAAGGCGAAAGAAGAGTTTCGCATTTTGAAAGAAACCTTAAATCGTAATAACGATGCCGGAACCGACTCCACATCAGGGGGTAACACCAAAGTGTTGGAAGACGGTGCCGAAACTGCTGAGAAGGAAAATCTGAGCCAGTTGGCTGCACGACAGCTTAAGTATATCACTAATCTGGAAAACGCATTGGTTCGGATTAAGAATCGCACGTACGGAATCTGTTCCGTTACCGGAAAGTTGATTCCGAAAGAACGATTGATTGCGGTGCCACACACCACACAATCCATCGAAGCTAAAATGATGAAACAAGACTAATTAAGATAAAAGGGCTGCCAAACAAGGCAGCCCTCTTCAACTCACTCTGCTATGGACTTTCTGCAAAACCACATTGAAGCATTGATTTTTTGTTCACCTACTCCAGCTAAGGTAGCTGATATTAAAGCCTGCCTTTCTGAAATGTTCAATGCCGATGTGCCCGAGGAAGACATAACCGGTGCGCTAACCCGAATCGAAGAAAAATTTCAGGGTGAAGAACATTCTTTCCAGCTCTATAAAGCGGGTGGTGGCTATCAGTTTTTAACCAAGCCCGCCTATCAAAGCAGTATTGGCATTATGTTGAAGCAGCAATCCAAAAAGAGATTGTCTACTTCAGCAATGGAAACACTTTCCATCATTGCCTACAAACAACCTATATCAAAAACTGATGTAGAAAACATTCGTGGTGTAAACTGCGATTATGCAGTGCAAAAACTTTTAGATAAAGGGTTAATCGAAATTTTGGGTAAAGCCGAAACAATTGGCCGCCCGATTCTTTACGGAACAAGCCCAAAGTTTATGGAATACTTTGGCATTAACGACATCAACGAATTACCTACGCCTAAAGACTTTACCAGCGAGGTAAACACAATTGGCGAAACCCCCGAAAATCAATAAGAAAGCTTTACTCGCCAAAAATCTCACGGAAGTAACATTCCGTTCTATACATTTAATTACGACCTTTAGTCAAGTTGGCTGTTGGCCAACTCATATCTTAACCCATTAACCTATGGCACGCCCCAGGAAAACATCAGGCAAAACATCTTTTGGAAAACGTTCGGATGCAGAAAAAACATTTCGCACCCGTAAGAAAGAAAAGCCTGAAGGCCGTGGCGATAGCCGATCTTCCTTCAGCAAAAGAAGCGACAGTTCTGAGCGCAGGTCTGGATTTACCCGTTCTGAAAAGCCAGCATTTGGAAGACGCGAGGGCAGCGAACGTCCGCGCAAGTTTGAAAAGCGAACGGATGGAGATGACAGCAAACCGTTTAAGAGAAAATCTTTTGGTTCTGATGATAAACCACGCTTTGAGCGGAAGAGTGCCGGGGGTTTCTCTAAAACATCCGGAGGGGTTGGAAAGAGAAGCGGCTTTGATAAACCAAGAGGAGATCGTTTCGAAAAGAGAGGGTTTGGCGATTCAGAGAGAGGCGATAAACCAGAGTTTAAAAAGCGCAGTTCATCATTTAACCGGGGAGGTTTTGATAAACCGAAGAGCGATCGGTTCGGGAAAAAAAGCTATGGCGATTCTGAAAAAACTGACAAACCGGAATTTCAAAAGCGTACCGGTCGTTTCGATTCGCGGGCATCAGGTCCGGCCCGGTTTTCAAAAAAACCTTTCGATAAAAAACCACGCGAAGAAGGAGAGAAGTCATTCAGTAAGACCTCTAATTTTGGCTTACCCTACAAGCGCAAACCTTTCGATAAAAAGCGCGATGTAAAATCAACCAGACGTACAGCCGAAGAAAAACCTAAAACAGATTCGGATTTAATTCGCTTGAATAAGTTTATCGCAAATAGTGGTGTGGGCAGCAGGCGCGAAGCTGATGAACTGATTAAGCTTGGCCTGGTAACGGTAAATGGTGAAGTAGTTACCGAAATGGGGCACAAAATAAAACGTACCGATGAGGTACGATATGAAGGCAAAAAACTAAAGGCAGAAAAACCGGTTTACATTTTACTTAACAAACCGAAAGGTTTTATTACCACAACCGATGATCCGCAAGAACGCAAAACAGTGATGAGCATTGTGGCTAATGCTGGACCAGAACGAATTTATCCGGTGGGTAGATTGGATAGAAATACTACAGGCTTGTTATTGTTAACCAACGATGGCGACCTGGCCGATAAGCTTACCCATCCATCGTACAATGTGAAGAAAATCTATCGCGTTGAGTTAGATAAACCCATTACAAAAAATGACTTTCAAAAAATAAAAGATGGTGTTTACCTGGAAGAAGGTCGGGCTATAGTAGATGATCTGGCCATTGTAGATGGAGATAATCAAATTATAGGTATAGAATTGCACATTGGCTGGAACCGGATTGTGCGTAGAATTTTTGAATCGCTTGGCTACGAAGTTGAAAAGCTGGACCGCGTTGTATATGCCGGGTTAGATAAAAAAGATTTGAACCGCGGTGAGTGGCGTTTTTTAAAACCAGAGGAAATAATTAAGCTGAAACATTTCAAGTAGCAGAGCAATCACGCTTCGTTAATTGCAAAGAACTAATCACTGAGTACATCGCTTTCGCTTGAGCGATAGCGCCTTTTATACGTATAAACCTTTTCTTTCTGCATTTATATTGCTAAATAGACTTTGTGTTAACCCAAAGCCTATGAATGCAAGCACTCCTCTGCTGCAGTTTCTAAAGTGGGAAAAAGAAATTCCTAACCAACTTTTTTTACGCCAGCCTTTTAACGGTCAGTGGAAAACCTGGACCTACCAACAAGCCGGTGAAGAAATCAGGCGCATTGCCACCGGATTAAAATCATACAACTTCCCGCAAGGAAGTAACGTGGCCCTTATCTCTAAAAACTGTGCCCATTGGGTAATGGCCGACCTGGCCATTATGATGGCGGGTTATGTTTCGGTGCCACTCTATGCAACCCTAACGGCCAATTCTATTCAACAGATTGTAGTGCACAGTGGCTCTAAGCTGATTATAGCTGGTAAGCTGGATAACTTCGAAGAACAGAAAGGGGGCATTCCGGCTGATGTAATTACACTGGGTGTTTCTACGTATGGAACAATTGCCCCCCAAACCTGGGAAGACTGGCTTACGCGATTTGAACCATTGCGTGAGCCGCATTCGTGGAAAGGTGAAGACTTGCTTACTATTATGTACACTTCGGGTACAACCGGTAAACCAAAAGGCGTAATGCATTCGGTGGCTGCCTTTGATAGTACCATCCGGCAAGGCACCTCCGAGTTGGGTATTCAGATGCATCCGGTATTATTTTCATACCTGCCGATGAGCCACATAGCTGAACGTATGGGCATTGAGCTTATGGGCATTTACCAGGGCGGAACCTTTTCCTTTCCGGAAACATTAGAATCCTTCCCTAAAAATCTGGCGGATACGCAGCCCACTCACTTCTTTGCTGTACCGCGCATCTGGGCCAAGTTCCAGGAAAAAATACTACAGAAATTACCACAGAAAAAATTGGATACCCTGTTAAAAATTCCGGTGGTGAGTTCGCTGATAAAAAATAAAATTAAAAAGGGAATTGGGCTTACACGCGCGAAACAAATTTTTAGTGGAGCAGCACCTATTTCAATTGATTTACTGCAGTGGTATGAAAAATTAGGGGTACGCATTCTGCAAGCATATGGCATGACGGAAGATTGCGTGTATGCGCACTTTAATCGCAATGAAGCGAACCGGCATGGTACGGTAGGAAAACCATTTAAAGGTTTACACGTGAAGATTGCCGAAGGTGGTGAGATACGCGTGAAATGCCCGGGACTTACCTTGGGTTATTACAAAGAACCCGAACTTACCAAAGAGTTGTTTGATGAAGAAGGATATCTGAAAACCGGAGATCAGGGTGAGATTTCGAACGATGGCTTCTTAAAAATCACAGGTCGGGTAAAAGATCAGTTTAAAACAGATAAAGGTAAATACATAGCTCCTACACCAATCGAATTGAAGTTGTTGGCAAATCCCGACATTGATCAGGTGTGTGTAGTGGGCATGGGTATTCCACAGCCTATTGCCCTGGTAGTACTTTCACCGGCCGGAAAAGCCAAAACAAAAGAAGAGTTGATTTTGGGTTTGGAAAATTCTGTTGCGCAGATAAACCCCGGTTTGGAAACGTACGAGAAAATTGAAAAGGTGGTAATTATGAAAACCGATTGGAGTGTGGAGAATGGTTTACTTACCCCAACGCTGAAAGTAAAACGCAATGAAGTGGAAAAAATTCATTTACCGAAATATCCCGAATGGTACCACAAGCAACCGGGCATTGTCCTTTGGGAGTGATAGAAATCATGTTATAGCCTGATGCATCTCATGGGATGGGGTTATTGGTAAAACGATCTTGTAATAGAAAGAAATATAAGACGTTTCACACTTTAACCCATACTACTATGAGAAAGCGAGAACTTGTAAATACCATCATGACCCGGAATATTCATGTGGTACAATTGGAAGATAAACTAATTGAAGCGCGCGAAATCATTCGCAAGCATAATATTCGCCACGTGCCCGTTATTTATGGCAAGCAACTGGTGGGAATTATCAGTAAAACTGATTTGAATCGGTTAACCTTTAGCAGTTTGTTTGCCGGACAGGATGATGCCGATGAGGCGGTATTTGATATGCTTACCATTTCGCAGGTAATGTCGCACCGGCCACGTGTAGTAAAAGCAAACGACACCATTAAGGAGATTGCAGAGATACTTTCAAAGGAAGAATTTCATGCTTTGCCCGTAGTGGATGACAAAGACGAAACCAAACTGGTGGGTATTGTAACCACAACCGATGTAATAAGGTATATGCTGGAGCAGTATTAATTTAAGAGAATTTGAGAATGAGATAGACCCATTCTCAAATCTTCAGGTTACTTAAGTCTTGCTTTGAAAAACTCAAGCGTGTGTTTGTAGGCGTCAGCGGTAAACTCCTGATTAAATTTAGCATTGCTTGGATTAGCAAAGGCATGATCCGCATCGTAAGCTTTGGTAGTTAATTTTTTACCAGCGGCTTTCATGTTGGCTTCAAACTTATCCATCATCTCTTTGTTAATCCATTGATCTTGTGTGGGCCAGATGTTTAACACATCGGCATTTAATGTCTTAAGTTTCTCCACATCCGATTCGGGCATACCGTAATAGATTACACAGCCTGCGGCTTGTTTGCCTGCGGTTAAAGTTGCCTGCATCGACTGCCCGCCACCAAAGCACCAGCCAATGGTACCCACTTTTGCATTTTTACCGGCATACTCCAGGGCCCCTTTTACAATTGCATTGCCGCGATCTTGTTTAAACTCACCCATGTATTTTCCGGCATCTTCGCGGGCTGTAGCTACTTTTCCATCGTACATATCCAGCGCCAACACATTTACATTGCCCAGATCGGTATATAATTTTTCAGCTTCGCGTTTAATGTGATCGTTCAAACCCCACCACTCCTGAAACACAAAGATCCAATTGTTGGATTTTGATTTAGCCATCAACACATAGCCGTTGGCTTCTTTGCCATCGGGTGTTTTGAAGGTAATCATCTTGCCGGTTTCACTTACGTGGATGTACGGTACCGGATTGGGGTGCGACATGTTGAAGTCATCGTTTTGTGCAAACAAAGCAAACTTTTCGGTAGGCGAAGTATGACAAACCGTGATGCCATCGTTTAGCGTTAACTCTTGAGCCTGAAGGGCAAACACGGTTAACATTAAGATCAGGAGTAGATTATTTTTCTTCATAGTTCTTTTTTTGGTTAAGGATTTGGCAACTGGCCGGATAAAACCCGGTCGTAAGTAATATAATCAGTATTTACAGGTTCAAAACCTTTTTGACGCAGCAACATCGCCACCTGTCCGCGATGGTAACTACCATGATTAACCAAATGAATCATAATTTGTTCAACGTTGCTTTCAAAATAATTACCCACGTAATTATGATACTTTAAGATACGGTTAAAATCATCGGTGTTTTTAATAAAGTCCATCCACTGGGCATCGGCATCTTCTACCATCTGTTTTAGCTGGGGTAGCGAGTAATCGCCCCACAATTTAAACTCGCTTTTAGGTAAACCTTTAATGCGGTTAAGCCAGATAAAATTGGCACTTACCAAATGCCCCATAATGGTTAGAATTTTTTCATCGGTTACCGATTGGCGCTGCAGGCAGGTAATGATGGTGCGATTAGCCCACGCGTTGTAACTGTACCACTTTAGAAAGAACTGTTTCATGCTTTTGTTAAGGAACAGCGAATTTACGAAGGTTCCAATCAATAAAGGAAGCGATCAACAAAACGTGTTACTTCGAAACCCGCTCCAGACCTTCTTTTGCTTCCTTCAGCGTAGCATCGCCTTTTAAGGCTAATTGATAAAGTGATTTGGCTTCAGTTTTTTTGCCACGCTTTTCCATAATCTGTGCCAGCCGCATGTTGGCTCCGGCATGGCTGGGTTCATTTTTCTGGGGCTGATAGGTGAGGTATTTTTTCAGGGCAGCTTCACCGCGATCTAATTGTAGTCCCGACAGGGCACTTAATTTTCCAATCTGATAGGTGGCTGCCATATCATCCGGGTTTTGTTTCAGGGCTTCATCCGAAATGGCGAACGCTTTATCAAATTGCTTTTGCAGCACATAAAAATTGGCAAGACCTGGTGTAAGCGTGGCATCCACTTTAGCCATAGCAATAAATTCTTTTTCAGCCTCTGCAAATCTTTTTTCGCGATAGTAGATGTTGCCTAGCTGCCGGTAACCTTCAGCTGGTTTTAATTTTTTTATTTCGTTAGCCAATTCAATGGCTTTGTCTACACTGCCACCGGCAATGGCCGGAGCTTGTAAATAATATTGGATCAGAGACTCGCGGGCATCAACGGTTTTCGGATCAAGTTTTACAGCCTTCTCCCACGCACTTTTCATTTTTGGCCCTAAAGAAGCCTGCTTGAAAATATTGGCATCGGAAGCAAGGGTGCCTAACGTATTGCCATACCAGGTGTGGTACTCGGCAACTTTATCGTTGGTTTCAATGGCGGCTTCAAAAAACGCTTCGGCTTCATCATACTTCTTCTCATCAAAGGCTACACGACCCAAGTAATATTGTGCAGCGGCATAGTCTTTATTGTCTTTCTTAATAGCCAGCAGTTGCTTTCGGGCCTCTGCATATTTTTTCTGTTCCCACAGTTGTTTACCGGTAGTTACCGATTGGCCAAATACCGAAGTGGTGGCAAAGAGGATGAAAAGCAGAATGCGCATGGGTTTTTCTTTTAATACAACCAACCCTATCAAAATGTTATCTGCTAAAATAAGCTTGTTTACTGAATTGTGGAATTAACAGATTGGCTGTATTTGAAATGTATAATGCCCGATCAAGGCAACAGTTTTTTATTGAAAATTGCTATTTTACGCTTTACTCCTTTGACATGAGAAGCTTATTTTGGATTTTAACTGTATTCGGATGGATTGAGGGGAACGCTCAAGACAGGAAAGTTATTGCACAAATTCTTGATAACGAATCAAGAAGACCTATAAAGGGGGCTATGGTGGTCACTACAAAAAATCAAAGTGCAATAACAAATCATCTTGGTTATGCGGAATTAATCCTTAAGGGACGGGACGAACTGGTAGTTTCATCTGTAGGTTATGAAACATCTACGGTATCCGCACCAACCTATTCACAGATAAAAATTTATTTGGTCAAAAAATACATTCTTCTGAACCCGCTTAATTTGGCTTTCGAAAATGAATTGAACGATAACCCAAAGTCAAATGACCATAATGTTATGGTGGATTATGGACAATCAGCAAGGTATGGCAATGGTTGGAGTCAATTTTATAACGAGCTCGCTAAATACTTGAAAAATGATTCGTCCTTCTATCAAATCAATTCGCAAATAGAGGTAAGGTTTACAGTTACCCGCGATGGAATTGTAGATGCAATTGAAACAGACCCTGAATCAAAACAAGAGGCGATTGTAAGAGCTTTTGAGTCACTCGGTAATTGGTACCCGGCTTCTCAGAATGATATTCCTATCGATCAGTTTTTTGTTCTTCTGGTTATGCGATCAACGGAAAGCACACCAAGCTCTATGATTGAAATAGAAATTACTGCAGAACCTGTAGGCGGGATGGCTGCGTTTTATGGTTTCATTGCACAGAATTTGAGGTATCCTAAGCAAGCAAAGAAGGAGGGGATTGAGGGAAGGGTAATGATTCGATTCATAGTCGATCCGGATGGCACCATCAAAGATGTTAGTGTAATTGATGGTATAGGTGGAGGCTGTGATGAGGAGGCAATTAGGGTTATTTCGATTTCACCAAAATGGAAACCAGGCACACGAAGAGGCGTGCCTGTTCCACAAGAAATCAGGCTACCTCTTCAATTCAGGCTATAACACTCAATACCCCTTTGTAATCCCCTTCTCAATAGCCGGAATTCCTTTCTTCATCCACTCCGGTTCGGGTGCGCCTTTCAGGTAATAATCAAAATACTGCATCAGGCGGATGTCATAGTCTTCGCGGTTCTGTCGCTTTTGCAGGTTATGCACTTCATCGTTATACACCAGCATCCACACGGGCTTTTGTAATCTGCGCAGTGCCATGTAAAACTCAATACCCTGATACCACGGCACAGCATCATCTTTATCGTTCTGCATAATCAATACGGGAGTTTGAATTTTATCCGCATAGAACAATGGTGAGTTTTCAATAAAGTAAAGCGGCTTTTCCCATAACGTTCCACCAATACGGCTCTGACTTCTTTCATACTGGAACATGCGGCTCATTCCACTGCCCCAACGAATGCCGCCATAGGCACTGGTCATGTTTACTACAGCAGCTCCGGCACCGGCTGCTTTAAACAGATTGGTGCGGGTAATAATGTAAGCGGTCTGGTAACCACCCCAGCTTTGGCCTTGTATCCCAATATTTTTTTCGTCCACAAACCCAGTGCTGATGAGCTGATTCACTCCGGGCATTATGCAGTTGTAGGCACTTTCTCCCGGCAATCCATTTTTATAAACAATATCGGGCACAAATACGAGGTAGCCATTGCTGGCACACATTACGCGTTGAATGATTGACCAGGCTGGTTGTGGTTTGAAATAGGAATGCAACCCATCGCTACTCTTTTCATAAAAATACACCAGCATGGGATACTTCTTTTTTGGATCAAAATTTTCGGGCTTATATAACAAACCTTGCAACGGTACATTATCCAATGATGTGTAATTCACTAATTCCACTGTTCCCCACAAATAGTTTTTCTGTTGTGGATTGGCGGTGCTTATTTTTTTAGGATTAACGAAAGATAAAGTACTTGCCCACACATCGGGAAACTCCTGATAATTTTCGCGTGTGAAGAGGATGTTATCGCTCTGTAATGCTTTGGTTGCACCGCCATAGCGGTAATTGCCGCTGGTAAGTTTTTTCAGTTCGCCCGTTTTTAATGAATAACCGTAATACATAACGGCTTTACTTTGTTCGTCAAATGCAGTGAGCAAAAGCGTGGCATCAGGCTTGATGAATTTTTCTTCGCGATTAAGCCACACATTGCGGAAAGTGATTTTCTGTGAGCGACCCACTTTTGTAAGGTTAACAGCTGGTAATTTTCCTTGCGGATCAATAGACCAGATGTCGTACCGATCGTAAACCAAAAACCGGGTATCGTTCTCTAACCAACCCGCAAAGCCATACGAAGATGGATAGTCCGGGTGATCATCTTCTTCATCGGCAAAGGCTACCGGCAATGTTTTGGTAAGCGATTGTGTTTGTCTGGTGGTTACATCGTAAGTAAACCAGGCGGTGTCTGGCAAACTAAACCAGAACACAAATTTTGCTTTGGGCGAAATGGAAATGTTTCCTTTTATTTTTTCAGCAACCTTATTTTTGTCTCCGGTTTTTACATTTATAAGGTAAGCATCTTCGGCAGTATTAACATCGTAGAAGCTACTCCACCTGTATGGTAAATCAGATAAACCTAAAGCAAGCGTAGCATTGCCTTCATCGGCCAGTACAACTTGCGGAACAGTTGTGCCACCCAATAGTGCAACTGATTTATCGGCCAGGTTAATAACGGTTTGATACGAGCGTTTTTTTTCAGCATCCAGGCGACTGTTTTGTTGTGTTTGCAAAACACTATCGCGCCAGTTCCATACTTCTACTTTTATAATTTCTTCTTCCAGGCGTGTGGTGTCTTGCTCTAACGGTTTGGGGGCTAATCCAAAAAACAGTTTGCTGCCGTCTTTTGAAAAGTTTGGTGTAGCATGTTCACTTACAAACCAGTTAGCAGGTACTTGTGCAGTTTTTTCATGCACCAGTGCAGAGGCTGTTGCTTCGCCCGATTTCCAATAATAGAGTGAGAAAAAATGGTTGGGTGCTTTTGTGGTATCGCTATCCAACAGGAAAGAAGTTTGTGTGCCATCTTCGCTTATGGCTAAGCCTTTATACTTGTATTTGGATTTGCCTTCGTGCAGTTGTTTTAGTTCGGCCTTTTGAAGATCGTACCAATACATGCCGGCCTTCATGGTAGAATCATTACCGGTGGTATGAAACAAAAGTCCTTGCCCGTATTTGGCAAACGCATATTCTTTTACAAATCCGAAATGAACGTTTTGGTTGGTGTTGAGATTGCGAAGCACCAGCGTGTAACCATTCTCATCGGTATTCTTCTTAACTTTTTTGGGTTTGGCGGGCTCCGCTTTCTTTGCGGTATCGGGTTTGGCTTTTGATTTTTCTTCCTTCAAGGCTTCCAATTGCCACGCAGCCCATTGCCCGGCTTTCTCAGGAACTTTAAAAGATTTTACGTGGGCTATTTTTTCGGTTTTCCGATTTGCAAATGTGAAAATGCCCAATGAATCTTTAGGCAAATCTTCTTTTTTCTTTTTTTGTCTGCGCAGATCTTTTACAAATTGTTGCTGCGGTTTTATTTTAAACAGTGCGTATTTATTGTCGAACGTAAGCGCAATTTCGGCAGCCCGCTTTACAGAATCCTGGATATTAGTCTTAAGATTATGAAATACCACTTTGCCATCGCCTTCCTGGGGATTAATGGTAAAAGCGGCATAGCTACCATCAGGTGTAAGCGCTTTGTAGGTAATGTCCTTCCAACCATCATATACAGCTGGCGTGAGTGGTTTTTTAGGGGCGGACTGAACAGCCGGTTTTTTCTGGGCAAGTACCAGTGTGTTAACAGAAAGCAGAAATAGGATAACCCGTAATTTCATAGAATTTTGATTAGATCAACGAAAGTACACATCGCCTAAAAGGATTCTTCTACTTTTTTGATTAATGGCATTTAGCGAGGTTATCTTTACTTATGGAATTAACCTTAACCACGCCCGCGCTTTTGTTTCCTACAGTCTCATTGATTTTGCTGGCTTACACCAATCGATTTCTGGCTGTGGCTTCGCTTATCCGCAAGCTGGCCAGCGATTATCAAACCAAAGAGGACAAGAAAGTTGCTGATCAGATTCGCAATCTTAAAGTCCGGTTGCGTTTAATCCGCGATATGCAGATGTTGAGCATACTGGCTTTGTTTCTGAGTGTGCTCTGTATGTTCTTTTTATTTAGCGGGCACGAACTTGTAGCCAAATATATTTTTGGAGCCTCGCTATTGTCGTTATTGATTTCGTTGGGTTTAACCATGCGCGAAATCCAGATTTCCACCCGCGCACTTTCTATTCAGCTAAGCAATATTGCCGATGATGTGAAGTTGTGGGATCCGCTAAAGGATTTAGTGGGGCGGAAGAAGGAAGATTAATCTTTTTGTGCCCCTGTGCCAAACCAGGCAATCAGCATAATGGCGCAGGCTGTACCATCCATGGTTGGTTCGTTGGTTGCGTAATCGCCAATATCATCGTGGTACACCACATATGAATTTTGAAATCGGGCAAACTCATCTGGCTCGTTCAGGGTTAACCCCAATAGTTTTTTATAAATGCTGGTATAAATAGGACCATCAACCAACCCTCCGGGAACTTGTTTTTGCGTAAGCGCCCAGGTACTGGTGTGCACATCTATCGGATACTCACCAGTTTTAGGAATGTTGGTAAACATGCTCGACCCCCAGGGATTACGCCCCAAAAGCCAATCACGAATGGCCAATGCGTACGCATGATAAGCCCGATCACCCGTCATTTTTTCATACAATAATATCTGTAGGGCTAAATCAACACCCAGATTATTGGAACACCAGATAAACGGCACACCATACTGGAAGGCATTTTTTTTAGCCCGGATCAGAGTCTTTTCAATTCCTGATTTGTAGTAGCCAGCCAGTTTCTTTTTTAAATCATCATCAGCTAAAGTATAAAGGCTATAATGCGCTATGTTAAGGAATGGATAACGCTGGTAATGCGCTGTGGTATCATTTTCAATCCATGAAAGAGTTCCGGTTATTTCTGCATAATGTTTAGCATCATCCAGGTATTTTTTATTGCCTGTTGCCCGAAATAATTCAGCAGCCGCCCATTCCATATCATCTGTCCAGGTGTCTTCATTGTATCGATAAGGAGCGCCATACGAATTACCCTGTTGATAACCTTCTTTTTCTTTGGCCATGCGATACAAATCTTCCGCAGCAGCAAGGCACTTTAAAGCGAAGGCTTCGTCATATTTTTTTTCTTTCCATACGGAATAACCCAGCGCCATGGCAGCAGCCGAACGCCCGGCAAGATTGGCAATGCCTGTTGCTTGACTTTTATACTTTCCTAATCCTTGCGGCTTTCCGGTTGCATAGTACGCTACACGATATGAATTTTTACCCCAACCATAATTACTTTGATCAAATGCAGGTAACTTCCAACCGATATGATCGCGGTCATCCGCAACCTGATGATAGAGTTGGCCAGGTGCCGGGTGCAGGTTGTGTATCCAATCTAATCCCCATTTAGCTTCATCCAATACATCTGGCACTCCGTTGCTTCCGGGCTGGCCCAAAGCATTGTATTCGTCAGCAAATTTTTCAGGGAATAATTGATATGCCATGATCATGCGGGCTACGGCATTGCTGGTGGTAATCAGATATTTCAGTTGATCTCCTGCATCGTGCCATCCACCCCGTGCATCAAGGTACGTGGAGTCGGGCATGGGGCCATCCATGATGCGCCCATCTTTTTCATGACAGGTTTGATCAAAGAAGGGATTAAACCCGCATCGTTGCTGCCACATAAATCCCAACAGATCTTCATGGTAGTTGCCATACACTTGTTCTCCAATAACAAATGAAACCGAGGCAGTAGCAGGTTTTGTGATCTTGATCTGGTATTCGCCCGGCTGGGTAAGAGGAGTAAAGTCGAGCGAATAATAATACCTGAAGTTATCATAACCTCCGGAAGCCATTGTGATTTTTCCAGAGTACCGGTTGCGACCCGATTCTTTTTCCGTTACCTGAAATGTACCCTGAACAGGGCTATCAGAAAACAGGATAGCAATTTTGGTATCGGAAGGTAAATACCCTACCAGGTTGGTTCGGATAAATGCTTCTTTAGGCTGGGTCCATCCCGGAGAAACAACCAAAGAAAAGATCAGAAGAAAGGCTGCACGTACAATCATATTCGAATTTAATCAATTGTTTGATTGTTATGAGAGCACCGAATCAATAACTGAAAATTCCAACCTGGGTTTTAAGCGTAAGTTTTTTAGTTGACGAAGCTTCAACATGGCCAATTACTTTTGCCTCAATGCCAAAACTTTCGGCTATAGAAATTACCTGTTGGGCGTATTGTTGTGGCAAGTAAACTTCCATGCGGTGGCCCATGTTAAACACTTTGTACATTTCTTTCCAGTCGGTGCCGGAACACTCGTGTATCAGGTTGAACAGGGGTGGAATTGGAAACAGATTATCTTTAATCACGTGAACATTTTCAATAAAGTGCAACACTTTGGTTTGTGCGCCCCCGCTGCAATGAACCAGGCCATGAATGTTCGATCGCAGCTCATCCAGAATTTTTAACATCACGGGTGCATATGTGCGCGTAGGCGATAGCACCAATTTGCCAATGTTAACCTCTACCCCTGGTATTTCATCGGTTACTTTATACCTGCCGGAATAGACTAGTTCATCAGGTACGGCTTTGTCATAGGTCTCGGGGTATTTGTTGGCATACCCATGATCAAACACATCGTGCCGCGCAGAGGTTAAACCATTGCTGCCCATGCCCCCGTTGTATTCATTTTCGTAAGTGGCTTTTCCATACGAAGCCAGGCCTACTATCACATCGCCAGCCTGAATATTTTTATTGTCGATTACTTCTTTTCGCTTCATGCGCGCAGTAACCGTGCTGTCTACAATTATGGTGCGCACCAGGTCGCCCACATCGGCTGTTTCGCCACCGGTGCTGTAAATTTCCATGCCATGCTGGCGCAGCATTTCCAATACTTCTTCGGTTCCGTTTATGATGGTAGAGATTACTTCACCCGGTACCAGGTTTTTATTACGACCAATGGTTGAGGAAAGTAAGATGGGTCCGGTAGCACCCACACACAATAAATCATCAATGTTCATGATGATGGCATCTTGCGCAATGCCTTTCCACACCGAAAGATCGCCCGTTTCTTTCCAATAGATGTAGGCCAGCGATGACTTGGTACCGGCACCATCGGCATGCATAATGGTACAATAGTCAGGATCGCCTGCCAGGGTATCGGGCACAATTTTACAGAAGGCTTTCGGAAACAACCCTTTATCCAATAGTTTGATGGCCTGATGTACATCTTCTTTACTGGCGGAAACCCCACGTTGGTTATAGCGATCGGACATTGCTTCAGATTAACTGTGCAAAGTTGTTAATTTTTTCTGGCTCAATCGAGCGAATCGAGATACAAGTCTTCTACTTTCTTGCGGGCCCACGGGGTTTTTCGAAAAAAGGTAAGGCTTGATTTTATACTGGGATCGTGAATAAAACAATTTACCGGAATGCGCGTGCCTAATTCTTCCCATCCGTATTTGGCTACCAGAAAATTCAGAATAAACTCCAGCGTTTTTCCGTGTAGCGGATTGTTAGGTTGCTCCTGCATAGCGAATTGTTTTTAAGGATGAGGTGTAGTCGCCCTGTAAATCTTCGGGAAGTTTGGTCAGCACGCTGCCAATCTTTTTTAATTGTTGTTGATACAGGTTGAATAAAACAGTGCCGGTACTTAACGGAATCCGGGCGAACACAACTTTTTCGCAAAAGAAGATACGTAACGCTAACTCGGTTTGAGGCAAACCCGAATATTTTATTTGCCGGTTGGTAAAGCGCAGAATCTTTCTCAGAATTTTTTTAACGAGGTATAAATTTTTGTCGGCTACTTCTTCAAACATTAACTCTACCTCTGTTTTTACCTGCTGAATGTACCCGGCCTCGTCATGCGCTTCGAACAGTAAGTAATTTAATAACTCCTTATTCTCTTTCTTATAGCGCGCCAACCGAAGACAAAGTGCCTGCAGTGTATCGGCATGGGTATGTTGTAGTTCTTTCCGGATGTCGGACAGCGAGGCAGAAAACATGTTTAACTTGGATAACGTGCAAAGATAGTGATTACGGCTACTCGTTTCTTGCCCTTGTTTAATTAAGTGCAACTACGCCAGTAACGAGAGAACCAGCAACTAACTAACATAATTTTCTATCTTGCAACTCCAATCCACCACCATGAAAAAATTTCTCGTATTCGCGCTTGCTGTTTTTTATTATCAGATTCAAGCTCAACCTAAACCCGGGGAAATCATTACAACTCAGAAGCAAAAGTTTGTGTTAGAGACACTCACCTCTGATCTGCAAAGTGTATGGGGAATAGCTTTTTTGCCAGACGGGCGAATTCTGGTAACAGAAAAAAGTGGTGAGATACGCATACTTAAAGATGGCAAACTGCTGGCTGAAAAGATTACCGGTGTGCCGAAAGTGTACGATAGAGGGCAAGGCGGCCTGATGGATATTCAGCTTCATCCGGATTATACCAGGAATGGTTGGATTTATCTGACGTATGCTAAACCGGATGGCAACAACGGTGGTACTGTGATTGCCCGCGCTAAACTGCAAGGCAATGCATTGGTAAATCTGGAAGAACTTTTTAAAGCCCAACCCACCACTTCATCGGGTGTGCATTTTGGTTCGCGCATAGTGTTTGATGGTAAGGGCTACATTTATTTTTCATCGGGTGAACGTGGCCGAAAAGAAAATGCACAGGATTTAAGTAATCACCTTGGCAAGATTTTGCGCCTGCATGAAGATGGTCGGGTGCCAACGGACAATCCTTTCGTTAATACACCGGGTGCCAAACCCGAAATCTGGTCGTATGGTCATCGCAATCCACAAGGCGTGTATTACGATAAGCAAACCAACACATTGTGGAACCATGAACACGGCCCCAGAGGTGGCGATGAATTAAATAAAGTGGAGAAGGGGAAGAACTATGGCTGGCCGGTTATTACCTATGGTATCGATTATAATGGTACACCTATCTCAGATCTTACGGCAAAGCCGGGCATGGAACAACCTGTGCGTTATTGGGTTCCGTCCATTGCTCCTTGCGGTTTAACCATGGTTACCAGTGATAAGTATCCAAACTGGAAAGGAAATTTTTTAGTTGGAGCATTGGCCTTTCAGTTGGTGGCGCGTGTAGAGGTAGCCGATGGAAAATTTGTAGCCGAAGAAAGAATGCTTGAAAAGATTGGTCGGGTGCGGGCGGTTGTGCAAGGCCCGGATGGATATATCTATGTAACAACTGAAAACCCCGGAACGGTGAATAGGTTGATGCCGGTGAAATAGTTTCCGTTTGCCTGTTGCGGGTTGCCGGTTAAATCCTCACATGGAAGATTATCATCACTTCTCAAAACCACCGGTAACAGGAAACCGGCACCTAACTAAGGTGTGTCTTCCTGAATACTTCCCAAACCACAATGCCGAGGCAAACAGAAATGTTGAGGGAGTGTTTAGTGCCAAGTTGTGGAATTTCCAAAGCCAGATCGCCTAAGGCAATAGCTTCTTCGCTTACACCATGTACTTCGTTGCCAAACACCAGGCAATACTTTGCACCAACGGTAGCTTCAAAAGTTTGCAATGCTATGCTGTTAGTGGTTTGTTCTACAATTACAATCGTGTAGCCTTCGGCTTTAAGTTTTTCAAGTGCAGTGGTCGTGCTTTCGGCATATTCCCACGCCACGGATTCAGTTGCACCCAGAGCAGTTTTCTGAATTTCGCGATGGGGTGGGGTACCCGTAATACCCGTGAGGTAAATTTTTTCGATGCGGAAAGCATCGGCAGTACGAAAGGCAGAACCAACGTTATGCAGGCTTCGAACATTATCCAATAAAATACAAACCGGAATTTTTTCGGAGTCTTTAAATTCCTCTACAGAGATACGGCCGAGTTCTTCAAGTGATAATTTTTTCATACCTAATTCTTCGCTTCGTTCTGATCTGAGTTTATCGTTTTTAAATCATACGCGTACCTCAGTAATTCAACCGCTTTTTGTTTGTCTTCCCGGGTTTTAATCCAAAACGAAATCCAGCCAGAGTTTCTAAAAATATGGTGGTCTTGAACGGGACATTGTTTCATCAGCCAGAATTTCTGTTCACGGTTAAGCAAAATATCCAGCAGGCCGTTGCCGTGTATGTGCCCTAATTCGGTGGTGTGCGAATTAAACTGAATGCCACCAAATTTGTGTGCGCTTACATGCGTATGTTGCCACGAAAGCACTTCGGTTTCAATTTCGTCTATATAATCGGGCAGGTTTTTATTGGTAAGCAGGCTGGTTAGTTTTAGCAAGACATCAAACACATGGGGTAGCACCGGCACGTGTTTTAAAAACCCGAAGTATTTTACTACCCAATCAAACACCCTGTTCACTCAGAATTTTAATATGCTCCATCACCCGTAAGTGTACATTGCGGGTAATACTTTCGCTCCACAAATTAAAATACCAACCCGGAAACACATAAAGTTTATACCAAGAATTACCAATTACGGTGGTGGTGCCGTTGCCATTATCTTTTAAAATAAACTGGCCACGTAAAATATCAATATGCCCCATTATTTCGGGGTCGTGCGGTTGGGTAAGAATATCAAACGTTAATTCTTCATTGGGCTTATAAACAATCATTTTTTCATCGAATACATAGCCATTGGAGAAAATACATTTTCTGCCAGCGCCTGCTTCGTGCCCATCAACCGTGCTTTGTACCGGGCTTGGCATGCCAATCTGAAATAGCCAATAGTTTTCTTTTAATGTAATGGGTTTATACTCCACTACGTAAGGCCATACTTTTTCAATGGGCGCATTTACGATAATCGTATCCGAAACCAACTGTATATTTTTATGCGAGGAAAAAGTATCGGCCAGTAAAACCACCAGTACAATACCCGCCAGGCTTGAGTTAAGCGTATTGTTTTTTCGATTATACAGCATGCGGGCCAGCAATGCCCCGGTTACCACAAATGCTAAAATGAGTGGCGACACAATAATCAAACAGATAATGCCTTCTTTTAGAAAGATAAAACTTGCCGCGCATGCAACTAAAGTACTGACAACCGACCAGCCAATGTAAGCGCTGGTTTTCATTTGCAGCGGATGCCAGAACCAGGCGCTGATGGCGCCCATGATAAACGGCACAATTACAAAGCTTGAAAAAATGAAAATACCAGAGCCATTGCCGGTTTCGTTGCCCTCCAGATAGGTTACCAGATATTTACCGGCACCTACCAAAATGATAGAGACCACATTAGCGGCCAGTATTCCATAAAAAATGCGATAGCCAGAGTTGGAAGAAGTTGACATAGTTTAAATTTAGGTTAGCTAATGTAGCATACACAGTTGAATTTGCAATCAAAACATACGTTCAGGATTGCAGGATTTAGCTGGTTTATTTTTGGCTCGCTATAATTTGCTTAGCTTGGCTATTGGTACAAAGGGTAAATAGAAACATTGAGAAAATTTAATCTATTTAAGGTTGGCATTTCGGACGAGATGGGTTCGGAGTTCAGAAGGGTAACTACGTTAACCAATATTGTTTACGTTTTAATATTTTTCTTACTTCTGCCATACTTAATTTATTTCCTGCCAGCTTACCTCAAATTAGAAAATCACACATTTCGGTCATCAGTACCCTGGCTGGCATGGTTTAGTGCCATTATTGGTTTTGCGCTAAACGCTATGCGGAGGCACCTGATATCGAAAGTATTTTTTATCACTGCCTGGATATTGTTTGTAGCCATTGTTCCGGTAGTAACCGGAGGCAACCATGTTATGTCTTTGTTTATGCATCCGTTCTATTGCATCGCAACTTCGGTAATGGTTCACTATGTTTTTTCACAAAAGCACGAGCGGTATTGGTACTACTTTTTTGTAGTTGTGGTGTGGGTATTAATAATCTTTTCGTACGAATTTATACTTTACTATAACCCCGATTTAAACGTCAGCTTGTATTTTCCGAATGGTTTTTTTCGCTGGCGCATGATAATTTTAATGCTGGCAGCTTTTTTCAATGCATCCATTATCTACCTGATTCAATTGAATTATGATTTTTATTCCGCATTAAAAAAGCGCAACGAAACTATTTCTGAACAATACAAAGCCCTGGAACATCAGCGAAAAGATTTAGAAGAGTTGAAGCAAATGCTGGAAGAAAAGGTAGTTGCCCGAACACAGTTACTGCTGGAACAGAATAATCAGCTGCGCGAATACACTTTTTTTAACTCTCACGTTCTTCGTGCTCCGGTTAGTCGCATTCGCGGATTACTTTATTTACTTTCGGTAGAAACATCGCCCGATGAAGAGAAACGAATTCGGGCTTTGCTGGCAGAGAGTATGATTGAGCTGGATCAGGCCATCAAGGCTATAAACGATAAATTACAGCAAGTTGAGTTGCTGGAAGATTTTAAATAATCAGACTTGCGAATTAACCTGATGGATTAAGCCCCGAAGTTGATCCAGGTATCGTCCATAACCAACCCGCTCTAATTGAATAGCCACATAATAACTGATTGGTGTTAAGATGGCACTGGTGATCAGTAGGGTTATCCAGGTGGATTTATTTTGCAATACCTCTACCACATCGCGTTCAACAGATATTCCAAATAAGAATCCACAGGTGGCTGCAAGCGGATAAATGAATAAAGCAGACCTTCGTTGAAATTTTAATGATTGCCGGGTATTATCATAAATGGATTGAAGTGTGTAACTCAGATTTTGATCCATCCGGAATGTCTTTTTAATATGCGATAAGGTTTGATAGTTTGTAATAAAATAGAAAATATAAACCACCATCATTAAAACCATTGCTGCTTTTACAATAGGCTGTGGCATAACTACGGCCAGGTAAGCAAAGGCTGCTTCAAAGAGTACTACAAAACCTAATGCAATTTGAAAACTGCGAATAAGTTTTTGTACCGGGTGTTTACTGGTTTTATAAATCTCGTCTGACCCGGCCACGGGTTGACTTAGTTTTTCTTGCTCTAATTTTTTCCAGGCTTCCTTCAGGTTCATCGTTAATCGGCTTTAAGCTTTTTGGTAAGGGCTTCTTTTATGCGATGTAGTTTAACAGCCACATTGTTTTTGGTTAAACCGGTTATGTCGGCTATTTCCTCGTTTTCGTATCCATCCAGATGCAACGTAATAATCATACGGTCTATTTCAGGCAATTGTCGAATGGCCAGGTACAAGGCTTCACTTTCATCGGTATTGGTTTTGGTATGGGCCAGATTGAGTGAAGCGAGATCTTCATGCGGAACAACCACCACCGGTCTGCGCTTAAATGTGAGCACGGTGTTTAAACCTACACGATACAACCACGTAGAAAACTTAGATTGGCCATCAAACCGGGGATATGACTTCCACGCCTGAAACAAGATTTCCTGAAAAAGATCGCGCTCATCTTCTTCATTAGTAATATACAGTCGGATTACTTTATAGATAATACCCCGGTTTTGATTGATCAGCGCTGTAAAGTCTCGTTGCAAACCAATCATGCAGCTGTGGGTTATTTAGTTACGGGCTTAACAGTATACCCTTGCTTTTTCAGTAAACTAATAACACCATCGGGGCCGGGTAAATGCAGCGCGCCTACAGCAATAAATTGCGATTCTTTGCGCATCAAATCGGGAATTACCTGCATCCACTTTTCATTCCGGTCTTTTAACATAAAATCACTGTCGCCAAAATCTTTGGGCATCGACTCGGAGAACTCGTACAACTTTTTCAGGTCTTTCTCCAGGTAATATTTCAGCAGGACTGCTTGCGATTGAATCATGACGTCTTTCTGTTTTACAAATGCCACCAGTTGGCGGGCCTGCTCTTCCAGTGAAAAATGATTGTACAACAAAGTCATTTGCTCCTCCATGGTTTCAAGTTGTGTAATCTGTTTTTGTTTTTCCTTTCCCCAGGTAGCAAGGTGAACATCCATGGGTACACCAGAATATTTTTTTAATACTTCAGCATTTTGTTCCCGGGCATAAAAAAGAGTAAGCAACACCATAACCGACACCGGTTTTAATTGATCCATCGCACTCAGACTAACTCCCATTGTTCGTTCCAGCTCGGCAGAGGCTAACTTAAAATCTTCTGCCGAAATCATGTCCGAAATTTTTTTGCCAGGCATTATGGCCATCATGGTCATCGCGCTAAGCTTACTCGAATCAATTACTGTTTCAACCACCACACCCTTTGTTTTTGCAAAGGCCCTTTTCACTTCGGGTAATTCATTTACAAACTTATCCGTAAGCAGGTGGTAGGTGCCAAACAGGTAAGAAGGTTCTTTAAGATTTTTTCCGGTTACTTTCCAGAGAATACTTTTTTCAGATTGCGCCAGAGCAGGCGTTAACCCTGTGTACAGAAAAAGCAGGATAGTCAGTGCTATGCCGGTAGGGTTGATTTTCATGCGATGTTTAGGTTATGCGATACAACTTGCAGTGTACAGGCAATTTGTATCAAAAGCCTTTAATAAATTACAGTCAGCTGAATTATTTTTAAACGCTAAGCCACCTAAATTCCCTTATTTCTGTTTTTCAACTACCGGTCTAACCATTGTTTGAACAACGGTGCCTTTTCCTTGCTGATGAGAATTTCATGATGAGCCTGGTTGCGGATTACTACTTTCAATTTACCATGAAAATGGTTATGAATACTTTCCAGACTATTAATGTTTATTATGTATTGCCGGTTGGCCCGAAAAAACTGATCGGGGTCCAACTGTTCTTCCAATTCTTCCAGCGTTTGGCTGGCCATTTGCAAGCCACCATTTTGTAATACCAGGTGGGTGTTTTTGTCTTCCGAATAAATCATGTATACGGAGGTTCTTTTGTAGTGGCGCTGTCACTTATTGGGTAAGACAGCCTTTTCTGTTAAAGTTACTAACCTTTCCGGCCACGGATAAGTTGTAACAGAAACGAAATGACGGCCAGTACAAGTAAAATGTGTATAAGCTGGCCGGCACTGTAAACAAAGGCTCCTAACAGCCATCCGATAATCAGAATTACAGCAATGATGTATAACAGGTTATTCATAGTTGAAAAAGGTTTGATTTCCTTTTGTATGGAAAATGGTGTGCCATGTAAAAGACAACAGTGCTAAAGCAACAGAAAAACGTTTCGGATAAAAATCTGAGCGCATAGTTGTGGAAAAATGCCTCAGCCTGTGGAGAAAATTCCATTCAGCAGAAATTCTGGAAATTGAATTTTGCATTAAAAACCCACTTTTGAGCGGTTAGGGGTATTGGTATCATTATGTGAGTGATGATCAGCAACGGGAAAATCCTGACTGGAAAATTTTAAACTAAAACACTACAACTATGAACACTACAGTAAAAGTAATTGGCGGTATTTGTTTGGGAGCCATTGCAGGAACAATTGCAGGTATTTTGATTGCGCCCGCTTCAGGTCGCGACACACGCAGACAACTGAAAGACAAAACCCAGGCTATGACGAATGAAATCAAAAGCTCTGTAGGTGATTATGTTGACCACTTATTAAAGGGGTATAACAAAAAGGTTGATGTCTATGCCGAGAACGGAAAGCATGCCATCGACAACCTTAAGCAAACCATTAAAGTGTAACGTAGATTCCGAAACTAAAACCAAAAGCCATGAAAAATTCAATAAGCATATTTCTGTTGATGATAATGATGGGCGTGTTGATTATAGTGGCAATATCATGCGACTCGCCAAAAGAAGACCAAACCAAACTGGAGCGCAGTATTGAAGCTGAAAAGCAAGAAATCCAGAAAGATTTGGAAACCTTGCGTGATAATATCGATTCGCAAATCAAAAAAATTGATAACCAGTTAGAGGAGGCCTCTGATGAAGCCCGGGAAAAACTTCAGGAAGCCAGAAAAGAACTGGAAGATGATCGCAAAGACGTGAACAAAGCACTTAACGAAGTGAAAGATGCAACCGGAGAAACATGGAAAGACATTAAGGCCGGTACACAAAAGACGTTCGCTAAAGTCAAAGAAAAGGTGAGGTCGGCAACAGAGAGTATTGCAGAATTGTTTGAGAAAGATAAACGAAGGGTTAGGTAAAAGAAAAAGCCCACCGGAATTGTTCAGGTGGGCTTTTCTTTTTTTGATAAGTGAAATATTTGTTAACAGCCGAACTCAGTACAGAACAATTCGTTTCTTGCAGAAATGAGAATGTTTCCGGTAATCATCAGCCTTTTCTTTTCAGTAACCCTTATTGCGCAGGATACCTGGAAAGATGTTTATAAAGAAAATGCTTGGGCCGATCGCGACCGATGGCAGAAGGCCGAGGAGCTCATCAGCCAATTAAAACTTAAACCCGAAAGTAAGGTAGCCGATGTAGGTTGCCACGAGGGGTACATGACGATAAAACTTGCAACGGTAGTTACAGCCGGACAAGTTTTTGCGGTTGATGTAGAACAACCCAAGCTTGACAAGCTGAATACAATTCTAACAAAGCGCGCCCTTCAAAATGTAACAACCATTAAAGGTGATTACGACAATCCCAAACTTCCGGTTAATACACTCGATGCGGTAATTATTCTGGATACGTACCACGAAATGGATGACCATGATAAGATTCTTCAGCATATAAAATCCGCCTTAAAACCCGGTGGCAGATTAGTGCTCTGCGAAGCCATTGCCGAATCGCGCAGAGCAGTAACCCGTCAAGAACAAGAACGCAAACATGAGTTAAGTATAAATTTTGCGTTGGCCGATTTACAGGCAGCAGGCTTTATTATAATAAAACAACAAGACCCGTTTGTAGATCGCACCGCAGAAAAGGGCGACAAAATGTGGTTGCTTGTGGCCGAGAAAAAGAAATAATTACTTTCCCTCTTTCAGCCTGGCTACTTGCGCAATGGCATTTTCGTTTTTCGGATCAAGCGCCACGGCTCGTTCATAGCAAAGCAATGCATTATCGGGCAGGCCAGCTTTCGCGTATGCTTCGCCCAAGCTATCAAAACAATTGGATGATTCGGGAAATAGCTGGACATTGATTCGCAACACCGTAATTGCTTCTTTTAAATTTCCTCGGGCCATCAATACATAGCCACACGAGTTCAACTCCGATTCTGAACTGACCAATTTCCGAACCTGATCGGCCAGACCACGCGGGCTTACATTTTCATCGGTAAGCAATCCCTGAGCAAGCCACTCATTAATTTGTGTAAAACTTTTGTAGCTGGGGCTGTACGTTTTGCCACTCAGAATTTTTTGAAGGTCCCGCTCAAGCGATTCAACCGGGTATTCGTTAATGCGCCCAACTTCTTTGTTGTTTTGGTAGATAATAAAAGTAGGTACCCGGTATACATGTAAATCCTTCTCTTCCCGGTTGGGTGCTTGTTTATACTTTTCAGAATCGCTATACACACCAATCAGCTGAATGTTTTTATCGCTAAAGCCAAGTGCATGCAGTATGTTTAACATGCGGGGTAACTCGCGCTTGCTGTCGCCACACCACGAACCAAACACAATCTTTATACTTGTGTTGTCAAGTTTTAATTTTTTGAGTTGATCAATGACTGTGAAATTGGGTTTATAAGTTTCGTAACCAGGTTTATACCAGTCTGCATAAGGTTCGCGGGCAAGATCGGCAACGGAACAAAAACCCACTAAGGGCTTTATCGGTTGTTGCGCCCACAGGCACGAAAGCGTAAAAATAAATGCGGCAAGGGTGAGGGTTTTTTTCATGGGTTTATTTTTAGCAAAACTATTACGCTAACCGTAAGGGTGTTGTTAAGCATTTCCTAAACGATTGCCAACAAGTTGTTAATCCTAATGCAGACTTTTCTTTATTTTGCCGTCTGCTGGTTTGCCTAGGAGCAACCCAAGCAAGTAATGCAACTTTAATACACGAAGCAGAATGGCAGGAGCAGCTGCAATGGATACACCGTTAATGAAACAGTACAGTGCTATAAAGGCAAAGTACCCCGGTGCGCTTTTGCTATTTCGTGTGGGCGATTTTTATGAAACCTTCGGGGAGGATGCCATTAAAGCAGCTAAAGTGCTGGACATTACGCTTACCAAACGCGGTAATGGTTCTGCTTCCGAAATAGAACTGGCAGGCTTTCCACATCACGCACTGGATACGTACCTGCCCAAATTGGTAAGGGCGGGTAATCGCGTGGCTATTTGCGATCAGTTGGAAGACCCGCGTTTTGTAAAAGGTATTGTGAAGCGCGGTGTAACGGAATTAGTTACACCCGGAGTTTCGTTTAACGACAATGTGCTGGAGCGAAAGCAAAACAATTTTTTGGCATCGGTGCAGGTAGGTAAAACATTTTTAGGCGTTGCTTTTCTGGATATAAGTACCGGTGAGTTTTATGCTGCGCAAGGGCCTGAAATTTATATTTATAAACTCATTCAGAGTTTTGCCCCGGCCGAAATCATTTACTGTAAATCGAACCGCGAAAAATTTGAAACACTGTTCGGTGAAGAGTATGCTACCTTTGCCTTAGACGATTGGATTTATGCCTTTGATTTTGGTAACGAAAAACTGATTCAGCAATTTAAAACTAGCACACTAAAGGGTTTTGGTATTGATGGCATGAACGAAGCCATAATAGCCGCTGGGGCAATTTTGCATTACCTTGAAGTAACCGAGCACAAAGACACGCAACACATTGCTGCTATTGCACGCATTGATGAAGACAAATATGTGTGGCTTGATAAGTTTACCATTCGCAACTTAGAATTAGTAAGTTCTTCCAACGAAGGGGGTGTATCGCTGCTTGATGTGTTGGATAGAACGGTTACGCCAATGGGTTCGCGCAACCTGCGCAAGTGGCTCATTCTTCCGCTAAAGGAAAAGCAGGTGATTGACGAGCGGCTGCACATTGTAGAGCAGTTTTATAACAATCGCGAGTTATCAGAAAAAATACTGGAACAGCTTGGGCAGATTACCGATCTGGAGCGTTTGATTTCGAAAGTAGCGGTGGGCCGGATTAATCCGCGCGAACTGTTGCAGCTTAAACGATCACTCAAAGCGATTTTGCCCATCAAAGAAGAGTTGGAAAAATCACTTTCGAAGGAACTAAAAAAACAAGGCGATCAACTCAACAAGTGCGAATTTTTGTTGGATAAGATTGAGCGAGAGTTGAAAGACGATGCCCCTATGCTCATGCATCAGGGTGGTGTTATTAAAGAAGGTGTAGATGCCGAATTAGATGAACTGCGGGCTATTGCTTTTTCGGGGAAAGATTTTTTGTTGCAGATACAGAAGCGGGAGGTAGAGCGCACGGGTATCAATTCGCTTAAGATTTCGTACAACAAAGTGTTTGGGTATTACCTGGAAGTAAGTAATGCGAATAAGGATAAAGTCCCTGCTGATTGGATACGCAAGCAAACGTTGGTAAATGCCGAGCGCTACATTACCGAGGAGCTAAAGGTCTATGAAGAAAAAATTCTTCATGCGGAGGAGAAGTTGCTCGTGATTGAGCAACGCTTGTTTACCGAGCTGGTTCGTCATGCGGCAGACTTCATTGCACAGATCCAGCAAAATGCCCGTGTAATTGCGGCACTGGATTGCCTGGTTGCTTTTGCGGAAATAGCACGCGCCAATCAATATCACAAACCTGAGATCAGCGAAAGCAAACGTTTGGCGATTAAAGCAGGCCGGCATCCGGTTATTGAAAAGCAATTGCCGGTAGGCGAAAGCTATGTGCCCAACGATATTTACCTCGATAATGAAACTCAACAGATACTGGTAATTACCGGCCCTAACATGGCGGGTAAGTCGGCATTACTCAGACAAACTGCATTAATTGTGTTGATGGCCCAAATGGGAAGTTACATTCCGGCCGAAGCGGCTACGGTGGGCTTGATTGATAAGGTGTTTACGCGCGTAGGCGCAAGCGATAATTTATCGCGGGGCGAATCTACGTTTATGGTAGAAATGACCGAGACGGCCAGCATTCTGAATAACCTAAGCGACCGCAGTTTGATTTTGATGGATGAGATTGGCCGTGGTACTTCTACGTACGATGGTGTGTCCATTGCCTGGTCGATTGTAGAATACTTACATAACCACAAAGATTTTAAAGCAAAAACATTGTTTGCTACGCACTACCACGAGCTGAATCAGCTTACTGAAGATTTACCCCGGGTAAAAAACTTTAATGTGAGTGTGAAAGAAGTTGGTGATAAGATTATTTTCATGCGCAAGCTGAAAGAAGGGGGCAGTGAACACAGTTTTGGGATTCACGTAGCGCAGTTGGCAGGCATGCCCAATAAAGTAGTGTTGCGCGCTAACGAGATTTTGCACTTTCTGGAAAAGGATAAGCATAAGAACGAATCAAAGAAAAAATTTGATGAGTTGCCCAAACCATCACCTCAGATGAGTTTGTTTGAGCTGGATCCTAAATCCAAAGCTATTCATGAGATGTTAGAGAAAATCGACATTAACACGATTAGCCCGGTAGAAGCTTTACTGAAGTTGAATGAAATTTTGACGGTATTAAAGAAATAAAAATTTTATTACCTAGAGCCACATTACCAAATCCAGTTTTGTAAAGGAAATGAATTCTGTCGCATTTTTGGTTACGATTTTTTTGACTTTTTTAGTCCCTATTACTGAGGCGCAAACAATACTTCGCCCCTTAGATAATGGGCCACCGGAATTATCCTGGTGGACAAATCCTGCCTATGAAAAGGATACGACTGCGGCTGCAGTAATTTTATTAGATAGGGGGCTGAATATAACTGATCCATTTTCTGGGGTGAAGTTTACACACCAACGTAGAATAAAGATTTATAAGCAAAGCGCAATTGAAGAATGGGCTAACATAACCATTGTAACGGAAGAGTCAAGAATATCAGATTTTGAATGCACTATTTACAATTATGAAAATGGAGTTGTCAAATCTAACAAAATCTCAAAGGATGCTCTCCTCAAAGAGAAAGTAACAAATGGAGTTAAAGGTAACTCCTTGGCAATCCCAAATGTTAAGGTTGGTTCTGTGATAGACTATTCATACACCATTAAAATTCCATATTACACAATCTTCAAATGGAATTTCCAGCACTCAATTCCTGTAGTATGGAGCGAATACGAAATATTTTTTCCGGGGAGCAATAGCGGGGTGAATGCGCGGATAAATGGGTTATTTACGTTAAATGATGTTTCTGTAAAAGAAAAGGGAAGGCGGAGGAAATATGTTCTTACCGAAATACCGGCATTTGTACCAGAACCCCTGATGCCCTCTGAATCTTACTATAGATCATCAATTCAATTTTTACAAGGGTACTCTGGAAAGTTTGAAGAAGTTTATTTGAAAGATCGATTGCAGAAATATGGGATTTTAAGAGACAGTCTGGTTTTGGATGCAAAAGTGGTTGCCACTGCCTCATTAATTTTAGATAGCGCATACCAATTACTGGGTAATTTTATAATAAGAAAAACTGGATATAACGCAAAATTGAATTGGACTGAAATTGAAGAAGTAGGTAAGGATGATTTTCTTAAGGGGGAACTTGACAAGAATGGTTGGCTGATAACAAAACAGCGAGTGAATGATTTAGTAGATTCTATGAGCATCACGTTCGAGTATGACGCCCTCATCCCAAATCAGGTTCAGAAAGCTAACGACCTACTACTTATAAATCCCTTTCTGGCTCTAAGAGAAGAAAACAATCCATTTATGAGCAGAGAAAGAATTTACCCGGTCGATTTTTACTCGCGATTGGAAAAGACTGTAACAACATCTCTTCAGATTCCAGATGGATACACAATTGAATCTATTCCGGAGAGTAAGATTATTGAACTGCCCAAACGTTCGGCCGTCTTTACAAACAATATATCTGTATTAAATGGACAAATCTTTATTACTTCTCGTTTAAAGTTCAATAAAATTATTTTTAATGTTGACGAGTATGAACAACTTAAGGAATTTTTGGACAGAGTTATTTCAACGAAGTCTCAACTTATAGTATTAAAGCAGAAATAGATTCATAATTTAGGATGAAACTATGACGTAGAAACTTTAGCGCTTTGATCAAGTCACCTTTTAAGAATCGTCTGTCCAATAATTTTTGCAGAGAGATGGTTTGAATGCACACTGAGTGGTATAACTAACCCTCCTATTTTTTTCAAAAAGCCACCCTCAATACCGAATGGTTAATGATTGACACGATAACGGTTTTATTTATACTAAGACTTTACATGCTAATCTTATAAATTAGCCTGTCAAAAAACGATTTAATAAGAGAGATATGAATTTCAATAAGTTAATAGGAATATTTTTTTTGAGTAGTCAAACCCTCAGCCTCCAGTCTTATGCTCAAACCATTTCGCGACCACAAGAAAATGAAATGCCACAAAAGTCATGGTGGGAAAGATCAACTTATGAGTCGGATACGAGTGCGCGTGCAGTTATTTTGCTTGACTTTGGGCAGTGCACTGCGGATCCTCTTTCCGGTGTTAAGCTTAAGCGATTCAGAAGAATAAAAATTTTTAAGAAATCTGCGATAAAGAACTGGGGTACCTTTTCCATTTCTGAAAAAAATGCAAGGTTAACGGAATTCACATGCAGCGTATATAACATGGTCGATGGAGAAATTAAGATCTCAAAACTGGATAAAAATCAGTTAATAAGCGATAAAGGTGATGAGAATGAAAGTATAAAGCACGTTGCTATCCCCAATGTACTGGAAGGTTCGATAATTGATATAAATTTTACAATTAAAATTCCTAATTACACAATCACACCCTGGATGTTTCAATACACCATACCCGTTGAGTGGAGTGAGTTTGAGATTTTTTTTCCCGGTAGCATGTATGGAGTTGTTGCCACAATAAATGGGATGATGCCGCTAGATGATATTTCAATAAAGGAAAAAGGCCGAAGGAGAAAATATATACTTACCCGTATTCCTGCATTTGCCCCGGAACCATTTATGCCCAACCAGGTTTATTACAGATCTTCTATTGAGTTTGAGGAAGCCAATACAGGTAAATTTGAGGAGATTTATCTTTCAGAAGATCTCCGGCAGGATCGTATTTTCAGAGACTCTTTCACAAGAGATTCCAAAGTAACCACCAACGTTTCCGTGAAAGCTGATCTGGAATTGTTTTACGGTAAAATCAAGGTAACAAATTCTGGGCATGTTGCCGAAACCGACTGGACTAAGATTGACGAAGCAAATGAGACAGTGTTTTTATCAGGAAAATTTGACTTCGAAGCAATGGATATACATAGCACATTTATTGATCCTAAAAGCACCCCGACTATTATCAATTTTGGATGCGAATTCACACTGCCTAATAGAATTCAGCAGGCGAACGAACTTTTATTGATTGACACCTCTTTTGACTTGCCAAATGATTTCCCAAGGCTGAATGCAACGGAGAGGAGGTATCCTGTTTATTTTAAATCACGAACCGAATGGGTAACAACAATATCAATCGAACTGCCAAATAATTATAAAGTTGAGTCCCTCCCAAAAAGTTCCGCAATAGAATTGTCGGGTAAAAAGGGCTCATTTGCTTTTAATGTTTCGCAACTTGAAAATAAAGTTTACATTGTCTCAAGACTAAAGATCAATAAAGTAGTTTTTAATGTTGATGAATATACTGGATTAAGAGATTTTCTAACTCGAATTATTGCTAAAAGAGCTGAACCAATAGTTTTAAAAAAGCTTTGAGTTATTTGATTGTGGGATTAGTCGAATAAGAAGTTGTTTTTTAACTTGCCTGCTAACGGGAATGGTGTTTGCGTTTATAGATAATTTTTTGATCCCCAGCTGGGTTATCTTATCCAATGCCACAATAAACGACTTATGTACTTTCATAAACCTGTCGCTTGGCAGTTTCTCTACCATTGCGGTAAGGGTAACATAACAAATCAACTTGCGCGAGGTTGTGTGAATAATGCAATAGTTTTGCATCGCTTCTACAAATAAAACTTCGTTAAAAAGAATTTTCTCCAACTGCTGATTGCTCTTAATGAAAAAGTAATCGGGCAAGGTTTGAGGATGTTTTAACGAGAAGTAATCAAACGCTTTTTGAGTAGCCTTTTTAAAACGCTCTACTGAAATCGGTTTAACCAGATAATCCAACACATTCAATTCGTAACCTTCCAATGCATGTTGCGGAAATGCAGTTGTAAAAATTACCAAAGGCGGCTCCTTAAGGGATTTCAGAAAATCAATGCCTGAAAGCCGGGGCATGCGAATATCTAACAGCATCAGATCAACAGAATGAGTTGAAAGAAATTGAGCGGCTTCGGTGGCGCTTTCAAAACTTCCCACATGTGTTAAATAAGAAATATCAGCCACATATTCTTCCAGGCCTTTTCGGGCGATGGGCTCATCATCCACTACAATACAACGCAGGTTCATAGAAATGGAATTAAGAGTGTAACCTGAAACACATCAACCATTGGTTTAATCTCCAGGTTGTACCGGTCGCCATACAACAGCTCAAGCCTGCGGGTAACATTTTTTAATCCAATACCACCAGGTTCATTTTTTATGGCAGCATCGGTGGTGTTGGTGCAAGTGAACACAAGCGCATCATTCGCTTTTGTCAATACGAGATTGATAGTGTTTGGCTTATCTGTAAAATGGGAAATGTGTTTAAATGCATTTTCAACAAACGGAATCAGCATGAGCGGGGGAATAAAAAATCCCTTTAAGCGATTATCGGCTTTAAATTCTACGATGTGTCGGCTGCTTAAACGCAATTTTTGTAGTGCGACATAATTTTGCAGGTATTGAATTTCTTTTTCGATAGCGATGGTTTCGCTTGTGCATTCGTAAAGCTGATAGCGCAACATTTCTGAGAATTTTTCCAGCGTTTCGCGTGCGGCTTTATTTTGTTTGTCGATCTGAAAGTAAATGGTGTTAATGGAGTTAAACAGAAAGTGCGGATTGATCTGAGCGCGCAGGTATTCCAGTTCGGTGTTTAGTTTCTCCAGTTCAATCTGCCGCATTTTTTCGCGTTGCAAGTACCACAGTTTGCTCAGGTATAAGGTGATTGCAAAGGCGAGGTAAAAAGTTACAATAGAGAGATTGTAAAATGTGTTGTAGAAAAAGTGTTGTCGCTCCGGATCGCCAACTACGTAACCATAGAAATAAACATCGTGTGCATTTTTGCCCATCACATAAATTAATAGCGCGGCTAGTATGCCGAGAATACCAGTGGTTTGTTTGCCGGTGGTGAGTTTTGGAATACAAACCAGAATGGTAAAATATATAGCGCAGGCAAGTAACCCGTTTCGGACAATCAACTCGAGCACAAATTGATTTAAGCCGGCCTTATTGATCCAGGGCAAACGTGTATAGCCATGAAAGAACACGGTAAGTATCCAAAAAATGATGTGATCTAACCGATACGAAAAGAAACGCGACATATTCAAAAGTACGGGTTTTATTAATTCAGTTAGCGCACAGGGTTACAGTTCGTCAAGAATCCAATGCGAATGATCAGATTACTCCAACCCGTTGGTGGGTAACCCGTACATTCAACCATACTAAAATAAATAGCCAATGAAATTTATTTATGCTCTTATCGGTTTAACGATCGCGCTAAGCGGTTGTGCCCAAAGCCCATCATACAATAAGCAACCAATTGGTGGTCCGTGCGAAGATTGCCAGATGATGTTTGAAGGAATGCCTGCTTCTATCGAATCAACGACAAGTCTTGTTGATGCCAGCGAACCGGGCGAGCCCTTAATCATTCGTGGGATCATCTACAAGCAAGATGGAAAAACGCCTGCGCCAAATGTTATTTTATATGTGTATCAAACGGATAACGCAGGCCTTTATACGCGTGGTAAAAATCAAACCCAGGCTGTGCGACATGGGCACATTCGGGGTTGGGTAAAATCAAACCCCAAAGGCGAGTATGAAATTAAAACCATTCGCCCGGCTTCTTATCCCAACAGTAATAACCCGCAACACATTCACCCAATTGTATGCGAGCCGGATAAAGGTTATTACTGGATTGATGAATATCAGTTTGAAGATGACCCACTATTAACGTCTGCAGCAAAGCAACATGTTTCCGATCGGGGCGGGTCGGGAATAATTAAACTCACAAAAGATAAAACGGGTACCTGGCACGGCAAGCGTGATATTATTCTGGGCTTAAATGTTCGTAATTATTAAACTAATCAACTATGAAAAAACTCATCCTTATTACCCTGCTCAGCACTTCGTATCTCGGCTATTCACAAACTGAGCTAGACATAGTTACCATGGATTCAAAAGTAATGTGGACGGGCACCAAAGTAATCGGCTTGCACCAAGGCATTGTAAAAATCAACGAAGGAAAAGTAAAAATGAAAGATGGTAAACTGGTGGGTGGCCATATTGTGATTGATATGACAACCATTACCTGTACAGATATTCCGGATACCGATCCGATTCCAAAGAAGAAACTGGAAACCCATTTAAAGGGCGAAGATTTTTTTAATGTTTCCAAATATCCCACTTCAAAATTTGAGATTGATGAAGTGCGTGTACATCCTGATAATCCGGCCCGTAACCTGGTGTTGGGCAACCTAACCATTAAAGGAGTAACCAAACGCTGGAAGATTGAAGTAGAGCCCACCACACAAACCGATAAACTATTTATCGCACAAGCTGATTTGCGGTTCGACAGGCAACAATTTGGTGTAGCCTACAAAGGCGTAAAGGATGAACTTGTGCATGATATGGTGCGTTTGAATATTGTGCTAAAAGCAAAATGACAGGTTAAGCATTTTTGGTAGTGCTCCCACGAATTATTTAGTTGATTTGAGATAGCGGATTTGAATTTTGAATCTTAAATTTTGAATATTGATGAATGAAAAGAATCCGCTGGGGTATTTTAGGTTGTGGTCGTATTGCGCGCAAGTTTGCTTCTGATCTTAGATTAGTTGGTGAAGCTGAATTAGTAGCCGTAGCCGCACGCGAGTTAACTACCGCACAGGCATTTGCAAAAGAGTTTCCGGCCAAACACCTGCATGGCAGTTATCAGGATCTGGTAAACAATCCGGAAGTAGATGTTATTTATGTAGCTACACCACATGCGCTGCATCATGCACATGTGCTGCTATGCCTGCAACATAAAAAAGCGGTACTCTGCGAAAAAGCTTTTGCCATCAACTACAAACAGGCTCACGAAATGGTAGCTCTCGCAAAAGCGCAAGACACTTTTTTAATGGAAGCATTCTGGACGCGCTTTCTGCCGCACTATGAAAAAGCAAAACAACTTTTGACCGAAGGGAAAGTGGGCGAGATCAAATACTTCTATGGCGAGTTCGGTTTTAAACCGGTTGATCCTGTGCCACCACGATTGTTCGACCCTGCTCTGGGTGGTGGAGCTTTGCTGGACATTGGTGTTTATCCGGTTTTTATGGCACTTGATTTATTGGGCAAGCCCGATGTGATTGATGCTGCCATGACACCCGCCCCCACCGGTATTGACGAACAATGTGTTGTTCGGTTTCAATATAAGAATGGTGCCATCGCCAACTTGTTTTGTACCCTTGCTTCTAACCTGGCATCGGGTGGAGATATTGGTGGAACAAAAGGCCGCATCAGGTTTACGCATCGGATGCATGGGCCAACTTCTCTGCTTGAATATTATAGTGGGGCTGTGGATACGCGTCAACTGGTTGCAACCGAACAAGCAAAAGGCAATGGTTACGAATATGAGATTCGTCATGTAAATGAATGTTTGCAAAACAATCTGAAAGCGAGCCCTATTCTGACACATGAGTTTACGCTACTGCTAATGCAAACGTTAGATGTAATTCGCGCCAAGGCCGGAATTCGTTATGCAGTAGATTGATTTTGTTTTTCATTTCTGCTTTAAATCATGTTTTAAACGTCCGTTCGGTAAACATTTTACCGATTGTGTAACCCGAATGGAATTATTAAGAGCAATTCGCCTTATCTTTGCAGTTCACTTTTACACTAACAAATACCATGGCACAAGCAGTTGTTCCCGAGGTTAGACGAAAGCCAGTATTAAAACAAGAGATCGCATTCCTGCTGATTCACTTAATGCCTTTGGGGGCATTGTGGACAGGGGCAACCTTTTTTGATTGGATGGTTTGCATTTTCCTTTACGTGTTCCGCATGTTTTGGGTAACTGGCGGCTACCACCGCTACTTTGCACACCGGTCGTACAGCACCTCGCGCTGGTTTCAGTTTATTATTGCATTTATGTCGCAAACCACCGCGCAGAAAGGTGCGCTATGGTGGGCAGCCCATCACCGCCATCATCATCGCCACAGCGATACACCGGCCGATCCGCATTCAATGAAAATTTATGGATTCTGGTATTCGCACATTGGCTGGATTGTGGGCCCCGATTTTAAAGAAACCGACTATAAAGTGATTGGCGATTATGCCAAGTATCCGGAATTGGTTTGGTTGAACAAACATTATCTGGTGCCGCCAACTATATTAGCTATTCTGGTAACCGCCATTGGTGGTTGGGTAAACGGGGGCAGCTTTATGGCAATCTTCAGCACAGCCGGATTAAGCACCCTGTTTGTAGGATTCTTTTTAAGCACGATTGTTTTATACCACGCTACATTTTCTATCAATTCGATAATGCATAAAGTGGGCACACAGCGTTACGAATCGAATGATGAATCGCGTAACAGTTTGTGGCTGGCCATTATTACCATGGGCGAAGGCTGGCACAATAATCATCATTATTATGAGGTGGCTTCGCGTCAGGGATTTTTCTGGTGGGAGATTGATATTACCTATTACATACTTCGCGGGCTTGCCGCAGTGGGTTTAATCTGGGATTTGAAAGAAGTACCTAAGCATGTACTGCATTCAAAGAATAAAAAAGAAGCTGTTGAGTTAAAGAAAAAGTACGAGGCCCAGGAAAGCCGCGGCCCGATTGCAAAAACCGAAAAAACCAGGCAAGAAGCAGAGCAGGCAGTTTAATTTTTTTAACCTGATATTAATCCCACAAAAGAACAAGTTGTGTTCGTTTGTGGGATTTTGTTTTGAAAGCCTTCGATCAATCAACGCTTCATTACAATCACAATGCATTTCGTGTAGAATTTCCTACCGTTCAACAATTCCGTCCAACTAATTGCGTTTCATCCCCGTAAAAATTCTTTGTTCAGTATCCCTGTAACCAATTAGTAGTACCGTAGTATTCTTCAAAACCCCACACAACCAATGAAGTTTACCTTGTTGCTTTTGGCTTTTGGCATTGTTGTCATTTGTCAAGGTCAAACCGATTCCACCAAGCGTTATATAACCGCCTGGGTAAAGGGAACTCCACCCGTTATTGATGGCTTTCTAAATGATGAAGCCTGGGCACAGGTTGAGTGGGTCGGTGGCGATTTCCGTCAGGTTAATCCCGATAAGGGTAAACCCGCTTCAGTGCAAACCAAGTTTAAAATTTTATACGATGACAAAAATCTGTACGTCATCTTTCGTTGTTACGATCCGGAGCCCGAAAAAATTGTAAAGCGCATGTCGCGCAGAGATAGCTTTGATGGCGACTGGGTTGAAATTCACATCGACAGTTATTACGATAAGCGCACAGCATTCTCATTCACATCTTCAGTTTCTGGAGTAAAAAGCGATGAATATGTTTCGAACAATGGCGATGATTGGGATGCGAGTTGGGATCCAATCTGGTATATGAAAACCAGTATCGACAAAGAGGGTTGGATTGCTGAGATGCGAATTCCGCTAAGTCAACTGAGGTTTACCAACAAAGAAGAATTGGTGTGGGGATTAAATGTGCAGCGCAGATTTTTTCGCAATCAGGAAAACTCCAGGTGGCAATACATTCCGCCCGATGCCGCAGGCTATGTGCATTTAATGGGTGAGTTGACTGGCATTAAGGGAATAAAGCCGCAGAAGCAATTGGAGATACAACCCTATGTAGTAACCAAAGCTGAAACGTTTCAGAAAGAAGAAGGTAATCCTTATGCAACCGGTCAATCTACCTCGGCCGATGTTGGGCTTGATGCTAAAATTGGAATCACCAGCGATATTACACTGGACCTTACCGTGAATCCGGACTTCGGGCAAGTAGAAGCAGACCCATCGCAGGTAAATCTTACAGCGTTTGAACTTTACTTTCGTGAGCAACGACCCTTCTTTACAGAAGGAGCCAACACCCTAAACTTTCCGGTGGCGCAAAATGAAAGCAATCTTTTTTACAGTAGGCGAGTTGGCCGCCAGCCGCAAGGTTGGGTCGAAACGGATAGGAATGGTGATGATGGTGTAAATGAATATGTAAAACCGGTTAATCGCACTACCATATTAGGAGCAGCTAAGCTTTCCGGCAAAAACAAAAAGGGATTTTCGTGGGCGTTGATGGAAAGCGTAACAGCACGCGAGTATGCTGAGATAGATTCGTTGGGCAACAAACGCAATGAAGAGATAGAACCACTTACCAATTATTTTGTGATGCGTGCTCAGCAAGATTTTAACAGTGCCAATACGGTAGTGGGAGGAATGTTTACAGCAACCAACCGCCAACTGGACAATCCCGATTTAAATTGGCTTCACAAGTCGGCTTACTCGGGAGGTATAGATTTTCTTCATCATTGGAAGGCGCGCAGGTATTATATAAGTGCAAAAGGAATGATGAGCCACGTAAAGGGAAGCACAACGGCAATCAGTGCAACACAGCTTTCATCAGAACGTTTTTTTCAACGTCCAGATAACCGACACACAACGTATGAATCCAATCGCAAATCGCTAACCGGAACCGGTGGCCAACTGGTAATAGGAAAGAAAAGCGGAAAACTTGTTTCTGACTTGGGTGTAACATGGCAAAGCCCGGAGTTTGAATTAAACGACATCGGCTTTTTGCCGCAAACAGATCTTATCTCACAATGGTTCTGGATGCAGTATCGAATATTGAGACCAACGAGCATTACCCGATCTCAGCGCTTTAATATTAACGAGTGGCGGGAGTATGATTTTGGCGGACGCAACCTCAATGAAGGATACAATGTTAATGCACATGCAGAGTTTAAAAATTTCTGGCAAGCCGGAGGGGGTATAACATATCGTGTACGTTCTGCTTCAAATAATGATTTACGCGGAGGGCCAACCTTACGATACCCTGGCGCATTTTATGGTTGGGGTTATGTTAATACCGATCATCGAAAAAAGTTCTATGCGATGCTAACACCCGAATTGGGCTTCGGCCAGAAACATTATTTGCGCAGTATGTTTATGGAACTTCGCCTTACCTGGCGGCCAACCAATGCCTTGAACCTTTCACTTGCCCCAAGCTATAGCCGTAATCAAAATGAAATGCAGTATGTGACTACCGCCAATGCCAATGGTGAAGCACGTTATGTTGTTGGTAGAATAGACCAGAATACCGTGCGCATGGTAATACGAGCAACGTATATGCTTACGCCAAATTTATCGTTCCAATATTATGGACAACCGTTTGGCACTGCGGGTAGATACTCTGGGTTCAAATCTATTACCAATCCCTACGCTTCGGAATATACCGGTAGATTTATTTCACTTGCAAGCATGCTAACCACGCTTAATAATATGCATGCTATTGATGAAAACGGTGATGCTACTACGGATTATGTTTTTGGTAAGCCTGATTTTAACTTCGGCCAGTTTAGATCTAACATGGTAATGCGTTGGGAATACATTCCGGGCTCAACGTTTTTCATAGTCTGGACCCGCGAGCGCAATGGAGCGTTTTATGATTCACACTCTGATCAGAAATCGTATTCGTTCGACTTCAACCAGAAGGGACATAACATTTTTCTGATGAAGTTTACATATCGATTCAGAGCATAGTAAAATTTAGATGACTCTAACCAGCTTTCGCCTTTTCTAGTTTCTCAAATAAGTTCATCGGCTTGTTGTTGAAATTATCTTTCAAGAGATAAACAGAAGCAACCACAAACACTACAAACCCAATGGCGATGAGCCATTGAATTCCTGATACTTTTTGGATCTTTTCACGTTCTTCGGGTTCGCATACTTTACCTGGGCAAAGTTTGGCTTTCTCTTTATAGATTAGATTATAAACCAGACACCCCAGGCATATTCCAAACGAGGCTTCAAAGAATAAGAAGATCAAACAGATCAGACACGACAAACCGGTAAAGATGCTCCACGTATTATAAACCACCATCAACACGAACATAGTGCCGGAGAGGGCCAGCCCAATAAACCAGGAAAATTTTTTCTGAGGTGCGCCTACATATTCTGGCTTTTGATTCCCGACTATAATTCTTCCGATTATCAGCGAGGGAGCAAAGCGCGGATTAATCAGAAGGCGGATCAGAAAATCAAAGAAGAAAAGGTAGATAACTGTTTTGGCCAGTAGGAACTCGTTCTTGAAAAGAATTAAAAGCAATGAAAGAAATGCGAAAAAAAACATGATACCAGCCGCGGCCCGGATTTCACGTTCATTCAATACAGGTACCTGATAACCCTCTACTGGCTCTCCAAATTGGATAATTTTGCTCATGATTAATTGGGATAATGCTGTTTGTACGAGCATTCGTGCCAATTTGTTTGAGGAGAACGAAGTCTTTTAGTGGATTATGCTCACTCCGAACGCAGACTTTTCACCGGATTCTCGGCCATGGCTTTCAAACCATGAATACTAACGGTTAATAAAGTGATACACACGATCACCAACCCGGCTATTATAAAAATCAACCAGTTTATTTCGGTATGGTAAGCAAAATCACTTAGCCAATTCTGCATAATCAGATAAGCCAGCGGGCAGGCAATAACAATAGCAATCACGATCAGCTTGATAAAATTGCCTGCGAGGATGCCCATCAAATTCATGAAAGAAGCCCCCAGCACTTTGCGAATGCCAATCTCCTTCGTGCGTTGCTGCATGATGTAGGAAGATAAACCGAATAAGCCCATACAGGCTAAAAGAATTGCCGTTGTAGCAAACAGACTCATCACCTGGCCTAATTGATTTTCTGTTTTATACATGCGCGCATACGTTTCATCCAGGAAACTATATTCAAACGGACGATTCGGCAGAAATTTTTTCCATTGTTGTTCCGTATAAGCCAGTGTACCGGCAATGTCATCGCCTGTAATTTTTATAATCATGCGTCCACCCCAGGGGGCAGTAAAAAGCACAATGGGTTTTAGGGCATTATGTACCGATTGAAAATGAAAATCTTTAATCACACCCTTTACAGTCCCCACGTCATTCAAAATCAATTCACGACCAATGGCTTCTTCGGGTGTCCAACCCAATTGACGTGCAGCACTTTCGTTCAGAATGTATTGAAACCTGGGCTTACTTTTATCTTCCGGTTCAACGGCACGCAAATCAGCTTCAGAAAAATTTTCACCGGCAATGAGTTGTAGTCCGCTGGCTGTAATAAAACCCTCATCAACCGGATTTGCATTTACAGCTATCACTTCAGTTTCGGGCATGGAAGGTAACCGCATGCTGTAGCCACTCTGGATATTTACAGGCGTGCTTGCGCAGCGCGACACTTCTTTTATTTGGGTATGCTTTTTCAACTCGGACTTAAAAGTTTCTATTTGTTGAGTATCAGTACCCCACCCAATAAACATTGAGAGTACATGTGTGCGGTCATACCCCAGGTTTTTGTCTTGAATATAATTCAACTGATTGCGAATGATTACCGTACACACAATCAAAAACACGGTTATGGAGAATTGGAAAACCACCAACGATTGTTGCAGCGTTCTGGCCGAAGAACTGTTTTTGAATAAACCTTTCAGAATGCGCGCAGGTTGCATGCCCGATAAAATCAAAGCCGGATAACCCCCCGCAGCAAGACTGACCAATACCGTTATAGCAAATGTGATGAGTAAAAATGATGGCGATAACAGATCTGTTACCACGAAAGTGCGGCTAACAAAACTATTAAACTGCGGAAGCAACAAAGAAGCAGCACAAAAACTTACTACCACGGAAAGACAACACACAATAAATGCCTCGCCTATAAATTGCCAGAACAATTGATTACGAACAGCTCCGGACACTTTACGTACGCCAACTTCTTTGGCGCGTTCAATTGATTTGGCAGTACTCAGGTTAACATATGTGGAACAAACAATAATAATGATGAGCAAGGCCACTCCGCCCAACAGCAACAAGTAGGTAATACTGGTGTTGGATGCAAAAGCCTGGTAAGGTGAATAGAGGTGTACATCATTAAACTTTTCAAGATGAAAACGAATGGTAGCGCCCGTACCAGCCATTTCTTTTATCATAAAGGGATTAAGTTTTTCAGTCAGAGGCGCAAAGGCATGTTCATCGCTCAGTAATAAATAAGTGGTGTAATTGGCATCAAAATAAGTCTCTTCCTGATTCTGCCCCAAAGAACAAAATGAAGCAAGAAAGTCGAACTGGAGTTGCGAGTTTTTCGGATAGTCGCGCATAACCCCGGTAACTTCGTAGGGAGTTTTATCTGAACCTACTTCCATCATTTTACCAATGATGTTTTCGCTACCAAAATATTTTAAGGCCATTGATTCGGTTAACACAATTTTACGCGGCCCATTTAACGCAACCGATGCATTCCCCTGCAACATTTCGTAATCGAAGGTGTTGAAGAATGAAGAATCAACATACATAAAATTAGGTTCCGTAACCGGTTCGTTATTGAGGTAAAGAATGGCATTGGCATTGGTCATACGCACACCTTTTTCCACCTCAGGAAATGTGCGTGACAATACGGGCGCAACTTTAGTGCTGGTGAAAGTTCCTTTATGTGTTTCTGTGCTTCCTTCAAAGCCATATTCCATAACCACCCGCGCAATCCGGCTTCCTTTCGATTGAAACTTATCGAAGCTAAGTTCGTGCTGAATAAATAAGGCAATCAGTAAACACGCAGTAATGCCAATGGTAAGCCCGAGTATATTTATGGCCGTAGAGGGTTTATTCTTCCAAAGATTACGCAGCGCGATTTTTGCATGATTCCGAAACATATCGATATAATTTATTGAGTAATTATTTTTTCTGCGCCCAACAATTCCGGGCCGGAAAAGCAACAGCACATCTATAATAAATAATGTATCAGCTTTTAGTTTTCCGCTTTTGGTTTTCCTTCTTTCGTAAACCTCCAGCAAATCTCCTTCGATATAGTCCTGCAGCCGGGGGTTACAATACCAGCGGAAAAAGCGTAGTGCAGGTTTGGGGGGATTTGGTTTTTGGGATTTCATCCCCTTTACACTTTTAATAGATTAACCTCCAACACGGCTTTCGGTATAGCCTTCCACAATTGTTCACGCGTTTCTTTGGCATACAACATCGCTTTCTTGCCAAGCGCTGTAATTTCAAAATAGCGCCTGGGTCGGCCCGCCCGGTCTTCAGTGCTTTCGCCCGAAAAGGATTTGAGATAACCTTTCTCTTCTAACCGGAGCAAGGCTGTGTGTAATGCACCCATACTGACAGTACGGGTCAGGCGCGATTCGATTTCGTCTTTAATGGCTACGCTGTATGCTTCATTATTCAGAATACCTACAGTCAGCAATACAATCTCTTCAAACTCGCCCAGTTGATAATTTTTCATTGGAAATATTATTCTCTAAATGTAGGAATAATAATTATGCCAATCTGATAAAGGCGTGTTTCTACTTCATTTTGGAAGTTTTGAATAGTTAAGGTTGTTCGCTTACGTACAGATTTGGGCGGAGCCGCACAGAACAAACTATTAATTAAGCAGAGTATAAAAATGCAGCGTAAAGAAAGTTTATATTTGTCTATTAATATTATAGACTAATGCGATATTGTTTGCTTGCGCTACTGGTATGGGGTTGCAGTCAACCTAAGCTAACTCAACAGGATATTGAAGCTCATGAACGAGAAGTGGAGGCCTGGTATGAAAAACGTATTGCCAATCTTAAAGCCCCAAATGGTTGGCTCAACCTGGTTGGTTTGCATTGGCTGGAGCCAGGCATGAATACTTTTGGAAGCGATTCGGCCAACGCACTCGTATTTCCCAAAGGAAAAATTGCGGGTAGAGCTGGCTATTTCCTGCTGAAGGATAATGTGGTAACTCTTGTGGTTAATAAAGAGGTGGTTGCCACCGTAGATACCGATACCATTACATCCCGTGTAATTTTTCATCCCGATTCGACCCGTGCACAACACGTGCAGGTTGGTGATTTACGGTGGAATATTATTAAGCGCGATACGAAAGTAGGCGTGCGTTTACGCGATGAGAATGCTGAAGCGTTAAAAACATTTACCGGCATTGAGCGCTTTCCTGTTTCTGCCGAGTACAGGGTGCAAGCCTCTCTCGAACGTGCCGACTCAACCAATACAATTGAAATTACGAATGTGTTGGGTCAAACTACACCGCAACGTTCGCCCGGTACGCTGGTGTTCGAGTGGCAGGGAAAAACCTATCGGTTAGATGCGTTGGAGGAAGGTGATGAACTGTTTATTCTTTTTGCCGATGCTACCAGTGGTACAGAAACCTATGGTGCAGGCCGATTTGTGTACGTGAAAAAACCAATGGGTAACGAGCAGGTAATGCTGGATTTTAATAAAGCGTATAATCCGCCTTGTGTATTTACTCCGCATGCAACCTGCCCGCTACCACCACGCCAAAATATTTTACCCTTTCCCGTTCGCGCAGGCGAAAAGAATTATAGAAATGCGGAACTTCATACAAGTGCCAATTAGTTAGAATCAGACAGTACTTACGAACCCGCCAGTTTTCAAACACATTTTTATCAGAAGCATGGTTAGGCATTTGGCCGGGAATAATTATCGGTATTCAAATGGTCATTTCTGATGGTGTCAAAACCTCAACTTGTGTTTCATTCGGGTGATCCATCAAATTGAGTTTTTTTTGAAAAAAACAGCCTTGTGTTGGATATTTGATACTGGCTATTAAATTTGCAGTCCCATTTAATAAGCGGGAGTAGCTCAGTTGGTAGAGCACGACCTTGCCAAGGTCGGGGTCGCGAGTTCGAGTCTCGTTTCCCGCTCAAAACCCCTCTCCATAAGAGAGGGGTTGTCTTTTAGGTTTTGCCCGGGTGGTGGAATTGGTAGACACGCAGGACTTAAAATCCTGTGGATAGTAATATCTGTACGGGTTCAAGTCCCGTCCTGGGTACTTAAAAAAGTAGTCATCGTCCTATTCTGGCGATGACTTTCTTTTTTATTGGGGTTTCCTTCATCTATTGCCTTAAGGCGTTCGATCCGACACAATTCGCATTTCTATCAAAAAAGTTTGAACTTGGCCATTCAAACTTTTTATTATGAAGAAAATTTTTGTTCTATCGCTGTTCCTGTTCTTTGGTTTATCGATCAAAGCACTGAGCCAAACGGTTTATACCTCACCCAAAGGCGAAAAATATCATACGGCCGATTGCCGGCTTTCCGGTGAAGCTGCACCCGTAAAACTGGCCAATGCCAAAAAAGCCGGTAAGAGTGCCTGCGAAATCTGCAAGCCTAACGAATTGGGTAAAGCAAAACTCTCTCAATGCAGTGGTAAAACTGCCGATGGCACCCGTTGCAAACGGATGACGGCCAATAAAAACAAAAAATGCTTTCAACATCAATAAGAAATGCAACGATTACCCATTCATCCACAAGGCCCAACCTTTTCACGAATTGTTACTGGTGCATGGCGATGGAATCAGGTTTCACCGGATACGGTAGAGCGATTGATTCAAACCTCATTGAACGAAGGCATAACCACCTTCGATCATGCCGACATTTACGGAGATCACAGTAATGAAGAAGTATTTGGTAGGGCGCTGGCAAAGAACGCTACGTTGCGTAACAAAATGGAATTGGTAAGTAAGTGTGGTATAAAATTTCCATCTGACAAGCGTCCTAAAACCTGGATAAAACATTACGATACGTCTAAGGCGCACATCATCTGGTCAGCCGAGAATTCGCTAAAGATGTTACACACCGACAGGCTTGATCTGTTGTTGATTCACCGGCCCGATCCATTACTGAACCCACACGAAGTGGCCGAAGCATTTTCGCAATTAAAGCAACAGGGTAAAGTATTGCACTTTGGGGTTTCAAACTTTACACGGCCACAGTTTTACATGCTGCAGAAATTTTTACCCATGCCGTTAGTTACCAACCAGATTGAAATTTCGCTGGCGCGGGTTGATCCTTTGTTCAATGGTGATCTGGATTTGTTGATGGAGCACAAAACTTCGGCCATGGCCTGGTCGCCACTGGGCGGAGGCAAACTGATGGCAGGCGAACGCGATTTATTTACCAAGGCAACTAAATACAATGCTACCTATGGTCAACTTTCGCTTGCCTGGTTGTTGGCACATCCATCTGTTATTTTTCCGGTAATCGGAACAACAAAAGCCGAACGTATTTCAGAAGCAGCAAAATCGATAGACATAAAATTAGAGCGGCAAGATTGGTTTGAGATGTTGCAGTGGGCAACAGGCAAGGAAGTGGCGTAACAAAAAGTAAAGGCTATGAGAATCCTATTGGCAATTCTGGTTTTGATAAGTGTAGTCAGCTATGCACAAGAGCCTCAGGTTGACCTGGTGCGGTTGGGATATCTGAAAAACGAAACAACATCCGAACAAGTGGGCATGGCCGCCTCGCCCGATGGCAACTATGCGGCCTTTGCGTTTAAAGACAAAACCTTGCGGGTATTTGATATTAAAGCTGGAAAATTTTTAAAGCGATTTTCTGTTCCGTTTACAGATGTATTTGATCTGCAATTTGCGGCTGACAATCGTCTTGTTTTGATTGAAGGCAAACAAATTGTAGTGCTCGATTGGAAGACAGAACAAATCTTAACCCAGTTTACGGCCGCGGGCGATATTACCAAGTCTGATTTTTTATACACGCATAATATTTTGGCGGTGGGTCAACGCGAAGGCTGGGTAACACTCTATAATACCAAAACACTTAAGGAACTGAACACCTTTCAATACAAGAAGCATCATGTAAGTGCGTTGGCGCTTCACCCTAATGGAAAAAGTGTGGTAGTGGGGGTAATGGCTTTATTGAAAGAGATGAACCCACTTAAGGTTTTTGAGATCAGTTCGGGTAAAGTATTAGCCGAATCGAAGAGGGGGTTTTATACCATGGCGGCATTTGATGAAAAAGGTGAGAACCTGGTAGTATCGAGTCTGAATATGCTTATGACCAAAACAACCGTTGAGGTTTTAAATGGAAGTTCGCTCAGCTTGATCAAGGCTGTTGAAGGAAAGGTAGTGTGGGGAAATAACATTATGCCCTATAGCGGAAAGGTTTCGGGTAATAAATTGCTTGCGATAACGGCATCACTTTCATTTAATGTGTACGACATTCAATCGGGCGGAATCTCGTTTACAACAAAATCAGATGGCTTTAAGTTAAGTGGCACACTTATGTTGGGTGTGGGCAATGCGCATGCCTATCCGTTAGGCAACAGTGGTAAGTTCCTTATCAATTCGCTTGGTAACAACATTAATCAGATTTACGACATTAACACCAACGCCATAGTAGGGTATTTCTTTTGCGATAGTAACGATGATTTTGCTGTTGTCGCTCGCGATGGGAGAGTAGAAGGAACCCCCGAGGCCCTACGCAAAGTTTTCTGGTCAGCACGGCTTTCCAGTCAGCGTACCTCATTGGAGAGCACCTTTGAAATAGGATTTACACCACGCCTGCTTTCGCAGATAATGAATGAAGACGAAAAAACACAATTGGCCAAAACCACTTTTGAGGTTGAGAAGGTAATTGAAAAAGTTCCGGCCTTGCAACTTAAATCGGTAAATGGAGCTTCCGCGACCAATGGAGTAGCATCGGCTACCCAAAAGCAATCAAAGGTGGAGCTAATGGTAACGCAAAATCCACAAGAAGTAACCGAAGTAAAATTGTATCAGAATACAAAACTTGTAAAAGTTATTCCCGGTAACGGTCAGGGTTTGTACGCATTTGATATTTCGTTAACCAACTCATTTGGCGAGCAGAATTATTTCTATGCCATGGCCAGTAGTAAATCGGGTGTTGAATCTGAAAAAGTAAAGTTCACCATCAACTATAAAGGCGTAACCGAAGCCAAACCGAAACTTTATCTGGTTACCATAGGAATAGATAAATACAAAAACCCCAAGTATAATTTAAACTATGCGCAAGCCGATGCTGATGGTGTAGCAAACATCATCAACAAACAGTCAAAGTCTTTGTTTCAGGAAGTAGTTCCGTTTTCAATTCGAAACGATAAAGCGGTTAAAGCAAATATTTTCGCAGCTTTAAATCAGATCAAGTCCAAAGCGCTTGAGCAAGACATGATAGTGGTATATTATGCCGGCCACGGTGTAATGTCGGGCGGTCACGAAAAAGAGTTTTACATAGTGCCACACGATGTTACGCAACTGTATGGTCGTGATGATATGCTGGCCGAAAAGGGAATTTCGGCAAATGATCTGAAAAGTTTTGCTTCGGCTATCAATGCACAAAAGCAGGTATTTATTTTAGATGCCTGCCAGTCGGCCGGAGCGTTAGATGCCCTGGAAGACCGTGCGCGGGGTGCAGCCGAAGAAAAAGCAATTGCACAACTGGCCCGAAGCACCGGTACGTTTTGGATTACCTCAACCGGAGCGGAGCAGTTTGCCACTGAGTTTGCAAAACTGGGCCATGGAATTTTTACCTACGCCTTGCTGGAAGGCATTGGTGGCGCGGCCGATGTAAACAAAGATCAGCGCCTTACCATTCGCGAGTTGAGTACGTACATCGAAAACAAAGTACCCGAACTGTCTGAGCAATTGAAGGGCACAGCACAGTTTCCCTCAGCGTATTCGTTTGGTAATGATTTTCCAATTGCTGTTTTCGAAAAGTAGTTAAGCTTTCAGCTTCTTTAGCTGCATCATCATATACACAAAGGCAACAATTCCTGTTACGAGCAATAAACTTACCCACACTAAGGGTAATGCCGGATGGCTTTGTAAAGAAATGAAGTTAGGGATTATGGTAACGATGGTAAATATAATACCCGCTGCAATCCATACGGGGTGTGTCATAAACCTGTCTTCGGGGGTTTGGCTAAGATCAAGTTTAATGCGGTGATCTGGCTTAAAGAGAATAATCCATTTACGATAATCCCATAATAGCAAATAGATCGTACCCAGTAGCATCAGGGTAGTTACAGTGGGTGTACCACTGCCAAAGTTCACCGAATGTGTAATTAATGTAATGTTCAGAATAATGGGGAAGAACACCATCGCGCCAAAACTGGCAAAGCGTTGTGTCATCAGCAAAATTCCGGCAATCATTTGACTCCAGCCTAAAAACTTCCAATAAAAACCAGATTGATACATGGCTTCAAAAAAATAGCCAACCGGGGTGTCTGTTGGTAAGGTGGTAAACCGTTCGCCTTTTATTTTTACAACGGAGGCAAATACAAATGCAAAGCCGATCAGGTAGCGCAGGTAGATAACGGTAAGCTTAAAAAAGGTAAGGGTTTTGAATCTGTCAATAAGCCGGAACATAGTGGCGAGACGGTTAAATGACTATTCTTGTTACAAAACCTGGTTTTCAGATTTCTTAAATTTAATAGAAGGCATCTAAAATATACGCTGTATGTCTGGTTGTCCCGATAGCTAGCGGGACGAAACCTGTTTTTATATGAAGGAATCGCCTTCGCCAAGGCTCAGGCTGGCTGTTGAAAATGTTTTTTTTGAGATGGCTTCTACTAATTGAAAAACCTTGGCAGTGCCTGATCAAATCTGTTAAACAATCTTTTCAATTTTAGAATTTCCGAAACCTTCCTTGCGGGATTTTTGTATCCTTGTAGTCCTGTTTTTGAAGCATGTCCAAACCACAGAAAAATCCAATCGACCTTTCCGGTCATGAGTATATTGAAATTATTGGCGCGCGTGAGCACAACCTTAAAAATGTAAGTGTCTCCTTTCCACGCAACAAGCTGGTGGTAATAACCGGTATCAGCGGCAGCGGTAAATCATCGCTTGCATTCGATACTATTTATGCAGAAGGCCAGCGCAGGTACATGGAAAGTTTTTCGGCTTATGCCCGCAGTTTTATTGGCAACCTGGAGCGCCCCGATGTGGACAAGATCAACGGCCTGAGCCCGGTAATTTCCATTGAACAAAAAACCACTTCGCGTAATCCACGCTCTACGGTAGGTACCGTTACCGAGATATACGATTTCATGCGCTTGTTGTACGCGCGTGCAGGCGAAGCATTCTCCTATTTGTCGGGCGATAAAATGGTACGCCAATCCGAAGATCAGATTCTGGATGCTATCATTCATAACTTTTCTGGTAAAAAGCTTACCGTACTTGCTCCCATTGTAAAAGGGCGCAAAGGCCATTACCGCGAGTTGTTTGTGCAGATACGCAAACAAGGGTATGCTAAAGTGCGTGTGGATGGCGAAGTGCTAGACATTACTGCAAAAATGCAGGTAGATCGGTTCAAGATTCACGATATAGAAATTGTTATCGATCGCATTGTACCTCATGAAAAAGATCGTCACCGTATCGGGCAATCCATTACCACTGCCATGAAAGAAGACAAAGGCGTGATCATGGTAATGGAAGAAAACAAAAAAGTACATCACTTTTCTAAATTTCTGATGGATCCGAAAACCGGGTTGTCGTACGATGAACCGGCCCCGAATAACTTTTCGTTTAACTCGCCCTATGGTGCTTGCCCAACCTGCACCGGCCTGGGTATTATTGAAGAGATTACCGAAGACAGTGTTATCCCCGACAAAAAGCTAAGTATAAGCCGGGGTGGCATTTTACCTTTGGGCGAGTATCGCGACATCTGGATCTTCAAAAAGATTGAAGCTATTCTGAAGCGTTACAAGCTTACACTCTCCACACCGATAAAAGATATACCAAAGGATGCACTAAAAATTCTTTTGTATGGCGATGACGAACCTGTAGCGGTAGCCTCCGTAAAATATCCCGGTACGGAGTGGAGCACAAAGTTTGAAGGCATTATTAATTTCCTGCAAAAGCAAAAAGACGAAGGCTCGGATAACATTCGCAAATGGGTAGAGGATTTTACCACCACCAAAATTTGCCCGGAGTGCGAGGGTGCGCGACTAAAAAAGGAATCGCTTCATTTTAAGATCGACAACCGGAACATTGCCCAATTAGCAGAGTTGAACATTAACGACCTGCAAAAATGGTTTACCGGTTTAGAGAATCGGATCAGCGAAAAGCAACGGATTATTGCAACCGAAGTATTGAAAGAAATCCGCAAACGTATTGGCTTTTTGCTGGATGTGGGGTTGGATTACCTGCACCTCAATCGGCCCCTGCGCACATTAAGTGGAGGCGAAGCTCAACGCATACGACTGGCCACACAGATCGGAACACAACTGGTGGGCGTATTGTATATTCTGGACGAACCGAGTATAGGCTTACACGCACGCGATAATGCCAAGCTGATTAAAGCGCTTAAAGACTTACGTGATTTGGGTAATTCCGTAATAGTGGTTGAACACGATAAAGAGATGATGCTCGAATCGGATTACATTATTGATATTGGCCCCGGTGCTGGCCGACATGGCGGCACAGTTGTAGCTGAAGGCGATCCGCAAACTTTTTTAAAGAACAACAGCACAACAGCCAAATACCTGAATGGCAAAATAGGTATTGAGTATCTGAAAGAGCGCAGAAAGGGAAATGGTGAAAAAATTCATTTGCTGGGAGCATCCGGCAATAACTTAAAAAATGTTGATCTCGAAATTCCGTTGGGCACGCTTACGTGTATTACCGGAGTATCGGGCAGCGGAAAGTCTACATTGGTGCACGATACGTTGTTTCCTATTTTAAATCAACACTTCTTTAATTCGCGCACGGAACCATTGGCGTACAAAAAAATTGAAGGCCTGAAGTTAATTGACAAAGTAATAGAAGTTGATCAATCGCCAATTGGGCGCACGCCCCGTTCAAACCCCGCTACTTATACCGGTGTGTTTACCGACATCCGCGATTTGTTTGCACAAATGCCCGAAGCGAAAATAAGAGGTTATAAAACCGGAAGATTCTCCTTCAATGTAAAAGGTGGTCGTTGCGAAACCTGCGAAGGTGCCGGTTTGCGCCTGATTGAAATGGAATTTCTGCCCGATGTATATGTTCCGTGCGAAACCTGCAAAGGCAAACGCTACAACCGCGAAACATTGGAAGTACGCTTCAAAGGAAAATCAATCAGCGATGTATTGGATATGACGGTGGAAGAAGCAGTGACCTTCTTCGAGAATCAACCAAAAATTTTGCGCAAGATTCAGACGTTAAGTGAAGTAGGGTTGGGTTATATTTCATTAGGTCAACATGCCACTACACTATCAGGCGGTGAAGCGCAACGGGTAAAACTGGCTACCGAACTTTCCAAGCGCGATACCGGCAAAACGCTTTACATTTTAGATGAACCCACAACGGGGTTGCATTTTCAGGACATTAGCCATTTGCTGGATGTTTTGCAAAAGCTGGTTGACAAAGGCAATACCGTGTTGGTAATTGAACACAACATGGATGTGATTAAATCGGCCGATTACATTGTTGATCTGGGGCCCGAAGGCGGTGCGGGTGGCGGAAGAATAATTGCCAAAGGGACTCCGGAGCAGGTTTCAAAAAATCCGGCAAGCTTTACAGGCCGCTTTTTAAAGCCTGAGTTGGCGTAGTTTCCGCTGGTGTAAGTTTGCGGAGCGCATTTTTTTCATTCGTTACCTTTGCTTCCAAATGCTTAATAAGTCGCGGCTATATTGGATTTTACAAATAGGTGGTTGGACACTCTATGCCGTGGTGCAAATTGTGGTGGCTATTTCATCCAGTGAAGTAATCAGTACAAAAAGGATCATCTTTCTGGCCTACGAGTCATTTTTCTGCTTTTTACTAACACATGGGTTTCGCACCTATATGAACAGCAACCGGTGGTTAAGCCTGAGCATGCCCCGGCTTTTACCCCGCTTAATTTCGGCCATTATTGTAATGGCAGTAACCATGTATTTTTTGCGAATACCATTATCTGTTCCGCTAGGGTTATTTAATAAGAGTCTGGTATTCGATCTTAATAATATTCTGGGCTTATCGTTAGTGTATTCATTTTTCTTTTTCACCTGGTCCATCGTTTATTTCACGTACAATTATTTCGAGCGGTATAACAAATCGCTGAAACTGGAAGCATCGGTAAAGGAGATTGAATTGAGCAATCTCAAATCGCAACTCAATCCACATTTTATCTTCAATGCATTGAACAGCATTCGTGCCCTGGTTGATGAAAATCCCGATAAGGCTAAAATGGCGATTAATCAATTGTCGAACATCTTGCGTAATACATTAGTGACCGAAAAAAAGGGGCTTACCAAATTTGGCGATGAATTAAAAGTAGTTCGCGATTACCTGGGCCTGGAAAGCATTCGGTTTGAAGAGCGTTTGAAAACCGATTTTGATATTGACCCGGCATCCAAAAATTTTCTGGTGCCACCGTTAATGGTTCAAACATTGGTTGAAAATGGCGTAAAGCATGGTATTTCAAAACTTACCGAAGGCGGAGTAATACAAGTAAAAACAAAAGTAGACCGGGGTAAACTCAGCATTCGCATTCGCAACAGTGGCCAATACCATGCTACCAGTGGGCATAAACGCAGGGGTGGTCTGGGTCTGGTTAACACCTCGCAGCGGCTAAAGCTTTTATATGGCGAAGACGCCTACTTCGCAATTAGCAATGAAAAAGATAATTTTGTACTGACAGAAATAATAATTCCAACTATACATGAGAGCGTTGATAATTGATGATGAGCGCCTGGCGCGCAAAGAGTTGACTAAACTTTTGGAAGAGCATCCTTCTATAGAAATAGTAGGCGAGGCTATGAATGCCGATGAAGCCGAACAAATGATAAATGATTTAAATCCGGATTTACTTTTTCTGGATATTCAAATGCCCGGCCGCACAGGCTTTCAGTTGCTCGAATCGCTGGAGTCGGTACCGTTGGTTGTATTTACTACTGCTTACGATGAGTTTGCGTTAAAGGCATTTGAAGTAAATGCATTGGATTATTTGCTTAAACCAATTCAAGCCGAGCGCCTAAGCGAAGCCATCCATAAAATAATGGAAAAAGAGCGCGCAAAAATTGGTCGTGGTGCTGGTAAAAAACTCGGGTTAGAAGATCAGGTGTTTGTAAAGGATGGCGAACGTTGCTGGTTTGTGAGTTTGGCTAACATTCGCTACTTCGAGTCGGACGGTAACTATATTAAAGTGTACTTCGATGCCAACCGCCCCATGATTCATAAATCATTAAATGCATTAGACGACCGGCTGGATGAACGTGCATTTTTCCGCGCAAGCCGCAAACACATCATTAACCTGAGTTGGGTAGAAGGTATTGAGCCGTGGTTTAACGGTGGCCTGATGGTGAAGTTAAGAGGAGGTGATAAAGTGGAGGTAAGTCGCAGGCAAGCAGCCAAGTTTAAGGATATGATGAGTTTGTAGACTCCGAGGGTTGAGCAAAATTCCGTTGTGTAAATGTTCCTTTGCTTCTTTCGGATATAAGGAAGTATGGAATCCAGATACAGGATCCTATCAATGACCGTAGGATGGATGTCAAGGTTTCTTTATCCATACCGTCTGAATATTGAGCTCCGATCATGCCGTCTATTAACAGGAATGCAAAAGTGCTACCATAGAAAATTACGGCCAGTATGGGGACGCTGCTTCTGCGCTTAAAAAATAATATTATGAGCACAACTGAATAGAATAGGAGTGCCAGATTTACGATTAACTCAGCCAAAATAAACGAACCGAGTTTTGCATCGTATGCACCAAAATTTGGATCTGTTAAAATTCTCCAGTGGGAGTAATTGAAGTACTCAATGTCAATGAGTTCATAAACCATACGGAAAGGTGTTAAGCATAACCCTATAGCCGGAAGGATTAGCCAGCCTCCAATGGAGTTATAACGTGTGTTGTCTTTAGGTTCTGGGTCGTATTCATACATTTTTCTCAGGGCAAAAAATCCCGGAATAAAAAGCATGATTGTAATAAGTAAAAATGGGGTATTGAAGGTTGCATTCGTTTTTGTTTCGTCCTTATAAGTTAGGGTAAAGGTCATATCGTTAGTAGCATCATTAATTTTTTTTACATGATCTTTAACTTCATCTTTTTCTAGAAATCGTTTCTTGCTTTTATAATTAAAATGAAGATGTACTTCATTGTTATTTTGAAGGTTACTTTTTGAAGTATAGATAAATCCTGGAGATTCAATGGTCTTTTGGGCGGCATCCACGGACCATTCTTCAGGCATGTTAAGTTGGATTATATGCGAAACATTGAGTGGATGACTAATCGCTTAAGGCATTCGCCTGATTTTTGTTTTTGGTGTAGTGAAGTAACTGGCAAGATTCCGTGGATAGACGGTGGCACTCTGCTGATTATTGAGCGAATCGAAAGCCCAAAACGAACTAATCTCATATTGTTCAACGGTTGTAACCCGATTTACACTCTCATCATCTGTAACTCAACCGCAGAAGAAGATTCAATATCCGGATAATCCGTTGCGTAAAAATTCAAGTACCGTTCATCTATTTCAGTAAGGCTATTCGATTTGAAATATTCTCGCATATAGTCTGCTTCATTACCTTCATAAACAGAAGTAACCTTTAGCGAGGCTGCCCCACCAACTGTATGCACATCAAAAACTTCTTTAACATCTACTGAACCAGTTTTCGTAATTTGAGGAATGTACTCCAAGTCAGTAGTTTTTCTATCAATCACTAACCCCAATTGATAGTTGGGCAAAAACAATTTTTTAAGTGGGCCACGTTGAAAGCTAATAGTTGGATCTACCCAATAAATCGAATCTTTCAGTTTAAACTGTACAATACAATGATCGAACATGTGGGGCGATGGCAAGGCCTCATCAAGTGTTGGGCCGAAGCTGGTATTAATTAATACCGGATTACTTTCTACGCCTAATTCGCGCAGCACCTGTGACAGCAGTAATGATTTATCCTTACAGTCTCCGAAACGTTGATTAATAATCTTATTGGCAGGGTGCGGCTTAAAGCCATGAATTCCATCCGAAAAGGAAAGATACCGTACTTCATCTTGAATAAATTGAATGGATTTGCTTATTTTTTGTTCAAGTGATTGCTTGTCGTTAAGTCCAGGTATCTGGCTGGAAAGTTTTTCAATTGATTTTATATCAAATAAATCATAAGCCCACGAAGCCACTTCTTTCCAACTGTTAAACTCTGACACTTGTATGTAGTCATAAGGATTATACCACGAGGGGGTACCTTCTTCCATAGTAAGTGCAGGCACTTCTTGTTTTGTCCATTCGTATTCTGTGGTTTGTCCAACTTTTTTTACAAGAGCTTCCGGAGCTTGATTAAACTTTTTAAGGTAAATAGATTGGGTTGAGGGTATAATTAGCCGATAAAACACTTTTTTAAGGGGAACACCATAGTTAAAGTAAAATGTTCTGAAAAATTTATCATTAAATACAGGATTAGAGCCTCTTATGGTGTATGAATACTCCAGAATATCACCCACTTGTAAATTTTGCAGATTACAAACTGCTGTTAAATCACCATCATAAACTGCGCGTTCCAGATTCTGCTCTCTTCGAAGAACTTCAATTTCATTTAGCGTCAAACGATCCATCCGGTTGCCATTTCGGATTATTACTATGCTGTGAAAAAACAATTCTTGAAAGGAAGGATCAAAAGAAATGTAGATTGGAGTAATATTTCCCAATCCCTTTTCTGAAATCACCAATTGTGCGTATCTGGAGTATACTTCGTTGGTGATTTGATTATGTTGTTCATCAACTAACAAATCATAATAACCACCAGATGCCACGCTCGTGTCTTTAATCTGGGTAATATATTCTATTTGCTTAACCCAGTCTGGAGTTGAACTGATTCTAACCTTATTTGTCTGACCGAAAACCTGAGGAGAGCAAAATAAAAAGGCAATTAAATAATACTTCATTTGATAGATTATTTCAACACTAACTCAATCAGTTCTCTTTCCACATTCCAGTCGCGGGCAAGTTTTAGCATGGCGGTAGCTTCCATTTCGGTAACGTAACCTTTCAGGTTGTTGGATTGCCACACCATATTAATAAGGTCAACTCTTTTGTTCTTGGGGTAATCGCCTATAATGTTATTCAGGTAGGTACGGGCACGATCAAAGGCGGTAACGTAATCTTCGGCAACAAAATTAAGCGCCCATGCCAGTTCATCGGGAGCATTAAAATCAGCAGCCAGTTTTTCAAGATCGCGTTGCTCCACTTCATCCAAACCATGATAGTGGAAAATTACAGCCTTTAAAAGCAGGTAAACCTTTTTCTCTTCGCTGGTCATAGGTTTGTTAAAGTGCTAATATCTGAAATTTCAGTTTCATTTTTCTGAAGCAAAAAACTCTAAAGCCAGTTGATCGGCCACCAGCTTACCGGTTCGGGTAAGCACCAGGGTGTCGGCTACTAAGGTAATCTGCTGATTGGCTACCATCCGCGAAAGCGCCTTACCGGCATGGACAGCAAGATCGTAGTTATAATCCTGCTTCAGCACAGTAAGGTTGCACCCGCGATTGGTGCGCAGTGTGGTAAAGATGTATTCATTAATCTTGTTTGCGCGAGTAAGGTGTTCTAACTCAAACGGAATTTTTCCTGTGCTTAATGCCTGTACGTATCGGTAGTTATTGCTAATGTTGAATTGCCGTGTGTCGGTATTATACGAATGCGAACTTGGCCCAATGCCAAGGTATTTTTTTTGCTGCCAGTAGCTGCTGTTGTGGCGCGATTCAAACCCTGGTTTGGCATAGTTCGAAATTTCATACTGAGTATAGCCTTTACTTTCTAAAGTATCCATTACCAATTCAAATTGCCGGGCGGCTTCTGGTTCGGTTGCAATTTTTAGTTTGCCTTGCTGCGCCCATTTGCCAAACACGGTTTTTTCTTCTACGGTTAATGAATAAACCGAAACATGAGCGGGCTGTAATGCGATTGCGGAAGCAAGATCTTTATGGAGTATCGATTCGTGCTGGTGGGGGAGGCCAAACATAATATCAATACTCAGGTTGCTGATGCCAGCCTGCTGTGCATCTTCAATACATTTTGTTGCCTCATCGGCTGTATGAGCCCGGTTGAGAAATTGCAGCACTTGATTATCGAACGATTGAACCCCGATGCTAAGCCTGTTAACTCCGGCCCCCGCAAGCGTAGTTAGTTTTTCCAAGCTAAGATCATCCGGGTTAGCTTCAAGTGTAATTTCCGGAGCAGGAACAACCTTGTGAAGTTTATAGATAGCGTTCAGAACGGAGTTTAGTTCGGCTTCTGATAATAAAGAAGGTGTACCGCCACCAAAGTAAATGGTTTCAAGCGGCTCACCACCAAGGTAATGAGCTTGTAATTCCAGCTCCTGAATCATAGCCCTGACAAGCTCGGCCTTTAGGTCAGTATTCACCGAAAAGTGAAAGTCGCAGTAATAACAAGCCTGCTTGCAGAATGGAATATGAAGATAAAGTCCGGCCATGGCAGGGCAAAGATAATACGCACCGTTTCAGATTTCGTGTTAATCAGCTTTCCTGATATTTTTGTTGCCTGCATGAAGTTCCGTTTTGTCCTTTTCCTGATATTCTTTTCTGCGCAGGTATACGCGCAAACCCGTGAAGTGAATTTACGACCACAATGGCAGGTGTTTCAGAGTGGTGCTTATGTTCCATTTACAAACCAGAGCACGCAGTCGGTGCATATGGTATTAACCAGTAAATCGCATAGTGGTACACTGTACATAGCCGACAGACATGAGTTTTCGGTATTTGTAAATGGTCAACTGCGGTGGCGAGCAGCCGATACATTAAAAATAAATACCGATAGTTTACTCCGTGTGCTTGGAGGGGCAGCACAACTAAGTATTTATCAGCAACAACGAGTGTTTTCGCTTAAAACCTGGCTGGTAGTTCCAAATCAACAATTCACGGAATCAAATGCATTGCGGCCATCGGCATACTTTAACAACTTTATAATACTCGCCACTTTTCTCTTGCTCTTTTTTATTGTGGGTTTATTTCGGGTAAACCCCCAACTCACATTCGATTATCTGAATGTCATTAAGTTATTTTCAATTCAGGAGCGGGATGATGCAACAGTAACAGGCCGGATTGGAGCAAGCCTTAATATTTTGTATTTCGTTTTCGTGAGTTTTCTGTTTGCCTTGTTGCTCCTCATCCTGTTTCAGTTTTCAAATGATCGGTTCTCGCTCAGCCTGTATTTTGGTGTGCAGTCAACGGGAGCAGCATTTGGTATCTGGTTCTTATTATCGGCCATTGTGTTTGTTGTACTGATGGTAAAGTTGTTTCTGATATTTATTTTCTCGCAATTGTTTGGCTTGCGTGAAACAGTTCGGTTTCAGTTTTTTCATTTTGTTAGGCTGTTGTTTATCTCGGGTACTGGTGTGGGGTTGGTATTTATAGGCTTTTTTATTGTAGATACCAGAAGTGCTGCCGCATTTGCAAGTGTATTATATGTAGCGGCCACACTTACATTAATTAGTGTGGCATTCTTGTTTTTGAAATTATTGGGTCGCACAGGGCTGCCCGTTTTTCATTTATTTTCCTACCTTTGCGCTTCCGAAATTATCCCGTTGATAATAATAGGAAAAGTGCTATTGTTTTAAGGAACCCGACACGTGTTGTTATGACTGAAACTGCTACGGACAGAATGCGAAAAGTAAAAAGCATTTTGGTTACTCAGGAAGCTCCTACCGATGCAAATTCACCCTACCTCAAACTTGCAGAGAAATATGGACTGAAGATAGACTTCCGCCCATTCATTCAGGTAGATGCTGTTCCCATAAAAGATTTTCGAAAACAGAAGGTAGACATCCTTCAGCATACAGCTATCATTTTTACAAGCCGCCATGCGGTAGATCATTTCTTTTCTATTTGTCGCGAGTTGAAAATAGAAATGCCTCCGGATATGAAGTATTTCTGCATCTCCGATCAAACCTCTAATTATCTTCAGAAATATATCGTAATCCGAAAACGCAAAATTTTTTCAGGATTGAAGGACACCAAAGATTTGCTGGAGATCATTAAGAAACATAAGAACGAAAAATTCCTGTTTCCATGTTCCGATATCCGCAAGAGCGACATTCCGGATTTTCTGGCAGCCAATGGCTTTAACTTTTCCGAGGCAATCATGTATCACACGGTGGCCGCTAATCTAAGCGATCTTAAAAACGTGTATTACGATATTCTCGCCTTCTTCAGCCCGTCAGGTATCAGTTCGTTGTTTGTAAACTTCCCGGACTTTAAGCAAAACAATACCCGTATTGCTGCCTTTGGGCCCACTACCGCAAAAGCGGTACGAGATGCTAACTTGATTCTGGACATTGAAGCACCGCTGCCCAATGCTCCCTCCATGACGGGTGCCCTGGAACTCTATATAAGATCGGCCAACGGAATCAAATAACTTGCTAACGGTTACGTTTTTACCTGTACCCTGATTTTATTACACTTTAATTACATTGGTTTTGAAAGTGTGATAAGAATTGGCTTATCTTTAAGTCCTGTTCAATAAGAACCTGTGAAGAAAGTCTATTTTTTACTTCTACTGGCATCCATTTTTAATGTTTGCCTGGGCCAGCAAGACCCACAGTTTACCCATTACATGTTTAACACCATGTACTATAATCCGGGGTTTGCCGGAGCGGAAGGAGTAACAAAATTTACGGCCCTGCACCGTAGCCAATGGGCTGGGTATCAACCATCCTTTGGTGATGGGGGTGCACCAACCTCACAAATTATTTCAATGACTGCCCCCCTTAATAAGATACGAAGTGGTATTGGTGGCTATATCGTTAACGATAGGCTGGGGGCACTTAATAACATAGAGGCACAGGTTTCCTATGCCTACCACTTGGCTTTAAAAGATACCAAACTAAGTTTTGGATTAAAGGCTGGTATGTATTCTCAAACACTGGACTTTGATATGTACCGGTACATAGATCCCAACGATCCGTTACTGCAAGATCAGGCAGGTAAAACTTCTCAGATCCGTCCCGATTTGGCAGCCGGTGTTTTTATGCATCGCGAAAAATATTATGTGGGGGTAAGTTTTAACCACCTCATTAAGTCAACTTTTGATTTTGGCGTGAGCCAGCGCAGCGCGCTTGAACCTCACATGTACATTACAGGTGGTTATTATTATCAGGTTAATTTCGACCTGCGCCTGCAATTCTCAACCCTAATTAAGTCCGATTTTACCAAAACCAGCTTCGATGTAGGTGGAATAGCTTACTATAAAGACAAGATGTGGGGCGGTTTGTCGTTCAGACAATCGGAAGCAGCCATTGTGATGCTAGGTTATAGCTTGTTGAAAGATGGAGCTTTGAAAGTGGGTTACGGGTTGGATGTAATTGTGAAGGATAAGGAAGCCAAGCAGCCATTATCGCACGAAATCTTGCTTACCTACCAATTGCCGGTTAATCCGACAATCGGCAAAAAGATAGTACGTACCCCCCGTTACAGACATTAAGAAGGACTGATATTTTGGATTTTTAAAGAATTTATTGAATTTGGTATCTCAGGTTTTTAAAAAAAAGGCGAAAAAGAATAACTTTCGGGTCTGTATCGTTGACTTTTCTAAACCAAAAGACTGGAACTAACAAAAAAAGTATGAAGAAGAGAGTATCTCCTAAGGTTCTGTACTATGCTTTAATTCTGGGGGCCGGCACCCTGGTTGGGGGCTGTGGCTTGCTGGGTATTGGCGGCAATAAAGGTGGCGATGCCCGGGGCGAAGTGGTGGGTCAATCCACACTGGAGCGCAGAGAAGGCTGGTCGATGGTAATACCTTATGGTATGGTACCCATTCCAGCAGGTACATTCCATATGGGTCAGGCCGATGAAGATCCGGCATCTACTCAAATCAACTTTAACAAGCAGATCACAATCGGTCCGCTTTTTATGGATGAAACCGAAATCACAAATGATGAATATCTGCAGTTTACTACCTTCTTCCTTGATCCTAACGGAGCAGAAGGTTTAACCAACTTTGACCAGATCGGTCAGCAGGAATTCATGGAGAAATTTTACCCAGATACTACTGTATGGATGAAAGATTTTTCTCACCATATGGGCGATCCGTTGGTAGATTACTACTGGCAACACCCCGGCTATCAGGATTATCCGGTAGTAGGAGTTAGCTGGGAAGCTGCAAACTTTTTTGGAAAATGGAGATCGGCCTTCTTAAACGAATGGCGTCAGGTTAACGGAGGTCAGCCCCCCATGCCTGCCTTCCGTCTACCATCAGAAGCTGAGTGGGAATACGCAGCGCGCGGTGGCCGTGATATGGCCAAGTACCCTTGGGGTAACCCTTACATCCGTAACTCTAAAGGATGTATGTTGGCTAATTTCAAACCCGGTCGTGGTAACTTCTACGATGATGGTTTTGCATACACCGCTCCGGTAGGTATTTACTTCCCTAACGATTACGGTTTGGTTGATATGGCCGGTAACGTTTCGGAATGGTGTCTTGACGATTTCAATCCTGCTTCAGTACCTACTGTTTGGGATTTGAACCCGCAAATGATTGATAAGAATGCTTACGATCGTGAAGGAAATTCGAGACAAAATTATAACGCACGCAAAGTTGTACGTGGAGGTTCATGGAAAGATGTGGCGTATTACCTGGAGACCGGAACCAGAACATATGAGTATAAAGATTCAACCCGTGCCTATATTGGATTTCGTTGTGCTATGACCAATCTGGGCCGCTCATCAGGTGCTGAATTTCAATAATTAAAAACTCTGGTTATATTTATTTAAAAAAAAGACAGACTAAACTTAAATCTCACAGAACCATGGCAAAGAAAAAAGGCGGATTTGTTAATTTACTCTACACTACTATCATGCCCAAGGTATATGGTATTGGGGCGGCAGTAGTAATTATAGGTGCATTGTTTAAGATCGAGCACATGGAGGGCGCAAGCTTAATGCTTATCGCGGGTTTAAGTATTGAGGCTGCCATCTTCTTCTTAAGTGCCTTCGAACCGAAACATGAAGAACCGGATTGGTCAAAAGTGTATCCAGAACTTTCAGAAGAATATGAAGGACCAGTAAATCCTACTGCTACTAAAATCAGCAACCGTCCTGCCGGAGATTCTCCGTTATTGAAAATTGACGAAATGCTTAAAACTGCTAAGGTTGATCAGAACCTGTTGGATAATCTGGGTAAAGGCTTAACCAATCTGGCAACATCAGCTTCTCAAATGAGCAACCTGTCCAATGCTGCAGTAGCAACAAATGAATATGCTAAGAATGTGCAGTCTGCTGCTTCGGCTCTTACTGAAATGAATAAGGCTTATGGCACTGCCATGACAGCGGTTAAATCTATGGCCGATGCATCAAAAGACACCAACGAATATCATAAGCAAATGCAGGCTGTTACCAAAAATCTACAGTCGCTAAATGCAGTTTATGAAATGGAGTTGAAGGATGCAGATTCTCATGTTAAAAACATGAATAAGTTCTACGAAAGTCTGACTGGCGCAATGCAAGGTCTTTCTAAAGTGGGCGAAAACACTGCGAAGTTTTCTTCGGAGTTGGGCAGCCTTACCAACAACGTTACTGCCTTGAACAAAGTTTATGGTGGTATGCTTACTGCTATGAAAGGTGGTAACTAATTAGTACTGAAAATTTAGAGATTTACGTTTCTTAAAAACAAAAACTAGAAGATCATGGCAGGTGGTAAGGAAACACCCAGGCAAAAGATGATCGGGATGATGTACATGGTGTTAACAGCATTGTTGGCACTTAACGTAAGTAATTCCGTTCTCGAAAAATTTGCCATTATTGATGATACCCTTCTCAAATTAATTGATGAAGGTCAGGTTACAAACGAAAATAAATTAACTGCTATTCTTGGGTCTACAAGTCAGGATCCGGATGTAGTGGAGGCAAAGGAAAAGGCCAAGCAGGTTCGTGAGTTGACCAAAGCTACCATTGCTTATATAGATGAAGTAAAAGGTAAAATGAGAACCGAGCCTGATGGTAAAGCCATTGAAGGTGAGGCTTTAGTTACAAATACCCACCGGGCTGAAGAATTAATGCTCGACAGCAGAAAGCCTGAGGTAGGTCAGGGTTATGAGAAAAAACTTAACGATCACGTAAATGAGTTGAATAGGATCATGAATCTTAAAACTCCTTTCCCTAAACTAACACGAACCGCTAAGGATTACGAGCAGTTTAAGGAAAATACCAATCAGTTAAGCAAGAACTTCCTCCAGTTTCAGTTTGAACAAACACCGACTATGGGTGCGATTGCAACCCTAAGCCAGATGCAAACTGAAATTCTGGAATACGAAATGGCAGCTTTGGATACTTTAAATGCCGTTGCAGAAGGTGTTCAGGTTAAATTCGATAAAGTAGTACCAATGGTTCGTGCCGAATCGAACACCTTGGTTGCCGGACAGGAGTATACAGCTGACTTGTTTATTGCGGGTGCAACTGATGCAGAATCAGAAATGTTTTACAATGGTGCACCAGTAAAAGTTGAAAAGGATGCGGCAACTGGTATTAAAATGGGAAAGATCAAATTCAGAACCAGTGGCGGAACATACGATAAGAATGGACTTGCTGATGCTTCCTATAAAGTAAAAATCAACATTAAGGGTAAGCCATATGAAGAGACTATCCGGTATAAGGTAGCTCGCCCGGTAGCTAAGTTTGAATCAGAAAGCGCCAGCACACTTTACCTGGACTGCGGTAACGAAATGTCAGTTACAGTTCAAGGTTTAACAGAATCTTCTGGTATTACACTAAGTGCCCCTGGCGATCAAGGTAAAATTGTTGCGCAGGGTTCGGGCAAGTTTGTACTAATTCCTACCCGCCCGCAAATGGATGTAAGAGTTTTAGTAAATGGCGCTCAAATAGAAGTTAAGTCTTTCAAAGCAAAGACTGTACCTATGCCAATTGCGAAATTGATGGTGGGTAATGGTGAGTACGATGTGAAAAGAGGTATTCCTCCCGGAACTTCTATCGTTCGTTTCGTGCCAGATATTTCTGACGAAACTTTCAAGCGCCAGAATGCTAAAGATGCCAGTTACCGCGTTACACAGATGATATTACAGATTACAGGCAAAACGCCCATTACGTTAACCTCTGGAACAATCGAATTGACTAAATACGGACTTCGTCCGGGTGATAGCTTCTCGATTTACAATGTTCAGGTAGTACGTTCAACCTGGGATCCTAACGATAACGATGCTAAACCTGTAAATGCCAAATTAGAAGGCGTTTACGTGATGGGTAGATAAATTAAATTGGAGAAATGAAACTTGTTAAAATAGCAATTCTGTCTTTTGGCTTGGCAGGTGCAGCTTATGCGCAACCGGATACAATTTATAATCCGAATTCAACCGAAAAGATTCCTTACTACGAGCAATTATATCGCTTCCGTGTTTGGAGAACCGTTGATTTGAATGAGAAGCAAAATGCCGGATTTAAGTCTGCACAGTCTGACCTGACAAATTTTTTAATTAAGAGTATTCAGTCGGGCGCAATTGTGGCCTATGATGACTCATTAAAAAATGCCAGACCAGCGGAAGAAATTCTGGTAAGCAATCAGGCGGTTGCTGAACCGGCATACGATCCAAACAAGTCCTATTTCTCCAACGAAACGGCCTCGTATAGAGGAAAGAATTATCAGTCCATCAGGAATGATAATAAGGGGAACTTGCCTACCGATAATCAATGGTGGGAATTAGCGGCTTCTCAAACCGAATATTTTACAAAGGATAATATTGTGGCAATCACGATTATCGAAGACGTAATTTTTGATAAGAGACGCTCACGCCTGTATTACGATATTATGTCAATCGGTTTGCTTGCCCAGCGTTCTGGTGAGACAACCATAAACCCAATTGCATTTATCAACTATAAGGATTTTTATAATCTGGTTGAGAAGACAGCTCACAGCAAAGATTATAAAGAGCGTGATAAGGTATTGTGGAGAAATCGTTACAACCCTGCGGAGAACAGAACCTTTACAGATGCTTTCAAATTGCGATTATTCAGAGGGGTGATTGACAAAGTAGAAAACCCGGATGATCGTTCAATCCAGCAGATTTACGAACGCAATGGCAGAAGCTACGGAGAGTCTGTATTCGCCCGTTGGGAAGAAGAAATGAAACTGATGGAGAAAGAGCACAACCTTTGGGAGTATTAAGAAATTCCAAAGTACTTCATAAAGGGGCCCGTAAGGGCCCTTTCTTTTTTAGTAAACCTGATTTATCATGATTAGAAAAGGACGACCAGAGGACTTACCGCGGGTGTTTGAGTTAATAGTTGAATTAGCACACTTTGAACGCGCGGCACACGAGGTTACCAATACCGTAGTGCAAATGGAGCACGATGGATTTGGACCCAGCCCTTTATTTGGTTTTTTCGTAGCTGAGGATGAGACCGGCATACACGGAATTTCTTTGTATTACTACCGCTACTCCACCTGGAAAGGAAAGCGCTTGTATCTGGAGGATATAATTGTTACCGAACAAAAACGGGGGCTTGGACTCGGTAAAGCTTTATTTGATGCCACCATGAATCAGGCGGTGCAGGATAACTGTACCGGTATGATGTGGCAGGTGTTGGATTGGAATGAGGCCGCCATTGCTTTCTATAAATCGTATGGATCGCGCCTGGATGCGGAGTGGGTAAATTGCCACCTGGAAACAAATCAGATAAAACAGTTACTGCAAAACCGTTAAAGCTCTTCGAGCAGGGTATTAAAAGCTACGTGCTGATCTTTGAAGCGGAGGCGGTGTGTTTCTACCAGTTTAGGTGCAAATTCATTTAAATACTGAAGTACATGCTCGATAGAGGGCGCAAAGCATTGAACACTATAGGAAACACTGGTTTCGTCATCATGGGTAAGAACTTTATAAATTTTGTATTCCAGGAAAAGACCGGTGTTCATAATTCCCGGAATATAGTTTTCATACATCCAGCCTAACCACTCCTGCTCAATCTGTTTATCGATTCCAAACGTTACATTATACAATAGCATGGTTCAAAATATTAAGGTGTAGCATTCACGTAATCCTGTAAGTAAGCAAATTCGGTAGTTAGTTTTCCATTTTCCGCAATTGTGCCGCGCCTGATAATTCCTTCAGTATCTTCAAACAAAAGAGGTTTCAAAATGCGATCAATAAGATCGCGACCAAACTCATCCGATGCACTTCGGGGTAGTTCACAGGGTAGATTATCCACAGCCATTACGGTAACAAATTTTTCATGACTGAATGCCGGCAGATCGGAATTGGTTGTTGCATCGTAATCATACAAAGGCTCAAGAATAGAACTCGACCGAATTGTACTTGGGATCGAGCCATTTATATCGCACGTAATATCAGCTATTACTTTAATCCTGAAATCAGGTGCAAGCATTTCTTGTCGGGTAAAAAGCACAGGGGCTTTGGGATTCCAGAAGGCACCGGCCATCAGTATGTCGGTAACTTTTAGAAAATTATGAAATGTAGATTGATATCGTTCAGGGTTACGATGAAACTCCTCCCGATTAAAGTGACCGCCTTCTTTTCGGGTATGATAATCAGCGCTGCTCAGTTGAGTATAAACTGGTTCAGAATATGTTTTTGTTAAAAAATCACCCGCGCTAACTTTACGGATGCCAGCCGTGTCCAGTGTTTCCATGGCACCTTTTCCCACTCTGCCCGCTCCGGTTAAAACAATTTTGATCGCGGGCAACCGGATCTTTCGCAACTCAAGTTTCAGATCATTAATATCAAAGCAATTGAATGCTCTGCGTAATTCAAATTCATGAAACCGCTTTCCATATGCCCATAACCCATTGTAAGCCCCCACAATTCCGGCAAAGCGACCAAATGCAACCAGCCTGTTACCCTGGCTATCTTTTAATGCTTCATAGTCTATCAGCCGGATTTTTTTTTGAAGTACAGCTTGCAGAAGTTTCCGATTATAGGGCTGTTTTTTGATTGTGTGCGAAAAGAATAAATAGGTTTTAGCAGGCACAAGCATTTCAATGGGAACTTCTTTAATCCCCATGAGAATATCACAATCGGTTACTTCAGGCTGGGTTAGCACATCCCGGGCTTCATACTCTGAATCTTCAAAACACCGAACTTTGCTTGATTGGCAAACAATTTTGACGTGCGGAAAGCGCTGCTCAATTTCTTCGGCTTGTGCGGGGGTAAAGGGTACCCGTTTGTCTGGTGGGTTTTTGCCCTCCCGAATTAATCCGATTTTTATTAATGCCATGCGTAAAGATTCAACTACCCGAAGGTAGCGACCCTTTTCTTATTCTGAAAAAATACCAGTACGATATAAGTATTTACTCCAGAAAGTTGCCGAGTAGAGATCCGGCTTCTTTTCGTGAATTTCTTCCATAAGGTGAAAGAGCCTGCACGAGTTTACGGATTGGCATAGATTGCAGCCACACTTTGCCAGTGCCTTTAAGGGTTGCAAGAAAAATTCCTTCGCCCCCAAAGATCATCGACTTTAAACTTCCCGTGGTTTCCACATCAAAATCAATTTGCGATTCGAAGGCTACCACACAACCGGTATCTACCCGAAGGGTTTCATTGTTGAGTGTACGCTCAATAACCGTTCCGCCTGCGTGCACAAACGCCATTCCATCGCCCTGCAGTTTTTGTAAGATAAAACCTTCGCCACCCACAAGCCCAGCACCGATTTTGCGATTAAACACAATTGATAGTTTTGTTCCGAATGCTGCACAAAGAAATCCATCTTTCTGAACTACTAATTCGCTGTTGCGACTGGTGGCTAAATTAACCGGAATAATAGTGCCTGGGTAAGGTGCTGAAAATCCAACCTTAGCTTTGCGATAGCCACGATTGGTAAAGTGTGTCATGAACAACGACTCGCCCGTTAAAACCCGACTGCCGGCCGATAGCAATTTATCGAAGATGCTTTGATTAGGATTGGAGCCATCGCCCATTTTGGTATCAAACTGAATCCCTTCTTCCATAAATAGCATAGCACCTGCTTCAGCAATTACAGTTTCCTGTGGATCAAGTTCTACTTCAACAATCTGAATGCTTTCACCTTTTATCTGGTAGTCGATTACATGCGAAGTTGCCATACTAGTTGGGTTTATTAATGTACTTAAATACGGGATATTCAACCGGTTTGTTTTCTGACATACCGGTTTCTATGTAGTCATCCAGAAAATTCCAGGTTAGCAACCCATCATCCGATTGGGGTTCCAGTAAATAAAAAATAAGATTGGCCAGCGGTTGAGTCATTTCTACTCTGAAATCGCCTTTTGAGAATTTTCGGGTAGCAGGTACAAATTTTCCATTGGCCTGAGCCATAGCGTGCCCCTGAAATACCTGTTTTGCTTTTTCGAATTTTTCAATCTGGAAAACCTCTCCCTTTAATGAGGTTGATCGGCTAAGTGTTTCCACTTTAATGCCATGCTGGCGCAGATTATCGGCAAGTTTCGAAAATTCAGCAGGAATAATATAACCACTTGGAACAGTTGCCTCCACTATGGGCTCGAAACGGGCGTGATAAGTTACATCTTTATACGCGGCTACTTTTCCGGTGCGTACATTTTCAGTTGTGCCATCAGCTTTTTGTTTTTGAATGTAATCGTAGGTGATAAAGTTTTCGAGTTTCTTTAGTGGAGCCATTTTAAAGCGAACGCCCTTCTTCAAGGAACCTGCACCCATTTGCATTTCAGCTATTGTTTCAGCTTCGGCTTTTTTATTTACTTCGATTATTTGGGCGGCATGTGCATTGGTGTACTCCAGAATTTCGGACACAAAACGATAGGTGGAGTGAATGCGTTGATAAAACCGCTCGTGGGCAAATGCCTCGCTGAGTATAGATAACCGGTTGCGCAATCCAAACTGATTTACAAGATATCGCGGGTGGTGATTGTACGTATAGAAATTTTTAGGAGGCCAGCCTTCGCGCAGATAATAATCCCCGAAAGGGCCAAAGTTCAGATCGTATTTTGATTTTACCGAGGATGTAATTTCGGGTAGCATTTTATTGTTGACAAAATCATATGTAGCCGGGTGACCACTGCTAAGATACCCAGGCGCCCAGGTAAGCGAATATGCATGCCACGTGCCGTTAGTAGTGTGTAAGTCAACAAACACTTGCGGATCCCAGGGAAGCAATACACTTGCAAACAAAGCTTGTGTTTCTATGGCTTCCATTTTCATTCCATCACGATTTAAATCCAACCCCTGACTGTTTTCGCGCAAGCCTACTTCCAGCGGACTATCTTCCTGCGAAGGGCGTCTGCCTTTTTCCATTTTGTCGTTGCTATCCGTATTATAAATGGGGGCAAATAGAAGAACCTGATTGTCGAGCAGATTTTTTTTGTCGCCCAATAGAATTTCGCGCATCAGCATCATCAATACTTCTTTGCCTTCTACCTCGCCCGCATGAATATTTCCTTGAATGTAAACAACGGGTTTGCCTGATGATTTTGCTTCAGCGGGAGTTTTAATTTTATCCTTAGATAAAACCACTACCGGAATTTCTTTGCCCTCCTTACTCACGCCCATTTTAAATACTGCGGCATGTTCTGATTTAGATTGAATAGCTTTGATGAAATCCATCACCTCCGCATGCGTGGAAGTTTTTATATAATTAGTTTTTTCAGGCGTGATGATTAAATCTTCAGGCCAACTTTGCTGCGCAGAAGCAGATCCTGCTAAAACAAGAAACAAGACAAAAAAAATAATTCGCATAATTCCGGATAAATAAAAAACTAAGAATAAAGTAGTGGAAGCAAAAAGAATTAATTCTTCTTTTTTTTAGGCTTTTTCAGTTCAGGATAGTCGGTGCGCTCAGCAAGTTTCTTATCATCTACATTTTCATTCAGAAACTCGTTTAGTTTTTCAATTGCCATGTTGGTCTTTAGTTCACCAAACTGATCGATTGAAACTTCGAAGCCGGAGAGTTCTTTATGAACGCGAGGCTTCTTACCGGGCTTATTTGCTTTCTTAGCCATTATACTTTCTTTAGTGTTGATAATGCACGATTAATTCGGGACACTACTTCAGCAGATCCCAGAATTTCCATAGCCAGCATGAGGTCTGGACCTGAGCCGGCTCCGGTAATTGAAACCCGCAGCGCTTGTAAAATTTTTCCGGTACCTATGCCTAATGAAGATGTTACGTTTTCTAAAGTAGTTTTAGCGACATCGGCTGTTAAGTCTGGAACAGAAGCAAGCGCCTGGCTGTAGGCCGTAAGTACGGTAACGGCATCGTTATTCCATTTTTTACTCACTACTTGTTGATCGTACTCAATGGGAGCTTCAAAGAAAAACAGAGCTTGTGTAGCGAAGTCGTGTGTAAAGGTTACCCGCTCTTTCAACATACCGCAGATTTTTGCAGCCTTCTCTTTTGTACAACTGCCTGCGGGTAGCGAAGCCAGTAAAAACTCTGCAAGTTCTTCATTTGATTTTGCTTTTAGGTATTGCTGGTTAAACCACTGAGCCTTCAGAATATCAAAACGCGCACCTGCTTTTCCAATACGTTCAATGGTAAAAGCCTCAACTAATTCCTGCATTGAAAAAATTTCTTGTTCTGTGCCGGGGTTCCAACCCAGAAAAGCAAGGAAGTTTATCAGCGCATCGGGCAAATAACCTGACTCCCGAAACCCTTTCGATAACTCACCGGAGTTTGGATCAACCCAGTTGTATGGAAACAAGGGAAAGCCGGCTTTGTCAGCATCGCGTTTACTTAGTTTGCCATTACCATCGGGTTTTAGCAACAATGGCAAGTGCGCAAACTGTGGCATCTGTTTTTCCCAGCCCAAAAAGCGATACAACAAAACATGCAGCGGTGCAGAGGGCAACCACTCTTCACCCCGGATAACATGGGTGATCTGCATCAGGTAATCATCTACCACATTGGCTAAGTGATAGGTAGGCATGCCATCCGATTTCATTAAAACCTTGTCATCAATCTGCGAGGAGTGAACTTTTACTTCACCGCGAATCAAATCAGTAAGAGTTACCTCTTCGGTATCGGGAACTTTCAAACGAATTACATAGGCTTCGTCACTGTCAAGTTTTCTTTTTACTTCAGCATCGGGTAAGGTCAGGGAGTTGTTCATCATCATGCGCGTGAGTGCGCTGTATTGCTGATTGGAAGAGCCTGATGCCTTTAATCGATTGCGCATAGCTTCCAACTCTTCTTCAGTATCGAAGGCATAGTAAGCATTGCCTTCAGCAATCAGTTTGTGTGCGTATTGCTTGTAAATGGATTTACGTTCGGATTGACGATAGGGTGCATGGGGGCCACCTTGTACCACGCCTTCGTCTATTTTTATGCCCACCCATTCCAACGACTTTATAATGTATTCTTCAGCACCCGGCACAAATCGCGTTTGGTCGGTATCTTCAATGCGAAGAATCATTGTGCCATTGGTTTTTTTAGCCAACAGGTAATTATAAAGGGCTGTGCGCACTCCACCTATGTGCAAGGCGCCAGTAGGGCTGGGGGCAAAACGTACTCGAACGGGCTGCATGTATCTAAAAATTGGAGTGCAAGTTAGAGAATTACTTTACCGCAATACATGAAATTTCTACGTTTACGTCTTTTGGAAGTCTGCATACTTCTACTGTTTCGCGGGCTGGTGGGTTTTGAGTAAACCTTTTACCATAGGCTTCATTTACTACGGGAAACTGCCCCATGTCTTTTAGAAAAATGGAACACTTTACAACGTTCGAAAAATCCATTCCGGCCGCAGCCAATACTTCGCTTAGATTTTTTAGAACCTGGTTAGTTTCTTCGGTTATATTATCGGTAAGAATTTTTCCACTGGCTTTATCGATGGCTATCTGGCCGGAAACAAAAAGCATGGAACCCACTTTAATAGCCTGGCTGTATGGCCCGATAGGCTCTGGGGCATTGGCAGAATAAATTACTTCTTTTGACATATGAAAGGGTATGTTACTTTTGATCAAATATCGGCAATCTGACACACAAACACATGAATATTCTTGTAATAGGTAATGAAGTGAATAGGGTGGAGACCGCTCAGAAATTTGGTGTGCAGCACATGTATGATTTTGCAGAAAGTATATCCGAGGCAAAACCCGGCCTTAGATGGGCAGGTGTAATTTTTGATTTTGTTTCAGCGGCAACACCAGATGCGTTAATAGCGTACGAACAAATTTCTGTTCCGGTATTTTTGGATACAACATTTACATCACTATCAGCCATAGTTAAAGCGGCCGGTTTAAGGAAAATGTTATTTGGTTTTTGTGGCCTTCCGACTTTTGTGAATCGCGAGTTGCTGGAGGTATGTATTGCTAACACAGGCGATGAAATAGTACTGAAGGAATGGAGTGTTGCGGTCGACACGAAATATAGTCTGGTAAAAGATCAGGTTGGGTTTATTACGCCCCGCATCATTTGCATGATCATTAATGAAGCCTACTTTACGGTAGAAGAGGGAACTGCTACCCGCGAAGATATAGACCTTGCTATGAAACTGGGTACAAACTATCCGTTCGGACCTTTTGAGTGGGCAGCAAAGATTGGAATGCAAAATGTGGTTAGAATTTTAGATACAGCACATCGGTCTTCAGGCGATGAGCGTTATCAGGCTTGTAACTTGTTGCGTGCCGAGGCTACAGTTTAACGGGTTCGTTCAAACCGAAAATCGCAAAGATTAGCCCCCAACGCGATGGTTCCTTTTCGTTTTAGAGTAAGTCCGGCCAAAGCAGAAGTAATGTGATCTACTTCGCAAAGCAACGAAGTAAATTCACTCAATCGATGTTTGGTATAAAGTTTACAAATGCCGCACTCCAGTATATCTACACCATAGCCAAGCCCAAACGTTTCTTCTTTATCGGTAATAATGCGCGCAGCAAAGCCACTCACATGTGCGGTTTCTTTAACGCGTTTAGCTAACTGACGTATCAACGCCCGGCCAATCCAGGAATCGAGTAACCTGACCGGAAGTTTTTTGAGCAATTGCTGAAAAGAATTTTTAGGTCTGACAAGCTCTTCTGCAATTTGTAGAATCAGCTTTCGGATTTCCGGATATGGCAGCGCGGCATTATTTAGCACAGAGATAGTTGCCAGAAAATAGGCTGCAACTGTCAGTCTGCGATCTATTGGATTTTTGGAGTGTGGGGCAAAAGCGACATCGGGTTGAATTTCAACGAATCGAGCGTCTATTGCTGCCAGCCACCCGGCCGCCTGACTGGGGTAAGTTTGGTGGATGCATTGATGAAAGTATTTTCTAAACCGCACTACACAAGGTACGCAACTTACAGCACAATTGTTCGAAACGTTAAATTGACGCGTGGCTGGTTCACCTTTTTGGTAGGCGGCAGGCGATGCAGCCAATTAGTTTGTGTTGCACCCTTCATTACCAATAAGCTGCCATGCTCAAGTTGCACCGATATCGTTTCTTTGGTTTGCTTGTGTTTAAAAGAAAATTTGCGTTCGGCTCCGAAGCTCATGGAAGCAATGGCGGAATGAAGTCCTAAGGTTTTTTCATCATCGCTATGCCAGGCCATTCCCTCTTCGCCCGTATGGTAAAGGTTAAGCAAGCACGAGTTATAGGTTGCGGCAGTTAATTTTTCAGAGAGTTGCTTTAGTTCAAGCAATTCGGGGGTCCAGGGTAATGCTTGTTTGGTGATATTGGAATAAGTGTAGGAATAAGGTTGATCTCCATACCAGGCAACTTTACGTTTGGTAATGATATGCCGGCCAAAAATTACGGCTTCGTCATTTCGCCACTCTATGGTTGTTAGCAATTGCTCCAGGTACTGCTGTGCCTTTTTCGGGCTAATCACTTTTCCAAAATACTCTACTTCACCATCAAAAGGTAAGAGATTGGTTACTGGTTTGCTATTGAATAAGTCCATTCTACTAATTTTTGTACATGCAGTTCTTACAAGGCCGATACCCGTTTTCCAACGCTTCTGTTCCGGAATCAAAGAACACCCGATTTTGAACTTTCATTCGCTTGCCGCTGGCGCAATTTAACAAGCCATAAATTTTTAAGTTACGGTTGCCTGCAAAAGCAATTTCGCCTTTTTTAATTTTTGATAGAATTTCAGATTGAGTTAGCGATGTCTGTAGCCACATACTGGCTGATTTATGTATGCCGTAAAGGTATAGCTAGAAGTAGTTGCGTGTAACCCGATTCTTGCTCAAAATTAAAACCCTACTGATCTTATAGATTTAGTACCTTTGAAATCAAGAATCACAACGATGAAAGATTTTATTTCACAACCCTGGAGTTGGTATGTTTCCGGAGCTCTTATCGGACTAACAGTACCGGCTTTATTGCTGCTAGGCAACAAACATTTTGGGATCTCTTCTTCCTTACGCCATATCTGTGCAGCCTGTTTGCCGGGGAAGGTTCCCTTTTTTCAATACGATTGGAAACGGGAAGCCTGGAATTTATTTTTTGTAGCCGGTATTGTAGCCGGAGCTGCTCTGGCCGTAAATTTTTTATCGGATAGCCAACCGGTAAAAGTTTCAGCCAATACTGTGCAGGCTCTTACAGAACTGGGCATTGAAACAGATGGCAACCTGGCTCCGGTTTCTATTTTTAATTTTTCAAATCTTTTCACGCTAAAGGGATTGGTATTTTTTGTGATCGGTGGATTCCTGGTTGGCTTTGGTACCCGCTATGCTGGCGGCTGTACCAGTGGCCATTCTATTATGGGGCTCTCCACTTTGCAATGGCCATCGCTAGTCGCAACCTGTTGTTTTATGGCAGGTGGGTTTGCTGTGGTTCACCTGATATTTCCCTGGTTGTTAAAAATCATTTAAGTAGAAATCAATAGCCTTAGATAAGATGAAAAAAATTAGTGATGAATTTACAGAACGGACAATCGAACATCCGGATGAGTGTGGAGCAGCTAATGATCAGGTAGCCACCGAATCGTTGGTGGGTTCAAATCTCAAATACCTGGGTATGGGAATTTTGTTTGGGATTATTGCGGTTAAATCTGAAATTATTTCGTGGTATCGCATTCAGGAAATGTTTCGGTTACATTCCTTTCATATGTACGGTGTAATCGGAACGGCAGTAGTAGTAGGGGCTATATCGGTCTTGTTAATAAAACGTTTTAATGTGAAAACCCTTCAAGGTGAGAAAGTAATCTTTCATCCAAAACAGTTTCATTGGGGTAATGTAATTGGCGGCTTGATGTTTGGTTTAGGATGGGGAATAACCGGAGCTTGCCCAGGCCCTTTATTTGCGCAGATAGGTAGCGGCTTTTTGGTGGTACTGGTTACACTGGTTAGTGCAATTGGTGGTACCTATGTTTATGGAATCTTACAAAACAAATTGCCGCATTGAATTCTATCGAATTGGCTTGTACTAAAATCCAAACTTGTAATCTTCAATCAGGACATTCTACACCTCTATAGGGCACGATGCCAGCGCATGGCAGCAACAGCCCCTTGTTGACATGCTTGTAAATGCAATAAATAGATAAGGAGGTCTGTAGCAGTTTATTCAACTGTTACAGACTTAGCCAGGTTTCGGGGTTGATCTACGTTGCAACCTCTCATTACGGCAATATGGTACGATAGTAACTGCAAAGGCACAACTGAGATTAAGGGCACTAAAGCTTCCGCTACAGGCGGCACTTCAATAACAAACTCCGACATTTTAGGAATCAACGTATCGCCTTCTGTAACAATAGAAATTACTCTTCCCTTACGGGCTTTTACCTCTTGAATATTAGAAACAACTTTTTCGTAGGAACTGTCTTTGGTAGCAATAAAGGCAACTGGCATTTCGGCATCGATCAACGCAATAGGGCCGTGTTTCATTTCGGCAGCCGGGTAACCCTCTGCATGGATGTAAGAAATCTCTTTTAGTTTTAATGCGCCCTCTAAGGCAACCGGAAAATTATAACCGCGCCCGAGGTAAAGGAAGTTGGAAGAATCTTTAAACTCTTCGGCAATTTTTTTGATCTGATCATTCAACTTCAAAACCTTCTCAACTTTTGCCGGGAGGTTTTCCATCTCCACCAAAAGCTCATTGAACTTTTGTTCGGTAATGGTGCCCTTCTTTTGGGCAACAATCAAGGCAATCATATTCAGCACCGTTAGCTGGGCTGTAAATGCTTTTGTACTGGCCACACCAATTTCTGGTCCGGCATGCGTATAAGCTCCGGCATGTGTGGCGCGCGCGATAGACGAACCCACAACGTTACAAACTCCAAAAATGATAGCGCCTTTCGATTTAGCCAGTTCGATAGCGGCCAATGTATCGGCAGTTTCACCAGATTGTGAAATGGCAATTACTACATCGCCTTCGCGCACAATAGGGTTGCGGTAGCGAAACTCTGAGGCGTACTCCACTTCTACAGGTATGCGGCAAAATTCTTCGAAGAAATATTCGGCTACTAACCCGGCATGCCAGGATGTACCACAGGCTACAATAATAATCCGATCGGCTTGTACCAATTTGTTCAGGTATTCCCGCAAACCACCCAGGATTAATCTGCCTGTAGTGGAGTCCAACCGACCGCGCATGCAATCTTTAATAGAACGAGGTTGCTCAAAAATTTCTTTGAGCATAAAATGTTCAAAGCCACCTTTTTCAATGGCCTCCAGTTCTAGGTCAACCGTTTGTACGTAAGGTGTAAGCGGAAGATTAGAAGTATCCTTAATGGTTAGCTTACCATTGTCAATAATGGCAATCTCCTGATCGTTCAAATACACAACTTCATTAGTGTACTCAATAATGGGTGTAGCATCAGAAGCCATAAAAAATTCTCCGCGGCCAACACCCAACACCAATGGACTTCCTTTGCGAGCTGCAATCAGCAGGTTGGGTTGGTGTACTGACATGACTACTATGGCGTAAGCACCAACCACTTTGGTGAGTGCAAGACGAACAGCTTCATCCAGAGTACACTTTTCATTCTGTTGAATGTCTTCAATAAAATGAATAAAGACTTCAGTATCGGTTTCGCTTAAAAAGGTGTGGCCTTTGCGCAGCAAATCCTGTTTAAGTGCTGCATAATTTTCAATAATGCCATTATGGATAATGGCCAGGTTCTTAGTGGCCGAGTAATGTGGGTGTGCATTTTCATCGTTGGGTTCGCCATGCGTAGCCCAGCGCGTGTGCCCCATACCAATGTTGCTGTTTAGTTTCTGCCCTTTGATAAAGTTTTCCAATTCGGTAACCTTACCTTTCTTTTTATACACATTAAGGCCGCCATTCAAAAGCGCAATCCCGGTGCTATCATAGCCACGGTATTCTAATCGCTTAAGGCCCTTAATGATTACTTCGTGAGCTTGTCGGTGGCCCACATACGCCACTATACCACACATAGGTTTTTAGTTTGCTGGAATATTTGGTCGTGTATAATAAACCCTGAGTTTAATATTGTCTTTATTAAACACAACCCGGTTAACAGTCTTAGTAGAGGTAGGATTTATAGCTGTAAGTGCCCAGGTAGGAAAACGCTTCTCGCGAAGGGCATACAGTTGCTGAAAGAACAATGTTGGATAAGAAAGAAACTTATCGTTATCACTTGAATAAGAAAGGCCTAACAAGGTTGTTGCATCGGAAATTAAATAGGGAACAGCTCCAGCATCATTGCTGATTAAGTTTCCGAGTAACACCTTATTCTCAAACGCGAGGTAATCAGTTGTATCCTGGGAGGTTGTAAGTTTTTTGAACTTATTGTTTTCATCCAACATGGCTAATCCAAGTACGGGATAGTCGAAATTACCCGGTTCAGCTACATTATCAATGGCTAACTCCACAGAGTTAATAATGACGTTAGGGTATTCATCAATCAGATCATAGAAGCCGGAAAAATCCAGTTTAGTGGCAATACCCACGCCTGATTGCACATACCGATTAACAGGCGAAGAAAACTCTTCGTGATAATTGGTTAGTCCGCTTAATTCAGTTGAGGACCTATCAGAGGTAATGTTGGAAAATGAAACCCCTGAACTCAACACAAATGTTCTTGAACTTTTAGTTTCACCGGTATGGTAATAAACGGTTAGAAAAGTATTGGAGCTATTGCTGATCCCTACTACTTTATCAGATACTGTGGGTATAATAGCCAATCCTTTAAAACGATTTTTGAAAAGATTGAAGTTGGTAAAGTTCTCATCTTCCGGATCGTTTGCATTAAACAAACGCTGGCCAAAATTTTGATCTAATCTGATGTTCACGACAAGCAGAGAATCAGTATCGGTATCGTTTAATTCTTTATCAAAAAGCACCTGATCAATTGAAGTAGCAATGGTACCAATTGGTGTAGGGTTATAAGTTGCTTCCGATTTAGAAAAGTACAGATCCTCAAGTGAGAGGACTTCTGTTATTTCGTGAATAGATAATTCTAACGGAGTTGAACCAGACGTTCCATAATTGTAAAAATCAAACCGAAGCTGCAGAAAGGCAGAATCAAATACTGAACCACCGGCTATGGGACTTGTGATATCAGAAGGTCGAATTTGTGCAAATCCTTTGGCTGTTACTTCCCCCAAAAGCGGATCGGAATAAGAACCGACTAATAACCTTGTGGTCTCGGTCGATAAATAATTCATACTCCTAACCGAATCCAATAACAGCACACTGCTGGGAACGGGAATTTCAGCGTAATAAACTTTGAAACGCTGATCATCGCCCCTGAAACCTAACAGGTTCAGGTCTTCTTCGCACGAAAATAATAAGGCAGTGAACAAGAAAAGGTGGGCCTTAGCCCACCAACTCTGTATAAAGGTTATAGAACGATTCGGTGTAGTTATCGTCTTTCTCAATGGCTTCAACTTTTTTCTCTTTTAGCTTCTTAACTAATCCTTCTAACTTTTTATTGTCCCCGGCCGTAGAAACCACATCCGAGAATTGAGCCCCCAATTTAATAAAGCCTTCGTAATCGGCAGTTTTTAAGTGGCCGAGCATGTTATCTTCAATATCCATCATGCGTACTTTGCCCATTAAATCGCCTTTAAACTTATGGGTAAAGCTGTTATTGTAGATCGTGAAAACCGTTTTCGTGTTTTTGAACAACGGATCGTTCTTATAGGTAGTTTTCAGGTACAACGGAATGAAGCTGGTAATCCAGTCGTTACAATGCACAATGTCGGGCGCCCAGCCTAATTTGCGCACGGTTTCAATTACACCTTTGCAGAAGAAGATAGCGCGCTCATCATTATCCTCATAAAACTTGTTTTCCTTATCATGAAAAACATGCTTACGGTGGAAGTAATCTTCATTATCAATAAAATACACCTGCAATTTGGCATTGGGTATAGAAGCCACCTTGATGATCAGGGGTTTTTCTTCATCACCCACGGCAATGTTAATTCCTGAAAGTCGCACAACTTCGTGTAACCGATTCTTTCTCTCATTAATCAACCCAAACCTCGGCACCAGAATTCTGATCTCCATCCCTTTTTCCTGCATGGCTTGTGGAAGTTTTCTTACAAATTCAGAAACTTCCGTAGTCTGTAGAAATGGATTGATCTCGCTGGCTACATAAAGAATACGGATTTTAGACATAATCTTGCTTTTTAATTCAGAATGGAAAATTGGACTACAAAAGTACGGAATTTTAACCCCGGGTTCAACTAATCTTCAGCCATTAGACCTATATTTGCGACCCTTCAAAAAAGCCCTGAAATGGAGATTTTTAAGGAAATCGGGCCGATTAAAGCCTATTTAAAGCAGTTTCGCCAGTCGCCCGATTCAATTGGTTTTGTGCCCACTATGGGTGCCCTTCATGCCGGTCATCTTGCTCTGGTGCAATCCTCGCTAAAGGAAAACACCCTTACGGTTTGCAGCATTTTTGTCAATCCAACCCAGTTTAATAACCCCAACGATCTGGCCAAATACCCCAACATGCTGCAGCATGATGTGGAGTTATTAAAAAAAGTCGGGTGCGATGTGCTGTTTTGTCCTTCTCAAACCGAAATGTATCCGCATCAGGATCACATCCGGTTTGATTTTGGAGTGTTGGATAAAATTCTGGAGGGCGAGTTTAGGCCCGGTCATTTTAGTGGCGTAGGTCTGGTTGTTTCCAAACTTTTGAATATAGTGGAGCCACAACGCGCCTATTTTGGTCAGAAAGATTTTCAGCAAGCCATGATTGTGCAGAAACTGGTAGCCGATTTGAATATGAATGTAGCGCTAAGGTTTGTTCCTATTATGCGCGAACCAGACGGGTTGGCTATGTCCTCACGTAATACCAGGCTCTCATCCGGGCAGCGAAAAAATGCTTTGGTGTTTTTTAACGGACTACAAAAAGCCAAAGCGCTTTTGCAGAAAGGGGTGCCTTTTGAAACCGTACAAAAAGAAGTTAAACGTTTCTGCGAAAGCCAGCCCGAAATTAAACTGGAGTATTTGGCGCTGGCCGATTCCACAAACTTATCGCTTTTAAAAAGCGTTACAGAGCAAAGTATTTTACTGATAGCCGGCTATGCAGGCGAAGTGCGATTGATTGACAATTTGATGATGAGCGATGAGAATTGAAGTATTAAAATCTAAAATACACCGGGTAAAAATTACACAAGCCGAACTTCATTATGTGGGAAGCATTACCATAGATGAGAATCTGATGCATGCTGCCAACCTGATTGAGGGTGAAAAAGTACAGGTAGTGAACCTTAATAATGGCGAGCGCCTTGAAACATATGTAATAAAAGGTGAACCCAATACGGGCACCGTTTGTCTGAATGGGCCGGCAGCACGCAAGGCTCAAGTAGGCGATATTGTAATAATTATCTCGTATGCCTCTATGGAAATGGAAGAAGCCCGTACCTTTAAGCCTTCACTGATTTTTCCCGGACCCGATAACCTGTTGAGCTAACCTTGCATCCTAAACTAAAAGCAGCCCTTCAATACATTATAATCTTCGCGATTACGATTGGGCTGTTGTGGCTTTCGTTGCGTGGTCTGGTAGTTGCCGAAGGTGAAAACAAATCGGAATTTCTCTGGAATGCCTGGAAGCGTTGCAACAAAGGGTATCTGTTTTTAATGGCGGTGGTGGCCATGGCCAGCCATGCTTTGCGGGCTGAACGCTGGCGAATGTTACTCGTTCCCACCGGCAACGCTATTTCATTTGGAAGTAGTTTTCTGTCATTGATGATCGGCTATCTGGTAAACCTGGCAGTACCTCGCGGAGGTGAAGTTTCGCGTTGTTACAATCTGTATAAACTGGAACAGACGCCTATCGAAGTTTCGTTTGGTACAGTAGTAGTTGAACGTTTGGTTGATTTAATCTGCCTGCTTGCACTAATAGCACTTTCATTTTTTGTGGAATGGGAAAAATTAAAGGGCTTCATCAACACACTTCCGTTTGCATCAGGAGAGAGATCCTATACCATCTGGATAGTAGCAGGACTGGCTGGCATTGGTATTTTGATTGGTGGCGTGTACCTGATTCGCAGAAATGAAAAGTTGAAGAAGTTATTTCTTGGTTTTAAAGAAGGGCTGCTGGCAATATTCCGTCTCCGAAACAAAACACTCTTTATAGTCTATTCATTTGGTATCTGGGGATTGTATTTTGTTATGAGCTATCTGGTAGTACTTGCTTTTCCTGAAACCAGTAGCCTGGGCGTAAGTGCGGTGCTAACTTTGTTTGCCATTGGGGCTATTGCCATGGCGGCACCGTTGCCGGGTGGTGCAGGTTCCTATCACACCTTAGTGCCCTTGGGGTTAGTTACACTCTATAACCTGCCACAAGCCGATGCCATTGCATTTGTGTTTATTTTTCATGGCTGGCAAACTTTTGTGATGATTGTGGCCGGAGTAATCTCGCTGATTGTCAGCTACGCGTTAATCCGATGGAAAAAGCAGCCAGTAAACTAACCTCATCGTCAAAGGCAAGGTTGGCAGGAAACTAAGCCAGTCTGTGCTTTGTTACTGAAGTCACCTGCGCGCCTTGATTTCGAACCGGGTTTCTGATACTTTAGTGTTAAGGAAGTGACTATTTGACAGAGAATTCAAGTTGGCGCAGATGTTGTAAAAAGTGTAGGGCTAGGTGTAAAGCCTGCAAACAATTATTAAAAAGATAAACGTAAATAAATAAACTATGGCACTAGGACCATTAATCATTACAGGTTTCTTTATGCTGGTGGGTTGGATTGTCAGCTCAAGGCTCAAGAATAAGTTTAAGAAGTATTCGGAAATCCGACTTACAAAAGATTTAACGGGAGCAGAAGTAGCGAGACTTATGTTAGCCGACAGCGGAATAGCTGATGTTCAGGTTATATCGGTGGAGGGCCAATTAACCGACCATTACAATCCAGCTAACAAAACAGTTAATTTAAGTCACGATGTTTATCATGGCCGCAATGCAGCCGCTACTGCGGTAGCTGCGCACGAGTGTGGTCATGCTGTACAACACGCCAAGGCATATAGCTGGTTGCAGTTTCGTTCGGCCATGGTGCCCATCCAAAACATCAGTGCCAAGGTTATCAATTTTGTTTTTTTGGGAATGATGTTTGGAGCTTACTTCATGCAAGGACTTTTCTCCTATGATTTAGCATTGATGGTAATCATTGGTTGTTATGGTGTGTTTGCACTGTTTGCTTTGGTAACGTTGCCGGTCGAGTTTGATGCCAGCAAAAGAGCCCTGGCCTGGGTTGAAGCCCGTGGTATTGTAACCCGTCAGGAGCATGATATGGCAAAAGATGCATTAAACAGTGCTGCCATGACTTACGTGGTAGCGGCCATTGGTGCCATTACCATGTTGTTGTATTATGTAATGATCTTTCTGGGCAGAAGAGATTAAGGTATAGAAGCGTTCTATTAAAAATTGCAAGCCTGAGCTAACCCTCAGGCTTCTTTTTTTGTTTACTTTGAAGCTGAAACGAACCAGTATGAATTTTGACTTAACCGAAGAACAATTAGCCGTACAAGCTGCTGCCCGCGATTTTGCCCAGACTGAACTTTTACCGGGTGTAATTGAACGCGATACCGAACAGAAATTTCCAGCAGCGCAAGTAAAAAAAATGGGTGAGCTTGGATTTATGGGTATGATGGTCGACCCGAAATATAATGGTGGCGGAATGGATACGGTCTCCTATACTTTGGCAATGGAAGAGATTTCCAAAGTTGATGCCTCGGCTTCGGTGTGTATGTCGGTAAACAATTCGTTGGTGTGCTGGGGGCTTGAGCGGTTTGGATCAGAAGAACAAAAGGAAAAATATTTAAAACCGTTGGCTGCACACGGAATCGGTGCATTCTGTCTTTCTGAGCCCGAGGCCGGATCGGATGCTACCAGCCAGCGCACCACGGCCGAAGATAAAGGCGATTACTATTTATTGAATGGCACTAAGAATTGGATAACGAATGGCAACAGTGCCAGCACCTATATTGTAATAGCACAAACCGATGCTTCGAAACGTCATAAGGGGATTAATGCATTGATTGTGGAGAAAGGGATGCCTGGTTTTGTAGTGGGCAAGAAAGAAGATAAGATGGGCATTCGTGGGTCGGATACTCACTCCCTGATGTTTAGCGATGTTAAAGTACCTAAAGCCAATCGCATTGGTGATGATGGTTTTGGATTTACGTTTGCGATGACAACGCTTAACGGTGGCCGTATTGGTATTGCTGCTCAGGCATTGGGTATAGCCTCGGGCGCTTACGAGTTAGCAGTTAAGTATGCGAAAGAAAGAAAAGCTTTTAATAAACCTCTTGCGGAACATCAGGCTATCCAGTTTAAGCTGGCCGATATGGCTACCAAAATTGATGCAGCCCGTTTGCTGATCTGGCAAGCAGCCAGCTTAAAAGATCAGAAAAAAGATTTTGTAAAAGCTGCTGCCATGGCCAAGTTGTATGCATCACAGATTGCCCAGGAAGTAACTACCGAAGCGGTTCAGATACACGGTGGTTATGGGTATGTAAAAGAATTTCATGTGGAGCGCCTGATGCGCGATGCCAAGATTACCCAGATTTACGAAGGCACAACAGAAATTCAGAAGATGGTAATTTCAAGAGAGTTGTTGCGGTAAACTAATCGACCATAAAGAATAAACCAAAGGCATCACGATTGTGGATGCCTTTAGTTTTTTTGATGGGCTGCGGATTCAGGGTGAAACGTGGACACTTCCTTCCTAAGCCAAAGTTCCAATGTGATATCCAATTGCGGCTGTATCGTTGTAGTAACAATACCAATTTGAAGAATGCGCATAAAAATTATTTCTCACTAGTGTAGCTGAATAGTTGACTATCCTTTAAAATAATAAAACCAGTATTAGTCGGAAGAACTTTTAGTTCTGATAAAGAGGATCCAATTTTTTTCTGATAGGCGATAGTTCCATTCGTAGGATTAAGAACGTATAATACATTTTCTTGAAATTGGCCGTTTGACTTGCTATAATAACCTAAAACTGAAACAATGTATTTGTCAGAGTTGACAAACTTTGATTTAAGTATTTCTATTACATTATTTGATGTGCCATGGTTAGATAGTAGTGATGCTGTCCACATATTAGATCCGTTCAGTTCATTTAGGCAAAAGATATTATTGCCTACGCTAAATACAATCTGTTTAGAATCCACTTTTGTTAGTGGGTCAAATTGAATTCTACCATTAATGTTTTTTCTCCAAATTTCATTTAAGTAAAAGTCAAATGATAGAATTCGAGACGAATAGTCATTTATTGAGGAATTATAAACATGCATGAAGACTAAAATATTCGTTTTGGTAATTTTGATATTGAAAACAGAGTGTTCTTCCGATAAAAATTCCTTCTCTTGTTTCACAACACCACTCTGGTCAAGTAATGACAACTTGAATGATTTTGAAGCAAAATCTTCCCTCGTATAAAGACAAACTAAGTTGTTCAAAGTTCCAAAATTGAAATCTTTGTAGCCTGCTGGAAATGGCTTATATGTATTAAGTTGTCTTAAGTCCGGTGAATAAAAATCTATTCTTGATCCTGATCCATGTGAAAAATTATTGGTTAGAATGAAACCTTGGCTATTTATTGGATATGACTCAACAGCATTTTTTAAAACTATGAATTGTTCTATACCATTAGAATTTTTGGATATCTCAATGTTTTCATTTTGATCATTGGTTTTCTGATAGTAGCTCACCCCGTCATTAATAAGAATCAAAGTTTCATTTTTAGTTTTTCTGGCGGCCGGATTGACTTCATATTCATCTGCGAATTGTAGTAACTCAACTTTGGCTAAACCACTAACTTCAGAAAGCAGTTTCGGGGAGTACTCCGTGATCTGTTCTTTCCATTTCGTTGCTTGGGAGGTTACCAAGTAGGGAAGAAGAATTAAAATAGGCAAAATGACATTTTTCATTACCCTATAAATTAATTGATCACTGCCAAAGAGATTTAAGATTAATTTTTTGTTCTCACAAGTCGTTTTTTGATCTCGTAAAATTTTTCTGCTTACTAAGTATTTAATTGACTCTAGTATTGATAATCTTAGTTTTTGGACGAATTACGCTGGACTAATACGAAGCCTTAACTATTTTTTTTGTAACAGTACTTCCGTCCTCCAGACTTAATCGCACCACATAAATACCATCGGCCCATGAACTTGTAGAATATTCTTTACGGGTTGTGCCCTCTAAAAGGTTTAAAGATTCATTAATCAATTGCTGGCCTTGCAGATTAGTGATTTGTACCTGACCATTGCGTGCTGATAATCCTTTAACTTCTATCGTAAACACTTCACCATTTACGGGATTAGGGTACACCGATACAAATAAATCGAGTGCTTCTTTCACCCCGGTAACCGGTCCCTGAATACTTAGGTTATCCATAGCCCAACCCCACCCGTTATTGACAGCATCGGCTGAGATGCGGAAGCGAAACAATACATTATCACCGGCTTCAAAATCGCCAGAACCGGTAATGTCTAAAAGCCGGCTTCGGAATGTGTTCGCAGTGCCATTACCCCCTACATCATAAATGTTTTTCCAGGCCGATAGTGAATTGGCCGCATAGGGTGAAGTAAGTTGATGCCAGATGACACCATTATCTTTTGAGCCCTCTACTACTACAAAATCCTTTGTATTCGTGCCACTGTATTCCATCAATGCAATTTCACTAAACAGCATATAAGCATTTGTTGCACTTACCGTAATGGGTTTAGTTAACGTGAGCACATAATTGGAAGTAGTATTGTTTAAACCAAAACCGTTAGGGTAAGGATGAGGAGTATGAAAAGAAGAGTTGAGAAACCCCGATGGCTGCGTTATTGAAAAAAAGTTTCCAACAAAATCGGTGTTGGCTGAATTGAAATCAGCAACGTATTGCGTTACCGGAGTTCCAAAGGAAATTATCGGAACCTGAAAAAATCCATCGGCAGGAAGTGAAGTTTCGTTACCAGAGGCATCCTTAGCGCGAATGCGGTATTCAATTTTGTCTCCGGCTTCAACGCCCGTAAGTGTAATAGGCAAAGTATATTCACTTTGATTTTCTTGAATGGGTATTTCGAATGTTTCCAACTCACCATTATTCACTTTAGCATCTACAAAAACTTCAGCAAGGCCAAAAGCATCCGAGGGTTGTATTGTAAGTGAAAGAATGTTGTTTGTTGATAATAGATAGTCTACATGATTATGCAGAATAGTTGGTGGAACATCATCGATTTGAATTCTTAAATTATCAATAGCCCAACCCCAACCGGCTGCACCCGGATCGCTGAACAACCGGAAGCGAATAACAACCTCATCGCCTGTATCAAACTTATCTTGCAAGTTCATCACTCTGGTTCTGAATAAATTTGGATCGCCAACCGCAGTTGAATTATTACCAGCAATAGTGCTGTTATAGCGTGTTAACCAGGGAGCAAAATCCCGGGAGTCGTATCCGTTAGCAATGGGTATCCAGGTAACACCGCCATCTTTTGAACCGTCCACCACGACAAAATCATAAAAATCCTCGCTTGGGAAAACTGAACCGGTCTCGCCAGGCTCAATAAGCACAACCTCATCAAATTTTAAGGTAGCTTCAGATGCTTTTACCCGAACGGGAACCCGTAATTGATACACCCATTCAAACCTGTTGTTAGGGAAACTCTGACCTTCCGGATACGGGTGGTTGGTATGAATAGCACCATTAGTAAAACCGGTTTCAACCCGAATAGAAAATTCAGGACTGCCGAAAAAATCCTGGCTGGCCGTTACGGTGTTATCAAAATTATTCGTGTAAGAATCTTGCGTAGGTGCCAGACTAACTACATTAACATTATAAAATCCTGGTGAACCAGCGGGCGTTGATTTAGTATTTGGTGAATTAGCCTGATCGGTTGCGCGAATACGATATTCAATTTTATCACCATTACTTAAACCTAATCCGCCATAAGGTATAGTTTGCGAATATGTGGAGTCTGTTCCGGCAACTAAATTCATGGGTAATGTTAATAATGATCCGGTTACACCACTTTTGGTAATTTGATAGTCAACAAATACAGAGGCAACAGCTATATTATCGGAAACAACAGCTTCAACTTCAAATCCTGAATCGGATGCTTTAACAAAGGCTACCGGCACATGCGAGAAGAAAGGACCTTTGGTATCAGGCCCTGATTCAAATACGAGCAAACGTTGAACCGGAGTGGTTCCATCATCTGTAAAAACTCCAGGTTTAACTATAGTGCGATCTAGATTATCCTTAACAGAAATAAAATACCCGTAAGTAACCGCGCTGCCGGTAGCAGGTATGGTGGCAGAAAATTGATTAGGCTGTCCGGTAGCAGTCATGCTTACGGTTGTGAACGTTGTGCCATTAGTAGTATAGTTTAACTTAACTTCATTGGCATTATAAGAATAGGAACCTCCGTCTTGATTTTTTGTGTCTGAATTTAGTGTAACCACAACAGGATAGGGTGTTGAAACATTTTCGGTGTTGGGTATCTTGGTATGAATAATTTGAGTGTTTACCCAGCCCATATCGGCCAGCATGCGCATAACCATTGTTCCTGGATTATGCATTACCTCGGCACTGCCTATAAAGGGAGTCATTAAAGCATTTGGTGTTCCGTTGTATGTGTTCTCGTCCAGGTGTGCAATACTGGATCCGCTTTGAAAGTTTGCGGGAGCATAAATTTTTGCCCGATTATCAATCGGGGTTTTAGGAAGTAAGGGAGACTTGAAGAATAGTTCGCCTCCGGTTAGCTGCGCTCGTAACGTGGTTGATGGAGGATTAAATCCCTGAACGAGATTTACATCACTATTATTCTCTAAGAAATGATCATAAGGTACATGTAGACCTGAAAAAAAATCAGAAATAATACCTTCGGTAGCACTAGCGTCATAGGCTTTGGTGATTCCTAATCCATGACCAATTTCGTGTAATACCACAGAAACCAAATCAGTTTTATTGGTTATGGCAACGCCATCAGTACGAAAAGACCAATCTGCAAACGAGCTATTAAATTGTGCGAAAATATCAGGGTCTTCAATGTTGTTAAGTTCATGACCGGTCATTTTTTCGGCAAGGGCAACCGGATACCACGTTAATACTTTTTGTGCGCCATCAAAATCGCGGATATAAGTTCCAGGCGAAGCTCCCCCAAGGGCACTGCCACTAATAGGTTGCCATACAGCCAGAATGCGGATAGGTACCGGAGATTCAATTAAGGATGACCAGATATCAACCGCTTTTTGAAATGCAGCCTTTGCCTCATCGCTAAAGTTAACGTACTCAACCTCAAAAACTGTTGCGTTAGTTTTTGCAGAGGCATTGCGTTTCCATGCATCATAAGCAGCCGGTGGCGGAATTATCAGGTTGGAATTTTCAGGTTTATGGTAACAAATGGCACCGCCTTGGGCCTTTTTTATTTGGATGGCGGGCAATTGATTTTTCCATTGGGCAGTTGCTGTACCCGCGATTATGAGTAGAACCATCAACACAAATCCGTAACGCATAAAACTTCAGTTTTTTAGAATACTAAAAATAAGAAAGAAATCTCATTCTATGGAAAGCTGCAGAAACCCGATTGCAAAAGCCAAACGCGCCTCAAATAACCTAAATCAAATTCCGGGCTTTCAACTCCAGGTATTTGTTGATGGTATTAACCGTTAATTTTTCGGGGGGAGTGAGAATAGATTGAATACCGTGTTTCTGAAGTTCTTTTACAATCAGTCTTTTTTCGAACATAAATTTTTCAGCAACAGCCTTTTGATAAACCTCTTCTAACTCAGCCACTGGCTCCTCTACTAATTTTTTCATTTCGGTATTTTCAAAAAATACCACCACTAACAAATGCCGCTTGGAAAGGTTGATCAGGTAAGTAAGCTGGCGCTGCAGACCAAATAATGTTTCAAAATTAGTGTAGAGTATGAGCAAGCTCCGTTGGTTAATTCTTCTGCGCACACCTGTGTACACGTCTGAGAAATCGGATTCGCGATAAGCTGTTTTTTGGTTGTACAGCACTTGCTGGATGGCCGCCATCTGGTTGTTTACACGGCTGGCTGGTAAAAAAGTATTGATCTTGTCCTGAAAAGTAATTAACCCGGCTTTGTCGGATTTTTTAATTGCAATGTTTGATATAACCAGACTTGAGTTAATGGCGTAGTCTAATAAACTCAACCCGTTAAAGGGCATTTGCATAACACGGCCTTTGTCAATAAGACAATACACCTGTTGCATGCGTTCGTCCTGATAGTGATTCACCATCAGATCGTTTTTTCTGGCTGTAGCTTTCCAGTTGATGGTGCGGATGTCATCGCCAGCCACATATTTTTTTATTTGTTCAAACTCAAGGTTATGGCCAATGCGTCTGATTTTTTTTATCCCGGTTTCTGTTAAGCGATTTGAGATTGCCAGTAATTCGTACTTACGCATTTGTATGTACGATGGGAACACAGGCACCATCTTATCGGCTTCATGTTTTAATCTTCGCTTTAGAAGTCCCAACGGGGCATAAACAAAAACATTGATTGCGCCAAAGTGATATTCGCCCCGTTTAACCGGCCGAAGCATATAAGTAAGCGATTTCGATTCACCTTGATTTAAGGTTAGTGTAAACCGGGTGTCACGAACCTGAAACTGATGTGGCACCTCATCAATAATATCCACCGTCATGGACGACCGGTAGTAGCTCTCTAAAACAATTTTTATTTCGTTATCGTCTCCATTGGAAAGTCGCTCGGCTACAATTCGTGTTGCCTGTACTCCTTTTGGCGAAGCAAACAGGATGATGAACTCCACTATACTTGCAGCCAGGAATAACAGTAATGCCACTTTTGCAAAGGCAAGCATCACCGGAACGAGATAACTGCAAATGAAAAGCGCAGCGACAAGCCCTAGAATGGTAAAGAATCGGTTACTGAAATATAGTGCCTTGATGGCTCTCACTTAGCGCGGAATTTCAATCTTATCAACAATTTGCTTAATCACCTGGTCTACTCCAACGCCCTCCATTTCACGTTCGGGAGTTAGTACAACCCGATGGCGTAATGCGGGCATGCAGACAACCTTAATATCTTCCGGAGTTACAAAATCGCGACCACGAATAGCAGCATAAGCTTTTGAGGCATTTAACACGGCCACACTTGCCCGAGGCGATGCGCCTAAAAACAACGAAGGATTTGAACGCGTTTCTTGCATGATCTGGGCAATGTACCGAACCACCTTATCTTCCACATGAATTTGTGTTACCAGCTTTTGAGCAACCGCTATTTCTTCTTTGCTCAATACTTTTTGCACCAGGTCAACTTGTTGTTTGTGCCCGCCTTGTGTGGAGTTTTGTAAAATCTGCACTTCTTCATCTAATCCCGGATAACCAATTACGATCTTAAAAAGAAAACGGTCTAACTGGGCTTCGGGCAACCGATAAGTACCTTCTTGTTCAATTGGATTTTGCGTAGCCAATACCATATAAGGCTCATCCATGATATAAGTTGTGCCATCGGCTGTAACTTGTCTCTCTTCCATTACTTCAAAAAGTGCAGCCTGAGTTTTTGCAGGCGAGCGGTTGATTTCGTCAATCAATACCAGGTTTGAAAATAAAGGTCCTTGCCTGAAATTGAACTCAGTTGTTTTGGGATTAAAAACCGAAGTGCCGATTATATCGGATGGCATCAGGTCGGGTGTAAATTGAATCCGCGAAAAACGAGCATCAATTGTTTTAGCAACCAGTTTTGATGTGAGCGTCTTAGCTACACCGGGCACGCCTTCCAGTAAAACATGACCACGGGCAAGTACCGCAGTAATCAAAAGATCAACCATCTGTTCTTGCCCAATAATAACCTTGGAAATTTCTTCTTCAATACGCCCCACATAAGTTTTCAGCGGAGCAAGGTCAATTCGGTTTTTAAATTCTTCTTCCATAATTATTTATATTTTTCAATTTCTTTATTTAGTTCCCAAAGTGTTTGTTCAGCAAGTGAGTTTGAATTCTGAATCATGGTAATTAGGGCAAACAACTTTTGAGTCTCATCAAGCGATCGTCCGCTCTTCCTTGCCAATAGTTCGATAAATACGTTATTAAGTTCGTGCGGCAGATAATACCGTTGCCTTACCTGATCTATAAAGAAGGCAATTTTCTTTTCGGCAATAGCTTTATGGTCGCGTGCCTGCCAATACATGTTACTGATGGTTCGAACAAACTCCAACGTGGTGTTGGCTAATGGTTTTATCACCGGAATAATCCGTTGCCTTCGCTTTGCCTCAAACAAGATGAAGAGCAATAACCCAATCACCGTAATGTAATAAGCCCATTTCAATGACTCCTGACTTAAGATATAGCGGAGGTCAGACTGATTCTCCATTCGGCCAATTTGATAATAACTGGTCCACCAGGTAGTTGCCTGGGGTAGTGTGGAGAGCGTGAATGCTGCATATTCATGATTTTCTTTTTCTAACAGGTAGTGATTGGTAAACACCAGGGGAGTGGTGTTCAGAATAAGTTGTCCTTTGCCCCAGGGAATCCGCAATGTAACCGGCTTATTCCATGCGTTTGTAGAGAGCGTATAAGCAGGTGTATGCAGCGAATCAACACTAAAAAAGAAACTGATGTTAGCGAGTTTATAGAAGTAAGATTTAGTTCGGTTGGTGGCCGGAAAAATCTTTAAGCTGCTGGAGTCTGAATCCTGAAATAACGCAAGGTTACTAAAATAGACATCATTGGTTTTTATGCCGAGCGTATCGCCTAGTTTACCTCCAAATCTATACGCAGAGATAAATGCAGTTGTACCGCTGTTTACTTTGTTTAGTAACACCTTTACGGATTCTTCATCGGCATCAAATCCATCACTAATACTAATTAAGTTATGCTGTGGGAAAATGGTATCGGCCATCTCATACACCGTAAGGTTGTTGGTATTTACGGGGGCATCAAAAAATTCGGTGAATAAACTATCGGTAACAAACGCACCAAATGGATCTTTATCTTTAGGCAGGTAGGTGGGTGTCCAGTTTATGGGTTTGGGTGCAAATAACTGAACGCACACTAACGCAACTGCGAGCAAGCAGAGAATAACCAGATATTTGCGCTCGCTCTTCAAGATAGTTTGTTTTTAAATTCCAGAAAAACGCCCTGAATGTGTTGGTATGTTTGTTCCGTTACTTCAAAGTGGCCATACCAGGAATATTCAAAATAGTGGCGAAGGTTTTGCAGATGAGTATGCGATGGGTGTTGCCTAAGTTCAACTAAGTATTCATCGTTTGTTTTTCCGGGAATCCATTTGATGAGGTGCGCATCGGCAAGTTTTTTCAACGCAAAAAGAAACATGAGTCTTACGGCTTCACGATATTTTTTTTGCGCAGCTGCTAGTTGCAATTCATTTTCAAAATCTACCTCATGAATATTGTCGGCTCCTGTCAGGATAAGACTGTTTTTTCCAGCCCGGTTGTAAAAGAGATCTTTTGCATCTATTTTCAGTAATTTCAAAATCACCCATAAGAGTAAAAGCAAACAGGTTCCGTAAAATACAATCTGGCCTAGTGTTGTATTGGTTAAAACATCCAGAATAGCAGCAATAAGAGACACCAACCAAATCATGAAACGTTGCCAGGCGGTTAACCCTTGTTTGGGTCTTCCATACCGGAAGTCTTCATCAGCTTTAAAATTTTCTATTACTGTTTTCGAAAACCCACGTTTTGCAAAAGCAATTGTGTCTTTTGAAATTTTAAATTTTGGAAGCTCAATAGATGCAGTGTCAGCCGGTACGCTATCAGAAAGCGAGTCCGACTGGGCGAAACACCAGAGTGAGATGAAAAAAAAGAATGTAAGGAAACTAATACGTTTCATTAGCGCGAGGTGAGGTATCAACTGCTTGGCCGAATTGGTTTAGTTTATCCATAATTCCTTTTGCCTCTCTTCTTTCAACGAGGTTATAATATTGAAACGCCAATGCGATAAGTACAATTCCATTTAACAAAGAAGCGCCCATAGTTTGAAAAATGGTGGTGAGCATTAGTCCAACCTCTTGCCATAGCGGTAATTCTGCCGAGAAATTTTCAGAAGCCTGATGGAATGCCCCCAAAAAAGTAAACACCATTTGTGGTATGGCGAATATAGCGCCCATAAATCCCACAATTATACTAACCACAAAAAGCAGCCCGAAGGTACTCCACCACTTATCAGTTATCAAATTAAAGCACCGGCTGAAAGCTTCGCCTAACGATTTACGTTCTACAATAATGATTGGGATAAGCAGTGTTAGCGGAACAGAAAGATAAAGCCCCGGAATAATTAAAAAGAGAAACCCGATCACAACCGCTACGGTAACTACAATACCGGCTATAAAAACGGAGAAGAAACTGGATTGAAATTTTTCCCACACTTCACCAACAGTAATTACCTTTTCTTCAGGCTTGTGTTCGTACAGGTTAAGGTATTCAAAAACAACAACGATGGCTGCAACATACCCCAAGCCACTTGAAATAGCCATTAAACCAAGCCATACGGCCAGTTCGCCAAATACACCAAAAATTTCTGACCCGGCAACACCCATAGAGAGGGTCTGACGCGTATAAAAGCCGGTAAAAATTCCTTGAAGTAAAAAGAATGGACCCCCTATATAAAGCAAACATTTACCCAGAGGCACCAGGTTTTCCCGAATGAATTCGAAGGTTGCATTTATCTTGGCTGAGAAGTCGCGGGTTTTGCGTAGTTCAATTTTGGGCATGAGCTAATTGTTTTATTCGAAAGGGATAGATGAAGAAATAGTATACAATAAAGGCAAGTGATGCAGCGATGATAATAATCTTAAACAAATCGGGCATGTTACTATAACGCGTTATAAACGATTCGATAAATCCGGCCACAATAAAAACTGGCATTAATCCCATCACTAACTTAAGACCTTCTTTGGCGCCACGCTTAAATGATTCCATGCGACTGAATGTACCGGGAAAAAGTATACTGTTGCCCATATGAAGACCTGCACCACCGGCCAAAATAATAGCCGAAATTTCAAGTGTGCCATGCAGCATTACTACCAGTAGGGCATCATTTAGAAGATTATGTTGAAAGAACATGGCAAAAAAAGATCCTAACATGATTCCGTTACGGAAAAGCAGATAACCGGTTCCCATGGATAAAAATAGTCCGGCAGCAAAGGCAAAAAAGGAAACCCGCACATTGTTGAAGGTAATCATGAAGAACATGTTCAACTGGCTTTCGTTAGCATATACTCCAGTTGGATTTCCTGATTTAATGTTTTCCAAAGTCATGTTTACATAGGCATCGCCCATAATTAAACGCACAAATGAGTCGTCATTTAAGGTAGATAGTGCCCCGATTGAAGTTGAAATTGCAAAAATCAAGATGGAGTAGAAAAAAGGCTTCTGCAATTTGGTGCACAGCAGTGGTACTTCTTTAGTCCAGAACGTTATAAACCGGCCAGCTTCTTCTTTTTTGTTCTTATAAACCTGTGCATGAATCTTTGAGCTGAGGTGATTCAGGTATTGTACCGTTTCACCTTGCGGGTATTGCGTTCGGGCAAAGGAAAGATCGTCAGTAAGCTGAATAAAAATTTCTGCTTTTTTTTCCGGGCTAATTCCCCCCGGGTTAAGCAGCATTTTTTCGTAGGCCTGCCACCGATCTACATTTTGTTTAACAAAAGCCGCTTCGCGCATTTAGATTTGAGGAAATTAGATTCCAAAATAATAAGAAATGACCAAAAGCCTGACGCTTCCGGTCTTTAATCTTTTAGTTTGTTATTCTATTTCGATTGCGCGAAAGCCTGCACTTCGTTCCACACTCTTAGCACATTGGCTCCGCAAACTTTTTTAATATCCGCTTCACTATACCCTCGTTTTAGAAGTTCATAGATCAGGTTAGGAAATTGCGAAACGTCTTTGAGGCCGGTGGGTAGTGAATCGCCCACACCATCAAAGTCTGAACCAAAGCCCACATGATCAATACCGGCTAACGTTACTACATGATCGATATGATCGGCCACAATTTTCACATCGGCAAAAAGAGATGGATTTTCTTTTTGAAATTGTTCGATGATTGGGGCGGCCAGCGAGTCAGTTGCTTTTAATCCCTGTTCATCTAACAACGCTTGCAGTTTTTTGCGGTTTTCCTCATTGCCTGCCCTTACGGCCGAATCCAGAAAGGCTGAACCAAAATTGATTTGAATAACGCCCCCGTTTTCACCAAGTTTTTTGATCATATCATCGCTCATGTTGCGCTGAAAGCCGGGTGTAAATTTTCGGCAGGAACTATGCGAGGCAATAAGCGGTGCTTTGGTGATTTTTAGTACATCGTAAAAGGTGCTATCCGATACATGCGAAATATCAACCATAATGCCGAGATTATTCATTTCGGCCACTACCTGTTCGCCAAAAGCACTCAGACCGTTTGAGGTAGCGGTAGTGTCGTAACTACTATCGCAAATCTGATTGTCTTTGCCATGCGTGAGTGTAATGTAGCGGATGCCCTTATCAAAAAAGTATTTCAAATTGGCCAGATCATTTCCAATCGGAGCTCCATTTTCCATTCCCATCGGCAACGAAATTTTTCCGGTTTTAAAATTTGCTTCCACTTCGGCCGGACTTAAGGCAATGGCGAATTTATCAGGGTGCGCATCCGCAATTCCGGTAATCATACTAATCAATGAATCGGCCAGGCTTTTACCGAAATCGGGTTGAAGCTGGTAAGATGATGGGATATAGATGGACATAAACGGAGCATCAAGCCCGCCCTTTTTTGCGCGTTCGTAATCGAAGTCGCCCTCTTTAGTGCTTACCGGAATACCCAGGTACTCCCGCTCCAGTCGAAAGTTTTTCATTCTTAACCGGTAAGGTAAATCCACATGGCCATCCGTAATAATAAACTTATGAGCAAGTTCGTCCGCATAAAGTTTCAATTCGGCATCAGTCATCTCGCTCACCGATTTGGTTGTACAGGAATTTAGCAGCAGAATAAAAACAAGAAAGAAAATGGAAGCGGATTGGTAACGTGGTTTCATTAGTTTGAGGTTATATTTGAACGGTAATTTAGCTTTTGTTGCACCCTATGCAAACCATAAAAGTACAAACAACACAGCACGTATTTATCGATTATCCAATAGCCGGAGTATTCGATCGGATCTTAGCATTTCTGTTAGATATGGTAATATGGGTAGCCTACCTGATACTGGTGTTTTTTATTTTTGGAATGGCCGAGGCGCTGGATTATTGGGTGATGATCCTGATTTACCTGCCGGTATTTTTCTACAACCTGGCATTCGAAATTCTGATGAATGGCCAAACATTGGGTAAGCGCGCCTTGAATCTTCAGGTGGTTAGGCTGGATGGCACATCGCCCACTATAGCCAATTATATTTTTAGGTTTATTCTGTGGCCGGTAGATATTTTTCTTTCCGGATCAATTGCAATAACCTTTATCTCACTAACCAAAAATGGGCAGCGTCTTGGCGATTTAGCAGGCGGCACTACAGTAGTAAAACTTACCAAACGGGGCGAAGTTACCAGCCAGCAAATTGTAAAAAGTTTGAAGGAAGAATATGTACCTCAGTTTCCACAAACCATTAACCTAAGTGATCGCGATATTCAACTAATAAAAGAAGTGTTGGAAATAAACCGCGAGTTAGGCAACGGACAACCGGTGTTAGCTGCCACCGAAAAAGTTAAGAATATTTTAGGTATACAAACAGACATGCCGCCCGTTCAGTTTTTATACACCATCCTTAAAGATTACCACCACCTCACCTCGGGCCTTTCATGAATGTAATTACCAAAGCCCAACTCGCTTTGCGCAACGGTCAGGACAAGCCCGAAATCTGGATTGCATATCAGGGTAAGGTGTACGATGTTACTCACTCGCGCTTATGGCGTAACGGCAAACATTATGAGCATTGGGCCGGACAAGACCTGACAGACGAACTAAAAGACGCTCCGCACACCGAGCGGGTTTTTGAAAAGCTTACTCCGATTGGCATCCTGCACCTACAATCGTAATTGGATTTTCTGCTAATTTGCATGACTGAAAACAAAATATGATACTCGTAGCGGATAGCGGTGGTTCTAAAATCGATTGGAGGTTTTTACATAAAGATGGAAGCATCGGGCAAGCGCATAGTCCTGGATTTAATCCGTACTACCAACCGCTGGAGCATCTGCACAGCATTATAAAAGAAAACCTCGTGCCGCAGGTTAAAGAATCGGTTGATAAGATTTTTTATTACGGCACCGGGGTATCATCAGAAAAAAATCAGTTGATAATCAAACAGGCCTTTGCTCAATACTGGCCTGGTGCCCATATTGAAATTGGCTGGGATTTATTAGCTGCAGCGCGCGCACTTTGCGGACGGGAACGCGGTATCGCCTGCATACTGGGTACGGGTTCAAATTCTTGTTTGTACGATGGCGAAAAAATAATCGATAATGTAGCCAACCTGGGTTGGATTCTGGCCGATGAAGGTTCGGGCACCTACATTGGCAAAAAATTTATTTTCGATTACTTCCGTAACCAAATGCCAGCTAAGTTGGCCGAGCAGTTTAAAGCACGTTTTCCGTTTACACGCGAAGAAGTACTGGAAAAAGTTTATCAAGGCGAAAAACCAGGAGCTTTCTTAGCCAGCTTTTCAAAATTTATTTTTCAGCATTTGAAAGAACCCTATTGCTACAAGCTGATTTACGATAGCTTATCCGACTTCTATGAGAACAACATCATGAGATACGATAACTACCAGAACACGAAAGTGCACTTTACCGGCTCCATTGCATTTTACTACAGCGATATTCTGCGGCAAGTGGCAAACGATAAAGGTATTACGGTTAAGAATGTATTGGAAGGTCCCATTGCCGGGCTTACGCTCTATCATCAGAAGGATCTTTAGCAATTGACAGTTCGCAAACAACTTGACAAATAGGCGTCAGACGGTTGTTTGCTGAAGCCTAAAAGCCGTTATGACGCATTCTGAATTTGTATGCACCAGATCGAACCTTTCTCCAACTGGCTTATCCATTACGACTCATCCACAGATGAAAACTCGCCTTTTCAGGGAAAGGAATACAACTACGAACTGTACACCGAAACCATTTACGGGTATTACATCGATCCTGCGTGGGATAGCTTTGGATCGGAAACATTATACCTCAAAACCTTATATGCCGATTATGAGCGCGGCTATGTAGTGCTGGAGTTTATTGGCGAGTGGAACGATACGTTGAACAACGATATTATGACCCTGAAGCGCGATGTGTTGGAGCAGTTTATGTATAAAGGCATCAATAAATTTATTCTGATCGGTGAAAATATTTTCAACTTTCATGGTTCAGACGATTTGTACTACGAAGAATGGTTTGATGAAGTAGAAGACGGCTGGATAGCAGCTGTAAGTTTTCCGGATTTTATTCAACAGGAAATGATGCGTTACAAACTGGATCGTTACATCAATATGGGCGGTACACTTCAGCTTGATAATTGGCGCACGTTGCACCCGGCCCGCTTTTGCGAGTGGGTAGATCAATTGATAGTGCGGAGGTTGAACTGATCAAGTCCACAACGTAAGCTGCGCGTGCCCTACCGGAACATCGGCCGGTACCAGAAATTGACGTTTTGATTTTACCTCGGTACATAATATGCGTGTGCGCCTCAATTTGCCTTTTTTAAACCACCTTCCGTTCAGGTCGAACACACTCCCTTCGGGCAGATCGGCCAGATAAACCAGTTTGGCTGTACGGGCATCGCCCCGATGCAGCAATCGCGTAAGCTCAGCATCGGAATAGGTGGAGGCTTTTGGGTTTTGCAGGTGCTGATGCAGGCAACTAAAAATCGGCTCTGGAAAAATGTGTTCGCGAAGTATGGGCTGCATCAACTCACGGAACTTTAGTTTCCACTCGGTTCCATGTGCTTCGGCTTTAAAACCATGTGCCTGGTGTACGTGCAGGTGCGCAACTTCGTGCACATAGGTAATCAGAAATTCAAGTTGGGTAAGATCGCGGTTAACCGTAATGCGCGGTTCGTGCCCATGCCTGCAGGTAAAGTCGCCCGACTTGGAAACCCTTTTTTTGCTGAGATGAAATTGAAATGGATTTTGCCGCCACAGTTGAACGCAGTAGTCAAATGCGGCCGCAGGCAGGTAGGGTTGAAGTTGTTCTTCTATCAAGGAGAGATTAAAAATCGAAAAATAAAAAAAGGCTTTAGAACATCTAAAGCCTTCCAGACCAAATCTTTTGATTTGATTAGTTTACTGCAGCAGCAGCAGAGTCAAGTACAGCAGCAGCTGAATCAACTACAGTAGCAGCTGAATCAACAACTTCCTGAGCTGCGTTAGCTACTGAATCAATAGCAGCAGCAGCTTCTTCTTTTTTAGCACCGCAAGCAACCATTGCTACAGCAAAGCCACATACGATAAGAGAGGCAACAATTTTTTTCATAGTTTCTAGGTTATTTTGAATTTGGGCGCAAATATAGTCGCAAAATACTTGAAATTAGAGGGTTGCGGCTAAAATATTAGAAAAATATTAGAGATTTTCTTAGATAATCCTACGCCTTTCCTACAACAATCGTTTGCTATTATTTTTTGCGGAAGAACAAGCGTATCGGCACCCCCTCAAAGTCAAATTTTTCGCGCAGGCGATTTTCTAAAAACCGGGTGTACGAGGGTTGTATATACTGTGGCAAATTGCAGAAAAATGCAAATGCGGGCGACTTGGCTTTTATCTGGGTTATGTACTTGATCTGGATGAGTTTTCCCTTTAAGGCCGGTGGCGGGTAATGGGCTATTTCGGGTAACAAAGCGTCATTAATCTCTGACGTGGAAACCCGCTTGGTTTTGTTGTTGAATACCGTAACGGCTTTTTCAATTACCTGAAAAATTCGTTGCTTGGTAAGTACCGAAGCAAACATAATCGGGATGTAATCGATTGGCGCCAGTTTTTCAAGAATGTCTTTTTTGAATTTATCGGCTGTTTTACTGTCCTTCTCCACCAGATCCCACTTGTTTACCATAATCACAATGCCTTTGCTTTGCTTGTGGGCCAGGACAATGATGTTTACATCTTGCGATTCCAGTCCGCGCTCAGCATCAATCAGTACAATACACACATCACTTTCTTCCAGTGCCCGGAGCGAGCGCAGCACCGAGTAGAACTCCACATCCTGATGTACCTTACTCTTCTTCCGGATACCGGCAGTATCGATCAGAATAAAATCGTTGCCATACATTTTATAGCGGCTGTGGATAGCATCGCGGGTGGTGCCGGCTTCATCGGTAACAATACTACGCTCTGTGCCTAACAATACATTCAGAAAAGAAGATTTGCCCACATTAGGCCTACCCAGTATGGCGATTTTAGGAATTCCAGCGTCTGGATCTTCAACACCTTCGGAAGGAAAAACCTTAATCAGTTCATCTAACAATTCGCCAGAACCCGAACCGTTTTCGGCCGAGATGGGAAACACTTCGCCCATACCCAATTCATAAAACTCACTGGCCTCAGCGGCTTTGTTGGGGGTATCGGCTTTGTTGGCGGCTATAAATACAGGCTTTTTAGACCTGCGGATAATCTGCGCAAACTCCTTGTCGTAGCCCGTAAGACCGCTTTGGCAATCCACCATAAAAATTACAGCCGTACATTCATCCAGGGCAAGTTCCACCTGTTGCCTGATTTGCGATTCAAACTTATCGTCTGAGCCCGTAACATAACCCCCCGTGTCGATAACGGTAAAAAACTTACCGGTCCACTCGGCATAGCCATAGTGGCGGTCGCGCGTAACGCCCGGCATATCGTCCATAATAGCCTGCCGTTGCTCAACCAACCGGTTAAAAAATGTGGACTTGCCTACGTTGGGTCTTCCTACTATTGCTACAATGTTTGCCATGATTTAATTCTTGAATTGAGACTATACTCAATTAGCCACTTTTGATTTCAGGCGCAAAGGTAACATCTACCGATTGGCTAATCGCATCATTGGCTAATTTTCACCGTAGCCAAATTGTTTCAGTTTAAGTTTCTGCTTGCGCCAGTTATCGGCCACTTTTACATGGGTTTCCAGAAACACCTTTTTACCGAAGAAACTTTCTAACGATTTGCGGGCTTCGGTACCTACTTTTTTAAGGGAACTGCCACCCTTGCCAAGAATAATGCCTTTCTGCGAATCGCGCTCTACATAAATAGTAGCGCGGATGCGGATAATAGCTTCTTCGTCTTTAAAACTTTCTATACCCACTTCGCTGCTGTAAGGAATTTCCTGTTCGTAATTCAAAAAGATTTTTTCACGAATAATTTCAGAGGCAAAGAAGCGCTCACTTCTGTCGGTAAGATCATCTTTGGGATAATAACCGGGGTGTTCGGGTAAAAGATTTTTAATGGTAAGTAACAGGTTGTCCAGGTTGGTTCCGGCTTTTGCCGATACAGGCACAATTTCTTTAGCGGGAATCAGGTTTTTCCAGTAGGCAATTTTATCCGTTACCTGCGAGCCTTTAGCCAGGTCGATTTTATTAATTACCAATACGATTGGTGTTTGTATTTTTTTCAGGAAGGCAAAAAGATTTTCATCATACTTTTCTTCCAACTCAACTATCAGCAAAATAACATCGGCATCATCCAATGAAACCTTTACGTAACTCATCATGGCTTGTTGAAGTTCGTACTTGGGTTCCAGCAGACCGGGGGTATCGGAATACACAATCTGAAAATCATCGCCATTTAAAATACCCATAATGCGATGACGAGTGGTTTGTGCTTTGGCGGTGATGATAGAAAGATTTTCGCCCACCAGTTTGTTCATTAAACTGCTTTTGCCCACGTTGGGCTTGCCTACTATGCTTACGAAACCGGACTTATGCATGACGTGAAAATAAAAAAAGCGACCCATTACAGTCGCTTTTTCTTTAGTAGCGGGGACAGGACTCGAACCTGTGACCTTTGGGTTATGAGCCCAACGAGCTACCAACTGCTCCACCCCGCGATATATCTTTCTTTTAGTTTATAAGCCCAACGAGTATTCCCGCACTGCGGAACTCCTCCCCGCGATTTGGGGAGTGCAAATGTACTCCTGCACCCTATAAAAACCAAATATCAATTCGGGTAATCTGAACTAATTGCGTTTTTGTAACTTGGAATTTTTACAAATTACGATGATTGTTGACTTACGAAGCGATACGGTAACCAAACCCACACCCGCCATGCACCAGGCCATGATGCAAGCCGAAGTGGGCGATGATGTGTTTGGTGAGGACCCCAGTGTTATTAATCTGGAAAAAAAATGTGCCACCCTGCTGGGTTTGGATGCAGCCGTATTCTGTCCATCGGGTACTATGACTAACCAGATCGGTATAAAAATCAATACCCAGCCTTACGATGAGGTGATCTGTTACAAAGGCTCGCATATTTATAAATATGAAGGCGGTGGTGTGGCCGGTAACAGTCTGGCCAGCGTGCGATTGCTGGATGGCGATCGTGGCCGAATCTCTGTAAAGGAAATTGAAGCGAACATTAATAACATTAACGATGCCCACTTGCCCATAACCTCGGTTGTATCACTTGAGAATACCGTTGTGCGCGAAGCCGGTAGTTATTACACGCTCGGTCAGATCAAATCGATTAGCGAGTTTGCCCGCAGTAAGGGGTTAAAGATGCACCTGGATGGCGCGCGCTTATTCAATGCATTGGTTGAAACGGGTGACAAGGCAAGTGAGTATGGAAAATATTTTGACAGTATTTCTATTTGTCTGTCGAAAGGATTGGG
>JBPXJU010000045.1:0-128679 GCA_051715445.1 Bacteroidota bacterium | reverse complement strand
TGTACTAACCCCCTATAAGACTGGACACGAATCTGAAAAGAGATTTGTAACAGTTAACTTAGGGAAATATGTCAAGAGCAAAAAGATCATTCACACCAGAAGAGCGATTAAGTCTTCTTCAGGAAGCAGAACGGGAAGGCTACGTGGAAACGTGTCGCAAGTATAATTTATCACCATCCTTACTGGCCAAATGGAAGCAACGGTATCTGGCAAAAGGATCAGAAGGTCTCAAGCCCGCCTATAAGCGTGTAGATCCTGAGGTTCGGGCCCTGGAAGAAGAGAATGAGCGATTGAAAAGAATCATCGCCCGCCAAGCCTTGGAGCTGGAGGTTAAATCAGAGCTGCTAAAAAAAACTCCTATCCAACCCAAGAGAAAGTGATGCTGACCAAACGATTCTCAGACCGTGCACCTGTACAGTTGCTTTCAAGCTGGCTGCAATTACCGCGCAGTACATTTTACTATAAGGCTCATCCTGGACAACGCGGTATGAAGCCCAGCACCCACACGCTTCACAACGGGTCATTGGTACCTAATGAGGAGGTTGTTGGAAAGATAAAGGAGTTGATTAGCGGACCCTACAACGCTTATGGGTATCAATCCATTAATGATGATCTAAAAGCATTAGGTTATCTGATTAATCACAAGAAAACCTACAGGCTCATGGACTTCTATAAGCTTCTGCTTGGTAAAGTGATCCGTACCAGTGGTAAGCGTAACTGGGTTCAGTATAGGAAAATACTGGCTAACCAACCGCTGGAGTATCTTTGTCTTGATATCAAGTACGTATGGGTGCAAGGTGAAGGAAGGTGGTATTATTTGCTATCGATCATGGATGTGTTCAGCAGGAAAATCCTGCACTGGATTTTTCAGAAGAGTGTTCGCAAAATGGATGTGATCAATATGTTTCGTTGGCTGCACACCGTGTACAACCTCAAGGGAGTAATTATTAGAAATGATAATGGTTCACAGTTCTTAGCCAATCAGGTACGGAGCTTTCTGATTCAGCTTGAAGCCAAACAGGAATTTACACATGTGGCAACACCTGAAGAAAATGCCTACATCGAAGCATTTCATAGCATCCTTCAACGTGAACTTATCGAACGCTTTGAGTTTAGCAGCTTCTATGAAGCCAAGCAGCATCTTGAAAAATACATGCAATGGTACAATTACGAACGAAAACACAGAAAGCTTGGACGGATAACTCCGCATCAGAAATGGACAACAGGTCTTTCCTGTTTAACTGACAAGCAGCGCGGCCAGGTGGCTGGAGCAGTCGTGTCAAGGCCGAACGATTCCTTAAAAAATCAAACAATAAATCGTTCGCTTTGTACCAGCCTTGACTCGGCTGATTCAGACACCTACTTTTGCTTGGAAGTTGAACAGGAAAACCGGCAACCACTACACATTGTAAAACCGATTCTGTCCAACTTATAGGGGGTTAGTACACACCCAACACTGTGCATATTTCATTGCGGGGGTTTAGCGTTGCGTTGTAGTTTTTGTTTCTTAATTTAGTTCGGTCACGTGGGACAATTTGCAGCGGGTCGCGCTTGTCATGGCCGATGGCCATTTAACAAGCGCTCCTAACCCCGCAACGCAATATGCACTCACGTTGCCGGTCATGCCTCTGGACGACCCAAAATCAAAGGAAAAATATCCAAAATAACATTTCCCAATACGGGAACTTTAGTCTACCTTTGACAAAATATTAGTGCTTGAGAGTAATTGCTAAAAGGGTACTCCGAGAGTTTTGGACTAAACATTCGGACTGCGAACAACAACTTAAATCATGGTATCGAGAAGCTGAAAAGAGTGAATGGAAAAATACCAATGAAATCAAAAAGGAGTATCCGACAGCAAGCATTATTGGGGACAATAGAGTTGTTTTCAATATAAAGGGTAACAACTACCGATTAATTGTTAAGATTAATTTCCACTATCAAATGATGTGGATAAGATTTGTTGGAACCCATAAAGAGTACGACAGAATTGACGCGAATAAAATTTGACGACTATGAACTTAAAACCAATAAAGACGAAAAAGGACTACCAACAAGCTTTGGACAGACTTGAGTTAATTTTTGACGCTAAAAAAGGAACTAAGGAAGGAGACGAACTTGAGATATTGGGAATATTGATAGACCAGTACGAAAATGAACATTTCCCAATTGACTTACCTGACCCAATTGAGGCTATAAAATTCAGAATGGAGCAACTTGGATATACGCAGAGTGATTTGGCAAAGGTCGTTGGACTGAAAAGCAGAGCGAGTGAAATACTAAGCAAAAAGAGAAAGCTATCGCTGGACATGATAAGACAGCTTCATGAAAAATTAAATATTCCGACTGACGTGTTAATACAGTCCTACTAAACATCACGAACCGCCAACACAATGCTGGTGACCATTGCGGGGTTCGCTGTTGTGTTTTAGTTTAAGTTTCCTAAATTCGTTTTATCACGTGGACAGTTTCGCAGCAGGTAGCAACGGCACAAGAACACCGCACAACAAAAAATACTTATGCAATGGCGGGGTTCAGTGTAAATTAGTAGCTTTAGTTTCAAACAACGTTTTGCCGCGGTTGACAGTGACGTGTAGGTCGCGCTGCATAAACGCAAGGTTAGGTGCTATTTCAGTGACAGACACTCTACTATGGTTGACAATAAAATATACAAGACAGATTACTTCGAGAGACCGTGGACATGGACCAAGAGAATTGGTTTGTTTTTTCTATTCGTTGTTTTTGTGACAATCTGGGAGTTATCTGAAGACCCCTGGGATTATTGGTGGATCAAATATGCAATCTTCGGACTTATGTCTATTGGACTCTTTTTATCGCCTGTGGACGACATAGTGGTTGACGACAAATACTTTTATCACATAAAACGATCTTTACTAAAATCGAGAACAAAGGTCGACAAGTACGACATTTCCACTATCAAGTCAATTAGGTGTTTGGGTGTTCACGCACCTGGACTGACTCTTCACGAAGTTGTAGGGACAAGTCGACAGATAAGCGTTGAAACAAACCAAGTGGAAATAACATTCAAGGACGACTCTTATAAAAGCTTGGAGCTGGCGATTTATAAAAAGGAATTAATTTTTTACGTTTCCAAAATCAGGGAACGGTTGACCTGAAAACGGCACACAACGCTGTGCATATTTCATTGCGGGGTTCAGTCTTGCATTGCGGTTTTTATTTCCTTAATTTAGTTCACCCGCATGTTCTTTTAAACACCAATCGCCAATCCCCCATGAAAACCACTCTCCTCTTGCTCCTTCTCGCCCACGCAGGCGTGTGCCAGATTAAAGAATTGAATCCGGTAAAGGTTACTCCGCTTAATTTTAGTGCCGAAGGGGAAAAAGCTTTTACTGATGCATTGATTCAATTTAAAAAGATTGAGGATAAACTAAGCAAGGGTGTAAAGTATGATGACCTGACGGCTGCTGAAAAAAAAGCATACTCGGAAGTAGATGAAAACAATCAGGATTACTGGGGCAGCATAGGCGATGGCTGTAGCTGGTACTGTGGGGAAGGAACAAAAAAAGTAACGGCCTCCAGTTACTTACAAGCACAGGGTGCCAGCACCTATGTAGCCAAAAATGTGCATGACTTTAGTTACAAAAATGCCTGGGTTGAAGGTGCGCCTGGTTACGGCATTGGCGAATTTGTGGAGTACACATTTAGTGCGACCGCACCCCGTGTTACTGATATTCTGATTGCCAATGGTTTTGTGAAAAGTCAGGCAGCCTGGGCGAATAACGCACGCGTGAAGAAATTAAAGATGTACCTCAACAATAAACCTTATGCCATTCTCAATTTGAAAGATGAAAGGGCCTTGCAAACTTTTAAGGTTGATCCACTCGGTTATGATGGGGAAGTCCGAGAAAAACATAAAGGTAAACCTGATTGGACCTTGAAGTTTGAAATCATGGAGGTTTACAAAGGTTTGAAGTACGAGGATGTTGTAATTGCTGAACTGTTTTTTGACGGCCTGGATGTACATTGTTTTGCCAGTGGAACAAAAATATTAATGGCCGATAATTCAACTCGTAACATTGAAGATTTAAAAGTTGGTGACCCGATTCTCTTTTTTGATTTTGAAACACAAAAATTAAAATCTACCACAATCGAAAAACTGATCAGTGTGATGCATCATGGTTTAGTTACCTACCAATTTGAAAGCGGGCTAACCATTACTTCCACACAAGATCATCCCTATCAGGTACTCAAAAAAGGTTGGGCTTCCCTTAAGCCCGATCAATCGGCCCAATACGAGGGTTTTGAGGGCATCCAAAAAATTGAAGTGGGCGATTTCTTTATTACATATCAGGGACCGGAACGGTTAACTGCCATTACCCATTTAGCGGGGCATCACCAAACATTTACCATAACGAAGTTAAGTGTTGGCGATAATTTTATTGCAAATGGATTGGTGGTGGGTACTGAGATACTTCAATCTGTAAAAAATACCTTGGCTACTGATTAGACAACGGAGTAACAATCGGATCCCTTTTTAAGCCCATCTATTCCTAACCTGCATAAACACCAATTTAATCAAATACATGGGGCTACTTTACTATAACCAACTTTCAAACAATAGAATTAAAAACATTGCTATAGGGATAATTGTGCATTCCATGGTCTGACTATTTATTTTAGTCATCTACACGGTTGACAAAGAATCCCTAAGCATTTATAACGGACTGGTATTCGGGTTTCTCTTAATTCTCCTCACCTATCTTCTCGGACTAATACCTTTTGGACAAGTTCTTGAATACCTGAATAACAAGACGTTTACTACTTATTATAAACTTGGACCACTCAAATTCAAAGAGATGAAATGGGACAAAGTCGACAATGTAACACTTGAACAAGACCAGAAGCGATATTACTATTTGACAATAAGAACAATTGGCGGACAGGCTATCCAATTAGAAAAACATCCGACTTTGAACGAGGCAAACGAAAGATTACGTGAGTTTAAGGAACTATTCGAATCAAGTTGAACTGGCGCCAACGCAAACGTTAAACTATAAAACATAACCCGATATGAAAGTAAATAACAAAACGATCGTAGTAACCGGAGGTGGTAGTGGAATGGGTCGCGAGCTTACGATCCTGCTTCTTAAAAAAGGCGCCCGGGTAGCTGTGGCAGACGTAAACAGTAAGGGAATGGAAGAAACTGTTTCTTTGGCAGGAGACTTGAAAAACAATCTCTCCATTCACCAACTGGACATATCCAATAGAAATGAAGTTTTAGCTTTTCCCGAAAAAGTAATTGGCCAACACGGTGCCGTTGACGGCATCATAAACAATGCGGGTATTATTCACCAGTTTATGCCGGTAAACGGCCTTGACTTCGATAAAATTGAACGGGTGATGAACATTAACTTTTACGGTGCTTTGAATATGATAAAAGCATTTTTGCCACACCTGTTAAAACGTCCGTCAGCCCATATTGCTAACGTCTCCAGCATGGGTGGTTTTATTCCGTTTCCGGGACAAACCATTTATGGAGCATCAAAAGCTGCGGTAAAATTATTAACAGAAGGATTATATGCGGAGTTAGCGGACACTAATGTTCGCGTTACTGTTATTTTCCCTGGTGCCGTAAACACAAACATCACGTCAAATTCTGGTTTGCAGGCACCCAGCGGACTGGCAAAGGCTGATGCGGAAGAGCAAGCAAAAAAAACGCTTTCGGCAAGTGAAGCCGCAAAAATTATGATTGATGGTATTGAAAAAGATAAATTCAGACTTCTGGTTGGCAAAGATGCAAGAATGCTTGACAAACTATATCGTTTCAACCCGGAATGGTCAACGGGTTTCATTGCTAAGAAAATGAAAAAAATGGCGGATACTGCTGGAGCCTCAAAATAACAACTAACGCAAAATAAGTCACTAAAAAAAGGAGGCTGTATCAAAAGCTACGTTCAAATGTCATTCAAAACCTGACACGTACACTTTTAATACAGCCTGTTAAAACACTGGTTGGTTTAATACCTTCTACGCTTGCCAGCGTCTCGGCCGCCCCTGTCGTGATTTCCACTTTCGCGGCTACCACTTTTTCCCTTCGCGCTATAAAACCGTTCTTTCTTTTTCTCGGAATATTTTTCTTTGTGAGGAGCCGTTAACTCTAATCGCACTTTACGACCACGCAGTTCTACGCCTTCAAAGTTTTTAGCCACCTTATCAAAAACTCCTTTTTCAAGTTCGAAGAAAGAGTAAGCACCCTTCAGGTCTATCTTGCCAATCACTTTTTTATCTACCTCACCAAAATCCACAATCAGGTCCAATAAACTTCCTTTCTCCAGGCCGTCCATTTTGCCAACGTTAATAAATACGCGGTCACCGGTAAGGTAGCGGTCATCTTCTTCAGCAAATTCAAATGTGCGCTTCTCTGATTTATTCAGGTCGCGTGCATCGCGGTAGTATTCCAAAAAGCGATTAAACTCGATAGAAGCAAATCGTTTAATGATATCCTCCTTGCTCAAGTCGCGCAGTTCATGATACACCTCCGGCAAAAATGAATCGATCTCTTCTTCATTTACCTCCACCTGTTTCACCTTATGCACCAGTGCCAGTAATTTATTCTGGCAAACTTCATCGCCCGTAGGCACCATAACTTTCGTGAACTTGCGTTTTAAGCTGCGTTCAATTTGTTGTACGCGTCCTATTTCCTTTTTCGCAATAATGGCCAATGAAATTCCTTTCTTTCCGGCACGCGCAGTGCGCCCGCTGCGGTGGGTATAAAACTCCATCTCATCGGGCATATTCATGTGCACCACGTGGGTAATGTTGTTCACATCAATACCACGGGCAGCCACATCGGTAGCCACCAGCAATTGCAACGTTTTATTCTTAAAACTTTTCATTACTCTATCGCGCTGTTGCTGACTTAAATCACCATGCAAAGCATCGGCATTGTAGCCGTCTTTAATCAGGTGTTCGGCAATTTTCTGAGTATCAATTTTTGTTCTGCAAAACACCACACCAAAAATATCGGGTGTATTATCTACAAATCGTTTTAACGCCAGGTATTTGTCGCGATCATCCACTACTATGTATTGGTGATCTATGTTTTCGTTACCCTGGTTACGTTCGCCCATGGTTAACTCTTGCGGGTTACGCATGTAGTTGTTGGCAATCTCGCGTACTTCGCGTGGCATTGTTGCGCTAAAGAGCCACACGTTCTTTTCTTCGGGTGTGGTAGAAAGTATTTCGTCAATATCTTCCTTAAAGCCCATGTTCAGCATCTCATCGGCTTCGTCAAGCACAATATATTGTATAGCCGAAAGATCAACCACTTTGCGGGAAAGCAAATCCATTAACCGGCCGGGTGTGGCTACAATAATTTGTGCACCCCGTTTCACTTTCATAATCTGATCGCGAATGCTGGCTCCGCCATAAACCGTTACAATGTTTAATTTTTTAACGGATGCAGAGAATCGTTCAAGGTCGTTTGTAATCTGCACGCTTAACTCGCGCGTTGGCGCAATAACCAACGCCTGCGTGGCGCGGTTGTTTTCGTTTACCAATTCCAAGAGGGGTAAGCCAAAAGCTGCGGTTTTGCCGGTACCGGTCTGGGCCAGACCAACCAGGTCCAGATTGCCTTGTAATAAAATAGGTATTGCTTTTTCCTGAATAGGTGTTGGGGTTTCAAAACCCAGTTGGCGAATCGACTCCACCAATTGCCCGGAAAGTCCCAGGCTTTCAAATGATTTCATTAAATGTTGTTGTAATAAGTTGCAAAGGTAGCCTAATTAATTGAAAGTGATTTTATTGGGGTAATCTTGGTAAACACCACATATAACCGGGCTGCCGGCAGTTTATTGGTTGGTTTTGTTTGGCCCCACGGGTATAGCCTGTATTTTAGAGTCCTCAATAAGAAATCACATTATGAAACTCATCAAACAGTTAATTCTGGTAATTGTAGTACTGGTTTTAGGCTATGGAATTCGGTACGCCTGGCAGGCATTACCCATCATCAGTGCGTTTGGTGCAAAGGATTTATGTACCTGTGTGTTTCTGAACGGGCGCGAGGCCGATGATGTGATCCGGCAGGAACTGGGTGCCGGCTTACAAAGCCTGGGTAGTTTCGATGTAAACACAAATGATTCGACCGTTACCGGAACCGTTTTGGGGTTGGCTAAACGCAAAGCCATTTACCGCAAAGGTTTGGGATGCACGTTGGTGTCGGAAATTTCGGAAGAGGATCTGCGCGCGCAAAAAATCAATCTCTATACTATGGCTGCAGCTAATCAGGATACCATTCCCTGGCCAATGGGCAACCTGATTAAACCTACCATTGATACGGGCATCTATGTTTCCGTATTAAAAGAAGCTGTGGATTTTGCTTTTACAGAAACCGATTCGGCCAGACCAATTAATACCCGGGCGGTTGTAATTCTTTATAACGGTGAAGTTATTGCAGAACGCTACGCCCCTGGTTATGATGTTAACTCACGCCACATGGGTTGGTCTATGACCAAGAGTATTACCAATGCCATTACCGGAATACTGACCAAAGATGGACGAATGAAAGTATTTGACCCCGCCCCCATTCCGCAATGGCAAAATGACGATCGCAAACACATAACCCTGCATAATTTATTGCAAGCCAGCAGTGGATTAAAGTGGGAAGAAAACTATGGCGGCCCCAGCCCGGCCACCAATATGATCTTTAAGAAAAAAGACATGGGGCTTTACGCGATGGAATCTCCGTTGGAAAGTGAACCTAACACCGTATTTGAATATTCCAGTGGAACTACCAATATTATTTCGCGCTTAATCAGAGAAGCCATTGGCGATGAAGACTACTACAAGTTTTACTATCGGGAGTTGTTTGAAAAAATTGGCGCCCGCAGTATGGTTATTGAACCCGATGCCGGTGGCACCTACGTGGGTTCGTCATTTGCGTGGGCTACTGCGCGCGACTGGGCGCGGTTCGGATTGTTATATCTGAACGATGGTGTTTTTAATCAGGAACAAATTTTACCGCAAGGCTGGGTAGCCTACACCACCACACCCGCAATGGCTGCCGGCCGGGGTGAGTATGGTGCGCAGTGGTGGCTGAATGCGGGTACGATCCAAAACCCCGATAGCCGGTTGTATCCCGATGTACCTGCCGATTCTTTTCAGGCCGAAGGTTTTGAAGGTCAATTTGTTTTTGTGGTGCCTTCAAAAAAATTAGTTGTTGTGCGCCTTGGCTTAAGCCAGACAAATGAATTAGATATGAATCGTTTTGTTTCGCTGGTGATTGATGCCTTGCCGCGATAACCATGCGCGATAAAAGTGTATTCCGGTTTAAGCAATTCAACATAGGTCACCGAAAGGCAACCATGAAGGTTGGCACCGATGGTGTGTTGCTGGGTGCCTGGACTGCTCTTGAAACTACCAAACGGATTCTGGATGTAGGAACCGGTACCGGTGTAATCGCCCTGATGCTGGCCCAGCGTACACAACCCGATACACACATCGATGCCATTGATATTTCGGAAGAAGATTGTGCGGTGGCGCACGAAAATGTCAGGCAATCGCCCTGGCCCGAAAAAATAGTGGTGCAGCACGCATCTTTGCAGGAATTTATTTCTGATCCGTACGATTTGATTATCAGTAACCCACCCTACTTCATCAACAGCTTTAAACCGCCTGCTGAAAACCGGACGCAGGCCCGGCATACCGAAACCTTATCGCAAAGCGATTTGCTACTCCATAGTAAACGCTTACTTGCTCCTGCCGGAAGGTTGAGTGTAATCTTACCGGAAACAGAAGCCCGGCAATTTATTAAACTGGGTTCCGGATCAGGCTGGTTTTGTATTCGCAGTTGTGAGTTTCGTTCGCGACAAGCAAAACCGATAGAGCGAGTCTTGCTGGAGATGAGTTTGAAATTTCAGCCGATGCAAACTGAAAAACTGGTGCTTTACGAAACGGGCGAAAGCTGGACCGAAGCCTATAAAACCCTTACAAAGGATTTCTACCTGAAGGCCTGATTCCGGATGCGGTTCGGCCTTTTGAGAATTTTTAGCCTCTGATTAACAAGCTGTTAACAAAAGATATTTATATGTTTAAACATTCATTATAAAAAGTGGTGTTATACTTGCACAACAAAACCAAACTAAATAAAGAACACATGAAAAAACTGAATGTATTAGTTGCGTTGCTTTTCGTTGCCGGAGTTGCAACTGCGCAAACTACCTGGAAGGTTGACAAAGCCCATTCCAAACTAGGCTTTTCTATTACTCACCTGATGATCTCAGAAGTGGAAGGTCAGTTCAATTCGTTTGATGCAACCATTACGTCAACTGGCGAAGATTTTTCTGATGCTACCATCGAACTTACTGCTGATGTTAGTTCTATCGATACCAACAACGAAGGTCGCGATAAGCATTTAAGAAGTCCTGATTTCTTTGATGTAGAAAAATTTGGCACGCTTACTTTCAAAAGCACTTCTTTCAAGAAGACTGGCGATAAAACTTACAAAGTAACAGGCGATCTTACCATGCACGGAGTAACTAAATCAGTAACGATTGACCTTACGCTTATCGGTACAGCTGCCGGCCGCGATGGAAAGAAAATTGCTGGCTTCAAGGCTACTACTTCTTTAAACCGCATTGATTACGGTGTGGGTAAGTCTGGCCCGGGTGCAGGTGATGAAGTAACCATTACCGCCAAAGGAGAATTTAAGGCTCAATAATTTTTATCTGATCGAGGCTGTTTCAAATTCACTTTTTTGAAGCAGCCTCTTTTTTTATGAAGCTGGAACAGGAAATCAAACAAGAAAAATTCAAGAGCGAACAGCACAAGGCGGTGCTTAATATCCTGTTTACAGCCAATTGGATTCAAACCCTGCAGAAAGAATTTTTTGAACCATTTGGTATTACCGGCCAGCAATACAATATACTTCGCATTTTAAGAGGCCAGCACCCTAACCGCATTTGTGCCTACGAACTAAAAAGCCGCATGTTGGATAAGAACTCTGACGTATCGCGGTTGCTAGATCGGCTTATCGGAAAAAAATTAATTGAGAAATCAACCAGCAAGCAGGATAAACGCGCTTCCGAAATTCGCATCACCACACAAGGGTTAACCCTTTTGCAAAAGCTTGACTCCGTCATCAACTCCCTCGATACGGAAGTAATGAAGTTAACAACTGCGGACGCAAAAAAACTAAATGCGTTGCTGGATAGTTGCCGCGATTAAATGGCGGCCAGCTCTGCCTTTACAAAATCCATCAACTCTTTTATGTACTTCCTGCTAAAATCAAACCGGATGTTAGCAGCAGCATAAATTTCAGGAATGATGTTGAGGTTACCGAGCTTCAACGCATTCATATATCCCTGCAGGCCTTGCTGATTATTGGTTTTGTAATTACGCCAAAGGGCTATAGCACCCAACTGGGCCATGCCATATTCAATGTAATAGAATGGTACTTCGTATAAATGCAATTGCTTTTGCCACAAATAATCGCGGATAATTTCCTGGCCGCTCCAATCGGTAACGGTATCGGCAAACCGTGCAAAAACTTCGTTCCATTTTTGTTTACGCTGCGCTGATGTGTGCCCTGGGTTTTCGTAAATCCAATGCTGAAACTGATCGATGGTGGCTACCCATGGTAACGTTTCAATAATATCCTCTAACTGTTCGCGCTTCGCACGTTTCAGTTCAACTTCATCCGGAAAGAAAATATCCCAATGTTTCATTGAAATCAACTCCATACTCATTGATGCCAACTCAGCCACCTCCATGGGTGGAGATTTAAAATCAGCCAAAGCCAGATCTTTGGTTAAAAAATTATGCACGGCATGGCCGCCTTCATGCATAATGGTGGTCATATCGCGCATGGTAGAGGTAGCATTCATAAAAATGAACGGCACACCAATCTCCGCTAAAGGATAATTATACCCACCCGGTGCCTTTCCCTTTCTTGATTCCAGATCAAGATGTCCCATCTCTTTCATGATAGACAGGCATTGGCCCAGAAATGGGTCTAATTTTTGAAAACACGCAATCGATTTTTCAGTGAGGTCCTTTCCGTTTTCAAATGCTTTTAAAGGTGGTAACCCATCTGCATCCACTGCCTTATCCCATGGCTTAAGTTTAGCTACGCCAAGTTTGCGCTTTCGTTCCTGACTCAATTGATTTAGAATAGGCACGACTTCGGTTGCAATGGCTTCATGAAAATCAAAACAATCTTTTGGCGTGTAATCAAACCGGCCATAGGACTTAAACATGTAATCGCGAAAGTTCTGCTGCCCGGCATTTACCGATACCTGATGGCGTAAACCAATTAAAGTGGTAAATAACTCATCTAACGATTCCTTGTCTTTCAGTCTGCGTTCAGAAATTTTCTGATAAGCCTCTTCCCGTTTACTGCGATCAGTTGATTGCAAAATAACAGCAGCCTGTTGCAGGGTAAGCTCCTTTCCGCCAATCACCACCGTCATTGCGCCTGACAGCTGGGCATACTTCTGCGTTTCTGTATTGATTTGAGTAAAGAGCGGAATGTTCTCATCACGAAACAACTCAATATCTTTTTTCAGATTGCGGATAAGAATTTTATAGCCAGCTTTTGATTCGAGGTTAGCCAGAAAGGGCGACTCGGCCAGTTTACGGTTTAGCTGATCAGCATAAGGTGCTATTTGTGGCTGTATGTTTTCTACAAAGTCCTGATAACTTTTGTTATACTCATCATTATCGGTATAGCAGGTCATTTTTATATAGCGCCAACCTAAATCTTCGCTGATAACGGATTCCAACTCACTTCTGTCGGCTAACCATTGCTGTAAGTCACTTTCGCTCGAAATTTTTCGAGCCGCCAGATTATCAAAATACGGTTTAATGTCCTGCCAGGTAGTAACTGTAAAATCAGTGGGAAGAAAATGGCGAGTTGGGCGCTGGGGAATAGAGACAGAATTCATGTTTATGTATTTGGTTTCAAAGTAATGAATTATGATTTGTAAAGAAAAAATGACCCCTCAGTTTCCTTTTATGAGGTACAAAATTTACCGGTTAAATCGTAATCGAAGCACATTTTTCCTAACTTCCATCGCAAATAAACCTACCATGAGAAAATTAATTTTCGCAGCCCTGCTATTCGCTGCCTGCACACCCAAGGAAACCAAAACCATTGGCTCTATTGAAAGGCTTGATCCTGCACTGGATGCGTTGGTGGATGCAGATGCATCTCTTGAAATTCTGGCTGAAGGTTATGAATGGAGCGAAGGCCCGGTTTGGATAGAGAAGGAAAACATGCTGTTGTTTTCGGATGTACCCAGGAATACAATTTACAAATGGACAGAACAAAAAGGCGCAGAAGTTTACCTGTCACCATCCGGATTTACAGGCACCACTAGTACCAGCAACGAGCCTGGCTCCAATGGTTTAGTGTATTATAACGATTCATTAATTCTTTGCCAGCATGGCGATCGCAGAATAGCGCGAATGAATGCTGCACTTGATAATCCCAAACCGGAGTTTATAACCATAGCCGCCACGCATAATGAAAAAAGGTTTAGCAGCCCAAACGATGCGGTGTATAATTCAAAAGGTGAATTGTTTTTTACCGACCCTTCTTATGGGTTGGCCAAACACGATGCCGATCCGGAAAAAGAACAACCACACAATGGTGTTTATAAGGTAAGCACCTCGGGTGTTGTTTCACTTTTAGTGGATAGCCTGACTAAACCCAATGGCATTATTGTAATGCCTGATCAGAAAAAAATTATTGTAGCCAACTCCGATCCTGGAAAAGCAACCTGGTATGAGTTTGAATTAACCGATAGCGACAGCGTAACAAATGCCCGCATTTTTTATGATGCAACTGCCAACCTTGCTACCGACAGAGGTTTGCCCGATGGATTGAAAGTTGATAGCAACGGAAATATTTATGCAACCGGCCCGGGTGGGGTGTGGATCTTTGATGCTTCCGGAAAGGTGTTGGGTAAAATCCGGCTTACCGAACTGGCTGCCAATTGTGCGCTATCGCCCGATGAAAAAACTTTGTACATCACAGCCGATATGTATCTGGTGCGCGTAAAGCTTAGAAAGTAATGGAGGTTTGGATAACTGCAATGGGTTGGATTGGTTCAGTGGCCGTGATTGCCGCTTATGCATTAAACAGTCTTCAAAAAATAAAATCTGATTCACTCCTCTTCCAGGTGTTGAATCTTACAGGTGCTATCTTGCTTATTGTTAACAGCTTGTTTAAAGAGGCGTATCCGTTTACCTTCATTAATACCGTGTGGGCTGCAATTGCACTTGTGGCTATTTTCAGAATACTGTATAAACCCGCTGTGAAATGAGAAAACTTCTGGCTGTATGTCTGGTGGTTTTGCTTGGTTGTTCCCATCCATCAACCTTCGAAAAAGAAATTGATACCATCTTTTCCTATCTGGATGGCAACACCCCCGGAGGTGCGGTGCTTATTCTAAAAAATGATTCGGTGGTATTCAGCCACGCTTATGGGTTGGCCGACTTGCCATCAAAAGAAAAAATTACAACGAAAACCTTATTCAACACGGGCTCAATTTCCAAAACATTTGTGGCCTATGTAATTCTTGAACTGGCGCACGAAGGCAAACTTTCACTGAACGACAGCATTGCCCGCTATTTCCCCGACTTTAAGAATCCGCAATTGGCACAAAAAGTTAGAGTTCATCACCTGCTTACCCACACATCCGGATTACCCGACAACCGAAGGCAACATCTAGACAGTGTGTTTCTGCTTACCGCCAAGGATCAGGAAAATTTTAATCCGATTAAGTTAGCGGATTCTCTTCAGTTCGAACCCGGCACGCGATATGAATATTCGAACCCTGCCTTTAACGGGCTTGCTTTAATTATTGAGCAGGTCACCGGTAACAAATGGCAGGATGAAGTGAAGAACAGAATCTTTATTCCAGCCGGAATGCAAACCAGCACGATTACCGATGGACCCTACCCCACCTCGGGTGTGGCACATGCCTATTTGAAAACTGCAACAGGCTTCATCGAAAAAGATTACGGTGAAGAACCTACGTTTGCCGCAGCCGGTAACGGAGGTGTATGGAGTTCGGTTGAAGAATTGGCGCTCTACGAAAAGGCCTTGCGCGATACCAAAATTTTAAATGCTGACATCATCAACACATCCAGAACAATCCGGAACTATCCACACTGGCAGGATACCGTGCCTCCCTTTATCGGGGCCAGTTGGTTTATCGGGCAAACCGATGAAGGATACAAAATGATTTACCATACAGGCACACAAGGTGGCTTCTATGGCGATTATGTAAGCATCCCTGAAAAAGGAATTGTGTATGTAATGCTGTGTAACATTCCTACACCACAAGAAAAAAAACGAAGTGCAGTTCTTTCCATTCTTAAAAAATACAACTGGCTTGATTAACTATGAAAAAACTTTTATTCATCATTCTTGTGTTTGGTGCGCTTGCCGCCCACGCACAAACGCCCGAAGCCAAACTGATTAAAGAGTTTGATGCCTACATAGAAAAATCGCGCAAACAATATCAGGTGCCAGGCCTTGCCATTACTGTGGTGAAGGATGGCAAAGTATTACTTAAGAAAGGGTACGGCCTGCGTCAAATCAATAAACCCGATGCTGTTAATGATCAAACGCTGTTTGCGTGCGCCTCCACTACCAAAGCCATGACGGCTACCTGTATGGCCATGCTGGTGGACGAAGGAAAAGTAACTTGGGATGATGCCGTGATCAAGCACCTGCCCGACTTTCAATTGTATGATCCGTATGTTACGCGCGAGTTGAAAATCCGCGATTTATTTACACACAACTCAGGCGTAGGTAACACCGATTTTTTATGGGGCGTAATGGATATTCCTTCGGATGAGGTATTGGCGCGAATGAAACAAGTAAAACCCACCTACTCGCTACGCTCAAGTTTTATTTATCAGAACATTTTCTACGGGTATGCCGGTAAAGTAATTGAAAAAGTAAGTGGCTTACCCTGGGAGGTTTTTATCAAGCAAAGAATTTTTGAACCATTGGGCATGACACGCTCCTACCCCCATTTGCAAATGGTGAACGATGCCAATCAAACCAGCGAACATTATTGGGTGGATGGTAAGATAACGGTAATCAGTCGTACCAATGCGGATGCGATTGGCCCGGCAGGCAGCGTGTGGTCCTCCATCGATGATATGAGTAAATGGGCAATCTGCATGTTGGATAGCAGCAAGTATGCAGGTGGAAGATTGGTAAAACCCACTACGTGGGTTGAACTTTTTAAACCACAGGTAATTGTTCCGGCCAATCAGTTCTATCCTACCGCACAGCTCACAAAACCTAACTGGACAACGTACAGCCTCGGTTGGTTTCAGCAGGATTACAAAGGCAAGAAGGTTAACTTTCACACCGGAAGTCTTGCCGGAGAAACGGCTATTCACGGCCAACTGCCCGAAAGCAAATTAGGAATTTACATTTTCGGAAATCTGGATCATGCCGAAGTTCGCCACGCATTAATGTTTAAAGCTTTTGATGCCTTTGCCTTAGGCGGTACGCGCGACTGGAGTACCGAATTTCATACCCTCTATAAAAATCTTGGCGCACAAGCTGAGCAGAAACAAAAAGAACAAGACCTGCAACGCATACCCAACACAAAGTCATCGCTGGCCTTGACGGAATACACCGGCAAGTATGCCAGCAGTCTTTATGGAGAAACTCATGTAACTACAGAAGGCAATAGTCTGATTATCTCCATAAATAATGTGGTAAGTGCCAGACTTGATCATTGGCATTATGATACATTCAGCGGGTGGTTTGATAAACGTTGGTGGGGAAAAACCAAAGCTCAGTTTAGACTCGATGCTTCTGGCAAAGCAACTATCCTTGAAGTTGAGGGAATGGAATTTACCCGCGTTCAGTAGCGGAACTATTCCAAAATAAACTGGTATCTATCCGTTAAAAAAAATGCAATTTGGAGATAGCTTCTAACTGCCAGGAGCATCAATTGCGGTAAGGTTCTCTACGAACTCCTTATCCATGCGGATAAAGGTTGTGGGCGCAAAGTAATTTAATTTTAACGATTTAAATTTTGGCACCACCTGCATGATCTTTTTAGCTTTTTCGCGTTTGGCTTCGCTGGTAGCAATTTTCAGAATCTTTAAGAAAAGCAGTACGTTCTCGCATTCATCTTTTCCAAACAACCGGATCTGGCGCTGAATGCTACTGGTAAGCTGATTGAACAATTCGAAGTCTCTCAACATACAATACTGAAGTGCCAGAATGGCCTTCACTTCCATGTGCACAAACGGAAAACGTTTCAGGCTTACATCGTTTAACAGGCTATTGATCAACTTGGCTGCTTCTTCATACCTGCCGCCATAATAACAACCCAAGGCGCGATAAACCACATGAATAGTATGCTTTGGAACATCCTGCGTGTCGGGTTCAATATCCTCAAACAGGCTTTCGTTTTCAGCATACATTTCCTTCTCGGTATTCAGGCGCAGATGACGTTCAGTTTTTGTGATCAGAAAGCGGGCTGCAAAGGTGTAGAAAGGATAGTTGATAAGTAGATTAGTTGCCGCATCGTTAACCTCTTCAAAACTTTTTTCTACCTGATGATACACACCATAGTGATTATAATACTCCAGTTTCAGGAATTCAAAAATCAGGTTAAGGTGATAGTAGAGCGGATCAAGATTATAGGTATCAAAAATTTTCTGAACATGTTTGAAAATATCTTCAATCGATTCACCATCCAGATGCAGGTTGTCATCCGGTTCTACAAACAAGCGGTGAAACACCAGCATACAACTTTGATACACATAAAGGCGATGCGATTCATAAATGCGGGCCACATTCTGCATCTCTTTCATCAACAAAGAAAGTCCCAGCTTCTCATTTTCATCGTTCGATAAGAAGTAACTGCCGTATTTTCTGAAATACTCGGTTAGTAAGTCTTCCGCTTTATCCACTGCCAGCATGTATGCTACGTGGCGGTTGTACAATTGCGAGTATTGAAAATGATCGGGTGAGTTGACGTGAAGCTTCTTCAGCGACTTATAGATTACCGTAAGCTCGTTGGCCAGGTCGTAATCCAGCAATTCTTTTTCAAGCTTTTTAAGCGTGGCTATGGTGATGGTGCGCTTCTTGGTAAACAATACTTCGTTCAGGTTTGCCACTTTACGCAAAATGTCGGTGCGTGGGCTCTCCATCTGTTGCAACAGATGCTCTTCAATTTTCTGATTTAAGCGCGACCGTAGTGTGTAATATGCGTTGGCATTTACCTCCAGTTCAACCATAATCTTGCTATCGGATAACTGGCGTTCGCGTAAAGCTTTTAGCAGGTGAGCAGACTTTTCGGCATTACTTTCGATCAGGGAATCGTAGATGGATTTGTAATCGGTATCCGAAAGTTGCTTGACAATGTTTTTGAGTTTAGCCATCTAGGGGTGCCTGATTAGACCTGAAAAGATACAAATTTAATGAGTCTGGGCAACTAAACTGCAACAGGATGCGCCTGTAAATTGTCTTTTCGGTTTGATTTTTATCCACGGGGTTCAATAACTTGCTGGTATTTACAACCCCGAACACATAACAATACCACTATGAAGCGCATTCTCATTCTCCTGTTATCCTTAGTTACAGTGGCAGCCATGGGTCAGGGCCTGCGGTGGGCAACCGAAGGCAATGCCTACTACCGCGTGGAAGGCGGAGAAATCAATCGGTACACCTTGCCAGCCAATACCAAAACAACATGGGTATCGCGGGCCGAACTTACTCCGGCCGGGGCACAGGCCTTGCGGGTACGCAACTATACCTTCTCGAAAGATCAAACCAAACTCTTGATTTTTACCAATACCCAACGCGTATGGCGCCTGGATACCCGTGGCGATTACTGGGTGCTTGATCTGAAAACAAAAGCATTAACACAGATTGGAAAATCAAGACCGGCCGCATCCCTTATGTTTGCCAAGCTATCGCCCGATGGCACCAAAGCCGCTTATGTAAGCGAGCAAAATGTATATGTGGAAGACTTGATTAGCGGAGATGTTAAAGCCATTACCACGGATGGAAACCGGAAATTAATAAACGGCACATTTGATTGGGCGTATGAAGAAGAATTTGCTTGCCGCGATGGCTTTCAGTGGAGCCCGGATAGCAAACAACTTTCGTTCTGGCAAGTAGATGCACGCCAGATTCGAGATTTTTACATGATCAACAATACCGATTCGGTTTATTCTAAAATCATTCCGGTGGAATATCCTACCGCGGGCCAAACACCTTCGCCCGCACGAATTGGGGTAGCCGATATAAACTCAGGTAAGATAACGTGGCTTGCCCTGCCGGGCGACCCAAAACAACATTACCTGCCACGCATGGAATGGAACAGCGCTACGGAAATTCTGGTGCAGCAATTAAATCGCAAGCAAAATGAAAGCAAGATCTTTTCGTGCAATCCACAAACCGGTGCGGCCACCCAGATCTATACTGAAACCGATGCTGCGTGGATTGACCTCTATTCACCATGGGAAAACGTGTATGCATTAGACTTCCGGCATTACTTCCGCTGGCTGAATGGTGGAAAAGAATTTTTATGGATAAGTGAAAAGGATGGCTGGCGACATGCCTATCGTATTTCGAAAGATGGAGCAAAGCAAACTTTAATTACCGTTGGTAATTATGATGTGATTGACATCCGGCTGGTAGATGAAAAGAATAACCTGTTGTATTTTCTGGCATCGCCACAAAATGCCACGCAGAAATATCTATACAAAATCAGGCTGGACGGAAAAGGAAAAGCTGAGTTGGTAACACCATCGGCTTTGGCCGGAACCCACGATTATTCTATTTCGCCAACCGGAACATTTGCCACCCATAGCTTTAACAACAGTTTTACAAAACCAGTAAATGAGTTGATAGCCCTACCGAAACATACCGCTCTGAATGAAAAAGAAAGCATACAAGCTAAACTACCAGCAGCAACACAACCAAAAACCGTGGAGTTTTTTAAAGTTAAAACGGAAGAAGGTATTGAAATGGATGGCTGGATGGTGAAGCCCACCAACTTTGATGCAACCAAAAAATACCCGGTTGTATTTTATGTGTATACCGAACCGTGGGGCGCCAACGTACACGATACCTATGGTGTTGCCGACAACCATCTTTTTACTGGCGATATGGCCGAAGAAGGTTACATCTACATGTCGATTGACAATCGCGGAACACCCGCCCCAAAGGGTGGTGCATGGCGCAAGAGTGTTTATCGTAAAATTGGTTTACTGAATATCAAAGACCAGGCGTTGGCCGCAAAAGAAATTTTGAAGTGGCCTTATGTAGATGCCGATAGAATTGCCGTGTGGGGCTGGAGTGGCGGTGGTTCAGCCACTCTTAACTTAATGTTTCAATACCCGGAGATTTATAAAACCGGCATTGCCGTAGCGGCTGTAGCCAATCAACTTACTTATGATAATATGTACCAGGAACGCTACATGGGTTTGCCACAAGAAAACCTGCAAGACTTTATAGCTGGTTCACCCATTACCTATGCTAAGAATCTGCAAGGAAATTTGCTTTACATACACGGTACGGGCGATGATAACGTGCATTATGCCAATGCTGAAATGCTGGTGAATGAATTGGTTAAACACGGCAAGCAATTTCAGTTTATGGCTTACCCCAACCGCACGCATGGCATTAGCGAGGGCGAAGGAACCTCCGAGCATTTAGCTACCTTATATTCAAACTATTTACGCCAACATTGTCCTCCGGGGCCACGGTAATGAAAAAGATTGAAACGCTGCATTTGTTTAAACCTATCGAACAAAAACTGCTGGAGCTACTAAAGTCGCTAGAGCCCGCTGACTGGAAAAAACCTACGGTTGCCAGGTTATGGACGGTAAAAGATGTAGCTGCACATTTGTTGGACACCAGTGTGCGCACGATTGCTATGGCGCAACAACATGCTGGTGATTCACCCGATGCAATTAACGCTTACCAGGATTTGGTTGATTACCTAAACCGGCTCAATGCCGATTGGGTAAAAGCCATGAAGCGGGTGAGTGCGCAAACGCTGATCGATTTTCTCCAGCTTACACAAAAGCCTATGATTGGCTATTACCAATCGCTGGATTTAGAAGCTCCCGCTCCGTTTTCGGTGGCATGGGCTGGAGAAGCTGAATCAAAAAACTGGTTTCACATTGCTCGCGAATACACCGAACGCTGGCATCATCAACAACAAATACGCGATGCAGTGCAACAAGAGGGTATTATGACCCGCAAATACTTCTACCCCATGATCGATACGTTGCTACGTGCATTGCCCCATAATTATCGCAATACACCGGCACCAGAAGGAACCTGTGTACAGGTAAGAATAACTGGCGATGCGGGAGGCAAGTGGATCATCCAATCACAATCCGGGAAGTGGAGTTTTGTGGAAACAACCCAATCCATTGCAACTACAATCACAACTGATCCTGATACCGCGTGGAAATTATTTACCAAAGCCTTAACGCCTGCACAAGTCGAATCAAAAGTAAAAGTTGCAGGCGATAAAAGTTTAAGCACACCTGCCTTGAAGATGGCATCGGTAATGGCATAGCTTAGTACTGCCCTGGGATTGTTTTAACGAACACTTACCCCATGTTAAAATACAGGGCAAACCGGGTACCCTTGTTTACTTCGCTCTCCACTTCAATTCTTCCGCCCAAAGCTTCCATCTGCGTTTTAACAAGATATAAACCTAATCCCTTTCCTTCAACATGCTGATGAAAACGTTTGTAGAGGTTAAAGAGATTCTCGCGATGCAGGTTCATGTCAATACCCAAACCATTGTCACTAATCTCTACACAAACAAATGAGTTTGAAGTAAAACTTACAATATCAAGTTTTAAAAGCCGATCCGGATCACGGTACTTAATGGCATTACTAATCAGGTTATATAAAACACTTTCAACATAGGGTGCCACCGAAATTATTCTTTCATTTCCCATTCGTAGCCCTACAGTGGCGTTCACTAAGCTGATTTCATCTTGTAAGGTTACCAGAACTTTGCGAACCATTTGGTTTAAGTCAACCTCCGATCGGATGAGTGTATTTTGTTTTTGGACATAAAGTATATCACTCAGATCACGAATAACTTCATCCATGTCCCGACAGGATTTAACTACCATTTTATAAATGTCATCCTTATCGGCAGCGGCTTCGCTATATTCTAGCAGGTTTGCTAATCCGATCAGGCGCACCATCGGGGCACGGAGGTTATGCGAAATGATATAGGTAAATTGCTGCAGGCGGGTATTCTGTTCTCCTAACTCACGGTTGGCAATCAACAGGTCATTTGTTTGTCGCTCTACTTCTTGCGCAAGTTCTTTATTCTTTTGTTCAATCTGGAATGCCTGGGCTTCAATGGTTTCGTTAGCGAGTTTAATCTGCTGTTGTTGAATAATTAATTGTTCGTTGTGTGCTTTAATGGATTCATTCTGTTCAAATAAATCTTTTGTTTTTTCTTTTACCTGCCTGTCAAGCTCTTCGTTTTTTACTTGCAGTATTTTATTTTTTTCCTGTTGTGATTTTCTCAATTCATCCGATAATAAAAATGTTTTAACTGTGGAAACCGCCATGTAGCCCAATGCCGGCACAGCCATAAGAAAAATCAAAAACTGAAGCAGGTAACTGTTGCGTAATGCTTTTTGAATATTGGTGCCTGCCTCGGTCACAATCCGTTTTTCAAAAGCGGTTACCCGATCGGAGAATGTCTTATACTCAAGCCAAACATGATAGCCCTCATTTGCTTTTAAAAGAACCAGAAATTCATCCATCCTTTTTTCCTGAACTAACACCAGCATATTGCTGCATTGATCAAAGTATCTGGTAATCCTAACTTCCAATGAATCAAGTTCAGTCAGTCTTTCAAAATCCTGAGCTTGCAACGCTGATCGAAGTCTCTTGACAATTTTGGGATGATTGACTATTGCTGAATCAGTTGCAGCCAATTGCTCCTCTTGACCTGTTAATGTATAGCCTCTTAATGCCAGGTCCATCAAATGAATGTTCCGGATTACATCCAATGAGTTAAGTTTCGCTTGCTCGGCATTTTCCAATAAGAGTTGGTTGCGTTCAATAGAAAGACTGTTTTGATATATCAGGAATGCATTAATCGCCAGCAAAATTCCAATAACCGAAACCACTGCGTATAAAATGCGGGATCGGGCTTTTATCGTGCTGGCCATGGTAACTGGTAAGGTACATTTAAATAACAAAACTCTTCCCGAAGAAACTAAAAAGACCGCATAAAAATGAAAGGCTGCCATGGGCAACCTTTCCTATACTTATCCGGTAAGCTTTCTTAAACTTTAACGTTTCAGGATTTTATTCTTGGAAACCACATTACCCTTTACAGATAGTGCCACGTAAAGTCCGGCCGGCACACCAGCGGTATCCCATTGATAAGCATTCAAACGATTTAATGAATACCGAACTCCGGTTACACCAATCAGCGAAACCTGATCTAAAACCTCAGCACTCTCTATATAATTAACCACCGGATTAGGGTATAGTTGAAACAACTGTTGCTCGTGAGCCACACTGGTTATTACAGGACTAACCAATGGAGTATTGGTATAAACTCTATACTCACCAGCGGTAAGGTTTACCGTATGAGTAGCCGCATTTACGATAAGTTCATCGCCTGTATAATATTCGTACCATGTGCCGGTATGCGGAAAACTGAGGTTATAGGTTTTAGTGCTTACATCAAAGTTGGCTACCACTACGGCACTCATCTCCAGCGAATCGGCCGGAGTGGTTGTAAAATTCTTATTCCGGATTGAAGCAGCTTTTACCAGGTTATCGCTTGAGAAAGTTACCACGCCATCCTGAAACACATTTGCTGCAGTTTTTAGTTTGATCAGGCTTGCCGTGTGATTAAATAGTTGCCTACGCGGTAAATCATCCTGATACTCCCACACCGTTGGTTTAATAGAAAGTCTACAATCATTGCTTATGGTTCCGTTTTCGCACCGGTTAATACTATACTCAAAACCAAGTTCACCAAACTGCCATAACATTTTAGGACCTGGTATTGTGTAGAACAATACTGATGCAGCCTCTATTCGCTTCAAGGCTGTACTCAATGTTTTGACATTATAACCTGCTGCTGAATTACCAAACTGCAAATTTTTATACATCAATCGTTCTTCATCGTGGCTTTCCATATAACCAACCAGATTGGGAATAGCCCATCCGCGTGTGCCATGATACACACCCGTGATATCTGAACCCGATCCATATCCCATGGTGTTCTGATTGTATTGATCGGTCATCTTTCCCCAAAACATAATGCCTTTGCCTTCACCCGACCGGTATTCGGCCAACTCCTTCTCCTCCTGATTTGCACCCAGGTGCTCAAAAATCACGTAGGCATCGGGCGTATGTTCCCAGATTTTATCCGACATGCGCTTTAACAATGCGATACGACTGGCATCGTATGCCGACCAGGCATTTACATCGTTTGGATGATTGGTTTGTGTAAAGCCTTTCGTTAAATCAAACCGATAGCCATCAATTTTGTATTCGTTTATCCAATAATGATTTACCGTATCCAGGTATTTTTTGGTGTATGCACTTTCGTGATTCATATCATTAAATACATTGAATGGATGCGTGGCATTTACATTAAACCATTTGTTGGTTGGGTTAGGTTTAAACGTAGTAAAATTAAAATCCTGCATGGCAAACGAATTGGGAATATCCTGATGATTCATCGCAATGTCGAAGATTACGGCTATTCCATTCTGGTGACATTTATCTATAAACTCTTTCAGTTTATTCTTGGTACCATAAAACTTATCGGGCGCAAACATAAAGGTGGGATTATACCCCCAGCTCTCGTTACCATTGAACTCCATCACCGGCATTAATTCAATTGCATTTACACCTAATCTTTTCAGGTATGAGAGTGTGTCAATCAGACTTTGGTAATTGCGATTTCCGGAACCAAAAAAATCGCGCACCAATAATTCGTATATCACCAGACTTTCTTTTTTCGGTTTTACAAAGTTGGTCACCTGCCATTCGTAGTCAGGCTGATTGGTTTGAAATACCGATACCCGGTTTTCGTACCATTTGGATGAACGCGCTTTGGTTGGATAAGGCTTTAAGTTTGGATAAGAAGCCGCTGGGATATACTGATCATCCGGATCCAGAATTTTATCGGCAAATGGTTCGGCAATGCGAAGCGAACCTTCCAGCCAATATTGAAAGCCATACTCTTGTCCCGGGGTTAATCCGGTTAACTCCTTCCAGAAAAATTCTCCATCGCGATTCATCAGATTCTCGGATTTGACATCCCAGTTACTGAAATCGCCCAGCAGATAAACAGAAGATTTTCCGGGAGCCCAGAAACACAAGGTAACTTTAGTGGGATCAGCATTATAATTTATACCCGATATAATGCCGGCCGGCCGGGAAACCACCGGACTATTTTGCTTGACTACATATTGAAACTCAACTTCATGCGCGGCACCTCCGGTAACTGCTGTTGCAACCAGCCGGATAGTACCATCGGTAGGTGAAGCCGGAACAACATATCCATAGGTATAACTGGTAAGAGTCGATTTGGAATCGGTGAGAACATTATTAACAAACAATTGAAAGTTTGCTGAAGCCGGAGCAGTGGCAGTAATGTTAAGCGTACCACCTTCTACCACCGCTATTGGAAATTCGGTTGGTGCTGTTAAGCTTATCTTAAAACCGAAGTTGGCAATGTGGTCAACTGTTTGTCCGCCCGGCCAATCGTTTGCTTTCAGCAACATCCCTATCTGGGCTTCGTTGCTAATATCTGCAGTAAAAAAATCGGATGGTTTAAATGTAATACTCCAGGTGGTTGTGCCACCCACCACTGCCTTTGTAAATTTAGCCGCATCGGCTGCAGTCGTGGCCGGGTTAATATTATACTTGGCATTAATATTCTTTCCGGGTATCCACACCCAGATCCACGCATTAGGCAAATTAGCCAACGCAGTTCCGGTAACATCGTAGGTAACGGTTATCTGTTCATTATATTGAAACAATGCAGGTGTAATGGTGGGTATCTTATTTACATTTTGCGCTACCGCCACCGAACAAACACTAAACATTAGTACCGTAAAAAATCGCTTCATTTCACTCACATTTAAATTATTTCGCATTAAATCTTTTTCAATATAACAGACTGCAGGGTGTTTATGCTAATTGAATTCTTACAGGTTCCGTTTCCACCCCATAAATAGCGATAGGCCTTGCCCGGTGCAAGCGAAAACTCAGCCTTCGCATGGCTTACATTAAACAATACCACAATTTCATCTTGATCAGTGTACCTGCGATATCCCAATAATTTTCCTTCCGCTTTAATAAACTCCAATTCACCTGATACCAGTACCGGGTTTGCTTTGCGGATGGCAATGAGTTTTTTATAAAAATCAAAGTGCGTTTGATTAAAGGCTACCGCATCAAATTCATTTAACTTATTGCGGTAGTTGTCTTTGGTCTCCGGATCGAACGCAAACTCTTTCCACATAAGCGGCTTACGTGGGTGCGGATCATCGGCACCCCACATACCCATCTCTTCGCCATTCCAGATGTGTGGTGCCCCAATGGCTGTAAACGCATGCACCAGATACAACTGCAGTCTTTTATAAGTTTCTGCATCGGGTTTATTGGTTTTGTAGGCCGGATTATCCGGATAGGTATTAAACTTATACTTATTCGGATTATAAAAATCGGTAAGCAACCGTGGCGTATCGTGGCTGGTGGCCACATTCATCATCGCATATAAATTATCCTTTGCTAATCGCTTCCATTGAAACTCGAGACTATCTTTAAAAGCTGCGGCATCTATTTCAAAATCGGTTTTGGCAAAAAAGTAACGAGCCGGCCTATATACCTGATAAAACATAACGGCATCAAACATATCGCCACGGGTATACGGTACCGGATTCATTAATCTATCCGGCCATTGCTCCCACCAGATTTCTCCCACCAAATACGCTTCAGGCTGAATGCCGCGTACAAATTTTCTATAGTCGCGCCAAAAGCCAAGACCAATCTGGTCGGCCACATCTAACCGAAAGCCATCTATTCCTCTGGCGGGGTTTCCATCGGGCGCAAGCCATCGTTTCGTTACGTCAAAAACATGAGCTTTAAATTCTTCCTGAATGTTACCTTCATAAGGCAACCCGTGTTTTCTGGGAGTAGTAACGTTTACTTTTTTTACTTCGGGCAACGACTTTACATTAAGCCAGCCCTCGTAATCAAATTCATTTTGTGGTGTAGCCGGGTTGTCAAATGATTTGATTGAATACCAATCTTTGTATTCCGACTTCTCCTGATTCTTCAGGATATCTAACCAACTCCAGAAAGTTGTACCGGTGTGGTTCCAGGAATAGTCCATTATAATTTTTATTCCGCGCTTATGTGCTTCCTCCACCATTTTAAGAAATAGTTTATCGGCTGCCGTCCATTTCCAGGTAGCCGGATCGCGTGGATTTTCGGTGGCAATAATTTTATTGTCGCCAACCGGATCGGGTCCAAAGTTTACATCTACATGATGGTAATGTCGCGCATCATATTTATGCAACGAGGGGGCATCGTTAATCGGATTGAGAAACAAGGCTGTAATTCCCAACTCCTGTAAATAGTCGAGTTTATTCAACACACCTTGCAGATCACCACCATACCTGCGGTATTGCAACATATCACCAAAAGATCGTCCCGGTATTTTAGCCCACTCTTCCTGGGCAAACCAATTCCAGGTCCATGGGGTAATACTCCAACCGGGTGGAGCAGCTACGTTCATGGGTGAGATAGCGATATTTTCAGGGCGCGGATCATTGTTCTTATCCCCATTATAAAAACGTTCTACAAAAATCTGATACCAGATAACTTCACTCGCCCACTTCGGGGGTTTACTGAAATCTGTTACCTGCGAACAGGCCGGACCTGTTGTGCACCCTAGCAAGACCAAAATCTGAATAAGTTTAGTCATGCACATTCACTTTAAAAATTGAAACTGAATCATCATTTCTTCCTATCACAACAAACTTTGCATCGCTGCCCAATAGTAGTTTCATGTTGCGCACATCGCCCGAAGCAAAAAATCCATGCTTCGGGAGAACAGGTTGAAATGATACACCATCACCAGCCAACAATAATCCTTTACCGGCATCGGCCGGACCGTACTGCGTACTGAACGGATAAAAATTACCAGCCAGAAGAATATCCACCTGACCATCGCCCGTGAAATCAGCTACCTCAATTGCCCGTACAGAAGAAACCTGTGCCTCTACAGGCAATGGAATAAGTTCAAATTTTGAACTACCCAGATTCCGCAACACGCATGATTCCAGTGTATTGATTTTTAATTGCTTTGCTTTCGCCATTTGCTCACTGGTGAGAATCTCTGTTACGGTTGCGTTGCCATACGCTGCATACGTAGTAAATTTCTTTTTTAGTGACGGAAGCTGGCGCAGCATTTCATCGCGGGAAGCAACCGGATATACTTTATCTTGCAGCGTATGAAAAAGTAACGGATCTGTTTTTCCATCACTATCAAAATCTTCATAATACAAATGCAACGGTGTCGCTGTTGAAACTTTCCAGGGTAAATTCAATCCGGCATTGCCTATTACAAAATCAAGATCACCATCCTGATCAAGATCAGTTGCCACTACACGATTCCATAAGCCTTTCGATTGTTCCAGCAGAGTATCCTTAACTTCAATCAGCTTACCCCCTTTATTTTCGAACATGCGGATGGGCATCCACTCACCCACCACGATTAAGTCGGGCCATTGATCGCTATTAAAATCTGACCAAACTGCATCGGTAACAATTCCTGCAAAACGTAAGTCCGGATTTACTTCTGGTGTAGCTACCACAAAACTGATTTTGCCCGTGGTGCGATTGGTTTCATTTTTCAGTATTGCACCCGGACTGGTATACGGAAAATTGCCAGGATGCGAAGCACCTCCAACAAATAAATCGAGATCGCCATCGCGGTCGTAATCAGCAGCGGCCACACAACTGCCATTGGCATGATCGGCCACCATACCCGCACTAACTTTTACAAATTTTCCCTTGCCCTGGTTTATATACAACCGATCGTCTAATAAATCAGAACCGGTTTGATACTCGTTACCGCCACTTACCACAAATAAATCAGCGTCACCATCTGAATCTGCATCCAGAAAAACAGCACTTACATCTTCATGCAGAGACTCTTGCTGCCACGGTTGCGACTCCGCAACTTTAAATTGTCCATTGCTTAAACCCAGAAAGAGCTTACCACTTTGTCCGATGGCACCTCCAACAAAAAAATCATCCAGGCCATCATCATTTACATCGGCATGGGCCAGAGCCGGACCCATTCGCGATAGCTGGTACGGCAGCAAGGGCTCACGGTCAAAGTCAACAAACTTATTTTCCTGGTGCCGGAATAGAACGCCACTGCTGGTGGTTACATTTTCAAATACAAGCGTTAACACTTCCTTTGGGGCCGCAACAACCTGTGCCTGCTGATACGTGATTGCAATTTTCCTATTTGTTGCTACATTTTCCTGTACGGTTACTTTTCCATCAGGCCACACTACCTTCACTGTAACCTTTTTTGCGTTACCTAATCCGAAATGCAGCACGGGATCTACCGCTGATTGATAGCCGCGGGTAAAGTATTGCTCGGCCAACACCATTTTGCTTTCATTTTCAAGCCAAACTTTAGCCCCTATACCAAATGGGTTTTTTTCAGAACCTTGCAACTGAATTGCTAGGTAATTATTCGATGTAAATGATTCGCTGTTATTTTTCCAGATGGTGGCCGGTTGATTGGTATTATTGGTAATCAACTCCAGATCTCCATCATTATCCAAATCGGCATAGGTAGCTCCAAAGGAAAGATTAGGTACAGCTAATCCCCATGCTTCAGTTTTATTTCCGAAAGTAAGGTCTCCATTATTTTTAAATACGTAATCTTTTGTTTGAGTGGAAGCCATCTGGCTTACCAATTGAAATACGTTTAGTTCTTCTCCGTTTTTGTTTGCTTCAGCCCGCGCATTTTCAACTGTAAACTTTAAAAAGTCCATGCTTGTGAAATCGCGCAGGTAGCCATTGGTGATGAATAAATCTTTGAAGCCATCATTATCCAAATCGGCAAACAGAGGCGCCCAACTCCAATCGGTGGCCGAAACTCCTGCTACCTGACCTACTTCGCTAAAAACCGGAACACCCTTTTGATTAACGCCACCATTTAGCTGAAGTGTATTGCGCATTTGTTGATGCAGAAAGCCACTATCCAGCATTAATTGATAGCGGTTGTAATCATCGGGGCCTTTCAAAAGTTTCTGGCGATAGTTGTCTTCAGGCCACATGTCCACCTCTGCAATATCGGGCCAGCCATCGTTGTTGTAATCGGCAATGTCAGTGCCCATTCCATTTCTGGAAAAATGATCTAGTGCGGTTTTTGTCTCGTTTCTGAAAGTACCGTTTTGGTTGTTGAGGTAAAGAAAGTCTTGTTCTTCATAATCGTTGGTGATGTATAAATCAGGCCAGCCATCGTTATTCAGATCGCTAACGGCTACACCTAATCCAAAATTTATTCCGCCACCGTGTATGCCAGCTTCGGCACTCACATCGGTAAAGAAAGCTTTTCCCAATACTGCATCATTCCGATAAAGCCGATTGCCAAATTGCGGATGCCGGGTGTTGCGTAAACTGGCTGTGTTTACAAAGGGTGAGAAAAAATGATTCGCGTGGTTTAGTAAGAACATATCCAGATCACCATCCAGATCGAAATCGAAAAACGCAGCTTGTGTAGAAAAGGTGCCGGGTGCATCCAGACCATATTCGGCAGCCCGTTCGGTAAAAGTTAGTTTCCCATCGGTAACACCGTTGTTGATGAACAACTGGTTTGCGAACGATTGACCCAACTCCGGCCCAGAGTAGCTTACATAAATATCTAACCAACCATCGGCATTTACATCGGCTGTGGTAACACCGGTTTTCCATAGTTCTCTGCCGGCCACACCAGCAGCTGTGGTAATATCTTTAAACTTAAAATTGCCTTCGTTCAGAAACAGTTTGTTGGGCACGGTATTACCGGTAAAATATAAATCGCACAAACCATCGTTGTTAAAGTCGGCTGCTGCTACGCCCCCACCGTTGTAGGTGTATTCGTAACTCAGAATATTAATCTGAGGAGTTTCCTGAAGCGTATTCTCAAAATCAAGTTCAGTTTTAGTAAAAAGCGTAGCGGGTTTTGACTGACAACCGAACAACGCGGCCAGTGCAAAAAAGAAAACCTGCTTTGAATTTTTAAAACTATGCATTTTCATAAAACGAAAAATTCAGGAGTTGCCTCCTGAATTTTTCTTTGAAACAATACTTAAAAAAACCTTAATCAAGCGCAACCGTTTTGGCGGTTAGGTTTACAGTAATGGTGCGCGAACCGGTTGTACCCAAATACCGGAAGTTATGATCGCCAGGTCCCTGATCGCCTAAATCACTATCAATGGTTGTGAAGAAAGTGTAGTTATACGAAGGATCCCAGCCCTTCTGAGGGAAGAACCGGAACAGTTTATCGTTGGTAAGGGTAACGGTAATAGTAAACGTACCTGCACCCGGATTGTAAGTAAGTTCCTGATACTGGCCGTCATTCCAACCCCATCCAAAATCATCACCTGTAATATACAATACCGGCAGTGGTGGATCACCAAGGGTAACGGTTTTCTCATTGATGTCAACCGTAACCTTCTTTGTTCCTGATTCACCCACTACGCGGAAGTTTGAATCACCATCGGCTCCGTTTTCAAAGTAATCAGGCACGCTGGTGAAGAATGGGTAATTATACGATACCGGCCCCCAGTCTGCCTGCCCAAAGAATCGCCAGGTTTCACCCGATACAAAATTTGCATCTGCCTGAAATACTCCCGGTTTCAAATATGTCATTTTAATACTTGCACCTGTACCGGGTTGATCCCAACCACCAATACCAGCACCCGTCATGTACATAACCGGTTCACTCACTGCTTCGGCTGTTACGGTTTTGGCTGTTAAATCAACACCAACTTTGTACCAGCCAGTTGCACCCGCTACCCGTAGATTTGAATCACCATCATTACCATTTACAAATACCGGAGAAACACTAGTGAAATAAGGATAGTTGTAAGATACAGGTCCCCAATCAAGTTGACCAAACCACCTGAAGGTTTCACCACTTGTGAAGTAGGCAATCGTTTCATACTTTCTGAACTCACTGCTTTGCCACTCTACTGCATTTGCTGGCCATGGGCCCCAACCTTTTAAGCCAGCACCCATTCCCCAAATAGGAGGAAAACTGGTTGCGTATGCGGTAAGGCTAACCGTTATCGCATTGGAAACAACCGGCTCTACATCATCATCTATAAATGATGTAACCCGTAGCTGAACATCGGTAGGCGTTTCAGGCACCAGTCCCAGGCCGAGCAACAAATCATTTGTTGCACCTACATTCAGGGCTGCTGATAGCGAGCTTGTAGAAGCCAGTTCAATTGCGTTTGCAAAATTATTTCCGGCAAGGTCAGCCTCCAGTGTGTATGTTACTGCCGATTTAAAACCAAAATCAGGAGCAGTCCAATTGAAGGTTGCAAAGTTCTGGTCTTTGTTTGCCAGTGTAAGAACAAATGCGGTTGATGCAGGAGTCTGCAATACATTTGGCGCTACGTCTGTCTTGAGTACAGCCTTGATGGAGTCGTCTTCGCAACCTGCGAAGCCCCCCATCAGTACTAAGGCTATTAAAAATTGTTTTAAGGTTTTCATGTTCATAAATATCTTGTTCATGATTAATAACCCGTGTTCTGAGTAAGATTAGGATTCGATGCTCTATCAGCTGCCGGAATCGGGAATAACGCGCGGTGAGCACCAATTGAAGTACCAGCTGCTTCACCACCTTTCCACGGCCACAAATAAGTAGCACCGGTGTACTTACCAAAGCGAATTAAATCCGTTCTGCGATGACCTTCCCAGTATAACTCGCGGGCGCGTTCATCCAGTATGAAATCAAGTGTAAGCTGACCAGCAGTAATTGCACCAGGAGCATTACCTGCAATTACATCGCTGGGACGAGTTCTGATCTGATTTACGTAACCCAGTGCGGTTGTTATATCACCACCTGAGCCACCGCGTAGCACGGCTTCTGCATACAACAGGTAAGCATCCGCTAACCGGAACATTGGAAAATCTGTATCCTGAAATGAAGGATTGCTTCCTGCAGCACCTGTTGAAGTTACATTTCTGAATTTGAAAATACCGTAACCCTGAGAAGCATTATTAACCGCAGTAATTTCTAACGACTGGCCTTTATCTTCTTTAGCAAATAAGGCACGGGATTCATCAAGATCCGGAAATTTATTTACAAACGCAGAAGTTGTTCTCAACCCTGACCAGCCACCGTTACCGGTATTGCCATAGATCATTACGTTTAAGGCATCATAGGCCTGTGAGCGGGTTCCATCAAACAACTGCGCAAAAATAATTTCAGGGCTTGCATGATTGTCGGCCAAAAAGTTATTGAGGTAAGCCGGAGCTAATGTATAGCCGGCTTCTATAACTTCTTCCAGTTGGGTTATGGCCTCAGTATACTTTGGCGTACCGATATATACCTCTGAGTTCATATACAGTTTAGCCAGCAACATAGCGCAAGCTGCTTTATCGGCACGGCCATATTCAAAGCGGGGCTCACCCATCAGGGGTTTAATCTCCAGCAATTCAGATTCAATAAAATCATATAAATCTTCGCGGCTGATTTCAGGCGGGAAGTAAGCACCGGGCAGATCGTCCTCTGTTACAAAAGCCATCTTACCATACAAATCCAATCCATAGTAATAAGCCAACGCTCGAAGGAAACGGGCTTCCGTATGAAACTTTAACATATCCGGATCACTCAATTGATCGGATGTTGCCCGCATGTATTCGTTAGTAAGCGCAGCCACGTTCATAATCCGGGCATACAGTGCTGTTGGAATAATATCGGCAGGAGCCCAGGTATTATAATGCAAATTAAAAATGGTTCCGTTTGCATCGTTGGGATATGTCCACACCGCTTCATCGGTAGTTAATTCCTGCATATTCCATAATGAACGAATAAAGCAGCTAAAGCCTTCATCCACACCGGCCACATCGCCCGCACCAGCAGGTCCTTGCTGACCTGTTAATGCAAAGGTTGCATAGAGTTTTGCTAAACCTGCTTTGTAAGATTCTTTAGTAGTATACACGTTAGCAGAAGTGGTAACGGTTGTATCCAACGGAGTAACATCCAGATCACTTAAACACGACATCATTAAACCCGCAAGGGCTACTGATGTAAGTATCGTTTTGTTTTTAAAATTCTTCATAGTCATTTTTCCCATGATTTAAAAAGTAACATTCAAACCCAGCAAGAATGTGCGCGGCCTTGGATAGATATTGTTATCTATTCCACCGGTTGATTCAGGGTCAATTCCCTTATACTTGGTTATGATAAACGCATTCTGCACAGTAAGGCTTAATCTCGCTTTCAATCCTTGTTTTACGATGTTATCGAAATTATAACCCACACTTGCATTATCCAATTTGAAGAACGATGCATTCTGCACGAAGTAGTCTGAGAATACCTGCTGACCTCTGAAGCCGGCATCGGTAATCATACTCGGTACATTGCGGAAATGCTGTTGGGTATAAACACCATTGTAATAGGCATATCCAGCTTCCACATTATTGTAGAGATAGTTACCTATGCTAAACCGGGAGGCTAATGCAAAATCAATGTTCTTGTAGTTACCTCTTGTGTTAAGTCCAATCAGGTAATCGGCCACCGGACGATTAAAGTGATACTTGTTTGCTTCTGTTGCAGCCGGATCAGTTCCTCCCGAACGGTTTACATAAAGTCCTTCAATCGGCTTTTCATTTGAATCATACACCTGCTGATACACATAATAAGACGATGCCGGGAAACCAACCCGATGATTTTGTACAAACGCACCAACACCCACATTACCTAAAAATACACCCGGATAACTTGGGTCATCAGTTAGGTTAAGTTTAGTGATGGTACTGTTGATGCTGGTAAAGTTCATACCAATAGTCCAGCTGAAGTCGGGCCGTGTAAAGGCGCTGTAATTAAGCGAAACTTCAATACCCTGATTTTCCATGCTACCCACGTTGGTTGTAATAAAATTGGAAAAGTTTGTACCATTCGGAATGCCGATATTGTTAAGCAGATCTTCTGTATTTTTTTGAAATAACTCTACGGAGCCCGTTAGTTTATCATTTAAAATTCCAAAATCTAAACCGATATTATAGGTAGTTGTTTCTTCCCACTTAAGTTTTGGATCATACGCCTCCGGGCGAAGTGTAACATAATAAGAGTTACCCAATTGATACTGTGCCAATTGATTTGATGCACGATAGCTAGCCAGATATTGATAATAGGCACCAATATCTTGCTGACCTGTTACACCATAACCAGCTCTGAGTTTAAGATCGGAAATAGCGGATACTCCGGAAAGAAACCCTTCATCTTTTATCCTCCAGGCCAAAGCTACCGAAGGGAAAATACCTGAACGGTTTTCAGGTGCTACCGTTGAAGTATGGTCATTTCGCAGGGTAGCCGTAACCAGGTATTTTCCGTTAAGGGTGTAATTCAATCTACCAAAGAAAGAGATCAGGAAGTTCTCGCTTGGGGTAGCTGGATTGTCAACAACCTGAAGCGTGTTCTCATTCCGGCTATCGCGGGTACGATAAAAATGCTGCCAACCGTAACCAGCCGTGATATCAAATTTATGAATACCTACTTCTTTGTTATAGTTCAGGTAGAAGTCCAACAACTCGGATTTATTTTTTCCGGTGTAGGTGTTGTTACGTCCGGTAAGTGTACCAGTACTATGAATAAAGCCAGCGTTAACAGGAGCCCGGTTATAACCCTCCGTATTCGAAACATCCATACCAAGATTCAACACAGCCTTAATATCTTTTAAGAATGGAAGTTTGTATTCCAATTGTGCATTACCAATAAAGCGGTTGTTGGTGCCCTGATTATCGGTTTGCTCCAGCATGGCAACCGGGTTAGAATTTCCATTTACAATACCATTGCTCAACCAGCTGAAATAACCACCATAGATTTCGTTGCCATCGCGTACAGGTTGAGTAGGGTCGAATGAAATAGCATTTCCGATTGCACCCTCATCGCCAAAGTTGGAAACTGCATGGCTACCCTTTGCGCTCAATGTTACTTTTAAATCACCATTCAGTAGTGTAGGCGTAAGATTTACATTGTAGGAAAGACGATCCATACTGGTGGTTTTAAGAATACCCTGCTGGTTGGTATACCCCACAGAAACCCGATATGGTAATTCACTAATAAACCCGGATTTTAATGGCAAAGTACCTGATGCACTCAGGTTATGGTCGTGAGATAATGAGGTACGGAAAATTTCGCGTTGCCAGTTGGTATTAGCATCACCCAACAGATTTAAGGCAGTAGGTGAAATTCCATACGTACCATCAGTATTTAAATCATTTACCAAGGCACGGAATTCATCTCCATCTAATACATCCACAAACTTAATCGGGCTTGCTACAGAAACATTGCCATTATAATTCCATTGTACCTTACCCGCTTTTCCTTTTTTGGTGGTAATGATGATTACACCATTGGAAGCACGCGAACCATAGATTGCCGTTGCGGAAGCATCTTTCAACACCGTGAAGGTTTCAATATCATTTGGGTTGATTGTTGTCAAGGGGTTTGCAATTCCTCCGGGGTCAGTCCTATCTACCGGGAAACCATCAATTACAATTAATGGATCGTTTGTAGCAGAAAGCGATGAACCGCCCCGAATCCGAATCTGCGCTCCGGCACCAGGTGCTCCGCTGCCCGAGATAACCGAAACTCCGGCCAAACGACCTGTTAGTAAATCCTGCGGAGACATTAAAACTCCTTTGTTGAAGTCTTTATTGGAGATTGCTGTTACCGCACCGGTGGCATCCTTCTTCTGAACTTCACCATACCCAATCACCACAATTTCCTCAAGTGCTGTTACATCAATTTGTAAGGTAATAGAAAGTGAGGTTTGCGAACCAACCGTAATTTCCTGGGTGGCGTACCCAATGTAAGAGATCACCAGCACTGCATCGCTACCAACCGAAATGGAAAAATCACCATCGGCATTGGTGGTGGTACCGGTGTTCGTTCCCTTCACTAAAATGTTTGCACCGGGTATTCCCTGGCCATCATCGGCTGAAGTTACTTTTCCAGTAACCATCCGGTTTTGACCAAGCGATACCACCGAAGCACAAACAAATGCTAAGAGCAGTAAATTTTTAATCATAGAGTTAACTTGTTTTTAGTGTGTGTAATTCGAATCTTTTGAAACTAAAATTATCTACAAAGAGGGTGTAAAATCAGCAAAAATCCTTCAAAAATTAAGAATGTTCTTACGAAATCGGTTGCTAAAACGGTTGCACCAGAAAAAATACCTCTAAAAGTAGCCTTGATTCATACTGATAATATAGAATGGTTATGCATTTACTGGTGCCCTACAAATTGAAATGCGGGCACCCCCCTTACCCCCGGCTTTACAGCAAATACACCCCCGCTTAACGGATATTGTTGCAATACCTCTGGTTTAACCCATGCCCGGGCGGTAGTGATATAAAGCGTTTCAAGATTCTTGCCACCAAAAGCGCAAGAGGTTACATGTGGTGCAGGTACTTTTATTTGCTCCAACAGTTTTCCGGTATCGGGATCGTAGCGGGCTACGGCATATCCACCCCAAAGTGCAATCCATAGTTTACCTTCCGCATCAATGGTCATCCCATCGGGGGCACCGGCACCCTGCGGTATTCGAATGGCAACGCGCCTGTTGGTTAGTTCACCGGTATCGTTGTTATAGTCAAATGCCTGCACGGTCATGGTGGGTGTATCATTATAATACATGGTCTTTTTATCGGCTGTCCACACAATGCCGTTTGATATGGTTACGCTATCCAATACGGTGTGTACTTTTCCCGAAGCTTCCATTCTATACAAGGAGGCACCGCGCTTGCGCGAATCCATTGCCAACGAACCCACCCAAAATCTTCCTGCCGGATCGCACTTGCCATCATTAAACCGCAGAGCCGGATCTGGTAACGGATTGTTTAGCCACTTCAGTTTTCCGGTTTGTGTATCGAGTTTGTAAATACCCGTTTGCAATGCTACCAACACGCCACCGGCAGCTACCGGCACTACGGTGCCAATACGATCACCAACCGGTATTGATTTATTTGTGCGTGTTTCCGGATCATAGATATGCAGCAACTTTCCTTCTATGTCAATCCAATACAATTTATTTTCGGTGGGATGCCAGATAGCCCCCTCGCCTAGTGTGGCCCGGGCATCCAATTCTAACACAGCTTCCGTCTCAGAGTTTAAACCGGTTGTCAGCATAACTACTATACTTACCAAAAACAGATTTTTTAAACCCATTACTTTTTAATTAACCAGATTCGTTCAAGCTCCAGGCCAAAAGGCTGTTCCTTCTCAGATGCCGTAAAATTGTGTGCAGCGGTTAGCTCTACCTTTTCCATGTCACTTACATTCACAGTAGTATTTCCTCCGTTAAAAGTAAGTGGCAAAAATCCGGGGTAAGGTCGGGGCAATAAAAGCGATTCGCCCGATTTAAAATTGCTCAACGGAATCTCAATGTCCTGAAATTGGGTTGTAAGATTTACTGTTGCCGTAACGGATTGTCCGCTGGCGTTTACCAATGTTAATCTCGCTTCCATAGATTTTGCCGAAGTACTGCGTGCACGTACCACTACGGTATTAACGGACTGCAATTCGCTGGCACGGCCTTTCCATTTATCTGCAAAAGCATATTGAAGACCTACCTGCTCATCACCTTTAAGATCGGCAGCAGTAAGCTTTAACGTTAACTGACCGGGTGTTGTGCCGCTGGTATAACCTACCTGAAAACCCCTGCGCCAAGGCGGATAGGTTCTGAACGCGCGATCGGTGGTTGGATTAAAAATTTCGATTGGTGTATTTTCTGCCACCACATTTGTGTTCCAGTATTCGGCCTGGTAGCTATCCCATGCAAACGGATTTTCTTTTATGCTACCCGGAAAAAGTGTGTAGTCGTTTCCTTGCTTAACCATTATTCTATACGAAAGTAATCCGGCACTCATCACGTCTTCAGGTACAGTAACTTCATAAGCGTTACTTGATTTTGCTAACATGGTAAATGTACGCGCACGACCATAGAGTGGCGCAACCAATAACGATACCGTACCCGAATCTAATCCCGTTAAGGTGGCCCAAATGGTTAGCGGCTTGTTAGCCGATACTTCTGCGAAGGGTGTGTGTGCCAGCTGCAACATTGCTTTAGAGGGTGGCGGTGCAACAAATTCTGTTAAGCCAAGTACACCGGTTTTATACTTTTCGGTATTTGGTTGTTTTCCTTTACGGGAAATCAGGTAAGTGCCTGGCGTAATCTTAAATTCAGTATTAACTACAGTCGGTAATTTTTCATTTCCGGAATTAATCGGTTTCACGGAAAAGTCTGAACCTACATCGGGCAAACTGATTTGCATTGCGTTCGTGTTCCATTCAATAACCGTTACTTCTTTTTTAGGCGATGCTTTCTCAAATGGATCGCGGATGTGAATGGCATCGGGCATAACCTCTAATCGCCATACCCCATCTTCAAGCTTATCTAAAAAGTATGCACCCGAACCCCGGTAGGTAACTACGGGCGAACTGCCCACACCGGCTATCCGCGTTAATCGGGTAACATCTGTCGGGCGTGTGGTTGTCGTGTTGGAATAAACAAACTCACTTCCATCATTCAATTCACTTAAAGCTTGTTTGTAGCTTACCCGAAACACATCAAACACACTATCGGCCGGATACGTGCCATAGCTTTTAAAACGTGGAAGTTTATGAAACACCCGCGAAGCAATAAGCATACTGATTGCCTTAGAAGGGGTGTAAGCCAGATTAAGATAGTGTGTCTGATATTCGGTATTCACATGGGCAATTGCCATGGGGTCGTATGCAAATTGAGTGGCCCAGCCCATACCGGCCTCGCGAAAGCTGCGCACCATAGCCGGATACATGTACGATTGCAAAATATCAGCGGCATCAAATTCATAAACCATCAAACCCTTATTCCGAAATGCCGGTATTGAATCGAATGGAATGGAGTATTTATCTACATGAGGTAAATAGTTTCCCTTAAGTGTATTACCAGAAACAAGACCTGACGGATACCATTGAAAACTAAAGCCATCAACTTTTGATGCGGCCACGGCATCGGCATAATACGGGCCCTGACTGATGTTATAAAAAACGGGTTTTGTCCAACCGGTACTTTTAATAGCAGCGGTAAGCCGGTTTACATAATTGGTTACACCTTGTTTGGGGCCACTGTGGGCTGGCTCGTTATTTATTTCAACTGCCAGTATATCGGGGTCGCTCTGGTACGAAAGTTTGGTGTAGGGATTAACGTGCTTAAAAAATTGTCGCAGAAAATTTTCCTGCGCTACAATGGCTGAGTCATTGGTTGTTAATTTTCCCCTTCCATAGAATCGCGAAAAGCCGGGTGTATCTTCATCACGCTCCGGGTAACCGTTACCCCAAAAAGCTATAGGGGTAATAATGGTTTTAATGTTCCGTTTCTTTAATTCGGCTAACAGAAAATCATACAAGCGCAAATGTTCATTGTTTAACAAGTTGCCTTGCACATCGGAAATCTCGGTGTCCCATACATGCACCCGAAAGGCATCTAACCCCAACCGGGCAAAGTGATATACATCTTGCCGGATAGCATCTTCCGGATTTACTCCCAAATTTTTATGTGCGCGATAGGCATGTGCAAAGGGCGTGGTATAGTTAACTCCAAAAAAAGCAGCTTCTTTGTTGTCTTTCGTCCAGCGAAAGGTTCCGGTTTTATCAATATAAATCGGGTTACTTTTCTTTGATTTGGATTGGCTGAGTACCGTGTGCGAAGTAAACAGCACAGTCAATAGTAAAGAATAGCAGATGGTAGTTCGCATAGCGATGTGAAGTTGAAGTATTAGAATTTGTACGTGTGTGTCATAAACTGAATGCCCGAATTGAGTTCGCCAGAATAATCAAAAAACGTGTTGTTCTCCCAGGCAGAGCCAGTGCCCCACAAATCTTTCATATCAGAAGTAATCCAGGCGGGCTCCCAGTAAATCAGTCCGATACCACCACCATCGATCACTTCCTGTGTGAGCGCTTTCATAAGTGCAAGTTGCCCGGCATTGGTATAAGGATATCCGGATAAGGCGGTTTGGCCACCAAAAAGATTGGTGTAAGAATCATTTCCGGCAGTTGTCCAGGGATACGCGGTCTCCAAAATCATAATATCTTTTCCAAACTTCGACTTGAAGGCCGCGATGTTGTTAGAGATTTGCAAGAGTGGAACGCCTGTATGCCACAGCGGGTAATACGAAAATCCGATTATGTCAAAATTATTTACCTCTACTCCATTCATCACATTGGTAAACCACCAATCTACATTAACCGGATCGGCTACATGTAAAATAATCTTTGAATCAGGTGCTACATCTTTTATTGCCTGAATACCCGCCTTGATTACCGTACGCAGATTAGTCCACTGACCATTGCAACCATTACAAGCCGGAAACCCTGCCGGAGCATTCGTGTATAACATGCCACAGTTGGTTTCGTTGCCTAATTGAATATACTCGGGCAGCAACGATCTTGTCTTCAGGTAATTTAACGTCTTGGAAGTATAGTTATAAACGGAATCGCGCAAAACCGTAATGTTACGGATGTCCTGCCAAGCAGCCGGAATTTTCTGATTGCCCGGGTCGGCCCAGGTATCAGAGAAATGGAAATCAAGCAACACTTTTAGTTGTTGCTGTCTGGCAGCTTCAATGGCCTTTGCTACATCCAGTATGTCGCTGTAAAGTTGAGTACCCTCCTCGCCATAAACCTCTTTCGTCCAAACCGGATTATGCCATAAGCGCAGGCGCACGAGATTGGTGCCATTGTCTTTAAAAATTTTATAGGGATTGGTAACGGCACCACTCACCTTAAAGGTTCCACCAAAATCCAACACCTGATTAACGTACGATAAATCGGCACCGAACAAAAAATCGCCCGGTTCATTTACCGGTGGCTCTGGTGAATCTTCCTGGCATGCCGCAATTCCCAACAATCCCACCCACAACACAACTTGAATTACCTTTTTCACGATTACTAATTTTTTGTTTAATGTCAGATTGGATCTCCGCACATTTGCTGCTGCTAAAATACTTGCATATGGGTTGCTAATCCAGATACTAATCTTACCAAAATTAACGCAATTCAGTCTGATTGATACAGTAAAACAAAGTAAACGAGTCAATTACCGTTAATACCATGCATTAACCTTTCAGTAAGATTTGTTAAGATTGTTCTGCCGAAACAGCTTTTGTTGTTAGTTGCACAACCGATGAAACTCTCCGCTTTACGACTTTTGCTTTTAATTCTCGCCTCAGGCATTTGCGCGCAATTTGCGGTTGCGCAACAATTGTATTTTTCCACGCTTTCGGTTAAAGACGGGTTACCTTCAAATATTATTTCGGCCATTACACAAGACCCAAACGATTTCATCTGGATTGGTACCAGCAATGGTCTTGCCCGTTTCGATGGCTATGGCTTTAAATTGTTTAATAAAACCAGTAACAGCCATTCACTTTCATCAAACGAAATCAGTTGCCTTTTACAGGAAGGTGAAGAGCTATGGGTGGGTACCTGGAACGGGCTCTGTAAAATAAATACCCGCACATTTGAAATTACGCGTGTTGCTGCATTGGGTAACAACGCAGTTCGCACGCTTGCAAAAGGTTCGCACGGAAAAATCTGGGTTGGAACAGAAAATGGGTTGCTGCAAGTAGATGGCACAACTAATGCTATCCTTAAAACCTACCATATTAATAATAGTGGCCTTAGCCATAATACTATCCGGTCGGTATACGAAGGTTTAGACGGCACACTTTGGGTGGGCACTTACGACAAACTGAACAAACTTGCCCCCGGTGGTGGTTTATTTCAAAGCTTTAATCTGAAAGGAGTTTACAAGGCTAGCCTGAAAAACAATCTGATTTGTGGTGAGATAAAACCAGATCGTACAAGCAGTGACTCTTTACTTTGGGTGGGCACTGAAACAGGCCTGGCCCGGTTTAATACCATAACCCAACAATTTGAATTATGGGGCGATCAGCAGATCGAACTAAGCAACGAGGTTATCAAATGCATTTATTTAGGCGATAGTGGTAAAATCTGGTTGGGTACTGATTTTGGATTAAACATCTTCGATCCGGCAACCCAAAAGGTTGAAGCTTATTTTCATAATCCACAAGTTCCATACTCGCTTGCCAACAATGCTATCTGGCAAATTTTTGAAGACCGCAGCGGTGTAATCTGGTTCGTAACCTCAAACGGATTAAGCAGGCTTAACAAACATCCAAACGTGTATCGCTACCACGAAGTAGCTGGACGCGTTGAAAATAAAATTGCAGGTAACCAGGTAAAATCTATTTTGGTTGCCCAAAACAATTCGGTCTGGCTGGCTACGCTTCATGGCGTAATTTGTATGGAAACTCCATCTGAGCCTAAACGCATTTTTGACACCAACAGCAAAGGATCTCAAAAGATATTACTTAATAATGTATATGCATTAGAAGAAGACGCATACAACAGAATCTGGATTGGCACCGCTGGTGGAATTAATATCTGGGATGAGCGCAACCAAAAAATGTATGCCATTACCGCAAACCCAACCAATGGACTCATTACAAACTACATTGCAAAGATTTTACGCGGACCAGATAATACCATGTGGGTAAGTACTTACCAGGGTGGCCTGTTTAAAACCGTAGGCGATCTTAAAAATATTGATCAGCTAAAGTTTCAGCGTATATCAGACGAGTTTGGTTCTGAAAAAATTATAGCAGGCAAAGATGCCCTTTGGTTTGCCATGTACAACGATTTGTACAGGCTTGATTTTTTTAACAACAAGCCCGAAAAAATTGATGCCGCTAATCCGGAAGCTGGCAAGAAGGATATTCATGGGTTGTATCACTCTTCGAAAAATAAAGTATGGGTTGGTACGCAAAACGGATTATTGGAATATGATCCACAAAAAAACGAATCAGTTTTTCATGCGATAAAGGCCGGACGCGATGTATTAATTGGTAGCCTGACCGAAGATGACTCCGGAAATATATGGGGCGCTACCAATCAATTTATATTTAAGTATTCACCGGTTGCCCACACTACCGAACTTTTTCCGTTAGATCAGAACCTGCCCTTAAAAAGTTTTTATTCAGGTTGCAGTGCGCGCAACCCACAAGGTGAACTTTTATTTGGTGGCGATAACGGTTACCTCACCATTCAAACAAACCACTCACAACTTCCCCGGTATCAACCGAAGGTTTACATCACATCGCTGGCCATTAACAACAAAGCTGTTAACCAGGGCGACACCCTTGGTGGCCAGGTATTTGACCGTGATGTTTCCATTGCCTCGCACCTGCCTTTAGATTATGCGCACCGGTCGATTGCTTTGCAGTTTTCTTCACTGCATTACTGGCAACCCCACACCAACATTTACGCGTATATGCTGGAGGGTTTTGATGAAGACTGGCTCTATACTTCGGGTGAGAAAAATTTTGCAATCTATTCCAATCTCTCGCCCGGTAACTACATTTTTCGGGTACGGGGTTCCAACAATTACGGACAGTGGAGTGATCAGGAAGCAACTTTAACCATTAAGGTAAACCCACCGCTATTTTTAAGTCCTGCGTTTATAGTTCTGTATGGAATAGTACTTGTAGCGGCCATTATTATCGGCATGCGCATGTACACTACCCGATTAAAATTGCAAAACGAATTGAAGATTGCACGACTTGAGAAACAACATAACGAAGCACTTATTCAGGCCCGGCAACAATTCTTCACCAACATCTCGCACGAACTGCGCACACCGGTTAGCTTGATTATGCCACCCATTCAGCAATTGCTTAAGCAGGGTACGCTTGATGCAACCAGTCGCAGCTTAATTACTCTGGCCGAAAAAAATTCGCACCGCTTGTTGCGCGTAATCAATCAGATTCTCGATTTCAGAAAACTGGAGAACGATAAACTTGAAATAAAAGTAAGTCGTACAAACCTGATTTCATTTACACACGAAATTCACACGCTGTTTGCGGACAAAGCCAGTCGAAAAAAAATCAGTTATAACTTTCAGGCCGATTTGCAGGAGTTGCCGGTTTGGATGGACAGTGAGAAGATTGAAACGGTGTTGTTTAACATGCTATCCAACGCATTTAAGTTCACCCCGCAGGGTGGAACCATACACGTTAACCTGAAACAAGGTTCGGCTTCAGAAGCATTCCCGGAAGGTTCGGCCATGATCGAAATCAGAGATAGCGGGATTGGATTGAATGCTCAGGAAAAAGAGAAAATATTCGAACCATTTTATCAAACAGATGAAGCCCGGTTGATGGAAAGTGGTACCGGCATAGGCCTTGCGCTGGCAGCCGAATATATCAAGTTGCACCGCGGCCAGATACAGGTTGAAAGTGTAAAAGGAAAAGGAACCACATTTGTAGTTCAACTTCCACTAGGTAAAAGTCATCTTCCGGTAGATGCCATTCACGAAGAACAAGAATTAGAGTTAGTAGCGATAAAAGAATTTTCTCATTCGCAACACCAAACTTATCGTTTCGATCTGCAATCCAACAAACCCCTCGTGTTACTGATTGATGACAGTCCCGATATGATTGAATTTGTACGCATTAGTCTGGAGCACAAATACAATTTTATAAGTGCAGAAAACGGAGAAGAGGGACTGCAGAAAACAACCAGCTTTTTGCCCGAGATCATCATCACCGATGTGATGATGCCGGTTATGGATGGTATAACATTCTGCAAAAAAATAAAGGAGAATTCCAACACGAGCCATATTGGTATTATTCTGATAACGGCACGCAGCCTGGCCACGCAACAAGCAGAGGGCATTCGAATGGGTGCTGATGCCTACCTGACCAAACCTTTTGAAATTGATTTGCTGGAGGCACACCTGGATCATTTGCTGGCTCGCAAACAAGAATTAACCAACTACCTTAAACAGGTACTTCACGCCCAACCCATTGCTACCAACAAAGAAAATGAAGATGAAAGGTTTGTGAAGAAAGTTATGAACGTTATTGAAGCCAATATTTCCGATCCGGGTTTTGGCGTAGAGCAGCTAAGTGAAGAAATTGGAATGAGTGCCTCGTACCTGTACCGTAAACTAAAATCACTTACCCAACTTTCTACAAACGACATTATTAAAAAATACCGGCTTAAAAAGGCATCTATCCTGCTGCGCAACAAAGGAGGCAACGTAACCGAAATTATGTACGAAGTTGGTTTTGCCAATCTTTCTTACTTTTCAAAATGTTTTAAAGCCGAGTATGGGCTAAATCCGAAAGACTATCAAAAGCAGTTGAGCAAGAATTCAGTTGACCTGAACCTATAAACAAGCCAAATACAACAAGTTTTTTTCTTACCTTTCATTCTTATCATAAAGCTGTATGAAAAAATTGATTCTTGCCTTTCTCTTTTTGCCATTGCTCGCATTTTCACAAGAAGATTACAAAGGCATTGCCAAAGAAACCTGTGAGTGTATTCAGAAAAAAGATTTAAGCAATGCCTCGAAAAAGTCAATTGAGGTGGCGCTTGGGCTTTGCATGTTTGAAGTAATTCAGGCACGTAACATAGAAGTAGATATGTCGGATGGGGAAACCATGCGCAAGTTTGGTGAAAAAGTGGGTATGCAAATGGCACCTCAGTGTCCGGACATCTTTGCCAGATTAGCCGATGAAGCCGAAGCAACTGTACCTGAAAGCGAATCTGTAAGTGGTGTTATAAAATCTATTGAAGAAAAAGAATTTCTGTTCGTTACGCTTAAAGATGAAACTAACAAAGAAGTGCGGCTGGTTTGGCTTCGCCACGTAGAGGGTGCCGATGATTTTATTAGCGACTACAAAAAACTAATTGGCAAAAAAGCTACACTCACTTATCAAAACCTGGAATTGTTTAATGCCAAAGCGAAAGGTTACTTTGGTTACAAAGAATTACTTGCCCTTCAGCTAGATTAGTTTACTTCAGATTTTCTTTAAAGAAATCTACCGTACGCTGCCAGGCCAGTTCGGCTGCAGGCTTATCAAAACGGGGTGTACTGTCGTTGTGAAATCCGTGATTAACATCGGGGTAGAAATGAGCCGTGTACTTTTTATTATTTTCTTTTAATGCCTGTTCATAGGCAGCCCAGCCTTCATTTACACGGGTATCTAAACCGGCATAGTGTAAAAGTAAAGGAGCATTTATTTTTGGAACATCGGCTGCAGGTGCCTGGCCTCCATAAAACGGAACCGCTGCGGCCAGCTCGGGCACACGCACAGCCATCATATTGGAAATCCAACCGCCAAAACAAAAACCCACCACACCTACTTTGCCATTACAATCCGGGTGCGACTTCAAATGATAAAAGGCTGCAATGAAATCTTCCAGCATTTCATTCCGGTCGCGTTTGCTTTGCAGTGTTCTTCCTTCATCATCGTTACCGGGATAACCACCCAGCGGGGTAAGGGCATCGGGTGCTAATGAAATAAAGCCGGCCAAAGCTGCTCTTCTTCCAACATCTTCAATGTATGGATTAAGGCCACGATTTTCATGAACTACCACCACACCGGGCAGTTTTCCTTTTGCATCGGCCAGCCTGGAAAGCAAACCTTTTATGGAACCACCTCCTTTGGGCGAATCATAATTAATATAATCCGACTTCAGGCGCGGATCGTTAGCCTGCACCTGAATGATCTGATAATCGGGACTGATAAAACTGAGCAAGGCCGCCACGGTTACTCCGCCTACTGCATACATCGAAAGTTTTTCCAGAAATGTTCTTCGGTCAATCCGATTGTGAGCATAATCGTCATACAAATCAAAAACTTCCTGTTTGATGTCTTCTTTGCGGAGTGGTTTCATGGCTATTGAAATTTTCAGTTGAGGAAATGTACTGAATTTTAGAAACAGTACCACTGGTTTTTTGATGAGTTGACCGAGAATTACGGTTAGCACAAAATCTGGCCCCAAATTCCTTTAAACCTTTTAACTTTCGTCCATGATTTCATTCTACCCGGGCCCTTCGCAGGTTTATTCCAACATCCCCTTGTTTGTGAAGGAGGCACACCGCATGGGTGTTCTCAGTATGAATCATCGCAGCGTAGCGTGCATGAACCTGGTGAAAAAAACATCGGTGGAACTCAGGAAGAAACTGCGCATTCCAAAATCCTACACCGTTTTGTTTTTATCGTCTGCAACGGAATGCTGGGAGGTAATTGCGCAATCGCTGATAAAGCAAAGCAGCACACATCTTTATAATGGCGCGTTTGGTAAAAAATGGTTTACGTATACACAAGCTCTAAAACCGGACGCAAAAAGTATAACCTTCAATCCGGAACAAGCACTACCGGTTGCCCCATATGCGGGCGAAATAATCTGCATCACCCAAAATGAAACCAGCAATGGCACACAGGTAAGCAACGACATTTTAAGTGGGGTACGAAAAGAGAATCCGGATAGTGTAATCGTTATTGATGCCACTTCGTCAATGGGTGGGCAAGCGCTCGATTTTTCTGCAGGCGATGTTTGGTTTGCTTCTGTTCAAAAATGTTTTGGTTTACCCGCAGGTCTTGCCGTGCTGGTGTGCTCACCCCGTGCCATCGCGCGGGCGCAACAGCTAAATGAGCGCTCACATTATAATAGTCTGCTGCATCAACTGCAGTTTGCTGAGAAATTTCAAACCACACACACGCCCAATGTTCTTGGTATTTATTTGTTGTATCGGGTACTTCAGGAGTCGCCTTCAATTTTAACTACTCACAAAAGATTAAAACAACAGGCTTATGCTTGGTACGATCTTCTGGAAACTAAAACAATCAAACCATTAATTTCAAATGCCGCTGTTCGATCCGATACGGTAATTACTGTTACTGCCAGCGAAGCACAAATCAAAGCCACCAAATCACGCGCGCATAAGCATGGTTTTTTGTTAGGCGAAGGTTATCGTGAGTTAAATGCAACTACTTTCCGGATTGCCAATTTCCCCGCCATCAAGCCCGCTGACATCAGAAGCTTAATGAATATTTTAAGAAGGGGTTGAATCTTTTTCCTTTGGGCGAAGGATTTTTTTCGTTAAGCCAATACCCGTAACGACAAGAATAAAAAGCAAAGCCACAAGTACAATTGCAAACTTGATACCGGCTGTCCAGAAAGCAAGTTCAAGAATAGTGTTGTTTAGTCGATGCATTGCAATCAGAAGCGAAACATTTTCCACCAGGTCGCAAGCACCAGCAATCCAAACCAGCCGCGATAGCTGTAAACCAATTTTAGAAACACGGGCACTGCCAGCAAAGCCGACTACTACTTTACACCCCAGGCTAATAGCCCAACTGTACAGAATCAGAAAAACAAAATCAAGCAGTATGCTCATTTTAGCCTTCTCCACTCCGCCCGCACCCCAGTCCTTAAAAATTTTTATGGCTTTCTCCACCGTGCGCGCAAATTCATACTCAATAATATTGCCGGGCGTAAACGGGCGCATAACCAACATCCAGCCAATGGTTGCTGCGGAAACAAGCCAGAACAATCGGGTTTGCTTTTTCATCAGGGAAAGATAAGCAATAAGCTTAGCCGTAAGCATTTTGATTTTCTATACCTTTGCATCGCATTTCTACTTATGGACTTCAAGGAAATTTTTTCAGTATCACTCATTCTGTTTTCGGTAATTGATATTATCGGTTCGGTGCCATTTATTATTCTCATCAAGAAAAGAGAGGGACGGATTTATGCGGAGAAAGCTACATTGATTTCGGCTGTGTTAATGGTAGGGTTTCTTTACCTCGGGCAATCCATTTTAAATCTCTTTGGTTTGGATGTGGCTTCCTTTGCGGTGGCCGGAGCGATTGTAATTTTTATTGTGGCCATGGAAATGATTCTGGGTATAACTTTGATCAAGGACGACCCCGATGCAAAGGGCACTGGCTCGGTTGTGCCGTTGGCCTTTCCATTAATTGCCGGAGCCGGAACCCTGACTACTATTCTCTCGCTGCGTGCAGTTTATGCCGAGACTAATGTATTAATCGGTATTCTGGTTAATCTGATTTTTGTTTACATCGTGTTACGATCTTCATCCTGGCTGGAACGTGTAATCGGCAAATCAGGCTTCGCGGTGTTGCGAAGAGTTTTTGGTGTAATTCTGCTGGCCATTGCCGTGAAAATCTTTAAAGGGAATGTGTTTCCGGTTTGATTTTCACTTTAGATACCCGAGCTTAGAAACTCCAGCCACAACTTCATAATTGTCGGATCAAAATTTTATGCGGATTTAAAGAAATTGCATGAGGTATACTCGATTATCATAAACTGTAAATACAGTAAATCGATCACAAAGGGGACATTTCGCTATATCTTGCAGTTTACCTTGTGCGATTACCTAACCTATCTTTTCTTGACACTATACTTCACCTCGTTGGAATTTTTACGCGTGAGTCTTCGTTGAAAGCCATTATTTATAGAGACTATATCCTTTAAATTTAAAATAGTTGATCAAACGAAAGTTTCAAAAACTCTTGCCAGGGTATTCCGCTCTTTCCAACGAGTAGTACTTTATCAGGTTCATGTTGTTTTTTAAATGCTTCCATGCCAGGTGCCTTTTGTGTAGCTCCACTTTTTACTTCCAGCCCGATTACTTTTCCTTTTTTCTTCAACACAAAATCAATCTCGTCATTTCGGTGTCGCCAGTAGTGTACCGTATAGCCTTCGCTTAATTGATGATTCACAAGGTGAGCACCAATAGCTGCCTCCACCCAACGGCCCCAAACATCTGGCATTAACCTCACCTCTTTTAATGCAGCACCTTGTTGCGCGGTAAGTAACGCAGTGTTATGCACTTGAAATTTCGGACTGGAAGAACGTTGGCGAAGTTGTTCGCCTGTATATTTTTCAATACCTGCCAACAGCCCTGCCGTGTCAAGCAACTGCAAGTAGTGAGCTAAAGTCGTGGTATTGCCTGCATCCTGCAACTGCCCAACAATTTTTGTATAGGACAAAACCTGCCCTGAATATAAACAACCTAGCTCAAAAAGTTTTCGCAGCAAGGCAGGCTTATCCACGCGGGTAAGCATGAGAATATCCTTGGAGATACTGGTTTCAATGAGTGCATCGTTCACATATTTCTTCCATCGATCTTCATCGCCCATTAAACTGGCTGCACCGGGGTAGCCTCCAAACCAAACATATTGTTCGGCTGTCACACCAAAGGCTCGTTCCATTTCAGTAAATGACCAATGCCCCAGGTAGGTAGTTTCAAAACGCCCGGCCAGTGATTCAGTTAATCCTTGTTGCAAGAGCAAACGAGATGACCCCAACAAGATAACTTTAATGGGTTGGTTCGTGCGCGTGTCTTCGTCCCACAATTTTTTAACTACCTCGCTCCAGTTATCAATCTTTTGAATTTCATCAACTGCTAAAATAAATGCACTTGCTTCAGAAGACTTCCATTGCAAACGAGCTGTTTCCCATTGCTGCTCCAGCCAAAGCTCACCGGCATTGGCAACAGCATCAGCCGAAACGAAAAGATGGGGAGCATTCAATTTGGCCAACACCTGCCCGGTAAGTGTGCTTTTACCCACCTGACGGGGTCCCATAAGCACTTGAATGAAGCCTCTTGGCTCATTCATCCTGCTTATAAGTTGCTGAATATAAGGTCTTTCAAAGGTCATTTACAAATTACTCAATAAGATGAGTAAATATACTCAATAATATTCATGTGAGCATTGAAAATAGCAGATTTCAAGGATAAGAACACTTTTTGAATCGAGAAGTCGGTGGACAGGTGTTGCGCCATTTGGTTACAAGAACGATCGCGATCATCTAAAGAAACCCATCTTAATTCCAAGCGATAAAACTCCACTCATACTTGAGTCCTTTGAATTGTTTGCCACTGGATTTGATAATAAAGAAGAGCTGCGCAGAATAATGAATAAAAGGGGGTTGACGTTAAGCAAAAGCCAATTCCCGAAAATGCTGGAGAACACACTGTACATTGGAAAGATTTTCGTTCCAGAGTTTAAAGGTGAAGATGCGCAGCAAGTGGATGGGTTTAATGAACCAAGAAGGAAAGACCGATAAAATCTCGGCCCTTCCGGTCTTGTAGCCCCGACAGGAATCCCTGACTGCCGTCAGGCAGGGAACCTGTATCAAAAGTTTAGGAAACTTCTATTCTATCCGTTGAACTATGAGACCATCACTGCTTATCGGGATATTCTATTTTTAATTTTATTTTTCAGTTCTTCTTTACCAACACCACTTTTGTAATACTTCTCTTTTACTCTCGCGTCAGCCCAATTATTGTATTCTTCTACAAACATCAGCATCCAGGGGCGAAGTCCTTTTGTGTATCTGTTTTTCCCAACCGAATGATCCTTTAGCCTCGAATCTACATTTTTACAAATGCCAACATACAAATCACCATTCACTTCACTTTTAATAACATACAAATATATCATTTGGTAAGTGTGTCAGGAATCCCTGACTGCCGTCAGGCAGGGAACCTGTATTAAAAGTTTAGTCCCGATCGAAGTGGTGGTCTCACCGGGAATCGAACCCAGATCAAAAGTTTAGGAAACTTCTATTCTATCCGTTGAACTATGAGACCACCACTGCTTATCGGGATATTTTATCCATTGAACTACAGGCGTTTTCGTTTACTTCATTTTTAACTTACAAATATATCATTTGTTGTAAGGGAATCCCTGACTGCCGTCAGGCAGGGAACCCAGATCAAAAGTTTAGGAAACTTCTATTCTATCCGTTGAACTATGAGATCACCACTGCTTATCGGGATATTTTATGCATTGAACTACGGGGCCAATACTAAAATGAATCAGCCGCAAAGTTAGGAGAAAACAAAGTCAGTGCAATTTATTCTCGTATCCGTGCCAAATCTGCCTCGGCTGCAATAAAGCCAAAGGCAGAAAAGTGTTTTCCGCCTATTACGCGTTCAAACACCGAAACAGCTTGTGTGGTATCGCCATTGTACAAGTACCAGTTGCCAACACCGTAGCCTTGTGTAGCAATAGCCAGATCGGCATCGGTTGCCGTACTGCTTACATTCAGTACGGAATCAACCGGCAGGTTGCCTTTATAAAGATTGAGTCGCTTGAAGTAAGAATCATTTTCCACAATCGTCATGTTGGGTGTAATTTTCTCTAACAAGAGGTTTGCTGCTTCTGTTTTGCCTTGCCTGCGGTACGTCATATACAACCAATCTACGGTGGCGGTAATCAAATCATCATTATCACTCGTCTCCATACATTTTAAATACGCTTCTTCGGCTTTATCAAATTCGCCTTTCAGGTAATGTGCCAATCCTAAATGGTACCACACATTAAATTGTGTGCTGGAAAGTGGCTTATTGATTTTGTTGGGAATTCCATCGGGTTCAATTTCCAGCGGTGTAGCCGGCATTAATTCAACCGCTTTGGTGAAGTCGGCAATGGCAGCATCGAACTTGCGTTGCGAAAGATACCGGTGCCCACGATGACGATACAGTTTGTAAGAGTTGGGATATTGTTCAAGACCTTGCGTAAACACTTCAATGGCCTGATTGTATTTTACCAGGTAAGCCAGCCTACGCCCCAGCCAGATGTAATTCTCTTCTGATGGATCGGTCTCAAAATTTTTCCAGGCCACCGCCAGGTTGCTATCTGCTTTTGGATTGGGTTCGGTTGGCGCATAATATTCCAGCCCCAATAACGAATACACCTCAGCCGCTTCGGCCGCAGCTTGTTCGGGGTTGTTTTCTTTGCAGGCAATTGCCATTAATAGAATCGGAATAAAGAGAAGTCGTTTCATGTTAATTAATTTATAAACTGTGTCGCAGCATACTTTCCCGAATGTCACACGAACTTATCGAAGGCAATTTAGTATCATTAATGGTTTTCGACAGGCTCAAACTGACCGCAATGTGCCTATTTATCCACACCGGGTTGTTTCAAGGTAAAACCGGCTTTGCGTTTTTCTTCATCCACCAACTTCTTTACATCGGCCAATAGTTTTTTTGCATCGTAAATTATACCATCCTTTACGGTGTATTTTACTCCGCCCACGCGAACCACTTTATTATCATCCGTTAGTTTTATAGCACCTGTGCCATACAGGGTTTGCAGGTTAGGTAATGGATTTTCTTCCACAATTACAAAGTCGGCCAGTTTACCTATTTCAACCGAGCCGAGATCTTTATCGGCACCTAATGCCTGTGCTCCATACAAGGTTGCCGAACGAATAACTTCTAATGGATGAAAGCCTGCTTCGCGCAACAACTCCAGTTCGCGGATGTAAGCAAAACCATACAATTGAAAAATAAACCCGGAATCAGAGCCTGTGGTTACCCGACCGCCCCGGTTTTTGTACTCGTTTACAAAGGCCATCCACAACCTGTAATTTTCGCGCCATTGAATTTCCTGCTCTGTACCCCACGCATGCCAATACGAACCATGCGAAATTTTGCTCGGCTGATAAAACGCCCACAAAGTGGGTAATGTATAATCTTCATGCCACTCGGCTCTACGTGCGCGATGCAAATCGCGATTGGCTTCGTAAATGTTAAAAGTAGGATCTAACGTAAAGTTCAGGTTCAGCAATTCATTCATCACGTTGTTCCAATGGTCAGAATGTGGCGGTGCCGCTTGTTTCCATAATGTTCCGGCATCGCCAAAGCGATCCATTTCATTTTGATAATTATAATCGAGCGAAAAATTTTGTACCGTTTGATTGGTAAACAGCGCTTCGGGCAAACCATACCAATGTTCCATACTGGTAAGACCGGACCGGGCCGAGTGTAAAACATTCCATTGGGCCACACTCATCTGAGCATGATGGGTGGCCGAGCGCAAACCCAACTCTTTATTTTTCTTAAGTGCGGCTTCCATCACTTCGGGTGTTGCTCCAAAAAACTTTATTCCATCGGCACCTTTGTTTTTATTTTCAAGTACCCAGGCGCGGGCCTGATCGGCCGTAACAATGGGTTCTTTTGCGCCCATCCCAAAAGCGGTGTAAGCATAAATGCGCGGAGCGGTAATTTTGTTCTGCGCACTTTTGGCCTTGTGTTCAAGTACCCAATCCAATCCGTTACCCGAAGATGGTTCGCGGATGGTTGTAATACCATGAGCCATCCAGAGTTTAAAAACATATTCGGCAAACGGAGCCTGGCTACCACCAATGTGCCCATGCATATCAACAAAGCCGGGCATCAGGTACATGCCTTTGCAATCCAACTCTTTACCACCAGCTTCAAGCTTTGGTCTGCGGGCCTCATTAATCGGCACACCGGGGTAACCTACGTTGGCAATGTTAACAATGCGATTTTGTTTCACGACAATATCAACCGGACCAATGGGAGGCGCACCCGTACCATTTATTAACGTAACTCCGCGAATGATGAGTTGTGTATAGGGGCCCTCGCCTTCTTTTACTTCAGGTGCTTTCGCTATTTGTGCCTGTGCTGCAAGAGTAATGCAAACCAGACTGAGGAAAAATAATTGACGCATGTGGTAATGTTTTTTGGAAAGTAAGTATTTTCAGCAAGTTAAACCATCATTGTGTGTTGAGTCCTTCCGAATTTAAGTATAAATGGTAAGCCGAAGAGTCATTTTACTAATCATACCACTGGCCATTGTTGCGGCTGCAGCATGGTGGTACATCAGCTTTCGAAACCCTTCGGTAAAACCGGTAGCACCACCACGTTCTATGCTTGACTCAACCTTGCAGGTACCGGTTTCAACACTACGCATTCCACTTGATTTTTCGTTGCGCGATCTGGAGACTAGCGTGAACAAGAAACTGAGTGGTGTTTTTTTACATGAATGGATGGCCGTAGGCGATAAGAAGAAAGACAGTGTTTACCTGGCACTTGAGCGCTTTGATGCGATCCGGTTAAACTGGAACCCTGGCCTGCTTACCGCTGAAGTACCCTTGCGCATTGAGTTTAAGTTTATGAAGATGGCTGCCGGCATTCGCATTGCGAATGATAAACCAGTGGTGGCCGAAATCATTATGCGGCTCAAATCGAATGTCATGCTGGATGACCATTGGAGTTTAAAATCAACCACCGCTATTGACACCGTAATCTGGAAAATGGAACCCACCCTAAAAGTGGTTTTTGTAAATGTAAACCTGCGCGGCCTGGCTGATAAATACCTGCAACGCAACCAAGAAAAACTCACCCATCGGTTTGATAGCCTGATGTACGAAGTAATGGATAGCCGCAAGGTGATTGAAAAAGTGTGGAACGACATTCATAAACCTATCATTATAAAAAAGACGGAGCCTCAGGTTGGGCTAATTGCCAAAGCCGAAGCATTAAGTTCGCGGTGGAATCCAAACCCCGATGGAAACATTTCGGGCACGGTAACCCTGAAGGCCCGGGTATATAGTTGGTTCGAAAAACCGATGGTAATAGAGCCGGCACCCTTACCGCGGCACCGGTATGCGCCAAATGAAGAAGAGGAACTGGATTTATATGTGCATGCCACCCTCCCGTTTCACCAGATCAATGCATTTGTAAATCGCAATCTCGAAAAGATATCGCTCAACTATAACAACTATATTTTAAAGTTGCACCATGCCGAGTTGTATGGCAGTGAACAAGAGCTGGCACTTGAACTTCGGGTGCGGGGTGCATTGAAAGGTAAAATTTATTTTAAAGCGCTGCCGTATTACGATACCCTCAATCAGGTAATCGGGTTAACAAATTTGCGCTACGATTTAAATACACAAGAGGCCTTGCTCAACACAGCCGATTGGATGATGCATGATAACCTTGTTGCCATTCTGGCCGATACCGTGAAGAAAGACCTGAAAGAAGAATTGAGTGCGTTGCCACAATTAATCGAAACCGCAATTGCGCAAGGCAAATCGGGAAACAAAGTAAAACTTACTGTCGATTCGCTGGCCATTTCTTCGCATGCGTCACTAATTACCAGAACAGATATACAGTGGATTTTGCGCGCAAGAGGTAAAGCCGGAATTGCCCTTAAAAAGAAAATCCTGGAGAAGAAAAAATAGCGCTCTTTACAAGTGTTAGGTTAATTTTTAACCCAGCTAAATCGTTTTCAGTAATATTTTGGTAGCAATAGGGTAAAATTAAACCTAATTGAGTTTACTTTGGCCCAAATCTACCTCCTATGAGCAAACCAAAAACCCGTTGGATTGTAATCTTTGCAATCCTTACCGTGCTGCAACTTCTTGTCTTATTCAAAGCAGGAAATCCCGTTAGCGATCAGGCCGGGTCAATCGATAAATCGGATACCGCCTGGATGATTGTTGCCACTGCGTTTGTGTTGTTTATGACGCCCGGTCTTTCATTTTTTTATGGAGGCATGGTGAGTTTCAAAAATGTGATCTCAACCATGTTGCAGAGCTTTATTGCACTTGGCGTGATTAGCTTGTTGTGGTACCTGGTTGGGTTTAGCCTGGCTTTTGGCGATAGCATTGGTGGCATTATCGGTAACCCTGCTACTTTTTTTGCTTTCAAAAATGTGGGTCTTAATCCACACCCGGCATTGGCACCCACATTTCCGTTTTTATTGTTTGCCTTATTTCAACTCAAGTTTGCCATTATAACACCGGCCTTAATTACCGGAAGTTTTGCTGAACGGGTAAAGTTTACATCGTATCTCATCTTCATGTGTTTGTTTTCATTGCTGATTTATTGTCCGCTGGCACATTGGACATGGCACCCCGATGGATTCTTGCGTGTGTGGGGTGTACTTGATTTTGCCGGAGGAACCGTAGTACACATGTCGGCCGGATTTGCCGCGTTGGCAGGCGCTTATGTGTTGGGCAAACGCGAAGAGAAACAACATCAGCCGGCCAACATTCCTTTTATCATTTTAGGAACAGGTATGTTATGGTTCGGATGGTTTGGTTTTAATGCTGGCTCTGCATTGGCGGCAAATGGTTTGGCGGTTCAGGCTTTTGCCACAACTAATATGGCATCGGCTTCGGCAATGATTACATGGGTGATGTTTGATGCGCTGGTGGGCAGAAAAATTTCGGCTATGGGTGCGTGCATTGGTGCGGTAGTAGGTTTGGTAGCCATTACTCCGGCAGCAGGCTTTGTCAATTTAGGTCAGAGTATCTTTATTGGTTTTGTTGCCGCTATTGTAAGTAACATGGCCGTGTACTACAAAAACAAAACTTCGCTTGACGATACATTAGATGTTTTTCCCTGCCACGGCCTTGGCGGTATTGTGGGTATGATTCTAACAGCCGTGTTTGCAAAAGACGTTGGGTTAATGGATGGCAATACCGAAACTATCAAATACCATTTGCTTGCTCTGGTAATTGTAGGCGTGTTTACATTTGGCGGATCGTATGTAATCTTTAAGATAACCGGCATGCTTACGCGCCTGCGGGTTTCACCAGAAGACGAACAATTAGGACTTGACCTGAGTCAGCATTCCGAAACGATGAAACTTTCTACGAAGTAGAAATCTTCCACATCATTTTTAGATTAAAACTCTGGCCACAACAAGCCAGAGTTTTTTTTGCTCTGGCTAAATCCGGATGTACTGAATTCAGTTTTTCCATACATTTACTTTAACCTAATCTACTATTATGAAATACCTCTGCCTGGCTCTTGTTCTGCTGGCCACCACAGCATTGGCCCAAAAGAAAAAAACTGACGTTCAGAAAACGCAACAGGAAATCATCAAATCGATTGATGCCAGCGCTGAAAAATACGCTGGTATTGCGCATCAAATCTGGGAGTTTGCAGAAGTAGGTTATCAGGAAGAAAAAAGTTCGGCTTTGTTGCAGGAAACCTTAAAGCAGGCAGGCTTTACCGTTGAAGCCGGAGTAGCCGGAATACCCACTGCATTTATTGCATCATTCGGATCGGGCAAACCGGTTATTGCAATCTTAGGCGAGTACGATGCCTTGCCCGGTGTATCGCAAGATGCTTTGCCCGAAGTTAAACAGGTACCGGGTCGCCCTGCCGGGCATGCGTGTGGGCATCATTTATTTGGAACAGCATCGGCCGCAGCGGCAATCGCAGTAAAAAACTGGATGATTGCCAACAAAAAATCCGGAACCATTCGCTTTTATGGAACTCCGGCCGAAGAAGGTGGCTCAGGCAAAGTGTATATGGTACGCGAAGGTTTGTTTAAAGATGTAGACCTGGTGTTTCATTGGCATCCGGGTGCGCAAAACAATGCCGGTGCCGGAAGTTCACTCGCCAATAAAACCGGTAAGTTCAGATTTTATGGAGTGGCCTCGCACGCAGCCGCTGCCCCCGATCGGGGTCGCTCGGCTTTAGATGGTGTAGAAGCTATGAACGACATGACCAACATGATGCGCGAACATGTACCGCAGGAAGCCCGTATGCATTATGTAATTACCCGCGGTGGCGAAGCGCCCAATGTGGTGCCCGCTTTCGCGGAAGTATATTATTATGTGCGCCATCCAAACCGAACGGTAGTAAAAGATATGTGGGACCGCATCACCCGGGCCGCACAGGGTGCCGCGCTGGGCACCGATACAAAAGTAGAGTGGGAAATAATTGGCGGAGTGTATGATCTGTTACCTAACGAAGCACTGGCCCGTGTGGTCGATGCCAACCTGCGCACCGTGGGTGGCTACACCTTCAATGAAACCGAAAAAGCATTTGCTGAAAAAATTCAAAAAACATTTACCACTGCACCGCCCGCGCTTAGCAGTACCAACACGATAAGCGAATTTAAAATTACCGATGGTGCCGGTTTTGGTTCTACCGATGTAGGCGATGTAAGTTGGGTAGTGCCAACCGCGGGGCTATCAACGGCTACGTGGGTGCCGGGTACTGCTGCGCACAGCTGGCAAGCCGTGGCAGCCGGTGGAACATCCATTGGCCATAAGGGTATGTTGGTTGCTGCAAAGACTCTGGCCCTAAGCATTACCGATGTAATGAGTAACCCGGTGCTGATTGAAAACGCGTGGAAAGAATTTCGTACCCGCACAGGCGAAGGCTTTAAGTATGAATCGTTGATTGGCGACCGCAAACCTGCGCTGGATTACAGGAAGTGATTTAATAGAATCTAAAAAAAGTCTTCTCAAATATTATGAGTGAGTTACTAACGTGCGCATATCATGCCGAAACGGGTGGATAGGCGCAATGAACTTGCGTATATTTAGGAGTTACCAGTAACCCTAAGACGACTCACATAAAAAGACAACAAATAGAAAATGGCAAAATTTATAAACACGAGAAAAGCGGTCTCAGAAATTGAGGACCTTATTAAGAATGCAGGTGAAAGACTTATTCTTGTTTCGCCTTATCTAAAGCTTTCCAAAGACTTTAAAGAGCTGTTGACCTATCGCAACAGCAAGGACAAAATCACGACTGTGATATTTGGTAAGCAAGAATTGAACCCAGATGAAATGAAGTTTTTGCAAGGACTTCGATTTGTAATACTAAAATACAACGAAGACTTACACGCAAAGTGCTATGTCAATGACGACAAAATGGTTATTACTTCATTGAATCTTTACGAGTTTTCAATGGCTAACAATAAAGAAATGGGAGTTCTAATTGACAAGAATGACCCTGCGGACAGCCAACTTTTTGAAGACGCATTTAAAGAAGTTGATTATATCAACCAGACAAGTCAAAGGTTTGAATTGAATGCACCTAAACCAACTTTCACCAAACAGACAGATAATAAAAGTTCAAAAGAAAAATCAACCTCTATTCCGACAACCAACGGAAAAGGATTTTGCATTCGGACAGGAGTTGAAATTCCATTCAATGTTGAAAAGCCATTAAGTTATGACGCATATAAAAAATGGAACGAGTTTGGCGACCCTGACTATCCCGAAAAATTTTGCCATTACTCTGGTGAGCCTTCAAACGGTGAGACAAGTGTAAGCCGACCAATACTTAAAAAGAATTGGAAAAAAGCAAAAGAACAATTTGACCTATGACACTAGAGACAAGAAGGGCTACTGGTAACACACGTTTTGCGTCATGCGGGGTGACGTGCTTACATTCATGTTCAGTTTTCCAATTGGGCTTTAGTAGTAGGTTGACCGTTTTGTTCTCCGAAAACCCGCACGAACGCAAAGCGTGGGAACGTTGGTGGCAAGGCGGCCGACAAAGAGTGGGTTTCAAAAAAAACGGTCGATAACTTACTAATAAAGATTTCCCACGGGGACAAGTAAACGGCTTAGGGACAACTCAGACTTACTAACTCAATAAACAAACTATGAGTTACGACATTAACAAGACAGAAGTACTAGACCTCTTTGACAATCATATAATTAAATATATTGTTAAAGACCTTGTTCACTCACAGAAGGTAAGACCCGTTGACATGAGCTTTACCGAGCTAATCAATAACGACACCTACTTTCCTGAAATTAAACAATACTCATCATGTGCAAATTTTTTAACTTCCTTTCGCGACAATTTAAGAAGCATTATGGCACATAGATTTTTGTTGGCTAAGTATGACATTACAAAAAGTAACATTGGACATTTATTTTTTGAAGAGAGTGGCCGCCAAATATTTAACGTATCCCATTTTACCAAAATGACCGTGGCTGCAATTCGGACAATTTATAATAAGATTAATGAGGACAGCTTTATTATAAATGGATACTCAAAAGAATTGACGATGGAGAAAATAAAGGAAAAGATAGATGAACTAAGGGACTATGAAGGAAAAGCTTTTTCACACTTGACTAACTTACCGTCATCAACAACCACGACACAAACGACAAGTTCTCTGGGTTAGGAAATATTTCACCGACATGGAATCAAAACGGGACGACTTTACAAAACCGACAATAGAAATATTAGCCAAGAGAGTTGCATATATCTGTTCCAATCCTGATTGTAAAAGAACGACAATTGGAGCAAATGAAGAGGTCGACAAAGCAACTAACATTGGAATCGCAGCTCATATAACTGCTGCATCGGAAGGTGGCCCCAGATATGATGCAAGATTAAAAGAAGACCAACGCAAACACATTGACAATGGAATTTGGTTATGTAGCAATTGCGCTGCACTAATCGACAGGGATGTTAAAAAGTTCACGGTTGACTTATTAAACAAATGGAAATCGGACGCTGAAGCCGAGAGCAGAAAAAAACTAAATGGAGGAATGATTACCCTTCCAAATGGTCGACCACGTTTAGACGTTGACCTACTCTTAAAAAGTAGAGGACGCATGAACAGAGGTTATAGTGAAAAAAATCCATACGAAATAGTCAACGGACACAGAGTATACAATATGCCACCCAATCCAATAATTTTCTGGGGGCTATTTTGGAACTTTAATTTTCTTATTTTCAACAACTCAAGTTATCCAGCATTTAATTTAAAAATTGAGGACATCGGAAAAGAAAAATTTAGCCAGTTGGACACAATACCTAATGTAAATAATTTACCTCCTTTAATGAATTTGGAACTAAATGCAAGACTTGCCGACTTAGTTGAAGGTGATTATTTGTTCGCAGAGAAAATTGTAAAATCTAAAGTCCCTGACAAGTTTAAAAATCTAAAATTGAAAATAACCTACAGTGATGAGGGACAAAATACTTATACGGACTATTTCGAATTGACGGACTCTGGAATAAAGAAAACGTAACTAATAAAGGTTGAAGTACAATTACAGGCAACAGGAATGCAGGCTACGAATGAAGTGCGGAGAAGGACCCTACAGCTACCAACAAAATGTTTATGCAATGTGGGGGTTTGGTGTTAAATTGAATCTATGTTTCAAAATGCAGTTCGGTCACGGGAGACAATTTACAGCAGGTCGGGTTTAACATTCCGCTGCGCTTCATTTTTAAACCCTCCTAATCCCGCAACTGCATAAACACAAACGTTGGCGTGCATTGCTATGACGGACAGACAACCAAAGATCTATTTACTGACAATCTTAATACTGACGGTCTTGTACGACATTCAAGCGCAGGACAGTTTAGCTCATTTTCGTAAAAACTATAAAGAGACAGTTCTCACACTTGGTTACAATTATAATTTCGGTGACAAGGTTGACGGAAAAAGACCCAAACCATATCATTTTATGGAAGTTGGTGTTTGGCGGACAACTGCATCTGTAGCTGGACATCATCCATTTTCAGCAACATACTATTTTGCTAACGACTTTGGACTAAATACAAATGACTTAGTAGTTGGCCCCAAAATAGGAGGATTTGTTTCAATAATGATTATGGGGCTCGGTGGAGAATTTTGCTACTATACCGACTTCAATTCGGGTTCTTTGCGGTTTATCCCTTCAATAGGCATTTTTACACCATACTTCAAACTGACAATTAATCCCCATGTGCCAATTACAAACAAGGACTTTCAATACCTAAATAATGGACATGCTAATTTGACAATACGACTTTTTAAAATTAAGCGGACAGAGTTTTGAAGATAACGACCGCAACGCACGCCAACAACGTGTTATGCCAGCTGCGGGTGACCGTGTTGTTATAGAGTTTAGTTTTCTTAAATTCGTTTCGCAACGTGGGGCAGTGAAGCGCTTTGAATTCCGCCACTGCTTATGCACAAACGTTACTCCCTTAAGCCGGCTTTAGGGTGTGGAATCGAAAGCATCTCAAAAGGAAAAAAATTTATGCGTATGACCATCATCCTGCTGATCGGACTAACCTTAATGGCGTGCAAGAATCCGGATGAACCCGTTGCGCAAAAATTTAATGCAGGTTTTACGACTCTTGAAATCCCCAATGGTCAAGGTGATTTAGCGGTTGCATTGTGGTACCCTACCCGCGATATGGAAGAGGCGTATAATTATAATACAGCCTCCTCCGGATTGGTTGTTAATGGCAGCGTATCCCTCAACGCTTCAGAATTAAATAAAAATCACCCCGCTATAATTTTTTCGCACGGGTTTTCAGGGGGTGGAATTAGTTCGGTTGAAATTTGTGAGGCTCTGGCTCGTGCCGGATATTATGTCTTTGTTCCTGACCATAGCGATGCAGTTATGTCGGTAAGGATAGACGCAGAATCAAGCGGAACGCTGGATGAAGCACTTGAGTACCTGAATGACCATCCGTTTGGAAACGGAGAAGATTATGCCTACCGGATTTCAGAACTTGAAGCAGTCATAGCCTTCGTTAACGCTTCCGGTTTTAAAGTTGACAAATCAACTATCATACTGGGTGGCCACTCCATGGGAGGTTGGACGGTGACGAAGGCTATGGAAAATGGATTCAAACCCAAAGCGATGTTTTTCTTTTCGATGGGAGAATTAAACTGGTTATACAATCAAGCCCGGTATTTTGAAGCAACCACATTTCAACATATAGACTTTCCAACTGCTTATTTTTATGGCGGAGCAGAGTATGGACAAGCACTGGCGGCAGGGTTGGGCAATGTGTATGCTGCGTATTGTTTCACCCATTCGCCAAGCCCCAGCTATGGATTGCTGGTAAAAGTAGGAAATCACTTTACCTATAACTCTAAAGCCGTTGCTCCGGGTTCTTATGCAAGCCTTGAACAACTACGTTCATTAAACACGCGACTTATCGCTTTTTTAGATCGACACGTTAAAGGGCAAAATATAACAGTGACAACTGACCCCTCGGACGTGTTGAAATAGTTTTATAAACAACCTGTGAGGAAAATTAAAAAAAAATACCCGATCGTTTGCTACAAGTTTACCAAACACCAATAACAAGCAGCTACCAATGAAAAGAATAACAGTTGTAATTATTTTGATTGTACTTCAGACCTCACTATTTGGACAGAATAAAGAAAAAACTTACTTACTGATACACGGTGCTTGGCATGGCGCATGGTGCTGGAATAAAGTTGTTCCACTTATGACAAGTAAAGGTTACAAAGTAATTGCCATTGACCTGCCAGGCCATGGAAGCGATACTACAAATGCTCACGCAATCCTGCTGGACGACTACGTGAAAAAAGTTACCGACACGGCCAATGGAATCGAAGGACAAATAATCTTAGTTGGTCATTCAATGGGCGGAATAGTAATTTCTCAAGCAGCAGAGAGACTAGGAAAAAGTAAAGTTTTTAAACTCATTTATTTAGATGCCTTTCTCCCAAAAAATGGCGAATCAGTTAGCTCGTTGGCAACAATAATTGAAAGTGATCTACCAAAAGATTCTTCCCGGTTAACAATAGGCAATGGGTTAATTGTAAGCGAAGACCGAAAGACAAGTATTTTTAAACCTGAAGTTGCGGATATACTTTTTTACCATGATTGCACTCAGTCCGACAAAGATTTTGCTCATAAGAATCTGAGCCGACAATCATTTGCTCCATTAGGTACACCGGTTAGTGTTACAGATAGTGTTTATGGAACAATTCCAAAATACTTTATTTTATGTACGGATAGTAGAGACCTTGACAAATCAATCTTGCCCACCAGAGTTAAATGTGAGAAAGTAGTAAAATTAAAATCAAGCCATTCGCCCTTCTTTTCAAAACCACAAAAACTGGTTAAAATTTTAACAATGTTATAATGCCAGCAACAAACACCTTTGCCGGTGTTCGTCACCGGCAACATAGTTATGCTGGCAAATCAAGATTTTCATGCAGATTAAAACTGAATACGTGATGGCGATTTTTAATGACAAACAGACCAACAAGTGAGGAGGGAAAAATTAAGTATTGGATTTTTTTTGAAAAAATTAAATTCCGGATTGGGGTCTCTCTAGGAGTCTCGACAACCTTAATTTTATATTTCTTTTTTTCCTATGGACGCGAAATCCTCAGAAGCTGGACAGCCTATTCTGGCGACATACTAATCCCAACAAAAGCGGAATTTATTGCTTATAATCTCTTCTTCTCAGCAATTTCAATAGCGATTGGATTCAGAGACGTACAAGTATCTGGACTCATCAAAAAAAAATCGTTGAATCCTTAGTTACCAGCCTTATTGATTCAGAAACTTCCCGATCTCATTTAAAAACTTATCGGGGTCTTGCCAGTAGTTGCGGCTATACACACGCACAAAGGGCCAAGCCTTTAGCGCTAATAATTGTGGTGTAAGCGCATGGTCGGCCCGCGCACTCATGCTCGAATAATAACTTCCGTCATCGGTAAGAATTGCGCCAAAGGCCTGCGCCTTTTTATTCACCGTAAGGTCGTGAAACGGAACGGCATGCTCCAGCAATTCAAAGTCCGGCCACTTTTGTTCGGCTCGCTTTTTAATCTCTTCCTTTAAGCGCATGGAAATGTTTTTGGTAGCGGCTTGCGGTACGCCCGGTTCAAACTCACCTTTCGAAACCTGCCAGGCATAATGCAGGTAAGCTTTTAACAACTTGGGGCCAGGGTGCAACGTTTCATCTACTTGTAATTGCTCGGGTAAAAAGCTGCACACTACAATTAATTTTTCGCGGGCACGGCTTACCGCAACATTCAAACGATTCTCGCCTCCGGCCAGGTTCAGGCTACCAAACTGTGCAGCTATGCGATTATGCTTATCGGGTGCATAGCCTATTGAAAATAATACCACATCACACTCATCGCCTTGTACGTTCTCAATATTTTTTACAAAAATGGTTTTGGGTATGGTGCCGAGTTCATCTTCCAATAAATCTAGAATTAAACTTTGCTGCGGAGCGTTAAACGTAATTACTCCAATCGACTTGCCGGCTTGCATATTCAGCAATCGTGTAACGTGTTCCACAACCCGCATGGCTTCTATCTGATTTGAATTATTTTGCCATTGTCCGGCAACCTGATCGTATAAAATAGTGGGTTCATCCGATACCATTGCCTGGCGGTGCGGAAGTAACTGCAAGTTGCCTTTGTAAAAATGACGATTGGAGAAATCTATCAACTCTAAGGTTTTGCTGCGGTAATGTCCCTGCAACACGGTAGAAATCAGATACCGATTACACAAATCCAATAGTGAGTCCACTTCGGCATCGGCATGTGCCTCTTCCTCGTCCTGCCACCGGGCCTGGTAAAAATCACCGGGCTTTAGTTGCATGGCATCGCCTGCTATTACAGCCTGCTTGCCGCGATACAAAGCCGGAATACCCCGCTCGGCAAAACATTGCGAGGCTTCATCAAAAATAACAAGGTCAAAAAATTCTTCCATCGGGAAGATGGCTGAAACCGATTCGGGCGAAGCCAGCCAGCACGGAACTACTTTGAAAAGTTCTTCCTCAAACGAAGCAACCAGTTTGCGCACCGGCCAGATTTTTTTCTTTTTAGTAACCTGATGCAACAGGTCGCGATATGAAACCGTGTTGTTGAGTCGGTTAACTTTTAAATCATCAATCACCTTTTCACGGGCCCGAAGCAGAATGATGGCTGCATTTAATTCCTGCTTCTCTACAATCAGATCACGCAATTCATTTTCAAGCAACGCTATTTTTCCGGATGATACCATGCGCAATTCCGGACTGCGCGTTTCCAAATGATCGATCCAGGTAATCGCCAGGCTGTTCATAAACAAACCCTTCATCTGGTATTCATCCCAGGTGGGGTGTAATTCAAATAAACGGTTCAGTACTGCTTTCTCTATGGGCGAAAGTCCTTCCACCAGTTTATCAAACTCACAAATCGAATCGAAGTCGGCTTTTAAACTTTCCTGTAACTGCTGACTGAACCAGGGTTGAGTGGTTATCGAATTAATTTGCGATGGAGTAAGATAGCGCACCCAGTTTTCTTTGAGGGCAGGAATTTCATCCAGCAAATCGAAAAGTGTGGCAATCCGTGCAATAAATTGTTCGCGGGTAAAAGCGGTAGGGTCGATAATATTTTTTAAGCCGCGTATTTGTGCAAAAATCAGTTTAGCCTGCAATGCAAAATGCTGATCGGCAAACCATTGAATAAATTCTTTTTGCGACAGCGATTCGGGTACCTGCTTCAACCAGATTTTTGCTTTCAGTTTAGAGATGTTGTGTTCCAGGTTTAGCCGGTAATCCAGTTTGCGTTCCAATGTGGCAAAGCCGGCCTTATCGCTGGCCAATTCATTTTGAACCAATGCCCGCTTAATCAGAAATTTATCTTTTGAAAACAATTCCCACCGAATCAGGCCGAACAAACTTTTACGCGCTTTCATACTGCGGTAAAGTGCTTTCTGTAATGTGCCCAATTGATTAGTTGGTGCAAATGATTCCGGCCCTTCGTTCTCGAAACAATTCATTAAATTTTTCTCCGTGTTCGAAAGCCAGAGTGCACTGGTTTCTTCATCGGTTTCGGCTATCATACTTTGGAAGTACCGATAAATAGAATCGTGCGTAAGCAACGATTTGATTTCTTCTATCAGAAACTTCTTTTCAATCAGTCCTTCACATTGTTCCCAATCTAACCGGATACCCAACTTATCGACCAGCGCTGCAGTAAGTTGCTGAAAGTAGTTACCTACATCCTGAATGGACTTCCGAATGTTGGCTTCATCGCTGGCCAACAGTGCGCTGAACGATTTTCGATCTTTCCACGGATAATCTGCGCGCTCCAGGTTTTGTGCATAGTGTGCGTATGTGGTGAGTTTACGCAGAAAGGGATTCAGGTTGTCGTAACGGAAATGCGAAAACTCCTGCTTTAAATTAATGGTTTCCTGTGCCGGGTTGGATTGCAGATACAATTCTTTGATGGTTGTACCGCAGGTTGTTTCATCGAATAAGGCATGCTTAAAATTTTCCAACTCTTCCGTTACCTGATCAATCCGATGACTGATCTGTAAAAACTTTCTGTCTAACTGAATAGAATCGATACTGATGTTGCGCGATTTATACTCATCCAACCGGTTTATCTGCCGGGCTATCTTTTCATAAATTTCTTTCCGGTCGTTTTTAAAATCATGAACCAGAGCCGCAAAATCTGTTAGCTGCTTACTTTGAAGTCGGTTATACACTACATCCAACGCTGCCCGTTTCTGGCATACCACCAAAACCCGTTTGCCTGTTGCCAACGCATCGCCAATCAGGTTACAGATTAATTGCGATTTACCGGTGCCCGGTGGCCCTTGCACCACAATGGAATGACCGAGCTTAACTGCTTTAAGAGAATTTTCCTGCCAGATATCAGCCGGAAACGATGAATAAATTTTTTCTTCCTTAACCTGGTTGATGAAGTTTTTGTTTTCGGGGTGCGATGCCGAACGAGCCTCAAAAAAACTTTCCAAATCCGACACATTATCCTTTTCAATCAGGTGCAGGTAATCGGGCACTAAGAACGATCCGGATTGCGGGAAAATTCCCAACACGGCCTTTGGAAATAATTTCAGCTCTCCGGTTTTTAAACCTTGCTCAAACTCTTCACGCTTCAGGTTAACAAAAGGAGTTAACTCATCGCGAAAGTTGTCTGAATTAAAATTCAGTTCGAGTTCGTGCTTTTGTAGTAATTGATAAAGAGCCGTTCGGAACGAAGTGCTGTCGCGATCAATGTCTTCAAAGGTTTCGTCCATCAACGCTTCAGTCGGTTTTACCTGATTGTAAAATGCATAGGCCAGCAAAAACGACTTATTGAAAGTAATGCCCGCATCTTCGCGCGGTTCCAGCCACCATTGGTTATTTTGAACGGTAAGCGTAACCGAAAAAAAAAGCAACGGGCAACGCACCACCGTATCGTCCTTTAGTTTCCCTTGAACAATCGGCCAGCCTACATGTAAATCTTTTGAGCCGCGCTCATCAAAAATAAACTGATCGATGCGCTGTAGTTTCTTCAACTTCTTACTCGCTTCGTTGGCAGCCTCCATGCGGCTATCCAGCACCGGGCAAATAAATTTTGGTTTTTCGCTGATCAAAGCCTGAATAATTGAAAACGCAGGCTCACCATTTAACTGACTCAGTTCCTGAACGTCAACAAACTGATCGGTCGTAAGGCGCGCCAAAAACAACGAGCGATTATTCCCCGAAAGGTTAGTAAGTCGCCTGAGGTAAGTGGTGAGCAGTTTTTTAGTTTGATCGGAAAGAGCCACGCTACGGATTTAAAGAAAGGTAAGGTAATATTTTGTTATAAAACGTTTCATCCACCAAGGCTATTTTCTTAACCTCTTCAAGGGCATTAAAATTTCCGTGCTGAAACCGGTAAGTGGTTATTGCTTTCGCTAAAGGGTATTTGATGTAGGGATGACTGCTTAACTCTTTTTCGGATGCCTGGTTAAGAATTATTTTACGGGGCTTAAAATCCGGATTAACGAAATACTTTTTTTCGAGTTGATTAATTACTACCGAATCTAACCCGTACACTTCCTGCAATTGGTGCATGGAAACAAAGCCACCCAGTTTGGTGCGATAATTAATAATTCGCATGCTAAGCTTTGCGCCAATGCCATAAATTTTAGTGAGTTGGGTAGAGTCGGTCAGGTTAATATCAATCTTTTCAGATGAAACCCCTGGTATTGCCTGGCGCGTGTCGGTTTTTGGTTTATCCGCAACCCGCTGATCGGGCAATGCGATATAAAGTGCTACCTGATTATAAAAGGCTGAATCCATTCCGTACAGTTTCAGCAAATCACTTTTTACTTTAAACTTTCCATTCTTGCTGCGGTAGTTGTGAATGCGCTGTGCCAAAAATTCAGGAAAACCGAGACTATCCAGTTGCGCAAGGCTTGCCGTATTGGGATCGAAAGCAAAGCGGGTAATTACTTTTGATGTTGTTAATGAATCTTTTTGTTCGGGCCAGTGTGCCAGCAAACTATCTAACTTTCGTTGGTTGTCGCTAAAGTCGATGGGTTGTTTGCTTTGCCATTGGTGATAAACCGGAATAACAAACACACTCACCAACAGTAAGGGCAATAAAATAATCAACCCATTTGCTTCGCGGGTCGAGATTCCGAAAAAGGCCCGGGTCCAGGATCTAAGCCGGTTGATCATGCCAACTGATTAACTGTACTTCGGCATCCCTAAAACCTTGTCGCGTTAAGCGTGTCGAAGTGTGAACTAAACCGGATCAAACCAGCTTCAACATGCTCAGCCTGAGATTCAGGGTGCTTTTAGAGTGCCACTTATCAAATTTAAACTTATTATCATCTTTAGAAAATCTAAAATCAGGCGAAACCCATATTATTGCAGGATAATTTTTGTGAACCTATGAGAAAGCTTTTTGTAATTCTGTTTGTGCTGGTATCGGTAATTGAAGGATTTGGCTGGGGGGCTACCGGCCACCGGGCCACTGGCCTGATTGCTGAACGCTACCTATCAAAAAAGGCGAAAAAGAAAATCAATACAATCCTTGCTGGCGAATCGCTGGCCATGGTAAGCACGTGGATGGATGAAATCCGATCGGACTCTACCTATAACTATACAACCGATTGGCATTGGACAACCATACCCGATGGGGGTAAGTATGAAGATGTAGCCGGCAATCCCGATGGAAAAGTAATTATGATGATTGAAAAAATAATCGGAGAGTTGAAGCGTGGCGGTTTGAGTGCAAAACAAGAACAGGAATATTTAAAAATGCTGGTACACATGATTGGCGACATGCACCAGCCGTTGCACGTTGGCAAACCGGGCGATCGGGGTGGAAATGAAGTAAAAGTAAAATGGTTCAGAACCGATTCGAACCTGCACCGCGTGTGGGATAGTGACATGATTGACGATACAAAACTTAGTTATACCGAATTGGCTGATGCATTGGGTAAACCCGGTAAGGATAAACTTGCTCAATGGCAGCAAGGCACCGTGCGCGATTGGGCACTGGAATCCGTAAGTTACCGGCCACAAGTGTATGATATTGGTGATGGGGCTTTGGGCTACCGATACTCTTTCAAGTATTTTTCGATTGCAAAAGAACGCATGTTGCAGGCGGGTATTCGCTTAGCTGCGTTGTTGAATACAATTTACGGATAGCAGGAACCGTAACCGGTAACCAGTAACAACAAGGTATAAGAACAACTACCTTAGCAGATATCTTTTGTACCACGATTGAAATACCAGCAACGCCCATATGCGGGCATGTACATCTTGCGGATCAGATGAATTTAATTGTGCTTTCAGCTTTTGAATTTCAGCATAATTAAAGATGCCCTGCTCCGAAATCATTTTTTCCGAAAGCAAGTCATCGATCATCACTTTCAATTCTTTGCGCAACCAGTTCAGCATGGGCACTTCAAATCCTTTTTTAGGGCGGTTGTAAAGTTTAGCCGGCAACTCCTCGCGAAATGCATCCTGAAGAATACGCTTGCGCATGGACCGGCTGATTTTATAATCATCGGGTAAACTGAAAACAAAATCCACAACCCGATAATCGAGGAACGGTACGCGCACTTCCAGGCTGTTGGCCATGCTCATGCTGTCTACTTTGGTAAGCATATCGCCCGGTAAAACCAATTGCATATCGGTAAGCAAGATTTCGCGCATGGTTTCAGGTGTTGAAATATGGCGCAGGTACTTTTCCTTACGGGATCCGAACTCCTGTTGATTTGATTTTTGTTGTGAGGTTTCATTTAACAGCGATGCCTGTCCGCCTGTGGTAAACCCAGCCCATTGCCAATACCGCTCGCGACTGCTCAACTTCATTCCTGTTGCAAAGCGATTGAGTTGGCGTGCCAGGTTACCAACCTTACCGTCCCGCGACTGTGGTAATTTTTTCCATACAGGTGCTAAACTGCTAATCAGATTTTCTTTCCAGCCTTTATTTATAATCCGGTTAAAAGCTGCGTGTTTGTTGTACCCTCCCAGCAATTCATCGGCACCATCGCCCGAAAGCGCAACAGTGGCATGCTTGCGGGTTTCCTTACTTAAAATGTACACATTGAGGGCCGATGAATCTGCAAATGGTTCATCTGTGTAATTTAATACCGCCTCTACATGGTCTAGCAAATCCTGGTGCGTGAGTGAAAAAACGGTGTGGTTTGTTTTAAGGTGTTTGGCTACTGCATTCGCGTACGTTGTTTCATCAAAAAATTTATCATCGCGAAATCCAATAGAAAATGTGTGCAGGTCGGGCTTGTGCTTTACAGCCAATGCCGTAATCACAGAAGAATCCACACCTCCACTCAAGAATGCACCTACTGGCACATCGGCTACTAATCTGCGTTGCACGGAGTCGTTGAGCAAATTTTTTAGTTGCGCTTTTGCTTCCGTGTACGTTAACGCGGATGCACTCATCTGCTCAGCAATGGAATAGAATTGCCCACTTTCCAATTTCTTTCGGCCTACTTTAAGATAATGACCAGGCAACAATTTTTTAACGTGAGTAAAAATGGTATTTGGTGCTGGAATATAATTCAGGTGCAGATACGTTTGCAGTGAAGTATAATCCAGTTCTTTATCAATGCCATAGCGCAACATCGATTTCATTTCGGACGAAAACAGAAACTTATCTTCATCAAAAAGATAGAGCAACGGTTTAATACCGTAACGATCGCGGGCCACAAAAAAAGTTTGCTCCTGTTTATCGTACACACAGAAAGCAAAAAAACCATTGAGTTTGCTCAGGCAATTTTCTTTTTCGCGGATGAAGAGATTAAGCAATACTTCGGTATCGGATGAAGAAACAAACCGAACACCTTGCGCTTGCAGGTCTTTGCGTAACTCCTGGTAATTAAAAATTTCGCCATTAAATACAATACAGTACCGCTTCTGTGCATCCCACATGGGTTGATTAGCCACCGCACTGGTATCTATAATAGAAAGTCTGCGATGCCCAAGGCCCACAAACTCATCGGTGTAAACATCATGTGCATCGGGGCCGCGCCTTTCCATGGCAATTGTAGCTGCCGTAACATGAATCATGTTAAACTTACCCAGCAGGTTAAACGCAAATACTCCGGTTATACCACACATGATAACAGATGGCTATAAGGCAGTAAGCAGTGGGCAGGTATTTTATAACTGCTTAAGGGCTACTGCTTACTTTAAAATTAAAGCGTTTTGATTTTAATATTCTTAAACCATACTTCATTGCCATGATCCTGAAAATCGATGTAGCCGGTTGGGGCCATACCATAACCAGCGGCATCTTTCCATTTGCTGGCTTCCTTGCGTTGCTTCCAATCATCTGATTGCAGATCGTATTCCACAACCCTGGCACCATTCAACCAATGTTCTACATGGTTTCCATTCACAACCAGTTTTGTGGTGTTCCATTCGCCAGCAGGTTTAACGGGTTTGGTGGCGGGTGCTGCATGCATATCGTAATTGCTTCCGGTCTTTTGCATTTCGGTTAATTCGCCCGGGTAACCCACGTCATCAATCAATTGGTACTCGGGGCCGCTGTAATAAGGTTGTTCAAATTCTTCCGTTACCCGAAACATTACTCCACTGTTGGCTTCGGCTGCCACTTTCCAATCGAACACCAGTTCAAAGTTTTGATATGGCTCGGTAGTACGTAAATCCGCACGTTCGTTGCCTTCGCCCGTGGTTTCGTTCAATGCTTTGCAGTGCAACGTTCCGTCTGACACTTCCCAGGTATTGTTAGGCCGTGCTTTAAAGATGGTCCAGCCAGTAAGGGTTTGGCCATCGAAGAGCAGTTTCCAACCGGCTGCAGATTCTTCGGCAGTTAATTGATTATCAAGCGATACAGGTTCAGAGTTTTCCTCCACTTTTTTGGGTGTACAACTCGTAAAAACAACTAGCAGGAGAAGCCCTAAACTTAATCCATGTACTTTTTTCATGTGTTTTAGAAGGTTTGAGGTGGGTTACTTATTATAATTTATCGGAAATTAACGTCAAAATTCAACGATCAGGATAATTAGCCTGATTTGCGAGTACAAACTAAAAACTATTAACACATGAAACCTAAGAACTACTGGATTGGCTGCTTCATTTTTATGTTGGCGGGTACTGCTTTTGGGCAGGTGCATTTTGGAGCAACTTCAGCCTACAATGCAACTTTTGTTTTAGATAAAGGATTGAGTGATGACCCCCGCTACAACTCTACTTATACCTATCAGATTGCACCTATCGGGTTTAATTTTGGTGTTGACTTCGGAAGTAAGTTTGGTTTACAGTTGGAATCGATCTTATCAAACCAAGGACAGATTTATGAACTAATCGATATTGCTGAACAGGTAAAGGGCCAACGCAAAATTGATTTGCAATACATTAACCTGCCATTGATGATGAAGTTTATGGGCGGTGGAAACGGTAAAGCCAGAACCAATTTCAACTTCGGACCTCAAATGTCAATCCTTACTAAAGCCGTTGAAAGTTTGCAGGCTAATGCCGGAACGTTTGCACTTCCTTCCGACTTAACGTTTGAAGATATTCAGAATGATTTTCCTACGGCAATCTTTGATCAGGCATCGGGTGGTTATACATTACCAGGGCCGGGTACTTACCCAATACCGGGTGGCGTAACTCTTGCCGACATACAAAATGCTTACCCTGGGGCAATTGATGCCGGAAATGGTGAATACACTTTACCTGCAAATGGAGCGGGCTTGGCTAAAGACTTACTTACCAAAGAAGCAAACAACTTTAGAAATATGGAGTTTCAAATTGCCATGGCTTTTGGAGTTGATATTGATTTGAGTAAACATCTTTATCTATCCACACAAGTGCGGGCTAATTATAGCTTAACCGATATGCGCAATGGCGATGTAATTGATGCCATTAAAAACGGAAACGCCTCTGATATTTTCGGAAGTCGGGCCAACCTGTTGGTAGGCGTGCAATTAGGCTTACACTATTATTTCGGAACGTTGCGTTCGTTTAAGTAAGGATTTAAAGTTGCCAGCCTTTTTTAAAGTTTCCAACCTTCTACTCACAAGTAAAAAGGGTTGGAAACTTTAAAAAATCTTTCCCGGATTGAGAATCCCATTCGGATCAAACACTTTCTTAATGCCGCGCATCAGGTTTAGATTTACCTCGCTCATAGCAATCGGCATGTAAGGGCGTTTGGCAATTCCAATACCATGTTCGCCCGAAAGGGTGCCCCCAAGACTTACGGTTAGTTTAAAAATTTCACCAATACCTTCCGGAATTTTGGTTTCCCAATCGTGTTCACTGATGTTTTCTTTCAGAATGTTTACATGCAGGTTGCCATCGCCTAAGTGACCAAAGCAAACTGTATTGAATCCATACTGTTTACCAATTGCCTTTATTCCCTTTATCAGTTTAGGCAGGTTATTTCGTGGCACCACTACATCGTCTGACTTTGTTAGTGTATACCAGTTCACGGCAGGCGAAATATTTTTACGCACCTTCCAGAGCTCTTCTTTTTGCGCATTGCTTTCAGCAAACAACACTTCACCACTCTGAAATTTTTCTACTACCGTCATTACGCGCTCAGCATCGCGCATCAGTACTTCTTCATCATTGCCATCCAACTCACACAACAAGTAGGCATCCATGCCATCAATCAACTTGGTGGTTACGGGGCTATTCAAAACTTTATCACAGTATTCATAGGTTTTAATGGCAGCTTCCCGTTCAAAAAACTCCATGCCCGATGGGGTAATGCCTTCTACAAAAATGGCAGCAATAGCTTTGCAGGCTTCTTCGTTGGTTACAAAAGGAATTAACAACAACACATTTTTCTGCGGGAAGCCACGAAGCTTAAATACTATTTTGGTTATGATGCCCAACGTGCCTTCGCTACCGCACATCAATTGCGTAAGGTTATAGCCGGTTGAGTTCTTCAAAACGTTGGCAGCTGTCCAGATGATTTCGCCTGTTGGCAAAACCACTTGCATGTTAATTACATAATCGCGGGTAACGCCATATTTAACTGCTTTGGGTCCACCGGAATTATTGGCCAGGTTTCCACCTAAAAAACATGACCCCCGACTGGCCGGATCGGGCGGGTAAAAAAGACCTTTAGCCTTTACGGCATTCTGAAATACTTCGGTTATCACTCCGGGTTCTACCGTGGCCTGCAGATTCAACTCATCAATTTCCAGAATTTTATTGAATCGTTCCATCGAGATTACAACACCCTTCTTAACTGGCAATGCACCTCCACTTAAACCTGTACCGGCTCCACGCGGAGTAACCGGCACCTTATAGTGATTACAGATTTTAAGAAGCGCACTTATTTCCTCGGGTGTACCGGGCTTTACTACAACATCTGGTAAAAACTGATAATCTTCGGTTTTGTCGTGGCCATATTCGTGGCGTTGTTCTTCATCAACAATAATAAAGGGCTCTCCAACAATGGCACGGAATTGGCCGATGAGTTCGTTGCTCAACGATTGAATTACTTCACTTTCTTTAAGGTTTGCCATCAATAGAGTAACTTTGATTTCAATATGGTGTTAAAACGAAGCCACAAAATTAAGGAAATAACCCTTCAAAGGCTTTGGCTTTTTTCAGGCATTTTAATTTTACTCTGCTCGTGCGTATCGGGCCGGGTACGCGAACAGCGCGAAAAAGTAATCGCCACAGCAAGAACATTTACCGGAACGCCTTACAAATGGGGTGGCACCACGCGCACCGGTATGGATTGTTCGGGTTTAACCTGTAATGCATACCGGGCGGTAGCGTTAGAATTACCACGCACAGCCGATGCGCAGGCTACGGTAGGTAAAAAAGTAAAACGCAAAAAGCTTGCCCCAGGCGACCTTGTTTTTTTTGCCACCGGCAAGAAGAAGCGCGAAATCACGCACGTAGGTATTGTTACCGATGTAAATGGTAACAATAACGTAAAGTTTATTCATGCCTCTACTACTTTAGGTGTGGTAGAAACCAACTTGTATTCCGATTATTATATTAAGCGTTTCCGCAAGGCACGCAGAATTATTGACTAAAAATCTATGACTTCAAGAAGAAAATTCCTTCAGTTGGGCACGTTGGCATCGCTTGCTTCGCTCACAAAAGCATGGGGCAAACCCGTACCAAAAGTTTCTAAACCTGTAGTAATCTCTACGTGGAATTTTGGTGCCGGTGCAAATGCAGAGGCCTGGAAAATTCTTTCAACTGATGGTCGTGCTTTAGATGCGGTGGAAGCAGGTGCCCGTGTGCCTGAAGGCGATCCGAAAGAAAGTTCAGTAGGATTGGGTGGTTTGCCCGACCGCGATGGTCGCGTAACCCTCGACTCTTGTATTATGGATGAGTTTGCCAACTGCGGGGCAGTAGCTTGCCTGGAACATATTGTACACCCGGTTTCCGTGGCCCGTAAAGTGATGGAAAAAACTCCACATGTTTTTCTGGTTGGCGAGGGCGCATTAAAGTTTGCCTTGGATCAGGGGTTCAAAAAAGAAAATCTGCTTACGAAAGAATCTGAAAAAGCGTGGAAAGAATGGTTGAAGACAGCAAAGTATAAGCCGGTAGCCAATATTGAAAACCATGATACCATTGGAATTGTGGCGTTGGATACAAAACAAAATTTATCGGGCGCGTGTACCACCAGCGGTATGGCGTATAAAATGCATGGGCGTGTAGGCGATTCGCCCATAATTGGTGCAGCCTTGTTTGTAGATAATGAAATTGGTGCCGCTACCAGCACCGGTGTAGGCGAAGAAGTAATTCGGATTGTAGGTTCACATTTAGTAGTGGAGTTAATGCGTCAGGGAAATTCGCCACAGCAAGCCTGCGAGTTGGCGGTGGCCCGCATTGTAAAAAATCAACCACAAAAATCGAAAGAGATACAAGTTGGTTTCCTGGCATTGAATAAAAACGGAGAGTACGGAGCCTTTGCTTTGCAGAAAGGGTTTACCTATGCGGTGTATAGCACCGAAGTGCCTAATAAAATTTTTGAAGCGAAAAGTTATTACTAGGCTCTAACCATGAAGATTGAGATAGTTGTTTACAATATCGAATCCGCCCTCAAAGCGCAGGAAGGTGGAGCTGACCGGATTGAGTTGTGCGACAATCCCGGTGAAGGTGGAACCACTCCCTCCTATGCAGTAATTGAATCGGTGCGACAACATGTAAGTCTGGATGTGTTTGTCATGATTCGCCCGCGTGGTGGCGATTTTCACTATTCCAGTTATGAGTTCTATTGCATGAAACGCGATATTGATCAATGCCAGCGCTTAAGTGTAGATGGTGTGGTGTTCGGTATATTAAATGCAGATGGTACCCTCGACAAAAAACGATGCAAAGAATTGATTGACCGCGCCCGACCACTCAAAGTTACCTGCCATCGTGCGTTTGATATGACCCGCGACCCCTTTGAGGCATTGGAAGGTTGTATTGAAGTTGGATTCGATAGAATTCTTACGGCCGGCCAACAGGCTACTGCCGACAAAGGGGCCAACCTGATTGGACAGTTAATACAGAAAGCGAACGGCCGCATTGCCATTATGCCGGGTTCGGGTGTGAATGAAAACACGGTGCAGGCCATTGTTCAAAAATCTAAAGCAACCGAAATTCATTTTTCGGCCACAGCATTTCGCGAAAGTGCCATGCACTATCGCAACCCCAACATAGCGGGTATGGGTTCTGATGAAGGTGCAGAGTTTAAACTGCGCACGGTAAATCCGGAGCGTGTAAAAAATATGCGACAATTAGCCGAAGCAGCCTTGCTTCAGTAGCTTACCAATTCCGTTTTTCCGGTATTATCAGCATATTACGGTTTTGTTAAGGCATGATGATCCGGGTTTTACTTACAATTCTATGCTTTTCGATTTTTGTGTCTGGCCAGGCACAGGTAGTAATCAATGAAATCTGCCCGGCCAATGCGGATATTACGTTCGATTCTGAATTTTTCAACTTCTCGCCCTGGGTAGAGCTACACAACACAGGTAATACTTCTGTTTCCGTTGGAGGCTATTTCCTTTCGGATGATCAATCCAATCGTACCAAGTGGGCAATTCCGGCCGGAGTTTCAATACCCGCCAAAGGATATTTATTAATCTGGTGTGATGATCGCAACACGGGGTTGCATACCTCTTTTTCATTGGATAGTGATGGTGAGCACGTAGTTCTATCCTCTCCTGCCAATCAGATTGTTGATCAGATTGAGTTTCCGAAACAATACACCAACGTATCGTACGGTCGTATTACAGATGCAGCCACTACGTGGTCGTATCTGAGTGCACCTAGTCCGGCTTCAAAAAATGAATCACCAAACGGAGAAACCGTTTTAGCACCACCAATAGCTTCAATAAAATCGGGCCGATATGCAGCTACACAATCAGTAGTGCTTACCCATGAAACCCCGGCAACCGAAATCCGATACACCTTAGATGGCTCCGCACCCCGACCAACATCATTACTTTACAGCTCACCCATTTCTATTAGTCAAACCACAACTTTAAAAGCCAGAGCCTTTAAAGCAGGCATGATACCCGGTGAAACCATAGTGGAAACTTACTTTATGAGTGAGCGCGCTTTTAACCTGCCTGTAGTTTCTATTTCAACCCGGCCCGACTATTTATGGAATAACACAATTGGCATTTATACGAATGGAACCAATGGCATACCCGGAAATTGTAATAACAATCCGGTTAACTGGAATCAGGACTGGGATCGGCATGCGTCTGTCAGTTTTTTTGATGCCTCCGGTAAACTGAACCATAGCCAGTTTGTGGATATCAGCATCGGAGGTGGTTGTAGTCGTAACAATCCGCAAAGGTCATTCATTATAAAAGCCCGCGATAAATACGGTGACAACATCATGGAATATAAATTGTTTTCGGAAAAGCCGCACGACCAGTATGGTGGGTTTACCATGCGCAACTCCGGTAACGATTTTAATGTTTCGATGTTCAGAGATGCACTGATGCAGGAATTAACCCGCTCGCAATTAAAGGGAGCTTACCTTGCCTACAAGCCCACCGTCTTTTACCTGAACGGACAATACTGGGGTATACAAAACATGCGTGAAAAAATTGATGCCGATTATATTGAAACAAATTATGGAATAAAGAGAGATGATCTTGATTTGCTGGAGTCGTGGGGAAACGCGGTAGAAGGAACCAATACCAGTTATTTCACTTATCTAAACACATTGCAAACACTTAACACCGCGTTGCCATCTACTTATGATTTTATAGATCAGAATATTGAAGTACAGGAGTACATCAACTACCTGGTGGCACAAATTTATTTTGGCAACACCGATTGGCCCGGAAATAATATTAAATACTGGAAGAAACGTTCGGGAGGAAAATTCAGGTGGCTTCTTTATGATATGGACTTTGGATTTACACTCTATAATTCATTTAATCATCCCACCCTTTCATTCGCCACTGATCCGAATAGTGGAGTAGATTGGCCCAACCCACCGTGGAGTACACAGCATATCCGGTTGGTGATGCAGAATCCGCAATTCAAAACAAAGTTCATTCAAACCCTTGCTGCTGCCATGGGCTCCGGGTTTAGTCCTGAGCATGTAACCGAAACCATCGACTTGTTTGCGCAACGTATTGCAAATGAAATACCCTTCCACAAGCAACGTTGGGGCGGCAACATCAACGATTGGAATTACGAAGTACAACGCCTTCGCAATTTTGCATCCGATCGCCACCAATACATGCTTCAGCATATTTCTCAGTTTTTTAACCTGACCAGCGATGTTAAAATCAGTTCACGTACTTTTCCTGAAGGCACAGGTAAGATTGAACTGAATGGAGTTACTCTTAACGAATCTCTTAACCTGGCTGATTATTACAGAGATTTAACATTTGAAGCGAAATCAGTTCCGGCTCCTGGCTATTCTTTTAAAAACTGGAAAGTCATTAAGAGTGATGTTTCAGTCGCATCATTGATAACAAACGGCTCAACCTGGAAATATTTTGATAGCGGTACCTTGCCTGCAGCAAATTGGAATAGCGCTGCCTATAACGATGCTGCCTGGGCAAATGGAGCCGCACAGTTGGGTTATGGTGAAGGCGATGAACAAACTGTTGTAAGCTTTGGTGGTAATTCAACGAACAAACACATCACCACCTATTTTAGAAAAACTTTTACCGCTACTAACGTTAACGAAATAGCTGCACTAAATGCCTCTATACTTTTTGATGACGGAATAGTGGTTTACCTGAATGGTACTGAAGTTTACCGCAACAATATGCCCGCTGGTACAATTGCCACTAACACAGTGGCCCTTACTGCTATTGCTGCAGAAAATGTATTTGTTGATTTTACCATACCCCAAAACCTGTTGGTAGAAGGAAACAATTTGCTGGCTGTTGAAGTACATCAGAACTCACCCCAGAGTTCGGATGTTAGTTTTGATTTCAGATTATCCGCTACAACCGAAGGTGCCTCGGAAGAATTTATCTCAACAGCTATTACCTTAACCGGTGTAGCCGATCGCTACCTGACAATTGAAGCTTACTTTGAAGAAGCCACTCCCCTAACCGGACTTATCATTAACGAAATTGCAGCAGCAGGTACAGATGCAGCTGATGAATTTAATGAAACCGAAGATTGGATTGAAATTTACAATGCATCTGCCCAGCCTATTGAACTTGGTGGTTTATTTATTACCGACAATATTCAGTCAAAATTAAAGCATCAGCTGGTAGCGGACTCAGAAACCATTATCAATCCGGGTGAATACAAATTAATCTGGGCTGATAACCAAACTGGTCAAGGTGCACTGCATACAAACTTCAGACTTTCTGCCGATGGTGAGCAAGCTGGTCTCTATCAAATGGTAGGCACTAATCTAATGGTACTGGACGAAGTAAGCTTTGAATCTCATTCAGAAAATGTAACTGCAAGCCGGATTCCGGATTTAACAGGCCCGATAGCTTTAACAGCCCGCCCCACTCCCCGTGCCGCCAATATTTTTGAAACCATTACAAGTGTTTACCAACCGGAGAAACAATTGATTTACCCGAACCCTGTAACCGATTTATTAACCATAGAAATTGCGGGTTCGGCTAACATCAAAATAACCAACCTGCAAGGTGCTGTGGTGTATGGCACGCAGCTTCAGCAGTCTGGTACAATTTCATTATCGCATTTGCCTGCCGGATTGTATGTGGTATCTGTAATTAGTGACGGCAGAACTTTCGCGAAGCGAATACTGAAGCGGTAACAAAAATGCCGGCCCTTGCGGTACCGGCATTTACCCAAACACCCCTAACCTAATTATTATTGTGCGGCACGCTTTGCCGTCATCGGGAAGGACCCAAACTGACCCATCGTCATGTTGCCTGCAAATTGATCTCCGGTAATAATTCCCTTTACCAGAATGTTGCTGGTGTTTCCACCAAAGCTTACTTCGTAGGTAAAGCTCAGTTCGTTGCCATTTACCGTTACATCTTTAAGCGGAGTTTCGCGATTGATGCGGGCATTGATAATTACACCGCTATACACATCTCCTTCTTTTTTGATTTTAAGGGTACCACCGTTTGCGCCTTGCGGGCTCTCAACAGAATATTCCCAGTTACCTTCCGCTACAACTACTGCAGCCGTATCGGCTTTAACTTCGTTGGCGGGTTGAACTACAATTGTGGTGTTACGCTGGCCTCCACCCATATTTCCGCGACCACCACTCTGACCACCATTCATATTACCACCACCATTATCCATTCCGCCACCATCGCCATCACCACCCATTTTCAAATCGTCATTGTTAACGGAACGGCCTCTTCTGCGTTGCTGATCAAAACTCATTTTACCAATACGGTAACTCACATTTATGCGGAAACTGAAGTTACGCATTTCTGTAAAGCTGTTTTGATTGATGCTTTGCGTTTCGGTATTGGTTACTACCGAGTTTCTGATTTTCATAGAAGGGGCCAGGAAGTTTTCCAAACCAGCGCCTATGCTTCCTTTCTTATTTTTAAATTCTTTACGCGCACCAATACTATAGGTACCAAAGCCGCCCTGAAATCCTTGCAGGTTTACTCTGCGTCCCCGGTAAAATCCAAAACCTTGCAACGCCCAACCCTTGCCCAGATCATAGCTACCAAAACCACGACCACTGTACACCCAACCGCTGTTGCTTACGCGCGGGGTAAGATCCGAACCTGGATTCACCATGTCCGCAAAGTACACATCACCTCCTACGTTAAAAGACAACTTACCAGCACTGATGTTAGTGAACACACTGGCACCATAAGCATTTTCCTGACCCAGATTACCATAGGTTGTACGGATTACACTATCACGCACAATCTGTCTGAAACTTTGAATCGCATTATTTGAATTGCGCACAAAGCCGGTAAGGTTAAGTGATGTACCCTTGATAAAGGTGCTGTAACCAACTTCAAAGTTATTGGTAAACTCAGGATCAAGTGAAGGATTACCCACTGATTCGCTCAACGGATTAGGGTTCTGAATATTCGGGTTGAGGAATTGAATGGATGGACGTTGAATTCTACGGTTGTAAGAAGCCTTTACCGTTCCCTTTTTTAATTTCTTAGATGCATTAAAACTTGGAACAATTACACCATACTCCGGAATGTCAATATCAGCTTCGGTTCTGGTAAATGCATTTATAATAGTGTATTCGTAACGTGTACCCGCTTTAAAACTATAACCACTTTTAGCACTGTAGGTATACGACAGGTAACCCGACAATACATCCTGATTGTAGTTTAATTGATTGGAACGTGTTTGATCAGAATCCTTTATAAACTCACCATTGGCCCCATCGGCAGTAAAATATTGGAAATCGCTTAGCACCTTACGTTTAATTTCCTTCACACCAATTTCAAACATCTGGTTGTCTTTAATTGGAGTTTGATAATCTGCCTGAATGGTGAATTCTTCATTCAAACCATCATTTAAGTTCTTTAACCGTTGGAAGATTTCTTCTGTGCTTGTATTATAGATGGTATTTGTAAAATTATTGTTGCGATCGTTACGGCTATACATGGCCAGAAGTGTAAACTCCTGCTGTGGCTTTTCAAAATAACGGTTATAACTCAGGTTCATATCTACGTTGCCCGATAAATCCTTTGTATTCACATCGCGCAAACTGTTTGAGGTAAGTACATCGTTGGTATAGATTTCAGAAATCAGATTGTCCTGATAAGAGTTATTGTTACGCATGCCATAGCGTACGGAAGCGGCCAGGGAGTTCTTCTTATTAATGTCGTAATCCCAACCTAAATTGTAGTTTCCAAAAATACCCTGATTACGATTTTCTGCGCTTTGGAGTGAACGCGTTTCAGTAGTTCCAACGGTGTTAAGTTGGTCGTTTTCAAACGCACCACTCACATTGTAATTTGCTCTTCCAAATCCACCCAGCGAGAAACCCATTTTTCCTCTGCGGTAGTTTCCGTTCAAACCCAAATTAGAACCACGCAAACCGGCACCGGCATCAACATTCAGGGTTAAACCTTCCAATGTATTTTTCTTGGTGATAATATTAATTATACCCGCTGAACCTTCTGCATCATACTTAGCCGAAGGTGAGGTAATTACTTCCACCGTCTTAATCTGATCGGCTGGAATCTGCTTTAATGCATCGGCCACCGAATTGGCCATAATAGTTGATGGCTTATTATTAATAAGCACCATGATGTTGGAACTACCCCGCATGCTTACGTTACCATCCAGGTCAACCGAAAGCATTGGTACACGCTTTAATACATCCGATGCATCGCCACCTCTGGTGGTAGCATCATTCTCGGCATTATAGATAGTACGGTCAACGCGTTCTTCTACCAGATCTTTCTTGGCTTCAACTACTACCTCACCCAATTGTGTAGCTTCTTCGGCAATACTCACGGTTCCCAGATTAATCTCTGGCTTTCTGCCATCCAATACCAAATCGGATTTGGTTATTGTTTCATATCCAATAAAAGAAATGGTTACGGTATAGGTACCGTTGGCAATTTTCTCGATTTCAAATTTTCCTTTTGCATCAGCAATAGTACCGTTCACGGTTTTGCCTTCGGCATCGGTTAACGCAACGGTAGCAAATTCTACCGGGAGTTTTGATTTTTCGTCAATTACAACGCCAATTATCCGACCGTTGCCTTGCGAAAAGCCCGCTATCATGCTAAATACCGCTACAATTGTTAATAAGAACTTTTTCATCAGGGGGTTTAATTTTATTTTCTCCTTCACTCTACAGCCTATTTAACTGCAAAGGAAGTTTTTTGTTTGCTTTTAAAAGAGGGTATTAGACAATCCGGCTAAACCATTCGACAATTCCGAAACAGTGCAAAAACACGGTGAAAATGAAGGCTTAGGATAGTCGGTCGATAAAACTACGTTAACGGTCTAAAAACTACCTTCAGATGTATCTGATCTGATTCTGCCCTATACCTTTGGAACCGAAATTAATTTTTTGTTAAAAAAATGCAGTCATTCATCAACCGGAACCGGGTAGTATTGTTACACATCTCGTTTTGGTTTGTTTACCTCTCGTTTAACTTGTATCAGGCTTCCGTATTTCAACGCGGCCGTGGTTATGATTGGGAGCGTTTGCTAACCTCCACCTCGGTGCAGTTGGTGTTTACAGTTACCATAGCATATCTGAATTACTTCTTTATCTGGCCCCGGTTTATCAAAAGTAAAAACCTTTTACGGTACCTGTTGGAGTTTGGTATTACCATTGGTGGATTGCTTACGTTGCGCGTTTATTTACATCGGTACCTGGCCGATGGCTACTCGCATCGGGTAGAATATTTTTACTCCAGCTTTTTTATTGTGCAGATGGTGGCCATCACCCTGCTCATTGTGCTGTTTGTGGGGATGCTTCGTTTTGCGGTGGAATGGTTTGAACTGGAATCGAAGCGCAGACAGATTGAGAACGAGAAGTTAACAGCTGAATTAAATTTCCTGAAAGCTCAGATCAATCCGCATTTTCTTTTCAACACCTTAAACAACTTGTATTACCTAGCCTACACCAAGTCTGATAATACCACCGAGGTAATTGCCAAGCTTTCGCAGATGATGCGGTACATGATTTATGATAGCAATCACACCCAGGTGTTACTTTCGAAAGAGATAGAATACATGCAAAATTATATTAGCCTGGAAAGGTTAAGACTAAACAACCAGATCCCGATAAAATTTGAAGTGATTGGCAACCCGGATAATCTGCGCATTGCTCCGCTCGTACTAATCACCTTTTTAGAAAATGCATTTAAACATGGTGTGAGCGGCAATAATGCTAAAGCCTGGGTAAATGTTACCATTCAATTAGAAGGCAAGCAATTGATTTATACGGTTGAGAACAGCAAGCCCGATTCTGCCAATCTTCATGAGAAATCAGGCATTGGATTGCAAAATGTAAAGCGCAGGCTTGATCTCAGTTATCCGAAGCAGTACAATCTGAATATCGAAGATAAAAAGGATGTATATTTCGTTCAGGTAACACTTACCTTAAGTTGAAACTGAATTGCATCATTATTGAAGATGAACCACTGGCACGCAACCTGCTGGTTGACTATGTTAGTAAAGTACCCACCCTTAATCTGGTGCAAGCGTTTGGCAATCCGCTTGAGGCACTCGAGGTTTTGCAGGCTAAGCCAGTTGATATTTTATTTCTAGATGTGCAGATGCCACAACTTACGGGTATCTCGCTGTTGAAGGTTTTACAAAACAAACCCATGGTTATTCTTACCACAGCATATTCTGAGTATGCGCTGGAAGGATACGAATTGGATGTGGCCGATTACCTGTTGAAGCCGGTTACGTTCGAACGATTTCTAAAAGCAGTTGATAAAGTAACGCAACGGCTTTCGGCCGAAAGCAAGGCAACTCCGGTAACTGCCGAAACACACGCCTTGCCGGATTATGTGTTTGTTAAAGATGGAACCAAATCCGTAAAAGTAAACCTGGCCGAAATTTTATATGTTGAGGGGTTGAAAGATTACGTAACCATCCATACCAAACAACAGAAAATCACCACGCTGCAGCGAATGAAAACGCTGGAAGAACAGTTACCGGCCGATAAATTTATCCGTATCCATAACTCATACATTATAGCGGTTCAGGCAATTGATGTGGTGCATAAAAATGAAGTACAGATCGGAACTGCATCTTTACCTATTGGCGATACCTATCGTAAATCTTTCCGCGAGTTTATTGAGAAGAGGCACATTCAATAAGCGCACTTGCAGGAAACGTATTTTTGATATATTTGCAACTCTTAAAGCGGGGGATTAGCTCAGCTGGCTAGAGCGCTTCCATGGCATGGAAGAGGTCATCGGTTCGAATCCGATATTCTCCACTAAACCACCTACGGGTGGTTTTTTTATGTCTTTACGTTTTTACTATAACTGGCGCTGGCCTACACAGGCTAAACAGCAATTAACTTCTCTCCGGTCAGGAAATAAAAAGTGAGGCTTAACTTAACTAAGATCATTAACCTTCCGATTAAAAAATCATCGCCCACAATCACATTCAAACTTTATATGTTTGTAACATGATTCGGATTTACACGGATGGTGCGGCACAAGGCAATCCCGGCCCCGGGGGTTATGGTATAATCCTGAAGTTCAATGGCCATGTAAAAGAACTTAGCCAGGGGTATCGGCTTACCACTAACAATCGCATGGAACTGCTGGCGGTGATTGTAGCGCTGGAAGCCATCAAAAAATTCGGGATGCCCATTACCGTGTATTCCGATTCGAAGTATGTGATTGATGCTATTGAAAAAGGTTGGTTGTGGGGCTGGCAGAAAAAAAACTTCGCTAAAAAAGCGAATGCTGATTTATGGCAGCGCTACATTCCGTTGCACCATCGTTTCAAACCTAAATTCAGTTGGGTGAAAGGTCATGCCGGCCACCCGGAGAATGAACGTTGCGACCAACTGGCTGTTTCGGCTGCGCTTAGCGATGACTTACTTACCGATAGTTGGTATGAAGAAAACCGTACAAAAGAATCAGATTGATTTTCAGACAAACACTTATCTTTAAAATCAAAACCTACATCACTTGGCCGAAGCTACCATCCAATTTTCTGAAAGCAGCCTAACCGTTTTAAACATCTGCCTAGCCATTATCATGTTTGGTGTGGCATTGGATATCCGGTGGGTGCACTTTACCCAACTGGTAGGCCAGAAGAAAGCCATTGCCACAGGATTGTTTACACAAATCATCTTGTTGCCAGTGTTGACTTTACTTTTAATTTCTGTGTTACCCATTTCATCGGGCATGGCTTTGGGTATGTTGCTGGTAGCCTGTTGCCCCGGTGGTAATGTATCAAACTTTTTTTCGCAAATGGCCCGCGGGCATGTAGCGCTGTCGGTAACACTTACTGCGTTCTCATCTTTAGGTGCTTTTTTTATTACACCGCTTAGCTTCTTCCTGTGGGGATCTGTTCTGCCTTCGCTTTCCACCGAAATAAAATCATTTGAGATTGATTTGGTTTCGTTGTTAATCAATATGACAGCCATCCTGTTGTTGCCGCTTGTACTGGGCATGAGTGTGGCTTCCTACTTACCCCGCATCGCGCAAAAGATTGCTCAAACGGTACGCATTGCGTCCATGTTTATGTTAATCGGGTTTATTGTTGCTGCGGTACTCAACAATCAGGATGCATTTGCCATACACCTCGGTAATGTATTCTGGATTGTATTGCTCCATAATGGCATAGCATTAGTAGTTGCCTATTATTTCAGTAAGCTGTTAAAAAATACGGAAGACATTAATCGCACCGTGGCTATTGAAACGGGTATTCAAAACTCGGGCCTGGCACTAATCCTGATCTTTACATTCTTTAATGGCAATACCGCTATGGCTGTGGTGGCGGCCTGGTGGGGGGTGTGGCACCTCATCTCCGGTTTAGCGTTTGCCGCTATCATGCGTAAGCTTAAAATTGTTATTCAATCATAAACCAATAGTGCTTCAGAAAATATTTTACGAGAGCTTGAAGCAATACTGCCGCGTAGCTTTGCTTTTCTATTTTCGAAAATGGCAAATCAGAAAATTAGCCCCTGTACCCAGCGGACCTGTAATTTTTGTAGCCAATCATCAAAATGCATTTTTAGATGCCGTAGTTGTAATCTGTAGTTCACAGCGTAATCCGTGGGCATTAGCACGCGCTAACGTCTTTAAAAAGAAATGGGCAAACTTACTGCTCACTTCTATTCAAATGATGCCGGTATATCGTTTTCGCGATGGATTTGATACGCTGCGCAAGAATGAACTGATTATGGATGAGTGTGTGGCTTTATTGAAGCAAGGTAAATCAGTATTGATTTTTGGTGAAGGCAATCACAACGAACACTACAATTTACGACCACTTCAAAAAGGTTTTGCACGAATAGCACAAGCCGCATTACAACAAAATACGGCTGTACAGATTGTGCCGGTGGGAATTCAGTACGAAGCACATCGTCAGTTCCGTTCCCGGGTGTTGGTAAGTTTTGGCAAACCAATTCCGTTAGCAAAAGATTACTTTACAGAAAACCCGGTACAAAAAACCGAAGCTTTGTTAAATGAAGTTGCTGCTAAGATTACTCCGTTAATTCTTACCATACCTGAAAACAATTATGAAACCACCTGGCAGCGGGTTCAGGAAAACCGAAACCAGTATCCTGATTTGGTTACACAACTGGAGCATGAGCAACAGCTAGTCGATTCTGTAACTCCTGATCCCCCAACTCAGAAGGACAGTAACGTGCTGCAAAGAAGCTCCCTCAAAAATATTCAGTATGTCAGGTCGAGCTTGTCGAAACCTGTATCCGGAGGAGAAACCATCTTCGCCAGGCTCAGGCTGACCATTAAATTTATTTTTGACAAGGCTATTACTATTTATTACACCATCAATCACTGGCCGGCACGTGCGGTGGTGCGCAGTATTACCGGCATGGAAAAACTTGATCCACAGTTTATCGGTTCTTTAAAATTTGCAACCGGTATGGTTTTGGTACCTGCATTTTATGTAGTGCAGGTTTCGCTTGTGGCTTTATGGAGTGGATCGGTATGGATTACACTGGGTTATGCAGTAAGCCTTCCGCTAAGTGTAGCCTTGTTCAAACCTCAGTGATTTACTTCCTGTTCCTGAAGTGAAATTCCGTGTGCTGATAATTCCGTCAGGATGGGCGAATAAAATTCGAACGTAACCGGAATAACAACTCCTACTGCGCGAAATGCATTTTGTAATAAAAGTTTAGCCGCTATTCCTAACGGCAAGCCAACCGTTTTGGCCATAGCCGTTTGCACTTCATCGCTACCCGTTGAGGTAAGGTAAGCCTCAACGCATTTTTGCTTACCGTTGTGAACGTAGCGGAAGCGATGCCACATCACAATAAAATCCTTATCGCCAGGCACGAGTTTCCACCGTTTGTTCAGAATATGTTCCAATATGCGAGCCGGGCTTCCTTCCTGCAATCCTATCTTTTCATCCGAAAACAAACCGCTCCACCGCAGGCGTTTTAATTCTTCACCATCGGGTTGTAACTTAAACAGCGTACCGAGTTGCTTTTCAATTGCTTCATCATCGGGCAAAAAAGATTGAATGAATTGCCGGTGCGTCATTGTATCAATGCCTTCCATTACGAAACTATCATCGCAACATCCCAACTGCACAAAAATATTCCATGCACTACAATAACCTTGATTGCGCAGCGTACCCCTGATCATGGTTTGAATATTTTCCAACCGATACGTTTCCAGATATTTTAATGAATCGCGATTGGCATAACCTTCATACGCGCCCAAGCCTGGCACCACAACCGGTGTGGTTCGGGTAAATAGTTGCTGATAAGGTATGTAGCGATATTTACCATGTTGTAAAAACCGGGCTGTACCCTGCCCCGCCATTACTACATTGCGCGGGTTCCACGTAAACTTATACCGCCATGGATTTTCCGGATCGGTATCCGGAGCAATCAATCCACCGGTAAAAGATTCAAACGAAGTAATCTCTGCGCCCGTAGCTTTGATCCGATCCACCACTTGCATGGCACTCATGTGATCAATACCCGGATCTAAACCACATTCATTCAAAAAAAGCAAGCCGAGTTGTTTCGCTTCAGCATCAAATTGCTTCATCTCGTCCGAAACATAACTGGCCGTTATCAAATGCTTGCGATGTTTCAAACAAAGTTCTGCTGCCTTGGGATGAAGATGTGCGGGCATTAACGATATAACTACATCGGCAGCAGCAACAGTAGCCGAACTAGCTTCTGAATCATCAATCGAAAAAGTTATCGCTTCGCCATTGGGATGATTGCCTACGTGCACCTGGGCATGTTTCAGTACTACATCCCCAACTGTTATTTTCCAGGCAAACTGGGTGGCCTGTTGCAGCAGATACGCAATTAATGCAGCCGATGACCGGCCCGCCCCCAATACCAGAATATTCTTATTAAACATAACTATGTGAAAGAAGTGCCAATTTAATGGAAATTACAGGTAATATTTCGTTGGCAGTACGGGGTTTACTATATTTCTACTCTACCAACATGCAAAAGATATGAAGGGCATTGAAACATTTAAGAATCTGGAAGAATTAGATAACGAATCGAAATACCTGGTACACAAAGCGAAAGAAGCTGCGCATCATGCTTATGCACCTTATTCAAAATTCCATGTAGGAGCTGCGCTTATGCTGGACGATGGAACTGTAATTACCGGCTCGAATCAGGAAAATGCATCGTACCCGCTTTGCATGTGTGCTGAACGTGTGGCCTTATATGCGATGGCTTCGCAACATCAGGGCAAACGCATTACCAAAATGGCCGTTGTGGCGCATAAAAAAAATCATAAAGAACTTGCTGCAGCCGCATCGTGCGGAGCCTGCCGCCAGGTAATGGCCGAGTTTGAAGAACGCCAGCATAAGCCGTTTGAGGTGATTATGCACCATACCGATAGCCAATGGATAAAATGCGCATCGGCTAGTTTGTTATTACCTTTTATCTTTACCAAAGAAAGCCTGAACGACTAATCCTTAACTTCTACCTGTGCAAAAATTAGAAATCACTTCAACAGACCTTACACCTTCCGTGGTGCTTGATGCCTCGGCCCGGATATTTAAATTTGAAGGACGTTCGTTAACCGATAATCCTACTGATTTTTTTAAACCCATTCAGGTCTGGTTTAAAGAGTATAGTAAGCAACCCAACTCAGTTACAGTAATTGTAACACGCTTTGATTATATCAACACGGCCACCCAACGCGAGTTGTTGGATATACTCAAAACGTTAGAACCCATACCGGGAGTTAAGATGGTGTGGCAATTTCTGGAAGATGATGAGGATATGGAAGAATGTGGACAGGAACTGGCACAATTGACTTCCTTACCCTTTGAATTTCAGCCGTATTAGTTTAATTAGCAGCTAAAACCTGCAGCTATTGTTCTATGAGTGAAGAAATACTCAAAGCGCTCACACAACTATTTGCCATTATTACCAAACAAGATGGTGGGGTTTCAGAAAATGAACGCCAGTTTGTTATTGACTTCTTTCAACAAGAACTGGAGAAATCGGCCATTGCAGGTTACCTCGAACTATACGATACCATCTCGGGCTATACCGAACAGCAAACTCCCCATGTGGACGATAAGAGTAATAAACTCACTTCCGTAAAAGACTCTATCAAAACCCTTGCAATCTGCAAAAAGATCAATAAAACACTTGCCCAAAAACAAAAGGTAATTGTACTAAATAAACTTCTTGAGTTGGTTGGCTCAGATAAACACTTCACGCCCCAGCGCATGGAAATTGTAAACACGGTATCTACGGTGTTTAACATTGTGCAGGATGAATATAAGTTGATTGAAAGTTTTGTGATTTCAGAAGATCCGGGCAACCTGAACTTTAAGGATATTCTGGTGGCCAGTGAAGGGACACAAAAAATTGCTCCGCTACAAAAGCACATACACACGCATGTACACGGCCATCTGGTTTTTCTTCGGGTGAGCAGTGTGGGTATGTACTTTGTAAAATACCTGGGTGGCGATGCCAACGTGTTGAATGGATTTACCATGAAACCCGGCCGCATTTATCTTTTCTCGCAAGGCAGCACCATCAAAACACCTGATGGAAGTGCTCTTTACTATAGCGATCTGGTGGCCGAGTTTAACGAAGAGTTTCAGGCTGCCCGGCTTTCATTCACAGCCAAAGTAGAGGAATACAAATTCAGCAATGGCGTGGTGGGCATTCGCGATGTTAAAATTTCGGAAGGCCCTGGTAAGTTAATTGGAATTATGGGTGCGAGTGGTGCCGGTAAAACCACTTTGCTGAATATTCTGGCCGGCCTTGAGAAACCCAGCAAAGGCCAGATTAAAATTAATGGCTTCGACATTCATACCGAAAAACGTAAAGTAGAAGGTGTAATCGGCTATGTATCGCAAGATGATTTGCTGATTGAAGAACTTACGGTTTACCAAAACCTGTACTACAATGCCAGGCTTTGTTTTGCCAACCTGAATGAAACCGAAATTGATTTTCGGGTAATGAAAGTACTGGAAGACCTTGGGCTTGATCAGCGCAAAGATCTGAAGGTGGGCAGTGTGTTGGATAAAAAGATAAGCGGTGGCCAACGCAAACGCTTAAACATTGCACTGGAATTAGTGCGTCAGCCTGCCATTCTGTTTTTAGATGAGCCTACCTCGGGCCTCTCCTCCCGCGATTCAGAAAATGTGATTGACTTGCTCAAAGAGCTTTCGCTGAAAGGAAAGTTAATCTTTGTTGTCATTCACCAACCTTCATCCGACATCTACAAGATGTTCGACAAGATGTTGATTATGGATACCGGTGGTTATCCGGCTTTTTATGGTAACCCGGTAGAAGCTGTTACATATTTTAAGAAGGCCACACACCAGGTAGACAGTAACCGCGGACAATGCGAAGTTTGTGGTAACGTAAATCCCGAACAGATTTTTAACATCATTGAAGCAAAGGTGGTGGATGAATATGGGCAACCTACATCCAAAAGAAAAATTACACCGGCTCAATGGTATGAGATGTACAGCCTCATACCCCGCTCGCCCAAAGTAGAAGAGGTAAAGGAAATTCCACCGCGCAACCTGCGCATTCCGTCACGCATTATACAGACTTTCATTTTCGCTACCCGCGATTTTCTGGCCAAGCTCAGCAACCGGCAATACCTGCTCATTAATTTACTCGAAGCACCTTTATTGGCAGTGTTGCTTGCTTTTGTAATCCGGTATCGCAGTGCGCCCGATGGTTCTGAGTATTTGTTTCGGTACAACGAAAACTTTCCGGCCTTTATGCTCATGGCCATTATTGTGGCTTTGTTTATGGGACTTACCGTAAGTGCCGAAGAAATTATCCGCGATCGCAAAATTCTGAAACGGGAGTCTTTTCTTAATCTGAGTTGGAGCAGCTACCTGTTTTCCAAGCTGAGCATTTTGTTTTTGCTTTCGGCTGTACAAACCCTCACGTTTATTGTAATTGGCAATTGGATACTGGAAATACACGGCATGACGTGGGCTTTCTGGCTGATTTTATTCACCACCTCTTGCTTTGCAAACGTATTGGGATTAAACATTTCATCGGCTTTCAATTCAGCTGTTACGGTTTATGTACTTATTCCTTTGCTGCTGATTCCACAAATGATCTTAAGCGGACTGTTGTTTGATTTTGACAAACTCAACCATCTGCTCAGTACAAAAGGCAAAGTGCCACTGGTTGCCGATTTAATGACTTCGCGCTGGGCTTACGAAGCCATGGCTGTGCATCAGTTTAAAAACAACGAGTTTGAAAAACATTATTTTGACTACGAACGCGGTGAAGCCGTAGCCGATTACAAGGCTGCATACCTGGCCGATGAGTTAAAAACCCGAAACCAATACCTGCTTGATTTTATTGAAAAACCAACCGACACCTCCAGGGTTAAACTCAGCACAAAAATTCTGATGGCGGAACTGCGCCATGAACCCTTCCGCGAAGGAATTGAAAATATCGATTTAAATGTTGCGCTTACCAATGGTTATACCAAGACCATTGGCGAGCAATTGGATAAGTACTTTGATTCTTATAAAAAGCATTACCAGCGCGAGTACAACCACTATGCCGATTCGATAGAAAAGAAAATGGCCTTCTATGAGCAACAGGGTTTTAACGTGCAGCACGAAAAGAACAAATACTTTAACGAAAGCCTGGCCGATCTGGTACGAAACGTAAGCGCCAAAGAACGGATTAGCGAATTTCAGGGCATATTGATTCAAAACATTAATCCGGTGTTTCAGCACCCCAAGCCACTACACCAAATGGATTACCGGGCACCCTTCTTTATTTCCGAAAAAAATCTGGCTGGCTGGCCGGTAAGCACTTATTTATTCAACCTGTTGGTAATCTGGACTATGACGGCCGTGTTTTTTGTGGCGTTGTATTTTCAATGGCTTCGCAAATTTGTTAGCCTGTTCGGAAAATTTAACCTTACATTGAGAAAATAAGGCCATTTTCTGAATTTGCCCGGCCGGGCCTAATGCTTATTTTTGTAATCAACCCTTATAGTTATGAGACTATTATTAATTGGAATAGCCACTTCGCTGCTGGTAAGTTGCTCTTCGGGAAAGAAGCCCGATGACGAGGCCTTTAAGAAAAGCCTTGAAAGCCAAACCTCTGCCGGACCTGGTGTGGATGAAGAGGTCATCAACTCCATTTTAGAGCGTATTCCAAGTCCGTTGGAAATTTCTGTCCTGTTAAAAGAATCCGGAACGAAGTATGCCCCCGAGATGCTCAATTCGAGCAACAACTTGCCCAAATACAACAGTAACTATAAAAAAGCGTTGAACCTTGGCGTTTACGGAGCAGACCTGGGGTACACCAATGTGTTTGGTCGCAATTCTGATGGCATCAAGTATATAACCTCCATTAAATCGTTAGCCGATGAATTGAACATCGGGCAATTTTTTGATGTGGAGACCATCGGCCGGCTGGCTGCCAACAGCAAAAATCTGGATTCGCTTTTGCTGATCACCACCATGAACTTCAATCACATCAACCACTACCTGCAATCGCAAAGCCGCGATAACCTGAGCGTGTTGTTGCTTACTGGCGGATGGCTGGAGGCGATGCAGATTACTTGCCAGACTGCCGCCAAAAATCCTGGCAATGCAGAATTGCGGGAAAAAGTTGGCGAACAAAAAATTGTGCTCGAAGAAATTCTGTTGTTGTACTCTTTCTATAAAGATGATGCTAATATGGCTGGCTTGTTAGCCGACCTGGAACAACTTAAAGCCGCTTACGACAAAGTGGAGATCAATTACACCTACAAAGAACCTACCATGCAAATAGTAGATGGTGTAGCTGTAATAAAAGATAACAGCACCACTACCATCAACATTACACCCGAAAATGTGGAGGAGATCAAAAATGTGACGAACTCCATTCGTGAAAAAATTATCAGTTAAATACCTATACACCCCTCTTATGAAAAAGTTAGTATTTGCACTCTTCTGTTTGTCTTCGCTAGGCATGAGCCCGGTACCGGATCAGACGTGTGATTCTGAAAGTTTTGCTACCGCCTGCATACCCAAGCTGGCAAATGGTTTTAATTTTCTGAAAAGTTATAAAGTTGATGGCATTGCCAAAGACAAGGTTGAATACAGTTATGTGTTTACCAAAGGCACACAATATTTAATTAATCTCTGCGCCAATGGCACCGCTACCGATGGTATTGTGGTGAGCATCTATGACAAAGAGCGAAACAAAGTAGCCACCAGTAAAGTGAACGGCCAGTTTATTTCCGCCATTGCGTATCCGTGCAATGCCACGGGCATCTATTACATTCAATATACCTTCGATGATCCTTCCGGCCATTGCGGAGGAAGCGCATTGGGTTTTAAGCGTTAATTAAAAGGAGATACTATTTCAGAGCGGCTGTCGCGAGTATTACGTTGTCAGGTTGTACTGATAACTTTGAGACGAAACCATACCGCTTCGAAATTGCCTTCGACAGGCTCAGGCTGACATTTGAAATTAACTTTTGAAACAAAGGAAACAATATTTCAAGCGGCTGTCTCTAAAGTGTGTTACAGTTGTCAGTTTGTACCGATAGCTATCGGGATGAAACCATCGCTTCGAAATCGCCTTCGACAGGCTCAGGCGGACATTTGAAATTAACTTTTGAGACAGCCGTTCTGTTTTAAACACCAGCCGTGCAAAAAGATCTTACCATTCAATTTAAGGCCCGCTATTTTACCTCGGGCGAGGTAACGCAAACAACAAAGCACATCTGGTTTGTGCTGCATGGTTACGGACAATTAGCCGAATACTTCATTCGTAAGTTTGATGTGGTTCAAAATCCGGAAACCGTGATACTCGCACCCGAAGGACTTTCCCGGTTTTACCTGCAAGATGCAGCCACCCGAAACCTTACTGGCGACTCTAAAGTTGGCGCCACCTGGATGACAAAAGAAAACCGGTTAACCGATATTGAAAACTACCTCAACTACCTGACTGACATTTACACGAAAGAAGTACCCGCTAATTTTACCGGTAAAGTTACCCTGCTTGGATTTTCGCAGGGCGCAGCTACGGTATCGCGGTGGGCAGCCGATAACCGGATAAAGTTTGATCGGTTGATTCTGTGGGCCGGAATCTTTCCTGCCGATATGGATTTTGATAAAGTCGGGAATATTCTTCAACACAAAGAAGTGCTGGAAGTATATGGAACAACCGACCCCTTTCTTACCGATACCCGGTTAAAAGAAATGACACAGCTTAACCAGCGGTTAGGCTTAAACCCAAAAGTAATTTCGTTTGAAGGCGCACACGAATTGAACGCGGATGTACTGAGAAAAATTTCGGGAGTGGATTATTAAGATGGCGCTTACAATAGCTTTGATGTTGCGTGAGTTTGTGCGGCTATGGCATGTTCTGCAGAAAGCTTTCGGGAAGTGGGGTGAGTCGAAGTAACCTTTACATTTCTACACACCCAAATCTCCACCATCCGAGATTTCTATCAGTAAAAGTTTTACTTCTTCGGCTTTAGCATGCTCACCCATTTTTTCGAACGACATAATGAGGTTGCGCAAAGCCCTGCGCACAATTTCGATGTTGTTACACGATTCAAAAAAAGATTTCTGCGGCACGAGGTGCAGTTCGTGAATATAATTCTCAATATCCTGTTTGGAAAAAATCAATCCGCGGTTAAAGGCGTTGATGTAAAACTGGTGGTTATCGTCTTTATAGGTAAGAATAAATAAGTTGGGCAGGTTTACCCCATGCACCGGTAGCTTCAGCTTTTGCGCTACCAGCATATAGATTACGCAAAGTGTAATCGGGTTGCCTTTGCGACTCTCCAACACGATATTAATCATCGAGTTGCCGGGCGAGTGAAAGTTTTTGGTGTTGGCTCCAAACTTCAGTTTATTAAAAATTACACTGTTAATGATTTTGATCTGATCGAGAGGATAAAGATCAGGCCGGAACTCCAGCCAGGTTTCGTAATAAATCTGCTCTAACTCCTGCTGTAGTTTTTCCAGTTCAATATCAGGGTATTGATAGGTAGCCAGAATCCACATTCCGGTTAATAAGTCCGGGTCAGGCGATTTATACCACTGTACCAGTCGCTCTTTTACCAGATCAAATTGCAGTGTGTGAATCAGCTCTTCAATGCGCGTTTGCACATCCGGATTCAAATTGCTTTCCCATTCCTTCTCCAGAAAAGGAATAGCCTCAGTGCCCAGCGAAAGAATTTTGGCCTGCACGTGATCCGCGATTTGCTTATCATCATCATCCAGCAGGGAAACCAGTGCTTTTAATTCCTTCTCTGACATCACTACAAGATTATTAAAAAAACCAATACCGCGATTGCGGGGCTTGAAAAAATGAATCAGGTTTGAATAACCCCCACATTAAATTTTTCTACAGGGGCCTGGTTGGCTGCCGCTATGCCGGTTGAAATTACCTGCCGGGTGGCGAGTGGATCAATTACTCCGTCAACCCAAAGGCGGGCTGCGGCATAGTAAGGACTCAATTGCTCGTTATAGCGTTCAGTAATTTCTTTCAACAACTGATCTTCTTCTTCTTTGCCAATGGTTTTTCCTTTTGCCTTTAACGTACTTACCCGAATCTGCAATAAAGTTTTTGCGGCTGAGTTACCACTCATTACGGCAAGCTGGGCCGTGGGCCACGCGTAAATCAAGCGCGGGTCGTAAGCCTTTCCGCACATGGCGTAATTACCGGCTCCATACGAATTGCCCAACAGAAATGTAAACTTCGGCACGGTTGAGTTAGCCATCGCATTCACCATTTTGGCACCGTCTTTAATAATGCCACCGTGTTCAGCTTTGCTGCCCACCATAAAACCACTTACATCCTGCAAAAATATCAACGGCACTTTGCGTTGATTACAATTCATAATGAAGCGTGCGGCTTTATCGGCTGAGTCGGAATAAATTACACCACCCATCTGCATTTCGCCTTTTTTGGTTTTTACCACCTTGCGTTGGTTGGCCACAATGCCTACCGCCCAGCCATCAATACGGGCAAAGCCACACAACAACGTTTTGCCATAAAGACTTTTATATTCTTCAAACTCTGAATTATCCACCAATCGCTTGATGATCTCCAGCATATCGTATGGCTTGGCGCGATCGGCCGGCATTAAACCATAAATCTCTTCGGGTTTTTCTTTGGGTAGTTGCGGTTTAACCCGATCAAAGCCTGCCACAGCCTGCGAGCCAATCTTGTTAAATAACTTACGGATGTAATCCAGGCAAGCCTGATCGTTCGGAAATTTATTATCGGTTACACCCGAAATCTCGCAATGCGTGGTGGCACCACCCAGGGTTTCGTTATCAATATCTTCGCCAATGGCTGCTTTAACCAGATACGATCCGGCCAGAAAAATAGAACCGGTTTTATCAACAATCATGGCCTCATCGCTCATGATAGGCAAGTATGCACCACCGGCTACGCAGCTTCCCATGATGGCGGCTATCTGCACAATACCCATGGCCGACATCTTCGCGTTGTTGCGAAACTGTCTTCCAAAATGTTCTTTATCCGGAAAAATTTCATCCTGCATGGGCAGAAATACACCGGCACTATCAACCAGGTAAACAATAGGCAATCGGTTTTCCATGGCCACTTCCTGCGCCCGCAAATTCTTTTTGGCCGTAATCGGAAACCAGGCCCCTGCTTTTACGGTGGCATCGTTGGCAACCAGTACACATGGGCGGCCTTCAATGTAACCAATGCCGGTAACCACTCCACCCGATGGGCAACCGCCTTGCTCGGCATACATGCCTTCTCCGGCAAACAAGCCTATTTCCAGAAAGCCCGTTGATTTATCAATGAGGTAGTCGATGCGTTCGCGGGCAGTAAGTTTTCCTTTCTGATGTTGTTCGGCTATTTTCTTTTCGCCACCGCCTAATTGTGTTTTGGAAGTTTTTGCTTTGAGCTGGCTGCAAAGCTGCTTCAGCTGGTCTTCGTTTTTGTTGAACTCCAGATCCATGCCCGATGGGTTAAAACCTATTGATTTTGTTTTGCCTTCTCTTCTTCCTCTTTGCGCCTGTCGCGCTCTATTTTCCGTTTGCTCTTTCCAAGCGGAGCCAGAAAATGTTTAGGGTTATCATCAAAATGCGAGGCCAATGAATCGAGGTTACGAAGCAGGGAATTCAAATTATTATAAACCGAATCGTTGCTGATCAGTTTGCCTAACGTTCCGTTTCCGTTTTTTACTTTGTCCAGCGTTTCATTTAATTTAACAACGGTATTGCGGGCTTCGTTTACGGTTTTACTTAACTCCAGGCGTTTCAAAGAATCTGAAAAAGTTTTGAAGTTGGCCAGTGTAGGTTTTAATTCATTTAAACTACCGTTCAAGTTTTCAGCTACTGCTTTAAAACTAACCGATAAGTCCTCCACGCTACCATTTGCGGTAACCAATGTTTTGTTAATCAGATCGGGCGTAACCTGAAGTTTTACAAACATGGCATCAAGCTGCTGCGAGTTTTTGGTAAGGTTATCCAGAATTACATTGAACTTACGCAGTGTAGTTTGCAGGTTATCGGCCACCGGGGTAGCTGTTTCTGAAAGTACATCTAACATGCCCTTGGCTACTTCGGCTAATAATGTGTCTTTTGGATTTAGCTTTTTTGTGCCTTTGCCAACGGTTAATAAGATGGACTTACTTCCTAAAAAATCGCTGTTGAGAAGTGCCTTGGATGAGTCTGTCAAAACAATTTCAGAATCAATCATTAGCTCTACCAAAACTTTGTTTTGCCGTTCTTGCATAATGGCAATCCGGCTAACCCGCCCTACCGCAAAGCCATTAATCAGCACCGGGTTAGATACGGCCAACTGATCGATATTATCGTACACGGCATAGTATTTATCGGTGGTAGAGAAAAAATCTATGCCCTTCAGAAAATTAAATCCAAAATAAAGAAGCACCAACGCAACCGCGACAAATAACCCAACCTTAAACTCTTTATTCTTTACCATTAGTTTATCGATTCAATTTCTGTTTTATAATCTTTAAAGGCGCGGTATATACCCGAGGCTATTAAATCCTGTCCGTTTTCGCTTGCCAAAAAGGCTTCTTCTTTGTTGTGCGATAAAAATCCGGTTTCAATCAGCACGCTGGGTGTGGTCGTCATCCACAACACCAGAAAGCCCGCTTGTTTAACGCCCCGGCTGTAGCGGCCTACCCTGTTTTTAAACTGGTCTTCTACCTTTTGTGCAAACCGCAGGCTATTTTCCTGGTAAGCGCTTTGGTTCAATGAAAACAAGATATAAGACTCAGGGCTGTTCGGGTCAAAACCTTCGTACTTCTCTTTATAGTTTTCGTCCATCAGAATTACCGAGTTCTCGCGCTTGGCTACTTCAAAGTTGCTGTTGTCTTTATGCAAACCCATCACAAAAGTTTCGGTTCCATAAGCATTAGCCCCCACAATGGAGTTGGCATGGATGCTCATAAAAAGATCGGCCTTGTTTTTATTGGCAATCTCGGCCCTGTCTTGTAATTCCAGAAACTTATCGGTTTTGCGGGTATAGAGCACGTTTACGCCCGGAAAGTTTTCCTCTATGTATTTACCTGCTTTAAGTGCAATTTTAAGAACTACGTCCTTTTCTTTGGCAATTTTCCCTACCGTGCCCGGATCTTTACCGCCATGCCCGGCATCAATTACAATGGTGCGTACTTTAAAATTCTTTTGATTCTGCTGAAACGAGAACAAGGGCAACGTGGCCAGAGCTGTCGATTTCAGGATAAACTCTCTTCTTTTCATGTGTTTTTAATTTTTTTATTAAGGTCACATGGAATGGCCGAAACAATAATTTCAGTGGGTAAACCGTATGTGCGGGGCCATTTCATAAAGTTGGTTTATTTAAAAGGCCAGAATTTAAGTTTAGCAAGGTTATTGCTTTTGGCTGGAGCTTGGTTCCGATATTATTCACTGGCTTTCCGATGTCTGGAGTATTTGCAATAACTTTACACAAAGTTGTGAATTTTTCACTAAAAGCTAAACCCCTGTCTATCAATAGGGGGCCTGTGGATGTTGTGATACGCATTGTTTTCTGTTCTTTACTGCTCCTTGCTTCGCAAATTGGTTTTGGCCAGGTGGAACGACCCGTGCGTACCCCGGCCCGCCTGCCGGTAAGGCAAGATTCGATCCAAAAACCACAACCTAATCTGCCGGCCGACACCGTAAAGACCCAAACAGATTCGCTGAAAAACCAGCCCAAGAGTGATATTGAAACCACCATCACCTATTCGGCCCGCGATTCCATTAACAGCAACCTGCAAAGCAAAATCATAAAATTGTATGGCGATGCCCATGTAAAGTATGGCGTGATAGAACTGCAGGCCGAAGAAATTGTAATCGACTACGAAAAGTCTACCATTACGGCTCACAGCCGGGCCGACTCTACCGGAAAACACATCGGGTATCCGATCTTTATTAACGGGAACGAGAAGTACGAGACCAAAGACATGATGTACAACTTCAAAACCCGGAAGGCTAAAATTACAGAGGTTGTTACCAAGCAAGGCGATGGCTTTTTACATGGTGATGTGGTGTACAAAAACGAAAAGAACGAATTGTTTACCATTGGTAATGCTTACACAACATGCGATCTGGCCCATCCGCACTTTCGCATCATTTCCAAAAAGGTAAAAGCCATTCCGGGCGACAAGATGGTGTCGGGCCCATTTTATATGGAGTTTAATGATGTGCCCACCCCACTGGGTTTTGCCTTTGGAATTTTTCCGGCACCCCGCAAAAGTGCTTCGGGCATATTAATTCCCAGCTATGGCGAAGAACGCAGACGGGGATTCTTTCTAAGACAGGGCGGCTACTTTTTTGATGTGAGCGAATACGTGAAAATTGCCCTTACGGGCGATGTGTATTCCAAAGGTGGAAGTGCCGTTACATTAAACACCAACTATAGTAAACGCTATCAGTATTCGGGTGCTTTCAATTTTACTTTTACCAACAACGTAAACAACGACCAGATTGAATCGCCCATCAAATCGAAAGATTTCAGATTAAGCTGGAGCCACAGTCCGCAAACAAAAGGTACGGGCCGTTTTTCGGCATCGGTAAATGCGGCCAGCTCTTCTTATAACTCCAATAACTTTCTGGGTGTTAATTCTAATTATCAATCATCGCGCATCGACCAGACAACGCAAAACCTGAGTTCGAACATTAACTACAGCAAAACATTTCCGGGTACTCCGTTTAGTCTGGGTGTTAACTTACGTCACAACCAGAATCTCGGCACCAAACAGGTTGACTTGCCCTTGCCCGACATGAGTTTTAATGTGAACAATATCTATCCGTTTAAAAACGCACAAAACAGTTTGTTCCTGCAAAACCTGAACGTGCGGTATTCTATGAACGGAACCAATCAGCTTACCAACAATCTGGGCCGCATCAGGTTTGATGAAAACGGAATTCTGCAAGACAGCATTGCACCCTTTACATTCGAAAACCTGCCTTTATTTTTTAAAAATTCAAAAAAAGGTATCCGCCACAACCTTCCGATTAGCACATCATTCAAGGCGCTTAAGTTTTTTACCTTCAGCCCTAATTTGAACTATGACGAACGCTGGTACTTCGATCGGTTAGACTGGACTTACATTGATTCTACACGCACATTTGTTTCCACCAAAGTGCAAGGGTTTAATCGGGTTTTTAATTATAGCGGAGGAGTAAGTATGACTACCCGGCTTTATGGAATGTATGTTTCCCGAAATCCAAACAGCAGGCTAAAGGCCATTCGCCATGTCATCAACCCTTCGGTTGGCTATTCCTTTCAACCTGATTTTTCTACAGAGAAGTATGACTACTACCAGCGGTTTGTAACCACCGATGGGGCCGGAAACGAAACCGTACAATACAAAGCCCGCCACGAAGGTTATCTGTATGGAACAGCCGGGCAAGGCAGGAGTAGCGCCATGAGCTTTAGTGTCAATAATAATATTGAAATGAAAGTGCGCAATGCGAAAGATACGGTTGATCGCAAGATTGCCCTGTTCAACACACTTTCAATTGGTTCATCATACAACTTTCTGGCGGAGTCGTTCAAATTGGCTCCCATTTCTTTATCGGCCAACACCAACATTCTGCAGGATAAAATTAACCTGAACTTCAGCGCCACACTTGACCCCTATCAATACCGCAAGGTTGTTACGGATTATACTCTGGAAGGCTGTGTGGGTTGCATCATTAACCGGAATGAATACGAAGGCGATCCGGCTTTGCTCATTCCCATTTACTCCGAAAAAAGGTTTGACGATTATGCCTGGAAAGCAGGTAAGGCGGGGCGAATTACCCGCGCCAACTTTGCTTTCAGCACTAACCTGAATCCTAAAGGACAAAAGAGCGATAGCGAAACCCGCGATAAAATCGGTAAGTCGGAATTGAGTGATTCCGATAAAAAATTTATGATGCAAAATCCCGATGCTTATGTTGACTTTTCAATTCCGTGGAACCTGCGCATCAGTTACAACATAGATTACACGCACAGCGAAAATCGCTCGCCCCTCATTACACAGGCTATACGCTTTAGTGGCGATTTATCGTTAACCGAAAAGTGGAAGATTACTTATAACTCAGGTTACGATTTCGAGAACAATGAATTTACGCAAACTCAAATTGGTATTAACCGCGATTTGCATTGCTGGCAGATGAACCTGGGCTGGACACCGTTTGGCCGGTTCCAATCGTATAATTTTTCGATTGGTATTAAGTCTGCCTTACTTCGCGATTTGAAGTTAGATAGGCAGCGGAACTTCTTTGATAATTAATCCCGAAACATCCTTAGCATTTAAGGCCCTGATAAAAGTTTGCTAATTGTGTCGAAATAAAATTTACTTTCCACAAAGTATCAGCAGGCGACACAAACTTACTTTATACTGAAAGGGTATATCCTAAAGTGGTCTGTTGTCAGGTTGTCCCGATAGCTATCGGGACGAAACCCATTTCCACTTCAAAATCGCCTTCGACAGGCTCAGGCTGACATTATCAACTCATTAGTAGTGAGGTTGCAATCATTTCAACCAACCTTCAATCTCTTGTAAAGTTGGATTCTGTACCGTATCCAACTTTAACTTTTTACGCATACCGGGTATATCGTTAAAAAGTTTAGTGGCTTTAATTCCCTTCAGCTGCTCAATAGTGTGTATCCCTAATTTCTGGAGAATAGGTAATAACTCAGCGCGCACACCAATGGCTACAAAATCAGCTTCGGTGCTGGCTTCGGCTTTTTTCTCGGGCTTCATCTGCGGGAAGAAGATTACATCCTGAATAGAAGGTGAGTTGGTCATCACCATCGAAAGCCTGTCGATACCAATACCCAAACCGGCAGTTGGAGGCATTCCGTATTCCAATGCACGCAGAAAATCTTCGTCCAATGTCATGGCTTCTTCATCGCCCCGTTTGCCTAATTCCAATTGTTCTTCAAAGCGCTCGCGCTGATCCAGCGGATCATTCAACTCAGAAAACGAATTACAGATTTCTTTGCGATTACAGATCGCTTCAAAGCGTTCTACCAAACCCGGCTTGCTGCGGTGTTTCTTGGCCAGAGGCGACATCTCTAACGGATAATCCGTAATAAATGTCGGTTGAATAAGATTGGGTTCACACTTCTCGCCAAAAATCTGATCAATGAGTTTGCCTTTACCCATAGTTAGGTCGGCTGGTACGTGCAACTTCTTACAGGTTTCGCGCAGGGTGGCCTCGTCCATTTCAGAAATATCAATACCGGTAAAATGCTGGATGGCTTCGTACATGGTAAAGCGTTTCCATGGCCGTTTAAAGTCGATTATGTTTTCACCCACTTTTACTTCTGTTGTGCCATGAATATCGAGCGCTACCTTTTCAATCATCTCCTCCACCAGATTCATCATCCAGTAGTAATCTTTATAAGCCACGTATAATTCTACCTGTGTAAACTCCGGATTATGAAACCGCGACATGCCTTCGTTACGAAAGTCTTTCGAAAATTCATACACCCCATTAAAACCACCCACAATCAATCGCTTTAAGTACAATTCATTGGCAATGCGCAGATACAATGTCATATCCAACGTATTGTGATGGGTTTTAAAAGGCTTGGCTGCCGCACCGCCATACAGAGGTTGCAGAATGGGTGTTTCAACTTCCAGGTAGCCTTTGTTGTTCAGGTACTCGCGCATGGAGTTAACCAGCTTAGTGCGTTTGATAAACGCATCGCGCACGTGTGGATTTACTACCAGGTCGACATAGCGCTGGCGGTAGCGTTGTTCCGGATCGGTAAATGCATCATGCAGGGTTACATTACCTTGTTCGTCTTTGGTTTCTTTTACAATTGGTAACGGCTTTAGCGATTTTGACAAAATTTTAAAGCTCGTAACATGAATGGAAATTTCACCGGTTTGCGTGGTGAATACATAACCCTTCACGCCAATAATATCACCAATGTCCAATAACTTTTTGAAAACCGTGTTGTATAGCGTTTTGTCTTCACCAGGGCACAAATCATCTCTTCTGAAATAAACCTGAATGCGACCGGTTTCATCTTGTAATTCAGCAAACGAAGCATTACCCATAACCCTGCGCGACATAATGCGGCCGGCTATCGACACATCTTTAAAATCGATTTTCTGGTTGGGATAATGTGTATGAATATCCAACGCAGAAGTGTTCACTTCAAATAATTCGGCCGGGTAAGGATTAATACCCAGTTTTAACAATTCCTGAAGGCTCTGTCTGCGGATGAGTTCCTGTTCGCTTAACTGCATGGTTCTGTAACTAAATAAGGGGCAAAGGTAATAAAAGGAGTTTAGTAGTTCCCAGTTTCCGGTTGTCTGTTCCGGAACAGGAAACCGCTAACTAGGCTCGTTTTCTCCGTGCCATCTCCTTGCGGATAAGCGTAAGCTCGCGGCTGCTTTGGCCGGCAACGGATGTATTCTCTTCAGCCCTCCGGATTAAATAGGGCATTACCAGTTCCACCGGGCCATAGGGTACATACTTGGCCACATTATAGCCGGCTTTGGCAAGATTAAAGCTAATGTTATCGCTCATGCCCAAAAGCTGGGCAAACCAAACACGATTATCATTATTCTTTAAACCATGCTTTTCCATTAATACCGTAAGGTACTGGTTGCTGTATTCATTGTGCGAGCCACATACTAAACTGATGCGCTGTTTGTTATCGAGACAAAACGCAAGACACTTATTAAACGCATCATCAGTAGCCTGCTTGTTGGGCCAGATCGGATTTTCGTAGCCCATTTTCTCAGCACGATCAGCTTCCTTTTCCATGTAGGCCCCGCGCACCATCTTTACACCCAGGTAATAATTGTGCATGGCGGCATCGTGAAATGCATTTCTTAAATTATCGGGCATATCTTTACGATACATCTGATACGTATTAAATACAATAGCCTGCTTCTGGTTGTATTTGCGCATCATCTCGCGCGCCACATGATCAATTGGATTTTGTATCCAGCTATCTTCTGCATCAATCATTACCGGCACCTGGTACTCAAATGCCTTTGCACAAATACGCTCAACGCGATCATGAAAATGCTGAAACGCTTCTTGTTCCTGTTCCGTTAGTGTGGCTCCACTTTGTACTTTCTCCAGCAATGGCATTGTAGCTAAGCCCGTGCATTTAAAAACGGTAAACGGAATGGCCGGATTATTCTTCGCCTTTTCAACTGTACTCAGAATTTCTTCGGTGGTATGATCAAAGCCTTCTTCATCGTGGGCACCTTCGGCAGAAAAATCAAGAATGGCACCCACATGAAACTTATGAAGAGTTTGAATGGTTTTTTCGCTTTGCGCGATGGTTTCACCGCCACAGAAATGTTCAAAAACTGTAGTGCGTATCAGGCCTTTTACCGGAAGTTTTAATGCCAGGCCTGCCTTTGCCAACCCGGTGGCTATTCCCGAAATCCACGGATGATTTACCAAAGAGAAAATAAAATGTGCTTTTTTTAACTCCTTGTCGGATTTGTAGGAGAATGCGATTTCAGTATTATCAAAATGAATTTGCGGTCGGATTTCCATACAGGTGCGTATCGGCAGCAAATATACCAGTTACCGGTTACCAGAAAACCTGTAACCGGCAGCGGTAAACACATAAAACTTTCAGTTAAAGACAATAATTACCGTACTTTGTTCACAAGAATTTAGTATGCCTCAGATTGTTATCCGGCAACGCCCTGCCGACCTGATTACCGATTTCTTTGCCCGCGTTACCTACTCGCAAGTAATGGTACTGGCCGATGAAAATACTGCCGTGCATTGTTATCCACTCATTCAAGAACATATTCCCGGCCACCAACTCATTACCTTAAAAGCTGGCGAAGCGCAGAAGAATTTAGCTACCTGCACCCAGGTGTGGGAAGCCCTGACCAACCAAAAGATGGACCGGCATAGCATGGTGTTGATAATTGGTGGTGGGGTGCTGGGCGATTTAGGTGGATTTTGTGCGGCTACCTATAAACGCGGAATTGATTTCGTGCTGATGCCCACCACGCTGCTGGCCCAATCCGATGCCAGTGTAGGTGGCAAGCTGGGCATCGATTTTATGGGCTTTAAAAATCACATTGGTGTTTTTTGCGAACCGGTTGCCACCCTGATAAGCCCTGCGTTTTTAAAAACCCTGCCCGAACGGGAATTGCGATCGGGTTTTGCCGAGGTGATAAAACATTGCATCATATCAGACGAAGCCATGTGGAATGTGCTTCGTAAAAAAGACCTGCACCAACAGGATTGGGAAACGCTGCTGGCACACTCCGTTGATTTTAAACGGGGCGTAGTAGCCACCGATCCGAAAGAAAAAGGCCTTCGGAAAATTTTGAATTTTGGCCACACCATCGGCCATGCTATAGAAAGTTATTTTCTAGAATCAGCCAACCGGATTTTTCATGGCGAAGCTATTGCCGCAGGCATGATTGCCGAAGCACACATTGCCGCAGCCAAAAATCTGCTTAAACAAAAAGAACTGAAAGAAATTGCCACTTACCTGATCCGGACTTACCCCGCCATTGCACTTCCTCAAAACCGAAATGCGATTGTTGAATTAATGCTTCAGGACAAGAAAAATAAAGGCAAAAAAATTCTTATGGCTTTGCCGGAGGGAATTGGCAAAGCCCGGTGGGATGTGGAGGTTACCCTCGAAGAAATAAATGCTTCGCTTGATTATTATCAGCAGTGTTACACATAGTGTACGTCTGAGTCATCAAAATCTGCTTTCTTCTTGTTAATAGCCTGCTTCAGGTCTTCCGCTTTTTTGGAAACAAACTCTTTGGTCTTCTTTCCGCGGTCGCCCGTAAGCAACCAGGCTGCCAGCAAGGCTCCGCCTGCTACGCCCAACCCAATCATTACTTTTTTAGTCGTTGTCATACTTGATAAAACCCTAATTTAAATTAAAATGTTTCATCGTCTCTTAAAAATCTTACATTAAAATTATTTTTAACACTCACTTAACGTACACTTGTTTTGACCTCCTATTTCCTTCTGAAGAAAACTCCGCAACTGAGCGGTACCACGTATAAACTCTCCTCATCCAAGAGTATTAGCAACCGGGCCTTAATTCTGAAGGCCCTAAGCGGAAACCAATCGACCGTTAGCAATCTCTCTGATGCGCGCGACACGGTATTAATGACTAACCTGATAAGCAGCCCGGACAAAATTATTGACGTGATGGATGCGGGCACCACCATGCGCTTTTTAACAGCCTACTTCACCATCACCAATCAAAATAAAATCCTTACGGGAACCGCCCGCATGAAAGAGCGGCCCATTGGTATTTTGGTAGATGCCTTACGCACACTTGGTGCACAAATCAATTATCTGGAAAAGGAAGGGTTTCCACCCATCGAAACAAAAGGATTTACCCAACAAGCAACCACCACCCTTACCATACCCGGCAACATCAGCAGTCAATACATTTCGGCTTTAATGATGGTGGCCCCCACCCTGCCACAGGGCCTTACACTTTCCCTTACGGGGAAGATTGGAAGTGTGCCCTACATTGAAATGACGGCCGCCCTGATGGAACAATTTGGTGTGAAGCCGGAGCTTGATTTTGCTGCACAAACCATTCGCGTTGCGCCAGCCCGCTACAAAACCAGCCATGTGGTGGTTGAAGCTGACTGGTCGGCCATTAGTTATTGGTACGGCTTTACCGCTTTAGCGAAAAAAGCAACCATAACTTTACCCAACGTTTCGTCTGCATCCCTGCAGGGCGATCGGGTAATTGCAGTCATTATGGAAAAACTGGGTGTTCAATCAACCTTCAAGAACAATCAACTTATTCTTACCAAACAAAAAGCAGCAGCAAATCTGGTTTGGGATTTTAAAGATTGCCCCGATCTGGCACAGACGGTTGTTCCGGTGTGTGCGGTAAAAGGCATTACCGGCACATTTACCGGACTTGAAAGTTTACGCATAAAAGAAACCGATCGCATTGCAGCATTACAGAATGAAATTGCCAAAGTAGGTGCCACTTTAACCGAGCCTGAAACCGGCAAATGGATTTTAACTCCCGGAAAAATTCCAACTTCAGAACTTACAATTGAAACCTATCACGATCACCGCATGGCCATGGGCTTTGCCCCATGGGCTACGCTTACCGATTTAAAAATTAACGATCCCAGCGTGGTGAATAAATCGTATCCGGGCTTTTGGGAGGATGTGAACTCAGTGGGACTAATAATAGAAAGTCTTTAGTCCTTAGTAATACTAAAGACTAAAGACTAACTCAAGACTATTTAAGATAGCGGAAATCCTGCCCCGGTTTTACCTGTAGCAGCGTTTCATAAATCAGGTTGATTACATTCTCCACATCTTCTTTGTGCACGGTTTCAACCGTAGTGTGCATGTACTTGAGCGGAAGTGAAATTAATGCTGAAGCAACACCTTCGGCTGAGTACGCGAACGAATCGGTATCTGTACCGGTAGAGCGCGAAACGGCTTGCCGCTGAAATGGAATCTTTTTCTTTTGGGCGACATCAATAATCATTTTCAAGACATTGTTTTGCACTGCAGGGCCATAACATAACACCGGACCGAGCCCGCATTTCAGATTGCCGCTCTCCTTTTTGTTATACATAGGCGATTGTGTATCATGGGTTACATCGGTACAAATTGCCAGATCGGGCTTTAACCTGCGCGAAATCATTTCGGCACCACGTAAACCAATTTCTTCTTGTACCGCATTTACTACATACAGACAAAACGGAAGTTTCTTTTTGTTCTCACTTAATCTGCGTGCTACTTCGGCAATCATAAAACCACCCATGCGGTTATCCAACGCCCGGCCGGTTAAGTAGTTTTTATTGAGTTCGATCAGCTCATCTTCAAACACAGCCACAGAACCCACGTGTACTCCCATGGCCTCCACTTCCTTTTTCGATTCGGCTCCTATGTCGATGAAAATATTTTTTAAGGTTGGCGTTTCTTCTTTGCCGGCATCGCGCACGTGAATGGCGGGCCAGCCAAACACACCCTTCACAATTCCTTTATCGCCATAAATGTTTACGCGCATACTCGGTGCAATCTGATGATCGGAACCTCCGTTTCTGCGCACGTAGATGTAGCCATCATCGGTAATGTAGTTTACAAACCACGAGATTTCATCCGCATGCGCTTCAATCACTACTTTGTATTGCGCTTTTGGATTGATTACACCCACAGCCGTGCCATATACATCTACCATGTAGTCGTTGGTGTAGGGTTTGATGTAATCTAACCAGATCTGCTGCCCGGCTTGTTCAAAACCCGTAGGCGATGCATTGTTTAAATAATCGAACAGGAATTTTTTGCTTTGTTTGTCCATATAAAACGATTTTTTCAATATCAAATCTACCAAATGTTTACAACCTATTTTTCCAACTCCTTAAAATCAATATCCATCACGGCAAACTTCTGCCAGCCAACAAAATCAAAGTGCCACCACTCTGAACTGTTTACTTTAAAACCGTGCTGCTCCATCACATCAATCAATAACTTGCGGTTAGCCCGGATTTTCGGATCAGCCACTGGTGTACTGGGCCAGGCTTCTTTCTTAAAAGAATCCCACCCAGTGGGCATTTCCAATTCCTGACCGGTCTTCAGATCAATCAGGGTTAGATCAAGCGCACAACCCCGGTTATGCCGCGAGCCCTTGTAGGGCGAGGCCACGTAAGTCGTATCGCGATAGACTTCATAAAATTTAACGGTGGCTGAATACGGTCGGTAGCCATCAAAAATTTTTAATCCTAACCCTTTCGGTTTCAGGTCGGCCTGAATTTTTTTCAACGCCTCGGCTACCGGTTTGCGGGCATAGGCCCGTGGTATTGTATAAATCTGTTCACCTGTAAAATTATTCGTGGTGGCATAGCGAATGTCCAGCACCACACCGGGTATGTGGTTTGCCAGATTAACCAACTCATTATCGGCATTAGCCTTCACACTTTGTTTGTATTCTTCCAGCTTGACTGGCGTGAGGCCATATTTGTTTTGAGCGAGAAGGGTGATTGGAAAAACCAGAAGGAGGAAGCAGAATTTCATATTTAAAAGATATAAAGATATGGGATTAGACTAACCTACAAGATTAAGTTGAGGCTCAAAAGTTAATTTCAAATGTCCGCCCTAGCCTGTCGAAGGCGATTTCGAAACAGAAAAAAAGTTTCGTCAAGCTTAACCTGACAGAACTACACTTTTGAGACGCCTCAAGGAAAGTCAAGATAATAGAAAAATATGAATGAGGTGAGGGATTGAATTCATTACCTTTCGATAATCTTTCTACCTATGAAAATTCTGAAACGCATCTTACTTGGCCTGATTGCTTTGTTGATCATCGCTGCCATTGGTGTTTACTTTTACCTTCAAACTACCAAACCGGTTTTGTCGGGCGAACTTGCGCTAAGCGGACTGCAAGAACCGGTAACCGTACATTACGATGAATTCGGGGTTCCGCACATCTATGCACAAAATGAAACCGATGCCTACTTCGCGCTGGGTTATGTGCATGCCCAGGATCGGTTATTTCAGATGGAGATGATTAGACGAGCCGCCAGCGGCCGCTTGTCTGAAGTATTGGGTAAAGACTTACTGAAGGTGGATAAACTTTTTCGTGCGTTGGGCATTAACCAGTTTGCCGAAGCGCACGCACAGAAATTTCTGCAAGCCGATACTTCCGGATTTCAGCGGGCTGCGCTCGCCTATCAAAAAGGCATTAACGAGTTTGTGCACACCGGCCAGACACCACTTGAGTTTTCAATTATCGGCATTCCTAAAACCGAGTTCGAACCCAAAGATATTTACCTCGCAGTTGGATTTATGTCGTTTGGGTTTGCCGAAGGATTGCGGGCCGATCCGGTATTGGAAAAAATAAAAACAGAATTAGGCGCTGAGTATCTCAAAGACATCGCGGTACAAACGCCTGCCCATGCCGTGCGCATTCAAAACTTTGATGGTGAGGGAAAAGTAAAAACTACAGATTCACTTATCGCATTTTTTGATGAGGCGCTAAATAAAATTCCGGTACCGCTTTGGCAAGGGAGCAATGGTTGGGCTATTGCGGGCGATAGAACCGCTTCGGGAAAACCTATTCTTTCCAATGATACCCACATTGGTTTTGCACAACCCGCAGTTTGGTACGAAGCCCATCTGGAATATCCGGGCTATCGGTTTTACGGACACCATATTGCGGGCATTCCATTTGGGTTGTTAGGGCAAAATCATTTTGCCGGTTGGGGCTTAACCATGTTTGAAAACGATGACACCGACTTTTTCTATGAAGAAACCAATGATGAGGGGCAGGTAAAATACAAAGGTGAATGGGTGGACATCAATTTCCGGAAGGAGATTATAAAAGTGAAAGACGAACTGGATGTGGTGTTAACCATTCCGGCTACACCGCATGGTAATGTAATTAGTGGCATTGTTGAATTTACAGACGAAACAAAACCTGTATCGCTATGGTGGCTGTTGAATCACGAAACCAATTATGCACTGCAGGCTGCTTACCAACTTAATCACTCACAAAATTTTGCCGATGTAGAAAAAGCAGCAGCTCTCTTTTCCGCACCCGGCCTCAACCTGATGTATGCCGATGCGCATGGTAATATTGCGTGGTGGGCTGTGGCTAAACTTCCTATTCGGCCAACACATGTGGTTTCTAAATTTTTCTTAGACGGAGCCAGCGGCAACGATGAATATCAGGGCTTCTACGATTTCTCCAAAAACCCACATGCCGTCAATCCTCCATGGGGCTATGTGTACTCGGCCAACAACCAACCCGATAGTGTGGACGGTGTGTTATATCCCGGCTATTATTATCCACGCAGTCGCGCGGGGCGCATAGAAGAATTGGTGAAGGAAAATAAAAAATGGACGGTAGAAGAAGTGAAGACTACCATATTGGATGTAACCTCGCACATGCATGCCGATATTGCGCATCAGCTTGCCGCTATCCTGAAAGAACTTAACCAGGCTGAATATAACGAACTTATAACCCCACTGGAAACCTGGAACGGTCAGCATGAAACTGATCTTGCGGCACCGGCCATTTACTACAACCTGCTTTCGCAAACTATACGTTTGGCCATGGCCGATGAAATTTCGCACAGTGCCTTTGAAGCAATAGCGGCAACATCGGTGTTGAAGAATAGCTATGAACACTTTATAGCCAATGAAAACTCCCCCTGGTGGGACCTAAAAGGAACGGATGAAAAAGAAACCCGTGCGCAGATTGTAAGTCAGGCGGCAACCAAAACCCTTGCACTGCTTCAAGCTACCAGCGGTAAAAATCCTGCTGATTGGAAGTGGGGTAAGATTCATACCCTTACACACAAGCACGCTTTTGATGCAGTAAAGCCTTTACGCAATTTCTTTAATGTGGGACCATTTGAAGTGCCCGGAGGAAGTGAAGTGCTTAACAACTTGCATTTTGGTTTGGATACTACCGGCCATTTTCCTGTTGATGGTGGCCCGGCCCTGCGCAAGATTACCGACTTTGCTGATTTGGAGAATGGCATTACCGTTTCGCCTTCCGGACAATCGGGAAATGTAATGAGCGCGCATTATGGCGATCAGGCCGAAATGTTTGCTACCGGTAAATTCAGAAAGATGCTGATGAACAAACCCGCAATAGAAGCAGGAGCGCGCAAGCTGGTATTACTACCCTCTAAATAGTTAACCGTGAACATTGAGATTCTTCGCCAGCAAACTCCCGGCTGTAAAAATAAAATTCATTTCAACAATGCCGGGGCATCGTTGCCACCACAACCGGTAATAGACTCAATCCTGCAACACCTGCAATTAGAGGCTACAACCGGTGGTTACGAAGCAGCAGATTTGAAAGCTCTGGAAATAAATGGTTTTTACGAATCTACCGCGCAACTTCTTAATGGTAAAGCCACCAACATTGCGTTTACATCCAGCGCTACCAATTCATTTGCACGGGCAGTATCCAGCGTTCCGTTTAAAGTGGGCGATTCTATTTTGTTGGCCAATGAAGATTACATCTCCAACCAGATTGCATTTCTTTCGCTGCAAAAAAGATTTGGCATAAAAATCATACGCGCAAAAAGTTTACCTGAAGGCGGTGTAGATGTGGCTGATATGAAACGATTAATGGATCAACACTATCCTAAATTAGTTTCGTTAACACATGTGCCCAGCAACACCGGGTTGATACAACCCGTAGAACTTGTAGGTAACCTGTGTGCTGAGCGCGATATCTATTACCTCGTTGATGGTTGTCAATCAGTCGGGCAAATTCCGGTAGATGTGCAAAAGATTAAATGCGATTTCTTTACGGCAACCATGCGTAAATTTTTGCGCGGGCCACGCGGTGCCGGGTTTCTGTTTGTATCCGACAAAGTGATTGACCAAAAGCTGGAGCCCTTGTTCATCGATCTTCGGGGTGCTGAGTGGATTAAGGCAGACGAATACTCGCCCCGCATGGATGCCCGCAGGTTTGAAGATTGGGAGTTGCCTTATTCATTAGTACTGGGAAGCAAAGTGGCGATTGAATTGGCGGTTTCATTAGGGCTCGAAGAAATTCAAAAAAGAAATTTACTCTTATGTAATCAGGTTCGCGATGGTTTAGCCGGATTACCCCACATAACTCTACTCGATAAAGGAGCAAGTCAAAGCAGCATCATCACCATAAAAATTAACAACCAGACCGGGCCTCAGGTATTAAATGCGTTGCGCAATCAACACATCAATACCTCAATCGGCTATCGAAATTTTGCACTGATTGATTTTGATGCCAAACAAGTGGACTGGGCATTGCGCATTTCCCCTCACTATTATAATACCGAGGAGGAGGTTGCCACATTAATACAAACACTTCAAAAAATCGTTACCACATGAATTTCCGAAACGCGCTACTCAGTACGCTTATCATAGAAGTAAGCATTGCGTTACTTGCGGTAATCAACTATGGAACTTCCATAGAGGCCTTGCAAGCCGTAACCCGATTCTCGGGCCGTGTTTCATTGGCAATCTTTAGTTTGATTTTTCTGTTTCACAATCACAGACATGTGAGGCTTAGTGCTATTCTCTCAGAAAAGCACTTCTTGATTTTGGCTATCGCCCACGCCATTCACCTGGGCGAATTAGTTACTTTCATTTTGCTTTCCGGAAATGAATTAATCCCGGTTAGGCTTGCCGGAGGCTTTCTTGCCTATGCCATAATTTTTCTGATGCCCTACTTTCAATACAAAGTGGATACGGATCGATTATCACAAAAGAAATTCAAAACCATTACGCTGGTTTATCTTTATTACGTTTGGTTCATCTTTTTTATGACCTACCTGCCACGCGTACTTGGAGAACTTCCAAACGTGGGTGGTTCGTACAAAGAGTTTGTTATTTTACTGGCTTGGGTTTCCACTATGCTGGGAATTAAAATTTCCAGTTTGTTGAGGCCGAGTAGATAAGACATTCATTTTCACGCAAAGACGCAAAGAACGCTAAGCTTTAACCATGAGTTTCCAAATTGATTCTGCTTTCGTGGCATCACTCAATATTTTTTAAAATCAAACTTGTACGATCTTATTTTTAGTAGAGAAAGCTTGTCACTGTTAATTTTAAAAACCGGAAAAATTTAAAACTTGGCTTGAAATTTATCGATAATTACCTCTATTAATTTTTATTCCGTTATCTGTTATCCAGGTCCGTTTATCCTCAATGGCTAATATTTTAGTAGTACCCTAAATTTTTCCGTGGTGCGTGTCCCCCGCGCCACTCTATAATTTTTTATACATCAAACTTGTATTAACCCTTCAACGGTTCACGATGCCCAACCCATGTAAAACGTCTCGTTACATATTCCGGATTTGTGAATGATGCATTACCCGAGGGATTACCACCAGTAACATGAAAATCAGAAAACGCAGCATTCTGATTCATATAAATTCCACCCGTAAGATTAAATGATACGGGCGTAGCGGCCAAGGCCATTTCATCAGCAATTTTCTCGCGCACACCGGCATCAGTAGTATAAGCCCCACAAGATATTGCCCCGTGCGTACTGGCCAGTTCTTGCGCCAAAGCAATCGACTCGTCTGTGTTTTTGGTTTTTATCAGGAGCGCAATCGGGCCAAAAAGTTCTTTACTGAAAATTTCTTTTTTAGAGGCGTCCACTTCTATAACTACAGGTGTAGCTACGCGAGCCTGTTTAAACATAGGGTTCTCGAACGTACGAGACTTTAACCAAACTTTTCCCGGAAGGGTTACCGCAGTCTCTACACGTTCGTTGGTTTTTTTATTTTGTACCGCACCTAATATAAATGGTCCGGCTTTAGGATTATCAACCAAGCTGTTAATGTTGGCTACAAACTTTTCAGCAAACTGATCGAACGATACCAAACCAGCCGGAGTTTTAATTCCACCTTCCGGAATAAAAAAGTTTTGTGGTGCGGTACACATCTGGCCACTATAAAGATTAACTGAGAAGGCAAGGTTAGCAGCCACTTTATCAATGTCTTCCGCTGAATCAAGGATCACGGAATTTACACCCGTCTTTTCGGTGAACACAATTTTTCCTGGCAATGCCTCGAGGTAATTACCAAATGCGGAGTTACCGGTGAAGTCAATCAGTTTTACATCGGCATGTTCGGCTAATTCTTTCGTAATCATTTTATCAAATGTATCTACCGCAAGCTGGCAAACATCCGGATTGAGTTTACGTTCGGCTAATACACTCTGAATTTCAGCAACAAAAATTGCTATTGGCAAAATAGCACCCGGGTGTGGTTTAACAATTACCGTGTTGCCGGTAATCAAACTACCATAAATTCCGGTTACAGAATTCCACGTTGGAAAAGTTGAACAACCAATCACTACCGAAATACCCTTAGGCACCGCACGCCATTCTTTATTTAATTGAATATTGAATTTACCCATAGGCTTATCCCACAGGGCTGCACCTGGTATGCGCGAAAGTTCTTCATAGCCGGCTGCAATAGCTTCGAGGGCACGATCAGCCGCATGTGGGCCCGATGCCTGAAATGCCATCATATAACCCTGGCCGGTAGTATGCATGGTGGCGTAGGCTATTTCAAAAAATCTTTTCTTAATTCGTTCTAACGACTCAATAAGAATAGCTGCACGATCTTCTTTAGATACTTTTCGCCATTCTTGAAAGGCCGCTTTCGATTTTGAAATTAATGCTTCGGTTGTAAAAACCGGATACGAAACCTGCAAGGGCTGTTGCAGATAAGGCGACTCTTCCTGGCCGGCCCAATTGCTTTCTCCGGTTTGTTTTAATTCTGTAAACCGCTTACCCAATGTTGTTTTAAATTTTGCCTGCCCATCAGCATCAGCGGTTTCGCCATAAATAGAAGGTGCGGGATGTTCCGGATAAGCAGCAAAAAATTTCCGGGTGTGCAAGGCTTCGATAGCCTGAGTTAGTAGTGTATGGTGTGAAGTCATCTGTTATTTGTTTACGGATCCAAAAACCCTTTTCAATAAATCGGTAGTGCGGGCTACAGGATCTTGTCTTATATTTTTTTCTTCTTTTGCAATCATGGTGAATAATCCCTGAATGGCCATATCGGTAGCGTAGTCATTCAAATCGGGGTTTACTTTTTGCACCAGCGGAATGCTGTTGTACCGGGTAACAATATCGGTGTAATATTTAGTAGCATTTACTTTGTTTAACGCATTCTGTACTACAGGCGCAAATTTTTCTTTGAGTTGAGCCGTGGTTGTTCGCTGTAAGTATTGTGTAGCGGCATTCTGATCGCCTTTTAAAATGCCCCAGGCATCCTCAATGGTCATTTGTTTTATAGCGGATATAAAAATAGGTTTCGCTTCCTTGGCAGCTTCTTCGGCACCGCGGTTTAATGTCATCACAAATTTATCTACTTCGCCTCCCAGACCCAGCTGGCGTAATCGATCTTCCACCTTTTTCACATCCGGGGGAAATGGAATTTTGATTTCAGGATTTTTAAAATAACCATCCAATTGTGAAACAATGTCCGATCCATTCGAAATACCTTTTATCAAGGCTTCCTTTAGCCCCTCGCCTACCTCGGCAGTGGTAAGCGGTTTTTCTCCTGTCATCATTTTGTTGGCGTCCGAAAGTGCCTGATTAATCTGGGCGGTTGTACAGGCCATCATCAAAAATGATAAAACAATAATTATAGATTTCATGTTTATCTGTTTTCAGAAACGAAGGTATAAAAGAATGTGTGATTGGTTAAACTAATTTTGACTGAGTTAACCACCAGAGTGATGAAAAGATTACTTTGCAATACTATTTCAACCCAAAATAAAAAAAAGGTACTGTGAAAAAAATACTGGCTGAGCTATTGACCATTGGCGATGAGATTCTATACGGTCAAATTGTGGATACCAATTCGCAATGGATGAGTGTGGAGTTAGACAAGATTGGAATTAAAGTAGTACGCAAAACTACGGTAGGCGATACTGAAAGTGAGATCCTTACCGCTTTCGCGGAAGCAGAAAAAAGAGCCGATATTATTTTAATTACCGGAGGCCTGGGGCCCACCAGCGATGATCTGACCAAAGATTGCCTGGCAAAATATTTTGATTGCAGCCTGGCGATTCACGAAGAGGCGCTTGCTGAAGTAACCGAGTTTTTCAAAAGCCGGGGCCGGGAGCTTACTGAACTAAATCGTCAGCAGGCAGCATTGCCAACAGCATGTATAAAAATTACGAATGCATTGGGTACTGCACCGGGAATGTGGTTCGATAAAGGCGATAAAGTTTTTATGTCGATGCCCGGTGTGCCACACGAAATGAAAAAGATGATGACGGATCTGGTGCTTCCCCGGTTGGCTAAAAAGTATCAACTCCCCGTTATCTATCATAAAGTTATCCGCACCATTGGTATTGGCGAATCGTTTCTGGCCGAAAAAATTGCCGATTGGGAAAATGCCTTACCACCTCACATTAAACTGGCTTATTTACCCAGTCTGGGCGAAGTAAAATTACGCCTTACCGGGTTTGGAAATTCCTTATCACAACTGGAAACCGAAACCAATCACCTCGTTGAAAAATTAAAAGAGCGGGTCGGGCAGTTTATTTATGGTTATGGTGAAACACCAATTGAAGTTGTAATTGGTGAAACCTTACGCACGCGTAAACTTACGTTATCCATTGCCGAAAGTTGTACGGGTGGTTATCTCTCGCATTTGATTACCAGTGTGCCGGGTAGCTCAGAATACTTTCTGGGCACTATGATTCCGTATGCCTACGAAATTAAAATGCGACAACTTGGTGTAAAGCCTGAAACACTTGAAAAGTATGGCGCTGTAAGCGAACCAACCATTATTGAAATGGCGAACATTGTGCGCGCCAAATTCAGCACCGACATTGGTGTGGCCACCAGCGGTATTGCCGGCCCCGGTGGCGCAACACCCGATAAACCTGTGGGCACGGTGTGGATTGCCTACAGTGATAAACACCAAACCGTGACGAAAAAGCTTCAGTTAACAAAGGACCGGATGTTGAATATAAAACTAGCCAGTGCCGCGGTATTGAATCTGATCAGACAGAGTTTGCCTGGCTAAATCCTCATCACAGCACTGCCTTAGCTAATCTTTCCTGAGATTTAATTCCTCATCTCCCGTTTAATCAGTTTTATTCGACAGGGAATTTACCTTACAATCCGCGAAATCAAGGCTAACAATTTTTAAAGCAAATTTCGCCTCATTTTTTTTTGCTACCTTTGCCTGAACAAACTTGCAGGGAAATGATAGCATGCTGCCATTTCCGGAACAGCATGAAATCAGTATCAGACTAAACAAAACACATGGCCAGACCTCAGGAAACATTCAACAAAAAGGAATTAGAGAAGAAAAGACTTCAGAAAAGACAAGAAAAAGAACAACGCAAAGAAGAACGCAAGGCAAATTCGGGCGGGAAATCTTTTGAAGATATGCTTGCGTATGTAGATGAGAACGGAAACATTACCTCCACTCCACCCGATGTAACCCGCAAAAAATCCACCATTAAAGCCGAAGACATCGTAATCGGTTCAAGAAATACTGGCAGTTCTAATCCAATTGGTGACGCCCGCACAGGAACGGTAGCCTTTTTTAATACTTCAAAAGGCTTTGGTTTCATTAAAGATTCGCAATCTGGTGAAAGCATTTTTGTTCACATGAATGCACTCTCATCACCTATTAAAGAAAACGATAAAGTAACGTTCGAAGTAGAACGTGGCCCTAAAGGGTTAAGCGCAACCAAAGTATCGCTGCTTCGCTAAACCTCTCTTAAGCAATTACCCTTTTCCATGAATTAAGTACGGATTTCTGATCTTGATCCGTATTTTATTCTTTTATCACAACCAATCCCATGTGTAATTGGGCTAATTGCCTTATCGTCCAAATTGGCTTTGGCCTGTTTCAATCAGTGCTAAAAATGTTAACTTGCGCAACCAAAACAAACGGTTGAACTATGGCGCTGGTAGAACTGATCATGCCCAAAATGGGTGAAAGCATAATGGAAGCCACCATACTTACATGGCTTAAAAAACCGGGCGATGAGATTGAACAGGATGAATCGGTACTGGAAGTTGCCACCGATAAAGTTGACACCGAGGTACCCACAACCCATGCCGGAATTTTGAAAGAAATTCTGGCAGAAAAAGGTGCTGTGGTGCAAGTGGGAAAACCCATCGCGATTATATCCACCGAAACAGAAGTTGAAACCACAGAAGAAAAAGTTACTCCTGCACCCACTGCTAAATCTGAAGTAAAAACTACGCCCGTTGTTGCAAGCAATGGCTCACATACCACCAATGCCAATTTCAAATCGGCCAACCGGTTTTACTCTCCGCTTGTACGCAATATCGCCAAGGAAGAAAAGATTGCAATTGCTGAACTGGAAACAATTCCGGGTACCGGCAGTGAAGGTCGCCTTACCAAAAAAGATCTGATGGGCTATCTGCAAAATCGCAAACTCGGGCAGTCTATCTCCATAACTCAAAGCGCACCGTTAGTTCCGGCATCTGTTTCGGCTGGCGATGAAATAATACAGATGGATCGCATGCGCAAGATGATTGCCGAGCGTATGGTGGATTCTAAGCGTATCTCGCCTCATGTTACTTCATTTGTGGAAGCCGACATGACCAATATTGTTTTCTGGCGCAACAAAGTAAAACATGAGTTTCAGAAACGTGAAGGTGATTCATTAACCTTTACACCCGTGTTTATCGAGGCCATCATTCAGGCCATTAAAGATTTCCCGATGATCAACATTCAGGTGGATGGCGATAAGATCATTAAAAAGAAAGACATTAACATTGGAATGGCTGTGGCTTTGCCATCCGGTAACCTGATTGTACCGGTTATTAAAAATGCCGACCAGTTTAACATTACCGGTTTGGCTAAGACTGTAAACGATCTTGCCAAAAGAGCACGCGAAAACAAACTGAAACCCGATGAACTAAGCGGAGGAACTTATACCATTACCAACGTTGGTTCTTTTGGCAATGTAATGGGCACGCCTATCATCATGCAACCTCAGGTGGGCATTATGGCGGTTGGAGCCATTCAGAAAAAGCCAGCTGTTATAGAAACTCCTTATGGAGATGCCATTGCTATTCGCCACAAAGTATTTTTATCGCACTCTTACGATCACCGCGTGGTAGATGGTTCGTTAGGTGGAAGTTTTGTCAGGCGCGTGGCCGACTACCTTGAAAAATTTGATATCAACCGTTCTATTTAAGGTGTAAATAACCTGTTGTGGTCTCAGAGCCATCGCCCAGGTTTATCGAATAGAAGTAGGTTCCCGCTGGTAATACATTGCCCGCATCAGAAAGCCCGTTAAACCGCTTATCGCGAACACCGTTATTATAACCTTTCATCTGAAATACCCGATCGCCCCACCGGTTAAAAATAGTTACCATGCTATTGGAATATTGTTCAATGTTGAAAATCTGGAAGTAATCATTCTTACCATCTTCAAATACCGATACTGCATTATATACATTTATAGTATTGTCAGTATTGGCTACGGCCAATGCATAAAACGCTACTATTGGTGCGTCTTCACTTAACACCGAGCCTGAAGCAGGGGTGCCTGTAAAATCTGAGTTCCCAAAACTTGCATAAGGGCCTAATGCTGCTGCACTACCAGCCACCACTACACCATCCAGATTTGAAAAAGTCTCACCATTAGCAGGGAGTTTAATTTTGCTTTGAGAAAGACTTCCCCCTTGCAAACTAAGTTCCCAGTAGCGTTGATCAGAAACTGCTGTCAATGAATTATCACTTGTTAATACTTCACTTGAAATTTCATGCAACGTAAATGAAGCATTCGTGCCTGTACCGGCATTTATTAATTCTACCGGTAAATAGGTTGTGCCGTTGCCTATCGGAAAAATAAGATCCCCTTGTCCGGAACGCTGCACAGTTCCTTTAATATGGGCAGCGTCTGATCCACCACTAAAACCAGAAGTACCACTGAAATTTATTTTTGCATTGTTGGATGACTCGAGTATTCCATCTGTTAAGATCAATTCATCATTAATAGTAATGTCGGCCAGAAATTGTTTTACACCACCGCCAGAAATAGTAAGCGTATTAAATGCCTGGGCATTGTGGTTAATTACCTGAACGGGAGCCGTACTGTTGAATGTAATAGCCCCTGTGCCAGGCGTATAGGTACCATTGTTCACCCACTGGCCGCCTATCAGAATAGAACCGTTATTTACAAGAGTGCCGTTGTTGGTAAGGGCGTTGCCAATGGTGAAGGGAGTACCTGCGGTAATGGTTATAGTGGTTCCAGCTTTAATCGTTACATCCTGTGCGGTTAACGGTGCGCTGATGATCAGGCACATTACCAAAAATTTATGCTTCATAACTCATCTACTTTTGTCTCTTCAAAAATTTTTCCATTTCTGGCGTAAGCTTTATGACTTCGGTACCCATTGATTCAGGCGCACCATAAGCAGCAGGATAAAGATATTTACCACGCTCGTCACCTGTTTTTTCAACTTCTACTTGCACCCGGTTCTTTTCTGCATAAGGATCTTTTCTTATACCTGTTACCTGCCACGAAACTTTTAAGCCTGGCTTTCCACCTGCGATGCGGAACCTATTAGCAGCAATCTCATCGGCAATGTAAACCTGCGCAAATCCTCCAACACATGTTAATTGATACCTGAAGTCCTTATTTAAAGCTTCAAAGTATGATGGTAATTCTATAATAGCTTCACCCGAGCCATCCAGTACGACTACTCCATCATATATATTTTTCATGTCAGGAGATTCCACAAATGAGTGATATAAAAACTTGTTAGTAGGATCGAGTGGGTGATCTATCTTGAAAGTACCAGAGCCCTTTGAGAGCGCACCTGTTACAGATAAACTTCCGCCTATTGTAGTGGCGCCTGATATATTAACCCTACCCGCAAATGCTCCGGCAAATGCTTCTGCTGGAGCTGAGCCATACACGCCAAAACCTGTAGTTCCTGTCCCAATGTATTGACCTACCACGCCAAAAGCGGGATTATTAAATCCACTTATGCCCCCAGTACTCCAAAGTCCAATTCCGACCCCACTGGCTCTCACCGCAGCTTGAGTTGAATTAGCTTCGACCAACAGTGCGGGTTCTGTTGCCGCTGTATTCGTTGATCTTGCATAAAATGCATTTCCCACCCCGCTAGTTCTTGCTTCAAGCGCTACACCTCCACCGGTGTTATTTGTATACGAGAAGAGGCCAGCTCCACCAGGGTTTCCGTCAGAAGTTGCCGTAACTGCGTAATCCTTACTAGATATGTTATTTATTTCAAAGTAACCGCCAAACCCGCCTCCTGTATTTGTTAATGCAAGCAATGGACCTCCGGATGCCAATGTTGCCGAATAGGGAAAAGTAAAAGTTGAATTGTCATCGGTACCAGGGACCCATGCGCTTCCATTCCATTTTAGAACTTGATTTGCACTTGCACCACTTTGCAAAAGTTTGCCTGGAGCAACGTTAGCAACTTTAGCATCCGTAACTGCTAAATTCCCAAGGTCGGCTGTTGCAATAGTCGCATCCAGAATATCAGCCCCGGTTATCGTACCATCTAAAATTTTTAATGAAGTGATGGCATTGTTGGCAACTAATGGTGTTGGATACGTTCCTGTCAAATCACCTCCGGCAGCGCCTCCTGGTGCAACTCCAGTAATGGTGGTATTTCCTGCGGCTGTTAATCGGCCTTGTGCATCTACTGTAAAAGTTGATACTTGCGTGGCTGATCCATAATTACCAGGAGTGACTGTTGTGTTAGCAAGACCCAATGTACCCGTTGTAGTTATTGTTCCTCCGGTTAATCCGGTGCCTGCAGTAATGCTGGTTAATGTTCCCAACGCAATGGTACTCCAGGTTGGAGTGGTTCCAACTGTTGTTAGAATTTGACTATTGCTTCCAGGTGCAAGTTTTGTTACAGTAATTCCGGCACCCGCATTTATATCCGCATCAGCGATAGTACCATTAAGAATTTTGTTACTGTTTACCGATCCGTCTGCAAGGTCTGCGGTAGCAATAGTAGCATCCGCAATCTTTATTGAAGTAATGGCATTGTTAGCAACGATTGGGTTAGGATAAGTTCCGGTTAAATCTCCACCGGCTGCTCCACCCGGTGCAACACCTGTAATGGTAGTATTTCCTGCAGCAGTCAACCGGCCTTGCGCATCAACCGTGAAGGTTGGTACCTGTGTGGCTGATCCGTAGTTACCGGGCGTAACAGCTGTATTGGCAAGGCCAATTGTTCCTGTTGTTGTTATTGTTCCTCCCGATAAACCTGTGCCCGCAGTAATACTGGTTAGTGTTCCCAACGCAATAGTACTCCAGGTAGGTGTAGTTCCAACTGTTGTAAGGATTTGACCATTCGTTCCTGATGCCAGTTTCGTTATGGCAATTCCTGCTGTAGCATTCAAATCGGCATTGGTAATGGTACCATCTGCAATTTTTGTTGTAGTAATTGCATTATTACTAATTGTTGGATTAGGATAGGTTCCGGTTAAATCGCCACCGGCTACCCCTCCCGGGATTGTACCCGATATCGTTACATTATTTCCACCACTAATGGCTAACAAACCGGTTGCGGGAGTAAATGTCAGCGTTTGATTATCGGTACCTGTACCATCTTCAATTGCAATCCATAGTGAACCGCTCCAGAAATGAAATTTATTGGTATCGGTATCGAAAACCAAAAGACCTTTATCGGTAGCAATTGGCGCAATTGCGGTGCGCTGTGCTGTAGTAAGTCTTGGAACTAAAAATCCCTGATTGTTTGTAGGTGAACTTAATTCCAGAACTGATTTTGGATTGGGGTTATTGGTTCCGATTCCAACTTGCCCAAGTGCGGCATACCCAACCAAAATAAACAGAAATGAAAGTGTAATCTTGCTCATAAGCTAATATTGAAGAATTCGACATTCAATTTATCAATATTCATAGCAATTTCACCCTTCAGGTAAACGGTCAACCCCAAAATCCCCTATTTGGGGGATACTGAGGCCAGAATTTTTTCCTTCTCTGATTTTTTTAAAGCCCTTTTGCTGACCTGCTGAACCTTAGGGTTCTTAGCTTTGACTTGTGTTTTCAAGGCTTCCATTTCAGCCCGGTATTCCTGCAGCAACAATTTTAATTCTTCAATTTCAGTTTGTTGTTCCTGAACGGCTTTTACCAGAGGTGCTACAAAATCAGTATAACGCAGGCCAAGAGTTTTTTCTGAGTCGCCACCAACGGTTAGAATTGCATTTGAATCACCCACAATAGTTTCAATATCCTGCGCCAGAAATCCCCAGTTTGTGCGTTTATCAGACAGGTTTTTCATTTGATAACTAACGGGATTTAGTTTCAAAATAAAATTCAATCCAGCATCCAGACTGTTGATGTTTTCTTTCAGGCGCTTATCGGATGCGGCTGTAAATCCCACCTGGCCTTCAATTACAGTAACGGTTGCGTTACCAATGCGTACTTTATTACTGGCATTCACAATTGCGCCCTCACCTATGGCTGTTGCATTGT
>JBPXJU010000044.1:0-118761 GCA_051715445.1 Bacteroidota bacterium | reverse complement strand
GCTTTATAAAATCCCTGCGATTGAAGTTTATCATAATTCAATATTGTGCTGGTTAAGTTGCTCACAATAATTGAATAATCATAGCGCAATTGTGTTAACGCCAGTATGGTTCTGTTGATGGTTTAGTGCCTGAGATACCTGCCCGAAAAGGCATGTGCTTCACCAGACTTCGCACGAAAATAATACAAACCTGAGGGCCAGCTTTGGGTTTGAATGGTTGTTTGATAGGTGCCGCTTGCAATCCGGCTTTCAGAAACGCGGTGAATCACTTTTCCGGAAGCATCAAACCATTCAGCTTCAAACTTGCCGGGCTGTGTAAGTGTGTACTCCAGATAAACCTCGTTTAAAAACGGATTCGGATAAACCTGCAACGATGTGCCTTCCACAGCAGTGATAACTTGTGGCATATTGGCATCTAACCAGTTCATGCGATTGGTAACCCATGCCTTCAACCAATTCACTTCGTCCTGAAACGAACTGCCCACATAATAATTTGGCCACACGTACTGACCCAGCACCGGCCACTTTACAAAATTGCGGGCTGCTGATTCTGAGTTTAACACCGTATACACCGAATCGATGTAACTATGCAATCGTGACGTTTGTAATTTATCGGCCCGAAGTTCGGCCCAGCGTGCAGCCAGTTTACTTCTGTAAGCCGGATCCTGATTAAGTCGCCCCCACCAAAATGGAATTAGCCAGTAATCTCCGGAGCAGATGGAATTGAAACTGGTTACCCAACCCTCCGGATTACCCGAAGTACAATAATCGGCATTGCCAAAACCCAAATTAAAATCCCACACCGGCCCCATAAATAATTTACCACCATCAGAATCGCGTTGCTTGTGCAAATAGGTACTTAAGCGATAACCATCTACGTTTTTGGAAACTTCGTTCACAATAAAAAAATCACTAAACGAATCAACATCAATATACCGGGTATAACCGTTTACCGGATCTGCAAAATCAGCACCAATCAAGGCCGTTTCAAAATTTAGCATGAACTGACGAATGTAATTTTTCTGAGCGGTAGAAATCTCAGCGGCTTTAGGATAATCATATTGATAATAAATAGTCTGGCTCCCATTTCTGCCGGGTGGCGAATAGTTGGATGTCCAGCCGCCATTTCCGCTTCCGGTTTCTTTATCAATCTTTATGATATAACCACCCGTAAGATCGTTGCCTGAGTTCTCAGCTGGATCAAGTTTATTAATGTCTACACGGTTGTCATCCCGTTTTACTTTTTCCAGTAAAACATAAATACCCTGGTACTCTCCATTTAAAACCAACTCGCAATAGCGGGAACGAGGTGCATACCTACCCTGATCGCGTGCTATCTTGTAGGCGAGTACATCGCGCATCAGTGTCTTATCATTATAGGGTGCAAACAACACCCAATCTTCTTCGGGCGGTAAACCCAGCAACGGAGCGCTTACATCATTGCCAGCAACATCGCGTAGTTCAACTCCGTATTGTTTTTTTGGAAATGACTGTGACGATGATCCTCGTATTTCGATGGCGGCCTGACCATTGTAATTGTTGAACGGATCGGTAAGATTATTTCGTTGACCAATACCGTTATCGATTATTCCCATATCCACAACAATCTTAGGTTCATCTAAAATTGTTTGCCCGTTGGTGTTTATTACTACAATAGGCAGGTTGGATGATGTAAGGGTTTGACCGTTTCCGGAAAAGCTTCCAAGAACAAACCCAACCACTAACCCTATCCGGCAACTTTTCATCTCCGAAAGATGGTTAAAACTATCGGATTGGGTAAACTTTTGGCACAATTACCGGTTTGAAAAGTAAACCCGCATTACACTAACTTGCGGCTCAGTTTAAAACTTTATGAATCGGTATTTACCACTCTTTTTACTTTGTTCAACTGCTGCGTTTAGTCAACAGGATACAGCGCGCGTTTTACAACATGTTGTAATTCAAACCAATCGCATCCAGACCGGCTTTGATGAAACTGCTGCCAGTGTGATTGTCATTTCGGCTGAAGATTTAAAACAAGCTCCGGCTATCAGCGTAAGCGACTTATTACATTATGTGGCCGGTGTGGACATTCGCCAGCGGGGCGCCCATGGGGTGCAGGCCGATGCCGGTATTCGTGGCAGCACGTTCGATCAGGTGCTGATTCTGATTAACGGTATTAAAATAAGTGATGCCCAAACCGGACATCATTCGCTGAATCTACCTATCGATGCGGATAATATTGAGCGAATTGAAATACTGAAGGGTCCTGCTGCGCGCATCTTTGGCCAGAATGCATTTGCCGGTGCCATTAATATCATCACTAAAAATCCGGATAAGGCCTTTATAAAAATGCAGGCCATAGGTGGTGGTAACGGCTTGGGTGGTTTTAGAATAAGTGCAGCCCAAACCAGCGCCAACGTAAAACATTATCTTTCGGCCGCGCGCGATTTTTCAGATGGCTATCAATACAACACAGCTTATACTATCAATAATTTCTTTTATCAGGCACAGGTTAATACTCAGGCCGGTAAACTGAGTGTGCTGGCCGGTTATACCGATCGCGCATTTGGTGCAAATGGTTTTTATGCCAGTCCGGCTGCAAGAGAGCAACACGAAACGATTCAAACCAGTCTGGCTGCCGTTACGTTGCAAACACAACCCACTGCAAGTGTAGCCGTAACCCACCGGGTGTACTGGCGCAGAAATGAAGATGAATATATTTATAATCGCTTCAACCCTACGGCTTACCGCAATTTACATTTGAACAACACCGTAGGCTATGAAGCCAATGCTACCATTACGAACAGGTATGGCATAACCGGATTGGGTATAGATGTTAACCAACTCTGGTTGCGAAGCACCAATCTGGGTAACCGGGAACGTACCGTTGCCACGATGTTTGCCGAGCATCGCATTGAAGTAAACAAACGCTTTCATATTACACCCGGTGTGCAACTAAATTATTACTCTGATTTTGGCACCAATATTTTTCCCGGAGTTGATGCCGGCTTTACACTTACTCCGGCCATTTCCGTATTTGCCAATGCAGGTTACACCTATCGCGTACCCACTTATACTGATCTGTATTACAGCGACCCGGCCAACCTGGGCAATCCTGATCTGAAACCAGAGTATGCCATCTCGTACGAAGGTGGATTGAAACTGACTCAATCTAAAAAACTGCACGGACAGATTTCTTATTTCGTGCGCAATGGAAAACGGATTATCGATTGGACGAAATTACAGGAGAGCGATCCATGGCGGCCCGATAACCTGATTGGTATAAATACAAGTGGTGTCGATTTGAATTTTACCTGGAAGCCTGCGGCAGCCTTTCAACTAACCGGTGGCTACACTTATCTGGAGGCCGACAAAGTTACTGACCTGGGTTTTTCGCGGTATGCTTTAGAAAATCTGCAACATCAGGTGTTGGCCGGTATTACCTTGTTTTATACCAAAACAATTTCTCATTCAATTAACTACCGTTACTGCGATCGCGCCAATCTACCCGATTATCATCTGGTTGATACCCGCCTGATGTGGCAAGGAAAAACTTTTGGTGCGTTTACAGACCTGACTAACATTTTTGACGTTTCCTATAAAGAAACCAACCTGGTAACCATGCCGGGAAGGTGGTTTAAGTTAGGGGTAAGCTATCGGTTTGAGTAGCATGCGAAACATACTTATTATTTTTATCGGTGGCCTTGCCGGAGCCTGCGGAATTTTTGTGCTCACGATAAAATTAATGGGTGACCGTGCTCCTGAAATCAAAGCCTTGCAAAGCGGAGATATTATCTTTCAAACTTCGCAATCAAGCCAGAGCAAAGCCATTCAGCTCGCCACCGGATCGGAATACAGCCACATGGGAATTGTTTATTCAGAAGGTGATCAGATTTTTGTTTACGAGGCCGTTCAACCCGTTAAACTAACGCCACTGAGTGAGTGGATTGCGCGCGGAAAAAACCAGCACTATGTAGTAAAGCGATTGAAGAATAGTGAAGACGTGCTTACGGAAGATGTTCTGGCGAAGATGAAATCAATCGGCAATAAATACAAAGGCAAAAATTATGATTTGTATTTTGAGTGGTCGGACGAACGCATGTATTGTTCTGAGTTGGTTTGGAAAATTTATTCGGAAGCTACCGGACTTTCAATTGGTTCGTTACAACAACTAAACGAGTTTAGCCTGACAAGCCCGGAGGTAAAACAAAAATTAAAGGAGCGTTACGGAGACCAGGTTCCGCTTCACGAAAAAGTTATCTCACCGGAAAGTATGTTTAAATCTGATTTGTTGATCACGGTATCGGTCAACTAATCAAGATCGGGAACTTTTGCCCGTGCCCTTTCCTGTTTAAAAACCGTTATCTTTATTTTCTCTTAACGCAAATCGTATGGGAAAATACTTTCTACTGGCACTTTTAGCTTGCCCGTTTCTTTGTTACGCTCAACCTCCTACCCGAAAATTTGAACCGGTAAATTTTTCTAAAGTAAACATTACCGATTCGTTCTGGAAACCAACTTTAGATAAAGTGGCCACCACAACCTTACAGGCCTGCATCTACCAAACCGAAGTAAAAACTCCACGCATCCGCAACTTCGAAAAAGTAGCCCGCAACCAAAATGAAAAACACGAAGGTATTTTTTACGATGACTCGGATGTATTCAAAGCACTGGAAGCTATTGCCTATTCGCTTAAAAATCATCCCGATTCAAAACTTGAACAAAAAGCTGACGAATGGATTGATAAAATTGCCGCTGCCCAGTTAGAAGATGGTTACATCAACACCTACTATTCTTTAGGACGTATGAACGAGCGCTGGACCGACATGAGTATGCACGAAGATTATAATGGTGGCCATTTGATTGAAGCTGCCGTGTCCTACTTTCAGGTAACGGGCAAACGAAAATTACTGGAGGTGGCTATAAAATTTGCTGATCATTTCGATGCCCGCTTCGGGCCCGGAAAACTCCATTGGGTTACAGGCCATCAGGAACTGGAACTGGCATTAGTAAAACTGTATCATGTAACGCAAAACAAAAAATACCTTACCCTGGCACATTGGTTACTGGAGGAACGGGGCCATAAGTATGCCAAAGGATACACGTGGACTGATTGGAGGGATACTGCCTATGCTCAGGATGTTGTTCCGGTGCGCGAGCAAAAAGAAATTACCGGCCATGCAGTACGCGCCATGTACCTGTACACCGGTGCTGCCGATGTAGCAGCCCTTACGGGCGATGAAGGTTACATGAATGCCATGAAAACGGTATGGGAAGATGTGGTGCATCGCAACATGTATATCACCGGAGGTATTGGTTCATCCGGAAACAATGAAGGCTTTAGTGTGGACTATGATTTACCAAACGAACAAGCCTACTGCGAAACATGTGCTTCGGTGGGAATGGTGTTCTGGAATCAACGCATGAATTTACTTACCGGCAACAGTCAGTTTATTGATGTGCTGGAGCGCAGCTTATACAATGGTGCCCGCGATGGGTTATCCCTTTCGGGAGATAAGTTTTTCTACGGAAACCCACTGGCCTCGGATGGCCGTCATTTCCGCAGAGAGTGGTTTGGTACTGCATGCTGCCCGGCCAACATTGCACGATTGGTGGCTTCACTGGGTGATTACATCTATGGTTACTCCGATGCCGGACTCTGGGTAAACCTTTTTATTGGCAGCAATACAGCTGTTAAAATCGGAAAGCAGGAAATACCCGTAACCATGACCACCAATTATCCATGGGATGGCAAGACCACACTTACATTAAATCCAAAAACAAAATCGAAGTTTAAAGTAAACCTGCGCATACCCGGCTGGTTGCGGGGCGAAGCTGTGCCCGGTGATTTGTTTGTGTTTGAAAATAAAACGCCCGATGCGTTTACCATTTTGGTTAATGGTAAACCCGCACCTTATCAAATGGAAAACGGGTATGCCGTGCTTACCCGCGAATGGAGAAAGGGCGATGTAATTGAATTGAATTTTTCAATGGAAGTAAAACGACTTACTTCCAGAAGTGAGGTAAAGCAAAACGAAGGGCGCGTTGCCTTGCAGCGTGGACCGTTAGTGTATTGTGTTGAAGGTGCTGATAACGGAGGCCAGGCGTGGAATTTCATACTTCCTGATCAGGCAACATTTACCGCGCAGTTCAACAAAGATTTGCTGGAGGGAGTTACTACCATTCAATTCAGGGCACCAGCTTTACAAATCAACCCGGATGGTCAATCCATCACTACCGAAACCAAAACCATTACGGCTATACCCTACTATGCCTGGTGCAACCGCGGCCAGAACCAGATGCAGGTTTGGTTACCGCGAAGTATTAAAGATGTGAAGGTGAATCGTTGATTTTTTATTTATTCATGAAATAAAAACGCCCCGATTACCCGGGGCGTTTTTAATACCAGCTGTACTAAGCTTATTTCGGATCCAGAGCCTGATTAATTCTTACCAGCACATCCTGTAAATGATACTTGCTCAGTTTATCAGAGGTGCGTGGAATTGCCGCACCAACTTCAGCCCGTAACGCCACCAGGTGCGCACGTGATAACGAAATTACATCACTCTTCTTTGGATCGGCCACAGGCGAAGCCGGTGAAGCCGGGAAGAATGGGCTTGAAAATCCAACGCCTCCACCTGTGGTTGCATTAGCCGGAGGATTAAGCAGGGCAATCATTTTTTCTACATGTACCTTCTGTAAATTTCTACGGAAGTTATCAATGGTTTTGCCCGATGCTAATTCAGACCAGATGCCTTTGCGCAAATCTGTAAACATATCATCCAGACTATACGCATTTGCAGTAAGGGCATTGCTTTCAATCAAACGTTGCATCCGGCCATAATCGTGCAATGAATTAATTGTTGCTTCCTGCATCTGCCGGATTTGCTCAACACCAGCACCCGGCCGGGTAAGCGGCAACACGTTGGCTTCCAACATCCACTTTGGAGTTTCAAATAATTGTTTGTTTAAGAAAGAAACAGCATCGCGTTGCAGATTTTTAGGTGTGGGTTCATACACCATGCCTTCCTGATCGTATGTTTTTGGTGTTTCATAAATACCACCCACATACTTGGTAACATGGCCCATGTACCTGCGGTACTGCCCTACTACCTGGTTAAACATTTCGTCCAGCTTCTTGTAACCTTCAGCTTCTTCTTTGTACCAATCTTTTAAATTCGGCAGAATTCGCTTCAGGTTTTTAATACCGTAATCGCTGGCCAGCATAGCGTTGTTACCTAAATCTTCGCTTTGCGAACGTGGATCGTATGGATTAATTTCTGAACCAAACCAATACATGGGATCTCCCGCATGCGAAAGCACCCACTTGTTCAAAACCTTTTTGTCTTCTTCAGCTGACTTTGTATCGAAAATAGGTTTGTAACCCCACTCAATAGCCCAACGGTCATAGGTACCCACGCCCGGGAACAAATTGGTTACACCATCTTCGGGTTGCGCTACATAATTAAAGCGGGCATAGTCCATAATAGAAGGAGTATGTCCATACTTAGCCTGATATTCCTTATCGCGAAGTTTTTCAACCGGAGTACTGAAGCTTGAACCAAAGTTATGGCGTAAGCCAAGTGTGTGCCCTACTTCGTGTGCGGCCACAAAGCGAATCAAATCGCCCATCAGTTCGTCATCGAACTTACGTTTGCGTGCGCGCGGATCAACGGCAGCCGTTTGAATAGTGTACCAGCTGTTGAGCAAGCTCATTACATTGTGGTACCAACCAATATGGCTTTCAATAATTTCACCTGAGCGCGGATCGTGTACATTCGGGCCGTATGCATTCTGAATATCAGATGCAAAATACCGGATGAAAGAATAGCGTGCATCCTCGGTGCTGATGGTACTATCGCCAGCCGGAACTTCTTTTGCTAAAATTGCATTTTTAAAACCTGCTTGTTCAAATGCCTTTTGCCAATCCTGTACACCTGCAATCAAATACTTACGCCACTTCACCGGTGTAGCCGGATCGATATAAAATACAATTGGCTTCTTCGGTTCAACCAATTCGCCACGCTTCATCTTTTCAATATCACCGGCTTTGGGTTCGAGTGGCCAGCGTACTGCAAAAACTTCTGTTTCTGATTTCTGAGATTCTTCTCCATACACGGTATAGCCATTTGCGAAATAACCTACACGCGGATCGAACAATCTTTTGCGGGCTGGTACTTTCGGCAATAAGATCATAGAGGTGTTGATCTCTACGGTTACCACACCGGCATTTGCGCCTGCCGGAAGTTCACGTACCTGAGCCGGACCAGCGCCCGCACTAGGCGGAGGCAACACCGAAGTAAAGGTTTTTACCATGCGCACTTCTGTGTTAATCGGGAATGATCTGATGCTTTGAATAAACGAACGGTCAGCCTGAATAGCCGTTAAACTAAACGAGCGCTTAGTGCGTGGGTCAAGGGAAATCAGTTGGTTATCGCCCTTAAAGAAATCCGTTACACTGATTACATACGAAGTATCTTTCCGGATGGATTTGATATCGAAGGCCGCAGCAATAGGTTCAACATTGCTATTGCGCACGGCTTGTGTAATCGGTTTAGTTTCGTCAGAGCTTGTGTTAATGGTTAACACGGCTCTCAAAAATAATTTATTGTTAGGGCCACGCTCCCACCGCAATACCTGGCGGTTTTCTTCTTCGCCACCATAGCCGGCACCGGTTGGGGCTTTAGCCATACGGGTTACGGCCATAAACTCGCGACCTAAAAGGCTATCGGGTACTTCCAGAAAATAATCCTCATTGATTTTATGAACGGTAAAAAGTCCTTTCTGGGTTTTAGCCTTAGCCGTGATTACCTGCTTGTAGGGCTTTGGACCGGGAGGCGTTGGAGCCTTTGCCTTGACTGTGTCAGCCTTTGCAGGAGCTGCCGGCACCGATTTTTTGTCATCTTTTTTCTTTGTTTTTTGTGCGGATACGGGCAGTGCCAGGGTGCAGCAAAGCACTAATCCGATAAAAAAGGTAAACGATCTCATCATGGTATAATATGTTTGAAGCGAATCTATTGGCCTCAACAGCATTATACAATACTTGTGGGATGGATGGCTTTGGATAGCTTACTTGGCTAAATTAATTGGAGCTCCGGCCTTACCCTGTTGTGAAAAAGTTTTACCAAGCAAAGCAGCCGCAGTGGCAGCTACCTGATTCTGATAAAGCTGACCAACAGTTTTTACTTCGCCTTTGAGAGCTACGCCCGCTCCTATTGCGGCAAACCAGATTTCATCTGCACCCTTCACCTTCGAACCGTGATCGCGCCACTCGTTTAACGGTACTGTACCCCGACCGTGATCGGTGGTTATTAAGATTGTTGTCTTGTTGCGATACTGTGGTTCAGTTTGTACCCACTCCCAGATTGCTTTAATGAACTGATCGGTTTGATACGCTGATCTCAGATACGCATCGTATTTACCATTGTGTGCAAAATCATCTGTTTCGCCATAGGCGATATAAACTACTTTAGGTTTGTACTTCTTCATGTATTCAATGGCATAGTGATGCGTAAAGGCATCGAGCCGCACGCTACCCCACGGGCTGGGAATTTCTGTTTGAAGTTGATTCAGAAATTTTTCGCGGTCGGATAGTTTCGGTTGAGTGGCCAATCGGAATCCGGCATTTACCGGAAGTCCGCTCCGTACTTCGTTTATAATAAACGGAAACACATCCCACGAACCAAACGCGGCCACTTTTCCTTTAAACTTGTCTTGTTTATTTAAAAACTCCAGTACTGTTTCATTCGGGTTATGAAACTTATCGTTGCTGGTAATGCGGGCATCATCAGCGTAACCGGAAAGAATTTCATTATAGCCCGGATAAGAGAACCACATGGTGTTGGTGCAATTCACATAATTACCCAGGTTTCTGTTTCCATAAAGTACACCATCTCTGGCTACTACACTCCAGAAGAAGGGCATTAAGGTTTGCCTTCGGGCGATAGCGGTAGGTTTCCAAAATTGCTTATTCAAAGCCAATACATCTTCAACGTAATCTTTATTATTGATCAGCATGGAATCTGCACCCATAAAAACTTCCTGCCAACGCATCCCATCCAATGTAATTAAGATAATATTCTCAGTTTTGGCTTGAGCTTGGACTATGCCCGGTAGCAGCGCTAGCAGGCATACAAGTACTGATCGGATCATTTTATGTAATATTTCTGTGAAGGTAATAAACTTGCAATACCAGAATGTTACCAGCGCTTTACTACTTTGTTTTGCAACGCAACGTAAAGAAGTTAATTTTAACCAAAACAGGTTTGCAAAACTTTGAATACTACCAAAAACAAGATTACGTATTGGCTTGAGAACCTGCACCCGGTGTGGTTTACGCTGTACGCATCGTTCACTGCATTTGCTTTATATACGTGTGTCTTTGCTTTTCGTAAAGCATTTCCGGCAGCCACCTATAGCGGGCTTACTTATCTGGGCCTTGATTATAAATCGTGGCTGGTAATCTCGCAGGTGTTGGGTTATGGGGCTGCCAAATTTGTAGGTATTAAAACCATTTCTGAGCTTAAAGCACACTCCCGTAGTTTTGGAATTCTGTTAATGGTTAGCATTGCAGCATTGTCGTGGCTATTGTTTGCCATCGTACCGGCACCGTATAATATTATCTTTCTTTTTGTGAACGGATTTCCGTTAGGCATGGTGTGGGGCATGGTTTTCGGATATCTGGAAGGCAGACGTATGACGGAGGTGTTAGGCGCTTCGCTTGCGGTAAGTTTTATTTTCTCTTCGGGCTTGTGCCGATCAGTAGGTGCATACGTAATGCGCGATTGGGGTACATCGGAATACTGGATGCCGTTTGTAGTCTGTTGCCTGTTTACTTTACCCTTGCTTTTGTTTTTGTTTTTGCTGGACAAACTTCCGCCACCATCTGCTGAGGACGAACGGTTGCGAACCAAACGCTCGCCTATGAATGGTGACGAGCGCAAAGCCTTTACCAAAGCGTTTTTACCAGGCATCATATTATTTACATTGTGTTATGTACTGCTTACAGCTTTCCGCGATTTTCGCGACAATTTCTCGGCCGAAATCTGGTTAGCACTTGATATGGGCAATGACCCATCCATCTATACTCAAACCGAAATTCCGGTATCGTTAATTGTATTGGTTTGTATGGGCAGCCTGATGCTAATCAAAAACAACAAGCGTGCGCTAATGATTAATCACTTAATCATTGCTGGCGGAATGATTTTAATTGGAGTGGCCAACCTGCTCTTTCAATCGGCAATAATAAGCCCGCTGGTGTGGATGACATTGGTGGGCATTGGGTTGTATCTGGGCTACATCCCGTTCAACAGCATATTTTTCGACAGGTTGATTGCGGCCTTTAAATATGTAAGCACAGTTGGGTTTATTATGTACGTAGCCGATTCGTTTGGCTATGTGGGTAGCATAGCGGTATTGGTGTACAAAAAATTCTTTCAGGCAAACCTGAGTTGGTTGGAGTTCTTTATTTCAGGTGGTTACATCATGTCGTTTGTGGGAACGGCCTTAATCCTTGGATCGATGGTATACTTCCATCGGAAACATCGGATCTGGAAAAAAACCAAACTGGCTGAAGACTAATTTTTACCATCAAAATTGTTCAGCAACTCATCCAACCCCTGCGCGGTTAGTGGCTTGGGTATAAAGCGGATTACGTTGCTGAAACTGAAGGCCCGTTCGCGGTCCAGCTGGCTGTTAGAACTGGTGAGCACCACCACCCGCAGCCGATTGAATAGGTCCTCGGAAGACTCCCGAACCCGCTCCAGAAATTCAAACCCACTGAGCATGGGCATGTTAAGATCTAAAAACAAGATTCCAGGAATGTGGGCAGGGTCGCTGGTAAGGGCCTCGAGAGCTCTGGAGGGGCTGGAAAATGTAACAATGTTTCCGGCAAATTTCTTCATTTCGATAAACCGCTTCTGTACGAAGAGATCTACCTCATTATCGTCCACCAGAAAAACCGTTTGAAAGGAGCTCACCTTAACCATTTGCATTTAAACTGGAATTACGGGTATAATGTTCTCCTTTGTTCCGTTTAAATTCAAAATATTGGGCCAACGGTTTTACCCGTTTAGAAAAATGTGCTAAAATTGAAGGTCTAAACCAAAAACCCATGAAATTTACTCGACTCTTACTTCCTTTTTTTGTTGCAGTGGTAGCTTTGGCCGGGCTGTGGAGCTGCGGGGGCGGTTCAAAAACAGAGAACAACGCCAACGATTTCAATGAAGCTGAACAATCCCTGAAAGATCAGATCAAAGAAGTTGTATACAACCTTCCTTCCCCAACCGAAATACCTTATTTACTTCAGCAGACCGGTGCTGAGTATAATCAAAGCCTGATCAACAGCCGCAGCAAAGTAGATCAATACAGCAGCCGCACCGATAAAGCTGCCCTTAATCTGGGCGTGTATGCAGCTGATATTGGGTACCTTAGCTCATACGATAAAACTCAGGAAGCCATTGACTACCTGAATGCTGCCAAAAAACTGGCCGATAATATTGGCATAATCGGAACTTTTGATGTGGATGTATTGAAACGCTTCGAAAGCAACATTGCCAACAAAGATTCATTAGCCAATATTCTGAATGCCGCTGTTCAAAGCAGTGAAAAATACCTGAAAGACGATAGCCGGAACAAACTGGCTGCCCTCCTGCTTTCTGGTAGTTTTATTGAAGGACTTTACATCTCAACCGGTCTGATCAAAACCTATCCTAAGGATTTGCTGCCTGACGACTCACGTAACCTTGTTTTAACTCCGCTTATGCGCGTTATCCTGGAGCAGGAAAAATCGGTAGACGAACTTACTGCCATGCTTTCGGCAGTGGATCAGGAAGAACCCGTGGCTTCTTTGGTTACCGACCTGAAATCGTTGCAAGCCAGCTACAAAGCACTTAACATTGAAGAACAAATCAAGAATAACAATTCAGCGCTTGTGCTTACCGACAAGAACCTGATTGACATTACAAACATTGTTGAGAAAATGCGCAACTCAATAGTTAACTAATTTTTTCAGGAATCACTTCTAAAAAGGATTGGTCATGGGGCCAGTCCTTTTTTATTTCAATCAAGCTCCTTTTACACTATCTTTAACCTTGCTCTAAAACCTGAAAGAAATATGAGTGAACCCGTACTGAATGCCATCTTGAGGTTGTTTGCCCTGATAGCAAAGGAGGACCTTATCACCACGCATGAGCGGGAATATATCCAGGTGTTTCTGTCGGATCACCTCAGCCAAAAGGCCACCGAAGACCACATGCGGTTATTCGATGAGTTTGCCATCGAAATCTCGAACAAACTCTCGGCCTCACAGGAAAAAGATACCATTCTTGAAATCTGTCGGTCTATCAACAAAGAAGTAGCACAAAAACAGAAGGTTGTAATTATGCTTGAATTGTTGAGTGTAATTATGGCCGATGGCAAAATCTCGGCCCGCGAGCAACGCATTGCCGAAAATATTTCAGAATCCCTTAACATTCAGACGCAAGACCTTAGCCTGATTACGCACTATGTGCTGGCAAAAAGCCGCGATGATATTAACCACGAAGACATTCTGGTGATTGATTCAAAAACTGAATCGCTTAAAGCGGGCCAGCAAATTTTCAGGGAAGAACTGGATGGGTTTATCAGTATCTTATATGTTCGATCAACCGATACATTTTTCTTTAAATACCTCGGACACACCGATGTGTACCTGAATGGTGTGCCGCAAAAGCCGGGCAACATTAATGTACTGGCCATTGGTAGCACTCTTCGATGGGAAGCTGCCGATGCTGTTTACTTTGGCGAGATTTTAAATCTGTTCCGCAAGCAGGTTGACACTACCCGAACCAGTTTTGAAGCGAAGGCGATTTCGTACAAATTTAAAAACGGTAAGCTGGGCTTACGCGAAGTAGACATTGAAGAAGAATCGGGTAACCTGGTAGCCTTGATGGGCGCCAGTGGTGCGGGTAAATCAACCCTGCTCCACGTATTAAATGGAACTGAAAAACCATCGGCCGGACAAGTACTTATAAATGGCATTGATATTTATAAAGAACCCCAGCGCATTGAAGGTGTAATCGGATTTGTTCCGCAAGATGATCTGCTGATTGAAGACCTAACGGTATATCAGAACCTATACTACGCGGCCAAGCTTTGTTTTAGTCACCTGACTGAAACCGCCATTGACGAGTTAGTAATTAAAACTCTGGCCGATCTTGGCTTAGCCGAAACCAAAGATTTAAAAGTGGGGTCTCCCCTTCGTAAAACAATTAGCGGTGGCCAGCGTAAACGTCTTAATATCGGCCTTGAGCTGTTGCGCGAACCAGCAGTACTGTTTGTTGATGAACCTACTTCGGGTTTATCCTCACGCGATTCGGAAAACATCATTGACCTGTTGAAAGAGTTATCGTTAAAAGGCAAACTTGTATTTGCAGTAATTCATCAACCTTCGTCCGATATCTTTAAGATGTTTGATAAGCTGGTGATCTTAGATACTGGCGGTTACCAGATTTATTACGGCAACCCGGTAGATGCCATTACTTACTTTAAACGCAACATCAATCTGGTTAACAGCCAGGAGGGCGAATGCGTTACCTGCGGTAATGTTAATCCCGAACAGATTTTTAACATCATTGAAACCAAAGTGATCAATGAGTTTGGGAATTTTACAGATGAACGGAAATTTTCGCCCGAACTGTGGAACAAAAAATTCAGAGAGAAAATCAAAGTTGTTCCGGTTGTGCCTTCACCGGAAGAACCCCACTCTACGCTGCGTATTCCATCCTGGCTACAGCAGATCAACATTTTCGGAAGCCGCGATTTGCTTTCCAAACTAAGCAACACCCAATATCTGGTTATTAATTTACTGGAAGCTCCTTTACTGGCATTTATACTTGCCTTCATTGTGCGCTACTATAATACCGATGATCCCGCCAACCTGGGTTACATCTTCAGCAAAAATCTGAATATGCCTGCGTACATTTTTATGAGTGTAATCGTAGCCTTGTTCATGGGTCTTACGGTAAGTGCCGAAGAAATTATTCGCGACCGTAAAATTCTGAAGCGTGAAAAGTTTCTGCACCTTAATCGCAGCAGCTACCTGCTCTCCAAAATCGGAATTTTGTTTTTGATCTCGGCTATTCAAACTGCCTTGTTTGTTTTAGTAGGCAACACCATGCTCGAAATAAAGGGCATGTTTTTTATCTACTGGGGAATTCTATTTACAACATCCTGTTTTGCCAATTTGCTGGGCTTAAACATTTCATCCTCATTTAACTCTGCGGTAACCGTTTACATTCTCATCCCCATCTTACTTATTCCACAACTGATTTTAAGTGGTGTAGTGGTGAAGTTTGATAAACTAAATCCCAGTATTGGTAATACTGCCACGGTTCCGCTGGTGGGCGATTTAATGGCTTCGCGTTGGGCTTTTGAGGCCGGTATGGTAGCCCAATACAAAGACAATAGATTTGAACAGAAATTTTATGAGGACGATAAAATAATGGCCGATGCCGATTACAAAAAAATCTACTTCATACCCGCACTCGAAACGCGTTTGGATTTTGCCCGACAGAATTACGCCAATCCAGATTCTACGCTGCAAAGAAAAGTAGCCAGCGACCTGACGGTGCTTCGTACCGAGGTATTGGAAGAATTAAACTTTGTAGGCAAAACCGATTTCAGGAGTCTTGATAAATTAGCTATTGATAAATTTGATAGCGCAGCCTATGATGAAACTCAGGCTTTTCTCAATGCCCTAAAGCGATTCTACATTATGCGGTATAACAAAGCAGATGAGCATAAGGATAATAGGATTAATGATTTAACCCGAACTCCTGAACTTGAAAAAGCATTTGAAGCCGATCGCAACAGCTACCAGAATGAAGCTATTGCAGAACTGGTAAAGAACACTGTTGAATCTAATCGCATTATTGAAAAAGACGGTAAACTCATTCAAAAGATTTTCCCCATCTATAAAAATCCAGACCCGGACCACATGGTAGATTTTAACGCGCAGTTTTATATGCCGGCCAAGCACTTCCTCAACCAAAATATCGATACCTTTTATTTTAATTTAGGTGTAATCTGGTCGATGACGATTTTGTTAATGATAACCTTGTACTTTGAAGTACTGCGTAAACTTGTAGATGGATTGGGCAATATTTCCAACCCGATTCCAAAACGGATGTAACCAATGTTTTTTTACCTTTCCAAAACCATCAACTTTCTAGCCATGCCGCTGGTGGTGGTTTGTTTGCTTTGGATAACCTCACGGCTTATCCGAAATGTAAAATGGAAAAAACGCTTAGCCCTTACCGGGCTTAGCCTGTTGTTACTCCTATCAAACGATTTTATCACGAACGAAGTAGCTTTATTGTGGGAACCTGCCGCTACTCCATACAACCAGATTACTAAAAAGTATAAGCTCGGCATTCTGCTTACCGGGGTAACAAAAGGCAACATGCAACCAGACGATCGTGTGTACTTTCAGCGCGGGGCCGATCGGGTTACCCATACCCTGCAACTTTACAAGCTTGGTATAATTGAAAAAATTTTAATCAGTGGCGGCAGTGGTTCAATTTCACAACGGTCAAGACAAGAAGCGGACGAAATTGCTGATGCCTTAAAATTAATGGGAGTGCCCGAAGCTGATATCCTGACAGAAAACCAAACGCGCAACACACACGAGTCGGCAGTGGCAGTGAAAGCTATGTTACAGAATCACTATCAACCGGCCGATTGCCTGTTGATTACGTCAGCCTACCACATGCGCAGGTCGCTGGCCTGTTATAAAAAAGTGGATTGGGCCTGCGATACGTTTACGTGCGATTTTCTTTCGCACGAGCGTAGGTTTACACCCGATACTTTTCTGGTGCCCCGCGCGGATTCCATCACCATCTGGACAACTCTGGTGCGCGAATGGGTTGGTATGGTCGCCTATAAAATTTCAGGTTACATCTAACTGATGTGTTATGGATAACATCCAGCTAATGGCATTTTCATTTACCAACTAACCTGCTTATACTTGAAATCAAAAGCATACCATGCAAGCTAACCAGTTACCACAATCGCTCTGGCTTTTAGTATTGGTTATTGCTGCTTTGCTCATAAGTTCGCTGGTGCCCGCTTTTAATGTAGGGTCGTTAGCCATCAAGAAAGTAGATCTGCTGGCTGATATCAAAACCGATCCGCCACCGGCAATTGCCGATATACCTCCAGCCGATAGCATTCCGGCTGATTCGGTTAAAGACTCCATAATTCAGGTTGTTCCGAAACCTGTGGCCGAACTTTATCCGTGTCCGGATAAAAATTGTTTGCAGGATTTTAGTCCGAATAAAACCACACTTAAGAATTTCTTCCGGGCGTTAAAACAAGCTAACCGAAAACAAGTACGTATAGCTTTTTATGGTGATTCGTTTATTGAAGGCGATGTATTGTGTGGCAGCTTTCGCGATACTTTGCAGGGATTATATGGCGGACGCGGAGTAGGTTTTGTTCCTATTGCTTCGGAGGTAGCGCAATATCGAAATACGATTCAACATACGTATGCCAATTGGGAGGCACACGCTTTGGTAAGCAAACTCCCTAGCGATGTACCTTTGGGAATTTCCGGCCACGCGTTTATTCCCTTACCCCAAAATGAAGCTGAGTTTAAACCAGCACGCAGACCTGCTAATCAAAAATTCAATCGCATTAATTTGTTCTACCAAAGTAAAGTTGAAACGCCACTGCAATATGTGGTAAACGATACGGTAATGCTTACCACCATGCTGGCCGCAGCCGATAGTGTTAGCCGGGTTGCGCTTGAAATGCCACCAGCCACTTCGGTTAAACTATCTTTTACAGAACCGGACAGTGTAGTGGCGTATGGTTTAACCTTCGATAATGAAACCGGAGTGTACGTAGATAACTTCGCCATGCGCGGCAATTCCGGAATTGGCTTATACGGTTTAGACACTACCCGGTTAAAACAATTCAATCACTACTTAGATTATAAATTGATTTTACTTCAATACGGTCTAAACGTGGTAACCGAAACCGATTCCACAGATTACATCTGGTATGAAACCCGGATGGTTAAAGTTGTAAACCGGCTTAAAGAAGTTTTCCCCAACACCAGTATTGTTTTAATCGGCATTAGCGATAGAGCAGGCAATCAAAATGGAAAAATTCAAACCCTTCCGGCAATCGCGCGCATGCGCAAGGCCCAACGCAATATTGCCAGGCGCACCCAAATTGCCTATTGGGATTTGTACGAAGCTATGGGCGGAGAAAATAGTATCGTTAAATTTGCCGAAGCAAAACCACCCCTGGCCGCAAAAGATTTTACTCATTTAACTTTTTTAGGTGGACGCAGGCTAGCCAAAAAACTTGCCGATGCGCTATTGTTTGAACGAACCCGGTATGATAAGAAACCTGATTCTTAGTTTGCTCATAGGGATGAGCATCCCGGCATGGACACAAGATACCATTGCCTTTTCACTGAAGCAGACTTATAGTTTTCTTCAGGAGGATATTAACATCATTCACAACTCGGTAACGCTTTCAGAATTTTATGAAAAGCTTTATCAACTCAAAAAAGTAAAGAAGAACAATGTTAACATTTTACAGATTGGCGACTCGCACATTCAGGCCGACTTTCTGAGTGGCACTGTACGCAAACTTATTCAACTTGAATTTGGAAACGCTGGCCGCGGTTTGGTTTTTCCAGGGCGCGTAGGGCGCACAAATGAATCGGGAACTGTTCATTCCAGTTCAACCGGATTATGGGATGCGAAACGGATTATCTACACCAACCAACCCTTGCCCATTGGTATTGGGGCCATGACCATCCAAACCCAACAGCCAGGCAACAGTATCGCCATCAAAACCAATGCAAATGAACTAAACTACAGTTTCAACAAGATTACTTTCTTCTTCGAAAAAGATCTTTCCAGTTTTAACCTTGCGGTGAAAGATTCGGCCGGGCAAAACATTGCCTATGTGGGGCCTTATACATTCGAGAGTTCAAACATCTCGCGGGTGCTGCTGCCCTACTCCATCAGCCAGGCAGAATTTCAAACAATGCAATCTACCCATCTGCAAAAACAATTTACCCTTTACGGAATCAATCTGGAGAACAGCAAACCTGGGGTGCTTTACCATAGCACCGGTGGTAATGGAGCTAAAGTAAAGCATTACAACGAGGCCAGTTTGTTTGCCGAGCAAACCGCAGTGCTAACACCGGACTTAATCATTATTTCACTCGGCACAAATGAAGCCATTGAATATCCGTATGTCGATCCGCGGTTTCATGATCAACTTGATACCTTCGTTAACCAGCTAAAGCAACATAATCCGCAAGCCAAAATCATGCTCACCATACCCATGGATTTCTATAAAAAGAAAACCCGCAGAAACCCCGGAGTAGAAATAATGCGTGGCAAGTTGATGGAATATGCTGATGCAAACGGACTTGCCTTCTGGGATTTATATTCCGTGGCCGGTGGTAAACATGCAGCTGACCACTGGAAAAATAACAGCCTGTTACAAAGTGATGGCGTTCATTTTACCAAAAACGGATACGAACTTCAGGGTACATTGTTGTATAATGCATTGATAAAAGGGTATAATGAATATGTTCGGTATCGATACCCATAAACTAAGTCAGCAATTTTTATATAACCCGCAAGAGCCTCTCATCTTCAATAGCGGCCTCTTTCTTTTTCTGTTTGCAGCATTTTTATCCATTTATATCCTGCTGCATAAAACACATCGGCCAAAACTAATATTCGTAACCCTTTTCTCGCTTTACTTCTATTACAAATCGAGCGGACTTTATTTTTTGCTGTTGATCAGTACAACCGTTATAGATTATAACCTGGCCCGGATACTGGCACAAACAAGTATACCCTGGAAGCGCAGTACAATCTTAGCTATTAGTCTTATTGCCAATCTCGGTTTACTGGGGTACTTCAAGTACACCAACTTTCTGCATGAAATCTTCAGCGGACTGGCCGGTATTGAATTCCAACCCTTCGATATTTTTTTACCGGTGGGAATTTCATTTTTTACATTTCAATCGCTTAGCTATACCATTGATGTATACCGGAAAAAGATTGAACCGGTTCCGCATTTGCTGGACTATGCCTTTTACATTTCTTTTTTTCCACAATTAGTAGCCGGACCGATTGTACGTGCGGCAGACTTTTTACCCCAACTTACCAAACCCACTTTTGTAACAAGAGAAATGCTGGGACGTGGGGTTTTTCTGATTTGTACAGGGCTGTTTAAAAAAGCCGTGATCTCCAATTACATCAGTATGAATTTTGTCGATCGCATTTTTGATGCGCCCACACTTTATACCGGACTGGAAAATCTTTTTGGTGTATATGGCTATGCGCTTCAAATCTACTGCGACTTCTCCGGCTACTCGGATATGGCTATCGGTATTGCCTTGTTGCTGGGCTTTCACTTCAATCTTAACTTCGACTCGCCTTATCAATCTAAAAATATTACCGAGTTCTGGAGGCGTTGGCACATGTCGCTTTCCAGTTGGCTGCGCGATTACCTGTACATTTCGTTAGGCGGAAATCGTAAAGGGAAAGTCCGAACCTACATCAATTTGTTCTTAACCATGTTACTGGGCGGATTGTGGCACGGAGCTGCGTTTCGGTTTATCCTGTGGGGTGCATTGCATGGCCTGGCACTCGGAGTACATAAATTTATTATGTCGTTTAAGTGGCCGCAGATTCAGAATCCATTCGTGAAGAATAGCAGTAACATATTCAGTGTCTTACTTACGTTTCACTTTGTTTGTTTCTGTTGGATATTTTTCAGAGCGCAGGATATGGAAACCGCGTGGCAGGTAATCAATCAGATTACCACACATTTTTCACCTGGAATATTTTTTGATTTTGTAACAGGTTACAAGGCAGTGTTGTTACTCATGCTATTGGGTTATGTCTTACACTTTGTTCCCGCACCAATTGAACAACGGGCTGAAACCTGGGTAACCAATCTTTCGCTGGCTGGAAAGTTTGTCGTGATCTTTATTACCATTCTTTTAGTGATTCAAACCAAATCGGCCGGAATCCAGCCGTTTATTTATTTTCAGTTTTAGGATTTCAAGGGTTAATCGATAACCGAAAAGTTGAGTATATCCAGCTAATTTTGGGCGGATATAGGTTACTGTATTGCGTATATTTGGGAGTTACCAGCAACTTTAATGAGACGAAAAATCGGCATAGGACTTTTAATCATTTTGAACTTGACTTTCATTTATGTGACAATAATGGGAGCAATTTTGAGCTATGGAATAATTGTAGCACCATTAGGAGAAGACCGAGGACTTGAAATTTCTAACTTGACGACCAATGACATTTTAATTAAGCTTAGCGTTATCTCAATCGTAGTTTTTTTGATAAACTATTTCTTGACTAGAAAAATGATTGTAAACAAAAGACCATTTTTGACAAGTCTGACAGTTACTGTTATTGGAATTATTGTTTTTATTCCGTTTTTACTTTCAGCAAGAAAATCGTTTTTAGACTATCAAAACGGAACTACACAACTTCAACATTATCTCGACAGACAGACAATTACCGAAGCAAAAATAATTACTCACACAGACACAATTCAGGTTGAACAGCTAGATGACTTTATCGTGGATATTGGTTTTGCAAAATTTAAAAGAGGACCTTGGAAATATGCCAAGACAATCAAATTAATGTTTAAACGAACAGACGGAAGCAAAGACAGCATATTTACAAATGGACAGATGTTTGGTGCTTATAAAGGAAAGTACTTCTCGACAGACCAAAATGTTATTGACAAATATTTAGACAAATGAGAAGAAAAGCTGCTGCTAACACGGGTTTTGCGTCAGGCGGGCTGATGTGCAAACTTGGAGCCTTGTACTTCTAATGAACTTTAGTAATAAATTGAAACTTTGTGCTCCCCTGCCTTCCGGCAGGCAGGGAAACCCGCCCGAACGCAAAGCCCTAAAACGTTAGCGGTCAGCTTAAAAAACTACATAGACAAAAATGAACATAGAAGAATTTAAAATTGACTTGACACATCCGGGCGAACCCGAAAACAAAAGTTTACCATTATACTTCGCAATTATCGGAATAGCCACTTGTTCAAATTGTTCAAACACTGCTTCCTGACCGGGAATGATATAAATGAGTTGGGTAATGTAATTCATAATTATTTAATCACCTGCAGCCAACCTTTGCACGTTGCCTCACCCGGAATCTGAATCTCATAAAAATACATACCGGCTTCTACATTACCCGCATCCCAATCATCTTGATAGTTATTGCTTTCAAAAACTTTCTTCCCCCACCGGTTAACAATTACCACGCGGGCCGAAAGTGAAGAAGCTGATAGTTTATTGCCTCCATATTGAATAACAAATTTATTATTCTCCGGAAACTCATCGGGTGTAATCACGTTGGGCACTTTAAGTTCGTACACCGGTATGCTGATTACCTTTTCGTACACGCAGCTTTCTTTTACGGCTACCAGTTTAACGGGATAAGTTCCATCCTGCTGATAGGTATGGCCGGTTTGCTCCAGATCGGAAGTGGTGCCATCGCCAAAATCAAAAAACACCTGTTCATCAACAGGTAAAAGATTCTGCACCTGAATGGTGGGCCGGTTAAAACAATCGTAGGTTTTAGAAAGGCTAAAGTCTAATTCAACTCCCGGAATAACCCGAACATTAACGGTATCTTTTTTAGCACAACCATTAAAGTCAATTATCGACACGATATAACCATCATCTTCTTCCGGATTTACAACTGGCGATTGTTCTGATGAGGTATAGGTACGGTTGAAGTTTACCCATTCATACGCTACCCCACCGGTAGCGGTAAGTTGGGTACCGGCATTAAAGCACATATCAGCATCAGGGCCTGCAACACCCTCAGGTTTTGATACCACTACTTGTGTAAAAGTAGAATCCATGCCTACGCAAGTGCCCGCATCAATGGCCAGCAGTTTGATGCGATAAGTACCCGGCTGGTTATAGCGGTGCATAATAAACGTGGTGTCTTGTTTTACCAACTGACCGCCATCGCCAAAATTCCATTCATAAATACGACCACCGGTACTTAGGTTTTGAAACACTATCGGATCAGGAATACAAACCCGATTTAATCCGGGCATATCGAACTTAAGATTGTTGGTTTGAATGCGTGCTTTAAGCGATGATAGGTCAAACTTAAAGGCTGCATTGTTACAATTCTGACTTTCGTTTTTCCGGCTCCAGGCATTTGAGGTAGTGGGGAAATCATCGAACCCACCGCCACAACCACCGCATACCGAGTGATACACAATACCACCTTTATCGAACCGGCTTGTGCCGCCATCTACATGCACCGGGGATTGGTTGCCACCCAGGAATGTTCCATACAACATTTCGGAAGCGTCATCAGTCAGTACGATAAAATAAAAATCAGAACCCGCAGTTGTCTTCTGAAAAGCATCTTGCGTAATCGGCATGCCGTTAGTACCGCTGCTCCAAAATCCTCTTGAGAAATTAATTGCACCACCCCACCCGCTCATGTAGATGTTGTTGCAATCATTAACCAGAAATGCCGTTGGTGAAATATCAGGTATGCCCCGCCCGGCACCAAACACCGTTGAGAATGAAATAGCCGTAAGGTCTTTATCGAACTTTTGCAGGAACTGCCCGCTGTTGGCATTCGAAAAAACTCCGGCCGTAACCGGAAATGCGCCTACGGTTTGTCCGTACACATACACATTCTCATTCAGATCGAGATCAATAAAATAGACTTGATTATACTGCGCTGTTCCGGTAAAACTGGCTACCATAATCTCCGAGCCATCGGCTTTCAGCTTCGCCATCCAACCATCGGCATCGCCCGCCAGGGTTGCCTGATATACTCCGGCTGTTGTAGGAAAATCAGAGCTGTTTGAACCACCAGCCACCCACACATCTCCGGCATCATTCAGTTTAATGGTATGCGAGGCATCAGCAGCCGAGCCGCCCAGCAAGGCCGACCAATACAACTGCGTAAGCGATGAGTTGAGATGCATAATCAACGCATCGGTTACACCGCCTTTGTAAGTAAGACCAAAACTATTAACACCCGGAAAATCGGTTGATGAAGTGACTGTACTCACAAACACATCACCATTTCCATCAACAATTATATCACCCCGCAATTCATCACCATAATTTCTTACCAGCGGACTATTGGCCGGATTAAGGCCATCATTACTGGAACCACCTAAATAAGTACTGGCTAATAGTTGGCTGCCATCCTTACTTAACTTAGCTATAAAAATGTCCGATCCATTTTCGTATTGAATTACATTAACCAAACCAAAGCCTCCGTTATAACTATTGTCAATTGCTCCTGCCGTAGTTGGAAAGTTTGCCGAACTGGTTGTACCCAGAATCCAGAGGTTCTCATCAGCATCCATGATCAGACTATGAGGCGATTCACCGTGTACTCCGCCCAGGTAAGTAGCATAAAGCAAATCGGTGCCTGCCGAATCATACTTAAGAATGGCTACATCATACGCCCCACTGGTGGTGGTTTGAAATGCACCCGGTGTAGCCGGAAAAAATCCACCCAGATTATGATTGGTAACACCAGCCGAATAAAGATTACCATGCTCACCCGGAGTAGCCGTACTGCCCCAGTTATCGGCCGTAGAACCACTGTAGGTTGAAAAGATCAGCAATGGATCAATCACCAGCGGATAACAAGAATCGTAACCTTCAGGAAAAATAAATTTTACAGAATTACCATTAAGCGCATAGGCACAACTTACAAACTTTTTCACTCCACCAATCAGTTGCCAGGCAACCGGCTTCTTTTCTATAAACCCAAACCGGGATGCTTCAATGTGCAGATCGCCTTGCTGCACAAACAGACGATCAATACCAGTGTACTCAAATTCTATTTGCGCTGGATTGGCTCCGGCTGCCACATAAAAATCGTACTTGATGTGATTGCCCTGACTGTAAACTTTCAAATCAATACCCGGATAATAATCGGTAAACTGTACAGCCTCAAAAGCATTTGCACGCGAAGCCCACAAGGATGGATCGGAACCTAAAAAGTAATTGTAGTAGTTGGGAAGTTTTCCGACAGGTGATACAAGCGGGTGTGGATTGGTGCTTTTGAATTTTACATCAACCCGATGGCCATCGATTGTTGCCTCAGCATTTGTGCCCTGCGATTCGTTGGGTGTACCATGACCCAAATCGTGTACCTGCTGCAGGCGTTCGTAATCCAGAAAAGCATACGTAAATCCTGAACCCTGAAGTTGCATCGTTCCTCCCGGAATCCGTGCCTTAAACTTCACTCCGTCCGGCCATTGACATTTGTTTTCTACAAACTCAATCTGGCCAAAAGAGCCGATCCAACCAAAAAGAAGGCAAATCCAGACAATCACATTTCGGGCACACATGGCTTAAAGTTAACGTTCCTTTAGCAATACTTGCAAAGGCAAACCCAATGATTAAAAGCCTTTTCACAGGATTTTATGTGAGGTTAACTCTAAAAACTCTTATTTTTATCCTGATCGCGCAAAGCAACCAACTGGTTTACTCAAATCCATACTTAACCGATCGAACCCCTAACCTACCAATCCTATGCCTCTTAATCGTGTGAAAAAATTGATTGTGGCTCTGCTCCTGCTCAACGTTACCTTTATCATACAAAACTGCAGCAGCGATTCCACTGACGACAGCAAGTATAGTGGCGATTTGTTCAATGAAAATATCCGATCGACCGAGCCACGCACACCCGAAGAAGAGCGCAAAGGATTCAAACTCCCACCAGGTTTCGAAATTCAACTTTTCGCCTCTGAGCCCAATATTGATAAACCCATCAACATGACCTTTGATGCCATGGGAAGGATGTGGGTAACACAATCATTTGAATACCCTTTCCCCACCCAGGCTGGGTCAAAGAGTACGGATAAACTTACTATTCTTGAAGACACCGATCATGATGGCGTGGCCGATAAATTCACCGTTGTTTCCGACACCCTGAATATTCCTGTGGGTGTACTGCCACTGACTGATGGCAATCTCGCCTTCAGTGTACCTAACCTCTATCGCTTTACCAACTCAGGCGGAGATGAAAAGCCGGAAAGTATCAAAACACTATTCGGTCCTTTTGGTTTTCAGGATACCCACGGTATGGTTAGCAATTTTATTCGCGGTTACGATGGCTGGGTACACGGTTGCCATGGCTTCACTAACTTTTCAAAAATTGCAGGCACCGATGGAGATTCGATTACGTTAATTTCCGGAAATACATTTCGCTTTCGGATAGATGGAAGTCGCATTGAGCAAATGACGTTTGGCCAGGTTAATCCCTTTGGCCTTGCCTACGATGAGAATGGCTATATCTACTCTACCGACAGCCACAGTTCACCACTCTATCAATTGATACGCGGTGGCGATTATCCGCATTTTGCAAAACCCGAAATCATGGCCTTTGGTCCGGATATGAAGTCTTTTGAAAAAGAGGCCACGGCCCTTTGTGGCATTGCCTATTATGGCGACACCAAATTCCCGAAAGAGTATCAAGGCAATTTTTTTATTGGCGATGCCGTTAGTTCACGCGTGCATCGTTACACGTGGCAAAACAAAGGTTCCTCGCCAGTTGGAAAATCAGAAGTGGATTTCATCAAGAGCGAAGATCCGTGGTTCCGGCCGGTAAATATTAAACTCGGCCCCGATGGGGCAATCTATGTGGCTGATTTTTATAACGCAATCATCGGTCATTACGAAGTTCCGCTTGGGCACCCCAAGCGCGATAAGCAACGCGGCCGAATCTGGCGCATTACATACAAAGGTGAACACAACGATGTGCGCGATCTTACCACGGCAAAACTAGATGAATTGATTGCCGCATTTGATCTGGATAACATTGTTTCGCGCATGGCTGCAGCCGATCAACTGGCAGACCGGATTGGTACCGAAGCTATTGAACCGCTAAAGGCACAGTTAGCCGGGGCAAATCCAAAAAAATACATCCACTCACTTTGGGTTCTTTATCGTTTGAATGGATTAACGGAAGATATTTTAAAGCAGTCGTTGGTGCACACTTCGCCACTGGTACGCTTGCATGCGCTCCGCATTTTACGCGAATGGCAAACTGGTGCCGATACGTTCCACCCTATGATTTTAAATGCATTAAAGGATACCGATGCTCATGTTCAACGGGCTGCAACAGAATTATTGACGAGTTTCAACGAGATGGGTGCTGTAGAAGCTGCGCTTTCCGTTCTGCACAACACGCCTGCAGAAGATACACATTTAACCTATACCGCCCGGCTTACCCTTCGTAATCTGCTTCGCAACCAGGACTTAATGAAACAGACTCTGGCTAAAGAATGGAGCAGCGAAGATCAGGCATTTATTGCCGGCACTTTGGTAGATGTTCATTCTGAAGAAGCAGCCGCTTTCCTGTCTCAATTTCTTGACGGAGGCTCCATGCAAAAAGGTAAAACCCAACTGGCGTATCAGCAAATTGCCCGCTACATTCCGGCAAGCCAGCTGGAAAGTGAAATAGAAAAGGCTAAAAAGAAAATGGCCGATGCCGAGTTGAATGTACAAATCTTCCGTGGTATAAAAGACGGGCTCGCACAACGTGATGTACAATCCAAACAACTGGAAACCTGGGGCGGAGAAATTGCGGAAGGACTTTTAAATAAATATCCAGTAGACTTTAAGCCCGCAACGGATGAGATTATTTCGCAACAGTTTTTTGCAGTGCAACTTGTCGGAGATTACAAACTGAAATCAACCGGATTGATTTTAAAAGGTTTTGCCGAGCGTTCTGAGAACATTGATTTGAAATCAGCCGCACTCCGTTCACTCCTGAAAGTATCGCCTGAAGCGGCCCTGGAAGTAGCTCAAATGACATTAACAAACGATTCATTAAAAGTTGACTTAAAGAAACGCATTGTAGCCATACTGGGAGAATCGCCAGATGCCGCAGTAAATTCTGTTTTAACAAGTGTGAAAAAAGCACCTGCCGATCTGGAAGCCAGCATTGCAGTTGCACTGGCACACTCTCCTGCCGGAAAAGATTTGGTGATTAACCAGGTTCGGGATGGCTCGTTCACCGCCCGAACATTGGTAGATCCTAAAGTGGAAGAAAGTATGCTAACCCACATCTCGCCTAAACAACGTAAAGAATACGAGGCGCTGACTGCCAACATTGAACCGGTGAGCCAGGAACGCCAGGCCTTGATAGATGAGCGATTGGCGGCCTTCAAAAATTTTAAACAAACATCCGCTACACAACTTGATTCTGGTTCGGTGTTGTTTAACATGCACTGCAATGCGTGTCATCGCAAATACACGTTATCCGGTATTGGTCCTCAATTGCATGGAATTGGTAAGCGTGGAGCTGAAGCGTTGGTAGAAAAAATTCTTGATCCCAACCGAAACATCTCAGAAGCGTTTCGCAACTACACCATTACGCTTAAAGATGGCAAAGTACAAACCGGTATTTACAGAAGAGATGAGGGCGCGGTAGTAGTGTTTGCCGACCTGACGGGAAGAGAGTTTTCGGTTCCCAGGAAAAACATTGCTTCTCAAACACCATCTAAGTACACCATTATGCCCGATCACTTCGGTACCACACTCAGTCAACAAGACTTTAATCTATTGGTTAATTATCTGCTCACGTGGTGATTTAATTTTTACAGTATGTGTTACGAATTACGATTTAAGCAAATGAAAAAATATAACTTCTTACACGTAGTTGTGTGCCTGTTCCTGACGGTGTCATTCGCGAACGGGCAACCGGGCCACAAAATTAAATTCCAGAAACACCATTTGTGGGATGAGTTTTACACCGAAGCCGCAACGGTATTTGATGTGAATAAAGATGGCAAACCCGATATTGTGGCGGGTGCCCGTTGGTTCGAAGCCCCCGATTGGAAAGCCCATAACATCTGGCAACATAAGAAGTTCGATTACACCAAAGGCTACAGCGATTCGTTTTTGAATTTTGCGATGGATGTAAATGAAGATGGGTGGATTGATCTGATCAACTTCGATTTTCCCGGCAAGGAAGTTTACTGGTTCGAAAATCCCGGAGCGGTAGATGCGTTGTGGAAAAGATACCTTATCGATTCCGTTGCATCAAATGAATCGCCCATGCATGTGGATATTGACAGCGATGGCAAAAAAGACCTGGTGTTTGGTAATGAAAAAACAGGCCAAATGGCCTGGTTCAGTGCGGTTGTAAAAAACAAAAAAGTTACGTGGAAAAGAACCGCCATCAGCGAAGCCCACGCAAAAGGTGTGGGTATGTTTTCGCATGGCCTTGGCTGGGGCGATATTAACAGCGATGGCATTAAAGACGTAATTATTCGCGGTGGCTGGTGGGAAGCTCCTAAAGACATCCGGTCATCGCCCTGGAAATTTCACGAGGCCGACCTGGGTGAATCATGTGCGCAAATGCTTACTTACGACTTCGATGGCGATGGCGATACCGATGTTGTTTCGTCATCGGCCCACGAGTATGGCGTTTGGTGGTACGAACAGGTTTTCGATCAAAACAAGAAAAGCTCTTTCATTACCCACACTATTGACAGTACATTTTCAGAATCGCACAGCCTGATTCTGCAGGATGTAAATGGCGATGGCCTGCCCGATCTACTAACCGGTAAACGATTTTTCTCCCATCAGGGGCACGGACCCGGTGGGCTTGAACCGGCACATGTCTATTGGTTTGAACTTTTAAAAGATGGCAAGAACAAACCCGTGTGGGTAAAGCACCTGATTGATGATAACTCGGGAGTGGGCATTCAGTTTGTTGCAGAAGACCTAAACAATGATGGCCGGTTGGACTTTGTGGTGGGCAATAAGAATGGAGTCTTTTACTTTGAACAAATACCGCCCGGTAAGTAATCTTCTCTTAGCAGACTAAACAATTCCAGAAAGCACTATGGCCTTTTTGAAACAGGCGCCCATGTTGGTGTTCTTCATCAAACATGTAACCCAATCTTTGGTACACCTTCCTTAAAGTTAACCCTCCTTGCGCAATACTTGCAAAGGTGGCGTAGAGATCACTTCGCGGGAGTTCCACCAGCCAATAAACACTGTGAGTATCAACACCCCAGCCGAGATGATGAGCAACTCCAGAAAATCAACCGAGAACTGAACCTCAAAGAAAAATTTGGTAAGCAACCAACCGGCACCCAATGAAAGCCCCAGACCCGTAATGGCAGAAAAAATTCCGACATAGCCATATTCAATAATAGTGATGCGGGTAATTTGTCCGGTGCGTGCGCCAATAGTACGCAGCAACACATTTTCTTTCATGCGGGCAAACTTACTGTTGAGTACTGCGCCTGCCAGTACAACCAAGCCAGTAATAATACTAAACAGTGCCAGGAAGCGAACAACTAAACCCACCTTATCAAACAGTTCATCTACCGTGCTTAAGATTAAGCGCAGATCAATAAGCGATACGTTGGCATAATTAAACACCAACTCCTGCTGAAACAAAATAGCATTCTGTTGATTTTCTACACGCGTGGCTGCCACCCAGATTTGAGGCGCATCGTCCAACACACCTTTCGGGAAAACGAAGATAAAATTAGGTGGATCTTTGGGCCACTCTACTTTACGAATGCCACTGATAAACGCTTTAATCGGAACACCTTGTATATCAAACACCAACGAATCACCTATATCAACCCGCAGTGTTTCGTGCATCCCTTCTGAAATGGTTACAAAAACGGAATCAAGTTGATCTTTCTTGTACGATTGTAATTCTCCTTTTATTAATTCTTCCGAGTGATGCAGACTATCGCGATAGGTTACGCGATACTCGCGCGTAAGCGCCCAGTTAGTTCTTCCAAGCGGAGTCTCCCGCTTCGGGGACTCCGCGTATAAATAATCTATTTATCAATTGTGCCCTGCGTTAAATCAATATCTTCCAACAAACCACACTGAAATACTTCATAAACACCCTGCTCTCCGGTAAGATAAAACCGGGCTGAACTATGTACATAATCCACCGGGCTTTCTGCCAGACTCCACTTACCCCGGCACGGGTTATCGTGTATGTAATTCAGTTTTTGGTTGATTAATCTGTTACTCCTGCACTCTTTCCAATCAAAGGAGGGCATAAATACTTCATGAAGTTTGCCTCGGTTATAATCACGTTTGCTTACCCCTTCCATTAGCTTATTAAGAGTATCTTTTTCTCCGGCCAACTCCAATCGCTTTACAATCTCATAAGCCATAAAGCGTTTACCATTTCCAATTACCGTGTTGATTGATTTGTCACTTTGCCTGAAAGCAATCAACACATGCAAATGATTAGGCATAATGACATAGCCAGTTATATAATGCCCTTGTTGCTTTAAATAATCAAACCATTTATACACAATATCATAACCGTTAGTAAGCTCAAACAACGGCAGCCATTCATAACAGGTAATGGTAATGAAATAAATTCCCGATGACTCAACTATTTGTCTCTTTGTACTCACAAATACAAGTTACAAAATATATGTGTGTCTTCTAACGCGGAGTCCCCGAAACGGGAGACTCCGCTGGGAAATAAATCCGGCTCATAAACTCTGCACTCTTCAGAACCTTGGGCTTGTTGGTGAAGAACACCAACAAGGGCTAAGTCATGATACTCCTGTTCTTCTCATAACTTTAAACTTATTATTGTTGGTTCTGAATCATGGAAAAAATTCCAATTAATTATCCAGTTCAAAAAACGAATAACAACCCAACTGCTTTCTTAACTCTCCTTGCGCAATACTTGCAAAGGTGGCGTAGAGATCACTTCGCGGGAGTTCCACCAGCCAATGAAAACCGTGAGTATCAACACCCCAACCGAGATGATGAGCAACTCCAGAAAATCAACCGAGAACTGTACCTCAAAGAAAAACTTAGTAAGCAACCAACCGGCACCCAAAGAAAGCCCGAGGCCGGTAATGGCAGAAAAAATTCCTACATAGCCATATTCAATAATGGTTATCCGCGTAATCTGTCCGGTGCGGGCGCCAATAGTACGCAGCAACACATTTTCTTTCATGCGTGCAAACTTGCTGTTAAGTACTGCACCAGCCAATACCACTAATCCGGTTATGATACTGAACAATGCCAGAAAACGAACCACCAGGCCCACCTTATCGAACAACTCATCTACGGTGCTGAGAATTAAACGCAGATCAATAAGCGATACGTTAGCATAATTAAACACCAACTCTTGCTGAAACAAAATGGCATTCTGTTGATTTTCTACGCGTGTGGCTGCCACCCAGATCTGGGGTGCATCGTCCAACACACCTTTCGGAAAAACAAAAATAAAATTAGGCGGATCTTTAGGCCACTCCACTTTACGAATGCCACTAATAAAGGCTTTTACCGGAACGCCTTGTATATCAAACACCAACGAATCGCCCACATCAACACGCAAAGTTTCGTGCATACCTTCTGATATCGTTACCCGAACCGAATCACGGGCTCCTTTTTTAAACGCTTGCAATTCGCCCTTTATTAACTCTTCTGAGTGATGCAGACTATCGCGATAGGTTACGCGATACTCGCGTGTAAGTGCCCAGTTAGGAACGCGTACCGAATCGGCATCGGTACGTTTAAACTGATCAACCGGCTTACCCTTCACTTCACTCAAACGGCACGTAATGATGGGTACCACCTGGTTTACGGGCAGTTCATATTTTTTAATCAGCTTTACTACCGAATCTTTCTGATGCGATTGAATATCGAACAGAATGGTGTTGGATTGATTAGCATTACCCCGAAACTCTACCTGATTCAATAAACTGCTTTGAATAATATTCAACGTAGCAATAATAAATGCACCCAACCCTATTGTTACCAGTAAGATCTGCGTTTGATTGTTCGGTCGGAATAAATTCGATAAGGCATGCCGGAAAACAAATGAACTGTTTTGCGGAAAATACCTGCGCACCAGATAAAGCAAACCCATGGCTACCAATGCCAATCCGCCAAGGGCCACTACTAACCCAACAGAAAATAATCCACCTGAAATAAAACTCTCTGTTTGATAAGCGGCTGCCAGCAACGGAAACAAAAAAATTAATATAATGGCAACCCAACGGGTTTTTGAAAACACGCGCCCCGGTTGAAAGTCGGCCCGCAATACGGACAACGGTGGTACAAATCGCACGGCCACCAAGGGTAAAATAGAAAACAAAACTGATACAATAGTCCCCAACAACACACCTTCCACAACTGCGCGCCACGAAACTCCAAACTGAAGTTCTACCGGTAAATACTTACCAAATACAACGGGCACAATTTGTTGAATAAGCACACCTAACACCGCCCCTATTGCACTTCCTAGTATGCCTAGTACAAAAATCTGAATGAAGTAAATGTTAAACGCCTGCCAGCCGGATGAACCGATGCATCGCAGCACGGCTACTTCATCGCGCTTTTCGCGGGCGTAAATGTGTACCGAACTGGCCACACCAATGCAGCCCAGTATTAATGCAATAAATGCTAATAACGAAAAGAAGCGATACACCGAGCCGAAGCCTTCGCCCAGTTCTTCTTTACGCTCTTCCACATCATCGGCACCATAGCCTAACTCATCCCGATACGGTTTGATGGTTTCCATAGCCACCTTGGTATCGGCATCGGAAACGGTTTTCACAAACAAACTATAATTTACCCGACTGCCATATTGAACCAACCCGGTTGAATCAAGGGCATCCAATGAAATATAAACGGCTGGCGCAAGCGTGGCTGTTAACGCGCCCCCACCCGGAAATTTTTCAACCACACCGGCCATCTTAAAATGAATGTTACCGATCTTGATTGAATCTTCAGAACTTACATTGTACTGACGGGCTAATGATTCATCTAACATGGCATAGCGGCCGGTTTTCATCAACTCGTATGCATTGCCCGGTTGTGTAACCACGGCACCGTAAAACGGAAAGTCGCCCTGCAACGCGGTAAGTTTTACCAAACGACTTTGTTTGGTGTTCATAAACATAACCATTGAAGCCATGTCGGCATCTTGTGCAAACTGGCGTTGGGCCGTGTCTAGCTTCTTCAGAAATGTGGTATCGAACGGGCGACCACTATTTACCACCAGGTCCGCACCTAACAATTCTTTTGCATTGCGATCCAGCTCGCCCTGCATAGAATAATTGAGCGAACTGATGGCCACTACTCCGGCAATGCCGGTAATTAAAGAAGCCACAAATAAAAACAACCGGCCAAAATTGTGTTTACCATCGCGCCACGCCATTTGCCATACCCAGCGATCGCGGAAAATAGGTTTTGCTTTTCGCTTTATGCGGATAAAATACTCAATCATACCAATGAAAGAATACGTTCGTTAACCAGTTTACCACCTTTCATTTGCAGAATGCGTTGTGTTTTCTCGGCCAGTTCAAGGTTATGCGTTACCAATACCAGTGTTGTTTTTTCCTGCCGATTCATTTCAAACAACAAGTCAGTAACTTGTGTGGCGTTCTCATCATCCAGGTTTCCGGTGGGCTCATCGGCAAACAAAACTCTTGGCGAGGTAATAAACGCGCGGGCCATAGCCACACGTTGTTGTTCACCGCCCGATAATTGTGAAGGATAATGGCTGATGCGTTCGGCCAACCCCACGCGGGCCAGCAAGTCTTTGGCTTTGGAGGCCACATTGCGTTCGCCCCGCAGTTCAAGCGGAACCATTACATTCTCCAAAGCAGTTAAGGTGGGTAACAATTGAAAATTCTGAAATACAAAACCAATGTATTGATTGCGCAGATAGGCCCGGTCGTCCTCGTTCATGGCATTGAGTTTAAATCCCATAAGGGAAACTGAGCCGCTGCTGGCCACATCCAGCCCGGCACATAAACCCAGCAGCGTGGTTTTACCGCTACCCGATGGACCAATAATGGCCACGCTGGTTCCTTGTTGCACTTCAAACGACACATGATCTAGTACCACAAGGTCGCGTTCGGCCGATTTGTAAACTTTGGTGAGGCCATCGGCCTGCAAAACTGTTTCTGGCATGATAATTAAAGATAACTGATCTTGATTTAAATCGTTATTTCAGTAAAATTGTTTAATGTAATTTCAACAATACACAATAATTATGGTAGTCGGCAAATATTCACTTCTTATTGTTTTGTTAACGGCTTTTTTTTCGCCTGCACCACCTAAAACAATTTTATTTTTTGGCGATAGCCTTACAGCAGGTTATGGCCTCTCGCCTGAAGAAGCTTTTCCGGCTTTAATTGAAAAAGAACTGAATAAATCTGAAAAGAAAGTTAAGGTGGTAAATGCCGGCCTTAGCGGGGAAACCTCGGCTGGTGGCCTGAGCCGGATTGATTGGATTCTGCGCCAGCCGGTAGATGTTTTTGTATTAGAGCTGGGCGCTAATGATGGTCTGCGGGGATTACCGCTCGATCAAACTCAAAAAAACCTTCAAAACATTATTGATAAAGTGAAAGGCAAGTACCCGCAATGCAAAATTGTATTGGCCGGCATGATGGTGCCACCCAACATGGGTAAACAATACACCGATTCGTTCCGGAATATTTACCCTGATCTTGCTAAAAAAAATAATGCGGTACTGATTTCATTCCTGTTGGATGGTGTAGCCGGTAATGAAAAACTGAATCAGGCGGATGGTATTCACCCCACGGCCGAAGGACACAAAATTATTGCCACCAATCTGAAGCCTGTTTTTGAAAAGCTACTTTAGAAAACTGATTTCAGGGTTGAGCAAAGTTCTAGTTCTTTAATCCTTTATAGATTAACTCAACCCATTGCGCATACATTTTACCCGATGGGTGCAGACCATCGGCAGCCACCAGTTCGGTATCTTCAAAACCTTTGCGGGAAATAGCTGTAATATTAAAATACCTGACCCCGTACTTGGCAGCAATGCGTTTGTTAATAGCATTGTACTGATCTAACTCCAACGAAATTGTTTCTTGTTTCGCTTTACCAAAAGGGGTGTAAGCATAGTCGGGAATCGAAACTACAAACACATTTTTCTTTTTTCCTTTAGCCAGGTTGATGGAAGCCTGGAGCAACTCTTCAAACTCGCGTTCATAAATTTCTATGGGCTTACCCTGGTATTGGTTATTTACACCAATCAGCAACGAGACCAGATCATACTCGGGTTTCAGATTGGCGGCCTCAATCGCAGCTTTCAATTGATCGGTTCGCCAACCGGTGGTGGCAATAATGCGGGGTTCTTTTAGTTTGAGTTTTGCAGCCAGTTGATTGGGCCAGCGTTCAGATTCGGCAACGCTTTCACCAATGGTATAAGAATCACCCAGTGCAAGAAACTTTTTTTCAGGTGGCATGGAGAATAACTGAACCAACAAAAGAAATACTATCAAACCGATTTGAAGTTAAAGGTACAAACTATAGTATCGCCTTCATCCAAAATGGTCATTCGGATTTTGAATTCATTTTTTGTTAAAGATACTATTTCGGCCGGAAAAGGCATGTTCCAGTAATTGAATAGCCCGGTATGTGAAGTTTTGCTGCTTAGTACAATAACCATGGTACCATCTAATGTAAAGGCCCAGGTACCGCTCTCCAGAAGGTCATCGTCTTCTTCGCTGCATTTCAGAGAACCATTCCGTAATTCATACGTCTGGTCTCCGTTGTTGGTAAACTTAAATAAGTCGTCTAATTGGCAGGGATTGATTTCGCGCTCAACTATATCCAACCCATTGGCCTGCACAGTTCCGCCTAAAAGTTTCCAGGTTTTACTGGAACCCGGATTACCCGCCAGTAACCTGGCCCTTTCTTCTGCGGGAAGCAGTTCGTCCTGGCAAGAAGAAAAAACCAGTACCGAAAAAAAAAGTAGTATAAAAGTTTTCATATAAACACTTCCAACGGGAATAATTCAAGATAGTTACTATCTATGTACACCATACTGAAAATCAAATGAACCATTCGCGCTATTTAATTTCATTTTTATTTTTTCTTATTACGGTTACAAGCCAGTCGCAATCCATTGAAAAATATACCCTCATGCCTAAGGTGCGTTCCTCCTTCAGAGGCCTCTCGGTAGTAAACGATTCGGTAGCGTGGGTAAGTGGCAGCAAAGGTTGGGTTGGGCACAGTGTTAACCGCGGCTCACAGTGGGAGTTTAGTAAGGTGCCTGGTTTTGAGGAGCTGGATTTCCGCTCGCTTTATGCGTTCAATGATTCCACCGCACTGATTGCGAATGCGGGCTCACCTGCCTACATCCTGCGCACAACCAATGGAGGCAAGAGCTGGCAAACGGTTTACACCAATACCGCTACTGCAATTTTTATTGATGGGGTTGACTTCTGGAATAACCGTGAAGGCGTTATGTATGGCGATCCGATTGAAGGCCGTATGTTTTTACTGTTTACAAAAGATGGTGGCCAAACCTGGTACGAACCTGCAATAGAAACCCGCCCCAAACTAAATGAAGGCGAAGCTTCCTTTGCGGCAAGTGGCACTGGAATAAGATGCTACGACAACAAACGATTAGTGATTGCTACCGGTGGCAAAACTTCGCGCTTGTTTATTTCTGATAATCGTGGCAAAACCTGGCGCAATGCTTCCCCACCGGCCCAACAGGGCAAAGAAAGTGCGGGCATTTTTTCAGTAGCTTTTCAAAATTCCAGGTGGGGAGTAGTAGTGGGTGGAGATTTTGCAATCGATACGCTGAAAGTCAGAAATGCATTTTATACCAGTGATGGTGGTAAAACATGGAAAGAAGCTAACCCAGCACCGAGAGGATACCGCGAATGTGTGGAGTACCTATCCGTCAATACATTTATTACCACTGGGCCAACCGGTACGGAGTATTCGGCAGATGCCGGTAACCGATGGATTCCAGTCTCTGACGAAAAAGGTTTTCATGTAGTGCGAAAAGCGAGAACCGGAAACTGGTTGGTGCTTGCAGGAAATAACGTTCTGGGCGTTGTACGTTTACAGGTTGATCAAAAGCGTTAAAGAAAAACAAAGCCGACTAAAGTCGGCTTTGTTTATGAACGATAAGAATATTTGTTCTTATTCAAACCTTAACGATTCAATCGGGTCAAGTTTAGAAGCTTTATGAGCCGGATAGTAGCCGGATATTAATCCAACAGCAACACAAATAATCATCCCCATCAGCATCCACAACCACGGAATTACAAAGGCATCAATTCCGATAACCCGCGAGATCAGATTACCCGTCAATATCCCCAGCAACACCCCACCTACTCCACCTATTAGGCAAACAACAATTGCTTCAATTACAAACTGCTGACGAATGCGGAGCGGAGTTGCTCCCAGTGCTTTGCGCACACCCACTTCGCGCGTGCGCTCTGTAACCGAAACCAACATTATATTCATCAACGCAATAGATGCACCCAATAGTGTAATAAAGCCCACGCCAAATCCGCCCCAACGCAAACCACTGGTAATACTTTCCATTTCTTCTGCAAGCGATTCGCTCTTTTCAATTTCAAATGAGTTGGGATCTCCCACACGATCGTGCCTGATCTTACGCATTAAACCCGTTGCTTCGCCCATGGCATAATCAACCTGGTTCATATCCGTTATACCCACAGTTATGCGATAATACAAAGGCTGGCCTGCGGCCATCTGGTTAGCCACCAGAATCGGAATGATAACCATGTTATCGTAATTGTTGTCAGAGAAATCACCCTTCTCTTTCAATAAGCCTATTACTTTAAACTGCGTTCCTTTAAAAGATATTTCGGTATTTACCGGCCTGGGGTTGTCGCCATAGAGTGCCTTGGCCAGTTTATATCCAACAATCGCTACTTTACTCCCATTTTGAATTTCGAACTTTGAAAAGTTACGCCCCTCCTGAATGTTAAGCCCTTTGATAGGAATATACTCATCATTAACACCGCGTATATCTACGTTTGGGTTTGTTTTAACTGAACCATACTTCACTTCGGCCAGGTTGGTAAGGCGCGCCTGCAAACAGATAGAAGCCTGAACCGGATACTCCTCAATAAATTTCTGGGCTTCATGTAAATTAAGACGTTCATACGTTTTTTCGCGCACACCATCCTGGTTAGTACCCCGGTTCCATTTCGAATACATATCGAATGTATTAACACCTAAAGACGAAAGGCTTTCGTTAACCGAATACTCGATCCCCTCAATGGCCGTTAAAATACCAACCAGCGAGGTGATACCAATGGCCACAATAAGGGCTGTTAGGACTGAACGTAACATGTTGGCCTTAACCGAACGAAGGCCCTCTTTCATGTTTTCAACTAAATTCATCTGACGAAAATATTTTTAGGTGTGAGACAGAACCGCTTTTTAAGGTATTTCGTTTTCAAAATTATATCTTTAATCGGTAAAATGGTAAGACTCAAATAAAGTGATAGTTGTTACAAAACTGAGCAAGAAATGAGTGGTTTAACGGGGAGAATCGTGTTTTTGTTCTTGATGGTGACGTTTTCGTGGCGGGCAGCGGCAAATTCCATCTTTATACCGATGGACGAAAAGCAGACTAACCATCTGAAAGCCTATGGAATAGCTTATTGGATCTTAAAAAACGACTTGGAAGTGGAGTGGCTGCTCAACTACCGCGGAGGCAGTTTTATGTGCAAATACCACCCTAAAATTCAGAACGAATTGGTTGTGCGCGGGGTAAGTTTTGAAATTATTTCCGAAGCCAAAGTAAATGCCATTGTTACCGAAATTGCCAGCCCTGCACTCAACTACGATATTATGAAACTGGAAAAGTATCCCCGTATTGCGGTGTACTCGCCCAAAACCAAGCAACCGTGGGACGATGCCGTTACACTGGTGCTTACCTATGCCGAAATTCCGTACGATGTAATCTTTGATGATGAAGTATTGAATGACTTATTGCCCAAATACGATTGGCTGCATTTACACCATGAGGATTTTACCGGCCAGTACGGAAAGTTTTACAGCAACTATGCCAACTACCCGTGGTACATCGAACAACAAAAGGAAGCAGAGGAAACCGCAACCCGATTTGGATTTCATAAAGTATCACAACTTAAGCTGGCAGTAACAAAACGAATTAAAGAGTTTGTATCGGGTGGTGGATTTTTATTTGCTATGTGTTCCGCTACGGATACCTACGATATTGCTCTGGCAGCCGAAGGTGTGGACATCTGCGAACGGATGTACGATGGCGATGCGGCCGATCCGCAAGCGCAGGAAAAACTCAACTTCGAAAATTCATTTGCCTTTCAGGATTTTCGATTAGTACGCGATCCGTTTCAATATGAATTTTCGGATATCGACAATAACTTTCCGGACAGGGGTTTGCGACAAGACAATGATTACTTTACCATCTTTCAATTCTCGGCCAAGTGGGATCCCATACCCACCATGCTTACTCAAAATCACACCCGAGTAATCAAAGGTTTTTATGGCCAGACAACCGGTTTCAAAAAGAAATTGGTTAAACCCGATGTCGTGGTTATGGGTGAAAATACTGAGATCAAGGAAACCAAATATCTGCACGGAGTTTTTGGAAAAGGATTCTGGACATTTTATGGCGGTCATGATCCGGAAGATTATCAGCACACAGTTGGTGAAGAACCAACCGATCTGAATCTGCATCCTAACTCGGCCGGGTATCGGTTAATCCTGAATAACATTTTGTTTCCGGCTGCTAAAAAGAAAAAACAAAAAACGTGAGTCGTTTCCTCTTGCTGATTTTGCTAGCGATGGGTTGTAAAACTCCACAACCACAATCTACAGTCGATCCGTTGCGTCTGGCCGAAGTTGTATTAGGCAAAAGCGTTGAGCAGTACCCCAATGAAAGTCAATCGCATATCTTGTTTGTGCAAAAGGCCGAAGCTTACCCCAATCAGCCCATCAAGTTTTTAGTAATTGAAAAAGGTTCGGGTAAAGCCGTGTTCGAAAAAAGCTTCAGGCCTGGTTATGTGAAATGGCGCGATGATCGCACCATTGAATATGAAGATCTGCCGGGAATCGTTAAACAAAACGAGGTTAACACGCTAAAAACGTGGACAATTCCTGCCACTTCGCAAGCCCATTAATCAAAAGATTTAACCTATCTTGAAATCTTTAATTTCCTATAAATGAATCGCTACTTATTAGTTGGCATTGTTGCCTATTGCGGCTTAATTCTGTTGGCTGTTAATTATAATCCTCATACAACTTCAGAAATAAACATTGTAAATGAAGATGAAGCGGAGCAAGATGGTCCGGGCCAGTTTATTGCTTTTCACAAAGCTATCCGCACACCTGAAGATGCTACAGCACCAGAATACAAGAATGGTTTTATCATGCGCGAACTTGCACAGGCAAAATCTTTTGCAGCCCGAAAAAGAAATGCACGCACACAATCTAATGGAGTATTGGAATGGAAAGAACGTGGCCCTGCCAATGTACCGGGCCGCACACGCGGAATAATTGTTGATCCAGATGATCCAGCCAAAAACACCTGGTATGCAGGCTCGGCCGGTGGTGGCGTTTGGAAAACAAGTAATGGCGGGCAAGCGTGGACATTACTTACACCCGATCTGCCCAACCTCGCTACTACAACGTTAGCCATAGCCGAATCAAATCATAATATTATTTATGTGGGTACCGGAGAAAGTTTTGGTGGCTTACCGGGCATTCGCGGAAGTGGGATGTTCAAATCAACTGATCGTGGCCAAACCTGGCAGTACCTAAGCGGAACTGACGAACTATCGGATATTAATCGCATTGCAGTAAGTCCTACAAACGCTAATGTATTGGTAATAGCCACTTCAACAGGCATTCATAAAAGTATTGATGGTGGCAGTACATGGACACAACAAGCAGCACTAAGTTTTGTGGAAGATTTACGGGCAACACCAGGCAACTTTAACATTCAATATGCTGCCCGTAATGGAGTAGGTATTTATAAATCCATTGATGGTGGTGCCACATGGACTTTATCTAACACAGGCATAAGTCCGTCAGGGCGTATTGAAATTGCGATCTCACCCGTAAATGTTAATCGGGTTTTTGCTTCCGCAGAAGGCACATTAAATGGTAGTGAATCTGATCTCTATGTATCAAATGATGCCGGAGCAAGTTGGTCGTTAGTTAACACCACTTTCAATAACGCAAGTCTGGATTTTTTAGGCGGACAGGGTTGGTATGATAATACCGTGATGTGCGATCCTTTTAATGCCGATGTGGTTTATTATGGAGGCGTAAGTGTTTTTCGTACTACCCTAACCAGCGGCTCAACTTCGGTGAATAGTTATAACCTGGAAGAACAGAATACCACCTTCCTTTCGCTCGTAAACTTTGGGGCTGCATTTGCTGCAGGAAGGTTAGAGACCGGCTCCGCAGCTAATGCCTCAGTCGAAGTAAGGTTTGGGCCTGGCCGAAGTCAGATGGCACATCGGTTTTTGGTTCCGGAAGGTGCTACCTCAGGCGTGCCAGATGCCAGTTATTCTTATGCCGACTATGTTTCGGTACCCTTTGAAGTGTGGGATATAACCAACAATAAACAACTGATGGTTTCGTTCCGCGATCAGGATCGCAATGGTGCCTTCAACCTGCTGCTCTCCAATACTGATGGAGCACCAACCGCACAAAGTCGCGAATACATTTACATCAGCAACGTAGATTACAATGCGACAACACCTGCAACAAACATTGCACTTAGTGGCGGACACATTTTTCAACAAATGTATTTCTTCTGGCCCGTACTGGCAGCCGGTAGCACCTGGCCCGCAAGTGTTGTTACTTCTAAACTAGTGATCAACTTCACCTCAGTACCCAAGCAAAATGCAACCACCATTACGGTAGCCGATGCTTATAATGCATTTGATGGTAAAAATCGTTTCAATGCGTTTGGTGTAGATGTTCATCCTGATCACCACAACCTCGTTCCGATTGTGATGTCCGCCTCCACCTACAAAATTCTGAATGCGAGCGATGGCGGGATATTCATTTCCAATACTTCAGCTACACCGGGTATTGTTAATGGCGATTGGGCCATGGTAGGATTAACTTACAACACCAGTCAGTTTTATGGGGCCGATAAAAAACCTGGTGCCGATGAATACTTTGGCGGCATGCAGGACAATGGAACCTGGCGCTCACCAACCGGACAGCAGGCATCTAAAACCACTCCCTATCAATTTAGCATTGGTGGCGATGGCTTTGAAGTCGTGTGGCATAAACTTGAACCCCTTAAAATGATTGGTGGATCGCAAGGAAACAACTTTCGCAGATCAATAAATGGCGGACTTACCTGGACTAATGCAACCGCAGGGTTATCCGGAACACATCCCTTTGTTTCCAAATTGGCCTCATCAAACCAAACGCCTGACGTACTCTTTACACTTTCATCAGCCGGTGTTTTTCGTTCCAATAACTTTGGAAGTTCCTGGACCTTAACTGCAATTTCTGATAGATGGGGTGGCTCTACTTCCCTAATGGATGTGGAAGTTTCAAAGGCCAATGCCAACATTGTTTGGGCCGGCAGTGGCATGAATAACACCGGAGCACTGCGCAACCTGCATGTAAGCACAAACGGTGGCCAAACATTTACGGTTACAAATAATTATACGGAGCGCGCACTTGGTGGAATTACCAAACTGGCTTCGCACCCAACCCAACCCAATACTGTGTACGCCATTTTTTCCTTTGCAGGAAGACCCAAAATTTTGCGCACTACCAATCTGGGTCAATCGTGGCAAGATATAACCGGCTTCGGATTGACAAGTACAAGTTCTACCGGTTTCCCGGATGTGGCCGTGTATTGCGTTTATGTTCGCCCTGATAATCCAGATATTATCTGGGCCGGAACTGAAATTGGAATTGTAGAATCGCTAGACAATGGCGCTACGTGGGGATTGCTGGATGATTTTCCGAACATAGCCGTGTGGGATATGAAGGGTGTGGACAATCAGATAGTGCTTGCCACACATGGGCGTGGCATCTGGACAGCCGAGATTGAGAACTCACAAATGATACTCAACAATCCTGTTGTCTATGCGGTGGGTACTTCACCTAAATCAGAACTTGCACTGGGTATAACTTTGCCTTTAACGTTCGACTCTACGCAGGTATTTATTCAAAATAATTATGTGGGCACGTTAGCCGCCATAGGCTCGGGTAACTTTACCGTTCGCATTAGTGGCCTTGCTAAAGGTATAGTTGAAACCAAACTGATCAGTTTCCAAAACGGAGCCCCCTTTCATTCAGCTCCGGTTTCGGGTGAAAATCTGCAATTGAATATAGTGCGCGAACAGTACTTCAATTATTTTCAGAACAGTGGTGATCTGAAAATGAATTCTTTCGCAGTGCAACCCCTGGGTACAGGTAATACAAGTTTACAAACCTTTCATAATTACCTAAACAATACACAACATACTGCGTTGCTGGTACAGCCCATTATCATTTCAGATGAACATCCCTTCTTCTACTATCGCGATGTTGCGCTGGTAGAGCCAGGCGAAACAGGTTCAGTTTTTGGTCAGTCAGGCTTTAAAGATTACGTAGTGGTTGAAGCTACTCAGGATGGTATTAACTGGACACCACTTGCAGATGGTTACGATGCCTCGACCAATAACGATTGGCTGGCTGCTTTTAATGCCGCACAAACCGGCAACCGAAGTTTACTAACCGATCATAACATTAATCTGACTAATAACTGGGAAGCCGGAGATACAGTGTTGTTCCGGTTCAGGCTGTTTGCCAATGCAACCATAAATGGCTGGGGTTGGGCAGTAGATGATCTTTATATTCAGCAAGCGCCTACGGCCACTGAACCAACTGCGGCTAAAACAAACGTGTCCGTTTACCCTAATCCTACAACTGGAAAAATAACGGTACGCTATTCGATTAGCTCAACAACTAATGTCAACCTGGTGGTCTATGATTTAAACGGGCGTGTGGTAACTCAAAAATCACTCGGGCAAAAAACTCCGGGTAGCTATGAAAATGAGTTGTTGATAAGTGACAAACCGGGACAATACCTAGTACAGGTACAAACAAAGATGAGGACTGAGGTGGTGAAGGTGGTGGTGAATTAATGCATCCTATCCCCTCTCACTTCCATATTTTTTAAGATCGTGGCTTCTTGTTCCAGAATTTCGCGCCAGCGTTTTTCTACCAATTCGGGATTCATGTACTCTTTAGCGAGTGCCAGAAAATTTTTATAGTGCCCGGCTTCTGAAACCATGAGTTCGTAATAAAAATGGCTGAGCTCAGTATCACCAATTTCTTTCCACAACAAGCGGAAGCGTTCGCAACTGCGGGCTTCAATCAACGCATTCAACAAAAGTTTCTCAACCAATTGCTGTTCGCGGTTTCCACCCTTCTTTACAATTTTCTGAAGTTGCTCCACATATTCATCTTTCCGCGGAAAGCCTAATGTAAAGCCGCGCTTCTTCAATTGCTCTAACACCCGTTCAAAGTGCGCCCATTCTTCAGCTACCACTGGTGTTAAGGCCTCTACCAGTTTTTCCTTTTCCGGATAACTAATGATTAATGAGATGCAGGAAGAAGCAGCTTTTTGTTCGCAATACGCATGGTCAATCAGAATGTCGGCAATGTTTTTCTCAGCAATGTTTACCCAACGCGGGTCGGTTGGCAACTCTAATCCCAATACATGCTTTTCCATTAATCAAACAAGATTAAATCAAAACCAAAATCAAGAATGTTTCCCTGCCCCCTATAATAAGGCGTTGGTAAATAGCCCTGGCCGGTAATGGCTTGTTGCAGGTTATGGTACTTTACGAAAAAGCGACCACGCTTAAACTTGCCGTTAAAAAATGCATCTATCAATGGAAAGTCACGGGCCGTAATGCCATCTTGAATATAATATTGTTGTATGGCCGGATCGTAATTTAATGCGGCATACTCCGATCGCCAATGAGCATCTATACCAATCTGAACCTGCAGGTTTCCTTTAAACAACATATTCTCATAGGCCAGCTGCGTGTTGGCAAACCATTTCGGAATGCGCAATACATTGCCATCGTTATTCAGAAAAGAGGTGTATAAAACCTGAGGCCGCAGGTACACATGCCTGAAGAAACGTAAACTCATGCGCAACTCCGGTACAAAAAGCTGTTGGTTTCCACCCGACTGTGCAGCCACAACAGCAGGTTCGTTTGTTCTATCATTTTCCCGGTAATAGATATAATTGCTGAGTGCCGTGTAGGTAGCCCCGGGCGACACAAACAATCTTCCCCACTTCACTTTAAGGAAAGCCGAAAGCTGATTGGTAAACGGATCGTTAAAATTATTTATCCATTCGTGGTGGCTGCCGCGATAAGCTTGCGGTAAGAAACCGGGTTTTACTAAAGCACTTGTACCGGTTGCATCCAACCACGGTGTGCGTAGTTGTGCCGTAAGTCTATAGTTTCCATCCAATAAATATTCTGCCTGGCCTGCAAGTTCGCTCAACGAATCGAACCGAAATGCAATTTGCCCACCCAGATAGCTTTCAGCCCCACTCTTGGTGTAGGGAAGTGCCAGATGATCTAAATACTTATTGGAAGTATTGTACAACCGTAGTTTATAATAGAGACTGTAATAGAAGAATGCAGCTTTACCCTTAATCCCGAACTCATTCACCATAGTTTTAAAGTGGGTTCCGTCACTTACTTCTTCTGTATCAATATCACTGTCAGGATTTGTGTAGTTGAAGTACTTGTCATAATTGATTTCGCTAATGGCTTTGTCAGAAAAAAGATTGCGCTGACGGGTTAAGTCCGCCTTATGATACAATTGAAATGGCGAAGCAAGTTGATATTGATGAAACAGATGGAGCACATTTCTCAACTCTTCCGATCGTGCGGCCACCAGATAAGGCCCGGCATTCTCATCAAAATAGTCGGCATATGTTGAATCAAAGGGTGTCAATAGTATACCACCATTCTCAAACACGCGATGCCGCATTCTTCGGTACGAAGCCACCAATTGGTAACGTTCGTTTTTAGATTTATAAGAAGTATATAAATCATAATAATGACTAACGGTTTGCCGATCACCCTTACCGGTTCGTTGTACTTGCTTATCCACTAAAGTGGGACGATAATTAAAACCAAAATTCCAACGGGGGTTAATGTTGCGAGTAAACTCAATGTGACTGCGCGCGCGGCCATCACCACCCCACACAACCAAAATGCGTGTGTATGGAGATTTGGAATCGAAATAGCGTGGCTCTGCCAAATCGAAATATGGCGCATAGGTTGTGTAACCGGGAGTTGCACCAATAGCAACCGGAGCTTGCGGAAATATGGGATTTAAGGCAGTACCTACATTGCCTAAATCCTGATAGAAGTTGTTCAGCTTTTGTACGAACGTCCAACGGTGATAGTCCTGAATAGCGGTATCAAGCGGCTGATAATTGTTTTTATTCTGATAAATGTCGTTTTCGGTAATCCACAAGGTAGTCTTGGGGCCGTATACATTTTTGGTCGAATCGTCTACGATCTGTGAGCCTTTACCGGATGGTTGGGCCGGTGTTTTGGTTTTTGTAGTTGTGGTGTTGGGATTTGAATCCTGAACAATCCGTTTTTTCGGAAGCGGAGTTTCCTGGGCCATCACTCCGCCAACGGTTAAAATCAATAAAAGAGTAATAATAGATCGCACGCGCAAAAATAGACCAGTTTTAGGAAAGTTCGGTTGTTGTGGATACGGCTTTTAACTTTTCGGCCACAACTGTGCGCACCAGACTATCAAATTCCGAACCGTTCCTTAAAAATTCAGTCTGCATGGGTAAATAAAACCAACCCGATTTCTGGATAAGTGCAAAAAGTACTGGGTTAATTAACTTAACCATATCCTTTTCGGTGGTTAGAATGCTTCGGGTACCAGCTTCGTGCATGATTTTAGAAACATCTTCAGCTGTATACCGATGATGGTCTTCAAAGCGAAAATGTTTACGCACCGAATGTGTTTTCGAAACATGTTCCACAAAAGGTTTAGGATTCGCAATGCCCGTTACCAATACCGCTTCGGGTGTAAGTATCTGGTTTGTTCCTATCGCCACAGGTTGCGAATAGTTTATGGTTGTAAAATAGACGGGTTTAGCTGGTGCATAGCTACCAATCGCCTTAGTTACTTGCTGCAGCTTTTCATCATCAGGTGTAAAGCATTTTGTTACTACCACTACATCGGCCCGCGCTGCACCATGTCTGCTTTCACGCAATCGCCCCATGGGTAACACGGCATCTTCAAAAAATGGCTTTTGAAAATCGGTAACCAAAATGGAAAACTGCGGCTTTACAGCCCGGTGTTGGAAGGCATCGTCTAATAAGATCACCTGAACATCGGCACATTCATTTAAAATAGTGGGTATAGCCAAAGCCCGCTCCTCGCCAACGGCTACGTAAATCTGATCTTTAAATTTTTTGTAAAGCTGATAGGGTTCATCACCTATCGTTCGGGCATTGTCATCAGCATTCGCTAACCGGAAACCCGAAGTACCACGACCATATCCGCGACTAAGGGTGGCAATTTTATAATGCGGACTCAACAGTCTGATCAGGTATTCAATCATGGGTGTTTTGCCTGAGCCACCAACATTCAGGTTACCCACGCTAATTACTACCGTGTCGAACTGAAAAGATTTTTTATAGCCGATTTGATATAAATAATTCCGAAGCCGGGTTACCGCATCTACCAACACCGCAAAAGGCCACCACAGGTACCTGAGAAAAGACATAAAGCCCTGATCTTTCGTTATTTTTGAACCCAAAAGTAAACAAATCAATGGCTGCAACCATAAAAGAAGTTACCCACAAACTGGAACAACTTGCTCCTAAATTCTATCAGGAAGATTATGATAACAGCGGTTTGATAACGGGTAACCCAAATGCAACTGTAACCGGAGTACTGGTTACACTGGATTGCACCGAGGCGGTAGTAGATGAGGCCCTTCAACAAAACTGCAACCTGATTGTAGCCCATCATCCCATTCTGTTTAAAGGAATTAAAAAACTTACCGGCCAGAATTATGTAGAACGTACGTTAATCAAAGCCATTCAGAACAATGTGGCCATCTACGCCATACATACCAATTTAGATAATGTACACACGGGCGTAAACAGAAAAATTGCCGAGCAGATTGGACTTATCAACCTGAAAATTCTGGCTCCACGCCTCCACACCTTACTAAAACTGGTAACCTTCATTCCGCAAGAACATGCTGAAAATGTTCGCAATCATTTGTATGCTGCCGGGGCCGGACAAATTGGTAATTACAAAAACTGCAGCTTTACCGTAATTGGTGAAGGTACTTTTCTGCCTTCCGAAAATGCCAATCCTTTTCAGGGAACACAGGGCAAACCAGAGCGAACAACGGAGGTGCGTGTTGAAGTAATTTTGCCCGTACCTGCCCGCGATAAAGTCTTAAACGCATTGAAGACGAGCCATCCGTATGAAGAAGTAGCCTATTACCTTTCAGCCTTAGAAAATGATAATCAAGAAGTTGGAGCCGGCATGATGGGTGACCTGGCCGAACCAATGGAACCGCTTGCTTTTCTCGAACACCTTAAGAAAAAGATGGCTGCGGGGTGTATTCGCTACACCACCTTGCCACAAAAGCCAATAAAAAAGGTAGCCGTTTGTGGAGGTTCCGGAAGCTTTTTACTGCATAAAGCCGTAAGCCAGGGAGCCGATGCCTTTGTTTCGGCCGATTTTAAATATCATGAGTTTTTTGATGCCGATGGACGGATTCTGATTGCCGATATAGGCCATTATGAAAGTGAGCAATTCACGAAAGACTTATTAATCGCGTTTTTGAGAGAAAATTTTGCTACGTTTGCAGTCGCTTTTTCAAAAGTTGTTACCAACCCAATTAGTTACCTGTAAGTAATGGAAAATCAAACAGTTGCACAGAAACTCGAGGCCTTAGTAAAATTACAATCAATAGACTCAAAACTGGACGAACTCAAGAAATTGAGGGGCGACCTGCCCGATGAGGTTCAGGACCTGGAAGATGAAATGGAAGGCTACCGCACCCGGTTAGGCCGTTTTGAAGGCGAACAGAAAGAATTAGAAGACGCCATTAAGAAAAATAAAGAAGGAATTAAGGAGGCTGAAAAGCTGGTTAAAAAATACAACGAACAGCAAAAGAACGTTAAGAATAACCGCGAGTTCGATGCCATAACCAAAGAGATTGAACTTCAGGAACTTGAAGTACAGATCTGCGAAAAACGCATCAAAGAAGCCAAAGAAAAAATTGACGCTAAAAAAGCTGAGATAGCCAGCATTGAAGCGGTAATTAAAGACAGGAACGAAGACCTGAAAACCAAGAAAGACGAACTGGAAAATATTCTGGGCGAAAGTCAGGAAGAAGAAAAGAAACTGCTGGCCGAACGCGAGAAGGCGGTTAAGAAAATTGAAGATAAACTTCTTAAGCACTACAACCGTTTAAGAAGTAGTTTATCGAACGGATTAGCGGTAGTGCGTGTAGTAAGAGGTGCAGCCGAAGGTTGCAACATTATTATCCCTCCACAAAAAATTGCTGAAATCCGGGAGAAGAAGAAGATCGTAATTGATGAACATTCCGGCCGGATCTTAGCTGATGTGGACTTAGGTTCGATGGAAGAAGAACCAAAACCAAAAAAGGCAGCTCCGGTAAAAAGAGCTAAAAAAGTTGAATAAACTCTCACTCATACAACATTATAAGAAGGCAGGTATAACCACTTGCCTTCTTTTGTTTTGGTGGGCGGCCAATGCCAGCGAGGCCATTTGGAAATTTGATCCCGAACTTTACAAAGCCTACGAGTGGGTTACTAACCTGCATCCTGAAAAAGCAAATGAACTGTTAGCCAACTACAAGGGAAACGTTTTACACAAAACCTATGTGCAAACGCTTAACGAAACATTGCAAATCCTGATTACTGAAGATCATGCCCGTTTTGCCGAATTTGATGAACGCTTTAAAGCCCGCTTAAAATACCTGGAAGGTCTTCCGGTGTCTGCCGAAACACTTTTCCTTCAGGCTGAAATTCATTTGCAGCGAGGGTTCTGTTACTTAAACCTGGGGCAGGAAGTAAATGCAGTGCTTTCTATCCGCAAGGCAAACCAGTTGGTAATTGATTGCCAGAAAAAATTTCCAGTATTTATTCCTGTTAATAAAACTGCCGGTGCCATTCAGGTTATGGTGGGGGCCGTACCCGATAAGTACCAATGGTTTATGAATTTGCTCGGGCTGAAAGGTTCCGTTGCAACTGGTCAAAAACTACTCTCGGAATTACGCGCCTCAACGTCATCGCTTAGTATGGAGGCCAGTATCTTATTCTTTGCCGTTAAAGGATTTTTGAATCAGCAATTTGCTGAAGCAGCCACGGGTATAAATGATTGTCTGAAAGAACAGCCCGGCAACCGGTTACTCTTGTTTATGAGTGTAAACATGTTGATTAAAGATGCCCGCAGCGAAGAGGCCTTGCAGATGATTCATCGTATCGATCAGCAAACACAAGGTTTGCCCATGCATTACATCAATTACCTGCGGGGCGAAATTTTACTTCAAAAAGGCGAGTATGCCCGGTCGATTCAGGCCTTCAAAAAATTTATCGATGCTTATCCCAGCATCAGTTTTAAAAAGGATTCGCATTATAAAATTGCACTTAACTATTGGTTGCTCAACGATTCACAAAAGGCGCAACTCTATTTTGACAAAGCCAAAAACACCGGCAGCGCCAAAGCAGAACCCGACAAGTATGCCAATGCTCAATTGGAAACAGGCAGTCTTCCTAACAAAAAACTCAGTAAAGTTCGGTTTAGCACCGATGGTGGTTATTACAAAGAAGCTTCAGCCATTTTACTTACCATCTCCCCTGTTGATTTGCCTACCGCCAAAGAACAAACGGAGTATTATTATCGCAAGGCAAGACTTGCCCACGGTACGGGTGAACTCAGCGCAGCAAAATTATTCTATCAGCAAAGTATTGATATGACGAAGAATAATCCGTGGTATTTTGGTGCTAATTCTGCTTTACAACTGGGCTACATAGCCAAAGAACAAAAAGACTTTCCGAACGCCCGCAAGTACTTTGAAATGGCTCTGAGCTATCAGCGCCACGAATACAAAAACAGCATCGACAGTAAAGCCCGCACCGAACTGGAGTTGCTTAACGCATCAAAAGTTCAATCTTAAACCAGGGCGGTTTCTACTACCAGATTTTTCAAATGCAGGGTGTCGTTGTATTTACGCACCGTAAAATGAGAGCCGGTTTGTTCCAATAGATAAAGACAAAGGTTCTCGTGCTCAAACATATCCATACTTTTTAATGGATAGTTAAGAAGTTGGCAAAGTAAAATACGAATGGCGCGGCCATGCATGCAGATTAAGATTTGCTCTTCGTTTGGTTTAGCCAGTACATGCTTCAATGCCACCGCTTGCCGTTTTACTACATCTTCAGGGCTTTCGCCACCCTCAATACGCTCGTGTGTATTACCTAACCGCCATTGGTCCAGCATCCAATGATAATATTTGTCCTCTTCCGGAGTAATGGGTTGACCTTCTTTGGTGCCCCAACTGATTTCGTTCAGTCCGCTCAGGCTTTCGGTTGGAATTCCAAGCTCAATAAAACCCATTACCGACTCGCGGGTTCGTTTTAGTGTTGAAGTATAAATCCTATCAAACGGAATATGCTTATACATCTCAAAGAAAGCCCTTGCCTGAGCCATTCCCTTAGCATTTAACGAAGAATCTACGCCACTGCCTTGCACAATGCCTTTCAGATTAAAATCTGTTTGCCCGTGACGGATGAGATATATTTTTTTAGTACTCAATTTCTAACTATGTTTTGAGGTATCTGTTATAAATTGGGCGCAAAAATAAGGATTTAGTTTTTAACCTGAGTTTCACATCTATGCCTGTTTTTAATTCGGTAGTAACCCTTGAAGGACTCAATGCCCTATCGGCCAATACCATGGTGGCGCATTTGGGTATTGAGTATACCCGTATAGGCGATGATTTTCTGGAGGCCCGGATGCCGGTTGACCACCGTACGCACCAACCTTTAGGGTTATTGCATGGTGGCGCATCAGTGGCATTGGCCGAAACTTTAGGTAGTGTGGCAGCCACTTGTTGTGTCAATACAGCCGTACAGTATTGTGTAGGATTAGAAATCAATGCCAATCACATCAAAAGTGTACGCGAAGGTTTTGTAACCGGAACTGCAAGACCGGTTCACATCGGCAAAAAGACCCAGGTATGGGAAATCAGAATTGTGAATGAACTTCAGGAACTGGTGTGTATAAGTAGGATAACATTAGCTGTATTGGATAAACGATAGATGGTAGCAACAGAAAGTATAGCAACCAGCACCGAAACCGAAATTATTTCACGGTTAATAGGCCATGCGTTGCAACAGGGCGAATCGTTTTGCTTGTGGAAAACACCCCTGGTGGATGAAAAATTCCTATTGATTACACGAGATGTAATTTATGAAAACGAAATAAACCTCGAAGGAACTGTTTCCGGATTTACCTTTGCACCGTTCAATCCTGCTGAACAAAAAGTAATTTTTCCTGCCGAAGCCTTGTACAAATTTGCAGATGGAAAACTAGTTGAAGGAAAGTTACCCGGTATAAGCTCGGATTCAAATCCTCAAAAAGAAAATTATCACTTCCACAAAGCAACGCAGCCTAATCCGGTTGACTATGAAGGTTTGGTTAAGAAGGGAGTTTCAAAAATAGAATCCGGTTTAGTAGAGAAGATTGTTCCTTCGCGTTTCGAAGATGTTATATACAAGGAAAATCCAGATCTGATAAAAGTATTCGAACGGCTATGCGAGAAACATCCATTGGCATTTGTCTCTTTTGTTTCTTCGCCACAAACCGGCACCTGGATGGGTGCAACGCCTGAGTTATTGGTGAGTGTTTCCAAAAATAAATTCAAAACTATTGCTCTTGCCGGAACCCTCCCTTATCTGCCAGACACCAATATTAAATCAGTTGCCTGGACACAAAAAGAAATAGAAGAGCAAGCGCTGGTAAGCCGTTATATTATTAATTGTTTTAAAAAAATCCGCTTGCGGGAATATGATGAGCACGGACCAAAAACAATAGTAGCCGGTAATGTTATGCACCTGAAAACTGAGTTTGAAGTTGATATGGAGGCAACCAACTTTCCCCAGTTGGGTTCAGTCATGCTTAAATTATTACATCCTACTTCGGCTGTGTGCGGAATGCCCCTTGAACCTGCCCTTGAGTTTCTTCTTTCAAACGAAGGTTATTCGCGGCAGTACTATAGTGGTTTCCTGGGGCCTGTTAATATTCAAAACCAATCGCACATCTATGTGAACCTGAGGTGTATGCAATTTTTTGCCGGTAGCGTAAGGATATATGCCGGTGCCGGAGTTACCATCGACTCAGTCTCACAAGACGAATGGCGGGAAACTGAAATGAAGATGGATAATCTTAAGAAAATTTTTAGCTGAGTGGCTGCGCATCAACCCATTTATGATATTGCTGAAATCTGTGCGCAACATGGAATTCAAAATGCTGTTCTTTGTCCGGGTTCGCGTTGTGCACCGCTTACCCTCGCCTTCGCCAACCATGCAGCCATTACCTGCCGAACATTTAGCGATGAGCGTAGTGCAGGCTTCATTGGTTTAGGCCTTGCTCAGCAAACGCATTCACCTTCCGTTCTGGTCTGTACATCGGGCAGCGCAGCTTATAACTTTGCCCCCGCTGTAGCCGAAGCTTTCTTTCAACAAATTCCACTTATTGTATTCACGGCTGATCGTCCTGCTGAGTGGATTGATCAATGGGATGGCCAAACCATTCGGCAGCAAAATATTTTTGGGGCTCATGTAAAACAATCTTACAATCTTCCTTCAGATTATATACACCCGGATTCTGTATGGCACATTAACCGGGTAGTGAACGAAGCAATCGCACTCGCACAAACTTTTCCGGCAGGCCCGGTTCATATCAACGTGCCCCTGCGTGAACCTTTGTATCCGCAAGCCGGAGAAAAAATTAAATTCAGTAAAAAGGTTAAAGTGGTTCAGGCGGAAAACACACAAGCCGAACTCACCAAAGAGAGTAAAACTAAACTGGCCGAACAACTAGCCGGGTTTACCCGCATTTTGGTTATTGCTGGTCAACAGGAAAATCAGGCTGCATTACTAAAAGCGGTTACCCAATTTTGCACAGTACATCAGGCAACATTAATTGGCGATGTGATTTCTAATTTTCACGGGGCCGCAAATACCATTCGCTTTGCCGATGTATTTCTGGCTCATGCCCCCGATTCAATAAAATCAACCTTACAACCTGAGTTGATTATTACGTTCGGTAAATCGGTGATCTCAAAAAACCTGAAACAATTTTTGCGCAAATATGCTCCTGCTCAGCACTGGCACGTGCAACCTTCCGGACAAGTGCCCGATCCGTTTCAATCACTCACTAAAACTATTGCCTGCGAAGGCAAATCATTCTTCTCAGCATTAAGCAGTGCACCTGCCATTACTAAGTTCGACTTGCAGAAGAAAACGAACTATACAAAATTGTGGCAGGCAGAAGAACATCGCGTGCAACGGTGCCACCAAAGTTACTTTGCTTCTCATTCATTTCATGAATTACAGGCCGCAAAAGCTCTAATAGATACATTGCCCTCACGTTGTAATTTTCATGTAGCCAACAGCATGTCGGTGCGTTATGCCAACCTGATTGGATTAACAGAAAAGCAAAAAGGTATTCATGTGTATTCAAACCGGGGTACCAGCGGTATTGATGGTTGCACCAGTACAACTATTGGACATACCCTTGCCAGCGATGTGCCCAACATCCTGTTAACAGGCGACCTTGCTTTCTTTTACGATCGCAACGCTTTCTGGCATAACTATAAAGTACCTAACCTGCGGGTGGTGGTTATCAATAATAAGGGTGGTGTGATTTTTAACCTGATTGACGGCCCCGGACAGGTGGCCGAGAAAGACGAGTTTTTTGTAACTAACCAACAGCTCAGTGCACGGCATCTTGCCCATGAATTTAATCACGTTTACTTATCTGCATCCAATCAAAAAGAACTTACAAATGCCTTAAAAGAGTTTTATACTTTTGATGGCAAAACGAAAATACTGGAGATTACAGGCGATCAGGTAACCGCTACACAGGCATTTAATGAATTAAAACAAGCTATAAAAAAAAGTTATGCAACTTAAATACGATTGGAAACCCGTAAAAGAGTACAAAGAAATTCTGTTTCAAAAATACGAAGGTATTGCCCGCATTAGTATTAATCGCCCGGAAGTACACAATGCGTTTACACCTCTTACGGTTCAGGAAATGATTGATGCCATGTTGCTGTGTCGCGAAGATGAATCCGTGGGTGTTATCATCCTTACCGGAGAAGGTGGCAAAGCATTTTGCAGCGGTGGCGATCAGAGTGTGCGTGGTCATGGTGGCTATGTAGGTAGCGATACGGTTCCCCGACTGAATGTACTTGATCTGCAAAGAATAATCCGGTCAATCTCCAAACCAGTAATTGCTGCGGTAGCAGGTTGGGCCATTGGTGGTGGACATGTGTTGCATGTGGTTTGCGATTTAACCATTGCAGCCGAGAATGCGCGCTTCGGGCAGACCGGTCCGAAAGTAGGAAGTTTTGATGGTGGTTTTGGAGCCTCTTATCTGGCACGCATCGTTGGCCAGAAGAAAGCACGTGAGATCTGGTACTTGTGCGATCAGTACGATGCGCAGGAAGCAATTGAAATGGGACTAGTGAACAAAGTTGTTCCACTGGATAAATTAGAAGAAACGTATGTAGCCTGGGCAAAAAAAATTTTAAAGAAAAGTCCGTTGGCTATACGCATGCTCAAGTGCGCATTTAATGCAGAACTTGATGGCCAGGCTGGCATTCAGGAATTAGCTGGTAACGCAACCTTATTGTATTACCTGAGCGATGAAGCGAAGGAAGGTAAAAATGCATTTCTGGAAAAACGAGAACCCGACTTCTCAAAGTTTCCGAAATTCCCATAACTCAATAAAACCAAAGCATGCCTTGGTTACTGGAAAATGGCAAACGTTATACGTTTGAAGAAGTCAAAAAAGGAATGGCTGAATCTTCTTCAGCCATTCGCTTTTGTAGCGCGTGGTTAAATGAACAACCTGATTTTAGTTTACAGACATCCGGTTCAACCGGAATCCCAAAAAAAATCACCGTTACCCGCGAGCAACTAAAAGCCAGTGCACGAATAACGGCTGAACATCTTAAACTCAAACCCGAACAAACCGCTTTGGTATGTCTGGATGTTTCATTCGTAGCCGGATTAATGATGTTGGTTCGTGCGTTAGAAGTAGGTATGAATATTATTGTTACACCACCTGAAGCAAATCCATTACAATCCCTTGATCCAACCATCCGCATAGACTTTGCCGCTTTTGTACCCTATCAGGTTGAGACGATCCTGAAATCATCTCATCAAGAAAAATTAAATACAATTAAGAATGTAATTATTGGCGGTGCACCATTATCCGAACAAACTAAAACATTGTTACAACCTTTCACAAACAACCTGTACGCAACCTATGGCATGACGGAAACGCTAACCCACATAGCACTTCAAAAAATAAATGGCGCTGAGGATAATATGTTTCAGGTTCTGGCAGGTTTTGATATTAGCACAGATGCGCGTGGATGTCTTACCGTTCGGGCAGCACATTTAGGAAGTGAGGTAATCATCACCAACGATCTGGTTGAACTGATAAGTAAAACTCAGTTTCGCTGGGTGGGAAGAATTGATGATGTGATCAACAGTGGCGGTGTAAAAATTATTCCTGCAAAGGTGGAGACAACGGTAGCTTCTGTCCTCAGTAATCATAACCTACCAAACAGATTTTTTATAGCCGGATTGCCCAACCCGCAATTAGGTGAATCTGTAACCCTGTTTGTGGAAGGAGTTCTTACAAAAGAGGAAATCGAAGCATTGACACAATCACTTGGTGAAACCCTTTCACGTTACGAAAACCCAAAAGCTATTTATTGCCTGGAGAAGTTTGTTTATACGAGCTCCGGTAAAATCAACAAACCGCAAACAAAGCGGTTAATAGAGAATCCTTGAAATTGGTATTAGGGAGTAAAAACCTTTCACCCGCCTCTCCTCAAAAACGAGGAAAGGTCGGGCAAAGTAAACCGCTAAGTTTATTTTTTTGATTTCAGTTGAAGAATCTCAGTTTGAAGATCCAATACCACACTTGCCAATTGCTCTACGGTTACATCTTGTTTTTCTGAAACATCAGGAAACTGCACACTGATGTAAGCCTTTGCTGCCCACACTTCCCGCACCTCATCGCCTTTAATCTGATACGGTGCATACTGCCGGTTATCCGAAACCAGGAACAGGCTGCCATTCTCGTCTAAGTAATTGAAAACACGCTTGTACACAATGCCTTCGCGATCGGTTACCAGAATGTAGGTCTTTCCGTTTTTTATATGCCTGAGGTCCTCCACATACTCACCTACTACAATCGAACCCGGCATTAACGGCAACATGGAGTCGCCACTGATTTCAAATGCGCGATACGTTCCTTGCTTCAGATTAGGTAAACTGAACAAGGGTAGTTCCTTCACGTACTCCGCATCGGCATAGCCATTCAGATAGCCGGCCGCAGCCTTAACCGGAACAAACTCAATGTTAGGTTTCTGATTCGCATCAACGGTAACTACTACCACATCTTTACCGCGTTCGTACGACTTTGTCATTAGCTCGGCTCCAGTCGAAAAATCCTGACCAATCAATTGATCTACCGACATGGAAAACAACTCGGCCATTTTTTGTAATAACTCAAGCCGCGGTTCTGCGCGACCCTCCTCATAGGCACCCACCAATGATCGCTTTATACCCAGCTTTTGCGCGAACTGATCTTGCGTAAGCGAAAGCCGCCTGCGCAGAATGCGAATGTTTTCGTTCAGTTTAACCATAGTTGTTTAGCGTTTAAAGATTAAGATCCTGCCGGAGTTTGCCTGCCGGTTGCCAAGTGAAAACAGATTCCGTTGAAAGTATCTTTCCGAATTATTGAAAGCAGAAATATGCCGGGTAATTTTGGATATGATTTCGCTTACAGCTGTCTGTGGTTCGGCCAGCAGATAGCCATAGTAGCCACCCTCCTGAGTGGTGCTGAAATTGACCTGAAACCTACCCGATTGCAGTTTTTTAGTCTCTATTTTAAGCTTGAAATCGTCCATTAGCTAATATTTTTAGCTAATTAAGAGCATTAATTCAATAATAACAAGAAATAAAACTAAAAAAATTAGTTTATTGTGCCTGATGGCTCAAAATCGGTCCAATTAAGGCTTTCATCAAAACGGAGTTGGCCCCGATCAACCACCAGCGGCCCCTCCACATTATTGTTATAAATCATCCCTGTTCCTAACCCTTGCGGCAGGGTAATCGGGTAATTGGCAGTAAACTGGGCAATGGCGTTTAGTCCGATGTTACTTTCCAGGGCCGATGTAATCCACCAGCCGCAACCTGTTTTTCCGGCAAGTTCAATCCACTCATTACAAGCAGCTAACCCACCATGCAGGCTTGGCTTTAATATTATATAAGCTGGCTTTACGCGATTCAGAAGTTCAATCCGGTTTTGGGTATTGGTAACACCAATCATCTCCTCATCTAATGCAATGGGTATAGGCGATTGTTTACACAACTCCGGCAAAAATGCATGGCCGGGTTTAAGGGGTTGCTCTATGGAATGAATTTCATATCGGGCTAACCGATTGAGTTTATCGAGAGCTTCTTCGGGTTTAAAGGCACCATTAGCATCTAACCGGATGGTAATATTCTCGCGAAAGTATTTTCTGCGGATGTACTGCAACACATCGCACTCCTTTTCAAAATCGTGGCTCCCCACCTTTAACTTCAGGCAAGTAAAGCCATCGCGGATTTTAATCTCGATCTGCTGCAACATAAAATCAAGTCCACCCATCCAGATCAGGCCATTGATAGGAATAGGCACGCCTTCCGTAAAAGAGTTTTTGAAAATCAGTTTTTGCCCGCCATTTACCAAATCGAGCAAAGCTGTTTCCAATGCAAAAAGTACAGATGAACTTAGGTGCTGATCACGAAAGTGTTGCTTAATCCAGGTGCTGACAGTTTGAAGATCGGGTCGATCAGGTGCGGATAGTTGTTGTTGATTAATGAAGTCAACTACCTGATTCAACGTAGCTTCAAAATCGGGTGTTAACTCCGGGCTCAATCCCGGTAAGGGGCCACACTCGCCAATGCCAGTTGTTCCGGCATCGGATAACCGGAAGAACCACGAGGTTTTATCCTTCATCGCGCCACGCGAGGTGCGCGCATTGAATGAGAATTCAAAAATTCGTTTATCCAGTAGAGCTGTTAGCGCCATAATAAATCGGTGTGAAGATGACCAATTATTTACAGATGGCCAGCAGGCTTTAATACCTTTGCACCAATGGCTGTTGAAAAAAATATTCTGATGCGCGATTACGGGTATGAACTCCCCGCAGATCGGATAGCCCAATTTCCATTAGCCCAGCGCGATCAATCAAAATTGCTGATTTATAAAGATGGTCGGATTGCACACGACAAGTTCGGTCAGCTTACAACCCACTTACCCGCCAGCAGCACACTCTTTTTTAATAACACCAAGGTAATTCCAGCCCGACTGCGCTTTAGAAAAGATACCGGTGCCACCATCGAAATCTTTTTACTTCACCCCATTAAGCCTTCGGCTATTTTGCAACAAGCCATGGAGGCAACCGGCAAAGCAACTTGGCAATGTACCATTGGCAACCTGAAACGTTGGCCAGACGGACAAGCACTTACTTTTAAACACGCAGCCTTTACGTTAACTGCCAGATTGATTAACCGCGCGGATGGCCAGGTTGAATTCAGTTGGGCTCCGGAATCAACATCTTTTGCTGAAATTGTTTCCAGGTGTGGTGACATTCCATTGCCTCCCTATCTGAACCGGGCAACAGAACCGTCCGACCAGCAAAACTACCAAACCGTTTATTCTAAATATGAAGGGGCCGTTGCCGCGCCAACTGCCGGACTTCACTTTACTGACTCGGTGCTGCAGCAACTTGAAAAGTCCGGCCACCGTATCGAATACCTTACCCTCCACGTAAGTGCCGGAACCTTTCAGCCGGTAAAGGCCGAACTGGCCACCAACCATGTGATGCATCAGGAACAACTTGTTGTTACCCGGCAAAATGTGGTAACACTATTAAGCAGCAAGTTTACGGTTGCGGTGGGAACAACTTCCGTTCGCACACTTGAAAGTATCTATTGGTTTGGAGTTAAGCTGATGGGCAATAATGAAAGCAACTTTCATATCAGTCAGCAGGACGCATACACTTTACCTCAGCATATTTCAACACCCCAGGCTTTGCAGCAAGTGCTTGATTATATGGACTTTAATAAACTTAACGCACTGGTAGGCGAAACCGCCATTTACATTATGCCAGGCTATCAGTTTAGAACAGTAGATGCACTGATTACCAACTTTCACCAGCCGGGTTCTACCCTGATTTTGTTAGTGGCTTCCTTTGTAGGAACTGATTGGCGAGAGATTTATCGGGCTGCGCTAGAAAACAACTACCGTTTTCTGAGTTATGGCGATAGCTCTCTGCTTTTCAATAAATAAATCTCTCGATTCCAACTTACCTTACTCCAGCCTCGGCTATCCACGCCTGTGTGTATGAAATTATCGATAGAATGAATTGATTTTAGTAGTTAACAATCGTCAACTTCTTATCAATCAGTTGGTAATCAAATTTAAATCAACTATTGATTGAATTGGATTTTTCGATGAATTGTGCAAACTTTATATGCTAAACCCCAACCTATGCTCCACAGGCTATGGAAAGCTCTTGATGTTGAACCTGACGAAACCGGTCAGGTATCCTTACTCCTGATCATGAGTTTTCTCATGGGGCTATTTCTGGCAACCGTGGCGGTTGCATCGCAAACCCTTTTTCTGGCACATTTTGATGAGCGAACTCAATTACCGGCTGCCCTTGCCATATCGGGGGGAATTGGTGTATTAATAACCCTTCTTTACAACTTTCTTCAGGGCCGGATACCATTCACGGCCCTCGCTGTTTTTAACCTGGTGCTGGTAATTCTTCTAACCGGATTTATTGAGTTTGGTGAGCCATACGTTCAAGACACCAACCAACTCTATTATTTTGGCTTTACGCTGATTCTACCCTTTACATTTGTTACTCAGCTGGTTTTCTGGGGTTCGTTTAACCGGATGTTTAACGTGCGCGACTCCAAGCGGTTGATCGGTAGCGTGGATGTGGGCACCGATATAGCCGCAATTCTTGCATTCTTCTCTATCCCCATTTTATTGAATTACGGACTTTCCCCTGAATCGCTTTACACTATTGGCCTGGTGAGTGTTACCGGCTATATGGTGTTGTTCATTGTGCTTTCGCGCAAATACCTGGCAGCGGGCAAACGCGCTATCAAAAGCGAATCTGAAATCAAGAAACTTACTATCGGGCAGTTTCTAACCAACAAGTATATCATCACACTTTCGCTCTTTATTATAGTATCACTTATTGCGTTGCGATTTGTGGATTATGCATTCTTTAACGCCATTACCATTCAAAATACCGAAGGTGATAAACTTAACAATGAAAAACTTGCAACCTTCCTCAGCTTATTTGAAGCAACGGTTGTTATCTTCAGTTTTTTGTTTACCACATTTGTTACCAACCGCATCAATCAGGATTACGGCTTACGTGTTTCATTACTGATTAATCCGGTTATTCTCCTCATTTTTACAGGAGCTGCTATAGGTCTGGGTTCTTATTTTGGGTACGACCTGACTACCGGTGAAAAAAGTAGTATTACCTTCTTTTTTATAGCTGTTGCGATGAGTAAGTTGTTCATCAACTCCCTGCGCGATGCCCTGGATAATCCCACTTTCAAATTTTTCTATGTGCCTATCGATCGCTCAATTAGTATCGATGCTCAAACCAAGATTGAAGGTACGGTTACAGCCCTTGCCAGTGCGATGGCCGGGGGGGCCATCGTGTTAATTAATTCGTTCGATATTTTCACCGTATTTTCAGTAACACTGTTTACAATACCGATACTGCTGTTGTGGTACTGGACTACCAACCGCATGCACAAGGGCTACCGCGAAACTTTGCAGAGTTCTTTGGTAAAAAATAAATCTGATGTTAAGAAGAACCTGGTTAAAGAATACACCTTAGATAGTGTGCTGGAAAAAGAAGTTCGCAGCACTGCCGAAGAGAAAATTATTTACGGACTCAAACTGATGGAAAAGTTGGAGCCAGCACTGTTCGAAACTTCCCTGCTACAATTAGTTGATAGCCCGTCTAAAAAAGTATCGCAGTTTGCACGTAAAAAAATTGATGAGCTTGGAATCTTATCTGCCGATAATGAAATTAAAGGTTTAGCCACACAAGCTGCCGGCATGGCCGAAGACAGCGACCTGCTTTCTATTCCGATAGAAAAACTGATGAAGTTGAGTAAATCGGTTAAGCAAACCGACAGGTTGCTGGCTGCTAAACTCATGCGCAAGCTCACCAATCAAAAAACCATTTTCATTTTATTGGAATTAATGCGCGATGCAGACCCTAAAGTAAGAACCGAAGCCTTGCTTACGGCCCGCAAAGTAAAGCGCCCCGAAACCTGGAACGTATTAATTGAACTACTCGCCTCTCCACGCTATGCCCATCAGGCCGCCTCGGCATTGAAAGAAGCTGGCGCTCCGGTGCTTCCTGTGTTAGAAACTGCTTTCCATAAGTCTGGACAAAACGACCAGATTATGCTCAAGCTTATTCAGATTATCGGGCACATCCCCGGCCAGGAAAGTTTACAGTTGCTTTGGAAAAAAATCGATTATCCGGATAAGCGTATTGTTAAGCAGATTCTTTACTCACTGCGCTTTATTAATTATCGTGCAACCGGCCGTGAAGCATTGGCTGTAAAAGATTTGCTGGATGCCGAAATGAGTAAAACACTCTGGAACCTGGCTGCGTTGCATGAACTTCCAGAAGAGCCCATCTACAAATATCTGCGTGAAGCCATACGCGAAGAAATTCGTGATAATTACGATCACATGAGTTTGCTGCTTTCATTGTTGTACGATCCGGAATCGGTACAACTGGTGAAAGAGAACATTGAACTGGGCACACCCGATAGCGTGCAGTATGCCCTTGAGTTGCTGGATTTGTTTGTCGATCAGGATTTAAAACCCAAGTTGATTCCACTTTTAGATGATTCCTCAACACCTAAAAAATTAGAGAACCTGCAAACTTTCTTTCCACGCGAAAGCTACAATGAAATTCAGGTGATCAACTATATTCTAAATCGCGATTTTAATTACAACAACCGGTGGACGAAAGTGTGTGCCGTACATGCCTGCGCTTACATTCCCAACTTCCGTGTAAGCCGTGGTTTGATTAGCCAAATGTTTAACAGCGATAAACTATTACAAGAAACAACGGCCTGGGTAATTTATAATAAAGATCACGCAGCTTATCAGACAATTTCTGAAAGGCTTCCTTATAAAGACAAAAAGTTTCTCGACTCATCAATAGAAAGTAATCAACTGCTGGATGGATTAGATGATGGATTCTTCCTGTATATCGAAATGATCATGCTCATTAAATCCATTCCGGCATTCTATCACATTCAGGGAAAAGTATTAAGTGATCTGTCGGATAAGATTCAACCCATTACCCTTAAGGCAAACGAGAAGCTTAACATTCCGCAAACAGAAGAAATGCCCATTTTAATAATGGCACATGGTAAAGCACAATTGCTGAATGAAGGGCAACCCGTTATGAATCTGAAACCAGGCGATGTTTATGGCGATCTGTTTCAGGAAGGCCCTACTCCTGTTATTAGCCAGGTGCATGCACAAGAGCGAAGTGTTATTTTTAAAATAAGTCTTATCGATTTCTACTTCGTATTGGCCAACCACCACGAACTGGTTCAGGGCCTTATACACAACATTACCGAACAACCCGAAAAACAACCTGCAAACTAATTTTTTTAAACTATGGCTTTTGAAATTGACGTACTGATAACATTTGCCGAGAAGGACAATGAAACCGCCCAGAAAACGGAAACGGGTTGGGTTACACAGTTCAGAAAATTTCTGGAACTGATGCTTACGCAAGTGCAAGGCACCAGGCCTAACATTATTCTTAAATCAGAATTTGATTCCGCTACTGCCCCGGCATTGAACAACGCGGCTATTCTGGTACCCATTGTTACCAAAGAGTTTGTGCTTTCCGGTCGTTGCCTTGATAATCTAGAAACGTTTTATAAAAACTCTTCCGAATCTAAAATCAATCGCGTGTTTAAAGTAATGAAGGCTCCGCTTTCTATACAAGAACAACCACCCCGCCTGCGCGATCTGCTTGGTTATGAAATGTATCAGCTCGATACCGAAACGGGTATGCAAAAAGAGTATTCCGATTTCTTTAGCCAGGAAGCAGAGAAACAATATTGGATGAAGCTGGTTGACCTTGCCTACGACATTCACGAAGCGTTAATGATTCTGAATGAAGGCGATACCAAATCAGCAGTAAAAAATATTTACAAACGCAAGTCTATTTACCTGGCTGAAACCGGCCACGACTTATCGGTACAGCGTAATATCATTAAGCGCGAGCTACAACGCCACGGCTATATTGTATTACCTAAAAATACACTTCCATCGCACGTAAGTGAAGTAACGCGCATTGTGCGTAAAGATCTGGAAGAATGCTCACTATCCGTTCACCTGGTAGGTAGCGCTTATGGCGAAATACCGGAAGGCAGCGATCGGTCTATCGTTGATTTACAAAACCAACTTTCGGCTGAAATGGCCGTGGAGAAAAAGCAAAAACAACAGGAGTTCTCGCGCCTGATCTGGATTTCGCAAAACCTGAAAAACGCCAGCGACAAACAACGCGCGTTTATCGATACGCTTAAGCGCGATACCGAGGCACAGGAAGGTGCCGAAATTCTGCAAAACCCGCTGGAAGATTTCAAGAATATAATGCGCGAAGAATTGCTCGAATCGCAGGAACGTAAAACCGTAGACGAATCGGGTGGTAAATCAATTTACCTGGTACACGATAAAATTGACGATACCGAAGTTCGCCCCTTCCGCGAAGCCATTGAAAAATCTGGGTTCAAAGTTTTGACTCCTGCGTTTGAAGGCGAATTACTGGAAGTACGCAAACAACACATTGAAAACCTGCGCAACTTTGATGGTGCTATTATTTTTAAAGGGAAAGTTAACGATCAATGGGTACGCATGAAAGTGCTGGACTTATTGAAGGCTCCGGGTTTTGGTCGCAAAAAACCCATACAGGGAAAAGCCATTGTAGCGGCCGGTAATACAGCGCTTGATGGTTTCCGGAATCAAAATCTTACTCTTATCTCGGGCGACCCGGGACGTTCACTGGAAAATTTGAAAAACTTTTTACAAGACATAAACTCATAAGTTATGAGCCAGATGGTAGATGAACATGGCACACTGGTAGGAACAGCAAATCCTTTCCCCGGTCTGCGGCCGTTCAAAATTGAAGAGAGCCACCTGTTCTTTGGTCGCGAAGGCCAGAGCGATGAAGTGCTGCTCAAACTTTCCAAGAGCCGGTTTGTGGGCGTTATTGGTCCTTCCGGAAGTGGTAAGTCATCCTTCATTTATTGTGGTGTACTTCCTATTCTCTATGGCGGATTTTTAACGGATGCCAGCCCCAACTGGGAAGTAGTAGTTACCCGCCCAGGTGCCGGCCCTATCGATAACTTAGCGGAATCGCTTCTTAAAACTGTTAAAGATTACAACGCAGCCGATGTTGAAGATAAAAAAATAAAGCGCACAATTGTTTCTACTTTATTAAGAAGTAGCTCATTGGGTTTGGTTGAAGCCATTCAGCAATCGCGCAGAAAAGAAGACATCAACTATTTAATTCTGGTCGATCAGTTTGAAGAACTTTTCCGGTTCAAAGACAGCACCGATCCCAATTCCGTGAACGAATCGCTTGCCTTCATTAATTTGTTAATGGAAGCCGTGAACTATGAAGATGCGCCCATCTATGTAGCCATAACCATGCGCTCGGATTTTATTGGTGAATGTGCGCAGTTTCCGGAACTAACCCGCAAGATTAACGATAGCCATTACCTGATTCCGCAAATGACGCGCGATCAGAAACGCAGAGCCATAGAAGGCCCCGTGGCTGTGGGTAATGCTAAAATTACTCCACGGTTAACACAACAACTGCTAAACGATTTGGGCGACAACCCCGATCAACTTCCTATTCTGCAGCACGCATTAATGCGCACGTGGAGTTATTGGGCAAAGTATCGCGATTATGATGGCGAGCCCGTTGACCTGAAACATTATGAGGCCATTGGTACCATGTCTGAAGCGCTTTCGATGCATGCCAACGAAGCGTATGACGAACTGGATGAAGAGCAACAGCGCATCTGCGAAATTCTATTCAAAGCTATTACCGAAAAACGAGGCGAGAACTTTGGTATTCGAAGACCAACAAGATTAAATGAAATTGCATCCATTGCCGATGTGTCTGAAGCGGATGTAGTGGCCGTAATCGAAAAATTCCGCGAGCCAGGTCGTTCGTTGTTAACACCAGCTTATGGTATAGAGTTAGGCTCTAAGTCGATGATCGACATCTCGCACGAAAGTTTGATGCGCATCTGGGTGCGGTTGAAAAACTGGGTGGATGATGAAAGTGAAGCCGTGCAAATGTATTTGCGTTTGGCCGAAGCGGCCTCGCAATATCAGGTAGGCAAAGCCGGTTTGTGGCGCCCACCCGATTTGCAATTAGCCCTTAACTGGCAAGCCAAACACAAGCCTACTTTGGTGTGGGGCCAGCGTTACCATCCGGCCTTTGAGCGTACCATGATCTTTCTGGAATACTCCAAGAAAGAATTTGATACCGAGCAACGGATTAAAGAACTGGAAGCCAAACGCAAGTTACAGCGCGCCCGCGTTACCGCGATTGTGTTTGGATCGTTAGCCGCAGTTGCACTGGTTGCGTTTGTGTATGCGTTTATGCAGCAGGCCGAAGCGAAAAGGCAAGCTGATTTGGCAATCGCGAATGAAGCAAAAGCCGTTGAAGCTCAAAAGCTTGCAGAAAAAGAAAGAGACAATGCCCGAATTGCACAGGAAGCTGCAGAGAAGGCCAAAATAGCTGCTGAAGCTGCGAAAGAAGCGGAGGCAGAACAACGTGCAGAAGCTGAAAAAAGAAGGCAACAGGCTGAAGAGGCAGAACGAGAAGCTCAACTACAACGAGATAGAGCTGTCAAAAATGAGAAGTTAGCTCAAGACAATGAAAAGCAAGCGATAGCCAATGCTGAACGCGCAGACCGAAACGCGGAACGTGCAGAGCGTGAAAAATACCTGGCTGCTGCAAAAGCAATGGCCATTAAATCCAAAGAACTGGGTAACGACCTTGCACTGGAAGGTTTGGTAGCGCAACAAGCCTACATGTTCAACAAAAAATATGGTGGCTATGAATATAACAGCGATGTGTATGGTGGTTTATATACAGCCCTAAAAAATTGGGAAGAACCCCTTACCAAAAGTTTGCAGGCCCACACCAACGGAGCAGCGCGCGCATTGGAAACACACGGTAAAGGCAATCACATTTACTCGGGCGGAAGTGATGGCCGTATAATTCGTTGGAACTATTCCAACAAACAATGGAATGCAGAAATGATTGTAGACAAACGACTGGATTATATGGTGTTTACCTTAGATACCAGCCCGGATGGAAATACGCTGATTGCCGGTGGCTTATTCCCATCAAATCCTGAATCTAATTATGCCGAACTGTATGATCTGCGTAACCCATCCACTCCGGTTAAGAAGATACCCGGCTTTAAGCATAACATCGAGAACATCCGCTTCACACCCGATGGTAAAGGCTTCTATGCCCGCGATAACTCTGGTCATAGCATAAAGTTTTCTGATTTAACTACAACAAAAGAAGTTATCACCTCAGATGAAAAAATTGTATCGCTTGACCTGAATGAGAATGGAACACTGCTGGCAGGCGCAGGCGATAAAGGCAACCTGTATGTTTGGGATATCAATAAAAACTTTGCTGTTACAAAAGTTAATATCTCCAATGGTTTGTCGGCTGTTTGTTTTGCACCCGATGGCCGCCAGATTGTGGTAGGTAGCCGAAACGGATTATTAAAAATTGTGAGTAATGGAATTGTTATTCGCGATTTGCCCGGTCACTCTTCGCAGATTGAAGACATTAAGTTCAACCATGCCGGAACATTTATGGCCTCAGCCAGTAAAGATTATTCTGTAAGACTCTGGAACTTCAGGAAATTGAATGAACAACCCATAACGGTTAGCGACCACGATTGGGTTTGGAGTGTAACCTTTTCGCCAGACGATTCACAATTGTTTGCAGGTATTAACAGCGTACGCGAAACCGTAAAAGGAATTGACCAAACCATTCACGCCTACCCTACCGACTTTAATGGAATGTCATCACTGCTTTGTGAAAGGGTACAACGAAATCTCACTAAAGATGAGTGGGAAATTTATGTAGGTAACCTGGAAGACTATCCGTGGCAAAAAACCTGCGAAAACTATCCGGGTATAGAAGCACGCTTAACCAACACCAAAAAAGCGGGGAAATAATCTATGAAGAAATTTTACTTGATTCTGATTTTCATTGCTCTGGCATGGAGTGCATCGGCTCAAACCACCTCCTGTGCTCAATCTGTTCGATTGGCTCAATCGGTTTACGATCAGGGCCGTTTGCACGAATTGGAAGACCTGATCAACAAAGCACTGAGTAGTACTTCTGCCGCATGTGGTAAAGCCGAACAAGTTAGTTTGTTAAAACTGTTAACGCTCACCTACATTTACCTCGAAGAGCCTGGCAAAGCAGACGAGACTATGCTTAAGCTGTTGCAAACGGATAACTATTTTAAAATTAACGAGGCAGTTGACCCGGCCGAGTTTGTAGCATTGTATAAAACTTTTCGCACAAAAGAAATTTATCGCATTGGTGCAGCACTGGGCGTAAATGCCAGTCAGCCAAATGTAGTAAATACCATCTCAGCTGTAAACGATGCAACCAGTAAATATAAATATGCAATTGGTCTTCAGTTTGGAGCATCGGCTGATGTTCCTTTACGGCTAGGAAAAATCAAACACTACAAACTAACCTTGCACGGTGAACTACTTTATACGCAACATAAATTTGAACTTGAGCAGAAAGTAAGTCGTGGTGTTAATGCAGACAATGTAGAATTGTTTCAAACCCTACAGGGTGTTGAATCGCAGAACTGGCTTACCATGCCTATAAGTTTGCAGTATAAGTATCTGCAAAATGAAAAACTAAATCCCTATATAGCCGGTGGGTTTTCTGTTGGCTACCTGATGGGTAATGGCACGTTAAGGTCTGAACGCTTTCGCGATGAAGCAGCCGCCATTCCCGAAACTTCTTTCGATCTAACACGCGAAAAAATAAACCTTAGTGCCCTGATTGCTACCGGTATAAAGACAAAAGCCGGAGGCGGATATGTGGTTTTGGAAGTTCGGTATTCACATGGCTTATCACGAATAAGTTCGTCAGAAACTGCTTTTGAGAATGAGCAAGCCACCTGGGGGCAATATTATGCCGATCCGGTCTTCAAACTTTCATCTTTGGCCATACAGGGGTCATACATTATCAACATGTTTAATCCCAAGAAGCTACGCAACCGTTCATGAAAAAGATAAACACCTTTATACTATTCGCAACCGCGTTCTTGCTCACCACTTGCAAGAATCTGGATAATGCCGATCCGGCACCGCGAAATACTTTCCTGAAATTTTACGAAGGCCCCTACTCCATGACGGCTGCAGCCATCGAACAAATACCGGGCGGTTTTGCAGTATTGGCCAACATGGTTTCACCATCAGATAATAGTACCATTAATCAAACTATTCTCTTTGAAACGGATGAGATCGGAATCAGAATTGGCGACTACCATAAATATGATAACATAACAGCCAAATCATTTAAACCATTAGTAAATGGGGAATCACTAAACGGTTTCATTATTGTGGGAGACAGTGTAATTATAAACCCCAATGTTGATCAGGCAGCCAATGTTAGTATTTCTTCAATGGCTGTACTTGTACTGGATGATGACTTCGCAGAAACAAGAGATAGATTATACATTACCGATAAGCAAGCTCTTTCATTAAATCACCCTGTTAAGGATGATTACTATGGTGGCCCGGTAAATCTTACAGAAAATGGTGAAGCTATTGTTTTGGGTACCTTTAAGCGAGGTATTATAAATCAGCAAAATGCACCTGAGGAGCAAATGCTTTTCGGGTTAACACAAAGTAGGGATAGTTCCTGGTTTCAAACTTATCCGCTTCTCGCCAATACCTATTCAAATGCAAAATCCATCCATGCCTCAAACGGCAATATTATCTGGGCTACCGCTGTTGCCGATGTGCAAGGTGATTTTACATCCTCTTATCTGGCCATACCCTATGTTCAAGAAAAATCTGTTCCGGTAAATTTTAGCCAGATTGGTGAAACCAGTACGCAGTTGTTTTTACCAGCCGATATCCAACCGGCTTCATCACCCACTTTTGGTTATGGGGTAGTGGGTACCTATAGCCAGATTACCGATGGCTCGAAAGCGAACATTTTCTTTTTGAGGGTTGATGCGAACGGCACGATCATTCCCGGTAGCGATCGGTACTTTGATGGAATTGGGTCTTTCAATTCAACTCCTCAAAACAAGGATAACTCCGAAATACTAGATGCGGGCAAGGCCATTACCGCCACCAGCGATGGTGGGTTTGTTTTGGTAGGCACTATGACCACTACGCCTCAAAAAGGTAATGGTGGCAAAGACCTTTTTATAATCAAGGTTAATGCCGTTGGCGATATAGTATGGATTAAAACTATGGGCGGAACTGGCGATGATGACCCTGCAGGGGTTACCGAATCCAGCAATGGCGACATTATAGTGTGTGGTACCAACACCTTAAGTGGGTACGCTTCAGTTTTTTTAATGAGAATGGATAAAAATGGTGAATTAACCAATTGAGCAGTATGCGTATCAACCTAACTCGAATTTTAGTTTTTGTACTTGGTGTGGTTGCCTGGACCACCAGTTATTCACAAAGCATAACCATAAGCCAACTTACGGTGGGGGTATCTCCTTCTCCTTTGGCTAACACTGCTACCGATGTTGCAATTTTTGGTATTCAATTTGATAAAGCTGGAGGTGGTACTAACTCCATTACGGCCATTTCAATTCCTTTAGGTCAGAATCCGGTTGGTCGATTTACTAATCCCAGACTGGTTCGATCTGACAACAATAATAGTTTTGATGTTGCTGATCTTGCAGATGAAGTTGGTACACCGGCATTCGGCCCAACATCTATTAACTTTACCGGTGGTATAACTACTTTCAGTGGCGCATCCGGAGCAGAGGTAAGAAGATATTTTCTTGTTGTGGATGTAGATAACAGCGTAAATTCTGCTACCGCTACCGTTACACCATCATTTACACAAGCCAACGTTACTGCTGTAGGTACTGTTAATGCCGCAACTTTAACAGGTACTACCTATAGCTTTGAAGATGTAATAACACCAACCTTCACATTCAACCCGCTTAACGGGACTTCCAATGTGGCCGTTAACTCAAACATTGTTATCACCTTTGATGAAAATGTGTTTCAAGTCAACGGTTCAACAATTGATGCCGCTGCCATACAGGCTGGTATTGTAGAACTTAAAGTTACCAATGATGGTGGAGCTGCTGTTCCGTTTACCGCAACCTTCAATGGTACCAATCAGATTACAATAGACCCAAACTCGGACTTGAACAATAATACTACCTACTACGTAGAACTTAATCCTGTTGAGGATGTGGATGGAAACGAGACCACTCAGACCTCTATCACGTTCTCTACTCCTGACACCAACCCTCCTACACTAACATTTAATCCTTTAAATGCAGCTACCGGGGTATTAGAAACCACAACCATTACGATAACCTTTAATGAGCCCGTGCGCAAACTGGATAACTCTGCCATTACCCCGGGAGACTTAAACACATTAGTTGAATTAAAACTAACTGATAATGCCGGAGCAGCAGTACCGTTTACTGCTGCCATTAATGGAGGTAACACCGTAATTACCATCACCCCAACCGGTAATCTGGCTGGCAACACGCTCTATTATGTGGAAATGAATCCTGTAGAAGATGCCAGCAACAATGCCACTACTGCCACCAGTATCACATTTACTACTGGCGACAGCTTACCGCCACAGGTTACATTTAATCCTGCTAATGGAGCAACCAATGTTTCTGCTGTGGGTAATATCATACTTACTTTCAACGAGCCCATTCGCAAACTCGATAATTCCGCTGTTACACCAGCCGATATTCAAGGTGGTTTGGTTGAACTGAAACTCACCAATAATGGTGGTGCTGCGGTTCCATTTACTGCCACCATTAATGGTACAAACACGGTAATAACGATCAATCCTACTAGTACCCTTGCCCATAACCAGGTTTATTATGTTGAAATGAATCCAATTGAGGATGCGGTTGAGAATCCTTCCTCTGCTCAGAGCATCACCTTTACAACCGAGGATAGGCCATCAATCGGTGGTTTTTTGCCCGCAGCCGGAACCTGTATTGCTGATAATGTTACTGTTAATGGTTCGCGATTTACCGGAACCGGTAGCCCGGCAAGTGGTAATACGCAACCCACTATTACAGTAAATGGTGTAACTATTCCAGCTCTTAACATTGTGTCATTTACAGCCAATCAGGTTGTATTTACATTGCCTGCTGGTTTTGCTACTGGTGCTATTACTGTACGCAATAATGATAGTGATCTGGTAAGTGCTAACTCAGCCAGCAATCTCAATGTTTTTCCGGCTATCAATACTGGTTTAACTGTCACTCCTGCAACCTTCTCACCCGCACAAAATACTAATGTGAATATTGATGTATTGAGTACACAAGATAATAACTACAACTACGCATTGATTCTTACCAGCGCACCGGGCGGCTATAGTTTATCTCCTCCAGCAACCGTACATATCTTAGCGGGGAACAATGGAACTCGCACATTAAATACTTCTGAAGGTCCTGATCCTAATCTTGATGTTGTGGGTAACTATACCTATAGAATTGATGTATCCCGCACTGGTTGTACCACGAGAACATTAACTAATACTCCGGTAACGCTTACGGTGGCTTCTTTGGCGGTAAGTGTGAGCACAACGAATGAGCCTGCCAATACATTATGTCTAGGTTCTTCGATAACATTGATTGGTTCCGCAAGCGGAGGAACTGGCTTTTATCAGTTCAGATGGACTGCAACGCCAAGCGACCCTACATTAATTGCTTCAAATTCAAGCCCGACAGTTACACCAACTGTAAATACCCAGTACACATTAGAAGTCGAAGATAATGCAGGAAACATTGTAACTGATTTTGTAGACGTTGTAGTCAATCCTGTACCCATAGCTAACATAATTCCAAATGCAGGTGAAACTGCCGTAAGAATAAACTATGTAGTGGAGGATCGAGATTACCTAATTAGTGGCTCACCATCAGGAGGCGATTTTTCCGGACAAGGCACATTTAAAAAGAGTGACGGGAAATACTACTTTAATCCAAGCAGTGCAGGACTTGGTTCTTTCCTGATAACATATACCTATTCAGATTTAAATGGATGTCAAGATACAGATAATGCAACTTTTGTGGTTCAAGCTCCATCGGTAAACGGGGCTAAACAGATTTATTGTCAAGTCGATTTAGTCGATGATGATATAAGTGTAAACCTAGCAAACGCAATTAGGCCTGGATACCAGTTTACAAGGATACGCTTCTATGGCACTACACCACCATATTATTATGACCTTCCTTTTTTATTGCCCGGGGCTACAGGGACGCCACTTACAACTGGAATGCCACCAGGAGCAACATATCCATTAAGCCTTATTGACAGAGAACCAACACCTGTAAATGATATTCAAACTGGTTTGCCAATAAATTTACCAAGATTTTATTCATTAAACTTAAACCACGTAAGAAATGGATGGGGGTATGGATACTACTACCTTGATATCTTTGGAAAAGATGCTGCAGGAAATGAAGTACTCCAAAGTTGGGCTTTCTTTCAAGTTGTTGAAAATGGGCCTATTCCCAATATTATAGGCATCAATGAACTTCAAAATGTATGTTCAGATAGTTCCCCTATTATACTTTCATCATCTAACCTAAATTATACGATAACCAATTTTACAATCAATCCTTCATTCTCAGGGTCAATTAACTCAAATGAATTTAATCCAGGGCACAATTCATTGCCACAACCCGGAGTAACAGAGAGGGCTTTAACGATCAATATGAATTATACAGACCAAAATGGGTGCCCTAATTCTGTAAACAGAAACTTTGTTTGGGTTAATAAGCCTTTACCTCCCTTTGCCCAAGATGTGGAATATTGCCAGGTAACCGATGGAGTTGCCAAACCATTTACAATCTTAGCATCACAAAACACTGTAGCAGATAAACCATTTTGGTATGATGCATTAGCACCATCTACAGTTCTTGATTCTGCTAACTGGATCTTCACGGCACCGGGTGTATCTGGATTAGCAACTTTGAATAAAACTTTCTTGGTTAGGCAACAATATAGAGGCTGTAAAAGTAATGCAACCCCGGTAGATATTGAAATTAAACCCGCTCCAAGCGCAGCATTCACACCCCCAATAATTTGTGAAAACAAGGATTTTACATTATCGGGGCCGGTGGATGCTACAACTATGAATCCATATACATCATATAAGTGGGAGTTTGGTGATGGAAAAGAAATAACAATTGCTAATAATCAAAATGTAACCTATAATTATTCTGCTGATGGAAATTTCACCATCCGTTTAAGCGTAATTAACAATAGAGATTGCGCAAACACAGACACTCGAACAGTTACAGTTGGAATAAATCCACAACCTAATTTTACTTATAACCTGATCTGTGAAGGTGATGGCACTACTTTCGTAGCCGCAATTAACGACAACGTGGAAGAATTTGAATGGGATTTTGGTGATGATGGGACGAATGTTACTCGAGGTGATTCCTTAACATCGGTGCCCTTACCTAACGGAGGCACACACAAGAGACCAATACATAAATTTATATCAAGTGATCCTTCAAATGCCTCTGGTGTTTATGACGTAACTTTAACTTCCTATACAAATATTGGGTGCTTCTCATCCATAACAAAACAAGTTATAATCTTGGATACCCTTAAACGATCCACGTTCAACCCTTATTTAATGACAAGTGAAGAAGGTGGACAAGGCTATTGGCGTTTAGAAGATGTAAATGGTAACTCTACGTGGGCGTTTGGCATTCCAACGGCCACTAAATCCAAAATGTCTGAGTTTACAACTCCTGCATGGGCAACCAGTTTGACTACAACATACAATCCGAATGAAAAGTCGTATCTCAATAGTCCTTGTTTTAATATCGCTGCCATTGAGCGCCCAGTTGTTTCAATGGATTTTGTATTAGACACAGACCAGAACAGAGAAGGTATAGTACTTGAATACTCTAAAGATGGTGGCGTTACTTGGTTCCCGTTAGGAGGTACAAACTCCGGAATTAATTGGTTTAATACAAGTGGTTTTGGTATTGGAAATATTGGCAGCAGTCCAATTGGATGGTCTGGGGGTTCATGGACTCTGGAAGATAATACTGAAGCCAACACCTTAACGGAAGCTCGGAGAGCACTTGACAATCTTAATAATCTAAACCAAGGCGAGAGGGCAAATGTGCGATTCCGGTTTGCATTTGCAACCGATGGATTTGATGAATATGAGGGGTTTGCTTTTAATAATTTTTCAATCAGTTCTAGGGATAGAATTTCGCTAGTCGAAAACTTCACGAATAATGGATCGACAAGATATGGTGATAATAACACAGTATTTACAACTATCATACCCAACACCGAAGTTGCCAAAATCCAATATCATGTAGGCTTTCCAGATACCGATTCGGAATACGAGGTGAATACTGTTGATCCACTTGCGCGAGCTGCCTATTATGGCATCCCGATGACCGATCAGCAAATTCCACGCAGTTATATTGATGGAATAAGCGATGGCCCATTAGACCCTAACAACAACGGCATTCCTAACCTAGCCAACTGGGCTTCTACACGGTTTAGCAAACAAAGCTTAAAGACCAGTGACTTTGATGTAAGCGTGGAATCATTAGATGCCACCGATAATAGCTACTTTAAAATTCGGGCTGTTGTAACCGCCAAAACAGATATTGGTGCGGCCAAACGTCCGGTGTTGCATCTTGCCGTAGTGGAGAAAACGGTTGATAATAATCGCTTTGTGTTGCGCAAGCTAATACCTAATGCCGTGGGCCATGTATTACCAGTAAGTATGCAAGAAGATGATTTTATTGAAGTGATTGACAGCGTAAGAATTGAAAAACCACAGATAGATGTTACTGAGTTAGCATTAGTGGCTTTTGTACAAGATGTAAACACGCGGGAAGTTTTCCAGGCTGATCTTGACTTGAATCCTGTTTTCTTACCCGATCAACCTACTTTGGTAACAGGCGTAGAAAACCTTTCCGAATACATCAACATCTACCCTAACCCGGCCAATGAAAGTTTTGAAATTGAGTTACCATTTAAAGCCGAGAACCGGTTAATGGTTAACCTAATTGATCCGGTGGGTCGCGCAGCTCAACAACTTTACTTTGAAAAAGGTGAGCAAACCAAAACGGTAAACACCCAAAACCTGGCGCAAGGAATTTATGTGGTGCAGATTGGGTCTGGTAAAACGGGCGTGGTAAGGAAGAAGGTGCTGGTAGTGCATTAAAGAAGTCCTTAGTCTTTAGTCAAAAGTTTAAAGTGGTACCTGCTTTAAACTTTTGACTTATTACTTTTAACTACCCCATACTTTACTAAAAACTCCGGGTCTAAGCCGCCTTCAAAACATGTAAGAGCGGGCAATACAAAAACCTCAAAAACAGTCTATTTTAAGGGTTTTAACTTCACAAAAGTGAGTTTAAAATGTAAGTTTCTTTGGTTAATTTCAACCTTTTAAAGTAATACCAAACCTTTCGCACTTCTGTATGGAAATGTTTCTGAAAGCCGATACCTGGCTCGCCTTGCTTACACTTTGTTTTCTGGAAATTGTACTGGGTATCGACAACATCATTTTCATTTCCATTGTCTCCAATAAACTGCCGGAAGCACAACGGCCCAAAGCCCGCAATGTGGGACTCGCCCTGGCAATGGGGGTGCGTATTGTTTTGTTGTTGTGCATCACCTGGATTATCGGATTTGTAGAACCACTGTTTACCATTCCAGCCAACTTCCTGATTAAGCACGATATGGCATTTAGTGGTAAAGATTTAATCCTTGGCTTCGGGGGGTTGTTCCTCATCGCAAAAAGCACGCTGGAAATAAACCATGAAATGGAAGGCGATGATGAAGAAGAGAGTGGAATTGGAAAAGCTGCGGTAGTCACGTTTGGTGGAACCATATTTCAGATCATCTTACTGGATATTATTTTCTCATTCGATTCAATCCTGACCGCGGTAGGTATTGTTCCGCCTGAGCAGGTCGTGATTATGATTATCGCAGTTATCGTATCCATCATTGTAATGATGTTCTTCTCCGGTGCCATCAGTACATTCATCAAGAACCATCCTTCCATGGAAGTTCTTGCACTGGGCTTCCTGATTTTGATTGGATTTACGTTGCTGCTGGAAGGTTTGCATCAGGAAATCCCGAAAGGGTATATTTATTTTGCTGTTGCCTTTTCATTGCTGATTGAGTTCACCAATATCCGGGTGCGTAAAAAACGTAAGTCCAAATCAAACCCGGTTAAGTTGAATAAAGGGTATGATGACAAAGAGTTGGAAGAAGCAGTGAAAGAACTGAATAAATAGTATGAGCATAACCGAAACAGACCCTCGGTACCCGATTGGTAAATTCAGCCCGCAACCTTCGCATACTGCAGCAGAAATTGCTGCCTACATAGAACAAATCCGGTTGCTTCCACTCCGGTTGGAAGCAGCACTTGCCGGATTAACCGACAGCCAGTTAGATACTCCCTACCGCGATGGCGGCTGGACCCTTCGGCAAGTGGTGCACCATGTTGCCGATAGCCACATGAACGCCTATATCCGGATTAAGTGGACCATTACCGAAGCTACACCTACCATAAAAGCCTACAACGAAAAACTGTGGGCCGAAACACCGGAAACTTCCCTCCCACCAGCGGTTTCACTTGCGTTGATTCAAGCCTTGCACCATAAGTTTACCTTGCTGTTAGAAAGTTTACATTCCGAACACTTGCTGAAAGAATTTATACATCCCGAAACACAAAAGCGGGTTGCCATTCATAACATGATTGCCCTCTATGCCTGGCATGGTGCGCACCATACCGCACACATTACCGAACTCAGAAAAAAGAAGAACTGGTAAATGGTGACTTATCAGGCACCGGCAATACTCTTCAATAAACACCTGGAAACCATTTACCCGGCTCTGTTGCGCTCGGTAAAAAACGTTAGGTATACCCGCGAACGCATCACTACTCCTGATCATGACTTTCTGGATTTGGATTGGCTGAAAGGTGGTTCTAAAAAGTTAATTATCATTTCGCATGGTTTGGAGGGTAACAGCACACGTGCCTATGTACAAGGTATGGCCCGTATCTTTTTTGATCATCAGTATGATGTGCTGGCCTGGAATTACAGAGGGTGCAGTGGTGAAGTGAATAAGCAAGTCAGGTTTTACCACAGCGGTGCAACCGATGATCTGGATGTGATCGTACAACATGCCATCGCGCAACGCTACCACCAAATCCATTTAATTGGTTTTAGCCTTGGTGGAAACCTGACGTTGAAATACCTGGGTGAACAAAGCGTTAATCTACCACATCCGATAAAAGAATCGGTTGTATTTTCGGTACCGCTGCATCTGCACACCAGTTGTTTGAATATAGCAACCAGTGCAAAAGGAATTTATGCCCTTCGGTTTTTACGAACACTAAAACAAAAAGTGGCTGACAAAGCCCGGCTCATGCCACAGATTGATGTTCGGCCTCTCAACCAGATCAATACCCTTCAGCATTTTGATGATGTCTATACCGCACGCCTTCATGGGTTTGCCAATGCCATCGATTATTACGAACAATGCAGTTCACTTTATTTTCTGGATGGAATTGCCCGCCCCACTTTGCTGGTCAATGCGCAGAACGATCCGTTTTTAAGTACCCGATGTTATCCGGTTTTAGCGGATCATAAATATTTAAAAACAGAATACCCGAAACGGGGTGGCCATGTAGGCTTCGCTCAGTTTAATAAAAATGGGGTATATTGGAGCGAACTGCGCGCACTCCAGTTTATTCAGGCAGGCACATGATAGAACGCTACACCATTCATTCTCCTTTTCAGCAGTTGGTTAACCGCTTTGGTATTGAAGACTTACCCGGTTATAAACCTTATTATAATGCGGCTGCCGGTAAATTGCTACCGGTGATTACGCATCAAAGTCCACAAGGGTTTTCTTATTTCTATTGGGGCACCGATCCGCAATGGATAAAAAATAAAACCGTAGCGGAACGCATTATCAACACCCGGGTAGAATGGATTCAGGAAAAACCCATGTTGCGCAAAGCATTAATGCGATACCGATGCTTAATTCCGGCCAACGGTTTTTATGCCTGGAAAAAGATTGGTAAAAAATCGGCTGTGCCAAAGTTGTTTACGCCAAAGCTTACGGTCTCCTTTGCGGGACTATGGGAAGAGTACGATGATTCGGATGGTAATGCCTATCATACTTTTTCCATGCTTACCATGCCGGCAAATGCCACAGTTTCATTGGTAACCGACAGAATGCCCGTAATCTTTAATCGCGAGCAGGAAGTGATGTGGTTAAATCCAAACGCAAGCGAGTTACAATTGCTGGACTTAATCAAACCTTATCCGGAAAATGATCTGGCAAGTCATACCGTTTCACCGGCAGTGTTTACGCCAGAGTTTGATAAGCCCTCCTTACTCCTGCCTGCACCTGCGGCCGATCAACACGGTAATCTTACTTTATTTGATTGAGTCAACTCAAAATTGAGTTTCTCTGGCAACCTGAGCTTGCCGAAGGCTTCCTTATCACAGATAATATTCCTGAAGCTGATGTTTACTCAAACCCGTCATCCTCTTCCTTCTTCTTATCATCCGGTTTTTCATCCGGTTTAGCTTTATCAGCTTTGGCTTTCTTCTTGAACAATCCTCCTAAAAGTTTCTTTTTGGGTTTAGATTCCGTTTGCGTAGAATCTAAAGTGGGTTGAACGCTTGTAACCGTTAAGCTATCCGCAGGTTGCTTCTTCTTTTTATCTTTTTTCTTGAACAGATTTTTGAAGAACCCGCCCTTGGCTTTCTTATCTGATTTTTTCTTTGCAGCCTGAACTACACCTTCTTCCATCATGGCCGCGCGCACATCAGGAAGAACCAATACATCGCGGAAGTACCAGAGGTAGGCGTCCTGATCGAGATTATACTTTTCTTTGGTTTTGGTTATGGCATAAGCGCTATCCTCAGCAACTTTTGATTTAGCTGGTTCACCGGTTAAAGTATCGGAAATGCTTCGGGCTGCACTATCTAACTCGGCTGCAATATCAAGCGAATCAGTTTCCTTCTTCGGATATACCGGCTTCATCTCCACCGTACGCAACGATTTCAACGCCTTTTTATATGTCTTTTCCGGAAGCAATAAATAGCGATCTTTTTTTACCCTGCGCACATGGGGCAAAGCCGGACCGGGCAACCCGTCACTTTTTTTCCAGGTAGAATCACGGGGCGGCAGCGTTATCGTTTTGCTGTTGGCCGAAGCCAGTACCTCGCGGGGTTGTGTGGTATTATCGTTGTAGTAAACAAACTTCTCTTTGGCTGTGGGCTTATCGTAAATAAACGAACTCTGATAAGCAGGGCAAATCAGGCGCTGGGTACAAGACCCCATTACCAGCAGGATAGATACACCTAAGAATAAAGCCCGGATCATTCCAATAGCGACATTCGCAATCAACAAAATTAATTAATTAACCCAAGTAATCACAGCCTGTAAAGATTCTAACAACCTTGTAATTTACTGAAAATCACCCTAAAGCATCTTAAGTTCGGCCTTTACCTTTGCAGGAAGACTGGCCACTACCAGGTTGTAGGAATGGTCGATCCAGCTTTTAACCAGCTTATCGGGCAGGCTGCCATCCATTTGCACGGTATTCCAATGCTTCTTATTCATATGATAGCCCGGTACCACGGCCGGATATTGCTCCCGTAACTCTACTGCCTGTTCCGGGTCGCACTTCAGATTTATGCTTTCAAAAAGCGTTACATCGGTTAGGGCAAACATTTTACCCATCACCTTGTAAACCAGTGTTTCTTCACCAAATGGAAACTCCTCGGTTACCCCAGGCTTAGCTGTACAATAACTCCTGAATTGTTCGATGTTCAAATGAAACGCTTTAGAATGAGGTATAGTACCCCGATCAGAAAAATGGCGATTGAAATTTTGTTTATGCCATGCATCATTCTGATGTTGATATTGGAAGGCCGGGAAGGATCCTTCTTGCGAAAAAAGTATCCCCCTACTTCGCCCAAGGTAAAGAACTCCCGTAAGGATAGCTTCTTTTTCTCTCCGGTTGATTGCTTTTCCATAATTAGTGTGTTACGGATTGAGGTTCAATCCAATTATTATCTTCCTGAATAAGTCCGATGAGCGCATCTACTGCCTGCGGGGTGGGAACATTACGCTTCACTACTTCCTTTCCCCGATACAACGTAATCCTTCCGGGCCCCGAACCCACATATCCATAATCAGCATCGGCCATCTCGCCCGGGCCATTCACAATGCACCCCATAATTCCAATCTTAATTCCTTTCAGATGACTGGTGCGCGAACGAATTTTGGCCGTAGTCTCCTGTAAATCGAATAACGTACGGCCACATGAAGGACAAGAAATGTATTCGGTTTTGGAAATACGCGTGCGGGTGGCCTGTAAAATCCCAAAGGCCGTCTCATTAATCATCTTATCTGAGCCCGATCGTTCGGCTGCGATGAAGACGCCATCGCCCAACCCATCAATCAACAACCCGCCCATATCGGTGGCCGCATAAAGTTGTAACTGATCGGATTGTAAATCGGCATACGCACGGCCAATAATTACCGGAACCTGACAATCGCTATTAATCAATTCGATAAACAACCTGCGTTGTTCGGCTAATCCATGATCGTTGTAGGTATCGATCAAAAGCACAGCCGTAGTATCTGCCTTTATGGCGGCTATAAATTCGATTGTAAGATCCTTTAATTGTGTGTAGATGAAATTGAGTTGAGTTGACCGTTCAACTCCCGCCAGATAATCTTGTGGATTAATAAACGGATAGCTGCGGGTCTTATTCTTCTCCTTCAACCAGGTGGTATGATTGTAAATAAATCCAAGCGTTCCGGGAATTTCAAAGTCAACTGTTTTATCGCCCAGAAAAATATAATCGCAGGCCATATCGGCAATATTCCATTTATCTAATGGTACCGAATAGTGATAACCCAAAGCGAACAACGATGCGGCTGTTATTTTTTCTTTAGTAGAGAAATCGGCAATTACCCGTGGCACCTGATGCCCGCCAATGTTCAACACTTCGCGTGTTGCCCTGCGTGTATAGGCATAGGGGTTAATTGGATTACGTGTAATCTCCGGAATGGAATAGGTTGTTTTACGTGTGGTGTACCTGTCGGCCAGCATTTTGGCTACCGGCACTTCTGCTTCTGGTTCTTCAGTTAGCGATACACGAATGGTATCGCCCAAACCATCTTCCAGTAACGTTCCGATTCCAACCGATGATTTGATGCGACCATCTTCGCCATCACCTGCTTCTGTTACACCTAAATGCAACGGGTACGGTTGAAAATTCTCTTCTTCCAATTTCTGTACGAGCAACCGGTACGCCTGCACCATTACCTGTGGGTTGCTGGCCTTCATCGATAATACGATGTCGTAATAATTCAAATCTTCGCAGATCCGTAAAAACTCTAAAGCAGATTCCACCATACCGAGTGGGGTATCGCCATAGCGACTCATGATCCTATCGGAAAGAGAACCGTGATTGGTTCCAATGCGCATGGCGGTTCCATACTCTTTGCAAATCTTTACAAGGGGCGTAAATTTTTCGCGGATGCGTTCCAGTTCGGCCTGATACGTAGCATCCGTATATTCTATTTCTTCAAAGCGTTTTTTATCAGCATAGTTGCCCGGGTTTACGCGCACTTTTTCAACTATACGCGCGGCAAGCTCGGCCGCATTGGGTGTAAAGTGTATATCCGCAATAAGGGGAACCTCGTATCCGCGCTGGCGTAATTCCTTTTTAATCTCGGCCAGGTTCTGGGCTTCTTTTATGCTGGGTGCAGTAATGCGCACATATTCGCAGCCCGCCTCAACCATGCGAATGGTTTGTTCAACCGAACCCCGGGTGTCCATGGTGTCGATGGTGGTCATGGATTGAATTCGGATAGGATTATCGCCACCCATTGGCACACCACCAATGTTTACCACACGGGTTTTTCTGCGGTTGTAACTTACCAGACTATCGCAATATTGTTTTACCTGAACCAGATTCACAGCCTAAGATTTATCAACAAAGTTAACCCTTTGGCACTAGGTTTTGTTTTGTTGCAACGCCTAAATATCACCCAACTGCGGGCGAATAAGCAACTCTTCCACAACACTGTGTGGCGAAAGCGACCAGGCTGAGAAAACAGCCTCGGCCACATCTTCCGGCTTCATAAACCGGCTATCCGGTAAAGTAGAGCCAGCCCAGCTATCGGTTTTGGTGGCACCGGGCAAAATCGCGGTAACGCGCACCCCGGCTGGCTTCAGTTCTTCGCGCAGCACCTTCGAAAAGCCCAGCAAGGCAAATTTGGAGATGGCATAGGAGCCGCCATTTGGATAGGCTTTGATACTTGCGATGGAACACATATTAAAAATATGCCCGTTTTTTATCTGGCCTATCAGGCCGCGGGTAGTATAGTAAGCGCTGTACAAATTGGTCTCAATCATGCTTTCGAGTGTGCCGCGGGGTTCATCCAATACCGAGCCGGGCACAAAATATCCGGCATTGTTTACCAGTACATCCACCGGGCGGTTAAGATTGGTTACCGATTTGCAGAATGTGGCTACTTGTCCGGCATCGCGCATATCGGCTTTGAAAGGATAAGCCTTCACCTGAAGTTGTTCCATATCCGTTTTAAACCGGGCCAGCTGTTCTTCATTTCGGCCGCAGGTTACCACATCAAAACCAGCCGCAGCAAAACGTTGTAAAATTGCCCTGCCAATACCTTTGGTTCCTCCGGTTACTACTATCAGTTTGTTCATTGGATTTGTCTTATCTTTGGGCAATATAGCATTGTAACATTTCTGCATGAAGGGTTTTGGCCGGTACGTTATCTTCTTAAGCTCGTTGGTAGTACGCAGGGAGACTTTCAAAACCTACTATAACCTTACCCTGGAAGAATGCGTGCAGATCGGGCTAAAATCCATTTTACTTTTTATGCTGGTTTCCACCTTTATGGGTGCGGTAACTACCCTGCAAACAGGTGCTAACCTGGTAAGTCCGTTCGTTCCACGCTTTATCATTTCGAACGTGGTGCGAGAAATGACTATTCTGGAGTTGGCGCCCACCATTATGGCTGTGATATATGCTGGTAAAGTTGGTTCCAGTATGGCTGGCGGCCTCGGTACCATGCGCATTACCGAACAAATTGATGCCCTTGAAGTAATGGGTATAAACTCCGCTTCTTATCTGGTGCTTCCCAAAATTGTTGCTTCTATACTCATGTATCCCTTGTTGGTAATTGTAGCGGCTGTATGTGCACTTATGGGCGGATATCTGGTGGGTACCTTAACGGGATTGCTGACCCCTACCGAATACGTGTACGGAATCCGGTATGCATTTAACCCATATTTTATAACATTTGCGTTGATCAAAACTTTTGTGTTTGCATTTTTGATCAGCACGATTTCCTCTTTTAAAGGCTATTTTACTCAGGGCGGTGCACTTGAGGTAGGTATTGCCAGCACGCAGGCTGTAACATCCAGCATTATTGCCATTTTGTTAGCCGACTATTTTCTGGCGTACCTGCTGATTTGATATGATTAAGATTAGTAACATATCGAAATCCTTTAACGATAAGCAGGTGCTTACTGGAATCAGTGGCGAGTTTGAAAAAGGTAAAACGAACTTAATCATTGGTACCAGTGGTACCGGTAAAAGTGTGTTATTAAAATGTATTGTGGGCTTAATACACCCCGATACCGGAAGCGTGTACTTTGACCTGAGAAACTTTACGGAAGCAGATAAGGAAATGAAATCCGACATCAGGCGTGAAATTGGGATGCTGTTTCAGGGAGGTGCATTATTCGATTCAAAGAATGTAGAAGAGAATGTTATGTTTCCGCTTGACATTTTGACAAAAATGAGCCCGGCAGAAAAAATAGACCGCGTTAATTTTTGTTTAAAGCGTGTGGGCCTGGAGGGTGTAAACAAAAAAATGCCTTCTGAGATAAGTGGTGGTATGAAAAAGCGCGTTGGAATTGCCCGCGCTATTGTAAACAATCCTAACTACTTGTTTTGCGATGAACCCAACTCAGGTCTCGATCCGCAAACTTCAATGGTTATTGATGAACTGATTATGGAAATCACACACGAGTTTGATATTACTACCGTAGTGGTTACCCATGATATGAACTCGGTGCTGGGTATAGGCGAAAAAATCATGTTCTTACATAAAGGGACTAAATTGTGGGAAGGGTCTCACGATAACCTTATACAATCAGGCGTAAAAGAACTGGACGACTTTGTTTTTACTAACAAAGTGATGCGTAGTTTAAAGAACAAAAGTTAAAGCTCCGGAAACTCTACATAAAACCGGGTGTTGCCGGGTTCTGATTCAAACCAGATTTTTCCACCGCTCAATTCAATTCCCTGCCGGGCAATGGCTAACCCCAAACCGGAACCCGATTTTTTTGTGGTGAAATAAGGTATAAAAATTTTATCCTGAAGATCAGCTGCAATACCAACACCATTATCCTGAATAGTAACTCTGAGATTTGTATCCATTCGTCTCAAGTCAACTTTTACCTGAGGCGGAGTACCACCAGCCTGCAAGCCATTTAAAATCAGGTTGGAGAAAATTCTATCCAACAATTGAGGATCACCATTCACAAATACCGAAGATTCAGCAGAATTAAAATCAACTTTACCACCTTCGTAAGTATTGTACAGGTTTACCGTTTTGCTTAACAAAGCCACCAGGTCCAGTTTTTCGAGAATGGGTGCCGGCATCCGTGCAAAGGCACTGAACGAAGACGCAATTTCATTCAGAATTTCAACTTGATTGAGTAACGTGGTTACCGATTGTTTAGCCCGATCTTTCTCTAACGTATCTTTTGCTAACCACAACTGCATTTGTTGCAGGGTTAATTTCATGGGTGTAAGTGGATTTTTAATTTCATGCGCCACTTGTCGGGCAATTTCGCGCCAGGCACTCTCCTTTTGGCTGCGGGATAACTCAATTTTGCTTTGCTCGAGGTTCTCAACCATCTTATTATACTCATTCACCATTAAACCAATTTCATCGTTCGATTTCCACTCAAGTTGTTTGTTGCCGGTTAAAGTAGTGTTACTTAAAGTCCGGGTTATAAACCGCAACGGAAAGGTGAGCGACTCCACCACATAGAACGAAAGCAGCGAGAAGACCATGAATATGATGGTAAACACCGTAAGAATATTAGCCAGCACGGTAATCTGGGTGGCATCTAACGATTGTGCCGATTCGAAGAACGGCAAACTGATCACACCCAGAACATCCGATGTTTCGGGTGATCGTAATGCAAAAAATGCATTGTTAAAATTCAATAAACCAATTTTGTCATTCAGTACGAAAGCGATATCACCATCTTCGAATACCCGTTCCCATGCTGTGCGATTCATTAAACCTGAGGAAAGTAAACCCTCTGCAATAGCGGGTTGGCTTGAAGCAACCATCATTCCTTGTTTATCAAACACTGAAATGTCAACATCAGCAAAACGCGCAGCCGCACCCAAACCATCATCCAGATCGGCTCTGTTTTCTTCCGGGCTTTGCGTATAGCTCGCCAATGCAGGTAGAAGGTTTTCGCCTAATACGCGGGCCTTGTTCAAATATTCCTGTGTCAGTTGAACTTCGGCCGAACGCGATACGCGATTTAGTGTAGTAACCGCCACTACCACTAATGGCAATGCAAATGCCAGATAAATGTAAAGTTGTATGCGGGTGGCATAGTTAATGCTTTTTCCGGTTATCCAGGATTTAAATCCATAGCCAACCAACATAAACGCTATCAGACACACGCTTGTAACAAAGAAAAATGAGAAGTTCGTTAGTACAAAAAAGTAAGGGTACGTACGGGAGGTTACCACTGCTACCTGACCAGCATCATCTTCCACACCGGTATGAATGAATCCATTCTTACGAATCCCCTTGTTGAAGAGTCGGGAATCTTTAAGCAAATCAGCATTGAAATCGCGTTCGTAATTGAAGTTACCAAAATTACTTTGAATCCTCCCATCCGTCATAAATGCAAAACTCTTGTCGCGGTTTTCAAAATACTCGGCAAACCGGCTGTCTACCAGCAGCTCTGGATAAACACTTTGTGGTATGGTACGCTTAAGCGAAAGATCCAACACGGCATACCCTACTATCTGTGCCGAACGTAAAACCGGAATAATTACCAGATAACGCTTTCCGGTTTCAACAGAGGCTGAGCGTATAAAATAAATACCCTCATATTCGGTACCATGCTGCTGGTTATCAATGTGAGTGTTCCACTCCTGCCAACCATCCACTGAAAGCTCATCCAAAGGTTCTTTGAGAGGAGTAAATAAATTCACCTGCAAATCGTACCGGTCGAAATAAGAACTGAGGTATACCTGTTTAATTTTTTGCCGCGCTGCAGAACGACTTAAAAAAGGGCTGGTCATGCGCGACTGAATAAACGCATCTGCACTGATGCGTTTACGGCTTTCGTTCAGCAGATACTCAGCCATTACATCGCGGTCAATCAGGTAACTGGCTGCAAAACTAAATTGCGATTCAATTTTCTCTTCTTCTGAAAACCGCATGATACTCCAGGCATTCTGAACCCCAAACGCAAGCAGGGCTATAAAGAAATATAAGAATGAAATGAATGCACTCTTGCGAATCAGGTTCAGTTTAGTAAGGTGCAGTATTGAAAAGTACGGAACTGCAATAACCACTGTTATCCAATAGTTTCTATCCAGAATTAAAAAATAACTGATGAAAAGGAAAAGCGCGATAACAAGTGTAATCAAAAAACTACCGGTACCCTGTTTCAGTGCTTTGGATAGCCGGATAAAAACATGGGTAAAGAAAAATCCACTAACGGTACCCAGCAGCAATGCGAAAAATGCCAACGCGCGCAATGTGCCTATTGATAGTGTGCGGGTTATATCTAACGAAATTGAGGAGTTATGAAATATGGTTTCGATAAACAGGAATGGATAAAGAAATGAAAAGAGCGCAGCAAGCAAGAGTAGAACACTTACCAACTTCCTGACTCCTTCCTTCCTGATTTGAACCAACGTGTGCAAGATGGTCCATCTGGAATAAGTAAAAAAAACATATCCACAGATCAATAAAATACCTAAGGAGTTCAACACAAGGTCGCCAATCGAAGCATTGTAAGCAGAGGAAGCAAATTCCTGTGGGCTAAAAATCTGAGTGGGCCACCAGCGCGCTGGAAAATTAAACTCAACCATTAAAATCCGGATCACCACAAACGAAAATGCCATCAACAAAAAGGCATAACCATACTTTCTTTGTTGATGAAGCTTTTGAGTAAAGTGAATAAGCAGGAGAATAATTGAAATGAGAAGTCCTATTCCAAAAATCAAAGTAATCACCTGAGTTGCCGCATTAGTTTGCAAACTCACTTTAAACACCTGCTGGTTATGGATCGTGATCCATTCTCCGGTGTAAAATTCTGGTGGAAATACCCGAACCTGATAATTCTTAAACACAGCTTCGTTAAGCTGTGAGGGTAAATACCGATTAGCAATTGGGTACCGCCTCACCAACGGCAACATTGAAATCAATTCTTCATTTCCCTTCAATGCTTGCCTGATAATAATAAAATCGCCCAAAGCAGTTTGTTGGAAATACAAAGAGTTGGTATCGGCAATAATGCGTGCATCCGGAGCAAAATCGGTAACACTCCACGCTTTTACTTCCCCGTCTATAATTAAGTAATGTGCCCCGCTTAATGCCGACCAAACGATGCTTTTGTCCGTACTGATCTGATTAACTTCATCACGCAGTTTTTCAAGTTCGGATTCAAGGTTTGTAGAAATCTCAAGCGCAAACTTATTCCCCTTCACCCGATACAAACGTTCGCCAATCAGACAGCCCGCAAGGCATCCGATAAAAAGAACAAACATCCATGCTTGTCGGTTAAACATTGGCGTACAGTTCCTTAAAAGTAAGAAATCCGATTAAGAATTGTGCTTGTGCCCACCAAACCAATAGAGCCACAGCACGCGTGAAAGGCGAAAACTGACAGGAGAAAATAAAACGGCACCCGTTACCAGGGCCACACCATAAATCCAGTCGCTTGGGTTTACCAAAACATAGAGCGCTAACCACACCGCTACCATAATTGCTACCGTGAAAGCGTAACTCACAAATAAAGCTCCGAAATAAAATCCTGGTTCCGGATTGAATGAAGCCTTGCAAACCGGGCACTCATTATGCATGGCTGCGAAACGAGAAACCTTTGTTATCGGATATTTGAAAATATTACCCTTATGGCAACGAGGGCATTTACCCAACCAGATTCTATTAAACGTATTGGTTGCGTTTGGCATTTTTACTGGTTCTATACCAAAAGAAAGCAATGAGGGAAATGATCAAATAAGGCGCTGCAAAGAGATATAAAATTCCAAAGTTAATTCCGGCTGCAATTCCAATGTCGCCATTACTTACATTGTTTTCTAATGTGGTACGGCACATGGCACATTGCGCATTTAGTTCAACCTGTGCCAGCACAAAGAACAACACCAATCCCAATGCCCGAAAAACTGTTTTCATCTTATGCATAATACGGACTAATCATAATATAAACAATAACACCCGTTACGGCCACATACAACCAAAGCGGAAATGTAAATTTAGCCAATGCTTTATGCCTTTCAAAATTACCCGACAAGGCCCTGGAAAAGGTGAATAATACAAATGGGACCACTACAATCGATAAAACTATGTGGCTGATCAGTATGATAAAGTAAAAAATGCGCCAGGCACCTTCTCCACCATAAACTGTGGAGTCGCTGGTTATGTGGTATAACACGTACATGACCAGAAAAGCTGCCGATAAACCCATGCAGATCTTAATCAGTAATTCGTGAAGTTTACGGTTCTTTTGTTTTATAGCCATAACAGCGGCTATCAACAACACAGCTGTAAGGCCATTGGTGGCAGCATAGATGGGTGGCAAAAAGCTAAAATCGTAACCCGGAATTTTAATTCTGAACAGTGCCGCAACCGCTATCGGCAATACGATTGAAAGTGTAACGATCAACTTATGGTAAGGTGATTTAGTTGTCTCGGTCATGTTTTAATATTGCTTTAATAATATTCGAATCTCAACCAACATCCGGTCTGCTTCTTCACGTGAGGCTGGCGAATAGTACCCGCGAATCTGACCTTGCTCATCAATCAACACGGCTGTCCAGGGTTTGTGTAGTATAAAGGCACAATCCAACCATGTAGCCCAACGCGTATCTGATTCCGGAAAAACAATCGAAAAGGAATTGCTCAACTCCGATTTTAACCGATCAAGGTTTCGCTTCACCTCGGAGGAGGTATCGGTTACTACAAGCATGGGCTTGTTGGCCGTACGTATTACCTGCAACACAGAATCTGCAACCCGATACGGTGCCGGATAAGTACCACAAGGTGCCGGAGCGTCCGTTACTCCAGCTTCGTAATACACCGGAATATTAAATTCATTCTTACCAAACTTCCGTAAAAAAACGAAAATCAAACCCGGCAAGAGTAGCGCTAAAAACAGATAAATAAATTTTCTGGACATTAATCAGGTAACATAAAAAGAAGGCTAAAGTTCATCACTTTAGCCTTCGTATCATTATTTAATATTACCGTTATTGAAATACCGGCATTTTAATTCCTTCGTACACAAATGCTACCAACATCCACACAATAAAGATAATGGGGATCAGAATTGACCAGAACAATACTTTTACCTCGTGGCGCAGGTGCATAAATTCACCTACAATGTAGGCAGCCTTTACAATGGTTAACGCAACAAATACCCAAACCCGTAATTGTTTGTATTCGTGAGGAACCGTAAAGGCTATGATAAACTCTATAATTGTAATTACCAACAGGTATAAAGCTACTGTCCATAACTTTTTGATCTTCGCCTTATCGGGAGGAAGAACAGTAACTTCAGGTTCGTGTGCGTGGTGTGCCATAGTTATACAAGATAGAAGAACGTGAATACAAATACCCAAACTAAATCTACAAAGTGCCAGTATAAACCAACCTTTTCCACCATTTCATAATGGCCTCTGCGTTCATAAACACCGGTAACTGTATTATAGTAGATCAGGAAGTTCAGCATAACACCACTGAATACGTGGAATCCGTGAAAGCCAGTGATGAAGAAGAAGAAATCAGCAAATGGTTGCGGGCCGTATTGATTGATATGAAGATTCGCACCATAAACTTCTTTGGTTATCCATACACCATTTACAAAATCTTGCACTTTTGTTGCGGTACCTGTTCCTACAATAAAGTGTGTCCACTCCCATGCCTGACATGCCAGGAAAGTTGCACCTCCAATGATTGTCCAAAGCATCCATTTTTCAACCGCTTTGCGATCCATTCTATGGCCAGCCTCAACCGCCAACACCATGGTTACCGAACTCATGATGAGAATAAACGTCATGATACCCACAAACACCAGTGGTAATTCATAACCGTGCAGGAAAGGAACAGCTTCAAATACCTTTTCAGGAACAGGCCAGTACTCGGTAGAGAAGGTAAAGTCCTTAACAGCTCCAGGAAAAACTGCATGTGAAGAACGAACCAATCCGTAAGTAATCAGTAACCCTGAGAAAGTGAATGCATCTGAAAGCAGGAAGAACCACATCATGAGCTTGCCATAGCTGGCACCCATGGGCGATGTTCCGCCATCCCAAACACTCTTTCCGGTTACTGCAGTGGCTGTACTATGTGCCATAATCAGGTATTAGGTTTTTAACGATACAATAATAGAAATACGAACAAATATAGCCAAAGTCCGCCCAAAAAATGCCAGTAAGTTGTGCACATTTCTATGCTTACCATGCTTTTTGAATGAACTTTATGACGATAGGTAGCTACCAACACAAGTAGCAGAAAAATCAATGCGCTGATAATGTGCAGGGCATGTACACCGGTTAGAACATACAGGAAAGATCCGGATGGGTTGCCTACAAAATAAATCTTATTGGCTACCAATTGCACCCAGCCCTGCCATTGCAATACCAAAAAGGCCAAGCCTAAAACGGTGGTAATGGTTATCATCACCTTAGCGTTTGCCAGGTTGTCTTTTTTAGCCGACCAGAAAGCCCATTGCATGGTAATACTGCTTACCAGAATTACCACTGTGGAAAGAGTGAACAATTTTGGCATATCGAAATACACCCAGTTACCTTCCGCTTCGCGTACAATGTATGCCGATGTTAAGGCAGCAAATAACATCAGCACACTGCCCATAAAAATCCACATGGCAAACTTGCGAGGCTCCATCGCCAACGGCTTCGCTGGCTCTTCTATTATCTTAAAATCTCCGGTTGTTATATTCTCCATCCTCACTTTAAATTTTATCCAACAAATATGCGATCTGCACTACCGGCAGGTAAATAAACGATCCGAACATTATTCTTAACGCTGACTGCCGGCTTCCGGTTTTCATAAGCGAAAAGGTCTGAGCAAAAAAAGCTGCACCACAAATGGTTGCCACCACAGCCGAGTAAATTCCGGTTATACCAAATGTAGCCGGAAGTAGTCCAAGAGGAATCAGAAATAAGGTGTACACCATAATCTGGATAGCCGTGTTCAAATCTTTTCCACCACCGGAAGGAAGCAGTTTAAATCCGGCTTTCTTGTAGTCATCATCGGCCACCCAGGCTATTGCCCAGAAGTGCGGAAACTGCCAGATAAACTGAATGCCAAAAATGATGATGGCTTCGTAGGTAATAGAACCGGTAGCGGCTATCCATCCCAACAGGGGCGGCAAGGCTCCGGGTATGGCACCTACAAAAACAGCAATCGGGCCAATCTGCTTTAACGGAGTATATACAAAGCTATACAGCAACATCGAGATAATAGAAAGAACAACCGTAAGCGGGTTGGTGTAAATCCACAGAATAACCAAACTTGCTACCAGGCAAATGAGTGTAAAGATAGTCGCTTCAGTTACCGTTAACCGGGCTGTAGGTAACGGTCTGTTTTGCGTACGCGACATTAATGCATCAAGGTCTTTTTCAAGAATCTGGTTTGCGCTTACCGCGGCCCCAGAAAGCAAAAAACCACCTAACGTAAGCATGATGAGTACCTGCCAATCCATATTGCCACGGGTGGCCAAACCATAACCAAATGCACATGAAAAGGCTACCAGCAACGACAACCTCACTTTCAGTAATTCAACGAAAGCCCGGAATTTAACGCCTGCGGAAATGGTGGTTACTGAAGTAATGGATTCTGGCATTTCAATTCGTCTTTAATCTCAAAAACAACAAAAACTGGATGCCAAAGGTAAGGGTTGCCACCAGCAAATGTATGGGCTGAAGATAGGCTGGAACCGCAAAATAGGCCATTCCTATGCCTGTAATCAGGGTGAGCAAAATTAGCAGAACAAGGGCAACCGGTAAAGGATTAGTTCGGCTTGTTTTGAATAATCTGTAAACCAATACCGCATGCACCAGCACCACAACCCACGAAAACGACCGATGTACCAGAAAGTCCTTCCCGGTCTCTGTAATCCACGACTCGCGGGGTAAAAGCAGACCGGCTACACGATCAATGGCCGCCCGAACCTCGGTACCCAGCAACACCTGTACAATCAATAAGAGCATCGCAACCACAAGGAGTAATCGGGTATATCTTCCTGCCGGAAGGTTAATGGGAGCCGCGCTCCTTTCATAGAGCCAGATCAGCAAACCTACCAGCACAAAAGCCATCAGCATGTGTATGGTAATGGTCCAGGAGGTAAGGTTGGTTGAAACCACTATAGAACCAAACCAGCCCTGAATAATAACGGTGATTAAAGTGGCCATTGCAATCCAGAACCAGGTCTTATTCTCTTTGCGGAGCCGGAAGCTTAACACAAACACACCGATTATCAGAAATCCGATAATCACCCCCACAATCCGGTTGAGGTACTCGATCCAGGTTTTGGCTACATTAAAGTCAGCTTCAACCAGAATTGATTTATCGTTTAGAATAGCATTAGCGGTGGACTCGAAACCAAACGCCTTCAGGTAGCGTGCAAACTTTTGGTTTTTCGTATCGCGTATGGCTGCAAACTTTTCTTTGTAATCGGTGGGTAGTTGATCAACTGAGGTGGGCGGAACCCACGAACCAAAACACTTTGGCCAATCGGGGCAACCCATGCCAGACCCGGTACTGCGTACAATCCCTCCTACCAAAATCAAAAAATAAACAGCGACCAGCGTTATCAGGCAAAGCCTGTGAAAACGACTGGTCGCTGTTGTTATCAACGCGTACGCGGATTAATGCTTGTCTTTATTTTCTACATCAATAGAACCATTATTAAGTTCCAACTTGATCAACTCGTTTTCATGAGGCAAGTTTGACTCCGGAGTTTCAGAGTATGGTATATGCTGCGGAATGAAATCTTCTTTCGCACCAGGCTTGCTGTAATCGTAAGGCCAACGGTAAACGGTTGGAATTTCTCCAATCCAGTTGCCGTGTCCGGGATTCCGGGGTGTTGTCCACTCCAATGTAGTAGAGTTCCACGGATTTGCCGGAGCCGCTTTACCTCTGAAAATACTGTAGATGAAATTAAATAAGAAGATGAACTGTGCGCTTAATGTTAAAATTGCGGCAGCACTTACCAGCATATTCAAGTCTGCAAAACCGCTAAAGGTTTCGAAGTTAGTCCAGCTGTAGTATCTGCGTGGGAAACCCGCAATACCGATATAGTGCATGGGGAAGAATACCAGGTAAACGCCAATAAACGTTAACCAGAAGTGGATGTAACCCAAACGCTCGTCCATCATGCGGCCAAACATTTTAGGGAACCAATGGTACACACCCGCCACCATACCAAAGAATGAAGCACTACCCATTACCAGGTGAAAGTGCGCCACTACAAAGTAAGTGTCGTGTAATTGAATATCAATTGCAGAATTACCGAGGAAGATACCCGTAATACCACCCGTTAAGAAGAACGAAACCAGACCAATGGAAAACAACATCGCGGCCGTAAAGCGGATGTTACCCTTCCAGAGCGTAGTCACGTAATTAAAGATTTTAACAGCCGATGGTACGGCAATAATCAGTGTAAGCAAGGTAAAGATTGAACCGAGGAACGGATTCATACCTGTTACAAACATGTGGTGTGCCCACACTACGAATGATAAAATTGCAATGAACAACATTGAACCCACCATCGCTTTGTAACCGAATATCGGTTTACGCGAGTTGGTGGCAATAATCTCAGAGGTAATACCCAAGGCTGGTAACAACACAATGTACACTTCCGGGTGACCGAGAAACCAGAACAAGTGCTGGAACAAAATCGGACTACCACCCTGATTTGGCAATGCTTCGCCACCAATGTAGATGTCAGACAAATAGAAACTCGTTCCAAAACTTCTGTCGAAGATCAACAACAATGCTGCTGCAAATAATACCGGGAAAGACAACACACCAATAATGGCCGTAAAGAAAAATGCCCAGATTGTAAGCGGTAAACGGGTAAACGACATGCCCTGTGTACGCATGTTTATAACCGTTGTGATGTAGTTAATACTTCCCAACAAAGAACTTGCAATGAAGATGGCCATAGCCACCAACCACAAGGTCATCCCTAAGCCCGAACCCTGCATGGCTTGTGGCAATGCACTCAGGGGCGGATAAATTACCCAACCACCCGAAGCCGGACCGGTAGAGATAAACAAAGAGGTAAACATGATTACGCTGGACACAAAGAAGAACCAGTACGATAACATGTTCATAAAACCACTGGCCATATCGCGTGCACCAATCTGCAACGGAATAAGGAAGTTACTGAAGGTACCGCTCAATCCAGCTGTAAGTACAAAGAACACCATGATGGTACCGTGCATGGTTACCAATGCCAGGTAAAATTCAGGGTCAATCTTTCCTTCGGGAGTTAACCAACCCCCTAAGATTGGCTTTAACCACGATAGATCTGCATCCGGAAAACCTAATTGCAGGCGGAACAATACCGAAAGAATTCCACCAATTAGGGCCCACGCCATACCTGTAATCAGGAATTGCTTCGCAATTACTTTATGATCTTCTGAGAATACATAGTTAGTCCAGAAATTACCATGATGATGTTCATGCTCGTGGGCATGATCATCGTGATGATGGGTTGATGTTTGTGGATGTATATCTATCGTTGCCATGACTAATAATATCTTAATTTAAAGTTACAGCCGGAGCCTGTTGAATAGCTGTTTCACTATCCGCTGGAATCCCTGCTTTTACAATTGCTGCCTCGCGCTTTTCTGCAGGCACTTGCTTCAGGTAATCCGGATTCTGTTTTAACCAGGCTTCCTGAGACTTCAGCCAATTCTCATAATCTTCTACAGTATCGTGAACAAAAACCGGGAAGCGCATAGAGAAGTGACCACGACCGCAGATTTCAGTACAGGCCATTTCGTAATTGAAATTCGGGTTGCCGGTTTCTGAACGCATATCGGCTGTTGACTTGGTAGCAATAAATTTAAAGGTAGTGTGCATGCCCGGTACGGCATCCATCTTTACCCGGAAGTGCGGCAGAAACACGCTATGCAAAACATCTTTAGCGCGAATGACCAGCTTCACTTCTTTGCCCTTTGGTAAATGCAACTCGAGTGATTTAAAATCATCCCACGTATTCTCTTCCGAAAGATCCAAACCAAATTCGTTGGAAGCATCAATCATTTTATAGTTATGCTTTCCTAATAAATTATCCTTGCCGGGATAGCGGGCAGTCCACAAAAACTGCTGACCGATTACTTCAATCACGGCAGCATCTTTCGAGGCTTCATCGGTTATATCGTTCCAGGCACGAAGACCGCTGAAGATCAACAAGGCCAACACGATGGCCGGAACTACTGTCCAGGCAATTTCAAGTTTATGATCATCCGCAAAAAATTCTGCTTTCTTACCCTTTTCGTAACGATACTTAAAAGTGAACCAGAACATCACTATAAATATCAACGTAAAGGCCACTACCGTTACCGCCATAGTTACCCAGAAAAGGTAATCCGTAACTTCACCGTGCTCAGAAGCTACCGGCAAATTATACCCATCAAATGTTGCATATGAATACCAGAAGAAAGCTACTAAGCTTCCAATCATAAAAAACAGGAAGAGGTACGCGTTAATCGAATTCCATGATGATACTTCATCTTCTTCTTTTCCCTTTACCAGGCTCACCAGGTTGCCGATCCTGAATATGAAATACAGGATTCCTATCACCAGTAAAACTCCAAATACGATTATCAACGTCAGCATATATTATTTATTCAGCGTTTCAATTAAATATGATGATTCAAACTCTCGCCCATCATCGGGTGGTTTTTTGCCACCAATGGCATTTTCGATAGGGCGCTTAACGCAACCCATAAGAACAAGGCAAAGAAGATACAAGCCAAACCAATTTCAAGTAACCCTACACCACCATTATACTGCATGATTCCCGGAGTAATCATATTATAGAAATCGAACCAGTGGCCAACAATTACAATCGGGCAAACTACTTTAAGCATTGCCATGTGGCGCTTGGCATCGCGTGTCATTAATAACAGGAATGGCAACACAAAGTTTAAGATCAGGTTTGCATAAAATATCCATGAGTATGGAGAATGCTTCAGGCGTTCAATGAAGTACACGGTTTCTTCCGGAATGTTTGCATAATAAATCAACATAAACTGGCTAAACCAGATGTATGTCCAGAATACGCTGAACGCAAACACAAACTTACCTAAATCGTGCAGGTGATTGGCGTTTACCATTTTCAGGTAGCCTGCATCTTTCAGGTTAACAACAATCAGTGTAATGGTAGCTAAACCGGTTACCCACCAGCTTGCAAATACATACCAGCCAAACATGGTACTGAACCAATGCGGATCAATACTCATTACCCAATCCCATGCTGCAACTGATGAACTTACTGCAAAAATTACCAGAAACACAGCCGAAAGCTTACGTGCCGAATACCAGTGCTGGGTGCCCCCCTCCAGGTCTTCTGCCAGCATTTGCTTTTTGATAAGGGTATAGAACCAATACCAAAGTCCAAAGAAGGCAACCATACGGAGGATATAGAAGGTAGGAAATCCACCTTTTGATCCTAACCAGAAGAAGTAAACACTTTTCTGATCCAGAATTTCGTCATAATCAGCTGAAGCCGGATCGTATAAGTCATGATGTGTCCAATGGAAAAGATCACCTTTTGCCACGAACCAGATGATTAACATCAACACCCCGGCAATAGGAATCCATTGGCCCATAGCCAGTGGAATGCGTTTGATTGGAGCCGACCAACCTGCTTGTGCAGCATATTGAATGGCTACGAAGAACAATCCAATAATACCAATACCGGCAAAGAAGATGTTGTTATGCCATAACGAAGTGTAAATTCTTTTTAACCAAACCGGACTTCCATGATGACCACCTTCTTCCTCGTGACTTGCTTCTTCGTGGCCTCCCTCCTGATCGGTGCTGGCCACTAATGTTTTGGCTGCTTCTATCGATCCGTGTTCAGCACCTTCATGATGCTCACCGGAATTCTTAGCCATAATAACACCCAGCACGAAGAGTAAAATACCAACTCCAAACAGAATGGAGATCTTACGCTTTGCTTCCGGTTTAAAAATATACTGTTCGTCCGCTGCCATTGATATTAGGATCTAGTAGAGATTAATTCTTTTGAAGTTGTTTTACATACCGGGCTATCTTCCAGCGATCTTCTTCGCTAACCTGCGAACCATGCGCGCCCATCAAACCTTTTCCGTACGTAATTACATGGAAGATGTGGCCCTCGGTTACACCCTTAATTGCATCACCGGTAAGGTTAGCAACACCAGGATATTTATCAGCTACTTTTCCATCGCCAGCACCTTTGGCACCATGGCAATGCTTGCAATTGATTTCATACAACAGCTTACCCTGATCCAGAATAGCCGGAGACTCAGCAAGCGGATTGATTAATTTATTAGCCAAACGCAAACCGGTTGTGTCATTTGCTCCGCGGTAAGGCAACCACCCATTGGTAGTTCTGCGCACCGTGTTAGGGGCCGGAAGGCGCATATTCATAGCGAATGGATTAAACTTGTTGGTGTTGTAATATTCACCACGGCCATTATCCAACGAGTTAACCATTACACCGTACCCTTCATCCGTAATCTGGGTAAGCGGTTCGTAGGCTACCGAGTGATACATGTTGGGTGCATATTCCAGACCTTGATAATCGCCACCAGCTTTACAACCTGCCAGCAACAAGGCTCCGGCCACACCCCATACTCCTAACTTAATACGCATATTCAGCATAATTAAAAGTTCTTTTCATTTACTTCTGAAGCACCATTGGCTTTCAGAATCTGACCAATTTCATCTTTGCTTAATTTGTTTGCGGCAAGATCAATAGCCATAACGTGCTTATCATCTGTGCTGCGAATGTCGTACGTGCGCGGTGTTTTGTAGGGCTTCATATCGCTCACAATAAAAAACGTGGCCACCATACCCAACGCTGAAAGCAAAACGGTTAGCTCAAATGTTACCGGAATAAAAGGCGGCAACGAAACAAAGTTCTTACCTCCAATAATCATGGGCCAGTCAAAACCCAACATCCAGATTTGCATGGTTAATGCAAGGCCGGTTCCGGTTAAACCGAACAAGAAAGCCGCAATCGGTAAGCGCGAACGCTTATAACCTAATGCTTCATCCAGCCCGTGAACCGGGAATGGTGTGTATACCTCGTGTATTCGCACACCTTTTTCACGAATGCCTTCTACTCCATGAAGCAGAATGTCTTCATCGTCAAAAATACCTACCAGAAATTTTTCGCCAGTGCTGCTCATATACTGTTAATGCTTCTTTTCGGAAGATGATTTAATTATACTTTTTACCTCGGCCATGTTGATTACCGGGAAGAACTTGGCAAACAGGAAGAATGCGGTAAAGAACAATCCGAACGTGAAGATGTATTCACCCAAATCGTACATAGTAGGATAAAACATCGACCAGCTTGAAGGAAGGTAATCGCGGTGGATAGAGGTTACGATGATTACAAAACGCTCGAACCACATTCCAATGTTTACAATGATGGATAGTACAAATGTGGCTACAATGTTTGTTCTGATTTTCTTGAACCAGAAAAGTTGTGGCGAGATTACGTTACACGTCATCATAGACCAGTATGCCCACCAGTATGGACCGGTTGCGCGGTTATAGAAAGCATAGAATTCAGCCGGTACCATGCCGTACCATGCTACAAAGAATTCGGTGATGTACGCAATACCTACAATTGAACCGGTAATGATGATTACAATGTTCATCAACTCGATGTGGTAGATGGTGATGTAATCTTCCAGCTTAAATACTTTACGCGTTACAATCAACAAGGTAAGTACCATGGCAAAACCAGAGAAGATCGCACCAGCCACAAAGTATGGCGGGAAGATGGTGGTGTGCCAGCCGGGTACAACTGAAGTTGCAAAGTCGAACGATACGATTGTATGAACTGAAAGTACAAGCGGTGTTGACAAACCTGCAAGAATGAGTGCAACTGATTCATAGCGCATCCAGGTTTTAGCAGCTCCATCCCAACCAAAGCTTAGTGCATTGTAGATAGCTGCGCGGGTTTTATTACCCATGCGGGTGGCGCGATCGCGGATAACGGCAAAGTCAGGTATTAAACCGATGTACCAGAATACTAGCGACACGGTGAAGTAGGTAGAGATCGCAAATACGTCCCACAAAAGTGGCGAGTTAAAGTTTGCCCACAATGAACCCCAGGTGTTCGGCAATGGAAGTGCCCAATAGAAACCTAACCACAAACGGCCCATGTGCGCCAATGGAAAGGTTGCCGCACAAATAACCGCGAAGATTGTCATCGCTTCTGCTGCGCGGTTAATGGACATTCTCCACTTCTGGCGGAACAACAACAAGATGGCTGATATCAGGGTACCTGCGTGACCAATACCCACCCACCATACGAAGTTGGTAATGTCCCATGCCCAACCTACTGTTTTATTCAAACCCCAAAGGCCTATCCCCTCCCATAAGAGCGCGGCCAGACAGTAAAAGCCAAAGCCGAAAAGGACAAGAGAAATTAAAAACGCTATCCACCACAAGCGGTTAGGTTTGTTCTCTACGTGCCGGCTAATGTCTTCCGATACATCGCGTACCGTTTTGCCGCCAGTGATTAGTGATTCCCGTACTGATGAAGTTGCTTGCATACTTTGGTTCGTATCAGTTCCTGTTCAAAAATTTTAAGCGTTATTCGATTCTTTATCCTTATTGCGGATTTTCGTTAAGTAGAAGATGTTTGGCTTCACCCCGATTTCTTCCAGCACTCGGTAAGCGCGTGGGTTTGTAACCTTCTTATCAATTCCGTAATCCACAACAGTTTCTTTCTTACCGTCTATCTCTACCTCTTTATATTGGGTTTCAATACCTAATACTTTACTGATTTTGCTTTCCGGATCGTTCATATCACCAAACAAAATAGCTCCGGTAGAACAGGCAGCCTGGCAAGCCGTTACTACTTCACCATCTTTCATTGGTCTTCTCTCCTTCTTGGCATTAAGCTTACCACTTTGAATGCGTTGTACGCAGAACGAACATTTCTCCATTACCCCGCGTGAACGAACAGTTACATCCGGATTCAACACCATGCGACCTAAGTCTGTGTTCATGGCTGGGTTAGCATTTAAGAATTGGCTGTTATCGTGGTACTTAAACCAGTTAAAGCGTCTTACTTTATAAGGACAGTTGTTCGCGCAATAGCGGGTTCCGATACAACGGTTATACGTCATTTGGTTAAGACCTTCAGTGCTGTGTGTAGTGGCAGCAACCGGACACACCGTTTCGCAAGGTGCGTTGTTGCAATGCTGACACATCATGGGTTGGAATACAACCTCCGGATTTTCAGAAGCCTTTTCTGCTTCTCTATAGTCAGAAGGTAGTGCATCGCTGCTGTAGTAGCGATCGATACGCAACCAATGCATTTCTCTGCGATTGATTACTTCCTGCTTACCAACCAGCGCAACGTTATTTTCTACATTACATGCCACCACGCAAGAACCACAACCTGTACAGGTGTTCAGGTCAATGGCCATTCCCCAATGGTGGTTTTTATAATCATGGCCTTTCCACAAACTCAAAGCTCCGGGTGGAACTTTCTTATCCCACGATGTGATTTTAGGTGCCTTTTCGTTCCACTCTTTCGGGTTACTCAGATAATCCGCAAGAAGTGATTCCTGCACAACGTTGGCACGACCCATATATGTTTGATGGATCTGGGTTTGCGCTATCTGGAAAGGAGTTTCTGTCTTCTCGATTTTAACATCGGATGTAACACTATATCCCAGTGATGTTCCTGAGCTGAGTAATGGATAGGCATTTACACCAATCTCTTTACCCACCAACCCAACCTGGGTGCGACCATAACCGAGTGCAACACCTAAGGTTCCTTGTGCCTGACCGGGTTGAACCAAAGCAGCTAACGTTATTGTTTTGCCATTGGCAGTAATGTTAACCAGTTGAGTACGGCCTTCGGCATCGTTATCAATACCTAATGCAGTTGCATCTTTCAAGGAAACCGTAACATAATGATCCCATGTAGCTTTGGTAATAGGATCGGGTAACTCTTGCAACAACGGGTTGTTAGCTTGAGAGCCAGTTCCTAAACCACAGGTTTCATAAAGTACTAATTCAAAACCTGAATTTGATGCGGAGTATGTAGAAGCAATAGCCGATAATGCGGTATCTACATTTCCATTGAATGAAGCGGCTGGTGAATTACCGGTTACTTCATACACGCCATCATACAGGCACTTATCCCAGAAGCTTTGGAAATCCACTCCGCCAGATGCGGCAAAGAAGAGGTTTCTCCAATATTCCTGAACGAAAGAAAAATATTCGGTATTTGCTTCGCCAGCCCAAACGAGCAGACTCTCTTGCGCCTGACGGGTTTTAAATATTGGTGTAATGGCAGGTTGTGATAAGCTGAATGAATTCAACTTTGGCTCTGCATCGTTCCAGGATTCTAAATAATGATGATCGGCCGCGATATAGGCAGAAGCCGAAGCGGTTTCATCTGGAGTAGTAGATGTTGAAATGGTAAGTGCAAGACCTTTAAGTGCCTTACCAAGTTCAGCCCCTTGCGGATGATCGTAAACCGGATTACAGTTGTAGAAAATAACACCATCTACTTTACCACCAATTGCTTCGGCAACAAATGCCGCCATTTCCTCATCGTTACCTTGACGGAAATTAACCGGAGCACTTGTGTTAATAGTTGTGCCGTAGCTTCCTAACAAATTATTGATTGCGTTAACTACAAGCTGTACGTTCTTATCATTTGAACCGCTCACCACCAATGCACTTCCGGCATTTGCTTTTAGTTCGGCTGCTGCCTTTTCAAGATTTGTAATTCCATCTATTCCGGTTGAACCGCTTCCGGAAATCAACTTGTAAAGTTGTGCTACTACCAATCCTTCCTGCGAAGGTTTAATGGCGGTACGGTAATCGGCATTTGCACCCGTAAGTGAAAGGTTAGATTCGAATGCGTACAAACGAGACATCTCTTTCTTTTCGGCCGTGATCTCGCGGTTGGTAGCAAATTGTTTGGTGAATTCAATTGGTGATAACCAGGTTCCCAGAAAATCTGCTCCTACGCTAACAATTACTTTTGCCTTACTGAAATCGTAAGAAGGAATGATGGCTGCACCAAGCGATTCCTGATTTGCTTTTACTATTCCGTAATATGAAATCGGATCGTACTGAACTACTTTAGTAGTAGGATACTTGGTTTTGAATTTCTCAATAACTGCTTTTGTACTTGGGCTCAGAATAGAATTGCTTACTATTCTGATCTGACCGCCTTTTGTGGCGATATCCGTTAGCTTGGCTAAAACTTCTTTATCTAAAGTTTCCCAATCCGAAACCTTATCTCCTACCCGCGGGCCACGCAACCGGAAGTTATCATATAACGACAACACGGAAGCCTCCACCTGTGCACTGGTTCCGCCCATGGTAACTTTCGATAAACTGTTACCATCAATTTTGATCGGACGACCATCTCTTACCTTAACTACAATGCTGCAATAATCGCCACCATTAATATAAGTGCTGGCGTAATAGTTCGGGATACCCGGATCAGCATCAACAGGCTTGCTTACATAAGGAATTGCTTTGCGGATTGGCGCTTCGCAGGCAGCCAATGAAGCTGCGGCTACGCTAAAGCCCATCATTTTAAGAAAATCCCTGCGCGAGTGCCCCGCATCTTCCTGTACAGAAAGATCAACAAACTCCTGGTCTGCATTCTTAACAAACTTGGGGTCGTTTTTCAGTTGGGGTAATCCTTTCCAGTATGTTTTTGTAGTCATAGGTTCAAAAAATCCGGTCGAGTTCGAATTATAATTTTAATAGTGACACTTAGCACATTCCAAACCGCCAATGTCTTCAACTTTTAATGCTTTTTTACTGTTGTGTAACTCCAGCAACTTATCGTAATAATGGTTGCCTTTGGTTGCAACATCTGTTTTACGGTGGCAGTCAATACACCAGCCCATCGTTAATAAAGAGTATTGTTTTACCACATCCATTTCTTCAATAGGGCCATGGCAGGTCTGGCATTCAATACCACCAACATTATTATGTTGTGCATGGTTGAAATAAGCGAGATCGGGCAGGTTGTGAATACGCACCCACTCAATTGGTTTTTGCTTGCCGGTATAAGAACCAGTTGCCGGATCATATCCGATAGCCGCATAAATCTTACTGATCTCAGTGGTTCCGGTATTGGTACCTTCACGGATTTGTGAGTGGCAGTTCATACAAATGTTGGCCGAAGGAATATTGGCTTGTTTGCCTTTCAGCGCACCTGTATGGCAATACCGACATTCAATTTCATATTGCCCAGCATGTATCTTGTGCGAGAACGCAATAGGCTGCTTAGGCTGATAGTTTTGCTGAATACCGATAGAATAAAGTCCATCAATCACGTTCTTGAATGTAACGGACGCCACCAGAAATATTACAATAAAGATAAAACCAGAACTCTTTATAATGGTGTTGAACGTGTATTTGGAGTGCACTATTTCCTTTTCGTCTTCAGAGAGATCTTTCTGATCAAGGTATTTTTTAAGGGCATTGATAATCAGACCCAAAATAATCAGCAACAACACCAGAATTACTACAAGCCCGATAAGGATGGCATTGAGATAACCCGAAGGAACACCCGCACCTCCACCTGTATTGTCTGCAGTAGTGGTTCCGGGGGCTGGTGCATCAACTTTTACTGCTTCTGCCTTTACGTAGGCTAAAATGCTTAGAATTTGTTCATCGGTATAACTGGTAAAAGCCGTCATCTGGCTTTTGTTATACTCTTCATAAATCTTAACCGCATACTCATTGCCACTGGCAATCACTTTGGCAGGATTACGAACCCAATCCAAAATCCACCCTACAGACGGTGCGCGATCTTCAACCCCGGCCAGGGCTGGTCCAACCAACTTTTGCTTTACGCGATGGCAAGACTTACAGTTGCCATTGAACAAGGCTTCGCCTGCCTTAATAGCAGCTTCATCTGTTGGAATTTCCTGAGCGAATAATGATAACTTGAAAAAGAATACGAGGGCGAGAGTTAAAATCGTAACGGGACGAGATAATCTTTTCTTCATCGTTGCACGTTTAGGATAGCCGCTTTTTTACGGAATCGCACAAATCTACATGCCAGATGCTTTATTTCAAATTAATTTTAATGAGTGGTACAATAAATTTAAAAGTGCAAAATCACTCGTTACATCATTCCAATTTAACTTTAAACAAGTATGGTTGAGCAGAATTTTCAGTAGAATCAAAGTGGAATTCTCCATCTGCTTCTATTTAGAATTAATTTAAACTGAGCTATTCTAAAAAATGACGCCATTCGAATATGTTAGTGTTCTCATTTCCATCATTTTAGGGTTGGGAATAACCCAAATTGTAACTGGCATAGCCGATGTAATTCAAAACTGGCGCCACTCCAGGCTTTATTTACCCCATACTTTGTGGGTGCTGTTTGTCTTCTTTTTGCACGTGCAGGAGTGGTGGGTATTGTATGAAATGCGTACCCTGACCGAATGGAAACTCCCCATTTTTCTTTTTGCAATTTTATATCCAATCGGTCTTTTTGTTCTGGCACGCTTACTTTTCCCATCTTCGGCACTCCACCAACCCGTTCTATTCAAAGAGTTTTACTACGCCAACTACCTTAAGTTCTTTAGTACAGCAGTAATCCTGATTGCCTTATCCATTCTGGATAACGTTTTGATTAATGGCTACCCGATAGGCGATCAAATCGTTCAACTGATACTGCTCGCATTGCTTCTGTCTCTTATTTATATAAAGCCTTCGCACGAGTGGGTTCATGTAGCCCTGGCTGTTGGGCTGCTGCTTTTACTGCTGGTAAGTCTGGCGGTAGCCGATTGGACTATCGGCACTAACTCAGGTTGAGCCGGTACTGAAATACGGCTGCTATGGTCTGAGCTCTGGCTTTAACCTCTTGCGCGTTTGCCCCGCTAAAGTTTTCATCTACGGTTTCATTGAATAATTCCAGCCATCGGCTGAAGTGGGTAGATGAAAGCGGCAACGTTACATGCTTTTCAAAAGGATTTCCGGTATAACTTCTATCACCCAGCAACATGGAAGCCCAAAAGTTATACATAACCGGAAGATGATGTGGCCAATCTACATGGGCAAAGAGGGGAGCAAGCAGTTCGTCATGCTTTACTTTATCATAAAACCTATTCACCATACTTTCGATTTCCGTTCTTGAATTTAAATCCTGCATCTAGAGTGATTTTAATTCCTGCGTTATTAATATAATGTTCTGATCGAGACGGCCTTTTACTTCATGATCTATATTTACCGGTATCTGGTAAGTTTCAAGTTCCTGTAAGGGTAATACCTCCACGCCTATTAAAAAATCTACACTGCCTTTCAATACAAGTAAGAAGCTCGGAACTTTGGCCTGATGTTTTTGCAGAAGTTGATCTTTGCCAAGGGCCACACAAAACATTTTTACAGTATCTGACTTCTTAATCGGCAATACCGTGGGTTTGTCTGGTTTAAATTCAATTGACTCAATAATATTCATGTCATTAAAAATAAATGTATCTGAAACTTAAACCGGTTAGCAACAACCCAACTGCCAACACGGTAACCAATACAATATGAAAGGCCATAGTGGAAAGGTTTTGCGCTGAAAGCCTGGGGATAATGAAAAATCGGGCATGAACAGCCAGTAACAACGTAGCCACCACCAGACTAATCTTTATCCAGAGGTATTGATGATGTACCGAAGCCAGGCTGAACCATTGACCCACCGGAATATATAAGGTGGCCATCCACAAGCCTGTAATAATCTGCACCAGCAAGGCTGGAATTCCGATTCGTTCAAAACTTCTTTCGAACGCAGTAATTATGCTTACATCTTTTAGCCGCAAAGCCAGGGGCACAAATCCAATTGATAATATTAAGTGTCCGCCAACCCAAACCGATGCACCCAGCACATGCACCAAAACCAACCACTTCATAAGTCCTTTTTATTAAAAATGCGCATCGCAAATAAAATTGGCCAAAGCACCCAAAGCATCAGCAACACCAGGGAAAACAAAATGCCCAGGTTACTTCCAAAAAAATTCTTGTAGAAAGCCCCTGTGTAACCCATTAGTGCCGAAATATCCAATTGCAGTAACATGATTATCCGGGCAAGATCAATGGGGTTAAACGCAATCAGTGTAAGCGTAAGTTTCTCTAATGGGTAATCGCTGAAGGAATAGATAATCCAAAGTAACAGCCCATCATAAATAAGCGAGAAGTAAAACCAGAAGAGCAACGCAATGCCAATGGCTCTGGCTTTATCGCGGGTTAATACCGAGGCAAAAAACGCGAGCGACACAAAAACCAGTGTTAGAAAAATACCGGTAATCATTAAAGTAGAAATAGGTTGCCACGCACCATATAATACAAATGGAAACCCCACCCCCACCACAAAAGCAAGACAAAGAGAGGATGCCACCGCCAGGTATTCACTTAGAAAAACTGCTCTTCTGTTTACCGGTTGCGCCAGCATCAGTTCAATAAATTCGTAGGAGTTAAAAAAATGAATCGTTGTAAACACTACGCTCACCAGGGGAACGGCCATCAGCACGATATTCATCAGACTTAAAACTACTTTGCCAAAATCCCCATCAATCTGAAAGAAGGCAAATGTGCAAACCATTAAAAAAGCTGTATAAAAAAGAATAAACCGCGTGCGCAGAATATCATAGAAAACATATTTAATAATACGTGTCATAACTATTCGGTTACTGACTCCAGCAATTCGCGTTGGCGGATAAGCGTGGCTATTGCTTTATTTAATTTAGTCTCGTTTGTCTCGGCTTTAAGCGACTCAATAGAATTACTGTATTGAACACACCCTTCAAACATATACACCATTTCCGTTGCAATTTCATCCAGATCGTTCAGAATATGCGAAGTGATAATGATCAACTTGCCCATTCGCTTTTCATGAAGAATTTTTTCTTTCAGAATTTCCACTGAAACCGGATCGAGTCCCGCGGTAGGTTCATCTAAAATCAAGACCGGAGCATGAAACAAAAACGCCAACGCAGCACTTACCTTTTGACGCGTACCGCCCGAAAGTGCATGCATGCGTTTATCGAAAATCTTGTAAAGTTTAAATGCATCCAGTAACTCTTCATCAACTTTTGGTTTATCCTGCCGAATGCTTTTCATCATTTCAAATAGTTGCCCTACCCGCATATTTTCGGGATACCGACCAATCTGGGGCATGTATCCAATTTTTTCGCGGTACTTCCAATCACTCAAAATACTCTTACCTTCAAAAAGTATATCACCCGATGTAGGCACTACAAGCCCCAGTATACTTTTAATTAAGGTTGTTTTACCGGAACCATTCGGGCCAATAAGAGCATAACTCTTTCCGCCTTTTAATTCCAGCGTAACCTTATCAAGCGCTGTTAACGCTCCAAACTTCTTCGATATGTTGTCAATTAAAATCATACGGATGCATAGCCGGTGCTGAGTCCATTAAGTTTTCGGGCGTAAGTACTGGCATTGCTTTTTCAGCTTTATCCAACAGCAATACCAGGAAACTTCGCCACAATAATATTGCCTGGGGCATGCGTTCCACAATTGTGCCGTACACGCTGATAGGCCGATAAGGCACATCGCCAATCTTATCTTTATCTAAATCGTATCCCTCATACCGATCCCAGTAATTGGCTTCAATCTTATTCAAAACAAGGCTTCCATTTGTTACCAAATCAAAGGTGTTTTGCTGAAAATTATTTTTTAAAATCTGATTGTCATCGCAACTGGCTTGCAACTTTAATGCATAACCGTTTTGATAAAATTTATTACGATGAATATGGTTGCGGCTGCTACCCTCCATAAATATTCCCACCGAATTCTCTACGAACAAATTGTCTGTAATCTGGCTATCGCGAATATCCTTTAATAGCAAGCCGTATGCAGATGAACCCCAGTTATGAACAAACGTATTATTAACCATAGTAACCTCTTTGGTGTACATTACTGCCACTCCGGCACCATTATTCATAAATGTATTATTTCGGTATTCATCGTTGTGCGAAAACATAAAGTGCAGTCCATACCGCATGTTGCCTTCGCTATGGTTGTCGGTTATTAATGAGTTAGTTACAAATTCAAAATAAATTCCATCCCTATGGCCCCTTATTTTGTTTTTGTTTACTGTGATGTTATGACACTTCCAGAGATGAATGCCATTGCCAATCTGATGCTCGGCCTCGGCTTCGGCTTGTAATTGGTTCTCTTCAATCCATACATGCGAGGAGTTGGCGATATAAATACCAAAGAAGGTATTCTCAAATTGATTCTGAAGAATTTTAACCTTACTTGACTCTAACAGTTTAATGGCTGCAAGGTCGTTAATACTGGCAATACCCGTGTTAATAAATTTCAATCCCTGAATCACTACATTGTTGGCATGAATGGTGAAAATTTCAAATTGATTTTCACCATCCAGCACCGGATAGCCCTCCCCCCTAATCACCAGCGATTTTTGCAGAATAAGATTTCCTTCGCGATAAACCCCCGGTTGAATCAACACCGTATCACCCGGTTGGGCCAGCGCAATTGCATCTTTAATGTTCTTTATATTTTGATTGGCGCCAACAATAAGCGTGGCTGCCTGGCTTGTGAGGCAACTGATCAATATTCCTGTAATCACAACCAATCCCTTGAACATTTTTTCTATTTAAACTGTGTTTGAATCTCGCCCCAACTCAGCAACACTCCATTCCATTCTTTTTTCACCAGTTGTGCTGATTCTGCTGTTTCAAATGCTGCTACCTCGCTGGCCATAGGTGTGCGCAAGCTGGCCGACTTTACATACCAGGCATGCTGCGCATCAATTAATTTTTCGGGTACGGAAAAATCCACAACCTGAATAAATTTAAAATCTGAAACTTCTTCATTACCGGAATGGTAAAAGTTCAGCATGCAATTCAAATCATCGAACTTATAAATCTTACCTTTTTTAGTAACCAGTTCTGCACCGAACTTACTATCCACGAATGTCATTTTACATGTGTGGCAGGCATCTTTTCCAAAAACGATTGGTTCTGGTTTAACGGTACAACCTATAATCGCAAAACCAATCAAACCAAACAAAATAGTTCTCATGCCTTTTTCTTTGAAGTGTATAATTCAAAACCCAATATGCCGAAAACCAAAAGGCCTGAGACAATGAAAATCCACCCACCCACATCGGGGCCCGAAAATGCGGTGAAGTTTAAAAGTTGTTTGGTGCCAATTAGCGGAGGTTGGTACGACATACCCGGAATATTTATGGCTGCCGTAGGATCGAGGTTGTGGCCATAATCATAACCCCACAACCAGAAATCTACTAAAGCTGCAACTGCCGTTGCCAACAACAACAAACTAAACAGCCATAACATTAACCTACGGTTAACTAATGCGGTTAACAACCCAAACCCAATTAAAAACCCAACGATATAAATCATGTACTCAAACTCCGGAAACATTTCCACCTCAATATGCTTCATGCCGATGTAATGATTGAGGGCACTGATCACTTTCACATCACCTTTGATGGTGTTAATCCAGATATCCATTTCCAACCCTTCCGGGTATTGCGGAGCCCACATTAAAATTTGCCACAACGGTACAAAGTAGGCGCTTACCATCAACAACGCAGCAAGCATAATAACCAGACGCGATAAGGGCTTAAGTGTTTTCATTTTAGTTTGTGTTTTAGTGAACCCCGCTTCCGCCACAGCGGAGCGGGGCCTTCAACCTGGAAACTATGAATTTCAACTCGCCTTAAGGCGAGATCTATTGACCAGCTCCACTGGTTTGGTCTTCGATTTTACCGGTTGAAAATTTTAATGGAACATTGCTGCCAGCAGGCGATACGCGGATGTAACCTTGCATTTCCTGGTGTAATGCCGAACAGAAGTCAGTGCAATAAAACGGAAACACCCCAGTTGATAATGGTTTCCATTTTAACGTTTGAGTTTCACCCGGCATAACCAAAATCTCGGCTGTGCTAGCACCTTTTATCGCAAATCCATGGGGTACATCCCAATCCTGCTCCAGATTAGTTACATGGAAATAAACGTCATCGCCAAGTTTTATACCTTCAATATTGTCGGGTGTCAGGTGAGAGCGAATGGCCGTCATGTACACATGCACCTGATTTCCTTTCCGTTCAACCTTTGCCTGGCCTTCCCCAATTGCTGCATAGGGATGCTTGTTTTCTTCCAGCTTAAAAATCTTTACGGAATTAGGCATTACCAACTCAGCCGGTATTGATTCAGCATAATGCGGCTCCCCTGTTGTAGGAAAATCAAGGATGAGCTGCATCTTGTCACCACTTATGTCATACAACTGCGCAGACTGCGTAAGTTCAGGGCCGGTAGGCAAATATCTGTCTTTTGTAATCTTGTTATACGCCACTACGTATTTACCATGAGGCTTTTTAGTTGGGCCTCCGGGTACACTCAGGTGACCGATGGAGTAATAAGTAGGCACGCGATCTAATACCTCCAATGATTGAACATTCCATTTCACAATTTCAGATGAAACAAAGAATGAGGTATATGCATTGCCTTTAGCATCAAACTCGGTATGCAGCGGGCCAAGTCCGGGTTTCTTCACTTCACCATGCAATGCGGCTTCATACTTAATAACCGGAATGCCAGCAAACTCACCCTCAAAATCTTTATTGGCAATTGCCTGTTGTATTTTAGTGAAAGAGAAAACAGGAATTAAAGCTGCCAGTTTTCCGCTTCCCACAATATATTCACCGGTAGGATCTGTATCGCAACCATGCGGTGATTTGGGGCATGGAATGAAATAGATGATATCTTTCAATTCGGCCGGATCCAGCTGAAGCACTTCATCCATAATATTCGATACGCCTGTGTGGGTGTGCTCATCCCAAACATTATGAGCATACTTGGCTTTCACGGTCTGGCCTTTTCCAGCTTTGATGTATTCCTCTGCTTTCTTCCAGTTTACGGCCATAATGAAGTCCTTATCCTTTTGTGACGCATTTACTTCCAAAAGTGTATAAGCTTGTTCTGTATTGTACGTAGAGAAAAAGAACCAACCGTGTGATTTTCCTTTACCAGCGCGGGCAAGGTCAAAACTTACCCCTGGAGTTTTTAACTGAAAGGCAATTTTCATTTTTCCTTCGGTAGGATCAACTGAAATAAAACTGATATAGCCTTTGAAGTTTTCTTTAAACGAACTGATCGGAACATCGGTCTTATCACCAACCGGAACACTAAAGCGAGTGCCTGCTACCACGTACTCGGTATTCTCTGTAATAAAAGGTGATGAGTGATTGCCTCCACTATTGGGCAATTCCAATATTTCAACAGTCTTGAAAGTTTTCATATCCACCCGCGCCACGCGAGGTGTATTGTTGGCATTACCAAAAGCCCACCGGCCATCGTGCTCACCGTTGGTGGTAGATAAAGCAATGTGGTGCAAGTCATCCCACGGAACAAACCCATGCGAGGTGTTAAGCATCGGTTTTGTTTCTTCGCTATAACCCCAACCGTTTTCGGGAAACTGTGAAAAAACCGGAATGATGCGAAACAATCGACCGGATGGAAGGCCGTAGATACTCATCTGGCCATTAAACCCACCCGAAACTACATTGTAGAATTCATCATACTTTCCTGGTGGCACAAACGCTTTGGATGCTGCATCGCCCATAGCCACACTGGCTGGAGCTTTCGGTTTACAACCTTGCCATACTACTGCGCTGGTAAATACTACCAGCAAAGTAAGTAAGCGGAATATTTTAGTTTTCATAATAATTAGTATTTAGTGAAGTGAGGAGAATTATTTCTTATCGGGTGGTAACAACACGGCATCAATAATGTAAACTATTCCGTTTGAGGCGCGCGCTGAACCCAACACATTGGCACCGTTAATGGTGATTTTGCCATCTTTTTTGTTGAGTGTTACATTATCCAGGCTTACCTGATTCAATGTCATTCCATCCTGAATCATGGTTTCGGTGAGTCCGCCCACATACACATGGTATTCAAGAATAGTACGCAATTGATCTTTGTTCTCAGGTTTTGTTAATGTCTCCAATGTACCGGCAGGAAGTTTATCGAACGCGGCATTGGTTGGTGCAAAGACTGTAAATGGCCCCGCATTGGAAAGTACATCCACATACTCGGCTGCTTTGAGTGCTGCAACCAGCGTTGTGTGATCGGGAGAGTTCACCGCAATCTTTACAACATCCTGTTGCGATTCGTCATCTTTTACGTTGGACTGACCACCTGCAGGAATATTCGAATCAACTGTTGTTTCCGTAGTGGTGGTTTGTTGGCCACATGCAAACACAAGCAAGGCTAGAAAAACGATATAAGTTTTCATATGCTTAGATTTTAAAATTTATTTTTCGCCATCATTTTGACGCATAAATTCAAGAACATCGCGCGCATCACCAATCGACATGTTTTGATTAGGCATGCGCATTAAGCACAACTCCAGTAACTTCTGCGCTTCCGGATCCTGATCAAGCATTACATCTACATTCGTAATCATGTTCATGATCCATTCAGGCTTACGGTTTTTAGTTATGTCTTTCCACCCTGGCCCCACAATCCGGGTCTCATCCAGCTTATGGCACGACAGGCACTTCATTTCATAAATTGCCAGTCCGCGCTTTACACGATCTAACTCCAGTGGTGTATTGAGCGTAACATTTTTTACAGCCCCAATTCCTTTAGTGGGGTCAGTAATAGCCTCCACAGCACTCTTATTCAGATCTTTCTCCTCAGTATTTACAGGCTTGTCTGGTGCACAGGCAAACATGACTGCTGCCAGGCTTGTTCCAATCAGATATTTCATTGCTTTCATAGGTATATAGTTAAAGTGTGATTTTTCTTCCGACCAATTTTACCTTGCCTTCTTCTTCCATCTTTTTGACTGTGCGAATAACTGTTTCCACCCGAAGACCAGTCATATCCGCTAATTGCTGCCGGGTAAAGGGTACTTCATAGACAGGATTCTTGCCAATCATTCCTGAATAACTGTTTTGATGTGCTTCTTCCTTTAAGTACTTCAGCAAACTCATGATCCTATGCTCCGGATCGTAAAAGGAAATTTCAGATAACACCATGGACTTGTAGCGAAGGCGCTGACACAACACCTGATCAAGGTGAAGATGGATCTCAAAATTCTCGCGAAGCAGCGTTAGAAATTTTTCTTTGGTAAGTTTAATCACAACCGAAGGCTCTAACGCAATGGCATGGCTGGGATAAGGAAATGAACAGAGTAAAGCAGGCTCGCCAAAACTATCGTTACACTTAAAGACACCTTGAATAAATTCCTGACCATCCGGACTATTCGTGATCATTTTTATGGAACCGCTTCGCATCTGAAAATAATGTAATGCTTCCTCGCCTTCACGAAAAAGCACCTCATCTTTTTGAAGGCTTATTTCCCTGGCACCGTAACTCTGCAGAACCAATGGATCGATCATAAGCGGGCGGATTTGTTGTATCAAACCTACCTGTGAAGCCTCCGCTAAAAAATGACTTTTGTCATGTGGAAATATGACTTGCTTTAAGAATGCACTTAAAAAGGGGTTCCAAATTGAATTAAATTCGGTGAGGCTGGATGGTACACTATTCTTTTTCATAGCGATTGACCATCAAATATTATGATTAAGCTACATCTCGTTTATGATCCTGATCATAAATGCCCATAAAAGCAAAAAACTCCAACAATTTTGTCAGATCTTTTGCTTTTGATTAATCCAGGATGAATTCTACCAGGTTGATAGCTTTTATCAACTGCTTGAAGTGGATTTATTTAGCCGAAAACCTATACACTGTTTTTTGAGTGTAAACACTACCTGGCCTTAACAATGTTGATGGAAACTCCGGCTTATTGGGTGAGTCTGGAAAGTGTTGCGCCTCCAGGCAAAATGCTGTACGAAACTGATATTGCTTTCCACCCTTGCCTCCATCACTACCATTCAGAAAATTTCCGGAATAAAACTGAAGCCCGGGCTCAGTAGTCCAAACTTCCATTACTCTGCCGGTTGTAGGTTCTGTTACAACTGCAGCAAGACTCAGACCTGTGCCTTCCCGTTTCAAGACCCAATTGTGGTCATAACCTTTTCCATATTTAAGTTGATCATCTTGCTGATCAATCCGCGCCCCAATAGCAGTTGGTTTATTAAAATCAAATGCGGTTCCGGCAACGGGCTTTAATTCTCCGGTAGGAATCAAACCTTCATCAACCGGTGTAAACGTATCGGCCATAATCTGCAACTCATGATTCAGAATATCACCCTTGCCTTCACCAGCCAGATTAAAGAAAGAATGATGCGTCAGGTTTACAATGGTAGGTTGATCGGTTGTGGCTTCGTAGTCAATAGAGAGTTCGTTATCATCCGTTAAGGTGTAAATAACTTTAGCCTGAAGTGTACCGGGATAACCCTCTTCACCATCGGCACTGGTGTACGCCAACGCAATACTGTTTGGTTTAACTTCTACTACATCCCACATCACATTATGAAATCCACCGGGCCCACCGTGCAAGGCATTCGCTCCGTTATTTGTCTCCAACTGGTACGTTGTGCCATCGAGGGTAAATTGTCCTTTGCCAATACGGTTACCGTAGCGGCCGATTAGTGCACCAAAGTATGGGTTACCCGCAGGGTATTGGCTGGCTGAATCATACCCTAAAACTATATCGCCCAGATTACCATTTTTATCGGGCACCCAAAGACTAATTACTTTACCTCCGTAAGGAGTGATCGTAGCCTTTAAACCACTGGTGTTAGTGAGAGTAATGGTCATTGCATTTAATGGCGGGTATATCTTCCAGTTTGAAGTGGAACTCATATCTGTTTTGTTTTCTTTTGTTGAACAGGCCACCATCAGCAAGCCTACTGAAAATAGATAGATTAATTTCATGTTTTGAAAGTTACTAAAAAACCTTTTCAGAAAAACTGAAATAGTTTGAGAGGTTCCAAACTGTCCAATGCATAGTGACCAAGTCGCATTGCAGGCTTTTGCATTGCATTCCCTAAAACAAAAAAGTCATCTTTTGGATGACTTTTGCTGGAGGTTCCGAGCGGATTCGAACCGCTGTAGGAGCTTTTGCAGAGCTCAGCCTAGCCACTCGGCCACGGAACCTTTTGTTTTCTATTCCCTTGCAGAGCTCATCACACCTGGGGTGTGACACCCGGCCACAGAAGTTTAATTTGAATTACAAAACTATAAAAATCGCTTCGGATTACAACCTACTTAAAAAAAGAAGGTGGCTATTTGAGCAGCCACCTTCTATATCAACTAACCACAGAGGGTTATTCGCTCGGCTTTTTAGAAGCACTCATCTTCTCCTTCAGCGCACTCAATGCTTCGATATCACCCAAAGTAGATTTCTCTGCTTCCTGGTTAATCTTATCAATGCTCTTGCCTTTCGGAGCGGCCTTCTTCTTGGCGGCAGGTTGCTCGGTCTTTTCAACTTCGGTTGACCAGGTTGCTTTAAGACTCAACACAATTCTGCGCTCTTCTTTCGAAAATTCCAGCACTTTGAAGTCATACGCTTCGCCAACTTCTACTTTGCCTTCATCTTGCTTTACCAGATTCTTGGCCGAACAGAAACCTTCAATACCATAA
>JBPXJU010000043.1:0-55160 GCA_051715445.1 Bacteroidota bacterium | reverse complement strand
GCAATGGCAAGGAAACCAGGAAGCCATTATTGAGTCGCCCATACATCGATTACCTGTGTTTATAAAAGCAGGCAGTGTTTTACCGATGCGACCGGCACAAGCCCACGCAGGTATTGCCCCTACTGAATTAGCCTTACACATTTATTGTGGAAATGATCACAGTGAATTTCTCTTGTATAGCGATGATGGCTCAACATTTCAATACCAGCAGGGTGAATCTGCCACACGCCTTATTGAGAATTACGGATCACAAAACAAGGTGTTGGTCGGTAAAACTGAAGGAGTGTTTAAAACTTCGTATCGGAAATTGAAAATTGTGTTGCATGGATCTGCTGCCTCGCAGATAAACATTAATGGAAAACAATTCTCGTTAACTGAAAGCCAGCATTCATTCTTTGCACCATTAGAGAAGTACGATCCGATTAACGAACCTGATTCGATGGGCGAAGAAGCCATCCGATTTATAGAAACCGATTATACTGATGAGCAATTAGAAATTCGCTGGTAAAACTTCACACACATGACACAAAAACCACGCCTCTCCTTTTGGCAAATCTGGAACATGAGTTTTGGATTTTTAGGAATTCAATTTGGGTTTGCCTTACAAAATGGAAATGCCTCCCGCATTCTCACAACTTTTGGCGCAGATGTTGAACATCTATCCTGGTTCTGGCTTGCCGCACCATTAACCGGAATGATCATACAACCCATTATTGGTTATTATAGCGACAGAACCTGGACATCATTAGGTCGAAGGAGGCCGTACTTTCTGGCCGGATCAATATTGGCTGCATCTGCCTTGATAATGATGCCAAACTCTGCAGTACTCGCAAGTTTATTACCACCGTTGTACATAGGCGCAGGCATTCTCATGATTATGGATGCATCTTTCAATGTAGCGATGGAACCCTTTCGTGCACTGGTAGCCGATCTTCTTCCCACCGATCAACGCACACTTGGTTTCTCAATTCAAACCTGTTTGATTGGTATTGGTGCGGTAATTGGTTCATGGTTACCGTATGTTTTTGCTGAATTTTTTGGCGTAGAAAAATCTACTACCGATGGCAGCGTGCCTTATAGTGTAACATTATCATTTTACATTGGAGCCGTTACATTTCTGATTGCTATCCTTTGGACAGTCGTAACCACAAAAGAATTTCCACCTGATAAAGAATATTTGAAAGATGAAAAGAAGTCCGGCAAAAAAGGATTGGGCCAAATTGTATCCGACTTTGCCGGAATGCCCGCAACTATGAAACAACTTGGGTTGGTTCAATTCTTTTCCTGGTTTGCCCTATTCTCCATGTGGGTGTTTACTACATCAGCTGTAGCTACACATGTATATGGTTTACCGCTGGAAGATCGTTCATCTGTAATGTTTAATGAGGCCGCAAACTGGGTTGGAATTATTTTTGGTGTTTATAATGGTGTGTCAGCAATTTATGCACTCATGCTTCCGGTTATTGCTGCAAAGTTTGGTCGTAAAACTACACATGCTGTTTCGTTAACGGCAGGTGGGCTTGGTTTGATTTCTATTTATTTTATCCATGACCCTACGATTTTACTTTTTTCGATGATTGGCGTAGGAATGGCATGGGCAAGTATCCTAGCCATGCCTTATGCAATTCTGGCTGGCTCAATCCCACCACACAAAATGGGTATTTACATGGGTGTGTTTAACTTCTTTATCACGCTTCCGCAGATTATCAATGGTATAATCGGTGGACCTATTGTGAAATATTTCTATAACTCACAAGCCATCTATGCCATAGTTATGGCGGGTGTGTTTTTACTTATCGCTGCTTTCTGTGTTAAATTTGTAAACGATGCGGACGATCCTGTAACTGCTTCTAAATGAAATCGCTCATTCTTTTAATCTTTCTACCGTTAATCTCCCTTTCTCAATCAAAGTGGGATGAAGCAAATACTATTATTCGTAACAAAAGTTTACAAACCGATCAGGTTAATAACTGGTGGGCCAAGCTGAATCAAAGCCATTCAATCCCGCTCATTCAGGACGACTCGGTTCTTTTTCTCTATCGCGGTAACGCAACTTCTGTAGAATGGATGGGAGATTTTAATGGCTGGGGCTACGTAAAAGATTTTCCTAACAAGGGCCAGCAGATTTTAAACACCGATGTGTGGTACCTGAAATGTAAGTTTCCACCGGATGCCCGATTGGACTATAAAATTCTGGTTGATGGTATAAACTGGATTATTGATCCGGCCAACAAATTTCAACAATGGTCGGGAGTGGGCGGTGGTAGCCCAAACTCTGAATTACGCATGCCAAAATGGACTGAGGATGTAAATACACTGTCAGGCACAGACATTCCCAAAGGCGAATTAATCCGCGATGTATTAATCATCAGCAAATCCTTAGGCTATCAGGTTACTTATTCTGTTTACCTGCCGCACAATTACAAACAATATGGAGCTATGCCTGTGGTTTATGTTACCGATGGCTATGAATATTTGCACCCGCAGTTGGGAAACATGACAACAACTTTAGACAATCTGATTCATGCTCAAAAGATACAACCCGTTATTACCGTGTTTGTAGATAACCGCGAACCGGTAAACCGAGCTAACAACAGACGCATGAATGAATTGGCCATGAACAGTAAGTATCTCGATTTTTTTGCCAACGAACTTATACCAACCATACAGGCACACTATCCGGCCAAAACAGATGCCAATAGCCGTGCAATAATTGGAACTTCTATGGGTGGATTAACAGCAACCTATTTTGCCTTTAGCCGCCCCGATCTGTTTGGTCTTGCCGGAATACAATCGCCTGCTTTTTATACCCGGCCGCAGATTTACAATTTGTGCGAAGGTAATGCCGATGTTCAACTCAAAGTTTCAATGACCACCGGTTTGATTAACGATACCAGCACAGAAAGCCGAAAGATGAGCGAAATTCTGAAAGCCAGTAGCTGTGTCTATCAATACCGCGAAGTAAACGAAGGCCACTCGTGGGGAAACTGGCGCAGATTAATAGATGATATTCTGATTGACCTTTTGGGGAAGTAGACGTTCGGCACTATTGTTGCCTTATGCATTATTAACTAACTTCAACCCCTCAAAAAATTCTTAAAAAAGTAGTTGGCTAACTCCATGAAACGCTCGCACCTCATTCTCCTTTTTGTTGGCTTTGCAGCACTAACTCAATCCTGCACTTCCGGTAAAAACGCATTAAAGCAAGGCGATTATTACCAGGCAGTTTCGCTTGCCGTAAACAGACTTCGGCAAAATCCAGATCATAAAAAATCGAAAGAGGTACTTAAAACCAGTTACCACTTTGCTGTAGATTACCTGGAGCAAAGTGCTCAGAATCAGATTACGTCTAATGCAAATTTTAAGTGGAAGAATGCGGTACAGAGTTATGAGCAAATCAATTTTCTGTACGAACAAATCCGTACCTCGCCAGGCGCATTAAAAGTTATTCCGAATCCGATTAATAAATACAAAGAACTAACCGAAGTAAAAGGTAAGGCTGCTGAAGAAGCGTACGAAGCCGGTGTACAAGCCATGCTGAAGAATACCCGCGAAGATGCCAAGCGTGCTTACTTCTTGTTTGCGGATGCCAACGCCCTGTCACCCGGTTATCGCGAGTCAATTGAAATGATGGAGCAGGCAAAATTTAATGCAACCATCAAGGTAATTGTAGAACCAACTTTTGCCAACTACAATAATTGGAACTTTGAACCGGTTGTGTTTGGAGTAAATTCCAACCAGTTTGTGAAATTCTATACTCCACGCGAAGCGGAGGAAGCCCGACTTACCCGTGTGGATCACATTGTTAAAGTTTCAATAAACGGCTATAATGAAACCCGGCCTGCCATCAGCAACCGCACCGATAACTTCAAAGATAGTGTGAAGGTGAGTGAGAAGACTGTAAACAACCAAAAAATACCGGTGTACGAAAAGATCACGGCAAAAATGACTACGTATGAAAAAGTAGTTACTTCGCGCGGGTCAATTGTGCTATACATTCGTGATGCCAACAGCGGAGCAGACTTGCGAAACTCCGATATTATTACAGACGAACGCTGGAGTGACAGATGGGCAACCTGCTCAGGAGATGCCCGGGCAATTCCGGAAGCTACCCGCAAACTTTGTGGCACCAAAGAGCCTTACATGCCCCGCGATTTTCTGATGACCACGACCAAACGGTCTTTGGATAACAAGTTAGCAAACGCCTTGTCTGGTTTTTACAGTAACTATTAGACCCTTGGTTGGTCGTTTAGCTGACTAACAGGTCCTTTTGGTAAAACTATTTTGCACCAAATCAGGTTATAAGAAGCATGAAGTTTATCACAATAATCACAGCCTTTATGCTTGGCGTAGCAGGCGTTATGGCACAATCTAATCCTCAGAAAAAAATGAACGAATTGGAAACCGCCACTTTAGGCTCAGGATGTTTTTGGTGTACCGAAGCATTCTTTTTACGCGTGAAGGGAATAGAATCAGTAGTATCGGGTTACTCGGGTGGTAAAGTAAAAAATCCAACCTACCGGGAGGTTACTACTGGATTAACCGGCCATGCCGAAGTGGTGCAGATTAAGTTCGATCCGACTGTAATAACGTATGCTGAGGTACTGGAAATTTTCTGGAATACGCACGATCCCACCACGCTGAATAAGCAGGGAGCGGACGAAGGCACACAATACCGGTCGGCTGTGTTTTATCACACGGAAGCACAAAAGAAAACCGCAGAAGAATACAAAATCCAATTGGATAAATCGGGCGTATTTAAAAAACCCATTGTAACCGAGATTACAGCCTTTAAAGAGTTTTACCCGGCCGAAGATTACCATCAGAACTACTACGCGTTAAACCCCAATCAGGGTTATTGTCAGTTTGTTATCAGGCCAAAAATTGAGAAGTTTAATAAGCAGTACGCCTCCAAGCTTAAAAAATAAAAGAATTAAAAAAGTGTTAAATCCTTTTAACAAATGTAACATTCTACTGAGCCTCCCGTTTTAAGACCAAGAGCAGATAAAATCTTCTCATAGGTTTAGGTTTAGGTAACAAAAACCCCTTCAGACGGAAGGGGTTTTTGTGTTTATGACCCATTCCAAAAAATCTCCTCAGAAGTAGTAGTTTCGCAGAAAAAATTTCTGTGCACGACATTACCATTATAGGGGGCGGCATTGTAGGCCTCGCCACTGCTTTACAAATTCAATCGGTTAATCGCAATCTTAAAATTGTATTGCTCGAAAAAGAGTCTTCGCTGGCCCGGCATCAAACCGGAAATAATAGCGGAGTAATTCATAGTGGCCTGTATTATAAACCGGGTAGCTTAAAAGCCACCAACTGTATTCGTGGTTATAACCTGCTGCTCGACTTTTGCCGGACTCAGGAAATTCCATTCGACTTGTGTGGGAAAATAGTGGTAGCTACCGAACAACAGGAACTTCCATTGCTTGAAAACCTATTCAATCGCGGGCAGCATAACGGACTCTCTAACCTGAAAAAACTTACGGCAAACGAACTAAAAACATACGAGCCCCATGTAACCGGTCTTGCCGGAATTTTTGTTCCCCAAACCGGCATTGTGGATTATACGTTGGTAGCCAACAAGTATGGCGAAGTGTTTCAACGAAATGGCGGTACCATTCACCTCAACGAAAAGGTACTCGATATTCAACATACCAACACCCAAAGTGTGGTGATTACCCAAAAGACAAGCTACACCTCGAGGTTAGTGATCAACTGCGCGGGTTTATATTCCGATAAAGTAGCCCGAATGACGGTTCCTGACTTGCGCGTAAAGATTATTCCGTTTCGGGGAGAGTATTACAAATTGAAAAAAGAGAAAGAGTATCTCGTAAAGAATCTCATCTATCCGGTACCCGATCCTAACTTTCCGTTTCTGGGGGTACATTTTACACGCATGGCCAAAGGAGGTGTAGAAGCTGGCCCGAATGCCGTGCTGGCCTTCAGTCGGGAAGGTTATAAGAAATCGAACATGAACATGAGCGAACTGGCTGAAAGTTTAGCCTGGCCGGGGTTTCAGAAAGTAGCTGCAAAATACTGGCGCACCGGGATGGGTGAAATGTACCGGTCATTTTCAAAAGCTGCCTTCACCAAAGCATTACAAAAATTGTTGCCCGAAATTCAGGAAAGTGATTTGGTTGAAGGAGGTGCCGGAGTACGGGCGCAGGCGTGCGATCGTAACGGTGGCTTGGTAGATGACTTTCTGATTCTTGAAAATACAGGAGTTATAAACGTATGCAATGCACCATCACCAGCAGCTACCTCATCGCTGGCTATTGGCGAAACCGTTTCAAAACTTGCATTGGCCCGCTTCTGATTCTAAATCTTTACAGCAGTAGCTTCAATTTCAACCAGGTAATCCGGGGCAATTAAGGCACTAACTTCAACCATTGAGGTTACCGGTTTAATGTCTTTGAAAAATTCGCCATGGGCTTTGCCCACAGCTTCCCAGTTAGTTATATCGGTTACAAAAATGCGCGTGCGCACCACATCTTTCAAATCAAAGCCTGCTTGCTTTAATACACCTTCAATCTTTTCGATGATGTAGCGGGTTTGTCCATAGAAATCGCCTTTGGCAATTACCTGATTGCCATCTGATGCAACTGTTCCTGAAATTTCAACTGTATTACCAATTTGCACGGCCCGGCAATAGCCTACAATGTCTTCCCATTTAGCACCTGTTGAATAGTTAACGCGCATGAGCTCTTGTTTTTAAATTATCGGTAGTAAATTTAGCGAAGTATGGCACATGAAGAAGAATTTTCAACAACAGAAATTAATCGCTATAGCCGCCACTTTGTATTACCGCATTTTGGTAAACCAGCTCAACAGAAATTAAAAGCTGCATGCGTAACGGTTATTGGAGCCGGTGGATTGGGTAGCCCGGTGTTGCAATACCTCGCTGCTGCGGGAGTTGGCCAACTCCGGATAATCGACTTCGATACTATTAGTATTTCCAATCTGCAACGGCAGGTACTTTTTACTACGGCCGATCTGGACAAACCAAAAGCTGCAATAGCTGCTGAGCGACTGACTGCTCTTAACCCCATGTTGAGGATTGAAGCGGTACCACAAAAAATTACTTCGGCCAATGCGCTTGAATTGTTGAAGCATACCGATGTAGTAGTGGATTGCACCGACAACTTTCCAACCCGGTATCTGCTTAACGATGCTTGTGTGCTACTCAACATTCCATATGTATTTGGGTCGGTATTTCGGTATGAAGGTCAGGTGGCGGTGTTTAATTACGAGCAAGGCCCCAATTACCGCGACTTCTACCCCACTCCGCCAGATGCCGGTTCGGTGCCCAACTGCGAAACCGGAGGTGTGCTGGGTGTTTTAACCGGAATAATCGGATCATTGCAAACGAATGAAGTTATCAAAATCATAACCGGTTTTGCCAAACCCTTGGCGGGAGAAGTACTGCTGGTTGATTCTGCAACGCTCGACTTTCAGCGCCTGAAAGTACCGCAACGAAATTCGAGGCAATCGATAAAAAGTTTAATAGATTATGATGTATTTTGTGGAGTTAAAAACCAAATAAGTATGAAAGAAGTAACTGTACAGGAATTAAAAGCATTGTTAGATACCAAAGCTGATTTTCAATTGATAGATGTGCGCGAGCCCCACGAGTTTGATATCTGCAACCTGAATGGTGAATTGATTCCGCAAGGCGATATACCAGCATCGGTAGATAAGATTGCCAAAGACAAACAAGTGGTGATTCATTGCCGCAGCGGTGCGCGTAGTGGCAATATGGTACAATGGCTCGAAAAGAATCATGGGTTTACGAACTTGTATAATCTCAAGGGCGGAATTCTGGCCTGGGCTAAGGAAATTGATCCCAGTGTACCTACGTACTAAAAAGTTATGTGAAGGTTTCCTCAAAACCTCAACTTAAAAATCACGTATCAAAAGTATTTGAAAAAGGGGCTGTGATCAGCGACTTCTGATCTCTGCATTTCAGATCGTGCTAACTAGCCCCTGGCTTGTCTTTAACGAACAAGAGTTCGATTAACGAAACATGAAAACATTATTAATCACCCCCGAAGGGTTAGAGAAATTAAAAGCAGAATTAGATCATCTCTGGCGGATAGAGCGGCCTGACACCACACAAAAAGTTTCGTGGGCGGCCAGCCTGGGCGATCGTTCTGAAAATGCCGACTACCATTACAACAAAAAACGCTTACGCGAAATCGATAAGCGCATTCTTTATCTACGTAAGTGTATTGATGACTTGAAGGTAGTAAACTACTCACCATTTCAGGAAGGCAAAGTAATGTTTGGCGCGTGGGTAGAAATTGAAAATGATAAAGGCAAACAGATTCGTTTTCGCATTGTGGGTTCGGAAGAAATCATCAACACCAAAGATTACATCTCCATGGACTCGCCCATGGCGCAGGCACTGCTTAACAAAGAAGTAGGCGCAGAAGTTGTTGTAAAAACCGCTACCGCGCAGTTTGTATGGCGCATTAAGAAGATTGAGTATCAGAAGTAGCTGGAGCCGTTTTGGCCAGCTTCTTAATCAACAATAGACATGCCACAAGATCAATCCGCCTACAACACCAAATGAACAATCTATTAGTCGCCAGAAATAAGGAATGTCTCTAATCTCACCCGCAATCCATGCGAATGGGATTATGCTAATACAAGCAATAAGACCAAATTGTACCACCCATATATTTCGTACTGGCTCACGAAACGGTCCGATAAAAGCAACTGCAATTATCAAGTGCGCAAACCCAAGCCAATCGGTACCGTAAGCTATAAATGGATAACGGAAATCCGTTTCCTTCACACCGCTATAAACAAGTTCCAGCCAATTTGTAAGCCTGTTATTCCAATTATGCCTCTGGATATAAGTGTGTCCTATTTCCAACTGGGTCATTATGGGGAATGCCGTAAGACCGTTTACAACAAGTCCTGCAATAATTAATAGCAGGAGTATTCTGATATTTTTCTGGAGGCCATACCCTGTTGGATCTGAATGCTTGCTCATCTGGTTGATTATTGCTTCTTCAAATTAATTAAAAGTACTTTTATTTTAAAAGTAAAATCATAGAAAGATTTGGGATTAACTAATTATCGCTTCATTTTAAGTGTTTCTGAGGCGCAGTCGAGCCTTTGTAAGGAGATTATTGCTTTGGCTTGGTGTAAGGAATTCTACGAGATGCTTTTCTCATAACAACATTTACTAATTGGTCACTGGTTGAACCAACAGAACCGGCTACTCCTTTATTATAGTTTACGAGTACTTTACCGTCTTCTCCATTATGTATGAACAAATTCATTGTAGCCTGATTGGTTGCGCCCCAAAATCCAACCAGCAAGCCTAACGCCATGCTTGCTCCATCAGACATGGGTTTATCGGTATCAAACGTACCTCTAACAATTGCGTCAACATTTAAAATCCTGGCAATTTCTTCTGGTGTGTGTTCGTGAATATTGGAATATGTAATTCCATTTCTACTTAGTATGGCTATTGTAGTGCTGGCATCCTGAACATCAACCCACAATTTACCTTGTTGCCTTCTTTTTAAGAACCATGCATAAAGTGCCATTTGAATACTCCGACTTTCATCTTCTTGCATTTTTTCAAGTTGACCCTCCTGAAGAGATTGCATTTGTTTGGGTCTTAGTGAAATTGTTACACGAAAAGGAACCACTGCAATGATTTTATGATTGTAACCGATTCTGCTAAACTCAGGATCAACAAACAGGCGTGTTTGTGCTTTTGCTAAAGGAATGAATAAAATCAGTAAGAAAACCAGTGGTAATTTTTTATAATTCATAAACTTAGGATAAGTAGGTTGCCCAAAAGATATTAGAATTCTCGAAAATTAGTCTCGAAACCGAGATAAAATATTTTTAGACGTTACCAGGCATCTTCATTCAATGTAGCTCAAAATCTGATCGCGCCACTCAAGGAACAAATCAAAAAGTTAGGGGACTAAGTATTACTTCTCTCAATAGCCTGCGCCACATCTGCCTGAATATCGGCATAGGTTTCGAGGCCTACAGAAATGCGCACAAGGCCGGGTGTTATCCCAACTGCCAACCGTTCAGCTTCGCTAAGTTTTGAGTGTGTGGTTGATGCCGGATGTGTTGCAATACTTCGGGTATCGCCCAGGTTAGCCGAGTGGGAAAGCATTTGCAAGGCATTAAGAAATTTACGGCCGCGATCAAGACCACCCTTTATCTCGAAAGTAACCACGCCCCCACCCAACCGCATTTGCTTTTTGGCTAATGCATGCTGTGGATGCGATTCGAGGAAGGGATACTTTACACGTTCTACATCGGGATGTTGCTCCAGAAATTTTGCCAGCTCAAGAGCCTGTGCACAATGCCGATCCATTCTTACTGCAAGCGTCTCTAAACTTTTTGAAAGCACCCAGGCATTGAAAGGTGAAAGTGCCGGCCCTGTATGGCGCGCGAAGAAACGCACTTCTTTAATCAGGTCTTTCTTTCCGAGCACGGCACCAGCAATCACTCTGCCCTGGCCATCAATAAATTTGGTGGCCGAATGTGTAACCAGATGTGCACCCCACTGAGCAGGGTTTTGCAAATAAGGTGTAGCAAAACAATTATCTACATTTAGAATCAGCTTGTGTTTATCAGCAAGTTTACCCAACCACTTCAGATCAATTATATCCAGTGCCGGGTTAGAGGGCGTTTCCACAAAAATCATTTTTGTGTTCGGCTGAATTTTACTCTCCCAGGAATCCGGATCGGCTATGTCGGCATAGGTTGAACTGATGTTGAAACGCGGAAACAGGGTGTTTAGAATCTGATGTGTAGAACCAAACACTGAGCGCGAGGCCAACACATGATCTCCGGCTTTCAACAGCGCGGCCATGCTGCTATACATAGCCGCCATGCCTGATGCGGTGGCAATACCATCTTCAGTGCCTTCCAGCAGGCAAAGCTTCTCTATTAGTTCGTTATTGTTGGGGTTGGAAAAACGTGTATAGATGTTACCGGGAATTTCATCGGCAAACAATGCGCGTGCCTGCTCAGCATCTTCAAATACAAAACTGGAAGTAAGGTATAACGGTACTGAATGCTCACGATTAGGTGTACGCGATTGCGTGCGGATGGCACTCGTCTCAAAATTTTTCTTTTTCATTAACTAATAATTTCAAAACTGTACGTGACTTTGGCGGTCTTCTCTAATGTCTTGGCAACCGAACAATATTTATCAACCGACAAGGCTACGGCCCGTTCTGCTTTTTCGCGATTAACAGCCCCGAACAATTTAAAGTGAATATGGGCTTCGGTATAAAGTGCGGGCACTACACCGGCTTCGCGCTCACCGGTTACGGTAATTTTTAAATCGTTAAGTGGTTCGCGTTGCTTGCGCAGAATAGCAATCAGGTCGATGGCACTGCATCCGCCTAACGCAGCCAATAACAGCTGCATCGGGCGAAAGCCAGAATCATGACCACCATCCGCTTCGCCAGCATCCATAATTATGCTGTTGCCTTTGTCGTTCACTGCTTCCATCCGGAAGTCAGCATCTACACGATTGATTTCAACTTTTATCATCTGAGCTTACTTTATCTTTCCAAATCAAACTACCAACAATCATACTTACAAAACTTACCACCACAGCCGGAACCAACTCGGGTATAGGTAATACCATTTGTTTGGCAATTAACCAGGTACTAAATCCGGTTAGCATAGCCAGAAATGCACCCATAGCCGTGGCTTTTTTCCAGTACAAACCCAAAGCCAGTGGCGCGAACAAAGATACCAGACTAAGTATAGACGATTCGCCAACCAACTCGTAAATATTTGATCGCAGACAAGCCATCACCGTTGCGATTGATGCAAATCCTAAAACCGCAAACCGGGTAATGGCCAGAAAATGTTTATCGGTCAGTCGGTGTTTGGCCAGAGGTTTTACCAGATTCTCGGAGAAGATTGCTGCCGGGGCCAGAATGGCTGAACTGGTGGTACTCATAATGGCTGATAGCAAGGAACCAAAAAATAAAATCTGCACGGGCATGGTGGCATGCGCCAACACCATACTGGGTAACGCCAATTGGGTATCGCCCTGGGTAAACTCAGGGTAAAGGTGGCGTACACATAAGCTGATGAACAAAGGCAACATAGCTACAGTTAAATACAACCCAGCAGCAATAAAACTTGAGCGTACGGCCGTGTTTACCGAGTTAGAAGACATTACGCGTTGAAAAACATCCTGTGAGGGAATAGAGCCTAGCCCCAGTACCGACCATGCAGCAAGCCAGGTAATAATCTCGGTGGCTGAAGCTTGTGGAAGAAAACGAAACGTATCCTGTGGCACATCATTTAAAATCGTAGTTACTCCGCCCGCCTTTTCCGAAAGGATAATAGCCAGCACCAATAACCCGCCAATGATAATAATGCTCTGAACAAAATCAGTAATGGAGATGGCCCACATACCTCCTACATAGGTATAGAAAGTTACAACTACAGCCGAGGCCACCACCCCTTGCCAGATAGCCATGCCGGTAACCACATTCAGAATTAAACCCATGGCTACCAACTGTGCGGCAATGTAGCCCACGTACGATGGTACTATAAACACACCGGCTACAAGTTCGAGGCGTTTGCCATATCGTACTTTGAAAAAATCGCCCAGTGTGAGCAGATTCATGTTGTAAAGTTTGCGGGCAAAGAACAACCCGAACAATACTAAACATAAAGCCGCACCAAACGGATCTTCGATTACGTTGTAGAGTCCACCTTTAAGAAACTCCGATGATGCCCCGAATACGGTCTCTGAACCAAACCAGGTAGCGAACAGTGCGGATGAACTGAGGAACAAAGGCAAACTTCTGCCGGCCAGCATAAAATCACCTGAAGTGCGCACTTTGCGCGAAGCCCAATACCCGATAAGGATGGTTAACAGCAGGTAAACAAGGATTGACGCAAGCAGCAACTTGAGGTAAGCGGTTTTAAGTTGACCGCAAAGCTAAAAAAGTGCGAGGGTAAATCAAGAAAACTTGTCAGTTATAGACTCCTCTTTGAATCGATGAGTTACTGGCGTGGTTAATGGTAAGTTATTAATCGTTACGAATTTAGTTACGTCAACACGTGTTACCCAGTTATTTCTTCTTTACCTGAAAAGAACGGGTAACATTAAATCCTAAATGAATATCGCCATCAAAAAAATTGCCAGCAGTTTCCGTAAGGAATACGCGTTCAGTTAAGCCACGGGTGTTGGTAAGTACCAATTGAAATACATGACCACCTGTTTCGATATCAATTCCAAAACCAAGTGCATTGTAATAGATATTGGCCGATGGAACTCCAAGCCGATAATAATACTCTGTATTAAGTGATATACTCCGTGATATTTTTAACCGGCCACCTAAACCCAAAACAAATTGATCGTTCTTCTCCCGGCTTTGATCTACTGTATTTCGGTGAACTAATGTGGGCATTACCTGCAATGATAATGCCGTTGTAAACTTACGGGCAAATAAAACCTGCGTGGTGTACGACATACGGTCCTCCAGCGTGATATCGTATGTAGCATCTTCTTTTCGGGGTGAGGTGCGCACCGCGGCATTTGTAAAGGCAGTAATGGTAACAGGCATTCCATTTTGCTTCTGACTAACCAATTTATAGCGTAGGTAAGCATCTATTGTTTTATCTACAGAATTTCGGCCAAAACCCGCACTAAAGTTATTGGTAAGACCGTACTCCAGTCCTACCCGAACAAAAGCTTGATCAAGACCAAACAATTCATAGATACCGCCATTAACTGCACCAAAGCGATGCGCAAAAATAAATTCCAGTTCACCTTTATGTCTGGTTTCAATGGTTTGGCCATTTACCAAGCGACTACCTTTAAATGTAGCAGACACCGTTTCTGGTTTAGTATCCGTTTGCTCCAGTTCTTTCAACAAGTCGCTTTGCGCAAAACAGAAATTGGAGATCAGCAAGAGAATAAAAAATTTCATTGCGGTTTGTAAGTCAATTCAACTTTTACTTCCACCTGTTCTGCTATTTTCTGCCATAACAATTGCGGTATTTTAATATTGTAATCCTTAAGCTTCAACATAAAGGTAGCGTTTGCCAAAATTTTTTGAGAAGCCCGCTGCACACTGCCTGAAATTTCCACTTCCCGGGTAACACCATGAATGGTAAGTTTACCGGATGCCGTTATTTGGTGCGACTGGCCATCATCCGGAATAAATGAACTAAATTTTCCTAGAAAAGTGGCTTTCGCGAATTTCTCCGACTCCATGTACTTCTCATTAAAATGTTCTTGCATGGTCGAGTTCTCAAACTGAAACTCATTAATGGGAATGGAGAATGCTACCTCTCCCGTTTCAGCATTATAAATACTTATTGTCTTTGTGTTTTCAGCGCGGATATCTTCAATAGCTGCATCCGAAAAGAAAACTACTTTTGATTTTTCGAGGAAATATTTCTGCGCGAGCGAAGGCTGTGCAATCAGCAACAACAAAACAATAACACCCCGCATGGTTAGTTGTTTTGGGCTCCGCTATTAACCCAGCAGGCAATCAAATCAATTTGGTTTTGCGGCAAACCTGTTGGCGCAATATCAGCCGGCATTGATTTGTTTCCAGTCCGGGTTTTGATTGCCTCAGCTTTCTCTTTTACGTTCGCAAATACACTCCAGTTTCTATCAGCGCCATTATCACCATTGTGACAACCGGACTTAATACAACTGGTTTGCAGAATGGGCTTAATGTCGTTTTCAAAGCTCACTGTTGTATTGCTTGCCACTACATTGTTGACTGTTATTGAACAATCAGCGTCATCCTGAACAGTTATTGTATAATTACCTGCTTTAAGTTGTGAAAAAATGTTAGAGGAGCCAAATGCCCCACTACCCAGTTTATATTCATAAGGCGGTGTACCACCAGATACATTAACTGTTATGGAGCCATCCGGATTAAGGCAGTTGGTATGATTCGCAATGGTTGATGCTCCTGCCACGGGTGAAGCTGGAGCTGTAAGTACTATTGCGGCTAAAGTCTTTTCGCAATCATTAGCATCTTTTACAACTATTGTAAATGAACCTCCCCCAAGATTATTGAAAGTGGCTGTCGCAGCAAAGGCCCCCGAATTAATCTTAAATTGATAGGGTGCCGCACCACCAGTAGCCGCAACTATTATTGAACCATTGTTGGTGTTGCAACTTGCCGGATCACTCTTGGAAGTTAAGGTTATGGCAAGGTCGGTAGTGTTACAATCAACGGGTTTAGGTTCATCATTACTGGAACACCCTGCATAAAATAAAAACGAGATCAGTAAACTAAAGCTAACAAGGGGCCATGTTTTGAATTTCATAATCAAGGGGTTTTAATAATTGAATTAACCTGATAGCGCAGCCCACCAAATACTCCCATACTGGATAAGCGCACGTTCCGTTCACCTAAATCCGCCAAGGGGGCCTTTATAAATGGTTCCAGTTGAACTTGCCAGCGGGGAGCCAATTTGTATTGCAGGCCAATAGCAAGATTCAGAACTTTAAACCATTCGTTGTTTTTGCGAATTGCCTGATAGGGATATACCCGATCACCTGTGTTTGACTTTATAGTATAGATATAATCTTCGCGAAGCATTACATAAGACGATGCACCAACTGTAGCATATGCAGAAAACCTACTCTGTGAAGGAAAGTAATAAGTTAAATTGAGTGGTATATCCAAAATGCTACAACTACCCACCAGATGCCGCGCGCTGGCCCCATAGGCTTCTTCCTGATAAGACTCATAATTCTTTCTTGCCCGAATGACACCGGTAGAGAGCGAAAATTTTTCAGAAAATGCAAGCTCCCCTACAAGACCAAAATTGCTACCCAGTTGCGATGGTCCAAATTTGATTGCTGATAAATCGGGAGAAGCAAGGAGCCTGATAAACAACCCATAAACTCTTCTACCGCCAGGTTTATCATTCAGCTCCTTGCTCTTATCAACCGAATCAACTGCTGCCTTTATTAGTGCAATTGAATCTAATACCATTTCTTCTTCGGCTATTGAATCCTGCTGTTGTACTTCATTAAGCACTGTTAATAATTCAACTTCATCAGAGAATTTTTCTTGTTTTGTTTCGTTCAAAACTATCAGTCCATTTTGATTTTCCTCCAGGCGCAAATTCTGATTACGGGATTCGACTGCTTTTGCCTGTGAGATTGATTCTTTATTTGTTAAACCATTCTCAGCATCCTTCAACCCTGTTACATTCCTTAATTCCTTATTCGTATCCAATTCATGTTTATTGGTTATACCACTATTGGATTCATCCAAACTCTGATTTGCTGGAGATTCCACCTGCCCGCCATCCTCGTTACTGGTTTTACCCACCCAAACCCCGGTAAAAAAAACAGCCGTAACCAGCAATAAAATCGGGGCCCATCGCCTCCAAACGGGTAAAGTTCTTGGTGCATTCAGTTTCTGATTCATAGCGTCCCATGCAGCCGGATCAAACGGTGGTGTGCTAGCCTCGGCTGCATTCTTAAAAACTGAATCTAATTCTTCGTCAGTTAGCTTTTCCATACGGCATCTCATTCATTCCATCCAACATACTTCTCAGGTTTTCACGCGCTTTAAGCAGATTTGATTTTGAAGTTCCCTCTGAGATACCCAGCATCTTTCCTATTTCCCGATGGGTGTACCCGTCAATTACATACAGGTTAAATACAGCGCGATAGGCCGGGGTTAACCTCTGCACCAATCCAATCAACTCTTCGTGCGAAAGGTTACTTACTGCCACGGGTTGGCTATGCATCAATTGCGCATGCTCTACCGGTGCCTGATGCGAATGCTTCAGTTCTTTGCGATACTGATCAATTGAAGCGTTAATCATAATCTTTCGTAACCAGGCTTTAAAGGGGAGTTCAATGTTGTATTGGTCAATTTTGTCAAACACTTTTAAGAACCCGTCATTCACCACTTCTTTCGCCTCAGCACTACTGCGAGAATAGCGCAGGCAAATTGCGAGCGCATACGAATAGTAATGCTGATAGAGCAACCGTTGGCTATCGCGATCGTTACGTTTGCAGCCCTGTATCAGCAGGTGCATAAGAAGTAGTTAAAGAGTTTTAGGTCTGAAAAATTTTATCCTTTACGGAACAGAATTTAAAAGGGTTGCCTTGCCAGTACGAATGTACTTAATATTCCAGGCTGGTCTGAAAAAGAAAATCCCCCGAAGTCCTGGACCCCGGGGGATAATCTTGTCTATAGTTGGCTTTAATCTGATGTAAATGTACAGGCACCTATCAATTGACAAAATCTGCATCCGTCTGACGGATTATTAAACTGGTGAATTGCAGAAATTGGCGATGAGTAGCCATAATTTGAGGGATTGTGTTAGGTCATTTAACGAACGGATACTGATTTCCACTTCCAGAATTGTACAACGAGGAGATATCTTTTTGCCTTAATGGGCGATCCCAAAGTCCAACTTCATCCATTTTTCCTCTAAACCATCTTGTACTATTATAAGCTCCATCGAAGAGTCTTGCATTGCCAACTGTAATTCTTCCACCTGCAATTTGGATGGTTCCGGTTAACCCACCATTTTCAACTGGATTTACTGTATCATTCACCCCATTGATGTAAAGCTGTATATCACCATTATTAATAACCCCCACTACATGAGCCCAGGTATTTAGACTAATTGATTCGCCACTTGTTCGCTGCATAACATCGGGGGTATTATGAGAACCGCCATTTATTACATGATACATAGCCACCAACTTGTTATTATTATCTAAGAATATTTTAACTTCTGCGGCTCCGGCATTTCGGGCAAGTGCACCGCTATTCATACCCATAATATACTTGATATCTGCCTCTTCATTTTCCAGGTAAATCCATGCAGAAAGCGAGTACGTATTTTTATTTGATGAATTGACACCTGTCTTTTCTAAATATCTTGTACTGGACGTACCGAAATTAATCCCATTACTAATTTTTCCCGGAGAAAACCAGGTGGGGTTATTTACAAAATTAAGACTTGCATTTCCAATTTCGTCTGTTGCAGTCGTTCCAGTTGTTTCATCCAGTTTCCAATATGAAATAAGCCCGTCAATCAAACCTATATCATTGGTTGTAAAACTCACCTCCTGACCATATGCTGTACCTGCACTATTGGTGGCATAAGCCCGCACAAAATAGGTGGTATTTATTTCCAGGCCGGTAAGGTTACTACTAAAGTTTCCAGTCCCAGTTCCATCATTGGTTTTATCGTCTGTTGTTTGAGGGTTCCCTGTGGTGTTCCAACAAACGCCACGCACCTCAATACTTCCGTTCCCGTCATCCGATATAACACCACCAGTAATAGCCGCGGTTTGAGTAATATCGTCTATTGGATTAGTGGTTAGAGTCGGTAATTGAACGATCAAAGGCTCATCATCGCCACAAGCGTTGGTTAAGAGCAAGACTATTGCCACCACGCCAAAGGTTCTTAACCATATCATTAAACTTTTACGAACTTTTGCATTTTTCATAACTGAGTGGTTACGTTAATGAATGTGTACTTCAAATATTCTGATACTCAAAAATGGTAAACAGAATAATCGGTAACATCAGTTAATACCCTGGTATTTACGAATAAGGGTTTACCCCTAAGTACTGAAAGTCAGCATAGACCCTTTTCTATGGCTATTTTTACCAGTCCTGCAAGGTTACGGGCGCCAAGTTTGTCCATTAGATGGGTGCGGTGTGCCTCCACTGTTTTGACAGAAATAAAAAGTTTATCGGCAACCTCCTGTGTGGTATGTTCCTTTACTATTAAATCAAGTACCTCAATCTCCCTCTTCGTGAGGGCTGCTTGGAATGAATCATGAGTGGATTGTGCCCCCAACGAATTCTGTAGTAGTGCTTCTTTAATCTCGTTTTGTAAATATTGCCCACCTTCATATACGAGATGTATCGCATTTCGAAGTTCATTGAGCGAGGTATTCTTTAATAAAAAACCGCTGGCCCCATTTCGCATCATATTTTTAACCAGTACAGTCTGATTATAGGAGGTCAACGCCAGAATCTTCAAATCCGGGTAACTCCTTTTCAATTCTTTGCAAAATTGAACACCATCGCCATCCGGCAAATTCAGATCCAGAAATAGAATATCCGGATTGGCAGATGAAATGCCTATTCTTGTTTCTTCAATATTCATAAAGGTACCCACCACTTGTATATTCTCAAGTTGGTGTAGTAATTCCTGTATTCCTTTCAGAATAAGCAAATGATCATCTGTAATGGCGATCCGAATCATATATTTAATGCAGACTCATTTGAAATATCGATTTCTATATTGACTGTGGTGCCTTTATTATTTTCGGACTGAATGCTGACTTTACCACCGAGATATTCTATGCGCGAAATAACGTTATTAATCCCTATGCCATTTGTAGTTTCAACTATACCCACATTAAATCCTACTCCATTATCTTCCACTGTTACCATCAGTAAATCACTTATAAGGCTCAATTGAATTAAAACCACAGAGGCCTTTGCATGTTTTACAATATTGTTGGTAAGTTCCTGAATTGCCCGGTAAAGTGATAGCTCGACAATAGGATTAAAACGTTGCTTAATTCCAGAATGGGTTAATGTAATGGTAAAATAATTCATCATCCTAATATTACCAACGAACTCTGATAACGCCTCAATTAATCCATACCTAATAAGAATCTGAGGCATCATGTTATGCGCAATCCGTCTCACTTCGGTGCTTGCCCCATCAAGGGAACTTAGCGCCTGATTAAATTTATCTTGATTCGATTCGGATCCCATTCCATCAAATTTCATTTTTATAGCAGCCAGGTGTCCGAGTAATCCATCATGAAGTTCCTGGGCAATACGCCTTCTCTCCTTCTCTTCTCCATCAATCATTGCTTCCATTACTTCAAGCTTCTTATCCTTTTGAAGTTGCAATATCTGCTGACTACTGATTTCTTCATTCTTTAAAGCAAGTGCTTTTGCATTCCTGATCTTTTGCTGGTAATTCCTTATTAACAAAAAAGCAACCAGGGCTATCATAAATACACTTACGATTGATGCATTTCTGATTAATCGTTCTTCATACAAAGCCGCTGCTTGTAACTCAGTTTCAGAATTGAGCAAATTGATTTCCTGATCTTTTATTTCCGATTCATACTTTGCTTGTAATTCCTGTATTTGTCTGCTTTTTGTTTCATTAAAAAGACTGTCTTTCAATACCTGATACTCCATTAAATTTCGATATGCGTTCGCCATATCCTGAGTCTCAAAATATGACTAAGCCAATAGTCTCCTGGTATCCATCATAATGGATTTACTCCCGATCGATTGCGCTAAGTCATGCGATTTCATCAGATTAACTATGGCCGGTCCGTATCGTTTCTCGGCCAGCAAAGTTTCACCCAAATTGCGGGTTGCACTGGCAATGCCATAGGTATCTTGAAGGGCTTCACTTAAAAGCAGACTTTCCTGATAGGCTTCCTCAGCCAATTTGTATTTCTTTTGTTCCCGATGGATGTTACCCATGCTTTCGTAAGCAATAGAAAGTATCATTTTATCACCCTCTCCTTTAATTATAGAAACTCCTTGCAAGAGATGCTCTAAAGCTTCATCATATTTTTTAAGATTGAAGTAGACAATACCAATATTAACAAGTGTACCACCTTCCATTCTTTTGTTGCCTGTGCTGCGGTGCAAATCCAGGGCTTTACGAAAATATTCCAACGCCTTAGGGTAATCTTTGATTGCCTCCTGAATCATTCCAATATTATTATAATTGGTAGCTATGGCCGTCTTTTCATTTTTCTTTAGGTAAGGAATTCTACGCATATAAAAATCCAGTGCCCGATTATAATTGGATTGACTATGATTAAGATTACCCAAACTATTAAGCACGCTGGCAACCTGACTGGTGTCTTGTAAAGCCAGGGCTATTTCAAGGCTTTCTTCTACATTGCGAATTGCATTACTAAACTCGCCATAAGATGCTTTTGCCAAGCCCTGAATATGCAAAGCCTTTGCCCGTAATAATTGATCGTTTGACTGAATAGCAAGTTCCATCACCCGATCGGCAACGGCAGAAGCCTTTACGTTATCCAATCCCCGATATTCCCAATAAAGTCTGGTCAGTATTTCTCCCTTTTCCTTTCCCTGGTGTTTGTCTGCTTCGTTGACAAGACTATCAATCACCCGGTTATTTTGGGCCCATACAACTGTTGAAAAAAAAATGAAGTATACTAGTTGCCCGACACTTTTCATAGCTTCATGATTCTTACTGTTTAAGAATACATAACTCTATATTACAAAAAAATAAAAACCTTTTAATTAGTGAGCCTTGTAATCAGGCGGGGTTGGTTCTGGCAGAATCAATTGAAATTGAATCTTGCTTCAAAAACTGCCCTTCAATCCGTTCTTTTAATTGGGGTTTCGATCCCGGAAAGGTAGTACGGGTACTGATGTCATAACTGGCATAAAGCAAAAGCACTACAAACACCACCGCCAGCCCGGCAAATATCTTCTTCGACTTTGACATGCATCAAAAATAAAAAAGCCCACCAAAAAATCGGTGGGCTTCCAAGGTGTTAAGATTCAAATTACTTTACTTTCTTAACTACGGCTTCGAAAGCTGCCGGGTGATTCATGGCCAGATCAGCCAAAACCTTGCGGTTCAAATCAATTCCTGCTTTTTTCAATTTACCGATTAATTCAGAGTAAGAAAGACCGTGGATTCTGGCACCGGCATTAATACGGGCAATCCAAAGTGTGCGGAAGTCGCGTTTTTTGGCTTTGCGATCGCGGTACGCGTACACTAAACCTTTTTCAACTGCATTCTTCGCTACAGTCCAAACATTTTTTTTACGACCAAAGTACCCTTTGGCCAATTCCAACACGCGCTTGCGCTTGGCTCTTGATGCAACACTGTTTACTGAACGTGGCATAATTTTTAATTTTTTGGCGTTGGCGTCTCGCGTTACGCGGGATCTTGTGTGCCAGTAGCCGGGTTAAACATCCCCCCTGTTTTTCGGAGGGTTAAACACATATCCGACTGTACGGATTAAACGAGATACGGAAGCATAGGCTTCACGTTGCCTTCGTCAACTTTCTTAACGGTGGCCGCGTTACCTAATCTTCTTTTCTGTTTAGTTTCTTTTTTGGTCAGGATGTGGCGCTTATACGCACGCTTGCGCTTAATCTTACCGGTACCGGTAACTTTAAATCGCTTTTTTGCGCCTGACTTGGTCTTTAACTTAGGCATCTACTTATTTATTTAAACTTACTTCTTTCCTTTTGGCGCAATCATCATATACATGCGCTTTCCTTCCAGTTTGGGCATCTGTTCTACTTTACCCAATTCTTCCAATGCCTGCGCAAACTTCAGCAACAAGATTTCTCCGCGCTCTTTATACACAATCGAACGACCTGCGAAGTGTACATAGGCCTTAACCTTTGCACCTTCTTTCATGAAGTTCTCGGCATGCTTCACTTTAAAATTGAAGTCGTGATCATCGGTATTAGGGCCAAATCGAATCTCTTTCAAGATTGTTTTCTGGGCGTTAGCCTTGATCTCTTTCTGTTTCTTTTTCTGCTCGTACTTAAACTTAGAGTAGTCAATGATCTTACAAACCGGAGGGTCTGCGTTAGGAGAAATCTCCACCAGGTCCAGGCCTTGCTCTTGCGCCATTTTTATAGCCACCGATGTAGGGTACACATCAACTTTGATGTTTTCACCTACCACCCTTACCCGTTGGGCAAGAATGCGCTCGTTTACACGATACGGTTCTTCTACTACTCTCCGCGGGCCTCTGATGAAAGGCCTTGGGCGGTCACTACCTGGAAATCCTGCCACTCGTTGGGTTTAAATTCTTACTTTTTAAAAACAGGCTGCAAATATCGCCCTTTTTTCCTTTTCTCAAAATCCTGAAATCAAGCTGGTAAGGCAAAATCAGCAGAAAATTGCGCTACAAATTCTTTCAAATCCATAACCCCCTGGTCGCCCTGGCCATGTTTGCGTACCGCCACTTTACCCTCGGCCGCCTCTTTTTCGCCAACCAATAGCATAAAAGGCACTTTTGTTACCTCTGCATCGCGGATTTTACGACCAATTTTTTCGTTACGATCGTCCAGAAAACCGCGGATATCCATGTTTTTAAGGGTATCCAGTACCTGTTGTCCATATTCGTTAAACCGCTCTGAAATCGGCAGAACAGCCAATTGCTCCGGGGCCAACCAAAGCGGGAAGTTACCGGCACAATGTTCAATCAGTACGGCCACAAAACGCTCCATTGACCCAAAGGGCGCGCGGTGAATCATAACCGGCCGATGTTTCTGGTTATCAGAACCGATGTACTCTAACTCAAAACGCTGTGGCAACTGATAATCAACCTGAATGGTACCCAACTGCCAGCTGCGGCCCAGGGCATCTTTCACCATGAAGTCAAGTTTGGGTCCATAAAAAGCAGCCTCGCCTTTCACGGCCACTGTTTTTAAGCCACGCTCATCGGCAGCTTCCTGAATCTCGCGCTCGGCCCGCTCCCACAGCGCATCTTCCCCAATGTACTTCGCTTTGTTTTCGGGATCGCGCAGTGAAACCTGGGCCGTATAATTTTCGAAGCCTAACGACTTGAATACAAACAACACCAGGTCAATCACTTTAATAAATTCGCTTTTCACCTGATCGGGGCGACAGAAAATATGTGCGTCATCTTGGGTAAAGCCGCGCACGCGGGTTAAGCCGTGAAGTTCTCCACTTTGTTCATAACGATATACCGTTCCAAACTCCGCCAGGCGAATAGGTAGATCTTTATACGAACGTGGTTTCACTTTATAAATCTCGCAGTGATGCGGACAGTTCATAGGTTTCAGCAAGAACTCTTCATTCTCATCGGGAGTATGAATAGGTTGAAATGAATCTTTACCATACTTTTCATAGTGCCCTGAAGTAACATACAATTGCTTGCTGCCAATGTGTGGTGTTACTACCGGGTCGTACCCCGCACGGATTTGCGCTCTGCGCATAAATTGTTCTAAGCGTTCCCGCAGAATAGTTCCTTTCGGTAACCACAACGGTAAACCCATACCTACTTTTTCAGAGAACGCAAACAACTCCAATTCTTTACCCAACTTGCGATGGTCGCGTTTCTTCGCCTCTTCCAGCATGTGCAGGTATTCTTCCAGTTCTTTCTGCTTGGGGAATGTGATACCGTAAATGCGCTTCAGCATTTTGTTTTTTTCATCGCCACGCCAGTAGGCACCGGCTACACTCAACAACTTAATAGCTTTGATGGGGCCAGTAGTTGGAATATGCGGCCCGCGACATAAATCCACAAAATTACCTTGCTGATAAAAGGTTATTGAACCATCGGCTAACCCTTCAATCAGCTCCAGTTTATATTCATCACCTTTTTTGGTGAAGTACTCTATTGCTTCTTTCTTGGAAACATCGCTTCGCACAAAAGCATTGTTTGCTTTTGCGAGTTCAGTCATCTTCTTTTCAACCGCGGCAAGTTCTTCATCCCCGAAAGGGCGATCGCCCAAATCCACATCGTAGTAAAAACCATTCTCGATGGGTGGGCCAATGCCGAATTTTACACCAGGATACAGTGCTTCCAATGCTTCGGCAAACAGGTGAGCCGATGAATGCCAGAACGCATATTTGCCGCCTTTATCGTTCCACGTAAATATTTTTATTGCTGAATCTGAATTGATCTGTCGGCTTAAATCCCAGATTTCACCGTTCACTTCAATTGCCAGTGCGTTGCGGGCTAACCCCTCGCTTATGCTTTGCGCAATTTCAATGCCTTTAACCCCAGCCGGATATTGACGGGCAGACCCATCGGGCAGGGTAATGTTTACTACACTCATTAACGATACTTTTTAGAGGGTACAAATTTAGACGTTAGAAGTTAAGAAGTAAGAAGCCAAAGGGCAGAATTCAGGATTAAAGTTGAAGTTGGGCACTAAACAGGATACCAAACCTGCGCGCATCCGTATTCTCCAGGTAAGAAACCCGATGGATAAAATCTACTCGCAGAAACTTAAAGATATTTTCTACACCATACCCCAATTCGATATACGGTTTGCTGTTTCTAAAATAGCCTGCCGGTAACGCTTCTACTCCACTGGGCGAAAATTGCGAGATAAGGTTACGATTGGATGGCCGCATACCTCCCACTATTACATTGGAGGTTGCCAACAACCGCCACTTGAGCTTGTTAAGTAACGGAATGCGGTTTAACAAAAAGCCTTCCAGGTATTGCCGATACTGAATGGCTGCATACCGATCGCTTACAAACTCACCAAAGTTCATCAGGTTATAGGTAATCGGAGAATAAATTACGGATTGATTTCCAAGATGCAACGTAAGCAACGGATACGGAACAGGACTGAATACATATTCTCCCGAAAGGGTTACATAACCCACGCCCAACGGGCCGGTTTTAATTCGTTTGGTCATGTTAAACCGGAGTTTATCATATTCAAAATCGCTACCCAAAACGCCACTAAAGCCGTGCGTATACTTTAAGGTTAATACTGGCCATTTATTAGTACCCAGGCTAATCCGGTCGTTATCGTCTTGCAGAAAAACTTCATCGCGCGCATAACGCGATTCGATACTTACCTCTGAAGTCTGAAAGCGATCGTACACGGTTGAGTTGATATCTCCTGGCGGATTGAAATAGCCGAACTCATAAGTAGGTTCGAAAGTCCAATGCCGTACAGAAATTTTTTGTGTGTACCCTTTGAAAATTTCACGCTGAAATGCAACGCGGTATTCATCTGAATAATATCCTCTTCGGAAATAGCCCCAACGGGTGGCCGCTAAAAAAATGGGATTATCGGCAAGGCTTTCATCATCCACACCCAGTCTACCCAAATCACGCCTCGCCCGTATGGAGAGAGTTGTCCAGCGTTGCCGCGACAGAATTCGTTGCACCGATGCGAGGTACTTTACGCGTTCATCATCAAATCCATAAGCCAGTTGCCCTTGAAATATCCACTTCTTACTAAACTGATAATTGGTTTTGAAACCACCCTGCACGCGCCAGCCTTCAATGTTGTTCCAGGTAACCATACTCAGGTACGGCCCAACTTCTACTTTACCCAGGTTGTAATAACCATCTACCAATACTTTAATTATATCGGTATAGGTTTTCACGATTGGAATGTTGCGCAGGGTGTCAATCATTTTATACACGTTGCGCTCGGTTTCTGAAAGTGGCTCATGGCGCAGCGAGTCCCAGTTTTTATCTTCTTCCTGGCGCGCATCTTCAGCCAGTTCGATGGATCGCTCGTAAAAACCAGGATCGCGTGGTTTATTGGTAACTATGTTTTTATTGCTGGTGTAAAACTTTGCCAGCATGCCGGGGTTAGATTTTCCCACCTGTTCCACATCTATCAATACGCGGTTCTTAACAGGAACCCAAGCACCTAAATCAGTTTTTGCAAGCTCTTGCTGGATCCGGATTTTATCGATGAAATTCAGGTTGGCTTGTTTACCCATGGTGGCATCAATCTGCTTGAGAGCAAAGTCTGCCTTAGTAATCCAGAGTGTTCCGGTAAACGCTAAATCCTGCGGACTTCGCGGAAAGAAATCCAACCGGTAACAATAATCGGGGCCAATGTAAAGACTGTCGGTTAAGTCGTAATCGTAATAGATGCGCCAACCGTCTGCTATGGGTGACACAAATTCTTTACCCAGAATATTTAACCAGTTTTGATAGAAATTATATTCCTGAAAAGAAGAACCGATCATTTGTGTAACCGTGGTTCCATCTTCCACTCCTACTCCACTTATTTTGGTTTTAAGGATATGTTCTTTTTTAAGTGATGGATTATCGCGGTAATAAACTTTGGAAACACTTTCGGTAATAAATAAAGGTAGAATAGGTTTGCCATCTTCTCCGGCTATGCGCTCTACACTATCCAAAACCTGCGTAATGCGTTTTATCATTTTACGCTCACGAAACTTCTCCGAAAGATTATCTACATCTATTTCGATTTTGGTGTAGGTATCGTACTCGTAGGCTGTAAGTTTACGTTTGTCGTTATTGTTTTTGTTGCGAACAACCTTGCGTAGAATTTCAAAAGCCGGATTCTCACCTGCCTTTATAATTACCTCCTGCAGATTGGTAACATCTTCGGCCAATTGAAAGTTGATGGTTTGTTGCACACCGCGCTTCACAACTTTGCTGCGCGATTTATAACCGATATACGATGCCACTACAGAGTCGGTAGGATTTTGCGTTTTTATCAAGAAGTTTCCATCAAAGTCGGTTGTTGCACCGATTGATGTTCCCTTAAAAACCACATTGGCAAACGGAATCGGATCGCCCGAGGCGGCATCGGTAACCTTACCCTGCACAATAGTTTCCTGGGCGTTTACCAGAACTACCTTCGCCAACATGGCCACAAGCATTATCAGCAATGCTCTTAACCGATCTTTTCTGCCCACACGCAAAGTTTAGAATTCAAAATTAGCAATTTATACGAAGGAGGTGCCCGTAGGTATTCAGGTATAAAGAGAATAATTTTTTAAATCTGAATTGGCTCCTTTTCGCCCAAATGCCGCGGGGCGGTGCCTAACAAATATAAATCGAGCACGGCTTTAGCACGCGCCAGATACTCGCGCGCATATACCCTGGCCGCAGTTTCACGATCAGGTTCGTTTGCCACCAGGGCCACCGCATTTACTTTATAATAATCGCTGATGAACAACGCCCGGTAACTGTGAAACGGTTGGGTGATGATGGTAATGTTATCTTGTCCAAAAATTTCTTTACACCGTACAATCGAATCCAGAGTTCGCAAGCCGGCATAATCCAGAGTTATGGCATTAACCGGTACTCCTAATTTTACCAAAGCCTTTTGCATTTCAATTGGCTCGTTATAATACCTGGTACGGTTGTCGCCACTCACAATAAAATGAACAATCTTTCCCTGCTTATAGAGTTCGGCAGCCGTTTCCATTCGATTATGAAAAAATGGATTGGGTTCTCCGCTCATAAGCTTGTGGCTGGTGCCTAATACCAGGGCCACACCGCTATCGGGCAAGTGCCGGTAATCGGTTAACACCCGGGCCTGTGTGCTGCTAACCACCCAAAGGTTGGTTAACCCGATAATAAGAACAGAAATAATTGAAATGATGATACCAATGCGTGCCACCTTCTTCCAGCGAACCTTCATGCCTGTAGTGATAAAGCCACCTCAAAGGTAACGAAATGCATGAACTAATTTTTAGGTCTCAACTTTGAAGGGTTTTGAGAAATTCGCGCTCTACAATTTCGCAGCGCCTTACCATTTTTCGATACCACTGCAACCGGATAAAATCTTTTTCCAAATCGGAAAGCTGCCAGGCTACTGATGACTGCCTCAATCTTGGAATCACGGCCTGCAAACACAACGCAGCACTAACCGAAATATTCAGACTTTCAGTAAAGCCATACATGGGGATGTAAACTTTTTGGTCGGCATGGGCCAAGGCATACTGCGAGGTACCTTCCAACTCGTTTCCCATAACAATGGCCAACTTGTCATCCACCGAAACATCATAGATTGAAATACCATCGGGCGATGGATCGGTTACCAGAATTTTATACCCTTTCCGTTTCAGCTCAGCAAAGCATTGCTCTGTACCGGTTTTTTCGCGGGTGCGATATTTAAACATATCCACCCACTTGTATGAACCCTTCAGCACTCTGCGATTGATAGCATATTGTACTTCGTTTTCGATAATGTGAACATCCTGCACACCCATACACTCGCACGTGCGGATTACCGCGCTGGCATTCTGCGATTGAAAGATTTCTTCCAATACAATAGTTACATGCCGCGTGCGCTGATCCAGCACCTGGGTTACAAACTCTTTCTTATGATCGGTAATGTAATTGGCCAGGTGTTCGGTCAACAATTGGTTACGCTTTGCTTCGTCCATCTAAAAAAACAATAAGCCTGATGAGCTGTTATTGATGATCAAAGTACGGAAACATGAGCGACACAAAAAATTTTCTGATTATTGGTGGTAGTTCGGGCATTGGTAAAGCATTGACCCGGCAATTATCGCAAGCCGGGCATAATGTAATTTCAACTTCCAGAACGGATTCTGATCTCTACTCTTTCGATGCGGTAACAGATCAGTTTACACTATCTGAATTACCACATGTGCTGGATGGTGTGGTTTATTGCCCCGGCACCATCAACTTAAAACCCTTTCACCGGCTAACCGAAAACGACTTCATGGAAGACTTCCGCATAAACGTGCTGGGCGCTGTACGAACCTTGCAACAAATTCTTCCTTTACTCAAAAATGCCAACCAGGCATCGGTGGTTTTGTTCTCAACGGTAGCTGTACAAAACGGCATGGCCTTTCATGCTTCGGTGGCAACTGCAAAGGGTGCTGTGGAAGGTTTGGCCCGATCGCTCGCGGCTGAGTGGGCGCCCAAAATCAGGGTTAATGTAATTGCACCATCACTTACCGATACCAGGTTGGCTGAGAAACTATTGGCCACTGATGAAAAGAAGAAAGCTGCAGCCGAAAGACATCCGCTCAAGCGCATTGGTGATGCCGAAGATATTGCCCGGATGACTGCCTTCTTGTTAACCGATCAATCCAGTTGGGTTACCGGACAGGTTTTTCATGTGGATGGTGGGCTATCCGGTGTGCGCATGTAAGATTTTATAACATTCTGATAAAGAGCGGATCAGCCACATTTTATACATTTGTGGTTTAGTTAACGAGAAATGCTTAAGAAAGCGCTATTTTTTAGTCTTTTGGTTTATAGTTTTTTGGGTCAGGCACAAACGGTTCTGCATGAATCGGCACCTTACACATCCGAACACCAACAACTGGTAACAGCCCTTGTACAAAGTCTTGCCCCAAAGGTTGAGACCGCACCTGTGGACTTACCCGATGGGTGGGAGAACTGGAACACGGTAGAAAACTATACGTTTGGTAAAGATCGGGGTAGCCTGCCCATGATTGCCGATCTGGAAGCCCTGCATCCCTTCTTCCGCGATAAGGTAGCGCAACTTATTTCTATCTGTAAAGAAAAAGGTATTGAGTTGGCTTTGGTAGAAACCTACCGCACACATGCCAAACAGAATGAGTACAAAACAATGGGTAAGAAATATACCCGTTCGGGTGGTGGCCATTCCAAACATCAATATGGTTTGGCGGTAGATGTTGTACCCATTGTTGATTCGGTTGCGCAATGGCACGATATCAAACTCTGGAAAAAAGTAGGTGCCGTTGGCGAACAACTTGGTTTGCGCTGGGGCGGGCGCTGGCGTAACCCGTATGACCCGGGACACTTTGAGTGGACTGGTGGACTGAGCAGCTATCACCTTGCCAACGGATTGTTACCCCACTTACCTAAATCATATTACAATCCATGCCTGGAAGAAGAACTAGCTGCTTTGAATGAAGGCTGGCAGGCATGGGAAGTTCAGCAGGCTACCATAGCCCGCAAACCACTTGCATCTGCAAAAGCAAACTGATGCAGTACGTATTTCCCAAAGATTTTATTTTTGGAACCAGCACTGCAGCCGCGCAAATTGAAACTGCCTTCGAACATGACTGGCAAGGCGTTGTTGCCAAAGATGGATACGTGTTTGATCGCACTACCGATCATGAACTACGCTTTGCAGAAGACGCAGAACTGATTGCTTCACTTGCACCTTACTATCGCATGGGTTTGTTATGGAGCAAATTGCAACGGGCTCCATGGGCAACCTTTGATCCGCAAACACTTTTCGAATACAAACAATTTATAGCCAACCTGCGCAATCGGGGTGTAAAGATTATGATGGTGTTACATCACTTTACCAATCCCAGGTGGTTTGCAGAAAAAGGGGGTTGGGAACAAAGTGAAAACATTGCGCTTTGGGTTGACTTTGCCAAAAAAGTGGTTGATCACTTTGGAGAGGATGTTACGTTGTGGAATACTTTTAATGAACCAAACGTATATGCCAGCAACGGCTGGATTACAGGTTACTTTCCGCCCTTTAAAAACAATCCCACACGGGCCGCTATGGTGGTAAAAAACATGGGGTTAGCTCATAATCAGATGTATGCCTACATCAAACAAAAATTCCCATCGCAACCTGTTGGCATTTCGCATAACGCCATTCTATTTACTTCCGAAAATATTCTGGGTTGGTTTCCGGAACGCTTAAGCGATTGGTGGTTTATGGATTGGGTACCCAGCCACTTTGAACAGGTAGATTTTTTCGGGATGAGCTATTATGCACGGGTATCGCACGACCCCATGCCGATAACGTATCTCAACAGTCCGGAGAAAATAAAAAAGTTAGGCAAGCCGCATGATGATATGTGGGAATATCATCCGGAAGGATTGCGGGCCTGTATTAAACGCTATTGGGATAAATACAAAAAGCCAATCATCATTACCGAAAGTGGCGTGGCTGATTCAACCGATGAATTAAGGCAAAAGGCTATTGGTGATTATGCCCGCATTCTGCATGAATCGTTGCAAGCAGGCATTGACATAAAAGGATATTTCTGGTGGAGTACGTGGGATAACTTTGAGTGGAACCTTGGCCCGTCTATGAAATTCGGATTATATGCATGCAATCCTGAAACAAAAGACCGTATTAAACGCCCCAGTGCCGATAGCTTTAGAAGATTGGCCCATCATAAAATGATTGAGATTGCCGATTCAAACATTAAGATTGAAGCTCCTGAACTTACCCGTTAATTTTTTCCAGGAGAGTCTGAAAATCGATTTGCAGAGGTGCCACATCCTTGTAATTTTACAAACCTGAACGCTAAACCGGGCAATGCGAGGCCATTGCCTGTTCATCTTTATGCGTTAATCAAACTAAATTAATTACAATCACTATGAAAAAAATGTTATGGGTATTGCTTGTCGCGATTGGTACCGTGGCCCAGGCACAAACCAAATTGATTGAAAAAGTTACTCAAAAGGGTAGCGAACTGGTTATCCCGTATGAAAAGTATGTGTTACCAAACGGGTTAACACTGATTATTCATGAAGACCACAGTGACCCTGTGGTGCACGTTGATGTTACTTACCATGTAGGTTCAGCTCGCGAAGAAATTGGTAAGTCGGGCTTTGCACACTTCTTTGAACACATGATGTTTCAGGGAAGTGATAACGTGGGCGATGAACAACACTTTAAAATCGTAACTGAGGCCGGTGGAACATTAAACGGAACCACCAACACCGACCGCACCAATTATTTTGAAACAGTGCCCAGCAACCAATTGGAGAAAATGATCTGGTTAGAAGCCGATCGGATGGGTTTTTTACTGGATGCGGTAACACAAAAGAAATTTGAAATACAACGTGAAACCGTTAAGAACGAGCGGGGCCAGAATTACGATAATCGTCCTTATGGATTAGTTCAGGAAACCATCAACAAAAATCTGTATCCGTATGGTCACCCCTACTCGTGGTTAACCATTGGTTACATTGAAGACCTGAATCGTGTAAACGTAAACGATCTGAAAAACTTTTTCCTGCGTTGGTACGGTCCTAACAATGCCACACTTACAATTGGTGGCGATGTTAAGCCAGCCGATGTAGTAAAACTGGTAGAAAAATATTTTGGTTCAATCCCGAAAGGACCAGAAGTTAAAAACATGAATTTACCCGCTCCGGTTTTAACTGGCGATCGGTATGCTACGTTGGTTGACAACTATGCGCGTCTGCCACAGTTACTTTTTACATATCCAACCATTCCTGCGTTTCATGAGGATGAACCTGCTTTAGATGCATTAGCTGAAATCATCGGGCAAGGAAAAAACTCAGTATTCTATCAGGAGATTGTAAAGACGCAGAAGGCATTAAATGCCAGTGCATTCAGCACCAATAGCGAATTAGCCGGAACATTCCGGTTTAGTTTAATTCCTGCACCCGGCACGTCATTGGCTGATTCCAAAAAATTAATTGATGAAGCCATTAAAGCTTTTGAAACCCGTGGTGTCACGGATGAAGACATCGAGAAATTTAAAGGCTCGTTCGAATCTCAATATATAAATGGATTACAAAGTGTTGCGGGTAAAGTATCGCAGCTTGCCTATTTTCAAACCTTTGCCGGCAATCCTAATCAGATTGGCAAAGAGTTGGCGCGCTATAATAAAGTAACGAAGCAGGATGTTTTGCGTGTTTATGAAAAGTATGTGAAAGGAAAGCCTGCTGTAATACTAAGTGTTGTACCGAAAGGACAAGAAGCCAATGTAGTAGCGGCTGAAAATTACAAAGTAGATCAATCGAACTACAAGGCCCCTGACTATGGTTATGCAGGCCTTACCTATAATAAACCTAAAGACAACTTCGACAGAAGTAAAATGCCGGGCAACGGACCAAATCCGGTTGTGAAAGTTCCATCCTTCTGGAAAAAGAATCTGGATAACGGAATTAAAGCTATCGGTACACAAACTACCGAGTTGCCAATTGTTACACTTTCGTTAACTATTCCGGGCGGACATATTCTGCAAGCCAACGACACTTCTAAAATAGGATTGGCGCGCATGTTTGGCGCTATGATGAATGAAGACACCAGGAACTACACCGGTGAACAAATGCAGGCCGAACTTCAGAAAATCGGAAGCTCAGTTTCGGTAAGCAGTGGATTTGATGGCATCACCTTCCGTGTACAAACGCTGAAGAAAAATTTAGATAAAACACTTAGTTTACTCGAAGAGCGGTTACTCAATCCAAAGTTTACACCGGAAGCATTCAGTCGTATTCAAAAACAATCCATAGAAGGATTTAAACAGAGTAAATCGCAGCCAGCCTTTATTGCCAGCGATGTGTTTGCAAAAATGAATTATGGTGCAACTATTCTTGGCTTGAGCGAAGCGGGTACCGAGTACACCGTAAAAAATCTTACCCTCAAGGATGTTGAAAATTATTATGCCAATTTCATCACCTCCAAAGATGCCCGGTTAGTAGTTGTGGGCGATGTGAGTGAAAGTGAAATCTTAGGTAAACTTGCCTTCCTTAAAAAACTTCCAAACAAAGAAGTAAAACTCCCTGCCGTACCGGCCGTGCCTTCGGTTGACAAAACCAGAATTTACCTGGTAGATGTACCCAAAGCTGCACAAACAGAATTCCGCGTGGGCACCGTTACCGGATTGAAATATGATGCTACAGGCGAATACTATAAGGCTATACTTACCAACTGGCCGCTGGGTGGCGCTTTCAACAGTCGGATTAACCTTAACCTGCGCGAAGACAAGGGCTGGACTTATGGTGCACGCTCTGGATTCTCTGGCGACAAGTACAGTGGTGCATTTGCATTCAGCTCGGGCATTCGCGCCAATGCAACCGACAGTGCCCTGACAGAAGTTATGAAAGAGTTGAAAAACTACGCAACCAAAGGCGTTACCGAAGAAGAAATCAAGTTTATGAAGAGTGCTTTGGGGCAGCGCGATGCCTTGTTGTATGAAACTGGTTTTCAAAAGGCCGGATTTATTGGACGCATTCTGGAGTACGATCTGCCGGCTAACTATGTGGACGAGCAGAACAAGATTCTGGCTAAGATTACCAAAGCCGATATTGATGCTACCGCCAAAAAATGGATTAAACCAGAATCCATTAACGTGCTGGTTGTAGGCGATAAGGCTAAAATATTACCGGGTCTTCAAAAGTTTGGTTATGAAATTATTGAGTTGGATGTAAACGGTAAACTTAAAACCGGAGGCGAATCGCTTAACAATAAGTTAGGAGAAGTGAAGAAATAAATCTTTACACCCTGTTTTAATTAAAATGGTTTGTGTTTCCACAAACCATTTTTTTTTGAAGTCAATCCGAAATTTTAAATCCGAAATTAATTTAGTCTCTCAACACCCGCATTTCTACCCTTCTGTTTTTTGCGCGGGCTTCCTCGGTATCTTCGGTAGCAATTGCCTTCGAACCACCAAAAGCTTTGGTCTTAATCCTATCCTTCCCTACTCCTTTCGATACCATATATTTCTTTACAGCATCTACCCGCGATTGTGAAAGTTTCAGGTTGGCCTCCGCGTTTCCACGGTTATCGGTATGACCTTCCAACTGAATTTCCATTTTAGGGTTTTCTTTCAGCATGGCAACAACTTCATCCAATTCCGAAAAAGATTTAGGATCAATGACTGCTTTACCTTGCGCAAAAATCAAATGACTTAATACAATGGTTCCACCGGTGGAAGTGAGTTCAATGTTACGGATAATAATATTTGAGCTGGCTTCTTTCGGATCGACAATTACCGTGCGCGGAATATAACCTTCAGCTTCGGCAGTTACCTGGTACTTACTCGATCCGAAAATTGAAAACGAAAACGTGCTGTCATTCATGGTACCCGAAATACCACCCGTTGGATAACTCTTATAAACAACTTTCGATTTCAGTTTTTTCCCCCGCACGGCATCCACTACATCGCCTTTTACTGTTATCTCTTGCGCAATTGCACCTGCAGACCAAATGCTAAATATCAGAACTATCAGTTTCTTTTTCATTTTACAAAGCAGGTAAAAAGTATGGTAAGAACCAACAACAGGCAGACCTATCGCCATTTACTCCGGTAAGTTTTACAAACACCCGTTAAATGCAGTTTAGAATTTCCGGTTCCGTATCTTGCGCCACAAATGCGTAACATCTCCGATCGTATTTTATTTGAAGACGAGCACCTGCTTGTGATACACAAACCAGCAGGTTTAATGGTTGAACCCGATCGCAACCAAAATCCCAGTTTACTGCAGGAAGTAAAAAAATACCTGCAACACACAACCGGGCAAACAGCACCGTATGCGCAACATATTCACCGGCTCGATCGGGCCGTAAGCGGCATTGTACTATTTACCAAAAAACGGGAAGTACTGAAAAATCTGAGTGAGCAATTTGCTGAACGTACCGTAAAAAAATTTTATAAGGCTATCACAACTCAGGCTCCCAGTCAACGACTGGGCCGATTAGAGCACTGGCATCGCAAGGAAAAGAAGAAAGCAGTTTTATATAACCATCAGATCGAGTTTGCTGAAAAAGCAATTCTGGATTATAGCATAACCGAATTGCCTGATCATAAATTCTTGTGGGATCTTGAACTGCACACCGGCAAGTACCACCAGATACGTGCACAATTGGCCAGCACGGGGTGCCCTATAGTGGGCGATGTACTTTACGGTTCTGAAACCTACTATAAACCAAATGCTATTGCTTTGCAGGCATGGCGATTGGTGTTTGAGCATCCAATCCACAAGCAGATACTCGATATTAAGATTGATCCGGTATTGGCATAATCAACCCCAAAGAATGACGCAATTGCAAGGCCATCACTCCAAAGGCCTGCGTTATGTTTGTAGCATCAAATTATAACATCTCTAACTATCATACACATGGAAAACCAACCCTCAAAAGCTGCCCGCTGGACATCATACGTGATGAGCGGAATTGTTATTCTGTTCATGTTAATGGACAGCATTATGAAATTTATTAGACCAACTGAAGTGATTGAAGGCACGCTGGCACTCGGGTTTAACGAGAAACACCTTACCACGCTTGGTAGCCTCGGGTTTATCTCTACGCTATTATACATCTTTCCACGTACAACCATTTTGGGTGCAATATTACTTACCGGATATTTTGGTGGTGCAATGGCCACACATGTACGGTTAGACAATCCGTTGTTTACCCATATTCTGTTTACAGGTTACCTGGGTATTTTGATGTGGGGCGGACTTTGGTTAAGAAATCTTAAACTAAGAGAATTGTTTCCGATGGTGAAGTAATCGAGTGAGTGATTTGCCTTGTTGGAGAAGAACTCCAACAAGGGCGGAGCTTTCATAAACTTAATATTATACCTAATCACGGAGTAAAGTGCAGAGAAAAATTTATTAATTATTTTCCGAAATATTCGAAATCCGAAAGTTTGAAATGAGGTTCATTCTCAATGTGTTATACCGCAACACGAAGCCTTTCCGCTTAAATCTAATTTTTCTAATTCTTTTGAGAGTGGCGTTCCATTTTTTTTAATCAAAAATGGCATCCAACTTTATAGAATATTTTAAAAATATGAATACGGAAAGACTACTCTATCTTAGAAATGATCCACGTGTGATCAAAATAAACGGTTGGTTTACTCCAAGGCAGTTTTATTATCAAAAAGATAACATAGTTGTTTTGTTTTCATTTAATCAAATTGACAATTCATTTCCAGCAAAGAAAAGAATAAAAATTTCGACCTACCCTTTGCGCAATACACCACCTCCTGATACTTCTATTCTGGACGATACTTTAATCTTAGTAAACAATCACGAGCCCAACTTTTCAATTAGTTATATACTAAAAATTGATTCTAAGAAGCGATTAATTCATTGTAAGATTCAGGATAAGCCAGAAAGTGACATCTTACGCATTACTGATGAAGAATCAGAAGGTATTGAAATAAAATACTGAATATATCAGTAGGATACTTTTTCACACATACCATCAAATTGGATTAATACAAACCAAGGTTCATGGTTCTAATTCTACATATCTTTAGTCGACTGGTGATTACATCTACATGTTCACATTAAATCTCAATTGTTTAGGTCAATCCAAACAAGAGGTTTACGACAAAATCAATAAGGAAAGAATTTTGCGCGGATTATCAGAGCTTCCGGTTGATAAGAAGTTGGAGAAATCTGCTCAGAGTTGGGCATTCTTCATGCCGTATAGAGGTGTTCATAACACCAACTTCAGGTGGAGGTTCAAGCGCGGTGGTTCCGAGGGCATTGCTTGGGGAGATTCTCCAGTTGATGGATGGATGAAAAGTAAGCAGCATAAAGCCATAATTATGGGCAGGTCTGTTAAAGCGATGGGATCTGGGTACTGGCGTGGAAAGTGGGTATTAAGAATTTTTACCAATAGAAGACGATTATTTCATTCTCGTTGAAGCCTATTGGCATTACTTTTTCAAAGGTGGCGATAACTTTAGTTTAAAAGAAACTCCTATACATAACGTAAGACACCAAGCACCAGCAACAAGATTTGTATCGCTGCTCAATATCCAGTGGAGGAACATAAGGATTAATAAATTGAAACAACCTAATAGCAAATTATTCAATGAATGCTTAATGTTATTTCCAGTGCGATATTCCTTGCTCATAATCTCTAGTGTATTTGGTATCAAGAATACCGTTGAGTAAGCAAAGAAAATTCCAGCAGATGGCCAATCTATCCATGCCTCGACCCCAAATAGTGAGAATGCTAAAAATGAAATAAGAAATAAAGAGTTAAACAACGCCAAGGCGGATAAGATAATATTAACTATGAATCCCATTGCTTTAATTATTCCTATTTAATCAAGCTAATCCTGCATCCTTTAGGATCGAACGCAGCGTTCCTGTCGGTACATCGCGACTATGAATTGGGACAACAATTAATTTGAAACCGGGTTTACGAAAAATTGCATGACTACCAGATTGTCGAACAAAGACAAATCCTTCTTTTTCTAAAAGCTTGATTAACTCTTTAGGCTTCATCCAGCATTTCAGCAGAAAGTTTAGCTATCTCTTCCTCCATCATAGTTTCCAGATAAAGTTGAACCGCATCCTTCAGGTTGTCTAATGCTTTACCCACTGTTTCACCATGCGTATGGCAACCTACCAGTTCAGGGCACCAGGCATGAAACTCAGCACCATCCTTTTCAATCTTAAAGGTCAACAATGATTTGAAATCGCTCATACTTTAAAAATACTACTTTTAAAATTCAAGTTCAATCCCTCATAAATCCAACTCTATCGAATCCCCAGGAGTAAAGGTTTTACCACTCTCCTCCTCACGGTGCTTCACTTCTTTTTTTTCTTCCCCGAAGAGGTCAGTTTGCTTTGCTTCTTTGGGCTTGCTTTTGGCTTTGGGCGGCTGGCCGTTGATGAGGGGGCCTTGCTTTTCTTTGCTTTCGCCAAAGAGGGCTGTTTGCCCATCGTCTTCAACAATGGGCTCTCCTTCTGTTTCCCTGTCCTCCGAAGTTTCAACGAAGGAGGAATCGTTGCCTGATTTTTTTTTTGGCGACTCGCCACCCTTTCCGGTACCGGTCGCCTTTGCAGCTTCGTCATCATCCTCTTCTGCCCCGCTGTCTTCAGGTTCTTCCAGCGGTCGTACCTTGGTTACTTTATATTGCGAAAGCCTATTGCCTACCGATTTCCAACCCTTTACATCAATCAGATCTTCCAGGTTTATCGTTTCGGTTTCTTTTTCTTTGCCTTTACCCTTTATTAACTCAATCTCCACTTCGGGTGTTTCGCTGGTGGTTACAAACTCCAGCCTCGAACCAATGCCTTCGCTAATAAAATTGAACTCCTTATCGTTGGTATTGGTTTCAATCAGGAAACGTTTTACAAAATGTTGCTTGCTTTCACCATCCCAATACACTGCCGAGATTACTTTCTTCGGATTGAACTTCTCCACCAAAATAGTTTTCTCCGGCTCGTACCGGTTGGTTAAATCAAAGTTGGTGATCTTATAATTACCACCGGTGGTAATGGCTATTATCTGGTCATCGCCATCAAATTTGTTCACGTACTTGCCGCGTTCGTCCTTGTTCAACCGGCCACTGGCCTGATCGAACCACAACTTCAATCCGCTTAAGGTAGAGCCTTTCGCTTCTTTAAAATCTACTTTGCGCACCGGGTATTTTGTAATGGTATTTCCACGCGCCCCACGGCCTTTAATCTCCAATTCAGAGAAATCAAACTCGAAAATCTTTTTACGGGCGGTGCTGCTCTGGCTCAGTTTCACTTCCACCACTTCAGCTTCACCGTTGGGGTTTGCACTCAGGTAATGCACCTTGCTGTTCGGGTTGCCCTGATCCAGGCTATATTCCTTATCGCGGATAATGGCCGGCATGGCAAAACGCTTGGCGAAAGTGGTGCCGCTTTTACCATCGCTGTAAATCAGGTTGTACACCATGCGCTCATCGCCCTTCTTCCACACCCCAATGTGTAAAATATCTTTACCCATAAACTTGCGCTCACCAATGCGGCTTACCAGCGCCTTACCATCTTTACGGATAACAATGATATCGTCCAACTCGGAACAATCGGCAATAAATTCATCTTTGCGTAAGCCCCACCCCACAAAACCATCTTCGCGGTTTACATACAATTTCTGGTTGTTGGCAATTACTTCGGTTGCAGTTACTGACTGGAAACTCTTGATCTCCGTTTTGCGTTCGCGACCTTTGCCATACTTATCCAACAGATTTTGATAATAGGCAATGGCGTATTCGGTAAGATGTTTGAGATGATGCAGGGTTTGCTTTAATTCATTCTCCAAATCCTTCAGCAACTCATCGGCCTTAAACGAATCGTATTTGGAAATACGCTTAATGCGGATTTCCAGCAGCCTTAAAATATCATCGCGGGTAATCTCGCGGTAGAATTGTTTCTTATAGGGTTTAAGTCCTTTGTCGGTTGTGGTGATTACTTCTTCAAACGTTTCGCAATTTTCAATATCGCGGTAAATGCGTTTCTCGATGAAGATTTTTTCTAACGAAGAGAACAGGATCTTCTCCATCAATTCGTTCTTCTTTATCTGCAACTCCTGCTTCAACAACTGAACGGTTTGTTCGGTGTTGTATTTCAGAATTTCATTCACCTTCATAAACTGCGGTTTGTCTTCCACAATCACGCAGGCATTAGGCGAAATTGAAATCTCGCAATCGGTAAAGGCATACAAGGCATCGATGGCCACTTCCGGAGAAATTCCGGATTGCAGATGCACTAAAATTTCAACGTCTTTGGCAGTGTTATCCACCACCTGTTTTACTTTGATCTTACCCTTCTCGCTCGCCTTCACAATCGAATCCATCAGCGAACTGGTAGTTGTGCTAAACGGAATCTCTTTAATGGCTAAGGTCTTCTTATCTACGATTTCAATTTTAGCCCGCACTTTAATCTTACCACCCCGATAGCCCTGATCGTATTCTGAAAAATCGGCTATGCCACCCGTTAAAAAGTCGGGAAAAATTTTGGGGTTCTTACCCTTCAATACATCAATCGAGGCCTTGATCAGCTCCACAAAGTTGTGTGGAAGAATTTTGGTTGATAACCCAACCGCAATACCTTCAACCCCTTGCGCCAGCAACAACGGAAATTTTACAGGTAGTGTAACCGGTTCTTTCTTGCGACCATCATAACTTAGTTGCCATTCGGTGGTTTGTGCATTGTAAACCACATCGAGTGCAAACTTTGATAGGCGTGCTTCGATGTAACGTGGTGCGGCCGCGCTATCGCCAGTGCGCACATCGCCCCAGTTACCTTGTGTATCTAACAATAAATCTTTTTGCCCGATGTTTACAATAGCTTCGCCAATAGCAGCATCGCCATGCGGATGGTATTGCATGGTGCTACCTATTACGTTGGCCACCTTGTTGAAGCGGCCATCGTCCATTTCTTTCAGCGAGTGCATGATTCTGCGCTGCACCGGCTTTAAGCCATCTTCAATACGCGGCACAGCCCGCTCCAGAATTACATACGAAGCATAATCCAAAAACCAGTTTTGGTATAAACCATCCAGCGACTCCAGTTCGTGTATGGACTCGCCATTTTCGTCTTTAACAATCTTTCCTTTTTTCTTACTCATTGCTTAGGTCTTGTTGCGGGTCGCTTGTTTCTGGTTACTCATTTATGCAGTCTTAACAAGTAATACCGGACTACTGATTATTGCTGACTGCTTACCGATTACCATTTACTTCTTATTGATTACCACTTCCTGAATACTTAATTACTACTTACTCAATACTATAGACTACTATTCCCCATCACTCTCCACCAACTCAGCCTTTGCCTCTACGGCATCTAACTCAATGCGCAGATTTTCGATAATGAACTCTTGTCTGTCGGGTGTGTTTTTACCCATATAGAACTCAAGGGTTTTTTGAAGGTGCTTCTCCTTATCGATGTTAACCGGCTGCAGGCGAATATCATCTCCTATAAACGTTCCGAATTCATCGGGCGAAATCTCACCTAATCCCTTGAAGCGCGTAATCTCTGGTTTACCTCCCAATTTAGCTACAGCGGCTTGCTTCTCTTCTTCGCTATAACAATAGATGGTTTCTTTCTTGTTGCGAACCCGGAACAACGGAGTTTCCAGAATATACACATGCCCGGCTTTTACCAGGTCGGGGAAAAATTGCAGGAAGAAGGTCATCAGCAACAAGCGAATGTGCATGCCGTCCACATCGGCATCGGTGGCTACAATCACTTTGTTGTATCGCAGGCCATCCAAACCGTCTTCAATATTCAATGCGTGCTGTAACAGGTTGAACTCTTCGTTTTCGTAAACCACTTTTTTGGTAAGGCCGAAACTGTTCAATGGCTTTCCGCGCAAACTGAACACCGCTTGTGTTTCTACATTGCGCGATTTGGTTATAGAACCAGAAGCCGAATCTCCTTCCGTAATAAAGATCATCGACTCCGCGCCCTTCTCACCCTTTTCATCATCAAAATGAAACCGGCAGTCGCGTAGTTTTTTATTGTGCAGGTTAGCTTTCTTGGCACGTTCGTTTGCCAGTTTTTTAATACCGGCAATTTCTTTACGCTCGCGTTCCGATTGCAGAATACGTTTTAGTAATGCATCGGCCGCTGCCGGATTCTTGTGCAGGTAGATCTCCAGTTCTTTCGCTACAAAATCGCCTACATAATTTTTTACCGTAGCACCATCGGGTGCCATGTTAAGCGAACCCAGTTTGGTTTTAGTTTGCGATTCGAACACAGGCTCTTGCACGCGTACGGCAATAGCCGCAATAATGCTGGCCCGGATATCGGATGCGTCAAAATCTTTCTTATAAAAATCGCGCACCCCGCGCACTACACCCTCGCGAAAAGCGGCTAAGTGTGTACCACCCTGTGTAGTATTCTGGCCGTTTACAAACGAGTAGTATTCTTCGCCATATTGGCTGCCGTGCGTAAGCGCCACTTCAATGTCATCGCCTTTAAAGTGAATGATGGGATAGCGAATATCTTCTGCATCCGACTTCTGTTTTAGTAAATCGAGCAAGCCATCTTTCGAATAAAACTTACGGCCATTATAATTGATGGTGAGCCCGGCATTGAGGAAGGCATAATTCCACATCAAATCATCCAGATACTCCGGAATGAAGTGATAATGTTTGAACATGGTGTTATCCGGTTCAAACTCTACATAGGTACCGTTCTTGTCGTTGGTTTTGGTTTCTTTGGCATCGGTAGTCAGTACACCTTTCTTAAACTCAGCCACTTTGGTTTTACCATCGCGAAAAGCCTGCACTTTAAAATAATTAGACAGTGCATTTACTGCTTTGGTACCCACACCGTTTAAACCTACCGATTTTTGAAATGCACCCGAATCGTACTTGGCACCAGTGTTGATTTTGGAAACCACATCCACCACTTTACCCAAAGGAATGCCACGGCCATAATCGCGCACGGTAACTTTCTGTTCGGTTATGGTAACGTCAATCACCTTACCATATCCCATCATGTGTTCATCGATTGAGTTATCAATTACCTCTTTCACCAACACATAAATACCATCGTCCTTAGCAGAACCATCGCCCAACTTACCGATGTACATACCGGGCCGCAGCCGGATGTGCTCGCGCCAGTCAAGCGAACGAATACTGGATTCGTTGTACTCCATTTCTTTTGCCATGATGTAAAACCTCCTTTTTAAAGTCGCGCAAAGATTAAAAAATTGATCAGAATCTCTATTGGGAAATGTCAATTCTGACTCTACACACCGATTTGAAAAGTGATTTAAAAAATTAATCTGATTTCAAATCCGTTCTAAGTAACAGTAAAAATAGAATTACTTCAAGTGCAGGCCGTAGCGGTATGCTTATAAAACTACATTAATTACTAAGTGGTAAGATTCTGATTTTCAGTAATTGGAAACTGAGATTTATAACCGATTATTTGGTTGAAAATTTTTGAAAGATTTTAATCAATGGCCAACTGATCAGCCACGCGCCTGCCAGAATCAGACTTCCGTAAATAGCCGGAGCCATGCGGGTATAATCGTACCGATCGCCCCCATTAAAAACATGAATAAAACCCAGCACGGCTATTATAAACAAGTTAATGGTGGCCATCATCCCATAAAACCACGCCACAAAACCCGGGCTTCCTAGTAGCTGGCGCACCAGGTAAACCGTGGCATTCAACAAGGCCACCGTAAGAATAAGTGTATAGAAAAGACCGTTCCGGGAAATAGTTATCGGATCGGGCGTATCCCACAGGGTAACCAACTCAGGCAGACCAGCATACACATAAAAAAACATACCCAACAGGCCCAACACCGAAAAGAACCACACCCCCTTTAAAATCTTTAATGTCATCTGCTTAAATTTGATCGCAAAACTAACGTTTCCGCGTGAATCTCAACCCGATCGTTTTATCCATTCCTATATTTTTCATCCTGATTGGAATTGAACTGGTAGTAGAACGGCTTTCGCACAAAAAATTGTACCGCATGCCCGATGCCATTGCCAACCTCAGTTGTGGTATAACTTCACAACTATCCGGGTTGTTTATGCGCGTGTTCGCGATTGGCGTATACGAATTGTTGTATAACAATCTCGCATTTTTTACCTGGGAAAATAAGAATTGGGTTTATTGGTTGGTGCTTTTTCTGTTGGTGGATCTGGCCTATTACTGGGCGCATCGCATGAGCCACGAAATAAATTTATTTTGGGGTGGCCATGTGGTGCATCATCAAAGTGAGGAGTACAATTTATCAGTAGCACTGCGACAAAGTAGCTTTCAGGTTATCTGGACATTTGGATTTAGTTTGCCCATTGCCCTTTTGGGATTTGATACCCTGCACTTTGCACTGATCTCGGCCCTGAACACGTTGTATCAATTCTGGATACACACCGAAACCATTAACAAGATGGGGTGGTTTGAATATATTTTCAATACGCCTTCGCATCATCGTGTGCATCATGGGCGCAACCCCAAATACATTGATAAGAACCATGCCGGTTCATTGATTATCTGGGATAAAATGTTCGGCACATTTCAGGCGGAAGAAGAGCGGCCAACGTATGGAATTACAAAGCCCCTTAACAGTTTGAATGCCGTGTGGGCAAACTTTAGTCACTATGCGGATATGGCGAAAGAGTTAAAGATGATACCTTCCTGGAGCGATAGGTTAAAATACCTCTTTAAGAAACCCGGCTGGCTGCCGGAATCATTGGGTGGATATAGAGCCGCACCGGAAATACAAAAAGATTATAAAAAGTATGATCCCTCCTACCCGGTGCAATTAAATTATTACGTGTTATTTCAATACCTGATTTGTCTGGCCGTTACAGCTTTCTTTTTATACACACAGAAAAATTACAGCATGGGTGAGAAAGCCATTGTGGCCACCTTAATTTCTGTATGGGTTGTAAACTGTGGAGTGTTATTTGAACAAAAGCTATGGGTGCGCGTTGCCGAATGGCTTAGAATAATTTTGTTTACCGTGATTGCGGTTGCACTGACTTATGCAGCACAGTTACCGGTTTATATTTATGCAGTGACTGCAGCGTATGGGTTGGTATCTGCATTTTGGTTTTTCTCCTTATCTGATAGAAATGAAAAAGTGGTTACTTCTTAGTGTGGTGGTGATTTCGTGTGGTAAGCCAATGCCTGATCTGGCGCCTCTTAACCTGGAGCTGTGGAGAGATGATAAAAATGGATGCGCCCGTGTTCGCGAACAAAACCTTTCGGATTTGATTAATCAATTGGAAGAACTGAAAGGCCTGTCGGAAAAAGATATTATCGAATTATTGGGCCGCCCCGACCGCAACGAGCTTTACAAACGCAACCAGAAGTTTTATTACTATGATGTTAATCCCGGCAAGGCATGCTCAGATTCAGTAGTAGAAAATCAACAACTGGTGTTACGCTTTAACGCGATGGGTTTGGCGAAGGAGGTTACGGTTGAAAAGTTGTAGATCTAACGGTAGTATCAACTATGCAACGCATTCGGTTGCCAAACCTGTTTCTTATGATACGCCCGGTTTATATTTCTGCGAAGTACATCTACCAGTGCGTCCTTCTTTTTAAAATTGAAAGGATAAAGTAAGGATGGCTTGAAGTAAAATTTTTTACCCAACTGCTCAGCCTGAAACAACTCCACTTCATAAACTCCACCAAGTGTTTTAATGTCAACTTCTTTAATGTTCTCTAATGGAATAATAAGATCCTGTCCTTTAAGGATTACGTACAGGAAGTCGTCATCAAACTCAACGCGGTGTACGTTGCGGTTAATTCTAACCCAGCCCCAGGCAATTACACTAATATAAATTGTGGTGTAAATGTTCATAAACCATCGCCCTGATTTTAGATACGATATATAAGAACCCCAAACAAGGAAAACCAGTACAATAAGTAAGACAAAAAGTACGCTCATCTTATAAAACCCCAGATACCGGGTCGATAAACTTTTGATTCGCGTACTTTGCGTTACAGCCATTATCTTTACACTAACTTCACGTTAAATATACTTATCTATAATGAAAAATATTGCGGTAATCGGTTCAGGTACAATGGGCAATGGTATTGCTCACGTGTTTGCCCAATTTGGCTATTCGGTTAGCCTGATCGACATTTCAGAAGAGGCTTTAAAAAAAGCCGTGGCCACCATCGAAAAAAATCTGGGGCGCCAGGTTGAGAAAGGAATTCTTACAGAAGAGGGAAAGAAAAAAACACTTGCTAATTTAACCACTACCACCTTTCTGAAAGAAGGCGTAAAAGATGCCGATCTGGTAGTAGAAGCCGCAACTGAAAACCTTGACCTGAAACTCAAAATCTTTAAAGAGATTGACGAGAGCACCAAACCCGGAACTATTCTGGCATCAAACACTTCTTCTATCTCTATTACCAAAATTGCCTCGGTTACTAAAAGTCCGGATCTGGTAATTGGTATGCACTTCATGAATCCGGTGCCTGTAATGAAGTTAGTAGAGGTTATCCGTGGCTATCGAACCAGCGATGCTGTAACCAGCCAGATTATGGACTTATCGCGCAAGCTGGAGAAAGTACCGGTAGAAGTAAACGACTACCCCGGTTTTGTTGCCAACCGCATTCTTATGCCCATGATCAACGAAGCCATTTATACTTTATACGAAGGCGTTGCGGGTGTAGAAGAAATAGATACGGTGATGAAACTCGGTATGGCTCACCCGATGGGGCCACTTCAATTAGCCGACTTTATCGGATTAGACGTTTGCCTTTCCATTCTGCATGTACTATACAACGGGTTCGGAAATCCAAAGTATGCACCTTGCCCCTTACTGGTTAACATGGTACAGGCCGGGCATAAAGGCGTAAAGAGTGGCAGCGGTTTTTATCAATATAAAGCCGGAAGTAAAGAACTTGTTGTTGCTGACCGATTTAAGAAATGACCGAAATAGACAAACGTTTTATTACCTGGTGGGAAGAAAAACGGAAGGTGGGTAAATGGAAGTATGCATTTAAGCATGGCGTCCTCTGGTTTGCACTACCGGTTTACACAGGTGTAGAAGTGTTCCGGTACTTTACGCGTACCGATTATGAACATTCGGTTACCCGGATTATAGCGGGAGCAGTTATCTGGTCTATTCTCGGACTACTCTCTTTTGGCTTGATTCAATGGCAAACACAGGAGAAGCGCTATCAGAAACTAAAAAATCAGAACCAGGAATAAAAAAAGAGTCTGTCTCAAAATTAAAATTTCTAATGTCAGCCTGAGCTTGTCGAAGGCTATTTCTAAGCTGAAAGAGGTTTCGTCCCCGATAGCTTTCAGGACAACCTGACAACGTAATACACTTTTGAGACCGACTCTTTTTACTGGACTAAAATTACGGATTACTTCTTCAGCAAATCCCGGATTTCAGTAAGCAACTGAATATCGGCAGGAGGTGCTGCGGGAGCGGCTGGTGCAGCTGCTTCTTTCTTTTTTGCCGCATTCATTCCCTTAATGATCAGAAAAAGGACGAAAGCAATTACAATAAAGGAAATAATGGAGGCAATGAATTTACCAAGTAATAATCCTCCTGGTTTCCATTCCGCAATATCTGAAGCGCCTGCAGCCGCAAGAGCAGGTTGCAAAATAATTGGGGTAATAATGTCGGCCACTAATGAATTAACGATTGCCCCAAAAGCACCACCAATAATTACACCTACGGCAAGATCAACAACATTGCCGCGCATGACAAAAGCTTTGAATTCCTTCAACATAAAATTTAAATTTAGGTAATGCCCGAAATTAACAAACTCCGGGTAAAAACTGCCATTTCTATCGGCTGGCTACAAGATTTATTGCAGAATTCGTAATTGATTGCGCAAGCCTTTAATGCCGGCTAACTCAATACCTGTGCTTCCAATAAACATCTTGGCTTGAATCTTTACGGGTATGCGATTATCATCATCCGAAATCCAACAGGTTATCGAGTTTTCGCCATCAAATAGTTTGTTATCGGGCATAACGGGCACAAGTTTATGGCAGGGTATTTTCCCCAGCTTGGTGTTTACCTTGTCTTTGCCGGCATAGATAATTTTAAGGTTGTACGCGGTATCTTCAAAAAAACCAGAAATAGAAACGGTATCGCCCTTCTTGTGCTTATTGAAATCGATCACACGCATGTATAAAAATCCAGCCACCATATCGCGCACATTTTCCGGAGTCTGGTAGTATTTAGGATTTCCATACATATTGGTTTTCTTATCCAGCACCTTCACCTCGGCCTGATTCTTCTCATGGTCGTAGGTTACCAACTCGTCTTTCCGATAATTGCCTTCGCGTATCTTCCGATACGACACATGGGTGACCAACGCAGCGGTATCGATGTATGCACCCCACTGATCATTTACCTTGGTTACCCAAGACACCATACCGGAGGTTTCGCCAAAAGCATCCACCTTATAGCTGGGGCGGCCATTCATCATAAACACCTTATTGTCAATTACAGTAGAGGCTCTACCTACAGTAAAAAATCCAAAGTTTACCCGATAGCTAAGTACCTCGCCTTTACCAAAACTGGTATTCTTAAGGGTAACAAATTCACTATCGTCAGGCATGGTAAATGCGCTGAGAATCAGAATTAATACTACGCTTTTTAATAGCGGTTTCATGGCTATAAAGTTAATCTTTAACCTGTTTAATGACAAAGCATATGCCATATATGCCAAAACAGGTAACCATTAGACCCGGCCCTACACCAGAAGGTTTAAAATCAATACTTTACGCATGCGATTTTTACCGCATTTAAACCGACACACTGTTATCGCGCAGCGCATCATTTAGTGAAGTCTTTTTGTCAGTGCTTTCCTTACGTTTCCCAATGATCAGGGCACATGGAACCTGATATTCGCCAGCCGGAAACTTTTTGGGGATGGTTCCGGGAATGACAACCGAACGAGGTGGCACAAAGCCCTTATATTCCACAGGTTCAGAACCAGTTACATCTATTATCTTAGAGCTTGCTGTTAACACTACATTTGCCCCCAGAACCGCTTCGCGCCCTACCCGCACACCCTCCACCACAATGCAGCGCGATCCGACAAAAACATTGTCTTCAATAACTACCGGTGCTGCCTGTACCGGCTCCAGCACGCCACCCAATCCAACACCGCCACTCAGGTGAACATTCTTACCAACCTGTGCACAGCTACCAACCGTTGCCCAGGTATCCACCATGGTACCTTCGTCCACATACGCCCCGATATTAATGTATGAAGGCATCATAATTACACCCTTGCTCACAAACGAACCGTGGCGCGCTATGGCATGGGGTACCACCCTTACTCCAAGTTCCTTGTAGTTCTTCTTCAACGCTATTTTGTCGTGAAACTCGAATGGCCCTACCTCTATCACTTCCATTTGCTGGATAGGGAAGTAGAGAATAACCGCCTTTTTTACCCACTCGTTAACTTTCCAACTATCCTCAGTTGGTTCGGCCACTCTTATTCTTCCTGTATCTAACAACGACACCACTTCGCGGACTGCCTGTTGGGTTTCAGTTGTTTTCAATAACTCACGATTGGCCCACGCCTTTTCAATCAATTCCTGTAGTTGCATTTATGCTTAATTTTAAACCGGGCCGCAATAAATGAAAAAACGAAGAATAGTCCTTGCCTCAATTTTGAAACCGGTAGATGATACCCGGATGAGTGAAAAACTTGCGGCTTCGCTGGCGAAGATTGAAGGCTACGAAGTAAGCATTATTGGTTACCCCTCACGAACTAAAATTCACGATGATTCGATAACCCGAATGCCATTACAATCATTCAAAAGAATCAGCTTTGGCCGGTTAATGGCACCGTTGGCTGTTCTGAAAAAATGTATTCAAGTTAAACCTGAACTATTGATAGTTAATACCCATGAATTATTGATTGTTAGTGTTATAAACAGAATATTATTTGGGACCAAAATTGTGTACGATATTCAGGAAAACTACGCCCGGAATATCCTCTATACCCCTGCTTTTGCCTGGCCAATAAGACCCCTGCTGGCAGGCTGGGTCCGGCTTAAAGAAATGCTGCTCACTCCCCTGTTTGATGGGGTGTTGTTAGCCGAAATGTGTTACCAAAATGAATTGCCTTTTGTACGCTCAAAAAGTGTGGTGCTGGAGAACAAAGCAGTGGTGCCGGCCAACTTTAAGCGCCAGTCATCGGCCGGTAAAATCAAGCTGGTGTTTACCGGAACGCTGGCCGAAAGCACCGGAGTTTTTCAGGCCATAAGCCTTACTCAAAAGCTACATCAACTCAACCCGAAAGTTGAACTGGAGATAATCGGGTACTGTGCCGTTCCGGCAACTTTGGTAAAAATCAAATCGGCTGAAGCCGGATGTTCATTTATAAAACTTACCGGGGGCGACCATCTGGTTCCTCATAGTCAGATTCTGGAAGCCTTGCGCACCGCAAACTTTGGTATTGTCTGCTACCCGCCTGCCCCCCATATTCAGGGTAAGGTTCCAACCAAACTCTACGAATACCTTGCCTGCCAGCTCCCGGTTTTACTACAGCCTTATGCGCCCTGGGTGGATATCTGCACACCCTTTGATGCAGCGGTGATAGTTGACTTTGAGAACCCCGACCTCGAACAGATTATGCCCAAACTTGAAGGTAGTTTCTACACCACACAGCCCGTAAATGTTACCTGGCAAGCTGAAGAAGCACGATTTTTGGAACAAATTCGTAAATTTTTAATCTAAATTATTTTTTAGACTTATCTAAAAATATACTTTTGTGGAGATCATTCACGAAAGCGATGCTTAGTCTTACAGAAGAAAACTACCTCAAAGCCATCTATCACCTTTCCGATGGTGGCTCAAAAGCAGTACTTACTAACGAACTGGCTGAAGCCATGAGTACCAAGGCGGCTTCGGTAACCGATATGATCAAAAAGCTTTCGGCCAAAGATGTAATTACCTACGAAAAGTACTATGGTGTAAACATTACCGCACAAGGTAAAAGTGAGGCCTTGCTGGTAATCCGGAAGCACCGGCTTTGGGAGACTTTTCTGGTGGATAAACTCGGTTTTGCGTGGGATGAAGTTCACGAAGTTGCTGAGCAACTGGAACACATTAACTCCCCGCGCCTGATTGAAAAGCTGGATGAATTTCTGGGGTATCCTAAAGTTGATCCGCATGGCGATCCGATACCCGATCATAAAGGTAAAATCAAAATAATACCGCAAGTTCCGGTCGATCAACTGGCTATTGGGTACCAGGGTAAGATTGCAGCAGTTAAAGACTCTGATTCTAATCTTTTGAAGTACCTGGATAAAATTGGCGCCAGGCCCGGAGTAAAAATTAAAGTACTCGGCAAAGAAGATTACGATGAATCGATGGAGATTCTGATTGACGACCACCGGGTATTTATTTCAAAAGCTGTTTCTCAAAACATTTTAGTAGTTGGCTGATATGAGTGGCAATGGAAATCATGAACAACGAAAATCACTAAGTGAAGTTCACGCTTCAGTAGATGTAACACAACGCAAAGGCTGGCGAAAACTTTTTGCTTTTTTGGGGCCTGCCTATTTGGTGAGTGTAGGCTACATGGATCCGGGCAACTGGGCTACTGACATTGCCGGTGGTAGTCAGTTTGGTTACACGCTGATCTGGGTATTACTCATGTCGAACCTGATGGCGCTATTATTACAGTCCCTTAGCGCGCGATTAGGTATTGTACGTCAACTCGATCTGGCACAAGCATCGCGCAGTTCGTATCATCCTGTAGTAAATTTTTGTTTGTGGGTTTTGGCTGAGATTGCCATTGCAGCAACCGATCTGGCCGAAGTACTGGGTATGGCTATCGGCCTTCAGCTTTTGTTTGGCTTGCCGCTGATCTGGGGAGTATCGCTTACGGTTCTGGATACGTTGCTGTTGCTGATTCTGCAGAGCTATGGTATGCGCAAGATCGAAGCCCTTATAATCGCACTGGTAGGAACTATAGGCATTGCCTTCTTGCTTGAAATGATCTGGGCCAAACCCGATATGGGTGAGTTGGTAAAAGGATTTATTCCATCTATACCCAACGACACAGCCTTATACATTGCCATCGGGATTATAGGAGCTACGGTTATGCCGCATAATCTTTACCTCCACTCCTCTTTAGTGCAAACCCGAAGAATTGATACCAGCGAAAAAGGAATCTGGAGTGCGATTAAATACAATCTGATCGATTCAACTATTGCACTGAATGCAGCCTTCTTTGTGAATGCAGCCATTCTTATTCTGGCGGCCTCTACCTTCTTCCGGGCAGGTATGTACGAAGTATCCGATATTCAGGATGCCTATAAGTTTCTATCGCCCATGCTGGGTAATGAATGGGCTTCCATCATGTTTGGAGTGGCTTTGATTGCTGCCGGACAAAGTTCAACCATAACCGGAACCCTATCCGGTCAGATTGTAATGGAAGGTTATCTGAACCTGCGCATTGCACCCTGGCTTCGCAGACTCATCACACGACTTATTGCCATCATACCGGCCTACATTGTTATCCTTTTATATGGAGAGGGCCGCACTGGCGAACTGCTTGTGTTTAGTCAGGTGGTGCTGAGTCTTCAATTAGGGTTTGCTATCATTCCCCTCATTCATTTTACCAGCGACAAAGAAAAGATGGGTGTGTTTGCCATTAAACCCATTGTAAAAATTGGTGCCTGGATAATTGCCATCATCATCGTTTCGCTGAATGTAAAACTGGTAATGAATGAAATCTCAGCCTGGGTTGAGCAAGCTGGTGAAAGTGCCTGGATTGTTTGGATAACCGCAATACCCGTTTGTGTTTTTGCCGGAGTGTTGCTTCTCTATATCTCGTTCAAGCCGCTGCTCGACCGCAAGCGCAAAGAAAAGAAAGCCCGCACACCACATGGCCATGCAACCGCATTGGTGAACCTTGGCACAACGGTGTATAAACAGATTGCCATTACAATCGACTTCAGTTCGGTAGATGCCCTTACCATTCGCAGTGCAACCGCTCAAGGCGGAAAGGATGCACAGTACCTGTTAGTACACGTAGTGGAAACTGCTGGTGCGATGTGGTATGGCAGTCAGATTGCTGACCACGAATCGGGAGAAGATACTGCAGCCCTCAACAATTACCTGTTACAACTCCGCGCACAAGGATATCAGGTGGAAATGAAAATTGGATTCGGAAATCCTAAACGGATAATCCCGGAAATTGTAACCCGGTTTAATGCCGACCTGCTGGTGATGGGTGCGCATGGGCACAACTGGTTTAAAGATCTGATCTTCGGAACAACGGTAGATACCGTGCGCCATCGGGTGAAGATACCCGTACTTATTGTCAGGGATAATTGATGTGCTGAATTGACTTCAGGCTTCTGACTCAAAAAGCATATCTTTCGGAAATGCAACATCTGAACGACACCATCATTGCATTAACTACTCCGCAAGGTGTAAGCGCTTTAGCCGTAATCCGGTTATCCGGAATAGATGCAATCAAAATTACCGATAAGGTGTTTACGGGTAAAAAACTGGAAACCCAGCCTACCCATACCGCACACCTGGGTACGATTGGAACAGAAAAAACAATTGATGAAGTTCTGGTTACGGTGTTTAAAGAGCCTAACTCTTTCACCAAAGAGAACTCGGTAGAAATTTCCTGCCATGGTTCACCGGTTATTGTTCGCGAAATCATAAAACTATTTTTGCAGCACGGTGTGCGTTTAGCCGAACCGGGCGAGTTTACCAGGCGTGCATTTTTAAATGGCCGGTTTGATCTGGCTCAGGCCGAAGCCCTTGCCGATCTGATTCATGCCGAAACGGATAATGCAAGACAAGCTGCGCTGAACCAGATGCGCGGTGGATTTTCAAAAGAGATTAAACACCTGCGCGAAGAGTTAATTCATTTTGCTTCGCTGATAGAACTTGAACTTGACTTTGGCGAAGAAGATGTTGAGTTTGCCGGTCGCAGTGATTTAAGAAATCTGATTCAGAAAATTCAAAACTACCTCGCGCGGTTAATCAGTTCATTCGAACAAGGCAACGTAATCAAAAATGGAATCCCCACAGTAATTGCCGGTAAACCAAACGCGGGCAAGTCCACCTTATTAAATGCACTGCTAAATGAAGAGCGGGCCATTGTATCGGACATACCCGGCACCACACGCGATGTAATTGAAGACGAAATGATTCTGGATGGCATTGCATTCCGGTTTATGGATACAGCAGGCTTACGCGATACCAGTGATACCATAGAAGCCATTGGCGTTTCGCGTACGCGCGAAAGCATGAAGAAGGCTGCCCTGATTTTATATTTATTTGATCTTAGCTCAACTTCCTTAACTGAAATTGCAGCGGAAGAGGCCGAAGTAAAAGCAATGGGCATCCCCTATATTAAAGTGGGCAATAAAGTCGATGCAGCAAGTCCTGAACTTGTAAAGAAAATTGAAAATCAGGATTTCGTTCTGATCGCTGCATCCAGCCAAAAGAATCTGGATGCTTTAAAAGAAGCCATTCTCAACCGGGTTAAAGTAAACACCGTTAAACAAGGTGATGTATTAGTTACCAACCTTCGGCATTTCCAAAAGCTAACCGAAACTCAGGATGCTTTAACACGGGTGCTGCAGGGTTTAGATACTGGCATCACGGGCGACTTTCTCGCCATGGATATCCGCCAATCGTTGCATCACCTTGGTGAAATAACCGGGCAGATTACAAGTGAGGACTTATTAGCAAATATCTTTTCGAAGTTTTGTATCGGAAAGTAA
>JBPXJU010000042.1:0-43686 GCA_051715445.1 Bacteroidota bacterium | reverse complement strand
TCAGCAAATAATTGTTTCAATTGTTCCTCGGATGCCTTCCAGGGAATGTTGGCTACATAAATGTTCATTTTTGTTTTTGAAATTAAGTGATAAATGTTCTTGCTAACTCAATAAGGCCTGCCAATAAAGATCACGATTAGTTGACTACTTCAGGTGGGAATTATCTCATTAACTAACCAAAGGTAATGGTTTTTTTGAATTATCCTCGAAATCGGGCAAATTCCGACACTTTTTTCAGCTATTGATATTCGGGGTGTTCGGCTATAAACCGGGCCAGGCTCTTGCGTGCATTCTCGTTCACTTTGTTTTGAACCAGAGAAGACCAGCCAAGTAAAATGCCACTTGGTCCCAACGCCTGCCGGCTCCATTTCCAGAGGTCGAACGTATCGGTATGCTTTACAATCAACCCTTCTTTAAACTCAAAAGCGGCCATAATCTGGTTTACAACTTTACGGCCCGTTTTTGAGAACACATACGTAGCCTCCCAACTGCATTGCCCCGTTTTTTCATTGGCCGACACATTCGTAAAGGTGAGCGAAAAATCGCGGGCATTTAAACAGAGCATGTGCCACATGGCCCGCACTTCTTTACTGTTCAGGTTGCGAAAAGCTGGATCGTAAAATATTGCCTCGGGATGGTAACAACTGTTCATGGTTTGCCAGTCTTGCTTTTGAAAGGCTGAGTAAAACCGGGTTATCAATTCGGTATGCATAGATTTTTCCGTTAGTGGAACAATTACTCCTTCAGCCCACAGCTGCTTTCTATTGGCGCTGGGTTATTGTACCTTTAAAGTCTTTCGAATGTAATCATTTACATGAATTAACCACCTGGCCTAAACCTATCCGATATGAAACTGAAACAACTTTTGTTAACCGCACTGGCAACTACCATGAGTTGCTTTAGCATGGCTCAGTCGTTTAACAACTTGCCGGTAACAACCCAAAAACCACCGTTGCATGGTAAACACTGGATGGCCATTACCGGAAAGCCCCTGGCAGCAACAGCCGGAGCAATGATTTTCAGCAAAGGCGGTAATGCGGTAGATGCATCTTGTGCTATGCTTGCCGCTACCTGTACCATGTTTGATGTATTGAGTTGGGGTGGTGAAACACAGGCCCTGATTTACAATCCTAAAACCAAAAAAGTTATTGCCATCAATGCATTAGGCGTGGCGCCTACCGGGGCAACTGCCGATTTCTTTAAAGGCAAAGGCATGAACTATCCACCACAATACGGCCCCTTAGCGGCTGTAACACCCGGCACACCGGGCGGGTTAATGGTTATGCTGGCCGAATATGGAACCATGAGTTTGAAAGATGTATTGACACCAGCAATGCAATTGGCAGAAGGTTACCCGATTGAAGCCCAGACCGCCAATAGTTTTGAACGATCAAAAGAAACCATAAAACAATGGCCATACTCAAAGGCTGTTTTTCTTCCACACCTGGGTGAAAAGCGCGAAGCGCCCGTGGCTGGTGAAATTTTTGTGCAGAAAGATTTACTGGCTACACTTCAAAAGTTAGTTGACACCGAACAGCAGGCATTGAAGAAAGGTAAATCGAGGAAGGAAGCTATCTATGCTGCGTACGATCGTTTTTATAAAGGCGATATCGCAAAAGAAATTGCACGCGGTACGCAAGAGCAAGGCGGCTTGATTACTGAAAAAGATTTGGCCAACTGGAAAGTAATTACCGAAGAACCGTTAAGTGTAAACTACAAAGGCATTGAGGTTTACAAAATGCAACAATGGACACAAGGCCCTGTGTTATTGCAAGCCTTAAACATGCTGGAGAATATTGATCTGAAAGCGATGGGTTTTAATTCGGCTAAATATATTCACACACTCTATCAGGTAATGAACCTGACTTTTGCCGATCGTGATTTTTATTATGGCGATCCTTATTTTGCACCCGAAGAACCCATTAAAGGTTTGCTTTCGAAAGAGTATGCCAAAGAAAGAGTAAAGGCTATTAACTGGGAACGCAACGATACCAAAACCGGCCCGGGCGATCCGTATCCGTTTGAAGGCAAAACCAATCCCTATAAAGATTATTTAAAGCAATGGTCGCAAGCTGCTAACACAACGTACACTTCACCACTTTCAGAAGATTATCTCAACCAGGTTTTTCTGGGCACCACTTCCGTAGAAGCTGCTGATAAAGAAGGTTGGGTTGTTTCCATTACACCAAGTGGTGGGTGGAACCCTGCATGTATTGCGGGTAAAACCGGAATTGGTTTGAGTCAGCGCATGCAAAGTTTTGTTACCGATCCGAAAGAGAATCCTTTTAACGTAGTAGAGCCGGGCAAAAGACCACGGGTAACCTTAACACCAACAATGGCGCTTAAAGATGGAAAACCTTTTCTATCGTTCGCGGTGCAGGGTGGCGATACGCAAGACCAGAACTTGTTGCAATTCTTTTTAAATGTGGTGGAGTTTGGAATGACGGTACAGGAATCAACGGAAGCACCGAACATTAATAGCGATCAGCTGTGGCTTTCGTTGGGTGGTGAAGATCGCAAGCCTAAGTATGGCAATATCTTGTTACATGAAAGTACCCCCTTTTATGTGCGCAAAGAACTTCAGGGAATGGGTTATAGATTACGATTTGACGATCGCACCAGCGGCCCGATAAATGCAATCTATTTTGATTGGGAACATGGAAGTTTCTGGGGCGGTTCCAGCAATCATGGCGAGGATTATGGAATAGGGTGGTAGAGGTTTGGTATCAGTAACCCTTAAACGTTAATACCCATTATGCTTTCGTGCGAGAGCGGCTTATTTACGTATTGCTTTACGTTCAGGTACTTTTTTGATTTATTAAAGTCCTGCGGATTAATAGAGGACGTAAGCATGACAATCTTACATTTCTTCTTAACCAGTGCTCCAAATTTTTCAAACTCATCCAGAAACTGAAAACCATCCATCAGGGGCATATCAATATCCAGAAAAATCAGGTCTGGCAATACCTTATCGGCTACTTCCAGCTTTTCGATGTTGCGTAAAAACTCTATTGCACTTTTTGCGCCTGTGTGTGTGTAGATGTGTTGGGTAATAGCTGCCGCTTCAATCATTTTTTGATTGATCAGGTTGTCGATCTCATTGTCGTCAATGAGCATTACGATCCGGTACTTGGGTTCAGCCATAATTAGTATGAATGTAAGATTTTAAAGATAACCTGAATACTACGGTTTTGCAACCCGAACTACACGTCAAACTTAATACCTTGTGCCAGCGGTAACGAGTTTCCAAAATTAATGGTATTGGTTTGTCTGCGCATATATGCTTTCCAGGAGTCAGATCCTGATTCGCGCCCACCACCGGTCTCTTTTTCGCCTCCAAAAGCTCCGCCAATCTCAGCCCCGGAAGTGCCGATGTTTACATTTGCAATACCACAATCTGAGCCGGCCTGGGAGAGAAATTTTTCCATCTCTTGCATGCGGGTTGTCATGATGGCTGAGGAAAGTCCTTGCTTCACTCCGTTCTGATAAGCAATGGCTTCATCCAGTGTTTTATATTTGATCAGGTACAGGATGGGTGCAAATGTTTCGTGTTGCACAATTTCAAATTCATTCTTTACTTCCGCTATGGCTGGTTTCACGTAACAGCCCGATTCAAAACCTTTGCCTTTCAATACACCACCGGTTACAACAAATTTTCCGCCTTGTGCTTTTACCTGTTGCAACGCGTTACGGTAAGCCTTTACGGCCAAAGTATCTATCAAAGGACCCACATGGTTATTCTGATCGAGCGGATTGCCAATACTTAATTGTTTATAAGCTTGTTTTAATTTTTCCTTTACGGATTCATAAACACTTTCGTGGATGATAAGCCTGCGCGTAGTCGTGCAACGCTGACCAGCCGTACCCACCGCACCAAACACGGCTCCGCGTATTGCCATTTCCAGATTGGCATGTTCCGAAATAATGATGGCGTTGTTACCACCCAACTCCAGCAACGCACGGCCTAAGCGCTCAGCAACGGTTTTACCAACGGCTTTACCCATGCGTGTGCTACCCGTAGCCGATACCAGTGGAATACTTTCATGTGCTGCCAACTGCTGCCCGATTTTGTAATCGCCATTTACAATACAACTTACACCTTCAGGCACACCATTCTTTTTGAATACCTGATTTACGATATGCTGACAGGCAATGCCACACAAAGGTGTTTTCTCAGAGGGCTTCCAAATGCAGGTATCGCCACACACCCATGCAATCATGGAATTCCACGACCAAACAGCCACCGGGAAGTTAAAGGCAGAAATAATTCCCACCACTCCCAACGGATGATATTGTTCATACATTCTATGTTGTGGTCTTTCCGAGTGCATGGTTAATCCATGTAGTTGGCGCGAAAGGCCAACGGCAAAATCGCAGATGTCGATCATCTCCTGCACTTCGCCAAGACCTTCCTGGTAAGATTTGCCCATTTCGTACGAAACAAGTTTACCCATAGGTTCTTTGTATTTACGCAGGGCCTCACCAATCTGCCTTACAATTTCTCCACGTTTAGGTGCCGGTACCAACCGCCATTCCAGAAATGCAGCATGCGCTTGTTTCACAACTTTTTCAAAAGCTACATCATCGGTAGCCTGTACCGAACCGATTAGTTTACCATCGGCAGGTGAGTAGGAGGGAATAGCTTTGCCTTTTGAACGAATCCACTTTTGGCCGGTGGAAGTTCCGGGATTTGATCTCTTGATACCAAGTTTGGTAAGGGCTTCTGAAATACCGAAGTTTTGCATAGATAGAAGGATTGGTGTAAAACTAAGAAGTTTACCACTCCAACCCAATGGCTTGCTTCTCGCCATGCAGTAAACCTTCTATCAGCACACCACCTTTTTTCATTTCCATGACGCGGTTTAAATCTTTCACGTTATCAATCGCAACTTTATCGATATGTGTAATGATTAAATCTTCTTTGATTCCAGCTGTTTTCCATTTTCCGGCTTCCAGTTTGGCTATGCGAACACCTCCATCCAGATTTAATTCGGTTAGTTTGGAATACGATACATCTTCAAAATGTGCACCTTCTATTTCATAGTTCACGGGGCGTTCCTGAACTTCTTCTGAGCCCTCAAAGTTTTTTAGTTTAGACAACACCTCTTTTTCAATACCCTGGCGTAAATATTTTACCATTACGGTTTGCCCTGGTCGTTTGCGTGCTACCCATTCCTGCAATTCCGATACACCGGCTACCGGATGATTATCGATAGCCACAATCACATCGCCCGATTCAATACCTGCGGTTTCGGCTGCGCTACCTTTATTTACATAACTCACAAATACACCCTGAACCACATTCAGATTCCGATCTTCCGCTAGATCGGGCGTAACGTTGTTAATCTGCACACCCAGCAATCCCCGTTGCACCGAACCAAATTCCAACAGGTCATCCATGATCTTTTTTACCAAACTAACAGGAATGGCAAACGAGTAACCATCAAAATTTCCGGTGGCTGTTGCAATGGCTGAATTTATACCAATCAATTCACCTTTTAGGTTTACCAGCGCGCCACCACTGTTGCCGGGATTAACCGCGGCATCGGTTTGAATGAAGGATTCAATCTGTAGATTGTTCTGATTCCTCAGGATATCAATGTTACGGGCTTTGGCACTTACAATACCGGCTGTAACCGTTGAGTTAAGATTAAAGGGATTGCCAATGGCTAAAACCCATTCGCCCGTAGTTACATTATCGGAGTTACCGTATTTTACAAAGGGAAGATTGTGCGCTTTGATTTTTAATAAGGCGAGGTCGGTATTCGGATCTTGCCCTACCAGTTTGGCAAAAAAACGTTGGTTGTTATTCAATACTACTTCAATAGAGTTGGCATTTTCAATTACGTGATGGTTAGTAACAATGTAACCGTCATCGGAAATGATTACACCCGAGCCTGATGATTGCACATGTGGATTGAGGTATTTTTCAAGCGCATTCAGACTAAATCTTCCGCCTCCGTAAATAGTACTGATGTGTACAACTGCTGGCGTAACCAGTTTAGCCGCTGTTTCAAAGTTGATAGGTGCGCTGCTTCGGTAGCGGGCAGAGTCTACCGTAAAATTAGCAAGCTTCAAATTCTGACGCTCTTCAATAGAACTGTAAGCAGGACCGGCATCAAAATACTTTAAGGTAAATATCGAACCGGAAATCGCACCTATAAAAGCTGAACAGGCCACTAATAAAATCAACAACGAACGCTTCATACCATCACTCTTTATAGGGTAAGGTACGGCTTCCGCCAGAAAGAGTGATACCACAAAAGGATTTTTTTGCCTGTTATTCGATGAGGTGCAAAAAAAAAGGGCGTTCCTCCAAAAATGATGGAACGCCCAACCCTAAACCTAACCCACTTTAGGTTAGCGCAAAACCCTATCCTGTCAAATCTTGCGCTAACCGTATTTTAAAATTAGCTCACTTTAATGGTCTGCTTTAATGCTTTCTTTTCGTCTTTCGGAATAGTTACCTCCAGAATCCCGTTGTTATACTTCGCATTGATTTTAGAAGCATCAATGTTTTCAGGAAGTGTGAATGAGCGGCTGAAAGAACCATAATGTGTTTCAATGGCGTGGTAGTTTTTATCTTTCTTCTCATTCTGGAATTTACGCTCACCACTTATGGTAAGGTAGTTATCGTTCACTTCAATGTTGAAGTCTTCTTTGTTTACACCAGGCAAAGCCAGATGCACTTCGTAAGCATTGGCGGTTTCAACTACATCGGTTTTAGGTACGAAGGTAGAACCACCGGCACGGGTTATAGAATCGTTAAAGAAACGATCAACCAACGCACTGAATGATGTTGGCACAAAGTCGTTGGTGTTATAGCGGATGATGCTCATAATTTTAATTTTTAAAGGTTTTACATGAGTTTTATTGTCACATCAATCCCTTTAGGGAAAAGTATGCCGGAGGTATATAGGGTCAAATTTCAGGACTATTTGACTGCTTTTTGCAGATAATGAAGTCAAAATATGACATTATGTCTATTTTATCAGGTATAAAGCTAAAAGTAAACAAATGACAAATGGTGCTAACCAGACTTGTGAGCTGGCCTTTTGTCAACTAAAAAGCAGAAGGCTTAAATGCGAGCCTGATATGTATAGAGTTGGTAATACCGCCCTTGTCTGGCAATCAATTCATCGTGTGTTCCACGTTCGGCAATTACACCGGCTTCAATTACCAGAATCTGGCTGGCCTGGCGGATGGTGCTGAGGCGGTGAGCAATTACAAAGGTAGTGCGCCCTTGCATCAGCGTTTTCAAACTCTCTTGAATGAAACTTTCACTTTCGGTATCGAGGTTTGAAGTGGCTTCATCTAAAATTAAAATACGAGGATTAGCAAGAATGGCGCGTGCAATGGCAATGCGCTGGCGTTGTCCGCCAGAAAGTTTTACGCCACGTTCACCAATTACGGTATCCAATCCTTTTTCAAAGCGATCGGTAAACTCATTTACAAAAGCTGCCTTCACTGCTTGTTGTAATTCGGCTTCTGTAGCTTGTGGTCTTGGAAACAAAATGTTTTCGCGAATGGAACCCTCAAATAAAAAATCGTCTTGCAACACAACACCCAACTGACTGCGAAAGCTATTCAATGAGACTTTAGAAAAATCTATTCCATCCAGAGTAATGGTGCCGCTATCCGGATTTAAAAAAGTAGCCACTAAACCGGCAATTGTAGTTTTGCCAGATCCTGAGGTGCCCACCAATGCAGTAACACTTCCGGCAGGAGCCGAGAATGAAATGTTTTTCAATACCGGTTTTCCTTCTTCGTAGGAAAAAGAGACATCCTTAAATTCAAAGTCGCCTTTAATTTTTCCAATTTGTACGGTACGTAGGGTACCATCATCTTCCACCGGCATGTTCATTAACTCTTCCGTGCGGTCTAATCCTGCAAAGGCTTCGGTTAGCTGACTACCGATGTTACTCATCTGCACAATGGGTGCAATCATAAACACCATAAACATGGTGAACTGTAAAAAATCTCCGGCAGTTAATTCGAAATAGCCACTTAAGCCCATAATGCCCACACTGGCAAGACCTACTAAAAAGGTTCCGGCACTGGTAACAAAGCTGGTGCTGGTTAAACTCTTCTTAATGTTTTTGAAAAGTAGTTCTACACCATTTTCAAAGACTTTTATTTCCTGTGGCTCAGCATTAAAACCTTTTATAACCCTAACACCATTTAAAGTTTCAGTAAGTCTGCCGGTTACATCGGCTGTAATTTTTCCGCGTTCACGAAAAACAGGCCGGATAATGGAAAATGCTTTTAAAGTAATTATTCCGAAGATGGACATGGGAAGCAATACAAACAGCGTCATCCACGGATTGATGTAGATCAGAAAACCTACGGATAGCAGTGCTGTAAGTACACCACCTACCAATTGAACCAAACCTGTGCCTACCAGATTGCGCACACCTTCTACATCATTCATTACCCGCGATACCAACGCGCCCGATTTTTGATTATCAAAAAAACGAATCGGCAGCCTCAGCAAATGCTTTTGAACTTTTGCCCGCAGTACCGAGATTAAATGTTGGGCTTCCACACTCAGGATGATGGTGAGCACATAAGAAGTAACGGCCTGAATTAAAATAGCAATGGTAAGCACGGTGAGTAAAAGCGGAAGTTTATCCATCTCACGGTTCACCAGAATATCATCCATAAAAGGCTTGGTAGCCCAGGGTGGTACAAGCCCAGCCGCACGACTGATCAAAATGAGAATCAGGCCGATGAAAATTAGTTTTTTGCGGGGCCAGATGATGGTTTTAAAAACAGAACGGAGCGAAACTTTGGATTTGGGTTGCGACATAGTGCGGGGTTGGTAATAAAGACGAATGCTACAACCGAATATTTTAGGTTGTGGTTCAGCTTGTAAGTTATTTTTTGCTTAGCCGTTAATGATGAAGCGTTACTGTTTCGGGCAAAATCAGGCTATTCTGTAGAAACAAAAATCCCGCTTTCGCGGGATTTTGAAGCTCTCCCTCTTGGACTTGAACCAAGGACCCTCTGATTAACAGTCAGATGCTCTAACCAGCTGAGCTAAGGGAGAATTAAAAATTTGGGAGTGCAATATTAGTTGATTACGCCTCAATTATCAAAATCGACAAAAAAAAATTACAAAAACCTTTAATCCTGCATATCGTTCATTAACTTTGATTTTCAAAGTACTTTTACTATGAGCCAAAACCAATCGTATCAGAAAGACCTGGAGTCCATCCGCAACCTGATGGAGCGGTCGGTAAAATTTTTATCGCTAAGCGGATTATCGGGTATATTGGCCGGAGTATATGCACTTGCCGGAGCCACCGCAGCTTACTTTATGATACATTATCCGCTCTCGCCCTTCAGCTATCGTCAGGAATCGATGCGTGATAGTGACGTAGTTATAAAATTATTAAGCCTTGCAATAGCCGTGTTAGTGCTTTCGCTGATTACGGGCTACCTGATGGCAAATCGTAAAGCAAAGAAGCAAGGTGTGCAAGTTTGGAACAGTACCAGTAAGCGCCTGGTAATTAATCTGGCCATTCCGTTAATAACCGGTGCATTGTTCATTCTCATATTATTATGGAACGGCCATTATGGTGTGGCCGCACCGGCTTGTCTGGTGTTTTATGGTTTAGCATTGCTGAATGCAAGTGCCAATTTGTTTGATGAGATCCGCTACCTGGGATATTGCGAAATTGGATTAGGACTTATCTCTGCCTTGCTTCCGGGTTATGGTTTACTGTTTTGGGCTGCAGGTTTTGGAGTACTACATGTTTTGTATGGTACGCTCATGTATAAGAAATACGACCGATGAAGAATCCGTTCGATAATCTCGACAAAATTCTGGAACATCGGTTGCGCTTGCAGATCGTATCGGTATTGGTGGCAAACGATTCGTATGATTTTAATGCCCTGAAAGAATTGCTGGACACTACCGATGGTAACCTGGCCACGCATTTAAAAGCACTCGAACGCGAAAAATATTTGTCGGTTAATAAATCGTTTGTGGAACGTAAACCTAACACCCGCTATAAGATTACTGAACGAGGGCGTACAGCTTTTAGAAAACATCTGGAGGCTATGGAAGAATTAATCAAACAGCAGAAGAAATAAAAAAAATTTGAACATTAACTTTTAAATTAAAAGTACTTTTAATTAATCAACTATGGAAACACAACCTACTCCCGGAATTTTCGAACGGTTCAACCAATGGATAACTGAATCCATTATGGTGAAATTATTTTCAATTGGATTTCTGATTTTGATTCTACTCATTCCATCATCGTGGATTGAAAGTCTGATTCGGGAGCGCCAATATCGATCGGATGAAGTAATTCGAGAAGTTTCGGATAAATGGTCGGGCCGGCAAATGCTCTCGGGGCCGGTACTCCGTGTTCCCTTCACCAAAAAAGATAAGGTTAAGACCTGGCACGATGGCAAACAGGTAGAAGAAATTATAGAGACAGATCACTACGGTTATTTCTTGCCAGAAGAGTATCGGGTAAAGAGCGACATCAGTACAGAAGTTCGTAAACGTGGGATTTTTGAAGTGGTGCTGTATAAGAGTGATATTGAAATGCAGGCGCAATTTGCTGTTCCTGATTTTTCGGGCTGGAATATTCCGGATGAGCAGGTGCATTGGAAAGAAGCGGTACTGTTGAATGGAATTTCCGATTTGCGTGGAATAGGAGAAAACCCAGAAGTGAAGACGGGGGAACAAACGCTAACCTCCGAACCACTGAGTGATATTGGGATTGCCGTTAATCAATATCCGCAGTCAAACCTGAACCATGCCGTTGACGATGCAAATAGTAGTTACACCACCAGTGGAATAATTACTCCACTCGGTTGGTTGGCGCGACCAGAAACATTGATGAATGTAAGTGTGAATCTGAACCTGAAAGGAAGCGAGAGTTTATATTTTGTTCCGACCGGAAAATCAACAGAAGTTACGTCAACCAGTTTATGGGCTTCGCCAAGTTTTGAAGGAAAGTTGTTGCCGGAACATAACGTAACCGATTCCGGATTTACAGCAGTATGGAAAGTACTTTCTTTCAACAGACCGTTTTCACAAAAGTGGATGGATCGTGATCAAACTTTATCGGGTTCTGAGTTTGGGGTGCGGTTGTTAATTACGGCCGATCAATATCAGAAAAGCACGCGCACGGCTAAATATGGGGTAATGATAATTCTGCTTGCATTCACTGCGTTGTTTCTGGTTGAAATCACTACCAAAACCCGCATTCATCCATTTCAGTATATTTTAATTGGTGCCGCCCTGATTATCTATTACACCTTGTTGTTGTCATTCTCCGAACAGGTGGGTTATAATGCGGCTTATGCGATTGCATCCATCGCCACCACCATTTTGGTCACCTTATATTCAACCAGTTTTTTAAAAAGCAGATCGGTTGTGTTGTTGTTTGGCTTATTGATGGTGTCGTTCTACACTTTTATTTTCATCATTATTCAGGCACAGGATTTCAGTTTATTAATTGGAAGTATCGGTTTGTTCCTGATCATCGGGTTGCTGATGTATTTCTCCAGAAATATAAAGTGGTACGGAGGTAAAGTATAAAAACAGAAGGGTCGTTTCAGTATTGTGAAACGACCCTTTTATAATATTGAATCAATATAAATTTACTCCTTATCCAAAAACGGATAGCGATAATCCGTTGGCGTAACAAATGTCTCTTTAATGGTACGCATACTTACCCAACGCAGCAGATTTACTTTGGCTCCGGCTTTATCGTTGGTGCCTGAACCTCTGGCTCCACCAAAAGGTTGTTGGCCCACCACGGCACCGGTAGGTTTATCGTTAATGTAAAAGTTACCCGCAGCGTTCACTAATTTTTTGGTAGCGAGTTCAACAGCAAACCGATCTTTCGCCAGAATTGATCCCGTAAGCGCATAAGGCGATGTGCTGTCCACCAGTTCAAGTGTTTGTTCAAAATTTTCGGAGTGGTATACATAGATGGTAAGCACAGGTCCAAAAATTTCTTCGCACATGGTTAGCGATGATGCATCCTGAGTAACAATAATTGTCGGTTCTATAAAATAACCTTTCGACTTATCGTATTTACCACCGGCAATAATTTCATTTAGCGGATTTTGCCGGGCTTTTTCAATGTAACCTGTAATTGAATTAAAGGCCTTCTCATCGATAACTGCATTAATGAAGTTACCAAAATCTTCTGTGGGTCCCATCTTAAAGCTCTTCAGGTCTTCCACTAAATTTTTTTTCACATCATCCCAAATATTAGATGGAATGTAAGCCCGTGATGCTGCCGAACATTTTTGCCCCTGGTATTCAAACGCGCCACGCGAAAGTGCAGTAGAAACTTCGCGCGGGTTGGCGCTCTTATGAGCAATAACAAAATCCTTACCACCCGTTTCGCCTACAATGCGTGGGTACGAGCGATATTTATGAATATTGTTTCCAACAGTCTTCCAAATGTTTTGAAATACGCCTGTGCTTCCGGTAAAGTGAATACCGGCAAAATCTTTATGATTAAAAATTACTTCGCCAGCATCAGGTCCGCTTACGTATACCAGATTAATTACGCCATCGGGTAACCCCGCCTCTTTCAGTACTTGCATAATTACATTGGCGGCATAGACTTGCGAGTTGGCCGGCTTCCACACCACTGTGTTGCCCATCATGGCGGCACTGGTGGGTAGGTTTCCGGCAATAGCCGTAAAGTTGAATGGCGTAAGGGCAAACACAAAACCTTCCAGCGGGCGGTATTCCATGCGGTTCCACACACCGGGCGATGATTGTGGCTGCTCGTTATAGATTTCGCTCATGAAATAGACATTGAAGCGCAGAAAGTCAATCAACTCGCAGGCAGAATCAATCTCGGCCTGATATGCATTTTTAGATTGCCCCAGCATGGTAGCGGCATTGATTTTATACCGATAAGGGCCTGCTAATAAATCAGCAGCCTTTAAAAAAATACTAGCCCGATTTTCCCAACTTAAACCGGCCCACAGTTCTTTTGCGGCAAGTGCGGCATCGATGGCTTGTGTCACATGACTTTTGTCGCCTTCATGAAAATGACCAAGCAAATGTTTATGGTCATGTGGTGGTGTAAGAGGTTTTTTGTTTCCGGAGCGCACTTCTTCAGCGCCAATGTACATGGGCACATCTATTACGGAAGCGCGTGCTTCTGCAAGTGCTTGTTTTAAAGCCGCACGTTCTTTGGTGCCAGGGGCATAAGAAAGTACAGGTTCGTTTTTAGGAAGAGGAACATGGAAAAATCCGGTTGACATAGCAGTAGTAGTTAAAATTCAAAGTCTTTAAGTTAAAGACAGTTGCAAATTTATGCGATTAAGTTGGGTTTTAAAGAATCTCGGTAAGTTGCTTCAGATCGTGGATTTCAAAGTTTACGGGTTCATCGTGTGTAATCCGGTCAGGATTATAATAAATCGTATCCACGTTGGCATTGCGGGCACCGCCAATATCGGTTAACAGGTTATCACCAATCATTATGGCTTGGTGATGTTCAACCCCATTTTCAGCAAGTGCAAAATCAAAAATTTCGCGGGCGGGTTTTTTGTGTCCGGCCCGGGCCGATGTTACCACACTTTTGAAATAGTGTGTAATGCCTGATGAGGCAAGTTTAGTTCCCTGAATTTCTTCAAACCCATTGGTGATGATGGTCATGTGATAACGCGAAGCGAGGTAGTCAAGCGACTCCAGTGCATTTGGCATCAAGGCGCTTTTCCGGGGCGATTGCATGACATATTCATCCGATAAAGTCATGGAAAGTTTTTGATCGGTAATACCAAAATGTTCCAGAATAGTTCGGAAGCGATGAAACCGGATTTCTTCACGGTTAATCAATCCGGCATCGTAGCGTGTCCACAAGTCGGTGTTGATTTTTGAAAATACTTTTTTGAAGTCAGCAAAATTGGTAACACCCTTACTTTGTAAATGATGAACTTCGTAAAGTTCAGCCAATGTGCTGGAAGAGTTGGTTTCAAAATCCCACAAGGTGTGATCCAAATCAAAAAGAATACATTTATACTTCATTTAGCGTGGCTGGCTCAGGGGTTTTATCTGAAGTTTATTAAGCGATAATTCGCGATTGGTATAAAGTGTTTGAAACACTTGCTGATCTTTTTGCAAGACCGGGTCGCGACTTAAAAATTGAAAAATTTGTCGGGTGATATCAAACACCTCTTCCTTTAGTTGATAAAAAACCCATTGGTTAATCTTACGCGAAGTAAGAATGCCCGAGTTTTTGAGATACAACAGGTGGCGTGAGGTTTTGGTTTGGGTAAATTCCAGAATATGCTCCAGGTCCGTAATGCACATTTCACCGTTGGTCAAAATCAGGTTAAGGATGCGCAACCGCGAAGTATCCGAACAGGCCAGAAATATCTGTGCACCGAGGTCAATATTAAAGTGTTTAAGCCGCATAATTTGGTGCGGCTAAGATAGCAAAAACCGTTGGTGGAGCAGATTAGGCCAGAATAACCCGAATCCATATCTTTGGTTGATTTAATTACGAGAAACTGTGCGGAAATTATTAGGCTTAATCTTTTTTGCGTGCATTCTGGCAGGAACATCAACAGAAGTTGTTGCGCAAAGCAAACGTAGAATCATTCAGCTTTCGGGCTTTGTGAGTGATAGTGTGAATGTATTGCCGGGCGTACACGTTTATGTGCCCAAGGCGGGTAGGGGAACCAGCACTAGTCCGGCAGGCTTTTTTTCGATGCCTGTGCTAGAAGGCGATAGTGTGGTTATCAGTTCTATTGGGTATCATCGCCAGCATTACATCGTACCCATCGGGGCGCATGATAACCTTACAATTGTAATTGAAATGGTATCGGATGTTACCTACCTGCGCGAAGTGCAGATTATGCCTTTCCCAACCGAAGAAGTTTTTAAAGAAGCGGTGCTTGCGCTGAATATTCCGATGGATAATGGCATTGATCAGCGAAATATCAATGCCGAACTGATTGCATTAATGATAAAAACCACCCCAATGGATGGGGCTGCTAACTATAAATATTATATGGATCAATGGAGTACCTCCTCAGCCGATCGGTTTCAGCCGCGCACCAATCCATTTCTTAATCCCTTTAACTGGGCTAAGTTTATTCGCGATTTAAAGCAGAATAAGAAGTAATAAAGCGAGTCGGTGTATTTTGACTCCATACAACTTTCCATGGCTGTTCTTTTTTGTATGACCAGCCAGTTCGCTGTTGTGTTTAATTAGTCGTTTGTCAAGATCATGAGTTTGGCCAACATAAAATCGTTGCGTAACCAGGCTTTGCAAGATGTAAACCGTGAACATGATGAGTTGAAAATAAAAAGCCTTTCCACTAAAGGAAAGGCTGCTGTCGAGATGAGAGGATTCGAACCTCCGGCCTCCACGTCCCTAACGTGATGCGCTAACCGGGCTGCGCTACATCTCGAAATCTGATTTTAGGTTTAGCATTTCTAAAAATTCAGGCTGCAAGTATAGTAAAAAGTGCTCAAAATAGCCCGACCGGATTGGCCTCAATATTTTTTTTAGCTTCAAATTTTCAGGCTATGTATTTCAGAATTACCTGCCGGATTTCGGCATGAATAAACTCCTCAATTATGGCTGGGTTTGGCCATAAATCTGATTCTTTTGCCTTGCGTATTAGCATGGAATAATGCACCAGATCGATTGGTGCTTCGGAGAGTTGTTTTAAATCGCGCTTCAGAAATTCAAACTTAACCGAGCTGAGTTTTTGACCTTCATACATGGTGTTCAGGTAGCTGCTCAAAAGATCATCTTTCAACAAATCTCGGATAATCGCTACCCTGCGTTCTTGAATATCCTCAATAATCCTATCGGTACTCCAGGTTGAAAGAGAAGATGCTTGCATAGAAATTTCAGCATCCAAAATAGTAAAAAGAACAGAACATTGGCACCGCTTTCTGCATCTCGCTGACATTCAAATGGATTGAATTTTTCACGATATGGATAAGCGAATAACCAAGCATTTTAACTCCAATAGAGGATGACCGAAAGATTTCAACGTGAAATTAACGCAAACACCTTTTTGTTAGTGGCTATTTGAAAGCGTCAATAGTGATGCCAGCCAGTCGATTATTCCTTCATCAATCCTGTTTTGAAAGCGAAACTGGAACTTTGGTACCAGCTGATAGCCTCTTTGGTGATCTTCAGGTCTTCAACACTTTGTTTAAGTGTTGCAATAGGTTCACCTTCCTGGTTAAGAATTCGTAATTCAGGTTTTTGCTTTGGCTTTAAAACCACCAAACTATCTTGTTTAAGATAACCAAGAGTTTGGTATGTACTTATAAATGCACGCTCTTCAGATGATTTTATTTCAAAAATATCATAGCCATAAAATTTACTTTCGTACGAGAAGTTGAGTATCCCTAAAATAGTGGGTGCCACATCAACTTGGCTCATTAAATGCGTATTTACTTGTGCTGCCACTTTACCAGGCGCAAAAACAAACATAGGTATTTTATATTTCTTCACCGGAAGATCCACCTTGCCCGCACTGGAAGCACAGTGGTCTGCAACAATTATGAAAAGTGTATTAGTAAACCATGATTTTTTGCTGGCATCGTGTAGAAATTTTCCAATTGCGTAATCAGTATATTTCACGGCACCTTCGCGATTAGTATGTGAGGGGATATCAATTCTTCCTTCCGGATATGTGAATGGCCTATGGTTGGAGGTGGTCATAATGTGCGCAAATATGTGTTGGTTATTACTCGTGGTACGATCAATTTCTCTCAAACTCAGATCAAATAAGTCTTCATCCGCAACTCCCCAGATATTTTCATAATCAATATCTTCTTCGGGTATAGCGGTGCGGTCAACCACTTCATAGCCGTTTTTACTAAAGAAATAATTCATATTATCGAAATACCCATAACCACCGTAAATATATTTGCATTGATATCCTTTAGAACGGAACACGGAGCCCAGTGTAAACAGATGTTCATTGTTAGGCCTTCTAACAATTGATTGGCCAGGAGTTGGAGGCACAGACAAGGTAAGCGCTTCTAAACCGCGAACGGTACGTGTTCCGGTGGCATATAAATTGGTAAATACCAGGCTATGTTGTGCCAACGAATCCAGATGAGGTGTAATGCCCTTGTCGTTACCAAACAAACCAAGAAACTGAGCACTCAGACTTTCTACACTAATTAATACTACATTCCATTTGTGTTCTGGCGCATCATTTTGAACCGGATGTGAGATGGATAATTGCTGATTATTAAATGTGTTGGCACTCGTAAATTTAGACCTGATCAGACGAATGGCTTCTTCATTTTTTACGTGAGGATAAAACTGCTCATAGTTTAATTCATTGTTACGAAAAGCAGCAAAAATTTCGTACATACCATTGCCTGCCAATTCGTTTACATATTGATTTTCAGAAAAATGATGGAGGGTTCCATTAATAAAAATAAGGGCAACAGTTGTTAACATCACCCAACCAGCCATTAAAATACTTCGAAGTTTAAATGGAGGTAGAGTCTGGCTTGTATTGGGGTTAAGGTAATGGCGAAGACTCCAGGTCAGTAATCCGCTAACAATTAAGATAATACCTATAATCCATTCAATAGGATAAGACTGTTTAATATTACCGATTACTTCGTTTGTGTACACCAAATAATCAACTGCTATGAAGTTAAACCTTGTATTAAATTCATCCCAGAAAAAGTACTCTGAAACTGCCGTCAACAATAAGATCAGGCTAGTAATGAAGTAGAGCGTATATTGAAAGTAGCTAAACCATCTCGTGTTAAACATTCGATTTGGCGTCAACCACAAAACTAATGCTACTGGAATTAGAAAGTATAAGCCATTTACCAGATCGAAGAACGATCCAAGTAAAAAAATCTGGAGCAAATCGCTTGCTGAAGAACTCAGCTGTTGCCAGGAAAGAATCACTAACGCAAGCCTGGTAATAAGCGATAATAAAAGTTGCGTTAAAAGAACAGCCCGTAATAGACTATAACGCTTTGAATAGAGAAGCCAGTTGGTCAGTTTCATGCCGATAACCTACCACCCAATTTTGAATATATTCTGAATTTTCAAATTCCGTTCTTAGCTATTTGTTGTAAGAGTTTAGTTCGAATTTTTGTGACGAACTTAGGCGCCCGGAGTTACAGAATTACAAAACCCAAAATTTATGAGTCTGCTTCGTAAAACAGGCCGTGCTGAAGTCAGCACGAGCTCAATGGCTGATATTGCCTTTCTGTTACTCACCTTTTTTTTGATGACTACCGTTATCAAAGATGAAAAAGGACTTACGTTGATGTTGCCACAATGGAATGATGAACCCCTGGTATCGGAAAAGCATCAACGCAATGTTTTTACCATTCAGGTTAACGCTAACAGTGAATTATTGATTGAAGGTGAACCGAGAAATACTTTAGAAGGTGTTACGGCCGAAATCAAAAAGTTTATTTTGAATAACGGTGCCGATCCGTCACGCTCAGAAAATCCGGAGGACGCAGTAGTTTCATTGAAAACAGATCGGGGAACATCTCAGCGTACATTCATTGAAGTATTGGATGTTATTCAGGCCGCTTATTTTGAAATTTATGCCGAACGTGCAGGCATTACAACAAAAGCTTTCCGCGAACTTGACCTGAACGACAAAGCTCAAAAACAAATTTATGATGCTGCCCGGAAAAACATCCCCATGAATATTTCAATGGCTGAGCCAACCCGTATTAATCATTAATCGTCAACGCGTTTCGGAAAATCAAAAAACAACATTTTACCACATCCATAGGTAACATCCTGCCATCGTTCAACCGGAAGGGTAGCGGCCACAATACCACAAGTAGGGATATTATCTATGGTTTCATTCAGCAATGAATTGGCAAATTCAGTAAGCCCGGGATTATGTCCGAAAATCACGACCACTTCCTCATTATCGCGGGGTGAGTCTTTAAGATTACGAATCACATCCAGAATCTGATCTTCATGAGCATGGTATAAACGCTTATCAGTTTTTATTTTAGTTTGATCAAACTGTAGTACTGTAGCTATGGCTTCACAAGTGGCCAGCGCCCGCTCGGCCGGGCTGCTCAACATCAAATCGGGTGTTACGCGTCTTTCTTTTAAGCGTTTGCCCATACGGGGTGCATCTTTTTTACCGCGTTTATTTAATGGCCGGTCGAAGTCATCCAGTTCAGGATCATCCCAACTTGATTTTGCGTGGCGGATAATGAATAGTTTCTTCATGGTAATAAACAAGTTCTAATTTAAGCAAAGCCTGTATCTTTGCGATGCTTTATGAAAAAACGCTCACTTAAGAAACGAATTAAGTACACAGCACTTTATTACTTTGTTCGGTTTCTGATTTTTTTCTCCAACCTGTTGCCACGGAAAGTCTGGCTTGCATTCTGCGGCTGGCTGGGTAAGCTGGCATATTCATTTTCGCCCAAGCCCCGGGAACGCACCATCTACCACCTGGGTCTTGCTTATAGTGGTAAAAAAAGTACCCGCGAAATTCTGGAATTGAGTAAGCAAGTGTTTGTGATGCTTGGAAAAAATGCGGGCGATATTTTACGCTCTTTAAAAGTTAAGTCCCTGGCCGACCTTGAAAAGTTTTTGGTTACCGAAGGTCTTGAGAATTACGAGCGTGCACACGCCAAAGGCAAGGGGGTAATGTTTCTTACCTCACATCTTGGTGCGTTTGATCTGCAGGTAACGAATATGGCCCTGCGTGGATTGAGTCCGAATATTATTGGAACGGCCTTAAAAGATGAACGCCTGAATGAGCTCTTGTTTGAATACCGCAACGCGTTTGGGGCAATTGCCATTGAGCGCGGCAAAGAAAGCGTTAGGCTTTTTAAAGTATTGAAGTCAGGTGGATCTATTGCGATATTGATCGATCAGGATACAAAAGTGAAAAGTCGCTTTGTAGATTTTTTTGGGATGAAAGCTGCAACTCCTATTGGGGCAACAGTGCTGGCCTTGCGTACCGGTTGTGCCGTAGTGCCCACATATATTTATCTGGGTAACGATGGCAAACAACATATGCACATTTTACCGGAAATACCTTTGGTAATTACAGGCGATGAAGAAACTGATTTGGTTGTGAACACGCAAAACTTTACCAATGTTACCGAGCAAATTGTACGCGAGCATCCGGAGCAATGGGTGTGGATGCATGAGCGTTGGAAAACAAAGCCGGGCGAAGAGATACGATAATTTCGGATTCAAAATTTTAAATCTTGAATCCGAAATACAATTACTTTTTAAAAACAAAATAGACAGCCAAGATCAGAAAGATAAATCCAATCAGATGATTCCACCGGAAGGTTTCGGTTTTGAAGAATAGTAATGAGAAAACCACAAACACAACCAGGGTAATTACTTCCTGCATTACTTTCAACTCCATTAACGAAAACGGGCCGCCATTTTCTTTGAAACCAATTCGGTTGGCCGGTACTTGTAAAATGTATTCAAACAAGGCAATGCCCCAACTGATCAGAATAATAGCGACCAACCCCAGGTTTTTGCCCCAACTCATTTCTTTAAACTTCAAATGACCATACCACGCAAAAGTCATGAAGGTGTTGCTGAGAACAAGTAGTATGATGGTGTAGAGGGCCTTCATCAGTAGCAAGATGTTAGACACAAGCCATAAGCCATAAGATTGATCGATTCTTATGTCTTATGGCTTGATACTTAAGTCTATTTAACAAGTTTCTTATACCGGATTCTGTGCGGTTGATCATCGCCCACACGCTTCTTGCGGTTTTCTTCGTATTCGCTAAAGGTTCCTTCAAACCAGAACATCTGCGAATCGCCCTCAAAGGCAAGTATGTGTGTACACACCCGATCGAGGAACCAACGATCGTGCGAAATGATTACAGCACAACCACCAAAATTTTCAAGGGCTTCTTCCAATGCACGCAGCGTGTTCACATCCAAATCGTTAGTGGGTTCATCCAACAATAACAAATTACCACCCTGCTTTAAGGCAATGGCTAAGTGCGCGCGGTTGCGCATGCCACCCGAAAGTTCTTTTACTTTTTTCTGCTGATCGGTTCCGCTGAAATTAAACTTGCTCACATAAGCACGCGAGTTAATTTCTTTACCTCCAACTAAAATCAAGTCCTGTCCACCGGTAATAGCCTGAAACACGGTGTCCTCTGGTTTTAAATCATCATGTTCCTGATCTACGTACGCTATTTTTACAGTTTCGCCCACTTCAAACGTTCCGGCATCGGGTTTCAATTGCCCGGTAATCATTTTGAACAAGGTAGTTTTACCGGCACCGTTTGGTCCGATAATGCCCACAATTCCGGCAGGCGGAAGCGAGAATGTTAAATTCTCGTACAACAATTTATCGCCAAATGCTTTTGATACCCCGTGGGCCTCAATAACCTTATTACCCAGGCGCGGACCAGGCGGAATAAACAACTCAAGCTTATCTTCTTTCTCGCGGGTTTCCTGACTCATCAGTTTATCGTAGGCACTTAAGCGTGCTTTACCTTTTGCATGGCGGCCCTTCGGACTCATCCTTACCCATTCCAATTCGCGCTCTAGTGCTTTCTGCCGTTTCGATTCGGTTTTTTCTTCCTGCGCTAAACGTTTTTGTTTCTGATCGAGCCAGCTTGAATAATTTCCTTTCCAGGGAATACCTTCACCACGATCCAGTTCCAGAATCCAACCGGCAACATTATCTAAGAAATAGCGGTCGTGTGTTACTGCAATGATGGTTCCTTTATATTGACGCAGGTGCTCTTCCAGCCAGTGTACCGATTCAGCATCGAGGTGGTTGGTAGGTTCATCTAACAACAACACATCGGGTGTTTGCAGTAACAACCGGCACAAAGCAACTCTTCTTTTTTCACCACCCGAAAGGTGCTCCACTTTGGCATCGGGTGGGGGACAGCGCAACGCATCCATGGCGCGTTCTAATTTATGATCAAGTTCCCACGCATTTACGGCATCCAGTTTTTCCTGCACTTCACCCTGGCGGGTGATTAGTTTATCCATCTTATCCGGATCTTCCAATACTTCCGGGTCACCAAATTTTTCGTTAATGGCTTCAAACTCTTTTAGTAAGGCAACCACATCTTTAACACCCTCCTCTACAATTTCTTTTACCGTTTTGGTTTTATCTAATTGTGGTTCCTGCTCCAGATAACCAACCGAATAGCCCAGGTCAGAAACTACCTCGCCCTGAAACTCTTTGTCGATACCGGCAATAATGCGAAGCAAAGACGACTTACCCGAACCATTTAAACCCAGCACACCAATTTTGGCTCCGTAGAAAAAAGAGAGGTAAATATTTTTTAAAACTTGCTTTTGGGGCGGGTAAATCTTGTTTACGCCCGTCATCGAGAAAATAATTTTTTCGTCTGCCATGGGTAGTGATTGTTAAATGGGAACGCAAATATGGCGTTTTTGAGTCAATATCCACAGAAGCCGAACCATGACCAGATACTTAGAAATCGGTTACTTTTTTAAATCCTGAACTATCGACACCCAACTCTTGACTATGGGTTATTTAATTTTATTTTTGCGGAAAATTTAATCAGGAGGGACAACCACTATGTATTGGACACTTGAATTAGCCTCGTACCTGGAAGATGCACCCTGGCCGGCAACAAAAGATGAGTTAATAGACTTCTCTATTCGCTCTGGTGCACCGTTAGAAGTTGTGGAGAACCTGCAGGAGTTGGAGGATGATGGCCAGCCCTATGAAAGCATTGAAGAGATCTGGCCGGATTACCCGACTAAAGAAGATTTCTTTTTTAATGAAGACGAATACTGAAGAAGTATATGAATAGTAGGGGCCGCCAGGCCCCTTCTTATTGTTGCTTACTTGATAGAAGCCCTCAAAAATACGTGCAGGTTGTCCCGATAGCTATCGGGACAGGCTACAGTAGAATTTGATTTTTTGAGGGGCTTCTAATTATTTAATCACCTTTCAAAAGCGCTTCCGCCACAATTAAATCCTCCGGGGTGGTAATCTTGATGTTTTCGTAACTGCCTTCAAACAAAGAAATTGTGTGTCCTAACTTTTCAACCACACTGGCATCATCTGTCATAGTGGGGTCTTCTTTAAGTTGATAAGCTTGTTTAATTAGTTCAACCGAAAAAGTTTGCGGTGTTTGAATGAGCCGGAAACGGGAGCGATCCATTGCCTTGGTATTATCCTGGTCTGTCATGCGGATTGATTCTTTCAATCGCACGGCAGCAACTGCCGATTGATGCACCGCTGCCAGCCGAAAAGAAGCACCGATAATATCTTCGCTCACCAATGGCCGCACACCATCGTGAATGGCCACAAGTCCGGGGCCTTCAATTTTCTCCAATCCGTTTTTTACAGATTGAAATCTTGTTTCGCCACCTCTTTGCAGAATTATTGGTTTCGTGAAGTTGTATTTTTTGCAGATGTCGGTCCAGATGGCAAAGTCATCTTCCGGCAGCACCAGAATAACGGTTATATCTTCAGCGTACCGGTAGAAGGCTTCCAGGGTATGAATAAGAATAGGTTTTCCCCTCAACTCCAGAAATTGTTTAGGCAACTTGCTTTTTATTCGGGTTCCTTTCCCACCGGCTACTATAAGGGCGTATTCTTTAGAATGCATAGATTTGTAAAAATACTCCTTTTGAAATGATTCTGATTCGCATCTTGCTGTTGGCCTTTAATGTAGCGGTGGTCGCGTACCTGATCTATCGCATACTTCAGATTCAAAAGACCAATAACCCCAATAAAACGTGGATTATCCTGATCAGCATTTTTTTGTTGCTGCTTCCGGCTACAATGCTGATGGGCTTTGTACGACCGTCCGTTGTTTATCTGTTACTCTACCCGGTGGCTATAGGCGTGCACCTGTACCTGATTCGTAATTCATAAAATCCTCACCTCGCATCGGCATCAATTCTATACCTTTGCAGCATGGAAAATCCGGTAATCATTTTTGGTGCGAATACATTGGGCCGTGCTGCCCGCGAAATTTTTGAGACAAACGAAGTTGTTGTTTACGGCTTTCTGGACGACAATAAAAAACTTCACAACACCCAGGTGGATGAAATAACCGTTTTGGGCGATACCGATAACGATGGTTTTCTTAAATTAATTGGAAAAAAATGCGAAGCATTTGTGGCGATTGACGATAACAAACTCCGCAAATCAATTGTGAAAATGTTGCAGGAGGTGCGGCATGTACAACCCGTTAATGCTATTCATTCAAAAGCAACTATTTCAGAGCAAGCAGTTATCGGCCACGGAAATTTTATTGATGCCCACGCTTACCTCGCTCCGGGTTCAACCATTGGAAGCCATTGCCTTATTCAGGCCAAAGCTTTTATGGGGGTGGAGGTAACCGCAGGCGACTTTGTGCAGATCGGTGCTGGTACTAACATTAATCCGGGAGTTAAAATTGAAGATGAGGTGTTTATTGGTTCTGGCGTTACAGTTGTTTCCGGAGTAACTATTGGGAAAGGTGCACGCATTGGTGCAGGTTCAGTAGTGGTAGCTCCGGTTAAAGCTGGTGAAACAGTATTTGGCAATCCCGCGAAAGCGATAAACTAATTCGGAATTAGGATTCAAAATTCTTACATGTACCTGAATCTTGAATTTTAAATCTTGAATTTTAAGTCTATATGAAAATCTCCGAAACCGATCTGATCCTGAATCCCGATGGCAGCGTGTATCATCTCAACCTGTTGCCCAAAAATATTTCGGATACCATAATTGCAGTGGGCGACCCCAGCCGGGTGTACATGGTGAGCCAATTCTTTGATGAAGTAGAGTTTGAAATGAACAAGCGGGAGTTCATTACGCAAGTGGGCAAGTATAAGGGTAAACGCATTACGGTGATAAGCACCGGTATTGGCACCGATAATGTGGAAATTTTCTTTAATGAGTTAGATGCGCTGGTTAATATCGATTTGAAAACACGCGAACCTAAATCGCGAAAGAAAAAGTTAAAAGTGATTCGGATAGGAACATCGGGTGCGCTGCAGGAAGATATACCCGTAGGCACGCATCTGCTTTCCGATTATGCCGTTGGGTTAGATAACCTGATGAATTTTTATGACTTGCCAATGGATGATTTTGAAACCGGGTTAGCCCACGATCTCCAGAAAAAAACCGGGTTGCTGTTTATGCCGTATGTAGTGCGGGGCTCAGAAACTTTGCGCGATCAGATTGAGAACGATATGCAGATTGGTAATACCGTTACGTGTCCGGGTTTTTATGCACCGCAAGGGCGCGAGTTACGGTTGCCCATTCGCTTTCCGCGATTGCTCGAAGATTTGAATTATTATCACAAAGGCGATTTCTGGCTTACCAATTTCGAAATGGAAACCTCAGCGTATTACGCCTTTGGCCGATTGTTAGGCCACGAAGTGCTAAGCGCGAATGCAATTATTGCCAACCGGATCAAAAATAAATTCGCGAAAGACCCAAACAAGGTAGTTGAGGGTCTGATCAAAAAAGTACTGGACAGGATTTAACCCATCCGGTACTTTCCAAAAATTTATCGCGTAGAACTCATGCTCTCCATGCGCACAATGTGTTTGCTGGCAGTGTAAGTATCAGTATTATAAAAGCCCGATAGTATGCGGTGCGCAATTTGTTCCACAATCAACTCGTCATCTGTTTTTTCTTCTTTGCCCCGCCAGAATACCCGCTGCGGATGGCGCCTCATATCTTCCACATAGGCGCGGGCATGGTTAAACTGATCGTCTGTAAAGGTGATGGTAAAGCAGGTTTTAACTTTTTGAGTTTCCATAGAGCTGGGTTTATTTCACTATTTCAATTTTTATGCCGTAACACAACAGCTATTTTACAAAGATTAGGTGCGATATGTCAACTACCCTGCCCGCTTGCGGGCATTCCTGTTCGGGGTTGGTACAACATGGTGTAAAGATTACTTTTGCAGTTCGCTTATGAGGGAATACGAAATCTACACGTTAAAAAACGGAATCCGGATAATACACAACCGGGTTACTACTACTAAAATTGTTCACTGCGGCCTAATGCTGGATATTGGCAGTCGCGATGAAACTCCGGCCAATCAGGGTATTGCACACTTTTGGGAACACATGGCTTTTAAGGGTACCCGAAAGCGTAAGGCATTTCACATTATTAACCGGTTAGAGTCATTGGGGGGCGAGTTGAATGCCTATACGGATAAAGAGAAGATCTTATTTTACGCGTCATTGCGCGATGATTACTTTGAACGCGCAATTGAATTGCTAACCGACATTACGTTTGATTCCATTTTCCCCTCTTCGCAGATTGAGCGCGAGCGCCAGGTAATACTGGAAGAAATGATGATGTATATGGACGATCCCGATGACTCGCTACAAGATGAATTTGATAGTGTGGTATTTGCAGGACACTCGCTGGGTATGAATATTCTCGGTACAGAAAAAACCGTACGCACCTTTAAACGTAAAAACTTTCAGCAATTTATTCGCGAACACCTCGATACCAGACGCATTGTGTTTTCCTGTGTGGGCAATATTCCGATGGAACAGGTAATTAAACTGGCCGAAAAATACCTTGGTGCTATTCCTGCTGTGAAGTCATCCAAAAAGCGAAGTTTGTTTAAAAATTATAAACCACGAGTTGTAACCTTGCAGCGAAATGTAAAGCAGGCACGTTGTGCTATTGGTCGCCCGGCTTATTCTTTTACAGATGCCAGACGCAGTCCGTTTTATATGCTTACCAGTATTTTAGGCGGTTCGGGGTTAAACTCAAGGCTTAACCTGGCACTACGCGAAAAGCACGGTTACGTTTACTCCATAGGCGCACAGTATGTTCCGTTTACCGATACCGGATTGTTTGCCATTTCGTTTGGAACAGAACCCAAACAACTAAAGCGAAGCATTTCATTGATAAAGCAAGAGCTGAAAAAACTCTACGATGCTCCTATGGGTGTAAAACAATTGGCATCATCAAAAGAACAATTACTGGGGCAAATTGCGATGGCCGAAGAAAACAATGTGAGTTTTATGATGATGATGGCCCGCAATATTCTCGATCAGGGCCGGGTTACTTCCATGGACGAAATCTTTGATCGCGTAAAGCATACCAGTGCGCAGCACTTACAACAACTAGCGTTCGAAATGTTTGATGAAGATAAACTCAGTTACCTGATAATGGAGCCGGTTCATGGAATTTCTGCCTGACGATATCGAAGCTTATGTGCAGGCACATACCACGGCCGAACCTGATCTGCTCAAAAAGATCGCGCGTGACACGCATGCGCAGGTACTTAAACCCCGCATGCTTTCCGGAAATGTTCAGGGAAGATTTTTATCGCTTATCAGCAAACTGATGCAACCCAATGTGGTGTTAGAGATTGGGACTTACACGGGTTACTCGGCCATTTGTTTAGCCGAAGGCCTTGCTACCGGAGGTAAACTGATTACCATTGACATTAATGAAGAACTGGAAAATCGCGTGCGCGGATACTTTGAACAGGCTGGTTTAAAAGGTGTAATCGATTATCGGATCGGTAACGCATTAAATCTGCTGCCTGCAATCAATGAAACAATTGATCTGGTATTTGTTGATGCCGACAAGGAAAACTACCTGAAGTATTATAACCTGGTAATTGATAAAGTACGTTCAGGAGGGCTTATTCTGGCCGATAATGTTTTGTGGAGTGGAAAGATTACCCAAACCAAAACGGATAAAGATACGCGCGCACTACAAGAGTTTAACGATGCAGTGGTAGCTGATGGGCGTGTAGAATGCATGTTGTTGCCCTTGCGCGATGGAATTATGATGGCACGCAAGAAATAATTCCTGCGCACGTTATAAACTTTCAAATACTAATCTTTTCACTTAATTTTGAGCTCAATGAGATTTTTTGCAGTCGCACTCATTTTTTTCGGAGTTGCTGCCTCATACGCCCAAACTCCTGAAGTGCCACATAAAATGCATTTCGCAGACATGACGCTCACTATCCGTGACGATGCCAGACGCGAAATTCAAAAAGATGTAGATGCACTTACGCAGTATCCGCGCTACTTTAACATTAAAGTAGAACGCGCCAAGACCTATTTTCCGATTATTGATAAGATTTTTGAAGAGGAACGGCTTCCGTTGGATTTCAAATACCTGGTGCTACAGGAAAGCGCATTGATTGCCGATGCCGTTTCTGTGAGCAATGCCGTTGGCTTCTGGCAATTTAAAGATTTTACAGCCCTCGAAATGGGCCTGCGTGTAGATAAAGAAGTAGATGAACGCATGAACATCTATTCGGCTACACGTGCTGCAGCCCGGTATCTGAAGAAAAATAATTTGATGTTTAACAATTGGTTGCTGGCCTTGCAATCTTACCAGATGGGTGGTGGCGGAGTGCAGCGATCCGTTGGGAATAAGCACAACGGAGCACGGCATATGGAAATCACTTCCGATACCTATTGGTACATAAAGAAATACCTGGCGCACAAAGTTGCTTTTGAAAATGCTGTAAAAGGCGAACCGTTGGTAAAAGTTTCGCCATACCCGATCACTACAACAAAAAGTTTGTCTGAGCTTTCAGTTGAGTTGGCAATAGAGGAGGCGTTGCTGCGCGATTACAATAAATGGATTCGCAAAGATCAAATCCCGTCTGATAAAACCTATGCTGTAATAATTCCTACCGGAACATTACCGTCCGAATTTAATACCCTTAACATTGCCTCTGCTTCAAAGCCAGATGTTATTGAAGTAAAACCATCGGCCCGAACAGAAAAGAAAAGACATAATGGAATAATGGCCATTCAGGCTATGCCGGGCGAAACAACAACTTCACTCGCCAAACGAGCCGGTGTTGGAATTTCTGAATTTTTGAAATACAACGAAATTCCTATTGATCATACCATTATGGCGGGTTCGTATTACTATCTCGCCCGTAAGAAAACACGCTCTTCAGGCCAAAGCTATACCGTGCGCTCAGGCGAAGATTTGTGGTTGGTTAGCCAACTTACCGGGGTTCAGTTAAAGCGCCTTAAAAAATATAATAAACAACTACAGGCGTCATTAAAGTCTGGCGATGTGGTGCGATTAGATAATGCAAAACAAATCACTACAAGTTCTGACAAAGCACCGGTTCTGGAGCCCATAACCGAAGAAACAACAGTGGTGGCCGAAGTTGATTCTGATTCGTTTTTTAATTGGGAGGTACGCCCGAAAGAATCAGTAAGTACGGTTCAAACCAAAACCCAGACAGAAATCACCACACCCGTTGAGAAAATACCGGTGGATTCAGCCCGGTTGGCTTTACAACAACCTGAGAGTGTTGCCGAAAAACCTTCAACACACCTGGTAAAGCAAGGCGAAACGCTCTATTCAATTGCCCGGCAATACAGTGTTGGCGTTACCGATTTGCTGGAGTGGAATTCGCTTGATATTACATCCGCAATTAAGCCGGGTCAGGTTTTAGTTTTAAAGCCAACGCAACCCGGGCAAGCAGAGTTAAAAGTAGCCCAGCCTCAATATATTGTACACGAAGTAAAGGAATCGGATACGCTCTACAGTGTAGCCCGACAGTATAATGTTACCATTAAGGACATTATGGAGTGGAATAAGAAAGAGGATTTTAAAGTATCGCGGGGCGAAAAACTCAGAATTCTTACCCAATAGGTTCCGCTTTTTTTACTTTTTTGGATAAATACTTACGTGTTTCCTTAACAACTGGGTCAAAAGTTTAGAAACTGCCAAAAAAGAATAATTTTGCATCAGTTGAAAAGTGTAGGGATAATACTAAAGCAGGTTGAGAATGGAAATGGCTGCTACTAAAACGATTGATCTTGTTTTGTTAGTTGATGATAACGATACTGATAATTTTATCAGTAAACGGATTATAGAAATTACGAAGTTTGCAAAGCGTGTGGAGGTTAAGAGTTCGGGTAAGGGTGCTCTCGATTATCTTAAGCAATATCAAAACGAACCTGAGAATATCCCGAACCTCATTTTTTTGGATATCAACATGCCCATTGTGGATGGCTTTGTTTTCCTGTACGAGTTTGAAAAATTCAATGAATTGGTACGCAGTAAGTGTAAGGTAATCATCCTTTCCAGTTCAGATAATAAGCGCGATATCGATAAGATTGTGAACAACAATCACGTAATCAAGTTTATCACCAAGCCGCTCACGGAAGTAGCGCTTGACGAAATCCGGTTAAACAATATCTGATCCGGCCGGGTTATTCATAGAGCAAGTGGTTATTTGCTATTTTTGTAGCCGAAAATCTTAAATCTATGAATACCTTTCAAAATTCTTTCAAAAAGCCATTTTTTGTCGGTTTGCTCATATCGTTTTCTGTACTGGCGTCCGCACAAGTAGTAAAAGTTGACTCAACCAGTAATTGGAAAAAAGCTTTTAAAGCAGGACTAAATGTTAACCAGGCCTCCTTCACCTCAAACTGGAAAGCGGGTGGTGTTAACTCCATTGGGTTCAATGGCTTTCTGAACTATAAAGCAAATTATAAAAAGGATAAGAACAGTTGGGAAAACGAGTTGGATTTCCTCTATGGTATGGTGAACAACCAGGGCCAGGGGTATCGTAAAACATTAGATCGGATTTTCCTTCAGACCAAATACGGTCGCGAACTAAATTCCAAGTGGAGTTTCACATCATCACTTTCTTTCTTGTCGCAATTTGCCAAAGGATTTAGCTATGCAAAAGATGTAAACGGAGTAGAGCAATCCACATTGATATCCGATATTTTTGCGCCTGCCTTTATCACTTCAGCCTGGGGTTTTGAGTATAAGCCGGTTGATTATTTCAAACTAAACCTTTCACCATTCTCGCCTCGTGTAACTATTGTAGCCGATAATAATGGCCGCTTTGATGCGGTAAGTACTACAAATCCATATGGGGTACTGGTGGGAGAAAATACGCGTTTCGAATGGTTAGCGTTTCAAATGGTGGCTGATTTTAATAAAGACATAGCCGAGAATATAAACCTGAAGTGGCGTTATGTCATGTTTGCTAACTACGAAACACTCGAAGCAAAAACAATCGATCATCGTTTGGATCTTAACCTTACGGCCAAAGTGAATAAGTTTGTGAACGTATCCTTAGGAGGAATTTTGTTGTACGACTTCGATCAGGATAGTGGTGTGCAGTTAAGCCAGGCCTTCTCATTAGGTGTGTTGTACACATTCCAGAATTATTCTGATAAATAAATTTATCATGTTTACTGCTTTATCCGGCTGACATGTTTGGCTTGATAAAGCAGTTTTTGTTTTTATGATTCGTATTGAAGAAGCACGGTTCGATCAGATACCCGCCATGCGGCAGGTGGCCATAGCCTCTTATGCCGATACATTTGCAGATTCAAACACTCCCGAAAACCTGCAGGCATTTTTTGATTCTGCGTATAGCTTACCGCAGCTTGAGCGGGAATTTCACGAACCTGATTCAAGACTTTACCTGGCCCTGGACGAAACAGAGGTGATTGGTTTTGTGCGGATGCGTAAAAACAATGAAGTAACGGCTTATCTGGGTGAAAATGCGATTGAGCTTCAACGACTGTACGTGCTTACCAAAGCTCAGGGCAAATCGGTAGGTAAATTATTGATGGAAAAAGCGCTGGAAGTCGCTGCGAGCAACCAGTTCGAATGGATATGGTTAGGCGTATGGGAAAAAAACTACAAGGCCCAACAATTCTATGCCCGCTGGGGATTTGAGCGTTTTTCTGAGCACACGTTCTGGATGGGCGATGATCCGCAGGTAGATTGGTTATTGAAGAAAAAACTTTAAACCGTCATAAAACCACCATTCCGTTTTTTTACCCTAATTTTCGATTGATTCAAAAAATCAATTCCCAGTAATCCTTAAAGCAAGAATATGTCAGCCGAAAAATTTATCGAGTCAATTAATAAATCGTACACCATTTCCGGTTCAAGTATTTACCTCGGAGCAGGAATTTACCAGGGTGCCATACATGCGGCTGCCAAAGTAAATCTGCCCCTGCGCATGATGAACAGGCACGGATTGGTTACGGGCGCTACCGGTTCGGGTAAAACGCGCACCCTGCAATTGTTAGCCGAGCAACTTTCGGCTGCGGGAGTGCCCGTGTTTATGCCCGATATGAAAGGAGATATTTCGGGTATGGCAAAAGTAGGTTTGGTTAACGATAAGATAAATGAGCGTGCAACTGCGTTGGGAATCAACTTTACACCCACGGCCTATCCTGTTGAGTTATACTCGCTGAGTGGAAAGGTGGGTGCGCAAATGCGGGCTACCGTTACAGAGTTTGGTCCGGTATTGCTGAGTAAAATTCTGGAGTTGAATGAAGTGCAGAGCGGGGTTATGATGATTCTGTTCAAATATGCCGATGACAAAGACCTTCCGATTGTGGATCTGAATGATCTGAAGAAAGTGCTCAATTATTTATCGGAAGGAGCAGGGGCTGCTGAAATAAAAAATGATTATGGAAAAATTTCTCCGGCTACCGCCAGTACTATTCTGCGAAAGATTGTAGCGCTGGAGCAACAAGGCGTAAATCATTTGTTTGGCGAGAAGTCGTTTGATATAGATGATCTCTTTGAAAAAGTAGATGGTCGCGGGGTTATCAGTTTGTTGAATGTTTCCGATATTCAAAGTCAACCGGCAGTGTTCTCAACCTTTATGCTGGCCTTACTTGCCGAACTTTATCAAAATCTGCCCGAGGCCGGTGATCTCGATAAACCCAAATTAATTTTCTTTTTAGACGAAGCCCATTTGTTGTTTAAAGATGCCCCAAAAGCGTTTATGGACCAGATCGATCAGATTATTCGGTTAATCCGCTCCAAGGGAGTAGGCGTGTTTTTCTGTACGCAGTTAACGCAAGATGTGCCCGCGAATGTATTGGCGCAATTAGGTAATCGGGTGCATCATGTTATCCGAGCGTTTACCCCCAACGATGTAAAAGCATTGAAAGAAACAATCAAGACTTTCCCGAAGTCGGAGTATTACGACATGGAGCAACAGTTTACTCAGTTAGGAACGGGCCAGGCGTTTATTACCGTGTTGAATGAAAAGGGTATTCCCACCGAAACGGTTGTAACACACCTTGCACCTCCGGCTTCGTTTATGGGGCCATTGAGTGAGTCCGAGTACAAAGCCCAGCTCGATGCTTCCGACATGTATAAAAAGTACAAGGATGCTGCAGATCCACGCAGTGCATTCGAAATGCTGGATGAAAAAATGCAAACGGCACGGAAGGAGCAAGAGGAGATAAAACAGCAAACACAACAGCAGCGAACAACTACCACTACTACGCGTTCCCGCAAGGAAAAAAGTACATTGGAAGAAGTGATGACATCACCGGTTTCCAGGCAGATTGGGCGCGAGTTGGTTCGTGGAGTTTTTGGGATGTTATTTGGAACAACCCGTACGCGCAGGCGTTAGTGCCGGTTCATTAAATATTTTTTAGGTGTTATGCCAAACTTCTTTTTGAAGGCTGCAATAAAGTGACTTGGATTGGTGTAACCTATCTGGTAAGCCACTTCGTTTACCTGATACCGGCTTGTGTCCAACAACATACGGGAGTGATCTAACCGATGATCTAACAGGTATCCAAACACCGTGTTGCCGTAAATTTCTTTGAAGCCCACTTTTAATTGGTATTCATTTAACCCGGCAATTTTCGCCAACTCTTTCAGGCTTGGCGGTGCATCCATGTGTTTTAATAAGTACTCTTTGGCATGCTTTATTTTTCTAACCGTTTCCTGGTCGTTAAGGAATGGGCAACTTTCTGTGTTTGCTTTCTTCTCAGAAAAGTAAAGTCCTAATAATTCTAACGCTTTGCCCTGATAATACAACTTCTCAGCATTCGGGCTCAGGCTAATGGTGAAGATTTGATTTAGGACCACATAAAGTTGCGCAGGAATTTCACGCTCATCGTAAAATTTGGTTTTAACATTTTCTGGTTTCAGAAAGGGTAGGGCATCGTGCGTAAACAGCTTGTGCAGGCTCTCCAGCATAATAGATAAAATCACCAACCGGCCACCGGGTGCAAGCTTCAATTGAAAGGGCAGATCGGCATCCGGGTTATAGAAAAAGTAGTTTCGCTGCTTCTCAATCTGGCGGCTGTAATGCGGGCCGAAGGCAAATTCAGCCGGGCCATCCACACAAAAGTAAAAGTGAATGATGTTGCGGTTAATCAACATCGTACGCACGGTTTCCGCATCGGTTGGATTTTCTATGGTTTGCAAAACCATATCATCCTTGTCCAACAGCACCTTGAGACTACCTATTTGGGTATTTTCAAGTATAGGGTTATCGGTAAGTAAATTTATCATGGTAGGAAAATGACATAAATCAGATAGTTAAATAACTGATTTTATTGAAAATTTTTCAAAAGTACCAAAAATTTCTGTCTTCGAAGATTCCTGGCTCAAACGTCATTAATTATACAAAAATGGGTATTTTTTATTTAGAACCGTTCTAATCTTTGCGGCCGTGAAAAAAATGCCCCTTCTTACTTTTCTCGTTTGCCCTTTGCTACTCTATAGTCAGGACAACGATACCCTAAAAACCTCAGTACTTGAGGAAGTAGTAATAACCGGTCAGTTTGAACCTCAATCGGCCCGTAAGTCAGTTTACCAGATCAAGACAATTCCGCTGGAGCGCATTGCAGCGCGTGGTGCAGTCCGGTTACAAGATGTTTTAAATACTGAGCTCAACATTCGCTTTTCGCAAGATCTCGCGTTGGGTGGTTCAAATCTTTCATTGCAAGGTCTTGCCGGACAGAATGTGAAAGTTTTGATTGATGGAGTGCCCATGGTTGGCCGGCAGGGAACCACCAACGAGATAAACATTAACCAACTTAATGTTAATGCTATTGAGCGTATTGAAATAATTGAAGGCCCCATGTCGGTTGTTTATGGTGCCGATGCTTTGGCAGGAGTAATCAACATCATCACCAAAAAAACTGTAGATGGTAAACTGGAACTTCAGGCGCGAGTGCATGAGGAAACCGTAGGCAATGAGTATGGATGGGATAAAGGAATCCACAATCAAAGTGTAAGCTTGGGTTATGCAAAAAAGAACTGGCGCACACGGGCAGATGTTAACCGTAATTATTTTGGCGGCTGGCAAGGTGATGCAGCAGGTCGTGATAAGCAGTGGCATCCTAAAACGCAATACTTGGCAAACTGGCTCCTGGGTTATAACAAACGGAAGTCGGATGTGTATTACCGGGCCGATTATCTCTTTGAAAATATTAATAATCCCGGTGTGTTTGTAAATGGTGAGGCATTGGATCAACGGTATTACACCAACCGACTGATGCAGCAGGTACAAGGCGCACATGAGTTTTCTGAACGCCTGCAGTTTAATGGAGTTCTCTCACTTACCCACTACAACCGCGAAACGCAAACCACCACAGTAGATGAATCAACTAACAGAAGTAGTTTGGCGCTTGGCCCGGGTTTGCAAGATGTAACGAAGTTTAATGGTGTTATGTGGCGCAGCACATTTCACTACAAATGGAATGAAAAATTATCGCTTCAACCCGGTATTGATGTTAACTATGAAACCGGAAGTGGAGGAAGAATAAAAACCGGCACGCAGGCGATGGGTGATTATGCCGTATTTTTTTCTGCGGAATGGAATGTAAATAAGTGGCTGCAGGTTAGACCGGGTTTGCGTTCAGTTTATAATTCAGTTTATGCGGCCCCGCCCGTAATTCCATCCATCAACACAAAAATAAAGCTAAACGAGAATCAAGACCTGCGTTTGTCTTACGGCCGTGGTTTCCGGGCACCCTCTTTGCGTGAGTTGTATTTTGATTTTTTTGATGCCAGCCATTCCATTGAAGGCAATACAGATCTGGAGTCAGAACTCTCGCACAGTGTGAATGCATCGTATAACTGGAAAGTGATCGAGAAAGATAAATTCAGGTTTACCACCATAGTAAATGGCTTCTACAACTATGTTGAAAACATGATTGGTTACGGTCAGAAACCGGGTAATAATCTTATTACTACCTATCTCAACATAGATCAATACAAAACCAAAGGTTTTACCTGGAACAACACATTAAAAGGTGAAGGGTGGGAATTGAATGCAGGTTATGCACTTACCGCACGATTCAATCCATACAGCGAAACTTTTGACAACCTGGAAGAATTTCAATGGTCACCGGAAGTAACCACTTCTGCCTCCTATAGAATACCACGCATCGGATTAAAATTGTCGTTGTACCATAAGTTTACGGGCGCAACACCATACTTTGAACTGGCAACGGTAGATGGTGAACAGGTAACCCGGTTAGTACAACAATCTGCCTTTCATTGGGCGGACTTCACCATTCAAAAAGATTTTGGCCGCTCACTATCCCTTACAACGGGTGCTCGCAATTTGTTTGATGTAGTAAATATCAATACAACCGGAACTGCAACGGGTGTGCATACGGGCGGTGCTGCCCGACCAGTTGGTTATGGCCGATCTTATTTTATTAGTGTTTCCTATTCCTTAACTAAATAATGTTTAAACTAAGATGAATACGTTTTTTAAGAGTACATTCAGTGCAGTAGCCATAGCAGGGCTTGTGTTTTTTTCTTCGTGTAAAGAAGACCCCGAATTACCGGATAATGTGGTATCGTTTCAATCCACTGAACTGGGGATAACCGAAACAGAAACAGAACTGGATATCACCGTTACGCTTACACGCGAAGCAACTCAGGCGGCCAACGTGGCAATTAATATTACTGAAAGTGGATTAGCTTATGGAAGCGATTATACAACTACACCAGCAGCCGCCTCGAACCAACTAGTCATTCCGGTTGAAGTGGGTGATACTGAAGTAACGTTCACCGTTACAAAGGCTGAAGCAGCTTTATTTGATGGCGATGAATCTTTGGTATTTACAATTACGGATGCACCGCCATCGCTGGTATTAGGCGAAGGCAATCAGCTTACACTTACATTTGCTGAAATAGTTGCCGCTTCAGGCGCCATGGAAATTAATGGAGGTGGAGCTACTTTTCCCAATAAAGTCTTCATTGATCTGAGTGCGAATCGTCAAACAGCAATTGCCCGTACTTCGTGGGATCTTGGATTTTATTCGGGCGATGATTTTAGGGTAATGCTGAATTCATCCAATGGCATGATGGCTTATGCATTAGATAAAACCGATCTCACAACAGTAACCAATGCCGATACAGCCGTGTTGCGTAATCGGTTATCGTTGGACGCTGTCTTTGCTGCCATTACATCAAACTCAGTTCCGGATTGGGTTCCCAATGCAATTACGTGGATTGACGATCCGACCGGAGATATTTCCAAAACAGCCATAGCACAGGTTTCGGCTACTGCAACTGACAATAAGGTGTATATTATTAATCGTGGTTCAGGTCCCGGCACACCTGCTACAGCTTTGGGATGGAAAAAAATTCGAATAGTGCGGAATGCAAACGGCTATACCTTGCAGCATGCTGACATCAATTCTACCACGATCTCAGAAATACAGATTACCAAAAACACGGCAACAGAGTTCCAGTACGTAAGCTTTAACGGAGGAAGTGTGGTAGTAGAACCGATGCGCACGCGATGGGATATAGCCTGGACAGGATTTGCTAACTCAACAAATTTTGGATCAGGTCCGGTACCTTATTACTTTCAAGACATTGTGTTGCAAAATCGGGTTGGTGTTCAAACCGTTCAGGTCTTAACCAGTACCAAAAGTTATGAAGCGTTTGCCGAGGCTGATCTTGCCGGTTTGGATTTCGGTGTTCAAACACAAGCCAAGATTGGCGCAAACTGGCGGTCAGGTGGTGGCCCGGGTGTTTCGCCAGCGGTGCGCACAGATCGTTTCTATGTAATAAAAGATGCCGATGAAAATTATTACAAACTGAAGTTTACCGCATTAACAACAGATGGTGAGCGTGGAAAACCTCAAATAGAGTACGCGCTACTTAAGCAGGGCGAAGAATAAATTAGAGTATTATAAAATTAAAGGCTGCCTGAATTAAAACAGGCAGCCTTATCTCTTATGAAATCATTAAAAATTTTCAGAAAAGTTGCTCTCGCAGAAGGTATCTCTTTTTTAGTGTTGTTATTGTTGGCCATGCCGCTTAAATATTATTTTGGAATGCCTATGGCGGTTAAAGTTGTAGGCTGGGCACACGGTGTGCTGTTCATGGCTTACATTCTGCTTACATTTTCAGTAGTGGGAATTATGAAGTGGAATTGGTTCAACACACTCGTAGCTCTGGCAGTATCCTTTCTACCAGCCGGTACTTTCTGGTTAGATAAATCATTGAAGAAACGAGAGCTTGAACTGCAGGCCGAACGGTCAGTTTGAAGAACTCCAGCACTAAAGCTTAAATGGCCTTCACCAGTTTAAACGGAAATAACAAAATTCCTTTTATCAGACTGAAGACAACATCTAATGTAAATCCTACAATCCGGAACGGCAGCAGGATTAACCATACCAGCGGAAATACAAACAGCATGACCAACGCCAGGGGCCAGCACAACACTAATAAGATAAACCAAAGGGCCAGTGAAAGGAAAACTCTCATGTGTTAACTCGATTTTATAGTGTTGCACCAACAAAATCGGGCCACCTGCAAAATCCGCTTCTTTGGTATCATTTTGAACTTTTTACGGTCGTGTGTTCTCAAAAATGCACATCTCAACGAACGATTCTGAACAACCAGGCTTATTGGGCATACAAGCGATTTATTTAATTTGGATTAATTCTAAATAATGGCTTTTTTTGCCTGCTATTTAGAAATAATCTAAACAATGAAGTATATCCTGCAATCGGTACTGTGGTTAACTTTTTTCACGGCACAAGGACAGCGCATCATAACCGCTGGCAGTGCTATAACCGAAACAGTCTGTGCGTTAGGGGATTGCGCAAAAATTGTAGCTTCTGATCGCGCCAGCCTCTATCCGGCCGAAATCCAAAAACTTCCCTCCATCGGTTATCGCACCGGAATTAGTGCCGAAGGTATTATCAGCCTGAAGCCTACCTTATTAATAGTGGAGGCCGATTATGTAAAGCCTGAAGTTATTGAGCATATCAAATCGGCAGGTATAAAAGTAGTGGCCATCGACCGGAAGTTTTCGTGGGAGGGTACTCAGGAGTTGATTCAGAAAGTTGCGGCAACGCTTAATAAACAGGAGGAGGGCAAAAAACTTATCGCAAAAATTGAACGTGAACTGGCCGAAGCAAAAATAATTGTTAGTCAATCGAACTCAACACCGCGCGTGTTGTGTGTATTCAATCGCGATAAGTCATCGCTCAGTATTGCGGGTACCAATACGTTTTCTGAAATCTTAAAATATGTGGGTGCAGTTCCGGCTGTAACCGGAGTGGAAGGTTACAAGCCACTAAGCACCGAAACATTACTTACTTCGCGTGCCGACTTTCTGTTAATGTTTGAAAATGGGGTGGAGGCGTTGGGTGGTGTTGACGGAGTTGTTGCTTTGCCAGGGGTACAACACTTACCTGCGGGAAAGAAAAAACAAGTACTTGCTTTTGAAGGCATCAGGCTTTCCAACTTTGGGCCACGTTTGGGTGAGGTGGTTAAAGAACTTGCCATTCAACTTCACAAGGCTAAGTAACCATGAGTACTATTGCCATCACCTGGAAGCAACCAAAAGTAGGTACCATTATCGGTATCCTGGCGCTGGTGTTGGTACTGGTTGCGTTGGTTTCGGTAAGCATCGGGCAGGTAACTATTCCATTAAAAGATATGGTGTGGTTGGTGTGGCATAAGTTAGGTCTTACCAATCAACAACCCGATGCCGTATACGAAACAGTACTTTGGAGCATTCGCTTGCCGCGGATTGTGATGACGATATTGATCGGGGCCGCATTGGCCGTAAGTGGAGCAGCTCTGCAAGGCTTGTTTCGTAATCCATTAGTTGAACCCGGATTGATTGGCGTTTCCAGTGGTGCAGCGCTGGCGGTGGTTACATGGGTTGTGTTTGGTAGTCTTTTGTTTACCGACTCAGCATTAGGTGTGAGCTTGTTGATGCCGGTGGTGGCTTTTGCCGGTGGTTTTGCGGCAACGGTATTGGTAATGAAGATCGGACAACAACTTGGTAAAATAAATATTGCAGTTCTTATTCTGGGTGGTGTGGCCATCAATGCTCTGGCCGGTGCTTTAATGGGGTTGGTGATTTTTTATGCCGATGAAAACCAACTGCGCATGTTCACCTTCTGGACGTTGGGAGATTTAGGCGGTGCCACCTGGCAAAAAGTATTCATTACGGCTCCATTGCTAATCGTATCAAGTGTGTGGATGTTAACCTACACGCCTTCACTCAATGCCATTGCGGTTGGCGAAGCCGAAGCATTTCACATGGGCGTGGATGTTGAGCGAATAAAAAAATCTATTGTGTTTTTCAGTGCGCTGGCCGTAGGGGTAAGTGTTTCGCTGGCGGGTATAATTGGCTTTATCGGATTAGTTGTTCCGCATCTGGTGCGGGTAATTTTTCATGCCGATAACCGATTGGTATTGCCGGCTTCGTTATTGGGTGGCCCAATCTTATTACTGTTGGCCGATTTAGTAGCGCGTACTTTGGTTGCACCTACTGAACTTCCCATTGGAGTAGTTACTGCTTTGATTGGTGCGCCATTCTTTATTTTTCTGCTGGTGCGAACAAATCATAAAAATGAATTCACTACAAAATGATTGAGGCAAAGAATGTAGGATTAGCCCTAAATGGAAAAAAACTGCTGGATGGGATAAACCTTTCAGTAAAGCCAGGCACGTTTACGGCCATAGCCGGCCCAAACGGAGCCGGTAAAAGTTCGTTGCTCAAAATTTTGTCGCATGAATTAACCAACTACAAAGGCGAAGTACGCATTAACGATGTTGCAATTGCTTTATATTCTGTAGCACAGCTTTCGGCAGTACGTGCAGTGTTGCCACAACATTCGCAAGTTCAGTTTCCATTCTCAGTCCGACAGATTGTGGAAATGGGTCGTATGCACTTTAAGAGCACCTCCAAACATAATCTGGAATTACTTGATGACGTGATGGAACTTACTGGTGTAGCCGATTGGGCCGATCGCAATTACCTCACCTTATCCGGTGGTGAACAACAGCGCGTTCAACTTACCCGCGTGCTGGCTCAGGTGTGGGATGTTAAAACATTTCCACGCTATGTGCTTTTGGATGAACCCACTTCCAGCCTCGACATTGCTCAGCAGCAACTGATCTTTAGTTTGGTAAAAAAAGCGTGCGAACGCAACATCGGTGTGTTAGCTATTGTGCACGATCTGAATCAGGCGGTTCAGTTTGCCGATCAGCTCTATTTTATGCGCAACGGTGCTGTGGTGGCACAAGGCGAATCCAAAACAGTATTTACCAAACCTATTATAGAAGAAACTTTTTGTTGTCGGGTAAATGTGTATCACGATCCGTGTACCAATTGCCCGTACATCGTACCCGAACGAACTACATTATCTACTTTAAAAACTGCATCCTTATGAACTCAATAGCCGAACCTAAAACATCAACCTTGCGCACCGCATGGAACGAATTAAAAAAAACAAAACCAACCCTTCGCATCCGCGATTGCGCCCAGGAGCTGGGTGTAAGCGAAGCTGAGCTATTAGCTACTACCATTGGTGATTATACGACTAAACTGGAAGGCGATTGGACAAAATTAGTGGAGCGGTTACCAGAATTGGGTAGAGTAATGTCGCTTACACGAAATGAAGGTTGTGTATTGGAACACAAGGGTCCCTTTCAAAAAGTTGAAGTGATGGGGCCACCAACTCATCGTATGGCTACGGTTATCGGCCCGATTGAGACGCGGGTATTTTTTGCAGCGTGGAAGTTTGGATTTGCGGTAAAGCTGCAAACCCAGCACGGGCTACAACAAAGCATTCAGATTTTTGATGAGGCCGGAAATGCGGTAACCAAAATATTTTTGGTTCCACCTGGTCCAGGCAATAAGGCGGGTAGCAATCAGGAAGCATTTGATAAACTGGTGAACGATTTTACCGCGGCTGAACAATCAACCGAAATAGCGGTAACAGTTGTGCACGAAATGCCAACCAAAGGTATTGCTGATGTTGATAAAGAAACGTTGTTGACTGAATGGGAAAACATGAAAGACACGCACGATTTTTTTGGGATGTTGCGTAAGCACCAGGTAAATCGGTTAGATGCGGTTGTACTGTCGGAAGGAAAGTTTTCAGAGCGCATTCAAAAAACAGCTTTGAAAGATCTGCTTGAAACTGCAGCCAAAGATCACTTGCCAATAATGGTATTTGCCGGAAGCCGTGGAAATATTCAGATTCATCAAGGAAAAATTCAGACGATTCGCGTAATGGATAACTGGTTAAATATTCTCGATCCGGATTTCAACATGCACCTGCGCGAAGACCTGATTGAAAGTGCCTGGATTGTACGGAAGCCAACAACGGATGGAGTGGTTACAGCCATTGAAGCCTTCGGTAAGAATAAAGAAATGATTGTACAGTTCTTTGGCTTGCGCAAACCCGGCTTACCCGAACTGGAAAAATGGCGCACGCTGGTAGACAGCCTGCCTCGGGCCTGAAAGCATTTTTGATTTAACTGCGGGATTCTTTACTTTCATATGTTAATAAGATTTATTTAAGATCACATGGAATGGTATCGGTTGGTGTAAAGAATTGACAGGCCATTTCAAAAAAAAAGAATCCCGCATGTCTTTAAATCAAAACCGGTACCTCTCGCTCGATGTTTTCAGAGGTATGGATGTTGCCCTCATGATTGTTGTTAATTCGCTGGGCAGTTCCAATACTTATTCACCCTTGCTGCATGCCGGATGGCATGGGTTTACACTTACCGATCTGGTGTTTCCAACATTTCTTTTTGTAGTAGGTAATGCCATGAGCTTCAGTCAGGCAAAGTACGAAGCCATGGGTGAAGGTACTTTTATCATGAAGGTTCTTAAACGCACGCTCATCATTTTCCTGCTGGGCTACCTCATGTACTGGTTTCCTTTTGTGGCGCAAAATGATGCTGGCGAATGGGTATTTAAGCCTTTTGAAAGCACACGTGTGTTTGGAGTGTTGCAGCGCATTGCATTGTGTTACGCTATCGCCTCGTTAGTGATTCATTATTTCAAAATCAAAGGGGCACTTTTGTTTAGCGTAATTGCCTTGGTGCTCTATAGAATTATTCTTTTTGAGTTTGGTGATCTTACATTGGAAGGTAACGCGGGTACCAAACTCGACTTATGGCTGTTGGGCGAAAAACATTTATATCATGGTGAAGGTGTGGCGTTCGATCCGGAAGGACTGCTAAGTACGTTGCCGGCAACGGTTAATGTAATAGCCGGATACGTGGCCGGTATGTTTTTACAAAGAAGTGGCAAGAACTACGAAACCATAGCCAAACTGCTTATGGTTGGTGCCGTGTTATTGGTTATGGCAAGCTGGTGGGGATTAATGTTTCCGATCAATAAAAAATTATGGACCAGTACGTATGTGCTGCATACTGTTGGAATTGATTTAATGGTACTGGCGGTGCTGGTATTTTTAATTGAGCTTGCGCAGCTAAACAAATGGACGTACTTCTTTGAAGTATTTGGTAAGAACACCTTGTTCATCTATTTGCTATCGGAGGTGTTTGTAATTTTGATGTGGACGTTTAGTGTTGGCGATAGTGATTTATATGGTTGGATTTATAAAAACGTATTTCAATCGTGGGCCGGTGATTATAACGGCTCCGTGCTATTTGCCCTATGGGTAATGCTTACCTGTTGGGTTGTGGGGTATTGGATGGATAAGAAAAAGA
>JBPXJU010000041.1:0-119746 GCA_051715445.1 Bacteroidota bacterium | reverse complement strand
CCTTAGATGAGGTAGTTAAAAAGTCAAAATCGGTTGGAGTAGCAAGGGTAAAAGTTATCTACACTAAAAGTGAATCTCAAGCTATTCTACTTCGAAAGAGGTTAATTTCAAAATATAATCCTATACAAAATTTAAAGTAAAAATATCTAAAAAATGATAGAGGGTTACCCTATTTTATAAGGGTAACCCTCTATCATTGGTGCCCAGGACAAGACTCGAACTTGCACAACCTTGCGATCACCAGCCCCTCAAGCTGGCGTGTCTACCAATTTCACCACCTGGGCATTTCACAATTCAACCCATTGCAAAAAACAACTGGGTTAAATGAGGGACGGCAAAAGTAAAAAGGTTTTGGTATTTTATCAAAGGAACTACTTACCGGCCGCTGCTGCCTTTTTTCCTGGAACCTTTCGCTGCAGGTACTGCACTAGCTTTTCGTATTCAGTATGTTCTTTTTGTCCAACCGCTATGCGAAAACGATTATCAAAAACTATCTCAAGTTCTTTGAAAACAGAATTTTTACCGGTTTTCACTACACTTTCGCGCCAATTGGCTATCTGTTTTATAGTAAAGGTGTGGGTATTTTTTAATACCGGGTAAACAACTTCTATCCGATTATCTCCCGCCCGAATTATTTTGTATCGGATAAAAATTCTGTACAGCACAAAAAGCCCGAGCGGCAATAATATACCGGCTATTACAAGATTGTACCATGCATAGGTGCCACGGACTATGGCCGTTACATTTAACCCAAACACCACAAATGTTAAGAGTAAAAATAAGGTAAACGAAATAAGGGTTTGTGAACGCGGTTTGGATAGAATCACTGTTTAATAAATTAAGACCAAGAATTTTCAACACCTGCAGGGCATTGGGTTCTGGCCCAAACATCAGCAAGGTTTATTGTTAAGCAAAAGCAAAATTATAGACAAAAAGTATATCTTGGCGATATGCTTTCCAAGAAGTGCAAATACGCGATTCATGCCCTGGTGTACCTGGCAGAGCGGTATCAGCAAGGTCCGGTTCATATTCAGGAAATTGCCGAAAAGCAACACATTCCAAAAAAGTTTCTGGAAGCCATTCTGTTAGAATTGCGCAATGCAAAGGTTCTTAACAGTAAAAAAGGCAAAGGCGGTGGGTATTATCTGTATAAAAAACCTGAAGATGTAAACCTGATTGAGATAATCCGGTTGATGGATGGCGCTATTGCCATGCTACCCTGTGTTTCACTTAATTATTATGAACCTTGCGAAGAGTGCCGTAATGAAAAAACCTGTGGCATCCGCGATAGCTTTATTGGCGTGCGCGATGAAACATTAAAAATCCTGAAAGAAAGCACACTTGCCAAAATCGTAAAACGCGAAAAAGCATTAAGTAAAAAGTAATTTTTACCTCATAAGTCTATAAAATCTATAGACTTATTATAAATTTGATCCGAAATCAAACTTTTTACAACTATGTCGTTACGATTAGGAGATATCGCCCCCGATTTTAAGGCTGACACCACAGAGGGTTCTATTCAATTTCATCAATGGTTAGGAAACAGTTGGGGTGTACTATTCTCGCACCCGGCCGATTTTACACCTGTATGTACAACCGAATTAGGAGCAGTTGCCAAACTGCGGGCCGAGTTTGATAAGCGAAATGTTAAGGTTGTTGCTTTAAGTGCTGACCCATTAGAATCGCACACAAAATGGATTGGCGATATAAACGAAACGCAAAAAACCGAAGTTAACTTTCCGTTGATTGCGGACCCTGAGTTTAAAGTGGCTAACCTGTATGACATGATCCATCCGCAGGTGAGTGATAAGTTTACCGTGCGCTCTGTGTTTGTAATCGGGCCCGATAAAAAAGTGAAGCTTACCATTACCTATCCAGCCTCAACCGGCCGAAACTTTGATGAGATTTTAAGAGTGATCGATAGCCTGCAATTAACGGCAGGTTATAGTGTAGCTACACCGGCAAACTGGAAACAGGGTGAAGATGTAATAATAACCGCTGCGGTTAAAGATGAAGAAATTGCGGGCAAATTTCCTAAGGGCCATACCCGGGTGAAGCCGTATTTACGTACTACTCCACAACCTAATATTTAGCCAACAAAAAAGCGGCTCACTGCAAATGCCAGAGCCGCTTTTAGTTTATTCACCTTTGAATTATTTCTTCAACACCTTTTGCATGGTTTCTCCTATAAGCGCTGGAGATTCTACTACATGAATTCCGCACTCGCGCATAATTTTCATTTTGGCGGCTGCGGTATCTTCAGCACCACCAATAATTGCACCCGCGTGGCCCATTCTTCTGCCAGGAGGCGCTGTTTGTCCGGCAATAAATCCAACAACCGGTTTTTTATTTCCGTTCTCTTTTACCCATCGGGCAGCCACAGGTTCGTAGTTACCTCCAATCTCTCCAATCATTACAATAGCATCTGTTTCCGGATCGTTCATCAATAATTCAACAGCATCTTTAGTTGGTGTGCCAATAATCGGATCGCCACCAATACCAATAGCAGTGGAAACGCCTAAACCAGCTTTTACAATCTGGTCAGCAGCTTCGTAAGTTAAGGTTCCTGATTTTGATACGATACCCACACGGCCTTTCTTAAACACAAAACCAGGCATAATGCCAACCTTTGCCTCACCGGGAGTAATTACACCCGGGCAATTCGGGCCAACCAATGTAGCGCCCTTTTCCTTTACGTACTTTTTGGCAGTCATCATATCCTTTACAGGAATTCCTTCGGTAATAGCCACAATAACTTTTATTCCGCCTTCTGCCGCTTCCATAATTGAGTCGGCTGCAAATGCGGGTGGTACAAAAATGATGGACACATCAGCTCCCGTTTTTTCAACAGCTTCTCTTACCGTATTGAATACCGGACGGCCAAGGTGAATTTGTCCGCCTTTGCCGGGCGTTACACCACCTACCACATTGGTGCCATATTCAATCATCTGGCCTGCGTGGAAAGTACCTTCAGAACCGGTAAACCCTTGCACAATTACACGGGAGTCTTTATTAACAAGTACGCTCATAAACAAAAAAGTTAGCTCACAAAATTAGGAGATTATTGTTGGTAGCCAAGTATTGCCAAAGTTGAAGCCAATAAAAAACCCCGCCATCCAGCGGGGTTTTTTATTATTTGTTAGCTACCGGAGCATTTGGATCCGGCTTAAGCTTATTTCTATACAGAAATTCAAGATAATACTCTTTGTAGGTTGGATCTTCAGGAGCCAATGCAATTGCTTTCTCGTAAGCCGCAATTGCATCTACAATCAATCTGTTCTGCTCGTAGAAACCAGCCAAAAATAAGTTGCCAAATGCGGTAGTTGTATCTAATTCCTTTGATAGTTCTGTATAACCTGCTTTAATCTTTTCTGATTTGGCTTGACTCAGGCGTTTTACCATTGGCCTTGAATCATCAGCTAATTTCGCACCGGTTGTTTTAGATTTGATATCGACAATCAAAGCGTCCTGATCGTTAAATTTAGAATCAGACAGGTCAACCGTTAAAGTTTTTTGATCGGTCTCTGCTTTAAAAATCGTTTCATCGAACATATTCAAAACAGTAACAATAAAAGGGCCCGTACTTTCAGTATCCCAGTTAATTACAAGCTGGTTACCAAATATTTCAGCGCCTTCATTTTTCGGTAACTGTGGCTGAATAGCATCTTTTGCTCCCCTATGCACCGCCCCAGTAGCACTCAAACGGTTTTTCTTTGCTTCGGCTGAGTTGCTGCTCAAGATAAAATCGGTGTATTTGTTGAGTACACTTGCCTCTGATTGAATTTTGGCTACAAGCTCTGCTACTTTATAAACACCTGGTTGTTTTACTTCAAGCGGCTTACCTTTAACGTGTACCAATCCTACCGAAGCATTTTCCGAAATCTTAATCTCATCAGAAGCATTTAATGTAGAACCCGTTTTAACGGGCTGCCAGGCTGCACCTGACTTAATTTCATTTGCGCCCTTGTTAGCCAGTACCCGAAACGTATAATCCTGGGCAAATGCCAGGTTATTCATTGCAAAGAAGCCAACTAATAATAGAAATCTGCCTTTTTTCATGGTTTTTTTGTGAATTTGCAATTCGAAATTACGAAAAATTGTGCCAAAATCGACTACTCGGTTAATACTTCCACAGGCTTCTTGGTAAGCCATTTTCTGAACTGATTTTGGAATCCTTTGAAAATATCGTAAGCAGGACCAACCAAGGCTGATGCTGCCAGAGTAAGTGCTAAATCCAATTTCACCGAAAAGTGAGTAAAGAAATACACAATAGATCCTGAAACGGAAAGCAAGAGTATTACCTGAATTAAAACCGACAAAGTATCGAACCATAGAGGAAGGTTTCGATCAATCAGAATGAAAAGAATTACAGTGAAGAAACACACCAGAATGGCAATTGCATATTTATGCCATTCCTGAAGTTCATCAATATAGTCTTCATTTAAAATCATGGCAACGGCATTCGCATGCACTATCAATCCAAACATATCTGGATTTGCACGCCCAGCAACCTTTTTGTTCAATGGCGTAAAGAATTTGTCTTCCCAACTGGGATCACCAAAATACGCACCCAAAGATCCTAACATAACAATACTACCGTTAAAAATATCACCGATATATTCACCTTCTAAAAACTTATCCCAGTCGATAGCATAAAACATTATTGGATAACGAGTGGTGGCATTGTCTTGCGAAGCAATGCTGCTTAATCGGTTATCCATTAACTCAACATTACCCCGAAAATTTATAATCTCTTCAAATTTATTTCGGGCCAAAAACTTTTTTGCTTTTGCTGTATCATACATCATAGCAAGCTGAACGCTAAATGCCAACTCTTCCTTTCCGTTTACCATCATTTTTGGGAACAGCGACCTACAAAGTTTTACATCGTCCTGGTAATTTGCTCCTGTCGGAAGACTTGCATATGCACTAATGGCGTGTTCTCGAAACATTTTGTCAGAATACTCGATTGAATCATAGACATCACTGTCACCTTTGCTAGCAAGAGCTTTTGTTTGCAGTAATTTACTTACTAATACTACGTTACCTGCTTCTTGTATTGCATTGCTGAGCATAAGATTACCGAGTGTGTCCAAAAGTTGAGGACAGTTTAGTGTGTCATAAAGCCCTCCTTCACAATCAAAAAAACTATCGACACCAATAACTTTAGGCTTTAATTGCTTTAACTGCATAATTTGCTGAGCAATTAGTCCTCGGGTGGGGGCCAGGTTAACTACAACAATTCTTTGATCAACAGATGGTGTTTCCCGTATATTTGAAAAGGCGTAATCCGTTAATTCAAAATCACTTAAGGCTTGTGAAACAGGGTCAAAAGCATTGAAGAATTTTAAATCTGTAATCTTACTCACACCCCACATCAGAATAAAAACAAAGCAGGTAATTGTAAGCGCTTGTAAAGAGAGTTTCTTCATAGGTTAATAAACTTCAATATAAATTTAGAAATTTAACCCATCAATCAATCGTAGATTTGAAAAACAACGCTATAACCAAAGACTTAAATTTTTATGTGGATGCCATCCGGCAGGGCAACCGCGTTGTATTGGCACAGGCCATTACGTTAGCTGAAAGCCAGCGGGCCGAAGATGTTATGCTGGCACAACAGGTAATTACAGCGTTGCTTCCGCAAATGGGAAAATCGGTGCGTCTGGGAATCACCGGAGTACCGGGTGTGGGTAAAAGTACTTTTATTGAATCTTTCGGAAAGCACCTTACAGGCCTGAAAAAAAAAGTGGCCGTATTAGCGGTTGATCCGAGCAGCACCAAAACCAAAGGCAGCATTCTGGGCGATAAAACCAGAATGGAGAATCTGGCTAAAGACCCGAATGCCTTTATCCGCCCATCAGCTACTGGGTCCACATTAGGCGGAGTGGCCGATTGCACCCGTGAAACCATTTTGCTTTGTGAAGCAGCCGGGTTTGATGTGATTATAGTGGAAACAGTTGGTGTGGGCCAATCAGAAACAGCGGTGCGCAATATGGTAGACTTTTTTTTATTGCTGATGCTGGCCGGTGCGGGCGATGAACTGCAGGGAATTAAAAAGGGCATTATGGAAATGGCCGATGCCGTAGTAATTACAAAAGCCGATGGCGAGAATAAAAAAACGGCAGACCGAGCCCGCGCTAATTATCAACATGCGTTGCATCTGTTGAGCGCCTCTGCTTCAGGATGGACGCCAAAAGTGAGTACATGTTCTGCTGTAGAGAACTTTGGCATTGCAGAAGTATGGACAATGATCGGGACTTACTTACAAACCGTTCAGTCCAACGGCTACTTTGAATCAAATCGCAAAGATCAAAATCAACTTTGGTTTCACGAAAGTTTGGATAACCAGTTGCGCAGACGCTTCATGCAATCAAAAAAAATGAGTGCCAGCCTTGCCCAGTTCGAAAGTCAGATTGCAACCAAACAAATACTACCATCCGCTGCTGCACAACAAATTATCGAGGAGTTCTATCGGACTTCGCTTTAGGTTTTTTGCTTCTATATGGACAATGCCGGCAACCGTTAGTGCAACAATAACCACGCTTAAGGTGGTAAGCTTCGGTAAAAACCAGCAAACCATTTTTCCAATAAAAATCGGGTTGGTCTGGTTTGCCGGTTTTGTTCTGATTTTCTTTCACTAAAAATTTTTCAGCATCTTACCTAAATACAAATCCGTTAGGACCTTTGCCTGCTGCAAACTCATCAACCAATGTGCCGCTGGCGTTGTAACGATAAACTGCTCCGTTTGCAACAAATCCTTTTGCATCCGCTAAGTAAATTTCGTCTGTTTCGGCATCTACTCCAATTCCATAAAGCCCCACCGCAGCTGTAACTGAAATAAAGGCGCTTTCAGGAACTGTTGTATCGGTTATAGCAATCTTGTAAACACCATTGCTACTTACTATATATAATTGATTCTTTGCTTTGTTGATAGCCATGCGGCTGGAGCTCATGCCAAGCTCAATAGTTTTATCAACTTCTTGAGTTGTCGTGTTAATTCGATGCAGCGAAGCATTGTCTTCACCATAGTCACCCCCGCAAATAACCCAAAGCTTGCCTTCGCTATCAACAACCATTTCGCCCGGAGCATTTGCCACTTCAATAGTTGAAACTTCTCTTGTTTCAGGATTGATTACAGAAATAGTATAAGTAAAATTATTCGACACAAATAGTTTGTTGTTTGTGACAATAATATTTTCAGAACCGTAATCGGTAGCAATAGTTGTTTCTACTATGTGTGATGAAAGATTGATTACCGCTACACGACCCGGATCGGAAAAACTAACCCATTCGGTAAGGTAACCTTTACCATTAAAGGTTGTAAAGTAACGCGGCAGACTTACACCACTAATGGTGTGCACTTTTCTAAAAGTGTTGGCATTCGCTACTTCAACTTTATTATCGTTGTTTACTACAGCATAGGCAAAGTCACCATCAATAGTTACTGACTGCACAATATCGCCCAAAGCAAGGCCATTGTTTTTTAGGCCAAAAATATCCTGCTGTGCTGTCTGGGTTTCCGGATTGTAATAGGTTACGCTACCATCGGAATTTCCAAATGAGCCCTCATTCACTACCAGTACACCCGATTCAAATTCGCCTGCCGGAGTTTCATCATCCTTACAGGAAGAAAAAGAAATCGTTAACGCCACAAGCATAAGTAGCGGTAAAAAGTAATTCTTAAAAATTTTCATAAGCATTGGTTTAAAGTTTAAAAATGAAAGTGATTAATAAATTTCTTCCAGGCATAGCCCGGTTTTCGATAGTTTCGTAATAGGTGTTTAACAGGTTGTTGGCCTGAACATGAAGGTTAACTTCTGCTTTTTTGATCGTAATAGTTTTACTTACCGTTGATGCTAAAAGTGCATACGCATCTAATGCCTGATGCGGGGCGTTATCCAGTGCAGTGTAGCGTAAGCTGTTGTATTCTGCCTGAATTTCAAACTGCCATGTTTTATACTGCGCTTTCGCGAAAGCGCGACCGGCATGCACAGGCACATAGGGTAATTGCTTATCGATAGTTGTTACATCAAACGCATTAAGACCCTTTTTATTAAGAGAACGGGTGTAAGCATATGTTAAACCTGTATGCCAGTGCCAACGGGTATAATCGATTCTATAATTAACCTGCGATTCAATTCCGCTAACATGAACTTTGCTCAGGTTTGAGGGCGTCCATAAGCCCGAGTTGTTAGGAAGCCACACAATCCACTCATCAATCCATAAGCGATGATGTGTAACATCGAATGAAAACTCCTTGGCCGTGTTTCGTTTTATAAAAGATAATCCGGCTTCAGCCTGCAATCCATCTTCTGCTTTCAGGATAGGATTACCACCCGGCACCCAATACCTGTCGTTTAATGTAGGTACCCGATACCCGCGACCAAATTGTGTGCGCAACGATAATTTTAAGTTTTCATTTTCTTTAATTGTAAGTTCATTTCCCCACGAGGGTGAAAAGGGTGCAGTTAAATCCTGATAGATTGACTGGCGTACGTTTACACTCAATAACCATATTGCATTAACGCGATGCCTGAATGAAACGAATGCATCGTAGCGGTTATCATGCAGTTGATTTGTGTAACCCTCTGATTGGGCTATGTATTTTGTAAAGTTGCCACCGGTGCGAATGCTACTCGCTTTGCCAATTACAAAATCATATTGTAGTAATGTAGTAAACTGATCGCTGCGCGTGCGCGAAGTGCGATTGTAAAGTTGATCGTTAATAATGTAGCCACCGGTAAAAAATAAACTGCCACTGGTGAAGTCGTGTCGGTAAGTAAAAGCAAGCCGTATGTTGTTATCTTCTAATACATTGCCTGCGGTGTTGCTTGTAACCGTGGGTTGTACTTCGCGAAAGTTGTGTGTGTATTGTGCATGAGCCGAAAGCTCACTTGCGTGAGTTAATTTCCAGAACACTTGCTGATCGAATCCATAACTTTCAGTAGCAGCAAAGTGTTGCTTCTTCTGATAGCCTACTTTTGGTGAAGTGAACTCAAAATCGTTTTCAAGTTTACGATGATAGGCCTTAGTTCGCAGTTCAACTTTGTTTGTGCCATAAGTTGCTTTTACCCCACTTAACCAATGCCCGAAACTGCCAGCCTCTTGCTGAATCAATAAATTACTTTTTTTATTATACGTAGGGGCGTTAGCATTTAATAACACACTTCCGCCAAGGGCATCGCTACCATAAAGTGCACTGGCCGTGCCATATTGCAGCGTAACATCTTCCAAAAGAAAAGTTGGCCATAACGAAAAATCGGTTTGCCCCAGCGTGGGCGAGTTTACATTTATGCCATTCCATAGTACTGCCGTTTGCGAAGCACTTGTTCCCCGAAAGGCAACTGTTGCTAATTGCCCGTTGCCATAAATTTTAAAATAAAGTGGTGATTGTTGACCTAACAGATCGGTAAGTGTTTGGGTATGTTCGGTATGCAAGTGCGTTACCTTGTTACCGGGTGTGTATTTGGTAATGGGTATACCATATACCTGCACTGCATTTAAGTGCAGCGTACTATCATTTTGCGCGAAACTTTTCGCACAGCATACCAATAGGAAAAAAATCCATCTCACCACAAACAGAATTAAGTATAACACTCAATTCAAAGTCTGCGAAATCAAAAAGTGTGAGCACGATAACCAAGTATCATCTACTCATCAGCCTTTCAACCCGAAAGCTTTGATATTAACTTGATGCGGCAGGTCTCCTGGCTTTCCACTTTGTCGGTGCCTTCCCGTGGCGCAATGTGCGCTACAGTGGCCGTGATTACCGGCAAATTTTGTTTGTGGATTACAGTTGCGGGGACAGCTCCGGACTTAGCACCGGTATTCCCTTTTAATTCTGCGTGATCGTAACATCATTCAGAAACCAACATCCGACTGCAAACTTAACTTATTTTTATAAACTTGCACGATGATTAATTTGAACAAGCTTGTAATAGCAGGATTTACTTTACTAATAATTGCCTGCCAGCCAAAGGAAACAACAAAAACCTTAACTGATACTACCCGTCTGAAATATGCTACCGGGTTTTCGGTGCAAACGGAAGGTAACATTCATTATGTGAGTATTAACTCACCATATCCGGGTGCAAAAGAAAAATACCAATACCTGCTGGTGCCACATGCAGAAGAAGTACCTGAGCATAGCAGTACAGCAACTGTAATCCGTACACCCATTAAAACTATTGTGTGTACGTCTACAACGCATATTCCTTTGCTGGATTACCTGAACGAAACCGAAACGCTTATTGGATTCCCTACTACTGATTATATAAGTTCAGAAAAAATGCGCACCAGAGTTGATGCCGGACAATTAATTGATTTGGGTATTGATAAAGGAATGAATCTGGAACTATTGTATTCATTAAAGCCAGACCTGGTAATGGGTTACACTATGACGAGCGATCTAGGCCAATTAAAAAAGATTAAAGAGCTCGCCATTCCTGTTGTTATAAATGCCGAGTATTTAGAAGGGCACCCGTTAGGGCGAGCCGAGTGGATAAAGTTTATGGCGTTATTTTTTAACAAGCAAGCTATGGCCGATTCGGTGTTTAACGTGATTGAAGCTGAATACCTGGCCACGCAAAAATTAGCTGAAAATGCTAAACAAAAGCCTACGGTATTGAGTGGGATTGTATATGGAGATACCTGGTATATGCCGGCCGGAAAAAATTATGCAGCCCGGTTGTTAAAAGATGCAGGCACAAATTATTTATGGAGCGATACCGAATCAACCGGCTTTCTGGAGTTAAGTTTTGAATCGGTTTATGAAAAAGCAAAAGAGGCTGATTTGTGGATTGGCGTTGGGTCTTTTCAAACTATAGACGAAATCCGGAATGCAGAACCACGCTACAGCCTATTTAAACCATTAAAAAAACAACAGGTTTACAGCTTCAACGCTCGCAAAGGCGCAAAGGGGGGCAGCGAGTTTTTAGAGTTGGGTTACCTGCGGCCCGATCTTATTCTGAAAGACCTGGTAAAGATTGCGCACCCGCAATTGCTACCAGAGCATGAATTGTTTTTTCACCGAAAACTGGATTAAACACGATGAAGCACCACTTGTCAGGTGATGCTTCTGTGAGGTTATGAGAATTATCTACAGCGCCTTTCTCAAATACACATTCCCATATTTCGATTCGAAGCTGTACCGTGGGCCGGTGCCGGGTTTGGCTTTTACCTGGGTGTGGAAGTCTTTAAATTCTGAGCCTGTAAAAGTTAAATCGAGATTGGAATATATCTGGCCGTAGCCAGTCTCTGCCCATAACTCGCCCATCGCTTTTTCCTGAACACTTACATCCACTCCACCGTAGGTAGCCTCCACATTAAGCGGACCGAAAAAATTCTTCACTTCAGCCAAGCCGTAAACGCACTCCAGTTTCGTTTCAGTATTGCGCGGTACCTTTATTTCCAGCACAATTTCCATATCTATGCCCCACGATTTTACATTATAATCACCTCCGGTTTCTTCACAATATTTTTTATAATCGGCTTCCGATTTAAATGTTAATCGTTCCGCGCCACGAACTACTGTAATTCGCTTTGGTAATGATTTCAGATTTTTGATCCGGTTTTCGATGTACAAAGTATTGTTGGATGTCGATTGCTCTAATTCAAAAGCATCGTCATGCTCGCCACCATTAATGCTTACCGACCCGGTAATGGAGATTTCGTTTTTATCCCACGTACTGATTTTAACCAATTCAGGATAATCAAAGCGCAGTGAAATTTTCTGGCCAGCCGTTACCGGGTAACTTTTGTTTACCGGAGTTTGCGCCATGGCAACTCCGGTAAACAGGATGAGTGCAATCAGCATTCTCATTTTTTGCGCAGGTAAATTTTACCATAATCCGAACGGATGTCGATGCCTATTCCACCACCGTTAAGTTTACCATTTACCTTATCGGTGTATTGTACCCAATTGCCTTGTTTCTCAATCTCGATATTAAATTCTGGGCCCACAAAAATTTCGCCATACGAAGTGCTGAGTTTAAGGTTTGCTTTGGTAGCCGGTGGCAAAGCAACATCCACATAATCATAAACCGATACGATAGAGATAGGCCCTTTTATATTACCACCAAGACTGGCTTCAATGTGGCCATAGACACTTTTAATTGCAAGCGGCCCGGTTACGTTTTCCAATTCAATACTGTTGTATGTAGCCGATACTTCAATCTCGTTCTCGAGATTCTTAAAAGTTGCTTTACCACCGTATTGCGATTGATGACTAAACGAAACAATTACCCCTTTTGGCACGAGTACCTTAATATCCGGAGCATTCATTTTTTTCAGTTGATTAACCTCTACTACATCGCCTTTCTGGGTAACATTAATTCCAAGGCCAGTGTTATCATCAAGGCCCATTCCGTTAATGGGGCGTAAACCCTGGGCACGCTCATCTTTGCTTTCGCGGTAATCGCGTGAAGAAAAAATTATTTCGTTGCCACTATGCCCTTCCACTGTTACCCGACCGATGTTCAATTCCAAACGACCGGTGCTTTTGGCTACCTTAAATTCCTGTGCAATTGCTGCTTGAGCAGCCAGCCAAACACATATTAATACCAATACCTTTTTCATACTTATCTTTTTTTAATTTTTCTGATTCAACCTTTATTATCTATTCAAGTCTCTTGTTTTGCGTTCTGCAGTGCGCATTACGAGAGTTTCAATATTCCTGCATGAGCTTCGTCTTTTACCGCTTTCAATGTGCCTGCATCGCGGGTAATTTTCTCTAATTGATTCAACACACTTTTCTCTTTCATCTTAACCAGTAACTGAATTAAGGCTATTTGTACAACCGGATCTTTTTGTGTTTTAAGTGATCCGATCAATTCATTCCGAACTTGTTCTTCATTACTAAACTTACCCAGGGCATCAAGCGCTGCTAAACGCACGTTGGTGTTACCATCTTCATTCATGGTTTTTACCAGCGCGCTCACAATTTCGTCATCGGGTTTTTCCATTTCGTAAGCAACCGAAACACCAATTATCCGCTGGCTGGCCGAAAGCTGGTTATCCATCATGGCTAACATCATGTTCCGGTTCTCTTCAATTTCTTGCTCTAATCTGGCAAGCCTTTCTGCTTCCACATTACTTTGGTTGATTTTATACCCAATCACTAAACCCACCATCAGCAAAACAAAGCCGGCTGCAATCCTGTACACTACTGGCGAAAAGAATACTGTTTTGGTAGGCCTGGCCTGCAATGCAATCTCGTTCTGCAAGGCTTGTTGAAAATTAGCCTTCAACTTTCCGGATGGTTCCAGCACGCGGGCTTTATTCATGGCCCCCATTACTTCAGTTAATTGATTGTACAGGCTACGCACTGCTTCGTTTTGTACTAATTCCTGTTCGATGGCTGCACGCTCCGTTTCATCTGCTCGTCCATCGATGTAATCAATCAACCGACTTTCCCACTCTTGCTTATCCATTGTTATACATTTTCGAGTTCAAAATAATTTTCGCGCAGTTGGCCTATAGCACGGTGCACTTTTACTTTCACGTTGGCCACAGTCATGCTTAAAAAACCGGCCACTTCTTCATATTTCAAATGCTGAAAGCGGGTAAGCACGAGTAACTCCCGGTAATCATCAGGAAGCTGAGCCAGCGCACGAATCAACCGCTTTTCGGTTTCTTCCTGCTCCAGGGCTTCATTCAGGTCGGGCAAGCTTTCGTGTAATTTTTCCACTTCCATGTTGGCAGGTTTCAACTGCTTTTGTTTCTGATAATGATCTGCAAAGGCATTGCGCGCCATCTGGTAGATCCAGGATTGAAATTTCATTTCGGGGTTATACGAGTGGCGATACTTTAGCAGGCGCAAAAACACATTTTGTGTCAAGTCTTCTGCGGCATCGCGGTCGCCCGTCATCCGAACCAGGAAATTAAAAATCCGTTTGTGAAACCGGTCGAAAAGCAAGGTGGCCTGTTGAAGGTTACCGTTCTTCACGGCTTCCATGATCTGTTCATCGTTCATCAGGTCAATACTTTTAGCGGGTTTCGGCATTAGTTACCGGAAGGGTTAATAAAGGTTACACAGGTAAGTTAGGAAATTTGTACCGGGAGGCTGAAGGGCCCAAATTCACAATTTTTCTTGGCCAATTATACTACTAATAATATAGGATGCTTCTTCTTGTAAAAGTATGGGTAGCAATCTGTGGCATTACCTAAAAGGAGACTAAAGAGTGATTTTCCGCAATATTTGACTAAAGTAAATTCTGAGCTCATTTTCACCTTCCTGAATGATGATGAATCGTATTATTACCGCTGCGATTTGAATCAGCACATAAACTACTACAACAGAAATTGAGGGATCAAAGATCATGAGTGGCAAACAAATTAATGTTGAAATAATACTAGCTGCCCACGTTAAAAATTTAGCAAATCCGGTATTCGGAAAATATTGTGCTATTATTTTTGTTTCATTATTATTATCAATCATTTCCGCCCTAATTGATCCGGTTATCTGAATCCTACTTCCAAATGATTTATGAGTTTTATACACCATAAGGGTTTCGTTCTGGATTGTTATTTTTTTCAAGTCAAGAAAGTCTGGATTAGCTCTTTCCCAAACAGTCGATTCGCTTTTCTTTACAGTTGAAATAACCAATTGAATAAACTCATCACGGGGCATTGGTACGTAATAGACATTTGTATCCATGTTCAAAATATTTGCACTGGGGAACTTCCCTGGGAAGTGCGTTGGATATTAATAATTTACGTTTTAATGTAGTTTATTTTTTTAGCATCTTACCAAAAAACCATGACTATGTCCAAAACCACCCGCAGAAAATTTATAGCCAGCGCATCTTTGTTAACTTTAGCCCCGGCTTTAAACGCTGCCGCTATGGATCAGGATAAAAATGTACTTGTTCACCACGTGTTTTTCTGGTTGAAGAACCCTAACTCGAAAGAGGATCTGGCAAAATTGATAGCCGGGGTAAAATCTCTTTCTAAAATCGAAACCATACAATATATCCATGTGGGTGTTCCGGCCAGCACCGAAAAACGCGATGTGGTAGATAATAGCTATTCGGTTTCTGAGCTTATGTTTTTTAAAGACCTTGCCGGACAGAAAACCTATCAGGATCACCCCCTCCATCAAAAATTTATTGCCGAATGTTCTCACCTGTGGGAACGTGTTGTGGTTTACGATACGATTAACGGATAATCACCGGGCCCTTTTTAGTATGAGGTGGGTTCACTCTGCAAAAACCAGTCGAATATAGTTTCAGGGTTTCTGTCGCTTATTCCGTTTTTTAATTTGTTCTATCTGCAACAAATACCAATTGCTTAAGGCTACCTGAAATTGGCTGGCATAAGAGCTGGCTAACGGAGCTTCCGGTTTTTGACTTGAAGGAGTTGTCATAAAAGTTTCATTTTTAGTTATGACACTTTTTTTACGGGTTACCCCTATTCCATTTAGCTTTTGATAATACGCCCATCGCTCATCTCTACCACGCGATCAGTTTTTTGCGCAAACTCCTCATCGTGAGTAACGGCAATAATGGTTTGCTTATGAACCGAGGTTAGCTCTCTGAAAATATCAAATACGATACCCGAATTATGCGAATCCAGATTGCCGGTAGGTTCATCACCCATCAGAATATCCGGATTGTTGATGAGTGCCCGGGCTATAGCCACCCGTTGTTGTTGCCCACCCGAAAGTTTGTTGGTTTTCTTACGGGCATGTTCGGCCATTCCTAGCAACCCTAACTTTTCTATTGCCCGATCTTCAATTTCTGCAGTTGTTAACTCGCCCAATTTTAATGCGGGGATCATTACATTTTGCAGTACGGTAAACTCGGGCAACAAATAATGAAACTGAAATACAAAGCCGATGTGCCGGTTGCGGAACCTGGCCAACTCATTCTGCGACCTTCCGGTTAGCCATTCATCTGCAATCTGCAATTCGCCCTCATAGTCTGTATCCATGGTGGAAAGTACATACATTAAGGTTGACTTTCCGCAACCCGATTTGCCGACCAACGAGAGAAACTCACCGCGCTCAACTTCTAACTCAATATTTTTAAGGACCTGAAATTTTTCAGGATCATAAAAATACTTGGTAATATTTTTGGCGTGCAGAACCCTTGTCATTGGCCTCTTAAAATTTCAATTGGGTCAACTTTTGCTGCTTTGCGCGAAGGCATATATCCCGCAATGGCCGTTGTACTTACTCCAAAAACAATTCCGGTTATATAATATTTTAATTTGAAGTTTACCGGAAAATGATCCAGGCTGATTACATCACCACCATCAAAAGGTGCCTGGGCAATAAGCGATGAAAGGGCAAAGCCTACCAGTAAACCCAACAGCCCGCCCAGCAAACCGATTACCAATGATTGAATCATAAAAATGCTGCGCACGTCCATGCCGGCAAAACCCATAGCCTTCAAAATGGCAATGTCTTTCATCTTGTTATAGATGGTCATATTTAAAATATTATAGATTCCAAACCCCGCCACCACCAACAGTGTAAAACTTACCGCATAGGTGATAATGTTGCGGATAGTTACACCCGTTAAAAATGTGGCGTTGGCCGTTTCCCAATCTTCTGCTTTATAAACAAACTTGGTTTGAAGTTCTTTCGCAACAGCTTTTGAAACGTGGCGATTCTTTAGTTTGATGTTGATATCGGTGATGTACGACTTATCTTGTTGCAGAATGGTTTGTACCATGCTCATATTGGCATAACTCCGCACATTATCTACTGCGCCAATTCCTATCTGAAAAATGCCTACCACTTTAAGCGTACGTGTAAATCCTTGTGGCGTAGTTATCACCACGCGGTCGCCCTTTTTTATATTGAGTTTTCGGGCAAGCCCACTGCCCATTATAATGCCTTCGTGAAACGCGAGCAGATCTTCCAATCGCCCCTCTTTCATTTTTGCTTTTAAATCAAACAACTTATCCTCTTCCAGAATTTCAACACCCTGAATCTGACCGTTTAGTTGAGCGGGGCCATAATTATAAAACACCTGCGAGATTATCATGGGCGCAACACCCAGTATACGCGCATCTTGCCGAAGTATCTCCACCATTCGTGCTGCGTTACGAAGTTTAGCTGTTTCGTTTTTTGGTTTTTGATGGTGTACTACGTTTATACCTTGTGGATTAACCGTTTCAAGAATATTGGGTCGCTTTTCGGTTATATCATGGTAGATGTGAATATCGGGCGAAGATGTCATGGTAATTTCTTCTGTGAAATCGTTGAGCCCTGTCATCAATCCTATCAACGAAATAAACATACCAATGCCAAACGTAACGCCCAGCATGGCAATAATCGTTTGTTTGGGCTTACTGAACAAGTGTACCCGTGCAATACTTAACGAGAGTTTTAAAGATGCAAACCGTGTGTCCATGAACTAGTTACTCAAGATGCTTTGAGCCGTAATCCCCGATACTATCTCCACTTCATCAAGGGTTTCAATACCCCGAACAATTTTAACTTTTCGCTTCTCATTTCCCTCCACTACCGAAATGGAATCGCCCGGTTGCACCAATTGCCTGGGCACAACCAATGCTGTTTCTTTTTTCTGAATTACAATATTTACTTCTGCCGCCAATCCGGAAATCAAACCAGCTACACTTTCATCCAGTGTTACATCCACGCGCAGCGATTGCTGGCGCGTGTCAACAAGCGGATATACTTTTGCAACTTTACCTTGAAATACTTTTTCGGATACAGCATCAATTTTTATTAACGCAGGCTGTCCGACCTTTACACGCTGCACATCTAATTCATCCACCGTAAGTTTCAAATAAAAATTTTCAGGTTGACCCACCATCGCTACCGCTTCGCTTCTGCGTACCAGTTCACCCTGCTCCTTCATAATCTTTAGCACCACTCCGTCAATATCGCTGCGCAAGGTATAGTTCCCCGATTCTTCCCCGGCAATCTGTAGCTGGTTTTGCGCGTTTTTGATTGCTGTTTCCAGATCGGTTCGCGTTTTGGTAAGCCTGCTTTTGGCCACTTCAAAATCGTTACGCGCATTTTTGTATTGCAACTCAGCCCGATCATACTCTACCCGGGTAGTGGCATTTGCTTTTAGCAGGTTAGTGAACCTCACAAAATTGATTGAATCCAGTTGCATTTTTGAATGCGCACTTTGCATGATCGCAGCAAGTTCGGTTATAACCGGAGTTTTGTTGTTTACCGCTTGTTGGTAGGTTTCAAGCGCCTGATCATACCGTGCTGAAGAAAGTACACTTTTGATTTTGAGAATGACCGATCCTTTCTTAACCGGTTCGCCTTCGCGCACCAGAATTTCGTCCAATGTTCCATCGGCTTGCGAAAACACCTGATACTCTTGCTCTGATACTACAAAACCCGAAGCATAAACGGCCTCTATCAGTGGCTTTACCTGGGGGGTTATAAGTTGCTTGTTCTTACTACAACTCCACATCAACAAGACAAGAAGCATTATACGCGCAGTCATAAACCGTTTAATTATACCCGAAGGTACACCTCGCTGTTTAAATTTGTTTATGCTTCACCCTTTTAAGTTTAGTTTGTTGGTGTCAAAGTGCAGGTAAACACCTATCAATTACAAGCGGACTCTTATCTTCGCGGCCGTGAAATCCAAAACGCTTGCTTACCTATGCCTGGCCGGCATTTGCCTGATCTGGGGCACCACCTTTTTGGTAATGCGCGTAGGCGTAATGCAGTTTCCTCCTTTTTTGTTTGCCGCCTTACGGCAGATTTGCGCGGGGCTGATCATGTGTATATTTTTTTTGGTTGTTAAAAGAGAAAAGTTACCCGCCCCAAAAGAACTTGGCATTCAGGCTTTCAGAGGATTTTTAATGATTACGTGTGGTAACGGATTTGTTTCGTGGGCCGAAGTTACGGTGCCCAGCGGATTGGCTGCCATTATTTGTTCTACCATGCCGGTAGTGGTAATTCTTATTAACATCAGCTTTAACCGCAACGAGTTACCCAATTTTTTAATTGTTCTCGGCTCACTTGTCGGATTAGGAGGTATTGTTTTGGTGTTTAGCGAATACCTGGCCGACTTTGCCAACCCACGCTACAGCCTGGGTATTGTTTTGATTTTTGTCGCCACGCTTACCTGGGCTGTTGGCAGTTTGCTTACGCAACGCACTATTAAAAATTCGAACCCGTTCTTTAATACCGGGTTGCAAATGCTATTTGGTGGATTGTTTTGTATTCCGTTTAGTCTGGTATTCGATAATCTGGAGGCTATAACCTTTTCGCAAGAAGTTATTTTTGCTTTAAGTTACCTGATTGTGGTAGGATCAATTGGTGCATTTAGTATGTATGCTTACACGCTCAGTCAGTTGCCGCTTACTATCGCATCGCTATACTCGTATGTTAACCCGCTGGTGGCGGTGGTGTTAGGTTGGCTGGTGTTATCCGAAAAACTGAATGCTAAAATCGGTGTTGCATTTCTGATAACGGTAGCCGGTATTTACCTGGTTAATTATGGTTATTCCGTTCAGCGCAAGAAAATAACCAAACCAGTTTCAAAAGAACTATAAGTTTACTTCCAGCACCTGCGACTGCCGCACATACGCAACCTTGTCGTTCCAATACACTTTTAGCCACACATCTTCTTTGTCTTTGATCTCTACTTTGTGGCCTTCGGTAAGTAAGCCCACAACCGAAGCACCCGATGATGGGCCTGCCATTACCAACGTGTTGTTGCCGGTAATAATAGCCGCTCGTTGTGGTGCCGTAAAGTTTACAAACAAACCCAGAAGCACTAAACCGAACATAGCCAGTACCGTAACTACAACCGGCCGGGTACCTTTTCGGGATTGATAAACTGCAATAGCCATTAACAAAAGAATAATAGCGGCAATACCTGCTGCTGCAAACGGCCGATAGCGTGTTACTAATTCGCGGGCTTTAACGATGGGTGTGTACTCATAGCCATACAAATTGTTTTTTGCGGCCAGTTCTTCCATTTTAGCCAATGTTTGATCATCGCCACTGGCCAGGTAATACAAGTTGAGATAATATAGTGCGAGACCAGGCTTATTTAAACCCTCCTGAATAAAGGCCATCTTCAAAAACATGGCTGGTGTATACTGCCCGCGGTTGTGTACACGCTGATAGACTTCGAACGATTGCGTGAATTGCTTTTTGATAAACAGAGAATCAGCCTTTTGCAAAAGTTCTGCGGGTGTTTGGGCGTGTGTATTTATTGCTCCAAATAAGAATGTTGCAACCCCAAGAATTTTTAAAATGCTGGTTTGTATATTTTTCATATCCTGTTACCTTTGTGCCCTCAATTACGGAAACGGCCTAAAATTAGGCAAAATCGTAAGATCTCGTAGCTCAGTCGGTAGAGCAATACACTTTTAATGTATGGGTCCTGGGTTCGAGTCCCAGCGGGATCACAGAAAGCTTCAGAAAAAATTTCTGAGGCTTTTTTGTTTTACGATTGGATCACTCCTTTCATGGTTGAAAACCTGAGGTGCTGAACCACACTTTTACACGGTTACCTGCATGTGTGCAGGTGTCACCACTTCCGCAAACGCATTGTCGGCCCGTTTGCTTACCATCGGCAATTTTTCCATGCATGCAACATCAATAGCATATACTCCAAAGTCTTCTGTTACTTTTCCGTGCAGTTGGTAAAACCCACGCCCGCGAAACGGAAACTTACGGGCTGAATCCGGAAAGTGAACGGTATCAAACACCTCGCCTTTTACATCGTAGAAAGTTCCGAAGCACATGTGGTCGTGGTTTTTCATGGTAAAGGCATCTTTGGTGGTAACCACATAGCCCACTATGCGTACCGGCTTTCCTTTTTTTGCCGGTAAATCGCTGGCCGTAGTATCGCCATAATCCTGTGTAAGCAAGAGATCGAACGGATTACACAACGGAAAACCCAGCAGTTCGAGTTCGTCAAAAGCATCTTCCAGATCGTTTCGCTTCAATACCGGCAACGGAAATGATTTAGGTTCGGTATCAAATAATTCTTCAGCCGATGTTGGGCGCGAACGGGTTTTAGTAAAGAACAACATCGAATCCCACAACAGTTGTTGTTTTGTTTTTCCGGTAAACCGAAACGAACCCAACCGGATGAGTATGCGCAACTGTTCTAACCCAATGCCGGGTGTGCGCCTTAAAAAGTTATCCAAACTTTTATAGGGGCCGTTCTTTTCCCTTTCCTGCTCTATGTGGTTTCCGATTTTTTGTTCCAGACTTTTCAAGTGAATAAACCCAATGTAAATCTGTGTACCATAAATGGTGGTGAGGTAATTACTATGGTTTACACAAGGTGCCAGAATAGTTGCACCATTCATACGCGCTTCGTGAAAGTAAAATTCGGTGCGATAGAATCCACCAAAGTTATTGATCACGCCTACCATAAACTCCAGCGGGTAATGCGCTTTCAGAAACAAACTCTGATAACTTTCTACGGCATAGCTGGCGGAGTGGCCTTTGGCAAACGAGTACCCGGCAAAACTTTCAATCTCAAACCACACGCGGTCAATTACTTTCTGATCGTATCCTATCTTTTCACAATTTTCAAAAAACTTATCGCGCACGCGCTGAAACTCTTCGCGCGAACGATACTTACCACTCATACCTCTGCGCAACACATCGGCTTCGGTTAAGGTGAGGCCTCCAAAATGATGGGCTACTTTAATTACATCTTCCTGGTACACCATTACACCATACGTGTCGTGCATAATTTCATCCATTTTAGGATGTATCGATTCGTACCTGATATGATTACGATGCATGTGGTAGCGCTCAATGTAAGCCTTCATCATACCCGAGCTGGCCACACCCGGCCGGATAATAGAACTGGCCGCTACCAGCGTGAGGTAATCATCGCACCTTAATTTACCCAGCAGCATACGCATGGCGGGCGACTCTACATAAAAACAACCCATGGCTTTGCTGTTGCGCATCAGGTCTTTTATTTTTTCATCAGTCTTAAATTTTTTAAACTGATTTACATCTACTTCTATTCCCTGGTTTCGCTTTACATGTTTTACAGTTTCCTTAATGTGGCCCAAACCCCGTTGGCTCAGAATGTCGAACTTGTAAATACCAAAGTCTTCGGCTGCATGCATTTCAAATTGCGATACCGGCAAACTTTTGGGTGGATATTCGGTAGCGGTGTAAGCATAAATGGGTTTATCGGTAATCAGTACCCCACCGGCATGAATGGAAATGTTGGCCGGCAATTCTTTTTGCACAATGTATTCGGCATACGCGATTATTTTATTGGCGATGTGATCGCGCGGCAGCGTTTCTTTCCGGCTTTCCACCAGCATGTCGATTTCATCTTTGGGCAAGCCAAACACTTTACCTAACTCGCGCAGAATGGATTTGGCTTTGTAGGTAACATGTGTACCGAGTAAACACACATGATCATACCCGTATTTGTTGAAGAGGTATTCATAAATGGCATCACGGTTATCCCACGAAAAATCAATATCAAAATCGGGCGGGGTTACGCGCTCTTCATTCAGAAACCGTTCAAAGTACAGATCCAGTTCAATCGGATCAACATTGGTAATGCCTAAACAATAGGCAACCGTACTGTTCGCTCCGCTGCCACGCCCTACAAAAGCATAGCCCTGAGATCGGGCAAAGAGAATTAAATCGTACGTAATCAGGTAATAGGATATAAAACCTTTTTGCGTGATGATGCGCAATTCCTTTTCGATGTGTTTGTTCCAGATGGCGCGATCGGTACCATAACGCACCGCATAACCTTTTTCCGTTTCCGCCCGCAGGTATTTAATGTCTTCTTCTGTGTTGCTGCTAATATATTTTTTGTTTTTGTCTTCGCCTGGTTTACATTCAATCGAGCATTGATTTAAAAGAAAGCGCGCCCGCTCCAATAAATCCGGAAACTGAGCAAACCGGTTTCGTAATTCCGGTTCGGGCAACATGTATTCCTCTTTATGCGCCTGCTGATGTTCGGGCAGTTTGCTTAATAATGTGTTGTGTGCAATGCAGCGCAACAACCGATGGGTGTTATGGTCGCGGTAAATCAGCTTATCGCGATTGCTTTTTTTATCGCGCACTTTTTCGGGTGGCAAAAAGGTTACGGGATGAAGCGCCACAAATTTGTTCAGAAACGCTTCGCGCGATGTATCTGCTGCATAGGCTACCAACTGATGACTACCTACACCCATAAATTCATTTTCGCGTAACGCTTCCGGTTGGATTTGCGGATAGGGATAAATCACAAATGTGTTTTCCATAATCGGAGCGCGGGTGGGCAGCGGTTTATCTTCCCGATTGTGATACGACAGAAACCGGTTTAGTAATTCGAACCCGGAATTGTTTTTTGCGATAATAATATAGAGTAGTTGCTGGCTTTTATTGCGAAACTCAATACCTACTGCCAGTTCCAGCGGATATGCTTCTTTACCAAATCTTGTAAACCCGTTGGCTTGTGGTTTGTTTTCATCGCAGATGCGTAACAGTTCAAGGTAAGAAGCCGTGTTGTTAATTTCGGTTAGCGCCAGTTTATGAATGCCACATCGTTTGGCTTCTTCAAAAAGAGTTTTAATTGGCAGGGTGCCATATTTAAAACTGAAACCGGTGTGGCAATTGAGATACATGTGTTTTGAAAATTCCGGCTTTTGTGTCCTCACAGACACCCATCCCACTACATCTTCATTAAATCTTTTCTGATCTTGCCATTGAACACATTCATTTCCATGCGCACGCGTTTGCTTACGCCCAGCGTGGTGGCGCGTACCAGTTTATCTACACCGTGTTTGTGTTTAATTAAATCCATCGCTTCGTACAGGTTTACATCTTCTTCGGTTTCGTCAAACAAACTAATCTGGTGGTTGCCCTGCACCAGGTTACTCAATCGCACACCTACTAATCGTATCAGCATTCTGCGGTTATAGAGTTTGTCAAATAATTCCTGCACTACGCGCAAAATCACATGATCGGACGAAGTGTAAGGAATATGCACTTGTTTGGTTTCGGTATCGAAATTGGAGTACCGGATTTTTACTGTGATGCACGAAGTAAGTTTTTTCTGTTCGCGCAGTTGAAACGCCACTTTCTCTACCATGGCAATCAATATCGATTTTAATCGCTTTACATCAATGGTGTCGTGCTCAAAGGTAGATTCCGTTGAAATAGATTTTTGTTCGCTGTACGAAACCACGGGCGAGTCGTCCAGGCCGCGGGCTTTGTTCCACAAACTCATACCATTTTTGCCAAACGCGCTTACCAAAAAAGGCAAGGGCATTTCGCGCAAAGTGGCTACCGTACGCACACCCATATCGTACAGAAAAGAAGCCGTTTGTTTTCCGATCATCGGAATTTTATCAATAGCAAGCGGATCGAGAAACCGGATTACTTCATGCTGTGGAATTTGTACTTGCGCTTTGGGTTTAAATTCGCCTGTGGCAACTTTCGATACCAATTTGTTTACCGACAGTGCCATGGAAATAGGCAGGTCGCTCTCATTAATAATTTTGTTTTGAAGTTCAATGGCCCACTTATAGGTGCCTACGTATCGATCCATACCGGTGGCATCGATATAAAATTCATCGATAGAAGATTTTTCAAATGCCGGAGCTTTATCGGCAATAATTTCAGTAACCAGATGCGAGTACTGGCTATAGGCTTCCATATCACCCGAAATCACTTTGGCATCGGGACAAAGTTGCAACGCCAGATACATGGGCATAGCCGAGTGTACCCCAAACTTGCGGGCTTCATAACTACAGGCAGCCACCACGCCCCTGCGACTGCTACCGCCCACAATAAGTGGTAAATTCTTCAATTTTGGCTCTTTTTTGCGTTCAACCGCTACAAAAAAGGCATCCAGATCCAGGTGTATTATGCTCTTCTCCACAGAACAATAATACTAAAATTTTTAGCATTTACTAGCAGGAATCCATTTTTTGCAACTCCTTAACTTCCACTACTTTCGGGCTAAAATTGAAACGCTAAGCTTTTACGCGTTTAGATTTCTGCTTTAACCTCAAACCATGCGTCAGCAACTATTAAGCGAAGGAGCCAAAGAACTCAGTTACGAAATCCGCGAGATCGTAAAGAAAGCCGAACAAATCCGGAACCTCGGTAAGGAAATCTATTGGGAAAACATTGGTGACCCCATTCAGAAACATCATCAACTACCCGAATGGATCAGAAAAACAATTGCCGATCTTGCCTTACAAAACGATGCGTATAGTTATTGTCCCAGCAAAGGGATTTTAGATACGCGTAAGTTTCTGGCTGCGCAAACCAATCAATTGGGCGGTGTTCAGATTACACCCGATGACATTTGCTTCTTCAACGGCCTGGGCGATGCTATTGCTAAAGTGTATCAATACATCACGCCCACTTCGCGCGTAATTGGTCCTTCGCCAGCTTACTCCACACACTCCAGTGCCGAAGCGGCCCATGCGGGACACGAACCGTTAACCTATAAACTGGATCCGGATAATAAATGGTATCCCGATCTGGACGACCTATACAATAAAGTAAAATACAACCCCAATGTAGTAGGCATACTCATCATCAACCCCGATAACCCCACAGGCATGGTGTATCCCTACGAAACACTAAAGCGGATTGTGGAGATTGCCAAAGAGTTTAAATTGTTTTTGATCTGCGATGAGATTTACATCAACATTACCTACAACGGTGCAAAGGCGTGGTCGTTGGCAGAACTAATTGAAGATGTACCCGGTATTTCGATGAAAGGTATTTCAAAAGAATTGCCGTGGCCGGGGGCGCGTTGCGGCTGGATGGAATATTATAACCGCGATAAAGATTCGGACTTCAACCGCTTTTGTCAGGCGTTGGATAATGCCAAGATGATTGAAGTGTGTTCAACCAAGTTGCCGCAACTGGCCATTCCAAAAATTTTAGGCGATGCCCGTTTCAAAACCTATCGCGATGAAACCAATCGCAACATTGGCAGGCGCAGTAAGATTATTGCTGATATTTTACATACTGTGCCGCAGCTTACTTTCAACGAAACGTTTGGTGCTTTTTATAATACCATCATCTTCAGAAACGGAACTCTTAAACCCGGCCAGAAAATTCAGATTGGTGATGAGCGGGTGCGCACGCTTGTAGAAAACTGGGTGAGTCAGGATATACCATACGATAAACGATTTGTGTATTACCTGCTGGGCGCGAAAGGAGTTTGTGTCGTGCCAATCTCTTCTTTCTGTTCCGAACTTCAGGGCTTTCGGGTTACGTTGCTGGAAGAGAACGAAGAAATTCTGGTAAAGACATTTACTGCCATCCGCGATGGCATTGTTGAGTATCTGGCGAGCTAACCCGTTGTTATTTTTGTGCCAATAGTTATTCCTTATGCACCCATAAAGCAGAACAAACCTGCCCACCTAACATTCGTTATATTCATTTTTTGAAACTTTTTATCTGGGTTTCGTTGAAACTCATTACAAAATTTTTGAATCTTGTACTCACGCACAAGATTATGAATCTGATAAGTAACATGAATCAAATCAATAACACGCTGACCGCAATCAGTGTGCTCGTGCTCAATGTCATTATTCTCCGAAAACCGGGGCTGTAGCGATATTGTAAAAAGATATTGAAACCGTCCCGCCCCAAGCGGGACGGTTTTGTTTTATAGTATTAACCGCAAACTAACGATTGTTTTAACTACCTATGTATTACACCGACAACACCATCATCTTCCACGATGGAAAATTTGTAAAGGCTAAAGACGCCACCACGGATTTGTATAGCCAAACATTACACTATGGCTATGGCGCCTTCGAAGGCATTCGTGCTTATCAAACCATAAACGGTGTAAAAATTTTTAAAGCCCACGAACACTTTGAACGCTTGCAGCACAGTTGCGAGCTGGTTGGCATTCCGTTCAACTACTCAACCGAAGAACTTACCCAACTCTCCTACCAGGTGTTGGAAAAAAACAATCTGAAAGATGCGTACATCCGGCCGTTGGTGTATTGCGCTCCAAACATGACATTATCTGCTCCTACCGGTGTATCGGTTATGATTGCTGCCTGGCAATGGGGCAAGTACCACGGGCATCAATCGCTTAAGGTTTGTGTTTCCTCTTTTCAGCGACCCAACCCCAAATCGGTAAAGATGGAAGCCAAGGTGTGTGGTCATTATGTAAACTCCATTATGGCTACCAACGAAGCAAAACAACGTGGCTTTGATGAAGCGTTAATGCTTGACATAAATGGCTTCGTGGCTGAAGGGCCCGGAGCCAATTTCTTTTTTGAGAAAGATGGTGTGTTGTATACGCCTCCTCCCGGCAATATACTTCCCGGTATTACCCGGCAAACCGTTTTTGAAATTTGTCGTGAAATGGATTTACCGGTAGTAGAAAAATTTTTCCGACCTGAAGAATTATTCGAAGCCGACAGCGCATTTTTCTGTGGTACCGCTGCAGAGGTTGTGTCAATCGAATCAATTGAAGGTCAGTTATTCTCAAAACCGTGGAAACAATCGATGGGCGCAGTGGTACAAGAGGCCTACAAGTGCATCGTGTTAGATAAAAGTTATTCGTACGTAATTGTTTAAAGAAGTTGCTGATTTCCCGTTACCAGTCTTAACCACTGACAACGGCAACTTTTTATAAAAAAAAGAAAAGATTAAAGTGAGTACTGAATTGAATAAATACAGCCGCACCATCACGCAAGACCCCACGCTGCCCGCTTCGCAGGCCATGCTGTATGGAATTGGTTTAACCGAACACGATCTTAAAAAAGCACAGGTTGGTATTGTAAGTACCGGTTATGATGGCAACACCTGTAACATGCATTTAAATGCATTGGCTGGTGAAGTAAAGCAAGCCGTGTGGGATCAGGAATTGGTAGGTCTGATTTTTAATACCATTGGTGTAAGCGATGGTATTGCTAATGGCACGGATGGCATGCGTTACTCGCTGGTAAGTCGCGAGGTTATTGCCGATTCTATTGAAACCGTTTGTGGCGCACAGTACTATGACGGATTAATTGCCGTAGTGGGTTGCGATAAAAATATGCCCGGTTCACTTATCGCGATGGGCAGGTTGAACCGCCCCGCTATTATGGTTTATGGCGGCACCATTGCCGGTGGACATTACAAAGGCCGCGAGTTAAATATCATTTCATCCTTTGAAGCATTGGGCGAAAAAATTCAGGGCAAACTTTCAGATGAAGATTATAAAGGTATCATTCAAAATTCTTGCCCGGGTGCCGGAGCGTGCGGGGGTATGTACACCGCCAACACGATGGCTTCAGCCATTGAAGCATTAGGTATGTCATTACCTTACTCTTCTTCCAATCCGGCATTGAGCAAAGAAAAATCAGCCGAGTGTACCGAAGCCGCCAAAGCCATCCGGTTGTTGCTGGAAAAAGACCTTAAGCCCCGCGACATCATGACGTTTAAGGCATTCGAAAATGCTATTACCACTGTAATGGTATTGGGTGGTTCAACCAATGCGGTGTTGCACTTAATTGCGATGGCCAAAAGCGTGGGCGTAAAAATTACTCAAGAAGATTTTCAACGCATCTCTGATAAAACTCCATTGATTGCTGATTTAAAACCCAGCGGTAAATATTTGATGGAAGCCTTGCATAAAATTGGTGGCGTACCATCTGTTATTAAATACTTGTTAAGCAAGGGGTACATGCATGGCGATTGCTTAACGGTTACCGGAAAAACATTAGCTGAAAATGTTGCCAACGCCAAAGATCTTGACTTCGAAAAGCAAGATGTAATTCTGCCGTTCGAAAAACCAATTAAAAAAACCGGTCATCTTCAGATTCTGTATGGAAATCTTGCACCACAAGGATCCGTTGCTAAAATCACCGGCAAGGAAGGTGAACGTTTTAAGGGAACTGCACGCGTATTTAATGGTGAGTTTGAACTGGTGGATGGAATTAAATCCGGAAGAATAAAAGAAGGCGATGTAGTCGTAATCCGCTATGTTGGCCCCAAGGGTGCACCCGGCATGCCCGAGATGCTGAAGCCCACCAGTTTAATTATGGGTTCGGGCCTGGGTAAAAGCGTGGCGTTAATTACCGATGGAAGATTTTCCGGAGGCTCGCATGGATTTGTGATCGGACACATTACACCCGAAGCGTTTGAAGGTGGATTGCTTTCACTTGTTGAAGATGGCGACTGGATTGAGATTGATGTAAAAAAACACACCATCAATTTATTGGTAGATGAAAAAACTATTGCGATCAGAAAGTCGCACTACAAAGCACCGGCTCTTCGGGTAAAGAGGGGTGTATTATATAAATATGCCCAACACGTAAAAACAGCTGCTGATGGATGCGTTACTGACGAAGACTGAGGAGAAACCTGCTGCAACCAAACAAAAGATTTCCGGTTCGGAAGCTTTGTTGCGTTGCCTGGTGGCTGAAAAAGTACAACACATTTTCGGATATCCGGGTGGTGCAATCATGCCGGTGTACGATGCACTGTATAGTTATGCCGATAAACTAACTCATTTGTTGGTGCGCCACGAACAAGGCGCCATTCATGCTGCACAGGGTTATGCCCGCGTATCGGGCAAAACGGGAGTTGTGTTTGCCACATCGGGCCCCGGTGCAACCAATCTGGTTACTGGTTTAGCCGATGCATTGATCGACTCCACGCCCGTAGTGTGTGTTACCGGCCAGGTGTTTGCGCATTTGTTAGGTACCGATGCCTTTCAGGAAACAGACGTAATCAATACCACACTGCCTGTTACCAAATGGAATGTGCAGGTAACAGAAGCTAAAGACATTGCGCCTGCTATTGCCAAAGCATTCTACATCGCGGCAAGCGGAAGGCCCGGCCCGGTATTGGTTGACATAACCAAGAATGCACAAAACGAATTGATTGAAGAGTTTGAATACGAAGCGTGCCATACCGTGCGCACCTACAAACCAAAACCGGTTTTACAATCCACACAAATTGAAGAAGCTGCAGCGTTAATCAATCATGCAAAGCGACCATATATTCTTGCCGGGCAAGGTGTTTTGCTAGCCGGTGCATCAAACGAGTTACAAGCGTTTACAGAAAAGACCGGTATTCCGGTAGCCAGTACGTTGCTTGGCTTAGGTGCCCTTTCGTGCGATCATCCCAACTATGTGGGTTATCTGGGAATGCATGGTAACTATGGCCCCAACATCAATACGAACCAGTGCGATGTACTGATTGCTATTGGAATGCGCTTTGATGATCGCGTAACCGGAAACGTAAGCAAATATGCCAAACAGGCAAAAGTTATTCATATTGATATTGATAAGGCAGAGATCAATAAGATTATAACTCCTACAGTTTGTGTTCATGCCGATGCAAAAGAAGCCTTGAGTGCTTTGACAAAACTTTGCGTTAAAAATTCTTTCCCGGAATGGATTGAAAGTTTTAAAAAGCTGAATAACGAAGAGTTTGAGAAAGTTGTCGCGAAAGAGATTCGCAATACAGCCAGTTTAAAAATGGCGGAAGTAATCTATATGCTCTCACAATTAACCAAAGGTGAAGCGGTAGTGGTTACCGATGTAGGCCAGCATCAAATGGTTACTTCCCGTTATTATCAATACAAAAATCCACGCACCAATATTACCTCGGGCGGTGCCGGCACCATGGGTTTTGCATTACCCGCAGCCATGGGTGCAAAAGTTGCCGCTCCACACCAACAGGTGGTAGCCGTAATTGGCGATGGTGGTTATCAGATGACTGTGCAAGAGTTGGGAACGATTATGCAGTATAACATTCCGGTAAAGATTCTGGTGCTGAACAATAACTTTCTGGGTATGGTGCGCCAATGGCAGCAGCTCTTTCACGGCAAGCGTTATTCGTTTACTGAAATGCAAAATCCGGATTTTGTAAAAATTGCAGAAGCCTATCGTATTCCGGCTGCAAAAGTAACGGAACAAAAAAATCTGGAAGCTGAATTAAAAAAGATGCTGGCCGCAGAAACATCTTACTTTCTGGAAGTAGTGGTTGAAAAAGAAGATAATGTGTTTCCTATGGTACCGGCTGGCGCGGGAGTGGCTGAAGTGATCTTGGAAATTCCGAAATAGATAGAAATGAAACAGGACTATACTTTAGAATTGGTTGCCGAAAATAACTTTTCAATCCTTAACCGGATTGTGAATGTATTGAATCGCAGGCGTGTGCGCATTAAAAAATTAATGGCTCACGAAAACGAAAATGATTTCCGTAAAGGTGGAGCCGTGTTGCTGTTGCACACCACTCCCGATTTAATGGAAAAAGTAAAACATCAACTTGAAAAACTGATTGAGGTAGAATACGCCAACTACAGCGTAGGCAGCGATCATTACCTGGAATTAAGTGAACGCATTGTTGATGTTGACTAAATTGACTAACTAAATACTAACTACTTAAATAAAATGGCAAAGATTAATTTCGGAGGTGTATGGGAAGAGGTGGTAACCCGCGAAGAATTCCCAATGGAAAAAGCACTGGATGTTTTAAAAAATGAAACCATTGCAATTATTGGATACGGAGTGCAAGGCCCGGCACAAGCATTAAACCTGCGCGACAATGGATTTAAAGTAATTGTAGGCCAACGCAAAGGTTCAAAAACCTGGGATAAAGCGGTTGAACATGGCTGGGTACCCGGTGAAACTTTATTTGACATTGAAGAAGCAGCCAAGCGCGGAACTGTAATTGAATTTCTGTTATCCGATGCCGGACAAATTTCATTATGGCCAACCATTAAACCATTCCTTACCAAAGGAAAAACGCTTTACTTTTCACACGGCTTTGGCATCACTTTCAAAGAACAAACCGGAATTGTACCACCCGCTGATATTGATGTAGTGTTGGCAGCACCAAAAGGCTCTGGCACTTCTGTGCGCAGATTATTTCTACAAGGCAAAGGTATCAACTCCAGCTACGCGGTGTTTCAGGATGCTTCAGGTAAAGCAACTGAAAAAGCAATTGCGTTAGGTATTGGTGTTGGTTCCGGATATTTATTTGAAACAGATTTCAAAAAAGAAGTTTATTCTGATTTAACAGGTGAGCGTGGTACCCTGATGGGCGCCATTGCCGGTATCTTTGAAGCGCAATATGAAGTGCTCCGTTCAAAAGGCCACACACCATCCGAAGCCTTCAACGAAACGGTTGAAGAACTGACCCAATCGTTAATGCCACTGGTTGCCGAAAACGGCATGGATTGGATGTATGCCAACTGTTCTACCACCGCACAACGTGGTGCGTTGGATTGGAAAAAGAAATTTAAAGCTGCTACGCTACCGGTATTCAAAGAACTTTACGAAAGCGTTGCCTCTGGTGCGGAAGCAAAACGTACAATCGAAACGTGTAGCAAACCCGACTATCGTGAAAAACTGGCAGAAGAATTAAAAGAAGTTCGCGAAAGCGAACTGTGGCAAGCCGGTGCAGCGGTGCGCAAGTTGCGTCCGGAGAAAAATCAAGTAGAGGCTTCCATGATAAATTAAACTTCAGTTGGCCAAAAGCAGGTAACAGTAAGCAGTGGCTTACTTGCCTGCTGGCGACTGTCAACTGCCTATTTCTTTAAGGATGGTTCAATCAACACAACAACAAATCGACATCAACAAAGCAGCATACGTGCTTAAAAACGTAGCGCTTAAAACCCCGCTGCAATTTCACCGCAAGCTGTCAGAAAAATTTGGGGCAGAAGTTTACCTGAAGCGCGAAGACTTACAGATAGTACGTTCGTATAAAATTCGCGGTGCTTTTAATCTGATTCAAAGCTTAACAGATGAGCAACGTAAGCGCGGGGTAGTGTGCGCCAGCGCTGGTAACCATGCGCAGGGTGTTGCGTTCTCTTGTCGCGAGCTAAATATTAAAGGTGTAATTTATATGCCTGCTATTACCCCCAAACAGAAAATCAATCAGGTAAAAATGTTTGGAGGCGAGAATATTGAAATAGTGCTGATTGGCGACACCTTTGATGAATGCCAGACGCATGCACTGGAACATGTCGCCAAAAATAATTTAACATTTATTCCGCCTTTCGATCATGCCAAAGTGATTGAAGGCCAGGGAACAGTTGCCAAAGAAATTCTGGAAGAACAATCCAATATTGATTTTGTATTCGTACCAATTGGTGGTGGCGGCTTATGTGCCGGATTGATCACCTACTTTGAAACCTATTCGCCTAACACAAAAGTGATAGGGGTAGAACCTCAGGGCGCACCTTCCATGAAAGAAGCACTAAAGGCCGGTAAACCCGTTGTGTTAGAAAGCATTCAGCGTTTTGTAGATGGCGCATCGGTAAAAAAAGTAGGTGATCTTACTTTCCAGATCAGCAAAGACAAAATTGCCGACATGCTGTTGGTGCCTGAAGGTAAGGTAAGTTCTACTATTCTTCAATTGTATAATGAAGATGCAATTGTAGCGGAACCGGCCGGAGCCTTATCCATTGCTGCACTTGATCAATACGCTGCCAAACTGAAAGGAAAAAAGGTTGTGTGTATTTTAAGTGGTGGCAATAACGACATCGACCGGATGAATGAGATTAAAGAACGGTCGTTGTTGTATGAAGGCTTAAAACATTATTTCATCGTTCGCTTTGCACAACGACCAGGAGCGCTGAAAGAATTTGTCAATCATATTCTCGGTCCTAACGATGATATTGTTCGTTTTGAATTTATTCAGAAACACAACAAAGAAACCGGGCCTGCACTAATCGGTATTGAGGTAAAATCGCGCGAAGATTTTGCTACACTAATTGAGCGCATGGACAGCCACAAACTCAATTACACACTCGTAAACCAAAACGAGAATTTATTCGAGTACCTGGTGTAATCTTTGACTTTATTAGTTTACTGTATTTATTTATTAATCATTTCTTAGCGATTCCGTTCTAAAATTCTCCTCTCAATAAGCTATATTGTAACTTAATTATCCGGTTATGGCACAAGGTTTATTGATTGACATGGATGGCGTGGTGTATGGTGGGGATATCATGATCCCCGGTGCCGATAAATTTATTGCCCGCCTGCTGAAAGAGGGGATTCCATTCAGCTTCATGACCAACAATAGCCAACGCACCCGCCTGGAAGCTGTTCGTAAACTTGCACGCCTGGGTATTAATGTAACCGAAAAACATGTGTACACCAGTGCAATGGCTACCGGAAAATTTCTGGCCAGTCAAACACCCAACGGTACAGCTTACGTGTTGGGTGAAGGCGGGCTCATCTCATCCTTACACGAAAACGGAATTACATTAGTAAATACCGACCCGGATTTTGTCGTGCTGGGTGAAGGAAGAAATTTTACATTGGAAATGGTGCAACGTGCAGTAGATATGATTTTAGCCGGAGCAAAATTTGTTACCACCAATCGCGACCCATCGCCCAAGAAAAAAGGGTGGGATAATCTGGGCATTGCAGCCACCACCGCTATGATTGAAGAGGCCACCGGCATTAAAGCATTTGTGGTAGGTAAACCCGGACCGGTAATGATGCGCGGAGCACGTAAAGCATTGGGATTGGAAACGGCCGAGACTACAATCATAGGTGATACGATGGATACCGACATTCGCGGAGGTGTGCAGATGGGTTATAAAACCATTCTGGTGTTGAGTGGTATCACCAAAAAAGAACATCTGATTCGTTATGCCTATAAACCAGACCTGGTAGTTGAATCGGTTAATGAAATAATACTGCCTTTGCCCTGGTGGTAGACCAAACACTCGTAAGGCTTCACTAACATCTTCATTATTTTTCTTGAGTAATACCAAACGATTACTCATATTTGATCCAGTTATTCGCGAATCGAAAGTGATTACCCAATAACCTAACCTAAACCTAATGCAAACCGTCCTGACGAACTGTCGGGACGGTTTCGTTTTTTATAGTCTATAACAAACTAACGATTGTTGTGAGCACGCAGAAACCGAAGACAATATTTGAAAAGATCTGGGATGCACATGTAGTGAAGCGAGCCGAAGGTTATCCTGATGCTTTATTTATTGACCGACACTACATTCATGAAGTTACCAGTCCGCAGGCTTTTGACGGTTTGCGTAAACGTGGTATAAAAGTTTTTAACGTTAATCGCACTACCGCTACGGCTGATCATAATGTACCTACCAAAGATCAGCACCTGCCTATCAAAGAAGCCTTGTCGCGTCATCAGGTAGAAACCCTTCGCAAAAACTGCAAAGAGTTTGGGGTTGAGTTGTATGATCTGGGCCATCCCTTTCAGGGCATTGTACACATTATTGGGCCCGAGTTAGGATTAACACAACCCGGCATGACCATGGTATGTGGCGATAGCCATACTTCTACACATGGTGCCTTTGGCAGTGTAGCTTTTGGTATTGGTACATCCGAAGTGGAACAAGTGTTGGCTACCCAATGCATTTTGCAATACAAACCCAAAACCATGAAGATTGAAATCAATGGTAAGTTGGGCAAAGGTGTGGTCAGCAAGGACATTATTTTGTATATCATTTCAAAAATTTCAGCCAGTGGTGCCACTGGCTTTTTTGTTGAATATGCTGGCGATGCCATTCGCGGCCTTTCCATGGAAGCCCGCATGACCATTTGCAACATGAGTATTGAAATGGGCGCACGCGGAGGTTTGATTGCACCCGATGAAACAACTTTCAACTATATAAAAGGCAGGAGGTTTGCACCCCAGGGTGCAGCTTTCGACAAAGCGGTTGAAACCTGGAAACAATTGCCATCGGATAAAGGAGCTGTTTATGATAGCGTACTCACCTACGATGCAGCCGATATTGAACCGATGATTACCTATGGTACCAATCCCGGCATGGGTATTAAAGTTACTGATCGCATTCCTACAGCAAAGGAACTGAAAGAAATTAGTGAGCAAGCCTCTTTTGAAAAATCGCTTACCTACATGGGCCTTGAGCAGGGTACCCCTTTGCTCGGCAAAAACATAGACTATGTCTTTATAGGAAGTTGTACCAATGCACGCATTGAGGACTTGCGTGAAGTAGCGGCAATGGTAAAAGGCAAAAAGAAAGCCGCTGGTGTTGAGGTTTGGGTAGTGCCCGGATCGAAGCAAGTACAGGAGCAAGCCAAAAAAGAAGGGCTTGATAAAATTTTTGAAGCCGCAGGCTTTGAATTACGTGAGCCCGGATGCTCAGCCTGCCTGGGTATGAATGAAGATAAAATTCCTGCAGGAAAATATTGCATCAGCACGAGTAATAGAAATTTTGAAGGAAGACAAGGGCCAAAGTCAAGAACATTTTTGGCTAGCCCGCTAAGTGCTGCAGCCGCTGCCATTACGGGCAAGGTAACGGATGTAAGAGAGTTTATTTAAAATAAAATCCATAGTCACTAGGCTATGGACTACCGACTGATAATGAAAGAGAAATTCACAACATTAAAATCAACGGCAGTACCCTTACCGGTAGAAAATATTGATACCGATCAGATTATTCCTGCTCGTTTTCTGAAAGCTACCACCCGCGAAGGTTTTGGTGATAACCTGTTTCGTGATTGGCGCTACACTTCAGGTAATGAACCAATACATGACTTTGTATTAAACAATAGCGCCTACACCGGTAAGATATTAGTGGCCGGAAAAAATTTTGGTTGTGGAAGCAGCCGGGAGCACGCAGCCTGGGCAATTTACGATTATGGATTTCGGGTAGTGGTGTCCAGCTTCTTTGCGGATATCTTTAGAAATAATGCATTAAACAATGCCGTACTACCCGTGGTGGTGTCTGATAATTTTTTGAAAATTCTACTCACAACCATTCAACAAAATCCCGAAACAGAAGTAATGGTTGATCTGATCAACCAGCAAATCAGTTTTGATGGGAAGATTGAAAAGTTTGAGATCAACGCCTATAAAAAAGAATGTTTAATCAATGGGTATGACGATATCGATTACCTGTTGAGTTTGAATAAAGAAATCAGGGAATTTGATTTAGCACACTGATAGTTGCTGGTCACTGGTTGCTCGTTACGTGTTAACGGCACGCCAACCAGAAACCAGAAGCGAGAAACCAGAAGCATGAAAAAGAAAATAGTCATACTACCCGGAGACGGAATTGGAAAAGAGGTTACCACCGAAGGTAAAAAGGTATTGGAAAAAATTGCCGAATTGTTCAATCATCAATTTGAATTTGATACTGCTACCATTGGCCACGATGCCATTGAAGCAACCGGCAATCCGTTACCGGATGAAACCTTAACAAAACTTAAAAACTGCGATGCGATTTTATTTGGCGCAGTGGGTCATCCCAAATATGATAATGATCCAACCCTAAAAGTAAGACCCGAACAAGGTTTGTTGAAAATGCGCAAAGAACTTGGCTTATATGCCAACCTGCGTCCTATAAAATTATTTGATGAATTGCTTGAAGCCTCCAGCATCAAACCTGAAATTCTGAAAGGATCGGACATCCTATTCTTTCGTGAACTAACGGGTGATGTGTATTTCGGTGAGAAAGGAAGAAAAGATGATGGCGCCACCGCATACGATCTGATGATCTATCAGAAATATGAAATTGAACGCATTGCACACAAAGCTTTTCAGGCTGCGCGCACCCGCAAAAAGAAAGTTACTTCAGTTGACAAAGCTAACGTGTTAGAAAGTTCGCGCTTATGGCGCGAAGTAGTAAATGAAGTAAGTAAACAGTATCCGGATGTAACATTAGAACATCAGTTTATTGATGCAGCCGCGATGAAGCTTATTCAAAATCCAAAAAGCTTTGATGTAGTGCTTACCGGAAATTTGTTTGGCGATATTCTTACCGATGAAGCCTCGCAGATTGCAGGCTCTATGGGAATGCTCGCCTCCGCATCGGTAGGTGATAAAGTGGGCTTGTACGAACCTATCCACGGAAGTGCCCACGACATTACCGGAAAGGGAATTGCCAATCCGTTGGCTTCCATTTTATCGGCCGCACTACTGCTTGATATTTCTTTAGGACTAAAAGAAGAATCGGAAGTTGTTATTAAAGCTGTAGAACAAACATTGAAAGCTGGCTACCGCACAGCCGACATCGCTGATGCTAAAACTGCAAAAGATAAAATTCTGAATACCCAACAAATGGGATCACAAATCCTACATGAATTGAAGAATGTTGCCAGTTACCAGTTGTCGGTAACCAGCAACCAATAACCCATAACCATCACGCTATGAGTAATAAAATTCAAATCTTCGACACTACCCTTCGCGATGGCGAACAGGTGCCCGGCTGTCAGTTAAAGACAGAAGAGAAAGTTATTATTGCCCGCGAACTGGAGGCACTCGGTGTGGATGTAATCGAAGCCGGTTTTCCGATTTCAAGCCCCGGTGATTTTTTATCGGTAGTTGAAATTTCAAAGGCTGTAAAACATGCAATTGTTTGTGGATTAACCCGAGCGAAGAAGGAGGATATTGATGTAGCCGCTGAAGCCTTGCGCCACACCAAACGCGGTCGCATTCATACCGGTATTGGTTCAAGTGATGTTCACATCAAACATAAATTCCGTAGCTCGCGCGAGCAGGTGTTGGAACAAGGTGTGTGGGCCACCCGGTACGCCAAAGAAAAAGGCTACGAAGTTGAGTTTTATGCCGAAGATGCCGGCCGGGCAGATTTAAAATTTTTAGCCCAACTAACAGAGGCTGTTATTGCGGCCGGTGCCGATGTTGTCAACATTCCGGATACTACCGGCTATTGCTTACCTCATTTATATGGTAAGCGCATTCAGTATTTGATGGAGAACGTGAAGAATATTGATAAAGCAATTCTTTCTGTTCATTGTCATAATGATTTGGGTATGGCTACAGCCAACACCATTTCAGGATTGATTAACGGAGCGCGCCAGGCCGAAGTAACAATTAATGGTATTGGCGAACGTGCCGGCAATACTTCACTGGAAGAAGTTGCCATGACCTTAAAGGTTCACAAAGACCTGAATCTTTACACCGACATCAAGTCAGATAGAATTTTTGAAATCAGTCATCTGGTTTCAACCATGATGCGCATGCCTATACAGCCTAACAAAGCTATTGTTGGTAAAAATGCGTTTTCGCATTCATCCGGTATTCATCAGGATGGTTTCCTGAAACATGCCGAGAATTATGAGATCATCAATCCATCGGATGTTGGCGTGCCTTCATCTTCTATCTTGTTAACGGCCCGCAGTGGCCGGGCAGCTTTAAAACACAGGCTTGAACTTTTGGGCTATAGCGTGGCTGGCGAAGACCTCAATGCTGTATATGAAAGTTTTTTGGTGGTGGCGGACGAGAAGAAAGAAGTGAACGATGATGATCTGCTGATAATCGTTTCCAGCATGCCCGTGTTGGATAAGCCGTAATACGCTAAAAGCAAAAAACCTGTCAGGCTGAGCCTGTCGAAGCCTGACTTATACAAATCTTGTAATCCAAGTATTATTCTAAAAGGCTTTTTGTAGATTCACCCTATGAAAAGCCTTTTAACTTTCAGGTGGTTGCTGCTGATTGCGCTAACCTCTACCCTTGCCTCTGCACAGGAAATCGGACTGCAACTTTATAGTCTGCGCAACGAAATTCCGAAAGATGTTGCCGGAACGTTGAAACAGATTAAAAGCTGGGGCATTACCGAAATTGAAGGTGGCAGTACGTATGGCATGACTGTTGAAGAATTTAATGCCCTCAGTAAAAACACGGGGCTAAAACTGATTGCCATAGGAGCCGATTTTGCTGAACTGGAAAAAGAGCCCATGGCGGTAGCTCAACGCGCAAAAGCGTTTGGTGTTACCTATGTAGTGTGTTATTGGATTCCACACCATGGTGATAATTTTACGTTAGCGGATACTGAAAATGCAATTCATGTGTTTAACACGGCTGGCAAAATTCTGGCTGAACAAGGAATTTCATTTTGCTACCATCCACACGGATATGAATTTCGTCCTAATGGAAAAGGAACGTTATTCGATTTAATGATGACTAAACTTAATCCCGCTTATGTAAACTTTGAAATGGATGTATTCTGGATTAAACATCCGGGACAAGACCCGGTAAAAATTCTGAAGAAATATAAAAACCGGTTTCCCCTCATGCACCTGAAAGACCGCAAGCCAGGCACAGAAGGAAATCAAAACGGGCATGCCGATGTGGAGACTAATGTGGTATTAGGCCAGGGCGATGTAGGTATTGTAGCCATTATGAAAGTAGCAAAGCGATATGGCGTTAAACATTTCTTTATTGAAGATGAATCTTCACGATCGGTGCAACAGATTCCGCAGAGTCTGGTATATTTAAAGTCATTGGATTAATTTCCGGGTTGGTTAAATTCTCAAAAAACACAGGTACTCAGAATACCCCGGCTAAACTCTTAATTTAGTTAACAACCCATCCGGCACCGGAGCAACTTTCCGTTTTTCAAAATCAAAGCACACTACACCGGTTTTGCCGCGCGCCACTTCCTTATTATGTTGATTGGTGATACGGTAATAAATATCAAATCCGTATTTACTCCAGTCTGTGGTGGCGACTTCAATTTTCAATTCATCACCTAAAAATGCTTCAGACTTGTATACCACAACGGCATCGGCTATTACATGGCCTACACTTCCTTCAAAACTCATTTCATTTTTAAATCCCAGACTTTGGTAAAATAATACGCGGGCTTCCTGCATCAGGGTCAGTATCCGATCGTTACCTACATGATTTCCATAATTAAGATCGGAAGCCCGCACGGTTAGGTGTGCCTCGAAAATAAATTTATCAGGAAGGGTTAACTCAACTCGCGCCATGTTGCTAATTTGCTTGTTATAAAATCAGATGTCTAAAAATAATCTTTTAAACCGGCTCTGGAAAAAACTGAAGCGTATAGCGCTCTGGATTTTTGTATTGCACCTGGTTTACATTATTGCGTTGCGTTGGGTTAATCCGCCCATTACCATTACCCAACTTACCAATTGGGTGCAAGGCCACGGGCTAAAACGCGCCTATGTTGATTTTAAAAATATGTCGCCCAACATCCGGCTGGCGGTAATGGCTTCGGAAGATCAGTTGTTTCCCGATCACAATGGATTTGATATCAAGAGCATTCAGAAAGCTTTAGAGAGTAACAAGAAAAGCAAACGCGTTCGGGGAGCTTCCACCATCAGTCAGCAGGTAGCCAAGAATGTATTTCTATGGCAAGGACGCAGTTGGTTCCGCAAAGGTTTAGAAGTTTATTTTACGTTTATGATCGAATTGCTCTGGAGCAAAGAACGCATTCTGGAAATGTATTTGAATGTTTCGGAAATGGGCACGGGTATTTTTGGTGTGGAAGCGGCTGCACAAAAGTATTTTAAGAAACCCGCCAGCAAACTTACCCGCACCGAAGCCGCACGCATTGCGGCTTGTTTACCCAATCCAAAAAAATATAAAGCCGAACCCGCCTCGCCATACATTGCCAGGCGCACTTCGTGGATTTTAAATCAAATGAATAACTTGCAGGGCGATGAAGAAGTGGCTAAACTGTTGGAAGTACCGAGGCCTGAGAAGAAGCAGAAGAACAAGTAGAGGCGTCTGACGGATCCTTTACTTAAGGTTATAGCCGTCTTGACACCTTATTTCACTCAATCCTTAATATTCATAATTGCAAACTGCTGCTTCTTGCCTCTTTGACCAAATAGTACAAATTCGCTGGATGAAATCTGTTCACAAACACGGGGTCTGATAATTACATTTACTTCTTTCGCACCAAATACCGGTTGCCTTTTTACTTCGCCCGTACCGCTTACTGCGCATAACATAACAACACCACTTAACGAATTCATCTCCGCCCGCGCAACCGGACCTCTGCCCGTATAATTAAGATTCTCTGCCGAATCATTATAAATAAAAAGTAGCTGCCCATTTCGTACCCCAAATGCATAGGAAGATCTTGCCCCGCCATCATTTATTGACATTTGACGTTTCGGTATTTTTTGCGACCAGAGTATTTCACCATCCGCACCAATGCGAATAGCAATGATGTCGTTATAGTAATAGTAGTAATCGGTGCGGGTAGTTACCGCACCGGTGGTTGGGTTGCGGGTGGATGTTACCACGCGTTTAATATAAAATTGCTCGCCTACTAAAAATACCCCGCCTATATTATCTACTACCAACTGATCTAACCGAAACTGAAACAACTCTATGTCCTTATCATTCTCTGCCCTTCGTCCTACTTTTCGGGCTTCGCGCTCGGTTAAATTTTGTGCTACAAAATCAAGATCAAACTCTTTGGATGAATTGGTGACCACGGTGCGGGTTTTCGCATCGAGCTTAAGAAAATAAGTTCCCTTAATTGTTAAGGTACCCGTTTCGGAATAAAAGCCTGCGCAAACAATATCCTTATTATCCAGTAAACCAATCTGCATATCGGTAATAAACTTACCGGGTAAGCTTAAGGGTGTTCTTTCTTCGCGCGCACCTTTATCATAATAGCTCAGCAACTCGAAACTATAATTAGCCTCGCCCTTCCGGATTTCGGTGCGTTTGTCTTTATAGACAAGACCCAACAGGTGTACTTCGCCATCGTTGCTTACCCGCATCGACTCCAGATCGAATAATTGATCTTTATATGGAATAGTAATTTGCTTTTGCCAGAGCGGATTCATCGTTTTATCCAACACCAGCAATTCAAATTTCTCAGGCTCATTCTTTTCAAACGGAAGTTTAGAATAGATAAGTAATTTTGATTTATCGCGTGAAAGTCTGAATTCGAAGACACCATCGTTTCTGCGTTTTTGTCCGTTGAAATCAATTTTGGCAATGGATACCGGAGCACTCAGTTGCAGTGTCTTTTTGTCTACTTGCTGAACAAAAAGATCGTTGATGCGGGTTTGCGGATCGGCATAGGAAGAGAAAATATAAATCTCATTGTTGGTATACAGCGTAAACTCGCCTACCCGCTGCCGGCCATTGGTAACCAACTCCATCTCAACCGACTTGATTGGCCGAAGATCGTTTCCATAATGCTCTAAGGTGAAGGTAAAATCCAGAAACATAGAAGCTCTTGTGCGGATGGCATAAAAGCCGGTTTCATCACTCCCGATAATATCATTGAGCGTAGTGCGCCTGTTGGCTTTAATCTCTTCGCCCCAGCGGGTGGTGAGTTGGTAAGGTTGTGCGTTTAAGCCATTAGAGAATAAAATAGCACAAACAAAGAGCAAGATGTTTTTCATAATAATTTAGAGTCAGCTAATTTTTGTTTATAGGCTTCCATCACCAACCAATAACTAAATAACATTATAAAGAAACCAGTAACAAGTGACAAAACGTATATAGCAATTCCTTTATCTTCCATTTTTAGCGTTGTTTGATACGGATTATCTTCGTTATAAAAGACATCTTTAGATTTATACAAAGACCAAACTTCTTCCATTTGCTTTTCTACAGAAATGAATGAATAGCGAGCCACTATGATCAATACTAAGTCGCCCACGCCTTCCCAACCTCCGTATACGGCACACAGCCTTTAAACGGACCGGGCACGGGATTGTATTGTAACACTTGTGTAGCTCCGGGCTCGCTGGTGAAATAGCCTACCAGGGTTAACTCCTTTACTTTCAACACAAATGGTTTATCGCCTCCACTGCCCGCATTCCACCAGCCGGTTGGGCCACCACCAGTTGCATCGCTAATCGCTTTTGTATGATGTTTTTCAAAATGTTGTACTTGCTCTTCGGCACTACACGCCACAAAAGACTTTCCAAGTGTTGATTTTACATCGTCATCAAAGGCAATCAGGTCTGCCATAAATTTATCCTGTTGCTCCTTGGTATACACATTGGCTATCAGGGTATCAATAAACTGCGGCACTCCGGCTTCTTTTGCTCCGGGTGTATCAGTTTTCGGAATGATAATCTCGGCCAGTGTCTCAATCAATACACCCTGTTCGTTTGAAAAAAATACGGGTACAAAACCTGCCTGCGGGGTGGCTTTGCATCCACTTAACACTCCCGCCAGTGTGGGGCCGGTTATGGCATAGCCTAAAATAAGTCCGGCCCGCTGTATTGCTTCTCTCCTATCCATAATGATTACAGATTTTGTTTTTTTAATTCGTTCACTGCGTACTCGGCTGCGCGCGCGGTAAGGGCCATATAAGTAAGAGATGGATTCTGGCAGGCGGAAGATGTCATAGCCGCACCATCGGTTACAAATACATTGGGCGCTTCGTGTACCTGATTCCACTTGTTAAGCACCGATGTTTTTGGATCTCTGCCCATTCGGGCCGTACCCATTTCATGAATGCCAAGCCCAATATTATTAGGCGCATCATAAATCTTTACATTCTTGAATCCGGCTGCTTCCAGCATTTCCGCTGCGCTCGTTTTCATATCCTCACGCATTACCTTTTCATTTTGTTTCCACTCCGCATCTACGCTTAACGTAGGCAAGCCATACACATCTTTCTTATCGGTGTTAAGCGTTACCCGATTTTCTTCATAAGGCAAACACTCACCAAAACCGGTAATACCCATGCGCCATGGGCCGGGTGTTTCCAACGTTTCTTTCAATTGTGCCCCATAGGCCATTTCCATTACTCCACGCGACCACTCCTGTCTGCTGGCGGCACCCTGATAACCAAAGCCACGCAGATAATCCGTACGTTTATCGCTTCCTACATTTCTAAACCGTGGAATGTAAATGCCATTGGGTCTGCGCCCGATATAATATTTATCTTCAAACCCATCCATGGCACCATCGGCACCGGCCCGGTATTGATGATCCATTAAATTCCGACCCAGCTGATCACTACCGTTGCCTAATCCATTCGGAAATCTAGTTGAAACAGAATTGAGCAAAATAAATGTGCTACCCAATGACGATGCATTCAGGAAAATAATTTTTGCAAAGAACTCGATCTCTTTTTTTGTTTCGGCATCCAGCACCCGTACGCCCACGGCTTTGCCTTTTTGATCATCATAAATAATAGAATGAACAATGGAATGTGGCCGCAACGTCATGTTACCGGTTTTAGCGGCTGCCGGAAGTGTTGAAGAGTTGCTGCTGAAGTAGGCTCCATACGGACAACCTCTGTCACATAAGTTTCGCGATTGACACACACCACGCGAAGGATCGTGTGGCAGCGGTGCTGTTAAATGAGCAACCCGACCAATCGTAACTTTTCTTCCACCAAATTTCTCAGCTACTTTATCGCGAAAAACTTCTTCCACACAATTCAAATCCATTGGGGGCAGAAACTTTCCATCGGGAACATGAGCTAACCCTTCTGCACGCCCGCTTACACCAATGTAGGTTTCTACATAATCGTACCACGGGGCCAGGTCTTTATACCGAATGGGCCAATCTACTCCCACACCATCTTTTGCATTGGCTTCAAAATCCAGATCGGACAACCGATAGGTTTGTTTGCCCCACATGATTGAACGCCCACCTTCATGGTAGCCGCGAATCCAATCGAAAGGTTTTACTTCTGTATATGGATTTTCAAGATCGTTTACCCACCAATGTTTGTTGGCCTGATTTACCCAGTTGGTTCTTTTTTGTACCGGAAAAAATTCTAACTCTTGTGGTGTAAGCCTGTTGGCATACGGTAATTGCCAGGGGTCTTTGTTCATGGTTGGGTAATCGACCTGATGTTTTACCGGGCGACCACGTTCCAGTACTAGTGTCTTTAATCCTTTTTCAGCGAGTTCTTTGGCGGCCCAGCCACCGCTTATGCCCGTGCCTACCACAATGGCATCGTACGTGTTTTGTTGTTCGGCTCTGAGGTTGAGGTTCATGGAGTATGAAGGTTATAAAATGAAATTTAACCGTTTTGTTGAACGGATCAAAAGGTTACTACCTTTTTAATCCCGGCAAATAAGATTTATAACCTTTCACCGCCAAGCAGTAAAAGTTGTAAACCTTAAATAGCAAGAAACGGGTTGAACAACCAGCCGCTTTGCGCAAATTTTGGCTTACTAAAAAAACGTAGCTTTATGATCATGCAGTCACAGGCCGACCTTAACTACAAGCGCATTGCGCTGGCTATCGAATACCTGGAGAAAAACTTTCGGCATCAGCCGGAATTAGATGAAGTAGCTGAACAGGTTCATGTCTCTCCTTTTCATTTTCAACGATTATTTACCGAATGGGCCGGCATTAGCCCCAAACGGTTTCTGCAATTTCTTACCGTAGATTTTTTGAAAGAGAAACTACAAGAAACATCAACGCTTATGGAAGCCGCTGATGCGGCCGGTCTCTCCAGTCAATCGCGCGTGTACGATTTGTTTACTACTCTTGAAGCCGTAACTCCGCAAGAATATAAACAGCGTGGGGGCATTACCATTCAATATGGTTTTACTGACACACAATTTGGTCAGGCATTAATTGGAGTGAGCGAACGTGGCGTGTGCTGGCTTTCATTTTTGCAAACGGATGGCGATGCCTTGGTAAGTCTGGAAGAAATGAAATCGTATTGGAATAATTCTGTTTTCAGAGAGAATAGTGAGTTGATTGAAGATTATGCCACCAGAATTTTTTCACGGTTATCGGTCACTCCTCTTCATGAGGAAAGAGAAAAAAATAACGGAAAACTTCACCTTTTTGTAAAAGGCACCAACTTTCAGATTAAAGTGTGGGAAGCCCTGTTGCGTTTGCCCGTTGGGAACGTTACCACTTACCAAACCATAGCCAATACAATCGGCAACCCAAAAGCACTGCAAGCGGTGGGTTCGGCTGTTGGCGCTAACCACATTGCTTACCTCATTCCCTGCCACCGGGTTATTCGTAAGGATGGCATATTGGGTGAATACCGTTGGAACGCTATACGCAAGAAAAGTATGCTCGGGTGGGAAATGGCCAGAATTGAACACCTTTAAACCCGGGTTGTAAAAAATCGGGTGCGCATGCAACCTTTTGGAATTGTTCAAGTATCTAAAGAGTATTCCAAAAATCAATACCCATGTTCCGCAACTACTTCAAAATCGCTTTTCGCAATCTCATCAAAAACAAAGGCTATACTTTTATAAACATTGCCGGGCTGGCAACGGGCATGGGTGTAGCCTTGCTGATCGGGTTGTGGATCTGGGACGAACTAACCTATAATAAAAATCATAAGAACTACGATCGCATTGCACAGGTATGGCAGCATAATCAATACAATGGTGTTAAACGTTCGCAGGTATCGAATCCTTATGTAATGGCCGAAGAAATTCGGAATAACTACGGCAGCGATTTTAAATATGTAATCCAAAGTAGCTGGAACTTCGGGCGCATACTGATGGTAGGCGAAAATAAATTTAATAAAAACGGTATGTATTGGGAGCCACCTGTACTCGACATGCTCTCCATCAAATTAATTTATGGCTCGGCCGAACATGCCTTAAAGGATCCTTACTCCATTCTGTTATCAGAAACGGTAGCAAAAGTTTTCTTTAATGATACCGACCCCACCGGGCAAATGATTCGCATCAACAACAGAAACGATGTAAAAGTAACCGGGGTTTACGAAGACATGCCCCACAATTCAAATTTTCGTGAAATGAGTTTCATTATGCCCTGGGAACTCTACCTGATTGAAAATGATTGGATCAAAGACATGGGCGATCCGTGGGGTAGTAACTTCACACAAACCTGGGCTCAGCTTGCCGATAATGCAGACCTGGAACAGGTATCGGCTAAAATTATTGATGTTAAATTAAATAAAGTAGATGAAGGCGGCCGGAAGTATAAGCCTGAGGTTTTCCTGCATCCTATGAGCAAGTGGCACTTGTATTCTGATTTTAAAGAAGGTAAAAATGTGGGTGGGCGAATTGAGTTTGTGTGGTTGTTTGGTGCAATTGGAGCAATTGTATTGTTACTAGCGTGCATCAATTTTATGAACCTGAGCACAGCCCGTTCAGAAAAACGCGCCAAAGAAGTGGGCATCCGAAAATCAATTGGTTCCATGCGTTCGCAATTGATTAACCAGTTTTTCTGCGAGTCGGTGGTCGTGGCGTTGCTGGCATTTGTGGTTTCACTCGGCTTAGTGTATCTGGCTTTGCCAACCTTCAATGAAGTTGCCGATAAAAAACTGACCTTGCTGTGGAGCAGCCCTATGTTCTGGTTGGTGGGCATTGGTTTCAGTTTATTTACCGGAATTTTAGCCGGAAGTTATCCGGCACTCTATTTATCATCCTTTCAACCCGTAAAAGTTTTGAAGGGAACCTTTCGGGTAGGCAGGCTTGCCTCGCTACCACGCCAGGTATTGGTGGTATTACAGTTCACTGCTTCCATTGCACTCATCATCGGCACTATTGTAGTGTTCCGTCAAATTGAATTTGCGAAAGACCGACCCATCGGTTACGACCGTAACGGCCTTGTCAACGTTTATTTAGCAACATCCGAAATCCATAATCATTTTGAAACTGTGCGCAACGAATTAATAAGTTTGGGCGCCATAACCGAGATGACCGAAGCCGGAAGCCCCACTACACAGGTATGGAACAGCAATGGTGGTTTTAACTGGAATGGTAAAGACCCTGCACTTGCTGTTGATTTTCCGAACAATGGTGTTAGCCACGAGTTTGGTAAAACAGTAGGTTGGAAATTTAAAGCTGGCCGCGACTTTTCCCGCGAGTTTGCCAGCGACTCATTAGCCTTTGTTATTAACGAAACTGCGGCCAAATTTCTAGGCTTCGAAAATCCGATTGGCAAAACACTAACCTGGAACGACACTCCCTATACTATTATTGGTGTAATAGAGGATATGGTTATTGAATCTCCGTATGAGCCCGTGCGCGCTTCACTCTGGCATATCGATCGCTACGACAATATTAACCTGGCTATTGTAAGGCTTAATCCGAATATGGGTTCGCACGATGCATTGGATAAAATTAAAACCGTGTTTATGAAACACGATCCGGCCTCACCATTCAATTATGAGTTTGTTGATATTGAGTATGCACGTAAGTTCAGCGATGAAGAACGCATTGGTAAACTCGCCAGCTTCTTTGCTGTATTAGCCATCTTTATCAGTTGTCTGGGTATTTCCGGTTTAGCCAGTTTTGTGGCCGAACAACGCACCAAAGAAATTGGTGTACGCAAAGTGATGGGCGCAAGCGTGGTAAATCTCTGGGGCATGCTCTCGAAAGATTTTGTGTTGCTGGTTGGAATTTCGCTGTTGCTGGCTATGCCATTAGCCTGGTATATTATGTATAACTGGCTACAGAAATATCAATACCGCAGCGAAATAGCGTGGTGGATTTTTGCAGCCTCGGCTGTAGGTGCCGTGTTGATTACATTGCTTACGGTAAGTTATCAATCCATTAAAGCAGCTATGGCTAACCCGGTGAGTAGTTTGAGGAGTGAGTAAGGTTTAGAAAAGTTGGTCAGGAGAAGTTGGCTGAGGGCAGTTAGCAGCAGGCAGGTTTACCTACTGCTGATTGAACTACTTCTTTAAACTTCAATTAACATCTCTGTATTTCATAATCACTTAGTATAGGTAGAGAAACCCTTTCAACATTTTCCCTCAGTACGTTTTGTCCAAGCCCTGAAGGGGGTGAAATAACATATATCTATCACACCCTTACAGGGCTTATAGTATGTCGTTATTAAAGTGACAGGGCTTCACCCTGTCTTTTGGTATTGTGCCCTTTCAGGGCTCGTAGCATTTAGTTAAAAAATATTCTGTTTACTTTGGCGATTATATAATAAAGCCCTGAAGGGGCGGAACCATCAAACGAAGGGTGCAGCCCTGCGTAGTAGAAGTAATAAGTTCGCATAACCCTGAAAGGGCGAAATCAAACATTCTTTCGCACCCTTCGGCTATCATTCTCCAAAACCCTACCTCTATTTACGCAACCGGTAATCTTACTTTATCCGGATCTTAATAAGTTTAGGTTTTAAAACCAGACAATCTTCATTTCTTTCCGCGTTGCAATAATACTTACCATTGCTGAAACCTGATCCCAAGCTGTTTGTCTCTAATGGCAAACTCTTTTGCGCCCCAGGGTCTTAGGGTTACCTTGTTAAGATTGGGGTGAAGCAGATGAGGATGAGAGGCAGAAACCTGTGCATATACTTCTTCAATGTTGTTTGTTACAAGTCTTAACTCTGGATTATGCTCTTTCGCTAATTGCTCATCTTGAAAAACCATTATGCCGATCCCATCTTTCTGTAAGACACAGTAAGGTTGCGAGGTATTCAAATCTTTATGTGTAATTGTAAATTGTAAACAATCGACAAATAATTTCAGTCCGTCTGAAAGGTCTGTATAAAATAAGCTCGGTACTAATTTTGTAAAATTCATATGAAGTCACTTTTTAGTTTCACTTTGTCCAGGGTCAAATGCTGTCAAGGTCAAGCAAGGCAGAGTTCTACTTTTCCAAGTTCCATCACAGCCTCTTCAACCTCTTTGTTTCTTCTTTCGTTGCTTCTACAATGCTAATCGCATACCCACCACCTGCTGCGGAAAGTTGTGTCAGTTTTGATTTATTAGTTACCACCACTTTGCGAATGGTGTACGCCTGGGGATTGGTTTTATAGTGTGCATCTTTTGCATCGGCATAAATAGTAGCGATGTAAGTTTTACCGGCATCCAGAAAATCAAAAGCAAGAGTTGAGGTGCGCGGTATTTCACCATTTACATTACCTACAAACCAACTGGATTTGCCTTTTGCTTTGCGTGCGATGGTGAGGTATTGACCCGGTTCAGCTTCCAGGTATTTACTTTCGTCCCAATCCAACGCCACATCTTTAATAAACTGAAACGCATCTAAAAACCGATTATAGTTCTCGGGTAAATCGGCTGCCATTTGCAACGGACTATACATGGTTACATACAAGGCCAATTGGTTTGCCAACGTACTGTTTACATGCGAATTGTTGTTGGGATTGATTTTACTGATATCCATTTCAAACACTCCTGGTGTGTAATCCATGGGGCCACCAATCAACCGCGTAAACGGAAGGATGGTAACATGATTGGGTTTCGATCCGCCAAACGCCTGAAACTCCGTTCCGCGTGCCGATTCGTTGCCGATCAGGTTGGGCCACGTGCGCGCAATACCGGTGGGCCGCACAGCTTCATGTGCATTTACCATTATTTTATACCCTGCAGCCTTTTCTACTACATGCTGATAGTGATTATTGGTCCACTGATCGTAATGGTAAAAGCCTTTGGGGAGAATTGGACCCACATAACCGGTTTTTACGGCATCGTAGTTGTTGACATTCATAAACTGGAACGCTTTATCGAGGTGGCGCTCGTAATTGCGGGTGGAGCCGGAAGTTTCATGGTGCATAATCAGCTTCACTCCTTTTAACTTGGCATAATCGCGAAGCTCTGCAACATTGAAGTCGGGATAAGGCGTAACAAAATCGAATACATAATCTTTCGAATTACCAAACCAATCTTCCCAGCCGATGTTCCAGCCTTCTACCAACACCGCATCAAACCCGTGTTGCGAGGCAAAATCAATAAACTTTTTTACGTTGGCATTGTTGGCCCCGTGAATACCATTAGATTTTACTTTCGTGAAATCGGTTTTACCCAATTGCACCGAAGGCACTTCGTTGGTGTAGGCCCACGAACTTTTTCCGGTAATCATTTCCCACCACACGCCCATGTATTTGGTCGGCTTTATCCACGAAGTATCTTCAATCTTGCTGGGCTCGTTCAGGTTGTAGGTAATACGCGATGCAAGAATGGTGCGCGCATCATCGCTCACCATTACCGTACGCCAGGGCGATTGCGTGGGTGCTTGCATATAGCCTTTATCGCCAATGGCATCGGGCGTAAGCCACGATTCAAACACAAGGTTTTTATCATCCAGGTTTAAATGCAAACACGAATAGTTAATGAGTGCCGCTTCGTGGATATTGATGTAAAGTCCGTCATCGGTTTTCATCATCAATGCTGTTTGCACTCCGGTTTCTGAGAATGGTGTTTGCGAAGCGTTGGGCTGAATGGCACCTTTCATCAAACTCCGGATTTCTGTTAACCGTGAAGTTGTGTAATCGTACTCTTGCGTATCGTAATCGCCCGCAATCCAAAAGGCAGTATGGTTGCCCGCCATGGCAAACTGGGTGCGCTCTTCTTTGATTACAAAATAAACTAAGTTGGGTTGTGCCGGGAATTCGTACCGAAAGCCCAGGCCTTCATCAAACAACCGAAACCGAATTACTACTTGCCGGTTGGTTACACGCTGGGTGAGCGTTACTGCCAATTCATTATAATTATTGCGAATAGTTTTCTCTTCGCCCCACACAGGCTCCCAATTTGAATCGTGCGCAGATGTCTGCGTGTTGGTGATAGTAAAATCGCTGAGTAACGATTTGGCATCGTTCTTTAGATGCAAGCCCAGTTTACTGGGTTTGATCACGGGTTTGTTTTTAAAGTTGAGCTGATAGGTAGGAGTTCCATCCGCTTGCAGTGCGAAGGTCATCACCAAGTTACCATTTGGGGATTTGAGTTCCTGGGCCAACAGGGCAACCGGGAATACAAAAATTAAAAATGCGATTGCAATAGATTGTTTGCTCATAACATGCTGGATAGAACACAATATTATAGAGTAATCCTGTCTATTTCAAACGCGATCAGGTGTGTGGGCACTCCTCACTTCAGAATTTCACCCTGAAGATTAGCCGATATTTCTGTTTATAAAAAATAAGATATTCAAATTCAATGAATGACATGTCATGGTAATCGCATGATGCCTGCAGCTTACTCCTTCTTCTTAAAATCTATTGAGGTAGAGTTTACACAATACCGCTGGCCGGTTAAGGTCGGGCCGTCATCAAACAAGTGACCCAGGTGGGCGCCACATTTGGTGCACACTATTTCTGTACGAATCATACCATGAGAAGTATCCGTAATTTTTTTGATTTTACCACCTTCAATTTCTTTATCAAAACTGGGCCAACCGCAGTCCGACTCAAATTTCATATCGGAGGTAAATAAGTCGGTGTGGCAACCAGCACATTGATACACGCCTTTCTCCTTATGCAGATAATATTTTCCGGTAAATGGCATATCTGTTCCTTTCTGACGCAGGATGTGAAATTGTTCGGGCGTTAAAATTTTTCTCCACTCTGCTTCGGTGCGCACAATTCGCTTAATAGTGTCGGCTGCGGCCGTTTCTTTAGGCGATTTGGTTTGAGCGCAGGCTTGCAAACATCCTAGCATAACAAAAAGGATTACTATACTGAGTTTCATCGGTAATGGATTTAATTCTTTGTCTATTTACGTAAAACAACCAGCAAGTGGATTTAGTTTTTAAAATTTGTATTTGTTAATGTCGGTTTGCCGACCAAAATCTATGGCCAATTTCAAAATTGAATCGTATTCCATCACCATTAACAAAACCGAAACAGTCTCGGCCGAAGTTTACCAACCCACCTCAGCCAAAGCGGTTTATGTATTTGCCCATGGAGCCGGCACCAACATGCACCATAAATTTATGAAAGATCTGGCTGCTGAGCTGGCCTCGCATCAGATTGCTACCTTGCGTTACAATTTTTTATATACCGAACTTAAAAAAAAGCGCCCTGACTTTCCGCCTGTTGCGCATCAGGCAGTAGCTGCAGTCATAGCTAAAGCTCACGACCTATTTCCCACGCTTCCATTGATAGCCGGTGGAAAATCATTTGGGGGTCGCATGACTTCGCAATACATTTCTACACATGCTTTACCATTTGTAACCGGCTTGGCATTTGTGGGATTTCCATTGCATCCCGCTGGCAACCCTGGTGTGGATAGGGCCCAACATCTGGCCGCAATTAAAATTCCGATGTTGTTTTTGCAAGGAACAAAAGATGCATTGGCTACCTGGGATTTATTAACTGACGTTATTGCGAAACTACCCACCGCGACCGTAACACCCTTTGAAGGTGCCGACCATAGCTTTAAGGCTGGAAAGAAAAATCTGATTCCGGAGATTGCCGATAGCATTTCGAAATGGGTAGGTATACTATAAATAAGTGGCCTACCTGAAAAAGCCACAAACTAAAACCCGTAACTTGAATATTTATTCAAAATTCAATACCTCTTGAACTTACATAGCTCATCAATCAGGCGTCTGGTTCTGCCAGGAATCATTTTGCAATCTGTTTTAATCGGTGGCGGTTATGCTACCGGGCGCGAGATTGTGGAGTATGGTGGCAAGTTTGGTGCAGCCGGATGGGTATGCGGGCTGGCCATATTCTTTGGCTTTTCATTAATCGCTTTTTTATCGATGGAAGCAAGCAGGCATTGGCAAGCTTATGATTATAAATCTTTGTTAAAAAAATTGATCGGGCCCGGATGGATTGCGTATGAGATTGTGTACTTGTTGCTGGCGGTATTGATTATTGCCGTAATGGCTTCAGCAGCCGGTGAAATTCTTTACCAAACATTGGGCTTCCAAAAATGGATTGGTGTAGTGTTGATTACGGTTGTGGTTGGTTTTCTGAATTATAAAGGTGAAGAAACCATTGCCCGATTGGAGACCGTTGGTTCAGTTGCGCTATTCATTGCCTACTTCATTTTTACATACACCGTGTTCAGCAATAAAAGTGATGAAATCCTAAATGTGTTTAGTAACTGGAATACATCATACCTGACCAATACGCCTGCACTTCCTTTACTTTTGTGGACAGGCATCTTATACGTAGGTTATAACCTTGCCGTATACCCGGCTTCATTTTTTACATTCAGAAACCTGACTTCGCAAAAGGAAAGTTTCATTGCTGCGGTTGTATCTGGTTTACTCATGACCATTCCCTGGTTTCTTACCTACATCGCCATTATGGCTTATTACCCCGATAAGCAGGTGCTTGATTCTGCTGTACCCTGGTTAAAGATGCTGGAAGAATTTAATCCGGTACTGATTGCGATTTTTGGAATAGTGGTAGGCTGGACACTGATTGAAACAGCAACCGGCATGATACACGCGTTCATCAGCCGGATAGAAACCGAGGCCCAACAAAAGGGAAGTCCGCTGAAAAAAATTACTAAAGCATGGATTTCGTTGGTCGCCCTGCTGGCTGCATTACTCCTTGCACAAGTCGGAATCATTGATCTGGTGGCAAAAGGGTACACCTTTATGGCTTATGCCATGATTGCCGTTTACGCTGTACCGCTGTTACTATTTGCCGGGAAATTTTTGAAAACGAAACGTTCAGAGAACTAGAATTATTGATCAGGCATTTAGCGCTCATAGCGGCCTGTCTTCTCGGTAAGCACTATCCTATACACAATCGAGTTACCCAATTGAGTAGATGTGCGGCCAGCAGAAGTTGGACCCATGCGTGCGGCATAACTGGTTTCACTTGGCAACAAGGGCAATAGTCTGGCCGAAATTTTTTCCAACACTTTGTCGGCCTCGGTGCCTTTCACTTCTTCAAACCGGCCCCAGGCTATTACACTTTGCCAGTTGGCAATTGCTTTAATTTCATCTACCTCAAAACAGCAATGCGGATTTTTACGAAGCAATTCAATTTTTAAACCTTCGGTAGTATGGCCATATACCACACCAGTTTCATAAACATAGGTAACCGGTACAATGTAAATTTTGCCATCGGCATGTGCACCCAACCGCCCCACCACGTTGTTGGTTAAAACTGTCTCTATTTCGGATATGCTTAATTCGCCCAGCATGGTGACGTATTACAGAAGAAATTTAGCAACAATTAGCTAAACTTTTACAGTTCTGCTGGCTTTTCATTTGCAGTAAAATCCGCAAACCCTGCAATCATTCCCTTCACACACGCACACGGTGTGGGTCCACCTTCCCAAATTCCTTCGCAGGCTTTACCAACCAGTTCAGGACGATTCTTATTTACCCATTCTTTGGCCTGATAATATACATCCAGATCATTCGAGGTAGTTTGAACCGATTGGATTATGCCCTTTCGTATAGTGATGTGAAATGTGTCGGTTACATTAAAATCAATCTCCAGCGCACCCATCAAATCATCTTTTACCGTAACCGGAAAAACAACCACAGAGTCATTCTTTTCAAACCACGCATCGCGTTTTACTATTTGATAGTTGCCACACTCAGCCCATTTTTGGTAGTAGAGAATACTAGGTTGCGATTCTTTGGCGGACGCCAGTATAAGCTCTAACGAATCGTGATTGAAGGAATAGAACGTATCAATAAATTTAGTTGCAAGAAGAATATTGTCTCCATCTTGCTGATCATTATGGTTTTGAAAATTTTTACAACCACTTGCAAGTAAAAACAAATAGCAAATAATTGTAACTACTCTGATGGTTTGAAACTTAAACATTCGAGAAAAGTGTAGCGGGCCTGACCCGCTACAACATTGTAAATATCTCAATACCCCCAACTCTTCATCACTTCATAATCTTCCTTCATACACTCCAACGGGGTTTTACCCTGGTAGGCTTCCTGTTCTACAATAAAATGAATGGTACCATTATCACGACCCAGATCAACAACTTCTTTCAAGCTTACAATGCCTTTGCCTAAAATGGTACTTTCAAATTTTCCGTGTTCACCCGCTTCGGGCAATTCAATTTCATCTTTTACGTGCATGCTTTGAAACCGGCCAGGATATTTGGTAATAACATCAAGTGCTTTCGCACCACCGTTGTACAAGTTGCCGGTATCCAATTGCTGCATCACCAGATTTGGATCGGTTTCCATTAAAATAATATCATACAAGGTGCGGTCACCAAACTTTTCGCTGAATTCAAAATCGTGATTGTGATAGCCGAACATCATACCCGACTTCTTACACAACTCACCACTCTTGTTAAAAATTTCAAGCTGCTTCTTTAGCGCATCTTCCGATTTTCTTACGGCCTCATCCATCCACGGGCTGATCACAAACTCCTGCCCCATATAAGCTGCATCTTCAATGGTGTATTTCCACTCATCGGTAAAATCATTTTTGGTTTCATCCCAATGCTGAGGTGCCAGCACGGTATGGCCGCTAGGCATGGTCATTCCTAAATCGGTTAGAATTTTTTTGAACTCCTCCGGGGTCCATCCATAAAACTTACGATCGCGATACCACGCATGTTCCACATGCTGATACCCAATTTTTGCCAGTTCTTTTAATGTACCCAACGGGTCCGTACCCATTTCATCGCGAACACAATAGAGCTGAAGGCCCAATAAATGTTTAACGGCTGCGGCTTCTTTGGTACCCGTAGCACAAGCTGCCAGAAACGAAGTGCCAGCCAAAGCAAAGGCACCTTTTTTTATAAATTCTCTGCGTGAAGTAGTCATAGGTAGTTTAGTTGGTTTAGAGGTAGTATCAACAGAAAGTTAAGATAATATCCCAAAAAGTAAATAGCGTTTTTTACCAATGGAATAAAATTAAACCTGTGCCAGATAGGCCTTCAGTTGTGGAGCAAAGGGAAGCATCTGTTTGTATACCAATAAGTCGGTTGGTATGGCCTGCACAAAAGTGTTTAAAGCCCGGGCCCGGGCTTTATCCGCTAATTCATGCTTCAGTTTGCTCTGATAAGTGTGAATGGTAAACAGGATATGATTAGAAACCGGCAATCGCGAAAGGGTTTGATGTTCTACCCGCACAAAAATTTTCTCACCCACCTCATCGGGCACTAAGTTTTCTGAAACCTCGTGCAGCAATTTTTTATAAGCAGTCGATTGCCGCGTGGAGAGATCAAGCCAATCGCACACCCGAAAACCCCAGTTATTGCGAGTCACCGGTTTATGCGCAGGAATGCGTTCCAGTAACTTGTTAGCCGATTGAATCATGTTATCTGTAATCTGCGGCAGTGGAGCATGCACTTTAATAAAATGTTGATTCATTTTATCACTTAAACTCCAACCACTTGGAAAACACAATTGCCCGGCCTCCACAATCAACTCTGCGTTCAGTATAATTAAATCTTCCTGCACTTGCTGCCCTACCCAGTTTAGCGGCTGAAGCGGCAAGGTGGTATCGTTGCCAAATACAAATGCCTGCGATTCATTTAACAAAGTATTTGACCAGTGCCAGTCGTTTTTTTGTTTATGCAACTTAAACTGCTGCGGATAGTTTTTACTTAGTCCGGTTAGTATCAGATCAAGCGCTTCCCATTGTGCCACACGGGTGGCGGGATTGGCCAGAAAATACCACTCCGGGTTTTGGGTTAACATTTTTCGCTTCAAAGAAACTTCAGGCACATAGTGTTCATCGCATTCGGTCACGCGCCATTCATCTGCCAACAGGCTGGTGCCCATCTTTAAATCAAAACCTTTGGCAAATGGAAAGTAGGGAAGCATTTTGTGTTAAGGCTGTTCGGTGCTGGTTATTGATTAAGCTAATAATTTCTGATACGCCTCTTTATAATGCGAAATCAGATTATCCCAATCAAATGCCGAGGAATAGTTTTCTACATTATTGCGTTGCATAATACGGCTTCTGCGATCTTGTTGTAAAAATTTATGCAGGAACACCGCCAATTGTCGCGCGCTCCAATCGAAGGTGCGTTTGCCACGCTCCACTACAAACATACCGCCCTTTTCATGGTCGGGCATGTTTTGTAGTAAGTAATCGCCAAACCCACTTAAATCGCTGGTAACAGCCGGCACTCCACTAGCCATGCATTCCAGCGGAGTGTAACCCCACGGTTCATAATAACTGGGAAAAATTCCCAGATGACAACCCCGCACAAACTGACTGTAATCCATCCCAAACAGAGGGTTAGTTGAATTAATAAAATCCGGATGATAAACTATTTTTACTTTGTCTTCTTTGCGGTTCAGCAGATTTCTTCGCGTTAAAAACTGAAGAATATCATCGTTGTCTTCGTCTATCAATTTATGCGTAACCGGTAATGGCATTTTGTTGCTCTTCCACGATTGTATGGTTCTGCGATATCGCAGTTTCCAGTACTCATCTACAAAATCATTCAACTGCGGCAGGCGATGATCTTGCCGCACCGTGCTTTCAAAAAATAGTCGTTTCCCGACCTGACGTTGAATAGCATCACAGGTTTGTCTGATTTCTTCCATTACTGCGCGCGATTGCAACACTTCGGGTTTAATGCTGTAGAAATCGCGCCTGGTTACAAAGAACATGACTACGGTTAAATCAGACTTTTCTTCTTTCAATTGATGGTTCAAATGCACCAATGCTTCGAGTGTCAGATCAAAGCCTTTGTTTTTATATTCATAACGGCCCGAAGTAAAAAAATAAACAGTCTTATTCAGGTCGAAGGCGTATGAGCTGAAAAAATGGCCCATCACAAACTCGTGTATCTGCTCTTTGTATTGCGAGTGCAGATTCTGAAACTCATGCAGCGCTTCAAAGCGTTGAATGTTTAATCCGTTCGGCAATATAAAATCCGGCTTTCTGCGCAACAGGTGTTTACACTCGCGCGCGGTTACATCGCTTACGGTTGTCATTACATCGCATTTCTGCGCGCAACCGTATTCAATGGCTGCTTCGGTTTCTACACCAAACTTACCGGCTTCATCTTCCCACCGGAAAAAAGGAAGGTGGGCATAAAATAAAGGCGAGTTTATGGCCAGGTGTCTTCCCAACTGCGTAGCATGGGTGGTAAAAATAGTTCGCACCGGAAGCTCTTCACGTTTAATGTCCAGAATGGGCAAGCCCGCCATCCACTCATGAAAATGTGCCAGCAGTCTGTAATCGTTTCCCGCAATTTTTACCAACTCATCTACAAATAATTTGGTGAGGTAAGCAAAGCCAATTACCTGATCCACTAAATCATTTTTCTCAGGCGTGCTGATGCTATGATTTTTCCAAAGCAAATACTTAATCACATTTCTTACTTTTTCTTCCACCACGTTGGGATTAAATAAAACCACCCGAGGTTTTCCGGTAATCAACCAATCAGCATAGATAACTTCATAGCCACGCTTGCGCAGATTGGCAGCAGCTAAACCAAATACATCTGCTGTATCTTCCAATGGTTCTAACTCAGCCAAAATATTCTTATTGAGGTACGGGCCAATCATACAATAATGGCCACTATGATTGCGCGTCATGGCGGGAGCTTTGGAGCGGATGACAGTATAAATTCCACCAACCTGGTTACAAACTTCCCAGGCTACTTCAATTAATAAGTGATTTGGATTTGATTTTACACGTGAGGCCTTCTTTGTCATGGTGCAAGTCAAACTGGCTGATAGCGAACCAATTTCCATCAATTTAGTGACAAAATTTCTTAAAAAAAGAATGAATTATATCTGGGATTCAGATTTGATGCAGGGCCAGTAAATCATCACCCATATGACATTCGATAAATTCACAATAAAATCTCAGGAGGCTTTACAAAAGTCGGCCGAGATCGCTACGGCCAGGCAACAACAAGCTATTGAGCCGGGGCACATCTTGCGGGCCATTCTGGAAACAGATGAAAACGTTTCGAATTATCTGTTTAAGAAATTGAACATCAACGAAACAATTCTGCAAAACAAACTGGAAGAACTGGTAAACGGCTACCCGAAAGTTTCTGGGCAGCAAGCCTATTTATCTTCAGCCAGCAACAGTGTTTTGCAACAAGCCGAAAAAGAACTGCGCGAATTCAAAGACGAATACATTGCTGTAGAACATCTATTATTGGGATTGCTGGGTTCAAAGGATAAAGTTTCTTCTTTAATGAAAGATGTTGGCTTTGAACGAAGCTCCTTAATTAAAGCCATTAAAGAACTACGCGGAGGCTCTACCGTTACCGATCAAAATGCTGAAGCAAAATATAAATCGCTCGAGCGTTACTCTAAAAATTTAAATGCGTTGGCTAAAGCCGGAAAAATAGATCCGGTAATTGGGCGCGATGAAGAGATCAGACGTGTGTTGCAGATTCTGTCGCGCAGAACAAAAAACAACCCGATTCTTTTAGGCGAACCCGGTGTAGGTAAAACTGCTATTGTGGAAGGTATGGCGCAGCGCATTGTAAATGGCGATGTACCCGAAAACCTGAAGACCAAAACACTGGTTTCGTTGGATATGGGCTTACTGGTAGCCGGTGCCAAATACAAAGGTGAGTTTGAAGAACGATTAAAAGCAGTTATTAAAGAGGTAACAGACTCAAACGGAGAGATCATTCTATTTATTGATGAGATCCATACGTTGATTGGAGCCGGTGGTGGCGAAGGGGCCATGGATGCCGCTAACTTACTGAAGCCAGCATTGGCGCGTGGCGAACTGCATGCTATTGGCGCTACTACGTTAAAAGAATATCAGAAATATGTGGAGAAAGATAAAGCACTGGAGCGAAGGTTTCAGGCGGTTATGGTAGATGAGCCTTCAGTAGAAGATTCTATCTCTATCCTTCGCGGTATAAAAGATAAATACGAGTTGCACCATGGAGTGCGCATTAAAGACGATGCCGTAATTGCTTCTGTTGAATTATCAAGCCGGTACATCTCCGAACGTTTTCTTCCGGATAAAGCCATTGATTTAATGGACGAAGCCGCTTCGAAATTACGGTTGGAAATGGATTCGTTGCCGGAAGAACTGGACGAACTGAATCGCAAGATCATGCAACTGGAAATCGAGCGCGAAGCTATCCGCAGAGAAAAAGATAAAGACAAAGAAGTAATTCTTACCAAAGAGATTGCCGAACTGAGCGGGCAACGCAACACCTTGAAAGCACAGTGGGAAAATGAAAAAGGAATTGTAAGCAAACTTCGGCAGGAAAAAGAAAACCTGGAAAGGTTAAAACAAGAAGCTGAACAAGCCGAGAAAACCGGTGATTACGGACGTGTGGCAGAAATCCGGTATGGTAAAATAACTGAAGCCGAAAAACGCCTTAAAGAAATGCAGGCTCAGATGAAAGCCATGCAAGGCGAGCACTCCTTATTAAAAGAAGAAGTAGATAGTGAAGACATTGCCGAAGTAGTAGCCCGGTGGACTGGCATACCGGTAAGCAAGATGGTACAAAGCGAACGCGAAAAGTTACTTACTCTGGAAGAAGAATTAAGTAAACGCGTTGCCGGGCAGGAAGAAGCCATTCGCGCATTGAGCGATGCCGTGCGCAGAAGCCGGGCGGGGTTGCAGGATCCCAAGCGTCCTATTGGTTCGTTCATCTTTATGGGCACAACCGGTGTGGGTAAAACAGAGTTATCAAAAGCGTTGGCGGATTATTTATTTAATGATGACAACGCAATGGTACGCATTGACATGAGCGAATACCAGGAACGCCACAGCGTAAGCCGGTTGATTGGCGCACCGCCCGGTTATGTGGGGTACGATGAAGGCGGACAATTAACAGAAGCCGTGCGCAGAAAACCGTATTCGGTAATTCTGTTGGATGAAATTGAGAAAGCGCATCCGGATGTGTTTAACATTTTGTTGCAAGTGTTGGACGATGGCCGGTTAACGGATAGTAAAGGTCGTGTGGCAAATTTTAAAAACACGATTGTGATCATGACCACCAATATCGGTTCTCACATTATTCAGGAAAATTTCGAAAAAATTACAGACGAAAATTATTTCGAAGTGCTGGAAAGCACAAAGGAGGAGGTTCTCTCGATGTTAAAGAAATCGGTTCGGCCGGAGTTTATTAACCGAATTGATGAAATCATCATGTTCCGTCCGCTTAGCAAAGCAGATATTAGAAAGATTGTAGAAATACAATTTAAGCTGGTGCAAAAACGTTTACTGGAAACTGGCGTGAAACTTGATATTTCAGAACCTGCTATGGATCGATTGGCTAAGCTGGGTTACGATCCGCAGTTTGGTGCAAGGCCTCTAAAACGGGTAATGCAGCGAGAAATATTAAATGAACTTTCGAAACAAATTTTAGCTGGTAAAGTGAACAAAGACAGCGTAATTATTGTTGAATTGAAAAATGGGGTTGAATTCGATTTTATCAACCTCGATGATGTGGAAATTGTGAATTAATTAACAATAAAGACTGTGTGGTCCCGGAGCCTTCCGGGAAGTGTTGTGGGGTTTGGTTTTTGGGGTTAGGGCGGGCTGAGGGGCCCGCCCTTCATTTTTTATTCATCCGAACAAAAATTTTTCGCAGCGTATCAAAAAAATACTGACCATGACGAGTCACCTGTCGTTGTTCTGATTTTAGAAACCCCGGACTTGAAACGGGATAATTAATTTTATTGAGCGGACCCGCACTCAATTCTGGATCAAGTGCAAGTTCCATCACCGAGTTTGTTCTCGGAAAATAATAAAAGAATACCACAAACTCGGCTCCAGCCGATGCCATGATGATTGGCAACGATAGTCCAATCATAGAAAGAAAAACACCAGCAGTTTGTTGACTGCTTGTTACAAGTTCAGATGCCAATACAGTAAACTGAAGGTCAACAGTTTCATAAGGCTCTGCCAATTCCAATTTAAATCCGGTTGGCCTGGCGTTGTGCCATGAAATGTAATTTTCGAATTGCGTTTCCAACTCGTTACGCAATAAATCAGGAACCTCTTCTGTAAAGCCTAGACTAACACGCAATACTTCGGGGCTCGGATTCTTAAGTACAAGTTGAGGTGAACTACAACTACAAACTAAAACGCAGAGAAGAAGGGCAAAAGTTTGTGCCCGAAATTTATACCTCTTCATGAATCAAAAATTGCTTCCTTAATTTAGTGCGAGCTGTTCCATCCATCAACATCACCAGGTAATCGCCTGCTTCAATTGTTACGGTGCCTTCCGGATTTTTCAAAAACTGACGTTTACCTTCTTTATTCTTTACTAATCCAACCAGAATCACGTTGCAGGTTTTCTTTAAATCAAAATAGGCTTTATCGTAAAACGAACCCACAAACGGGTTGCCTGTTGGCACTTTCATTTGTTTAATATCATAATCGGTATCCGTTTGGGCGTAAGCCAAGATCTCTTCGCTAAACAAAGCTACATCGGGTTCAAAAATATAGCTGGCCATCAGCTTGGCCGAAATTTCATTTTTGCAAATGGTGTAGGTAACTCCCGCATTTTGAAATGTGTTTTTCAAATTCCCATTATCCAGTGTTACCACATAGTTCAGATTAGCAAAATGTTTTTTCAGGTTAATTACATAAACCAGTTTCTCTGTATCGTCATTCATATTCACGAACACAATAGAGGCCTCTCGAATATTGGATTTCTCCAACATTTCATGATTCGCATAGTCTGCATATAAGGTAAATACCTGGTCTGAGTTAAAATACTCTCGTATAGAGTCAATATTTGAACGGTCTTTGGTTACAATGGCAACCTGTTTACCTGCTGCCACCAGGTGGCTGATTACAGACTTTCCAAAGTCATTCCAGCCAATAATCACCACATGATTTTTAAAGTCGGTGCCGTTAAGGCCTAACTCGCGTTGTTCTCTTACTGTATTCATAAAATTTGTAATCTGACTAATCACCAAACCGTAAATACCAAGACTGGATAGCATCACTACAAAACCTATTGTACGGCCCAGGTACGTAATCGGTACCACATCGCCATAACCAATAGTAGTAATAGTAGCCACTACATACCACAGCGCATCTTGCCAGGTAAGCATTTCTGAATTTGGCACATCATGTTCCAGATAGTGCAGCGCCAACACGATAGCCGTGTAAAAAAGCAGAACAGCGGATAACCGGTAAACTAACTTCTTATAGGTAGTTTTTTTCACTCAAGCCTGTAGTAACGGATGAAAATTAGAAAAAAATCAGAACAAACTAACCATTATTCAACCGGAGGGCACGCGGCCAGTATCGGAGTTACCTGATTTACGTCCACCATTTCGCGGGTATTACCCCAACTGTTGTGAATGTAGGTGGCTATCTCGGCAATCTCAAGATCGGTAAGAGCGGCTATGCCGGGCATGGCTTTATTGTAAGTTACTCCGTTTACAATCATCTCGCCCTCAATGCCGTACTTCATCAGGCAAAGCACAGCATCGGGGTTGCGACTTAAAAAATCCGATTGTGCAAGTGGCGGGTATAAGCGGCCTAATCCCGATCCATCGTCCTGATGACAATTGGCGCAATGTTGCTGGTACAGCACTTCGCCCTCCGCATAATATTGTTGAAACTTTACATCGCGTTGTGAGCCCGGCACACAGGCTAAGGCCAGACTAAAAAGTAAACCTGTTAAAATTTTAGTCCGCATCTTCTCTGCGTAGCTTCTTGATGTCGGCAATCAGTTTGTTTACTTCTTCTTCTTTAGTGCCATCGTACTTTCCCCGAATCCGTTGCTTCTTATCGATCAGCAAAAAAGCTCCACTATGAATAAACCCATCGGGTTCGCTCTTGTCTTCCATCGCAGTAGCGAAATAACTGGTTTGAGCTATTTTATATATAGAGTCTTTCACTCCGGTTACAAAATGCCAGCGATCGCTGGTAACGCCCAGTCGCTCAGCAAAGTCGTGCAGCAAAGCCACCGTATCGTACTCCGGATCGATAGAGTGGGATAAGATTTTTACATCGGGCATTTCGGCTGTTGCCTGATACACACGCAACATCTGGGTTTTCATAATCGGGCAAATGGTGCGGCACGAGGTAAAGAAAAAATCGGTTACGTAAATCTGATCCTTAAAATCGGCATTGGTTACCACAACGCTGTCCTGATTAACAAACTGAAATGGGGCAATGGTGTGATAAACGGTATCGGAACCATTTACTTCACGCTCACCAAAAATTGGAAGTTCCTTTTCCTTGCTACAGGAAACCAAAAGTGTAATGCCAACAACCGCTAAAAACTGTATGCTAATCCAACGTAATCTCATCGCCTTCTTCAATCTGATTTTCGCCCAAAGCTATTACGTTTTGTCCAAAAAAAATCTTGTTTTCCGTATTTCTGTATTTTGATAAAGTAAGCAAGGGCTCACGTCCCTTCTCACCTGTTTGCGGATTGACTGTGGTTAACACACACCGTGCACATTTTTTTACTCCTTTAAACTTAGTCGATCCAACCCTGAAATTTCCCCAGTTGTCTTCTTCAAAAGCTTCACCCCCAGTAAATACAAAATTGGGCCGGAAGCGCTTCATCTCCACCGGTTCTTTTAATCTGCTGTTTAAGTCATCCAACGAGCTTTGCCCTATAATTAAAAACGGATAGCCATCGGCCAGGCTTACTTGCTCCTGATTAAATACATACTTAGTATCAACGTTTCGCACATTCGGTTCCGGAAAAAATACCAGGCGGCAACTAAAACCCAGTTGAGCGGAAAACCAATTGCTGTAAGTAGGGCTGGGTTCTATGGTTGTTACTACATCATCCCAGATTGTGGATTGATGATTTTGCCCCATGGGTACACTTACTGGAAATGTTAATTGTTGAGAATTCTTTCTGTTTGTAACGGTTAGTTGCTGGTTATGAAGGGAAAGATCGAACAGTGCCATTTCCGGATGTTCGCGTTGCGTAATAAATCTGCCCGTTTCATCAATCAGCATCCACCGTCTATCATGCTCCAACCCTTTTTGCTTAACCATAGCACGCTTTACGCGAATACCCGCCAGCGACTTAACCGGGTAAATCCAGATTTCACTTAAGATTAGTTGAGGCATTAACTTTCTCTTTTAAATTCCGTACCTTAATTGTTAAGTTAAAAAATGAATACTTCGGCACTTTGGTATTTTGAAAGCGTAGACCTGTACCAGATTCTATGCCCGCACAAGGTAAAGACAATGGCCGAAAAGCATACGTACAATACGTATAAAAAAGATCAATACATTTATTTTCCAAGCGAACAGGCCACTCATATTTATATGATTGTTAATGGCCGGGTTAAAATTGGCCATTATCAGGAAACAGGAACTGAGGTGATTACATCGATTCTTACCACCGGAGAAATTTTTGGAGAGTTGGCTCTGGCCGGGGAAGATGTACGAAAAGATTTTGCACAGGCAATGGAAAGTACCACCATTTGTCCGCTAAGCCTGGAGGAACTAAAAGCCTTAATGAAAGACAACAAAGAACTTAGCTTTAAACTGCTTAAGTTGATTGGCTTACGCCTGATGAAATTAGAGCGCAAACTGGAGTTGCTGGTATTTAAAGACGCCCGTACCCGTGTAGTTGAATTTCTGAAAGACACTGCTGCCTGGAAAGGGAAAAAAGTTGGCTACGAAACAATGATTCCCACCCGCCTTACCCACAAAGACATTGCGGCCCTTACGGGAACCTCGCGCCAAACGGTTACCACTATTTTGAACGAATTGAAAGAAAAGAACCTGATCAACTTCGATCGTAAAAAAATTTTGATTCGGGATTTGGAGAATTTGAAGTGAGATGGTCAGTTTTCAGATTTTCTTCAGAATTAAGTGATTGCTTAGACCAGCTAATACTCCAAATCCCAATATTATAATCCATCATGAAAATTCTTATTGTTGAAGATGAGCACGAACTTGCAAAAAGCATAGTTCAATATCTGCGGCAGGAAAGCTATGTCTGCGAAGTGGCCTATTCTGCTCAACAGGCAACAGAAAAAATTGCACTTCACGATTACGACTGCATTCTGCTTGACATTAATTTGCCTGATGGAAATGGTTTAATCCTTCTGGAAAACCTGAAAATGGACGGTAAGGCAGATGGAGTAATTATAATTTCTGCCCGAAACTCAGTTGATGATAAAATCAAAGGCTTAAATCTTGGCGCTGACGATTACCTGGTAAAACCATTTCATTTATCTGAACTTGGAGCCCGTATTTCGGCCGTAATTAGGCGTAAACGTTTTGGCGGCAATAATCTTCTCTCCCTCCACGAATTAAACATCGACCTGTTGGGCAAAGTTGTATCAATAAAGGATACGCTTGTTGATCTTACCCGAAAAGAGTATGATCTCCTGCTATTCCTGGTTTCAAATAAAAATCGTGTTGTTTCAAAAAACGCAATAGCCGAACACCTCTCTGGCGATGTGGCCGAAGTCTTCGATAATTTTGATTTTATATACGCGCACATGAAAAACCTCAAGAAAAAACTTACTGAGGCTGGCTGTGCCGATTACATCAAAACCATTTATGGATTAGGCTATAAATTTGAGGTATGAAGCTTCTTAAACGAACCGTAAAAAATTATATTCTTTATTCCACACTGTTGGTGGCTATCAGCACACCACTTTTTTACTTCGCTATTCGCCAACTTTTTATAAATGAAATGGAAGAAGAGCTTTTCCATCATAAAACCAACTTCAATCTTATTGTGAAGCAATTGGAAACTGAAAAGGAGATTCAGTTCTTTCAGTTAATAAATGAAGAGTTCGTATTATCAGAAGCCAAAACATGGCCAATTTCCGATTCGGTGTTCACTTATACCCAATATGATTCGGTTGAGGGTTCCCGTATTCCCTTCAGGGCATTGCGAACGGGGATTAAAATACAAAATAAAAATTACGAATTGATAATTCGCGAGTCTATAGTTGGCAACACGCGGTTGGTTGCTGCAATTGTTGCCATACAAGTTGCGTTACTTGTACTCATGCTTGCTGGTTTTATACTAATCAATCGAAAATTATCGCATGAAATCTGGGATCCGTTTTACAAAATTCTGGATAAGCTAAAACAATATAAGATTGATGAAGACACCTTTATTAGTCTTCCACACTCCTCGACTGCTGAATTTCGAGATCTGAGCAAAGCCATCGTTTTACTTGTTAATAAGAGCAGAGACGCCTATCTAAATCAAAAGGAATTTACAGAAAACGCCTCACACGAATTGCAAACACCCATTGCAATTTTCAGATCAAAACTGGAATTACTCATTCAAACTAGCCCCCTCACGAAAGAACAAGCCGATCTTATCAGCAACCTGCTGGATACGACTGATCGGATTGCGAGACTCAATAAAAATCTGTTGCTCCTATCAAAAATTGAGAACCGGCAGTTTATCTTCAAAGAACAAGTTTCCGTACTCACGCTGATTAACAGAATCATTGAAGATTATCACCAACTGGCGTTAATACGTGAAATAAGCATTACGGTGAATCCTGCTAAAGATTTAGCTATTAAAACCAACCCCATACTCTTTGAAATTTTAGTTGGCAACTTGATTTCAAACGCGTTACGACATGCCCCACCTAAATCTGAAGTGTTGATTAAGATTGATAACCAAACATTAACTGTCATTAATGATGGCGCGCCACTTAAGTCGCCCGATAAAATTTTTAATCGATTTAATGAAGATTCGAGAAGCTCTCAAGGGAGCGGCCTCGGACTGGCGATACTGAAGAAAATCTGTGAAGTCGAAGGTTTTTCCGTTTCCTATAACTACGCCAACTCCAAACATCATTTTCAGGTTATCTTTTCGGGTAACTCTTCAGAATCTCTTCAGAATTAATTCAAGATCATTTCAGAATCGTTTTCATTCTTTGAACATCAAATCAAAAAGGTTTGATCTGTTCAAATGAAAGCGAAAATCATTATATCAGTTTTTGTAGTTCTGGTTATCGGTTTGGTGATTTACCTCACCTATAATAAGCCGCACAGAAACCCTGAGGACGAGGAAGGAATTGTGGTTTCTTCAACAGAGTTGCTCAAAAAATTTGAGCAAAACGAAGATTCTGCCAATGTACTTTACCTGGACAAAACGGTTGTAGTTTCCGGCAAGATTATCGACATCAGCTTCAATCAGGAAAATATTCCGGTTGTTATGCTGGAAGCGGAGGGCAATAGTTTTGGCATTCAGTGCACTATGCATGATGCTCAAATCAATCTAATGAAAAATGAATTTGTGACCCTGAAAGGAATCTGCAAAGGATTTTTATCAGATGTAATAATAACAAATGCTAGTGTCGTTCAAATCAAAAAATAATATCTGCCAATGAAAAAGAACTTCAAACTAGTCTATGGCTTTAAAATCAGTACTGGTTTACTTGCATTCACCTTGGTATTACTGTATGGATGTATTCATGATCCCTTTATTGATCCAACTTCATTAAACGAAGGTCAACCCAATATTCCGGGGTGTGTTACAGACGGAAACGTTTGCTTTGAAAGTAGTGTACTTCCCATTTTCATTTCATCTTGCGCCAGAAGTAAGTGTCATGATGCTTCATCCCATAAAGATGGTTACGTGTTGAATAATTACAACAACATTGTTAGAAAGGGAATCTCACCGGGCAATGCCAGTAAAAGTAAATTGTATAAAGTGCTGTTTGAGTCTGGTGAAGACCAGATGCCTCCAGATGCTCCACTCACGCAAGCTCAAAAGGACTCCATCGCAGCATGGATTAACCAAGGTGCAAAAAATACGGTAAACTGCAATTGCGCATGCGATCCCGATCAATTTACATTCGCCCTAATAGTAAAACCATTAATCGACAATCAATGTGTGGGCTGTCATAAACCCGGCTCGTTAGGTGGTAATGTAAACCTGGCTGATTATTCTGCTATTAAAGTGCAGGTTACAAATGGAAAATTAGTAGGAAGCATTACACATGCTGTTGGCTATTCGCCTATGCCAGAAGGCGCTAAGCTTTCTGAGTGCGAAATTAATCAGATCAAATCCTGGATTGATGCCGGAGCGCTAAACAATTAAACCTTATGTATGATGAACAAGATCAATTTGTTTGCTCTACTCCTTCTAACCGGGTGCTATTACGACAATGAAGCCACGCTTTATCCGGAATCGGCAAACTGTACGCCTTTAACCTCTAGCACATTTAGCGGTAATGTATTGCCATTGCTTAACAACCGTTGCAACAACTGCCATGGAGGAAATAGTCCATCAGCCGGAATTGCCCTTGACACCTATCAGGCTGTAATGAAATCGGTTAACGATGGCAGCCTGATGGGAAGTATAACTTTTCGCTCTGGTTATTCATCCATGCCCAAAAATTCTGGCAAAATGTCGGCTTGCGATATTCAAAAAATTCAGGCCTGGATAGACGGAGGTGCTTTAGAAAATTAAAATAATATGGTATGAAACAGGTATTAGTTAGTCTATTTCTCAGTACCCTTAGTGTGGGTTCATTTGCGCAATCACTATTTATGACCAGAAGTGGAAAGATTTCCTTCTTTTCTAAAACACCAATTGAAAACATTGAAGCGACCAATAATGAAGTAACAAGCCTGCTGGATATTGAAAAAGGCGACTTGGTTTTTGCCGTTCTGGTTAAAAGCTTTCATTTCGATAAAGCGCTAATGGAAGAACACTTTAATGAAAACTATTTGGAGTCAACAAAATATCCCAAAGCCACCTTTAATGGGAAGATTCTCGATTTAAGCAAAGTGAACTTTAGCATTAGCGGAACATACGAAATAGAAGTCGGTGGTGACTTAACCATTCATGGCATAAAGCAGTATCAAACTGCCTCTGGTACCCTTATCGTTTCGCCTGGCAAACTTGTGGCCAGCTCCCGTTTTGTTATCAAACTTTCAGATTACAAAATTGAAATACCAGCTCTTGTTGCTGAAAAAATTTCCCCAACTGTTGAAATTAATGTCAATTGTATTTATGCGCCTAAATAATCAGTTATCACTTCTAGGATTTTTGTTTTTTATTTCATTGTTTCCTGCAACAAGCTATGGCCAGGATTTAATGGATATGCTGGACGAAGAAACAGAAAAGCAAAGTAAGCCAGACTATGTAACGGCCACTTTCAAGACAACACGTCTTATAAATGGTCATTCGGTAGAGAATGTTGCGAAGGGAGTTCTTGATTTCAGAATTTCGCACCGCTTTGGTTTTTTAAGCGATGGCGCCTACGAATTATTTGGATTGGACCAGGCCACTATGCGAATGGGTTTTGATTACGGATTGACAAAGCGCTGGATGATTGGGGTTGGGCGAAGCACCTATCAAAAGCAATTTGATGGCTTTACAAAGTATAAATTAGTAAGCCAGGTTAGGGGTGGCATGCCTGTTACGGTAAGCGCCACTGCTGGCATCATGTATAAATCTTTAAAATTTGATGTGCCTGATCGCGAAAATTTTCTAACATCCAAACTGTACTATTCAGCCCAACTATTAATTGGAAGAAAATTCAGTGAAAGTCTTTCACTGCAACTCATGCCTACGCTTATTCATTATAATTTGGCTACTGGAATTAATGATCCAAATGATGTTTTTTCGTTAGGGGCTGGAGGAAGAATGAAACTCAGTAAACGAGTAAGCCTAAATGCCGAATACTACTATCAGATTCCGGGGTATCAAATCTCAGGAACTACAAATTCGCTTGCTTTAGGATTTGATATAGAAACAGGTGGTCACGTTTTTCAATTAAATGTAACCAATTCAACCGGTATGACTGAGCGGTCGTTTATCTCTGAAACGATGGGTAACTTTTTTAAAGGAGATATCCGGTTTGGGTTTACGATTTCAAGAGTGTTTACAATCGTAACTCCCAAATATTAAATAATCTCCAGCTCTTTCGGTTTCCTGGAATTCTCTTTATTTAAGTCTGTTGAAGTATACAACTTCTCGTAATACTCGCGGGCCATGCGGTTGCTGTCAAAAGCGGGAACCACATCTTCTATACTTTGTTTTACAACAGCCATCCATTGCTTCGGCTTTTTGTAATACATCGGTACAATTTCATTTTCCAACAAAGTAAGCAGGTTATCATTTTCAATCCGGTCCTGTTCTGAGGCGTCATCCGCTTCGGCTGGCGAAATAATGAAGCAATTCTTTCCGTGCTTCGAAAACTCCGGAATCCAACCATCCGGAATAGAAAGATTTATACTACCATTCATAGCGGCCGTCATACCTGAAGTGCCCGAAGCTTCGCGGAACATTTTCGGAGTATTGAGCCACAAATCAGACCCACGTTTAAGCAAACCTGAAAGCTCCATTTCGTAACCAGTAAGAATTGCACAGTTTGGCAGGTCACGGGTTTTCCAATAGATGTCGTTAAATATTTCTATCGCACCAAAATCTTCCGGGTATGGCTTACCTGCCCAAATCACTTGCACCGGAAGCTCTTCGTTATTAACTAATTTTAAAAACCGGTCGAAATCGCGTAACAATAGGTTGGCTCTTTTGTAGGCCGCAAATCGTCTGGCCCACACAATCGTAAGTTTATTCTCATCAAAAATTTTTCCGGTTTGATTAGCCACCACGCGAAAGAGTTCACACTTCATTTCTTTTTTGCGAAGCATTAATCCTTTGTCGTTGCCCTGTTTATGATATTCTTCCAGAGCAGCATCCATCCAGAAAGCTTTATTCTGGGCATTAGTAATGGATGTAATCTCACAAATTCCATCAAAGCCCGACCACATTTTGCGCGATACTGCACCATGCAAGGAAGACACCCCGTTCGAAATACGCGCCATGCGCAACGCAGCCAATGTGTAACTTAAATTATTCAGGTCGGGAGCGGCTAATTCCAATACGGTGTCTTTTGGCACACCATGGAAAAAGCTCATCACATCGAGGTATGAAATTGCATGTTCTTCATTGCCGGCCTTTTCAGGAGTGTGTGTGGTGAAAACCACACGCTTGCGTACCTCCTCCAGATCGTTGTTGTATTTTTTCAGCAGATAGAAGCATAGCGGTAATGCATGACCTTCGTTCATGTGATACACTTCCGTTTCCCGCTCTAAAATATCCAATAGTTTTGCGCCTCCGCTACCTAATAAAATAGATTGGGCAATGCGGGCCGATTCATGGCTATCGTACAACCGATAACTGATGGTTTGTGCCAGATGGTCGTTCTCTGGCAAATCGGTACTTAACAAAAATATCGGAGCGGTGTTAAACACCTCAGGTTTCAGCAACCAGGCTTTTACTTTCACTTCGTGGTTGTGAATGGTAATTGGAAAAACAATGCCGGTATCGGTAAGAAAAGAATAGTGCTTTTCAACATAGCCCGCTTTCAAAGTCCCATCCTGGTTTCTTTCCTGATCGTAGTAACCGTACTTCCATAAAATACCAATACCAATCAGATTTTGTTTCAGTTCGTAAGCGCTGCGCATGTGCGAGCCGGCCAAAAAACCAAGACCACCACTATAAATTTTCAGCGGCTGATCAATGGCAAACTCCATCGAAAAATAAGCTGCCGGCTTGTTATACTTCTTGTCAATCTTGTACGAAAACAGGTCTGAGGCTTTTATCATGCTTACTAAATCTTTTACGGGTTGCGAAAGTAACAAATGGCGACCAATTGCAAGTGTAGAAATTTTTGACCGATTACCAATTACATTTTGCAATCGTTTGAAATTAAACCTTAAAGTTCAAGAGATTGACCGGAATTGAACCTTTCATTCAGGTAAAATGTGGCCTCAAGTCCGGAAATTATTAATTAACTTTCTAAACTAACCTCGCACTATGGCATCCAATAAACTAACTACCGGAATTGCATTTGTGGCAATTATAGGCGCACTCGTTCTGGTGGGGCTTGTGGTGTATGATGTATTGTTCTCAAAACCTCACCTGATGCAGGGTGTTATAGTTGAGAAATTTTTTGTGCCCAGTAAAAATAATGCCGGGCCCCATGTGCTGCCGTATGGAAAATATCGTTCTTACGATTACACCATTCAGGCCGAGCAGCACGAACAATGGATTGCCTTTGTTAAAGTTGACAATGGTAAAGTTTTAAAAGTAAATTGCCACTCTGATCATTACGAAGTTAAGCAAGTAGGTGATACTTTACATTTTAAAGAATATACGGGCGATTTATTAGGTATCGATTATTTTTCGCACAACGAGGAAGATGAGGAACTGGAGGGTAAATAAATTATAACAAACATGAAGGATTTTAAAGCTATTGTAGCAGCCTATAAAAATGTAGACTTCAGCCAGCGCAAAGCCGCATTGGCAACAGTTGTAAAAGTGCGGGGTTCATCGTACCGTAGCCCTGGTGCACGCATGCTCATTACCGATGATGGCCGATGGGTAGGATCTATTAGTGGCGGCTGCCTGGAGGGTGATGCCCTGCGCAAGGCACGACAGGTAATGGCAGACAAAAAACCAGTAACCATTACCTACGATACCCGTGAAGAAAGCAATCAAAATCTGGGTATTGGATTAGGGTGCAATGGTGTAATTGATGTGCTGATTGAACCCTTAGAGGTTAACGACAACCAGACCATTCATCAATTTGTTGCTTTGGCAGAAACACAAACACCTCTGGCACTCGCCACCATATTTAGTGGATTGAACGTAGGTGAAAAATTTCTGCTCACTGAGAATGGCGAAGCCCGAAACAAATTTCAAAGCGCGGAGCTCGCTGACCTTGTAAAACCTGATCTCGAAAAAGTATTTACCTCGCGAAAGTCGCATGCAATTAAATATCTGGCTCATGGTATTGAACATGAGGTATTTATTGAATTGATTCAACCGTCTATTTCCGTTATCATTTTTGGCGGTGGCTTTGATGCACGCCCGGTAAGCGATCTTGCTAAAACATTAGGTTGGAACGTGAGCGTTACCGATGAATGTGTGGCTCACATTGCACCCATATTTTTCCCAACAGCTGACAAACTTTCGCTTTGCCAACGCGAGTTTATCGATCGCGATTTTAACATTACACCCTATACGGCCTGCATACTAATGTCGCATAACTATGAGTACGACCGCGATGTGCTGAAAAAATTATTGAAGTCCGACACACCGTATATTGGAATACTCGGGCCACGCAAACGCTTCGATAAAATGCTGGCTGAGTTTAAAGCTGAAGGCCTTACACTCAGTACAAAAGATTTCGAGCGCATTCACTCTCCTATTGGTTTAGACATTGGCGCAGAAGCACCCGATGAAATTGCTCTTTCTATTATTTCGGAGATCCAGACAAAATTCACCACGCGCGAAGGTGGCTTTTTAAAAGATCACCACGGCCCGATCCACCAACGCGAGGTTGGCAGCGATCAGGTATTTAAACAAGTTTATCGGTAACTGCTTTCGGTTTTGGACATAATTCTAATTGCAAGCAAAAAATGAAAACACTACTCACTTGCCTCTGTCTTACATTAGTTTTAACTGTACAGGCGCAAACGCCACAAACTGAAATCAACAAACAAGTTTGGGAACCATTTATTGCATCCTTTAACAATCATCAGACCGATGCTTTTATGGCTGTCCACTCAAAAGATGTAGTACGTTCAGTTCGCGATGGCAAAATAGTTTGGAATTGGGATGAGTATAACAAATCGCAAACGAAAGGTGATCAGAACGATCTCCATACAAATCGTAAACGCACACTATCGTTAAGATTTACAGAACGCATTGCGAATAATGATCTCGCTGTAGAAGTTGGCATTTATAAAACATCCTACAAGATGGCCGATGGCAAAACTATGGATTACTTCGGGCGTTTTCACGTAGTGCTTCGTAAAGAAAATGGTATCTGGAAAATTCTGGTCGATACCGATTCCAGTGAGAATGGCACTATTAGTGAAAAAGATTTTCTGGCAGCCAAACCGATTAACTAAATGGAGGTTGGTATTCTCCTGCTGGCAGCCGGTAACAGTTCGCGCCTCGGGCAATCCAAGCAATTGGTTGAAGTAAATGGTATGCCGTTGTTGCGGAAGTCTGCAATTACCGCCTTGCAAACAAATTACCCGGTACTTGTTGTGCTGGGCGCCCAGGCCAATGCACACCAAAAAGTAATTGCTGATCTTAAAACCGAAGTTGTACTAAATCCGGACTGGCAGTTGGGTATGGGTAGCTCTCTGAAAACCGGTCTTAACTTACTAGTAGAAAAATATCCAGCGCTACAGGCAGTGCTGGTGTTGGTGTGCGATCAACCTTATCTTACAACAACCCATCTCAATACCTTAATCCATAAACTTGAAACTGAAAGCCAGGCTATTATTGCCTCGGCTTATGCCGATACATGGGGTGTTCCAGCAATTTTCAGAAAAGAACTCTTTACAAACCTGCTGCAGGTAGCCGATGCAGCAGGCGCCCGCAAAATCATACAGCAATTTTCAGATCAGGTGCACAGCGTTAAATTTGAAAATGGCGAGATAGACCTTGATACTCCGCAAGACCTGCTGCATCTACCGAAGAATTAATTCGCCTAAAGCAGTTGTTAACCAGTTGTTGAAAAAGTTTACAAAAACGGCAATAGCCGATTACCTTTGTAAAAATGAAAACCATTTTTCTGGTTTGTTTGCTCACCACCTCCCTTTCGGGATGGGCTGATTCTTTTCAGACTTTTGAAGAGAACGGAAAAGTTGGGCTTAAAAATCAGGAGGGTAAAGTAGTACTGCCGGCCTCATTTGAAGCCCTTGGCTGGTCGGATGGAAGTTTTTCTGTAATCGGAAACGTAACCGGTTATCGCCAGAACAACCAATGGGGTATACTTAACCTCAAGAAGGAATTTATTACCAAAGCCGAATACGAAAGTCTGGTGTATAGCGGTGGCGAATATGTGGTTGTAAAGAAAAAAATTAATCCCGCCCAACGTAAAACCGCATGCCTCAATTTGCGGGGCGAAATTCAGATTCCTTTTGTGTATGATGACATCCAGGTGCACGGGCTTAGGGCTATTGTGATTAATTTAATAAATGGACGGTACCAGTATGGGTTAGTCGATTTGCAAAACAAATTGATAATACCAGCAAGCTATTCACGTATTTCTCCATTAGGAACGCTGCGCTATGCGGTACAGAACAGCAGCGGAAAAATTGCATTATACGCTGAAGACGGCCGCGCCATCACAACTTTTACCATTGATAGCATTTCCATGTTTCAGGGCGACAAGGCATTTTTCTACGTCAATGCCAACATGGGTTTGCTTGATCGGGAAGGAAACGTACTTGTTGAAGCTCTTTATCAAAGTATAAAGATTGAAGACGACCGGATTTCAGTTTTACCACATCACCAATGGATCGTGCTCGATGCTGCCAATAAAACCGTGCAGAATTTTCAGGCTGAGAATATTTTAAAAGCGTCACCCGGAAATAACATTTATCAACTCTCAGGACAGTTCGGTTTAATGGATGAAACCTGGACTGTAACCTTGCCGGCCCAATATCAAAATCTGACGTACGTCCAGGATGACTTATTCCTGGCAAAAAAGGATTTTAAAACGGGAATCATTACCAGTACTAACAAGCCCGTTATTCCTTTACAATACGATTCAGTTGTTGTGAATTATCCGCATGTGCGTGCCCTTTCGCGTTTCGGTTGGGCGCTTACGGATATTAGCCGAACATTCACTTCGTTTAAAACTTATTCGCAGATAGATGCGCCACAATATGGATTGTTTCCGGTAAAAAGCAATCAATTTTGGGGAGCGCTAACTTTACAGGGTGAAGAAACCATTCATTGTGTGTTCGATTCTCTGCTTGAAATTTCCGATAACCATGTAGTTGTAAAGTTTAAAGGCCAGTACGGTATTATTTCTCCGCGCGAGGAGTGGGTTGTTGCCCCTCAGCTACATCCAGTAAGGCTGGTTAACGATTCAATCTACCTGCAACTTGAACCCGCAAACCAGTTTTTAAAATCATTTGATGGAAACATTATCTACTTTACTGATAATAAAATTGATTTCGGTTCAGACTTCTTTACGGAATACCTACCCGATGGTACCATTAAAAAACTGGATTACCGGGGCCGGCTTATTAGCCGCAAAGAACCTCCACAAGTTGATAAAGTTGAAGCTGTTTTTGAAGAACAGGAAGGTTTGCGTGGAATAAAACGCGATGGTAAATACGGATTTATTGATGCGCTTGGGCGATTACGCATTGCCAACCGGTACGATGGCATTGGAGATTTTAGCGAAGGTCTGGCAGCTATTAAACTGATTGGCCGCTGGGGCTTTATTAATGCACAAGATCAGATTATCATTAATCCGAACTACAATGAAGTAGCGCAATTCAGTAAAGGATTGTGTGTGGTAACCCGCAATGGAAAAACCGGAGTAATTAACCGGCAAGGAAAATTTATTCTAAATCTGGAGTACGACTCCATTGCAAGAGAAGCGGATAAATTCCGACTGTATAAAAACGGGTTAACTGGTTTAGCTGATGGCTCCGGAAGAATTTTGATTGAGCCCAGGTTTAACCAGTTAACAGTGCTTTCGAACGGGGCCGTTAACGTTACACATACTCAGAAGTCGGGCGTAATCTCTGCCGAAGGGCTTAGCATCATTCCGATTATGTATGATGCTTTACATTACTACCGCGAAAAAAATCAATACCTCGCCTTGCAAAAGGCTAAGTGGGAGACTCTGAACCCAACCCGATAGCAGCATAAAAAAAGGCTGCCCTGGAGTTCAAAGCAGCCTGTTCTTAAAAAATTTTATTCAACTATTCAGATTTGGTTTTACCCGATCCTGAAATAGATTGACGCATATCGGTATCGGCCTGTACGTTCTGCATTTTATAATAATCCATTACACCCAGATTTCCTTTTAAGAAGGCTTCGGCAATAGCTTTCGGAATTTCGGCTTCGGCCTGAATTACATTTGCTTTTGCTTCCTGCGCTTTCGCGATCATTTCCTGTTCTAACGCCACGGCCATGGCTCTTCTTTCCTCGGCACGCGCTTCCGCAACTTTCAAATCGGCTGCAGCCTGATCGGTTTGAAGTTTTGCACCAATGTTTGCTCCAACATCTACATCGGCAATATCAATAGATAGAATTTCAAAGGCAGTACCGGCATCCAATCCGCGCGAAAGAACCAACTTTGAAATTTTATCCGGATTGGCCAATACTTCTTTGTGCGATTGAGCCGAACCGATTGATGTTACAATACCCTCGCCTACGCGGGCAAGAATAGTATCTTCACCAGCACCCCCTACTAATTGTTGAATGCTGGCCCGCACCGTTACACGTGCAACAGCAATCAATTGAATACCATCGGCAGCTACCGCAGCAACCTTGGGTGTAGTAATAACTTTCGGGTTTACCGAAATCTGTACCGCTTCAAACACATCGCGTCCGGCAAGGTCAATCGCAGTTGCTTGTTTAAAGTCAAGGCTAATGTTTGCTTTTTCAGCTGAGATAAGTGCGCGAATAACGTTGGGAACATTACCACCCGCCAGGTAGTGCGTTTCCAGCTCGTTGGTAGTAACCGCGATACCTGCTTTGTTTGCGGTAATGAGTGAGTTTACAATTACGCTTGGTGGAACTTTTCTGATCCGCATCCCAATCAAGGATCCAATAGTTACTTTGACTCCGGCAAAGATTGCGGTAATCCACAACCCTACTGGCACAAAGTAGAGGAACATGAAAAATCCTACAATGCAGATGAAAATAATAAAGATAAATGCTAAGCCTTCCATAGTGTTAGTTTATAGGTTCTACGATAATTTGATTTGAATTAATTTTTACGATACGTATTGCACTGCCACTATCCAGATAGTCGCCTGAGGTTTTTACTTCATATTCCCGGTCTCCCAATTGTGCTTTGCCAATAGGCCGCAGCGCAGAAGTAGTCTTCCCTTCCAACCCCACTGCCAATGAGTTGAGATTACCTTCATTTACCTTACTGTCAATAGATGATTTTAATGAAAACCTTCCCCAGACATTTGTCCTAAATGAAAAGTAAAACACCAAACCGGAAATAACGGCTGTAACCCCTACCAATATCCAACCTGTTTCGCTACCAAAATAGCCGAATCCAAAAGCAACTCCGGCAATCAGAAAAATAAATCCAATAATACCCACCACTGTAGTACCCGGCACAAAAATGATTTCGGCTACCACCAGGGCAAGCCCAAACAAAATCAGGCTAAGTACAGTTACCCACTCTATCACTTCTTTTTGGATTTAATCACAGTTTATAAAAGTAGTTAAAATTTGTGGTCTTCAACTAAGAACACGTTTGGCTTGGAGTGGTTTTTCAGGGCATTTTAATAAGCTCTTGCAAAAAGTACCCGTTTAGTTGAAGCTTTGCCAGAATACACACAAACTCCTGCTTCTTCTTTTGCATCTAACGGAATGCAGCGGATGGTTGCTTTGGTTTCCTCTTTTATGGCAGCTTCTGTTTCGGGCGTGCCATCCCAGTGTGCAGACACAAAACCACCTTTCTCATCCAGAATTTTTTTAAAGTCGGCAAACGAATCTACCGGAGTAATCATGGAAGTTCTGAACGCAAGTGCCTTTTGGTAGATATTCTGTTGTATGTCATCCAGAAGGGCCGGAATTGCTGTAGCGATGGAGTCCAGGGCCAGTACTTGTTTTTCTTTTGTATCTCTGCGTGCAACTTCCACCGTTTTGTTTTCCAGATCGCGCGGTCCAATAGCAATTCGCACCGGTACACCTTTCAATTCGTATTCGGCAAACTTAAAGCCTGGCTTATGCGTATCGCGATTATCGAACTTAACTGAATAGCCTTGTTTACGCAATGCATCTGCAATTTTGTTGGCTTGTTCAGATATGCGTTCTAACTCTTCTGCTGTTTTAAAGATGGGCACAATCACCACATGAATGGGAGCCAGTTTTGGTGGCAGCACTAATCCTTCATCATCGGAGTGAGCCATAATAAGCGCACCCATTAAGCGCGTGCTTACTCCCCACGAAGTGCCCCAAACTTTTTCAAGCTTGCCTTCTTTGTTGGTAAACTGAACGTTAAACGCATCGGCAAAATTTTGACCCAGAAAATGCGAGGTGCCGGCCTGTAAGGCTTTGCCATCCTGCATCATAGCTTCAATACAATAGGTATCAACTGCACCCGGAAAACGTTCGCCTTCAGACTTACGACCTTTAATAACCGGCATAGCCATAAAGGTTTCAGCAAATTCGGCATAAACACCCAGCATTCGTTCTGTTTCTTCTACAGCTTCTTTGGCCGATGCATGGGCGGTGTGGCCTTCTTGCCAAAGAAATTCGGCCGTGCGCAAAAACAACCGCGTGCGCATTTCCCATCGCACTACGTTAGCCCATTGGTTAATCAGCAAGGGCAAATCGCGATACGATTGAATCCATTTTTTATAGGTACTCCAGATGATGGCTTCGCTGGTTGGACGCACCACCAGTTCTTCTTCCAGTTTCGCTTCAGGGTCAACCATCAGTTTGCCCTTATTTTGAGGATCGTTCTTTAACCGGTAATGGGTTACAATGGCACATTCTTTTGCAAAGCCTTCGGCATTTTTCTCCTCCGCCTCAAACATGCTTTTTGGTACAAACAACGGGAAGTAGGCATTGGTGTGTCCGGTCTCTTTGAACATCTTGTCTAGGGCTTGTTGCATTTTTTCCCAAATGCTGTAACCATAGGGTTTTATAACCATACAGCCCCGCACCTCAGAATTTTCGGCCAGGTCGGCTTTTTTTACCAGATCAATATACCATTGCGCGTAATCTTCGCTCCTGCTTGTAATCTCTTTTCCCATCGGATAAACCTAAAAATTTTCGTAAATTTGGATAATTCGGCAAATATAGATCAGGTTTGGCTGGTTGTAGTGTGGGTTTGAAAATTAACCTTAAAAAAATGGCATAACTACCACGGTAAAACCACTGGAATTTGCACGATTTAAGCACTAAACTTGTTATAGAAAATATATCCTTATTGGGGATAACAGCGTTAAATAGATAAGTTGAACCAAAATTTAAAGCATATGAAATCCAGAATCACTTTTACAGGCCTGCTGATGTTAACTGCAGTTGTTGGAGCAAGTGCGCAGGCAGAGTTTGATGATATGTATTTCAGGGCAAGCGATCGTGAAAAGATTGCAGCCTCAAAACCCTTATCAGAATTATCCTCTCGTCAATCGGAGGTTAAAACTCCTATTAACCCAACCGATAGTTATTCGGCCCGAAATGTTAATCCGGAGTATATCTCTCAATCGGTTAATGGTTCAGCCCCGGTACAACAGGCTAGTTATTTCTATTCCGACTACGTACCAACCGCAGTAAATCAGAATATTTACAATAACCGCGCAAACTGGAATTATTATGGTATGAATAACCCCTACATGATGGGCGGAATGAATCCCTACATGGTAGGCGCGTATAATCCCTATTATGGTTCTGCATGGGGAATGGATCCATTTGGATACAACAGTTTTTACAGACCAGGCTTAAGCATGTCGTTGGGTATGGGCATGGGCTGGGGCATGAATTCGTGGGGGTATTCACCCTGGAACATGGGTTGGAACAATGGTTGGAATTCTATGGCATGGGATCCTTACGGATATAATTCATTCAGTCCATGGGGTTGGAATAACATGGGCTGGAACAACTATGGCTGGAATTCATGGAACAGGCCAACCGTAATTATTGTTGGTGGTGGCGACAGCGGAAATCGGGTAGTGTATGGAAAAAGATCATCCCGCTCAAGCGACATGAACAACAGTGTTAACACCGGTGGCAGTCGTCAATCCGCAGCAATTCAAAACGACACCCGTGGTGGAAGTAACTCCAGAAGCACTGCATCTGCAAACGAAAATTATTATCAGCGTGGCTGGAGAAATAATCCTGAAAACAATTCAAGCCGCACAGTGTGGAATAACTCAGGTTCTGGTAGCACCACCCGAAGCACGGGCACAACGTTCAATAACAACAGCAGGAGCTCCAACCGTTCCAGCAGTTGGTATGATAACAACAGCGGGGGTTCTTCACGCAGTTCAAGCGGGTTCTCCAATAGTGGAGGCCGCAGTAGCGGATCTTCTTCATCCGGTGGAGGTTCTTCATCAGGAGGTTCAAGAGGCCGGAATTAAAGCAGGCGGAGTAGTTAACAACAAAAAATTCTCGTTATGAAAATGTTGGGCAAAGTGCTCGCTGGCATTGCCATGCTTTTACCGGGGTTGGTACAGGCACAAAGTTTTACCGAAACCGCATTGTTATTCAGTCGGGTAAAGCCCGCAGGGAGTGCACGCATTATGGGCATGGGCGGTGTGCAAACCAGTTTGGGTGGCGATTACAGTTCTGCTTTATCTAATCCTGCCGGTTTGGGTATGTTTAACCGATCGGAATTTACAATTTCTCCAGGCTTTTATGGTGCCAATGTAAATAGCGAGTACCTCGGCAATAAAACTTCCGATTCAAAAACCAATTTGCACATACCCGGTTTTAGTCTTGTATTTCAAACTGAACAAGACGGGCGTAAAGGTTTTTTGAGTGGCACCTTTGCTGTGAGTTATAACCGGATTAATAACTTCAATCAAACATTCTCTTACGGAGGCACAAATTCCAATAATTCGATTATTGATTTTTTTACGGATGATGCCTATGGAATAAATCCATCAAACTTCGATTACCAGAACGGTGGTGATAACAGTTATTTTAATTCCCTTCCAGGGCTTGCCTACAATACCTACCTGATTGATAATGTGGGGCAGGATCCAGATGATAATTATGTTTACGGTTCTCCACTTCAAACGTTCGATGATCCAAATGACATTCGGAATGTTAATCAAAATGAAACTGTTCGAACAGAAGGCACCCAAAATCAATGGAACCTATCGTACGGTGCCAACCTAGGCGATAAATTTTTTCTGGGTGCAGGGCTGGGACTTTCAACAATCCGTTACCGAAGCGAAAAACAATACTCAGAATCTGATTTCTTTTTTGAACTAGACCCAACCTATAATCCATTAGACCGACTTGATCTTGTAGAAGAACTTCAGATTAAAGCATCGGGCATTAATGCCACGTTGGGTGCCATTTACCGACCTGTGGATATTGTTCAGGTGGGCCTGTCGTACACCACCCCAACCTTGCTTAGCGTAACGGATGTATATCGTGCAGAATTAACATCTGAATGGAATAACTTCGATTACTATGGAGACGGTCAAACTATTCTGAACAGCGAGAATGAATACACAGACGATATCATTTCAGAATACTCGTTGCGTACTCCCGGGAAATTAAGTGCAGGTGCGGTTATTTTTATTGGCAAGTCCGGTTTCATTTCTGCTGATGTGGACTTGGTTAATTATTCAGGCGCACGCTATTCTTCTGGCTTGAGCGGTATTTCGTTCGACTCGGACAATGAAAGTATTAAAGATGCTTACCAGGTTACCCCAAATGTGCGGTTAGGTGGTGAGTTTCGAATGGATAAATTCAGGTTCAGGGCTGGTGGTTCCTATATGCCCGATCCATACAAAACAGAACAGAATAATAGCAGCCGCGAAATAACCGCCATATCAGGTGGCATCGGGTACCGAACGCAAAAATTCTATGTCGATTTTGCTTTGGTATTTAGTCAGGGCGCAAACACCTACAGACCATATCGTGTACCTACGGCTACAAGTCCGTTGGTAACCCTGGATAACAAAACCAATTTTGGTATGGTTACGCTGGGTTTTCCGTTTTAAATCCTGATTGCCGTTATTAAATCCTGAAGTGAAACAACTCCGGTGAGCGTAGTTTGAGCCTGATTGTAAAACGAGAAGCGCTGCGACCGGAGAAATTCAATTTTATCCTTTACTTCATCGGGTGCCAACGCTGCCAGCAAAGGCCTTTCATCTTTGTTTGATTGCAAAATCCGGTTGGTGATCTCGTGGGTGGGCACATCCATAAAAACAGTTTGACCTGCCGCATTCATAAACTTCATGTTATCATGGAATACAGGCGCACCACCACCGGTTGCCATGATAAAATCACTTTCATTTTCAATGATAGTTCGTAGTGTTTCGGATTCCTGCTTGCGAAAAAAACTCTCGCCATACTTTTTAAAAATCTCGCCTACGGGCAATCCAACTGATTTTTCTACTTCCTGATCAAGATCAACAAAACTCACATTCACGTGCCGGGCTAATTGTTTCCCCAGGGTAGACTTGCCGCAGGCAGGTAAGCCGATCAAAAAAACTTTCATTGCAGTAATTCCAGTACAGTGCTGGCAGCCGGTGTATCGTTATGATGCCAATTGCCCAGCACGGTACCGTTTTTCCAAAGGGCTATACCGGGATTAGAGCGAATAATCGTTTTCAATACAGTAGCATCGGCATAATAATATGGCACAGCCAACTGGTGCTCGTGCCGGAACGCCTCCATAGCCTCAGCACCGGAAGAAGTGAGAATAAAACAATCTACCTTACCCTCTACCTGGCGGATTAACTCGCGCACATCAGCAATATTCTTTACTGAAGCTTTTTCTACATCAAACATCACAATCAACAACCGGTTGCCTTCAAACGTGTATTGCGTTTTATCTTCGCCTTCCGGGCTGCTGATGGAATAGTCCGTTATTTTTGGTTTGATCTTATCCTCATTCAGTACGTGCGAAGAAACATATTTATAACCTTCAGCATCCGATAGAAACTTCGTATCGCGAACCTCCTTGCCATCTTTCTCAAAAACGTATTCAATAATTGGTTGTTCGGGCGGTATCATTTGCTGCGGAATATTGTTTCCAATTTTGTACGCCCGGAAATCAATAAAAGGTAAATGTAAGATGGCATACACTCCTAAAATAAAACTGATCACCACTGTGCCAATCACCAGCGCATTACCCGTTCGGGTTCGCAGAATGGCCTTGTAACTTTTTCTATACCAAAACAGGTGCAGTACAAACACCATCAGAATTACATCTTTGGTGAATGATTCCCACGGAGTGAGTTTAATGGCATCGCCAAAACAACCGCAATCTGTTACTTTATTAAAATAAGCTGAGTAGAACGTGAGGAATGTAAAGAAGGTCATCATGAGCAACAATAACCAGGCCGTGAGGTTCATGCGCCAGAAAATCAAAATCGCAACGCCCAACATTAATTCAAGCACGATCATAATCATCCCAATCTCCAACGCCCAGGGAATGAAGTGATGAAAAAAAGATCCGAAGTCTTCAGCAAAAACTTCGAAATACTCCTCCATTTTTATCTGTGTCCCAATGGGGTCGTTTAGTTTGATTAGTCCGGAGAATATCAATAAACCACCTACAAAGAACCTCGAAATCTGATCGATTATTTTTTTGAACATGTTCGTTATTTTACCGCTGAAATTTTAATCATACAAAACACTGCATAATTAATCATATCCTGATAATTGGCTTTTACGCCTTCGCTTACTACTGTTTTACCTTGATTATCTTCAATTTGTTTCACTCTTAACAGTTTCATAAGAATAATGTCTGTCATGGAGCTTACGCGCATTTCACGCCAGGCCTCATCATAATCGTGATTTTTATTCTGAAGCAACTCAACCGTTTCGTTTACTGCCTGATCGTAAAGCGGTTCCAGTTCCTGAAAGGTCATGTCGAGCTTATCCGATCCTTCCAGTCGCAGCTGAATCAGGGCTATAAGACAATAATTAATAATGCCAATAAATTCATCTTTAATCGGATCGTCCACTTTTTGGGTGCCCTTATCCTGAATACTGCGAATTCGCTGTGCTTTTATAAAAATCTGATCGGTAATAGAAGACAACCGCAACACCCGCCAGGCAGTGCCATAATCTTGTGTTTTACGGGCGAATAGTTCTTTGCACGTGGCAATCACCTCTTTATATTCGTGTACGGTTTTCTCATTCATGGTGGTGCAAAATAAAATATTTTCGGCCAACAAAACACTGCATCTAAAGGGCAGGCTGGCAGAACTTTCTTCACCTAAGATAATGGGCATTCTTAACATTACGCCCGATAGCTTTTATGCCGGCAGCCGCATCGGAAACCTTGATGATGTTATCAAGAAAGCGGAAACGATGCTGAGTGAAGGCGCTGAGATACTGGATGTAGGAGGATACTCCTCCCGGCCCGGGGCTATAGATGTTTCTGAATCGGAAGAACTTAAACGCGTGGTGCCGGTTATGGAAGCTCTTCGAAAAAAATTTCCAGACGCAATACTTTCTATTGATACTTTTCGCAGCGAGGTGGCCCAGTCAGCCTTGTACGCTGGGGCGGATATGATTAATGACATAACCGGAGGGGATGGCGATGCCAATATGTATGCAGTTGCTGCCCATTCCAAAGTTCCGTATGTAATGATGCACATGCGTGGCACTCCGCAAACCATGAATCAGTTAACGCAGTATGATGATTTGGTTAGCGAAATGATCGATTACTTTCATGTGCGATTGGAAAAACTGAAGCAAGCCGGAGTAAAAAATGTCATTATTGATCCGGGCTTTGGGTTTGCGAAAACCGTTGCTCAGAATTTTGAGTTATTAAGTAAACTCGATTCTTTTCGGATACTCGAAAAACCGTTGCTGGTCGGGTTATCGCGTAAATCCATGATCTGGCGCACGCTGGAAACAACCCCGGAACATGCCCTGAACGGAACTTCCGTATTAAATACCCTTGCTTTACTGAAAGGTGCTTCAATTCTTCGCGTACACGATGTAAAGGCAGCACGCGAGGTAATTACACTCACTTCGCGGTTAACCTAAATTACCACAGCGGTTTTATTACCTTTGTTCCGCATGATCTTCGCTTTTAAAATAGGGTTTCTGGAGGTGAGTTGGGTTGATCTGGTAGATATCAGCCTGGTGGCTATTCTGTTGTACCAGATTTATAAACTTATTCGGGGAAGTATTGCCGTAAAAATCTTTCTGGGCATTCTTTCATTGTACCTGATCTATCTAATTGTGCGTGCCGCACAAATGGAATTATTAACAACCATACTCGGCCAGTTTATGGGGGTGGGAGTTCTGGCCATGATCATCTTGTTTCAGCCGGAAATTCGAAAATTCTTGCTGCTGATTGGCCGCAGTACCGATCTTAACCGCGACAATATTTTTAAAAACATCACCAACTGGCGCAACGAACATCATGATGATTTTGATATCCATGAACTAGTAGAAGCCTTAAAAACTTTAAAAGCCTCAAGAACCGGAGCGCTGATTGTTTTTTCGCGCGATATAGAATTAAAATTCTATGCTGAAACAGGCGATGAGCTTGATGCGAAAGTGAATAAGAAAATTTTGCTTTCCATTTTCAATAAACACAGCCCGTTGCACGATGGGGCCATTATCATTTATAAAGGTCGAATTAAAGCCGCGCGCTGTGTGCTTCCGGTTAGCGAAAACGATAACCTGCCTTCTTACTTTGGCATGCGGCATCGTTCAGCCATGGGTATGAGCGAAGTTACCGATACGTTGGTGCTGGCTATTTCTGAAGAGACCGGCCGTTTAATTCTGGCCCGCAATGGTAAGTACCTGCGCAGCCTTAAATTAAAACAGGTGGAGCAACGCATTCTGGAATACCTGCACAACGAAGAACCCAAAACCTGGGAAGAAATGCCGGAAGAAAATGAAACGGCAGAAGAAGTAAAAGCACAATAACCTTTATGAGCCGGATTATTTTTTTTCTTCTGGTCTCAACAACACTTGTTTACGGCCAGTCGATAGAAACCATTATTCAGAAAGGCCATGAACTTGCTGTGGTGGCGGTAGCAATAAGTCCTGATAGTAATTACGTAGCAACTGCCAGCCGCGATAAATCTGCAAAACTTTGGGAGTTAAGTTCGGGCCGGGAGGTACGTAGTTTTCTGGGCCATCAGGCTTCGGTAATCAGTCTGGATTTTAGTCGCGATGGAAAATATCTTCTTACCGGTGGAAACGATCACACGGTAAGAATGTGGGAGGTAAAAACCGGTAAACAAATTCTGTCTATCGCACTGGATGACACTGAATTTTATAATAAACAATATGGTTCTGGCCAGGAACGGATTAATGATGTAGCCTTCGATCCGCAAGGAAGATATTTTGTTACCCTGGGGCAGATGGTGCACGTGTGGGAATTTTCCAGTGGAAAAAAAATTAAGTCGTGGATGGTGGCACAAGGAAATCGGGGTGCGGAAAATCTATCCTTAAGTGCCGATGGTCAATGGCTGGCGGTAGGTACCGATGCTACCGTTGACATATACACTACGAAAGACTGGAAACAAATTCATTCTATTAAGCCACGCGCATACTCTTCCTGTGGTGGCTGCTTTACCGATCAGGTATTCACTCCCGATAATCGCTTTATTATTAAGGCCACGCGACAAGAAGTTGTAAAGTATGATCTCGCGCAAGCAAAACCCGTTACCACTTTCAGCAAATCCATTGATGATCTAACTTCCGTAGATGTAAGTGCTGATGGTAAAAGAATTTTAACCAGCACTGAAAAACTGGTAACCCTGTATTCTGATATCGGTGATTCTTTGTTTACGATTGATCCTAAACTGGAAGGCGAACTTACACAAGCGCGGTTTAATCATTCAGGTACCCAAGTGCTGGTTGCCAGCGACCACAACCTTGTGCAGATCTATGATACCAAAACCGGTAAAAAGAAAAGTGAGCTAACCGGTTTTCTAAATCAGCGCGATAAAGGCGGGCTAACCTACGATCCAAACTCGTACTGGGATTCTTACATCGCCCGGTATGTTCGGTATAAGAACAACCTATTGCTGAGTCGCGATGGAAAAAGTCTATTGAAAGGGAAGTTTGGCAACAAGGTTAAGAGCTGGGATATCGCCACCGGTAAAACCAAAATGGAATTTACGGGCCATGAAAAAGCGGCATTGTGTTATCAATACTCTGCCGATGGCAAAAAATTGTTAACCGGTGGTGGCGATGGTTCAATCATTTTATGGAATATTGAAAAAGGCGATACGCTCTTTACAATTAAGTCATACAATCAACCCGTGTTCGATGTTCATTTCAATAGCGATGAAACGCAAATCATAAGTAGCAGTTGGGATGGCACATTAAAAATTCACGATGCCAAAACCGGCAAACGATTACATTTCTTTGAGTTGAAAGAAGGCTCAGCCTATGTTTCGTTATTCAGCAAAAATGATTTGTATGTGTTTACCGCTACCCTGGGCGATAACACCGACAAACTTCAGATGCGGGAAATTGATTCTAAAAAGATCGTGCGCACGTTTGAGGGCCATACCGATGCGGTGGTTTCGCTAACACAATCCAAAGATGGCAGGCAGTTACTCTCCGCAGGTTGGGATGGTTCCATCAGGCTATGGAATGTTGCTACCGGTTTAGCCGAAAAGAAATTTACTACCCACACAGGCGCGGTGCATGTGGCGCTTTTTAACAATGCAGAAACCGGAATCTATAGTGCCGGGGCCGATCGTGTAATCCGGCTTTGGGATGTTAACACCGGCAATGTGTTAAAAACCTATGAAGGTCATGTGGCCGAAATAACTTCTTTAATCTTAACACCCGATGAAAAAATGCTGATCAGCCACAGCTTAGATGGTGTAACTAAATTCTGGGACTTAACTTCTGGTAAAGAATTTTTTGAACACATTCATTTTGGTGAAAAAGAATGGATGGTTAAAAATCCGGAAGGGTATTTTAATGGAACCGAGGGCGCCCGTCAATACATTCATTTTGTGGATGGTTTAAAAACCTACGGGGTGGATCAGTTCTTTCATGAATTTTACCGGCCTGATTTGTTGCCTAAAATTTTTCAAAGTCGTGGCAACGATAACCTGAAAGGCATTCAAGGTAAGCTAAACAGTGCACCACCACCGGGTATAAAAATCGCAACCATTCCGGGCGATGATGCCACACAAAGGAATGTTCTGGTAAAAATTACCAACACCGGCAGCAGCATTGAAACACTCAAACTTTTTCATAATGGTAAAAGTGTTCCCATCGAAAAATCAAACCTGTCGCTTCCCTTACGACCCGGAGAAAGTACCACCTACCGCCATGCGTTAACACTGGTTAATGGCACCAATACCATTTCTGTTTCGGCTGTCAATAAAGAAAAAATTGAATCCGATCCTCAGTCGGTAGAGATTGTGGCCGATCATGGTGGCAAGAGCAGTGTGTGCTATATTTTATCCGTTGGCATTAATCAATACAAAAACCCAAAAATGGTTTTGAATTATGCCAAACCCGATGCCGAATCGTTTGGAAAAGTATTGGACGAAAAAGGAAGTTTGTTCAAAGGCCTAGAGCTGCATAATTTATATGATGAAGACGCATCGCGGGTTAATATCTTAAAAAAGCTGGATGAGCTGGCTGGCAAAATCCACCAGGAAGATGTTTTCATTTTTTATTATGCCGGCCATGGCAGCATGGTTGACAACCAATTCTTTTTCATTCCAACCGAGAGTAGTCGTTTGTACGATTTAAGTGCACTTCAAAAAGAAGCCATTGAAGCCAGTGTACTTCAGGACAAACTGAAAAACATAAAAGCATTAAAACAACTGATTGTGATGGATGCTTGTCAATCGGGGGCATCGGTTGAATTACTGGCCACGCGAGGCGCGGCTGAAGAAAAAGCCATTGCACAGCTTTCGCGCAGTGCGGGCATACATGTAATGGCTTCGGCTGGTAGCGAACAATTCGCAACCGAGTTTGCTGAGTTAGGGCATGGGTTGTTTACTTACTTATTAATAAAAGCTTTGCAAGGCGATGCCGATGGTGCGCCCAAAGATGGCAAGGTTACGATCTACGAGTTGAAATCGTACCTCGATGATCAGGTTCCGGAAATGACGCAGAAGTTAAAAGGCAAACCACAATATCCCTACACCTTCTCGCGCGGTCAGGATTTTCCGGTGGTGATTGAAAACGAGAAGTGAAAATAGTTACTGGTTGCCGGTGGAAGTAAGTTACCGATTACGGATCACCGCTTAGCAAAAATTAATCCTTTAAGTTATCGTCATAAATTTCCTACCTTCGTATTCCATAAACCAACATGTATGTTTAATGGAAGAAGTAAATCCGGTTAAATTTTATCTTGCCAGGTATTTTTTCCTGGCGCTTAGCGCGCTACAAGGACTGGCCTCAGCACTTATGCTCCTGCAGTTTGGAGAATCGCCTAAAGCCAGATTTGTTGCCTTTGCTCTTTTTACACTTGCTTTGATTTTTTTCTCGTTGCATTTGTTGTTATCTAAACACATCAGGCGCGTGGCCATCAGCAAAAAGAAAATTGAATTGATTAAACCCGGCAAAGAAAAGAGTTACGATTGGAATGATGTGAAGAGTGTAAAACTCATTCCCTTTCTGAACATGTATTGCCTTAAGCTGAAAGGAAAGAAAAATAAAATCTATTTTTTACCGGCAGGAAACACACAAGCCATGTTTGGGCTTTTCCCTTCCGACTCGGATTTGATTCCGAAGAAGATGCGGTAGATTATTGACCCGTTCTTTTCAGATAGTTGTTCAGCATATCTTTATAGAATTGCCTGTCGGAGAGTTGAGTGGCTAATTCGTAGTAAGGAAGCGCATCCTTTGATTCCTCATAATGTGCATACGTTTCTAAGAAATACCCCGCCATTAATGCGGCAGCCGGGTTGTTATTTCTTTTGAGTATGGAAATTTATACTTCTCTGTAAAAAACTGCGTTACAAAAGCCGCGACCCTCGGCAGCTGTCTTTCTTGGGCATCTTCTAAATAGATTAATACGTGTTTGTGTTTCTCCTTATTCACCATTTGGACTAACTCATTTTTTGATAATAAAATTTCATTGTCTTTCAACGAGATTGATTTCAATTCTTCATCAAAAATATCCGTGATCTTTGCGGTAACACCCTCCGCTTCAAATCCTCGCCATAGGATTATCTTCATATCACCATCGAAATACACTTTGTGGTCAATTAGGGGTGGGTACTTTACGCCATTTTTAGGTGGCCCTCCATCAAGCACAGCACCGGTACGACTTAGTATTATTTTTCTTGCTTCTGGTCCATTTGATAAAAATAAATACGCTAACCCCACGGATTTTTGGTAACGATGCCGAATGGGAGAGACCTTATTCGTTCTAATTTTCTTTTTCATCGTTTCACTAAGTGGCGGATTAAGAATCGTATGTACGTCATTTAGTGAAAAAGTTGTATCTCCACTAAACTCCACCGGAATTCCTGTCTCATGGATTAACACCAAATAACCACTGTCCGCCACCTGAATAGTTTCATCCAAAAGCGGATCCATGCTTTTTAAAATTGTTCCGTTGCTTAAGGATGCTTTCTCGGCATAGAGTACTTGGAAAACTGGAATGGTTTGAGAAAATGCCGTATTAATAAATATCAATGAGAAAAACAGAAAGGTAACTCTCATAGTAAATTCGTTTTAAGAAGCCACAGATAACTTCTTTAAGATAGATAATTTTCTAACCACATAGAAACATAGGCGATATAGATTTTCACTTACTATGTGCTCTATGTACCTATGTGGTTAAGAACTTACTTCAACTCGCCCAACTCTTTCCCCACCTCGGTAAACGCAGTTATCGCTTTATCTAAATGATGTTGCTCGTGCGCAGCCGAAATCTGTACGCGGATGCGGGCTTTGCCTTTGGCTACTACTGGAAAGAAAAATCCGATTACATAAATTCCTTTTTCCAGCAATCGCTCGGCAAACTTCTGCGCAAGCGGAGCTTCGTATAACATAATCGGCACAATGGGGTGCACACCCGGTTTAATATCAAAACCGGCTGCCGTCATTTTTTCGCGGAAATATTTAGTGCTTTTTTCCAGCTTATCGCGCAAGGCGGTTGTTTCGGAAAGCATGTTGAACACTTCAATAGATGCACCTACTATAGACGGGGCCAACGTATTCGAGAATAAATAAGGTCTTGAACGCTGGCGCAGCATTTCAATAATTTCTTTGCGCCCCGAAGTAAAGCCACCCGATGCTCCACCCAACGCTTTACCCAACGTGCCGGTAATAATATCCACACGGCCTATTACATTACAATGTTCCGGAACACCGCGACCGGTCTTACCAATAAATCCCGAAGAGTGACACTCATCTGTCATCACCAAAGCTTCGTATTGATCGGCCAGATCACAAATTTTATCTAACTGCGCAATGGTGCCATCCATTGAAAAGGCGCCATCGGTAACAATAATAATCTGGTTTGCTCCGGCCTTGCGCGCTTCTTCCAATTGTATTTTTAAATCGGCCATATCGTTATGCTTGTACCGATAGCGCATGGCTTTGCACAACCGCACACCATCAATAATAGAAGCATGATTCAACTCATCCGAAATAATGGCGTCCTTCTCGCCCAGCAAAGGCTCAAACACACCTCCGTTGGCATCAAAGGCAGCGGCATAAAGGATTGTATCTTCTGTGCCCAGAAATTCAGAAATCTTTTTCTCTAATTCTTTATGGATATCCTGGGTACCACAAATAAATCGCACGGACGACATTCCAAAACCGTGTGTATCAATAGCGCGTTTGGCTGCCTCTATTACCCGGGGATGCGAGGAAAGGCCGAGATAGTTATTCGCGCAGAAGTTAATTACTTCTTTTCCATCACCGGTTTTTATATCGGCACCCTGTGGTGTGGTAATAATTCTCTCTTTCTTGAAAAGACCGGCTTCGCGAATGGCGTCTAATTCTTTTTGTAATACAGGTTGAAGTTTCTTATACATGGTTCAATTCATTTTCGGTTTTGGCTTCATTACAGGCTTGGCAGCAACCACGGGTTTAGGTGTTTCGGTTGCCTCCACCTTTAGCTGGTATTTTCTGCGGATTGGATTGATAAGATAAAGCTTTTGCGAAGTAAAGCTGGCGGGGCTTAGTTGGTTAAACAGGTTACTCCATTCGTGCCAAAGTGCGGGCTCAGCGGCCTGAAAGGCGGCTCCGTCTATTTTTTTGCTGATCAGGTATTCTGTGAAAGTCATCCTATGATATTAGTAGTCCTATAAATGCTTCTGTACTTTTTTGTCTTGACACAAAAAAGTACCAAAAAAAGTCAAGACAAAAAGATGCTTCCTCCCACCTGCCTTCACACCCTCGCCTTTTTGTCAGGCCACCGCACGCGAGTTTCAAGGTAAGACTCTGCATTCCACCCCTAGCAAAACTATAAAAAATATAGCGAGGTAAAATTTTAAACCCTTCAATTACCGATCATAATTTATTTGGCTACAGCTGACTATCAATTGCATACCTTACCTCTCAAATTAATTTATAGTTATGAAACTAAAGATGCTTTGCCTGGTCATGCTACTTTCGGTAGCAGGCTATAGTCAGGAAAAGGAAAATGTTTTAGAGCAGCTTAAAAAAGTTGCGGTGGTCGATCAGAAAGTAATGATGCCCATGCGCGATGGCATCCGGCTTTCAACAGACATCTATCGCCCAAAAGGCAATGGCAAACACCCGATCATTTTTTCGCGTACGCCTTACAACTTTAACAGCTATCGCGATGGTGAATTGGTAACCCGCACCTTACAAACAGCGCTTGACATGGTTAACAAAGGCTATGCATATGTGGTGCAGAATGAGCGGGGTAGGTTTTTCAGCGAAGGCGAATGGGATATTTTGGGTACCCCGCTTACGGATGGTTACGATGCGTTCGAGTGGATGTCGAAACAAGCATGGAGCAATGGTAAAATCGGGTTATTGGGTTGCTCCTCTACGGCCGAGTGGCAAATGGCTGTAGCTTCATTGGAACATCCGGCATTGGCTGCGATGGTACCACAGGGTTATGGAGCCGGTGTTGGTCGTGTTGGTAGATACAACGAACAAGGTAACTGGTACCGGGGTGGTGCCGGGCAAATGCTTTTTACCGCCTGGCTTTATGGTACTCAACACGATGTGGCCAAGCCTAATCTTACCAGGAATGTAAGTCAGGAAGATTTGCAACGCATACAGAAGTTTTACGATATGGCGCCACGCTATCCTAGAGTAGATTGGAAAGAAGGACTTAGTCATTTACCTGTTCAGGATATCATTAAAGCTGTGGATGGCCCTGTGGGCGTTTATGAAAAAATGATCAGGCGCACACCAAACGATAAAGCCTGGTTTGAAGGTGGCTTGTATCATGATAACATGCCTTTCAACACACCCAGCTTCTGGTTTGTGTCGTGGTACGATGTTTCATCAAGCCCTAATATCGAATTGTTTAATCACGTGCGCAAAAATGCCAAAGACCCCAAAGTGCGCGACAGCCAGTATTTGGTTATTGCGCCTACTTTGCATTGCGCCTACACCCGCGCAACTGAAAATACAGTAGTGGGCCAGAGAAGTGTTGGTGATGCCCGCCTGAATTATGATGAATTGATTACGGATTGGTTTGATCATTGGCTGAAGGGCGAATCACTTAAAGAAATGCCACGGGTGCGTTATTATACAATGGGGGCTAACAAATGGCAAACCTCTGATGTATGGCCACCGGCCAACGCGGTAATGACACCTTACTACCTGGATAGTAAAGGCAAGGCCAATACATTAAATGGCGATGGAAAATTAATACTCAAAAAACCATCCAAAGACAATCCGGATGCATTTACCTACGATCCGATGAACCCGGTTACTTCGCATGGAGGCAATGTTTGCTGTACGGGTAATGCCGTGCAAGGGGGCGCGTTCGATCAGCAAGAGATGGAGAAACGCGAAGATATATTGGTTTACACAACAGAACCTTTAGCCGAAGGCATTGAGGTAAGTGGTTTTATCGAAGCCACTTTGTATTTATCATCAGATGTAAAAGATACTGATGTAACCATTAAACTGATTGATGTTTACCCCGATGGCAAAGCTTATAACCTGGATGAAACCATACAGCGTGTGCGTTACCGCGAAGGTTATGACAAAGAAGTGTTTATGGAGGCAGGCAAAGTTTACAAGGTAGAATTAACCCCTATGAGCACCAGTAATTACTTTGAGAAAGGTCATCGCATTCGCATTGAGGTGTCGAGCAGTAACTTCCCGCGTTTTGATCGTAACTTAAACACAGGCGGAAAAAATTATGACGAATCGGAAGCAAAAATTGCACACAATAAAATACATCACTCCTCGCAATACCCCAGCAGCATCAAACTACCGATTGTAAAAGTGAAGAAGTAAAATAATACCCTCACCCCTCCACAAGTTGGGGTGAGGCAATTTTTATATCTTCGCCCCCATAATTTTCGTATGAAGAAAACCAAAGTATTGCTGATTGGTGCCGGAGGGCAATTAGGATCAGAGCTTACACAAGGGTTGTGGAAAATCTACGGTCAGGAAAACGTAATTGCATCAGACATAAAAGATGCTCAGGGGATTTTAAAAGAAGGTCCGTACGAAAAATTTGACGTTCTGCAACGCGATAGGTTATTTGAACTTCTGCGCAAGCATGACATTACCCAGGTTTATCATTTGGCGGCCTTACTTTCGGCAACAGGCGAAAAAGATCCGCGCTGGGCGTGGAAGCTGAATATGGAGAGTTTACTCTTTGTATTGGAAGCCGCCCACGAGTTAAAACTGCATAAAGTGTATTGGCCAAGTTCAATCGCAGCTTTTGGTCCAACTACGCCTAAACAAAATACACCTCAGGATACAATCATGGATCCCACCACCGTGTATGGTATTACCAAACTGGCGGGCGAGTTATGGTGCGAATATTATTTCAGAAGGTATGGTGTAGACGTTCGCAGTTTGCGCTATCCGGGTTTAATAGGATATAAAACCCCGCCCGGTGGTGGCACTACCGATTATGCGGTGGATATTTATTTTAAGGCCATCAAAGAAAAAAAATACGAGTGCTTTCTGGCTGCTGATACGTATCTGCCTATGATGTATATGGAGGATGCCGTAAAAGCTACTCTGGATCTGATGGAAGCTCCGGCTGAGAAAGTAAAAATCCGTTCGAGCTACAACATTGGCGCTATGAGTTTTTGCCCGGCACAAGTTGCGGCCACTATTAAGAAACATATACCTGAATTTGAAATTTCTTATAAACCAGATTTCCGGCAGGCCATTGCCGACTCGTGGCCAAAATCAATTGATGATACACCTGCCCGTCAGGATTGGGATTGGAAACATCAGTTTGGATTGGAAGAGATGACAAAAGATATTCTGGAAAACCTCCAGAAACACCCGGAATTCTTAGCGCACTAAAAACTTATTCACTCCTTTGTATTCCGGTGAGGTAATCCTTACCACATACACACCCGCATCCAGTTTAACTGGCCAGGTGGCCGATCTTTCGTGCAGCAGTGCCCGGTCCACTACCCTTCCGGATAAATCGTGCAGTACTACCTCAAGTGGGTATTGCGGATTAAAATTGAGTTCCAGCGTAAGGTCATTGCCATTCGCCCATGGACTTGGATAAACAATTGAACTTCGTAATCCTGTAAAATCTACCAACACTATGCTAAATACCCTTACAGCTCCATCTGTATCGGCTTGCTTAAGGCGATAATATGATTTTCCAAGATGTGGTTTTTCATCTCTCAGTTCATAGCGTATACGTTCAGTTGAGTTACCTGCTGCGGGTATGCGGTTTAGTTCATCAAAATTTAACCCATCTGTAGATTTTTCTATTTGAAAATAGTCCGCATTTAATTCGGAGGCGGTTTCCCACACTAACCTAATATGATCAACCTGAGGTTCGGCTCTGAAGTACAGTAAATCAACAGGTAATGTTCCGCTGGTACAAAAGGTACTTCCTGAACCTTCAGAACAACCACCGGCTGTGAAACTACCCGGCAAGCCCAAAAGATTACTGTTATCGCCAACCGTTACGGTTCCCGCTACATCAATATGACCACCCGCCACAATGGAAACGTTGGTATTGTTACCGGCTGTAAAATCACCATCTACTTCAACATTGCCCATAACCGAAATGGAGGCATCGTTACTCATTTGGATATTTCCCTTTACAATTAAACTTCCGGCCACATTTAGTGAGAGGTCATCCAGCACAATTAAGTCACCCCACACGGTTAACTGCCCGGCTACCGTTACCGATACCAAATTACCTGCGGTTAAAATTTTGGGAGTACCGTTTTCGCCTACATTAAGTACACCTGTTGAGTTAATGGTAAGTCCGGTATTGCCTCCAAATGTAAGGTCACCAATGGTGTAAACAGAACCATTATTAATCAATGCTGCCCGGTTAGGATTAATGGTAACATTCTCCGCAATATCATCGCCAATATTACTGCCCGACCAATTTAATGCAGTTTCCCAAAAGCCTGTGGTTGTAAATACTGCCTGAGCAGACACCTGGCTACTATATAAAAAGACCACAAGAAGAACAGACACTACTTTCATCTTGATAAGATTTTAAGTGCGAACTGGGTGAATAACAAATTTAAACTTTATCAGGACAATCAGAAGTGAAAACCCAGGTTAAATATTATCCTTTTAAAATCGATCAAACTAAGCGTAATTTGATTGTTTTTATCAGGAATGAGCCAACCGATCTGTTTGTTTGAGTCCATACTTTAGGCTGTGAGTAAATTAAAACGTCTTGCTGGCGAAACCGCGCTCTATGGGTTAGGTAGTATTGTACCGCGCATGATTAATTTTCTGCAGGTACCGCTGCACACTATTAATATGTTTAGCGAAGCCGAGTACGGAGAGCTAACCAAGCTTTATGCATACGTAGCAGTAGTCAATATTATTTACATGTTTGGAATGGAGACTGCCTTCTTCCGGTTTGCCACCAAACCCGGTGCCGACCCCAAACGAGTTTTTAACCTTGCCCAAACCAGCGTTATCGCAATAAGCGGATTATTAACAGTATTTATGTTGTTGGGTGCAGTACCCATTTCATCGGCCTTGCAGGCAAGCAATTCACAATTCATTACGTGGCTGGTAATAACCATGTTTATTGATGCGCTGGTTGCCATTCCTTTTGCGCAATTGCGTTTACAGAAAAAAGCCTTTCTGTTTGCCACAGCCAAAATTCTAAATGTAATTCTGGTGCTGGGGCTCAATTATTATTTTCTTAAGCTCAATTACAATCCGGCCATTGGTGTGGGCTATGTTTTTCTGGCTACGTTAATTGCCAACGCACTCTTTATTGTGTTTTTCATCAAAACACTTTTAGCCTGGCGCCCCTTGTGGGATAAAACTTTATCACCGCAAATGTTTCGGTATGCATATCCGGTTATGATTACAGGCGTTGCCGGAATGATAAACGAAATGTTTTCGCGCAGCATGTTGGATTGGTGGCTGCCTAAAAATTTTTACGATGGTGTTTCTCAAAAAGATGCCGGTGGAATTTTTGGAGCCGTTTATAAGTTTGCCGTATTTATGAATCTTGGTATTCAAGCCTTTCGCTACGCTGCTGAACCATTCTTTTTTTCCAACGCTGCAGAAAAAAACTCGCCCGGGTTATTTGCTCAGGTAAACCACTTTTTTGTGATCGCCTGTTGTTTAGTCTGGTTAAGTATTAGCATCAACCTCGATATTCTGAAATACATTATCGGAGAAAATTTCTGGTTAGGATTAAATATTGTGCCCGTACTTTTACTGGCCTATTTGTTTTTGGGTATGTATTACAATTACAGCGTTTGGTTTAAACTCACCGACAAAACTCATTACGGTACCATCATTACTATAATTGGCGCGGTGATTACCGTAGCCGGAAATTATTTTCTGATACCTGTTGCTGGTTTTATGGGTAGCGCCTTGGCCGCGGTTGCCTGTTATGCCGCCATGGCAGCCATTTGTTTTGCATTTGGCCAGAAGTATTACCCAATTCCTTACCGGATGGCGCGCGATGCAGGCTACATCGTTTTTACGGGAGCTTTGATTCGTTTGATAAATAATGTTCAATGGAATAACCAATGGCTTGCCACAAGCTTTCATGCTTTCGTTATCCTCGCATTTATTGGATTGATTTATTGGATTGAAAAGAAAAATTTAACGCGATCTACCCATTCAGAATTTTAGTAGTTTTACTCCTCACACACTACCATGAATATTATCATTCCTATGGCTGGCTTAGGCAAGCGCCTGCGCCCACACACACTCACAACGGCTAAGCCTTTGTTACCCATTGCGGGTAAGCCCATTGTGCATCGATTGGTAGAAGATATTGCACGTGTTTGTCCGGAAAAAATAAATAACATCGGGTTCATTGTGCATCCTTCGTTTGGTAAACAGGTGGAAGAAGATTTAATAGTTGTAGCCAAAGCCGTAGGAGCCGAAGGAAAAATTTATTATCAGGAGCAGGCAATGGGTATTTCTCATGCTTTGTTATTCGCAAAAGAATTATTTGAAGGAAAAGTGATTGTGGCTTTTGCTGACACGTTATTTCGGGCCGATTTTAAACTCGATACCAACAAAGATGGCACCATCTGGGTACAGCAGGTGGAAAATCCATCGCAGTTTGGTGTAGTTAAGTTAAACGAACAAGGTGAGATTACTGAGTTGATTGAAAAACCTGCAACGTTCGTATCCGATCTGGCCATTATCGGTATCTATTTCTTCAAACACGGTGAAAAGTTGCGTACCGAAATGCAATACCTGTTAGATAATGATATTAAAGAAAAAGGCGAGTATCAATTTACTACGGCCCTCGAAAACATGAAGAAGAAGGGCGCAAAATTTGTTCCTGGTCAGGTGCAGGAATGGCTCGATTGTGGTAATAAGGATAATATGGTGCAAACCAACCAGCGATACCTCGAATTTATCAAAAATCAGAAACTGGTTTCCGATAAGGCCGTGCTGAAGAACAGTCTAGTAATTCAGCCGGTATTTATTGCCGATGGTGTAATAATAGAGAACTCCGTAATTGGCCCGCACGTTTCTATTGGTACGGACACCAGGATTACCGATTCACGCATCAGTAATTCAATTGTGCAAAAAAATTGTGCGCTTACTTCAGTGGTTATGAAAAATAGTCTGTTGGGTAATTTCGTTAGTTTTAATGGCGAAGCTACAGCTGTAGATGCCGGAGATTATACTCGTATTTAAATTAAAATTTTGAACTACGTTCGTACATATTGTGTGCTGGTGTGTTTGGTTGCTTCTTTTCAGCCATCCCTTGCCCAAAAGCGCAGGCCTGTTGAAATTAAGTCGGAAGGAGCGCGCCAACGCGAATCTGAATTTGTATTTACAGAAGGTCAGAAATTTTTTGTTTTGGAAGATTACTCCAAAGCGTTGATGTATTTTCAAAAAGCGGCAGAGCTTACTCCTGAAAATGCTACTGTGCATTATAAAATTGCAGAAGTATGGGCTAAGGGTGTAAAAGATGAAGATTTGCGACAAGCAGCCATAAGCATTGAGAATGCATTACGGCTCGAAAAGAAAAACAAATACTTCTATCTGCTGGCTTCTAACATCTATGCCGGTCTAAATAACCTCGATAAAGCTACAGCCGCCCTGGAAACCATGATGAAAGAAATAAAGGGCACCGAAGAGCATCTGTTTGATCTGGCCGCGCTTTATGTCTACAGTAAACGCGAAGAAGATGCGCTTAAAACCTACACCCGGGCCGAAAGTGTGTTGGGCATTAACGAAATTTCATCGCAACAAAAACAACGCATCTATTTAGATAAAGGTAAAATAGCCGATGCTCTGGCCGAAGGTGAAAAACTTGCCAACGCCTATCCGGAAGAACCAAGATTTATGATGGCTTATGCTGAATTACTCGCGCAAACCGGAGAGCGCACCAAAGCCATTGCTATGCTCGAAAAATATCTGCAAGAGAATACTGAGGCCGGTTCGGTAAAAATGTTGCTTGCCGGCCTTTACCGCGATAATGGACAGGAAGAAAAATCGCAGCAGTACGTATTGGAAGTTATTCAGGATCCTCAGGTAAATCTCGATAGCAAATTGCTAATGGTAAGTACCTACAGCGCAACGCTTGCGCAGAAGACTGGCACCCACAATCTGGCCACAGAAAAATTTATAATTCAACTGGTGGAAAAACTGGAAGCAGATTATACCACCGATGCCAACGTTAAAATAGTAAGTGGCGATTTATACATGGCTTTAGATCGCGAAGATGTGGCTCTGGTGAAATATCGTCAAGCCATAAAAAACGGAACCGGCAATTACGAAGCCTGGCAAAACCTGCTTTACCTGGAGTCACAAGCCAATCAATTAGACAGTTTAATACATCATTCTGAACAGGCCCTTGAATTGTTTCCCAATCAAAGTATGGTCTATTATTTCAACGGTTTTGGGTTACTGAAAAAGAAACAATACCGGGAGGCCGCTTATTCATTAGAGCAAGCCAAAAAACTCAGTTCTTCCAATCCGGCTTTTGTAAACGATTTGAATACCATGTTAGGCGATTGTTACAATGGCGCCAAAGACTATGTTAAGTCAGACCAGGCGTACGAAGAAGCACTAGCCTATAATCCCAATAACGACATTGTGCTCAATAACTACAGCTATTACTTAGCCCTTCGGAAAGAAAATCTGGACAAAGCTGAGAAGATGGCGGCACAACTTGTAAAAGCATTCCCCAACAATTCATCTTATCTGGATACATATGCCTGGGTACTGTTTGCCCAGGAGAAATACAAAGATGCCCGTAAGATCATGGAAAAAGTGGTTCAGGGTACGCAGGTTTCATCTACGCATTGGGAACATTACGGTGATATTCTTTTCAAGATGGGCGAGGTGGATAATGCTGTAAAGCAATGGCAAAAGGCCCGCGAAACAAGTGCCGACCACACCCGTCTGGATAAAAAAATTAACAACCGAAGGCTAAATTAATTTACCTTTGCGTGGCTTTAATTTTTGTGCATGCGTAGTTTCGTTTTACTTTTTGGCTTGGCATCGCTTGTGTTCCTGCAGGCTTGTCAACGCAAGGCGGTGCCTGTAGTTTCGTTACCCGATGCACCCAAAACGCTGGATATTGAAGAGATTGATTTTGGCTTTATGCACGGCAAAGCCCGCATGGTGTTTCGCGATGACAAGCGCGAACGCGAAGTAAAGGCCAACATCCGCATCCGCAAAGATAGTGTTATCTGGATGACTTTTTCGGTGGTGGGTGTGCAGGGCGGCAAAGCCCTCATTAATAAAGATTCTATTACCGTTGTGAGTAATGTAGACAAAGAGTACTACGTATTTGATTACCAGGAACTCTCGCAACGTTTCAATTTTAAGATCGATTACAGTGTGTTAGAAGCTGCCATGTTAGGCAATATGGTGCGGGCCAAGCAACCCACGGATAAAATTGGCCGCGAAGGTGATTTTGACATGTTGACGCAATACGAAAATTCAGTCACGGTAAAAAGTCTGATCAATCCTGTTATCCGTAAAATCGAAAAGGTAGAATTGATAGAATCGAATACCAACAACAAACTCACCCTGGAGTACACCAACTTTCAGCCATTAGGCGAAAAAAACCTTCCCTATAACGGAGTGGTGAGCGTGTTTTATAAAACAGCTGCCGGGATAATCAATAATACCATTACTTTCGAGTATAATAAAATAGAAATTGGTGATAAGGAATTGAAGTTCCCATTCAATATCCCCAAGCGATATGACCGCAGGTAAATTTCTGGCGTTTGTTGCATTCTTCGTTCTGAGTTTTTCGGCTCAAGCGCAGAAATCAAAAAATCAATTACAGCGCGAAAAGCAACGGAACTTAGAGAAGATAAAGGAGACCGAGCGGATTCTGGACGAAACCGGAGAGAAAAAGCAAAACTCCCTGGGCGAACTCAATGCCCTCAATCAGCGCATTCTTCAGCAGGAATCATTAATTAAATCTATTCAGGGCGAGGTTTCTTTACTGGATTACGACATCAGCGAAAACAATCAGATTATTGATGCGCTGGAGCGTGACCTCAAAAAACTAAAAGAAGAATACGCAGCCATGCTATTTGCAGCCCAAAAGGCTAGCGGCAAAGTTGATAAGCTTACTTTTTTATTCTCGGCACAATCGTTCGATCAGATGCTGATGCGATTGAAGTATATGGAACAATACGGCAAAGCCCGGCAAGATCAGGCGGTGGCCATCGAAAAAGTGCAAGACATTTTAAAAGAACAAGTGCGGGTAACCCAGGTAAAGCGCAGTGAAAAAAATGCTTTACTTAACGAAGAACTGAAAGAGAACCAGCAGCTCACAAATCTGAAACAAAAGCAGCGTACGCTGGTTCGCAATCTCGAAAAACAAGAAAAACAATTGCGTAAGGATCTGGAAACATCCCGCAAGGCAATAGCCGAGCTGGACGACTTGATTGCAAAAATTATTAAAGAAGAAATGGAAAAAGCCGCCCGCGAAGCCCGCGAACGCGAACGCAACAAAAGCGGCCGCGAAGTATCAGAAGCCGCCATTGCACTATCGGCTTCATTTGCCGATAACAAAAATAAATTTCCCTGGCCTGTATCGGGGTTTGTTTCGCAAGCATTTGGCCGCCAGGCCCACCCGGTGCTTAAAGGAATTATTATTCAAAATGACGGGGTGAATATTCAAACACGAAACAACGAAGAAGTGAGAGCAATATTCAATGGCCACGTGAGCGTAATCTCACCCACTATGGGATTCGGAATTACCATCATTGTTAAGCATGGAGAATACTTTACAGTTTATACCGGAATAAAAGATATCGCTGTAAAGCAAGGCCAGGCCGTTACCACTAATCAGGTTTTGGGTAAAGTTCATGCCAACGCAGAAGGTATTTCTGAACTCCGGTTTCAGATTCGAAAGAACTTCGATGCCCTCAATCCGCAAGAATGGCTGAAAAATTAGTTTAAGCGGCCAAAATCAGGGTTTTTCGATCGGAAAATGGCATAACAAAAGTCGCGGTAGCTATTCATTTATTCATATTTATCTATCTTTACACTCTTAATATTTCACTATGAGCGCAATTCTTTTGATCGGGATGCCCGGTATGGGCGAGTGGGTGGTAATCGGTTTATTCGTGCTGATTTTCTTTGGTGCCAAAAAAATTCCTGAGTTTGCAAAAGGTCTTGGTAAAGGCTTCCGCGAATTCAAAGATGCCGTTAAGGACGTAAAGAAAGAGGTGGATGATGCCGGTAAAGAAATACCGAAGATTGAAGAGAAGTAAGCATTGAGTACCTCTGCTAACGTAACAACTTCACACCCTCACACTTATAACGGCCAATCCTGCACGGATCGGGTTAACCGTTTTTTACAAAACATTGAAACCAAAAAACACCTCAATGCTTTTTTGAGTGTGTTTTCCAATGAAGCACTTGACCGGGCCCGCTTAATCGATGAAAAGATTAAGCGGGGTACGGCCGGCAGGCTGGCTGGCCTGGTGGTAGGCATTAAAGATGTGTTGGCCTACGAAAATCACCCGCTACAAGCCAGTAGCAAAATTCTGAATGGCTTTATTTCTAAGTTCACCGCTACGGCTGTGCAACGGTTGCTCAATGAAGATGCAATTATTATTGGCCGGCAAAACTGCGATGAATTTGCCATGGGTTCTTCCAACGAAAACTCTGCATTTGGCCCCGTATTAAACGACCTTGACAATACCCGGGTACCGGGTGGTTCTTCGGGCGGCTCGGCTGTTGCCGTTATGGCTGATTTGTGCGATGTTTCACTTGGTTCTGATACAGGCGGTTCTGTTCGCCAGCCAGCAGCCTTTTGTGGCCTTTATGGATTAAAACCAACCTACTCGCGCATTTCACGGCACGGTTTGGTGGCATACGGTTCGTCTTTTGATTGCATTGGCATTTTTTCTAAATCACTAAAAACAATGACCACTGTACTGGAAGTAATTTCAGGGCCCGATGAATTTGATAGTACCGTTTCGCAACAACCGGTTCCGCATTTTGAAGCTGCCCTGCAGCCCACTTCAAAAAAATTAAAGATTGCTTACTTAAAAGATGCATTGAACTCAGAGGCTGTTCAACCAGAAATAAAATCAACACTTCAATTAAAAATAGATCAGTTAAAATCGGCTGGACATACCGTGGACGGAATTGATTTCGCGTTAAGCGAATATGTTTTACCAACCTATTATATTCTGGCTACGGCCGAAGCCAGTTCTAATCTATCGCGATACGATGGTGTGCGTTACGGTCAACGCAGCCCCCACACAACCGATCTTCAGTCGATGTATAAGAGAACGCGGGCCGAAGGTTTTGGTAAAGAAGTGCAACGCAGAATTTTGTTGGGAACTTTTGTACTCAGCGCAAGCTATTACGATGCGTATTACACAAAAGCACAAAAAGTAAGACGCCTGATTCGGGAACAGACCAAAAAAATCTTAACCCAATACGATTTTATCTTATCGCCTACTACACCCACTACAGCGTTTAAGATTGGTGAGCACACAAATAATCCGGTAGAAATGTATTTGGCCGATTTATTTTCCGTTCATGCTAATGTGGCGGGTGTTCCGGCTATCTCGGTACCTTGCGGAACTGATAACAATGGATTGCCCATTGGTTTGCAGATCACCGCAAACGACTTTGATGAAGCGGGTCTCTTTCAGTTCTCGAATGTAATTCAGAACTTAGCGTAATTGTTGCGGTTAATTAACCACGAATAAATGAAGGTTGTAGTTGTTTTGCTGTTGAGTAGTGTTGTATTCCCTTCATGGGCACAAAATCCCCTGCCCGATACATTGACTTCACCTTTAATGGATACGCTAAATATTGCCAATGAAATAGACACGGTAGAAATGATGCCGGTTTTTCCTGCCGATATAGAGTTTATTCCCGGTGATGATACCCCTGAATTATTAAGCGACCGATTAAACTGTATTCAGCAACAGATTCCACTTACTTATAACACAACCGTACATGGCTTTATCGATTACTTCACGGTACGTAACCGTGATTATACCCGGGCCATGCAACGCAAAAAGGATTTATATTTTCCATTGTTTGAAAAGTACCTGGCAAAATATAACCTGCCCGATGAGTTAAAGTACTTATCTATAATTGAGTCGGGGCTTAATCCACGGGCCATTTCGCGCGCCCGTGCTGTTGGACTTTGGCAATTTATGCCCGGCACAGGTCGGTATTTTGGTTTACAAACCGATTGGTATATCGATGATCGGATGGATCCGGAAAAATCTACCGAAGCCGCTTGCCGCTATCTCTCACAACTGTATACCATCTTTGGCAATTGGGAACTTGCCCTTGCTGCTTACAACTCGGGGCCGGGTACGGTTCGCAAAGCAGTCAGGAGATCTGGCTATAAAAAATCATTCTGGGAAGTTTACCCACATCTGCCGCGCGAAACCCGCGCCTATGTACCGCAGTTTATTGCGATTATCTATGCTTTGAATTACACCGAACAACATAATCTGGTGGAAACTGCTCGTGAAGAATTTCCACCTTATGATACACTGACTGTAAATCATCACCTCCACCTGGGCACCCTGGCCAAACTTACCGGTACATGCCTGGAAGATTTACAAAAGTTAAATCCATCCATCCGGCACAACATCATTCCCGGTAACGGAAAAACTTATGCCGTAAAAATTCCTGTATTTGCTAAAGTAAATCTGGATTCTAATCGTGTTGCAATTCTGGATTCGGCCATGCGTGTGGGCAAAAAAGAGTCAGCAGTAATGATGTATGCCTCAACCCCAACGCATGGTGTGCCTACCGTTTACAAAGTGGCTTCGGGCGATGTGTTGGGTGGAATTGCGTTGCGTTTTAAAGTAAGTGTAAACGATCTGAAAGAGTGGAATAATCTGGCCTCTAACCGAATTTATGCAGGCCAGAAACTCAATATCTATGCACCCGCACAAAAAGTAGCGCAAACAAAAAATACCGAACCTGTATTGCTCTCGCCCGATACCAAAACTTATACAGTACAACCGGGCGACACCCTGTGGGATATTTCACGCAAAGTGCCAGGCCTTACCGTTGAAAAAATTAAAAGCCTGAACAACCTGAAAAGCAATAACCTGCAGCCCGGCCAAAAACTTATTGTTGGCTAAAAGGTTATTGGTTGTGACGATTTAACCCTGATTGAATTACAGATGCATAGCATTTCTATGAAATATCTTCTTATTCCCGTATTATTTATCATCGCGGTTATTTCCTGCACGGAACCCGGCAGCGAAAATCTACCGCCCTCATCAGGCCGAACAGGTGATGTCTTTCTGATTATGGACTCCGTACAATGGAAAGGCCCGCTTGGTAAAACTCTTGATTCGATTTTTAGTGCCGAAATGGAAGGGCTGCCACGTGAGGAAGCAATTTTTCACATGCGTTGGATTGATCCACGTAAACTCAACTTTGTATTGAGGCAGCGCAGAAATCTGATTTTTGCTGTAACGTTCGATCAGAAAACAACAGGTGCACGGCAAATCCGATCTATTCTTACTCCGGAGTCGTTAGAGAAAATCAAAGCCGATCCGAATATTTTCAGTCAGAATATACGCGATGTGTTTGCTAAAAATCAGGAAGTACTCTTTCTGTTTGCTCAAACCGAAGCCGAACTGATTCGGCATATAAACAAAAACAAAGGTAAACTGGTAGAGTATTTCAATCAACGTGAACGCGAGCGATTAACCGAAACACTTTATAAATCAGCACAGCCAAAAGGAATTGTGCCCATGCTGAGAAAAGAATTCAATTGCGAATTAAAAATTCCTTTTGGCTATCAGGTGGTGCAACAGGAATCCGATTTTTTCTGGGTGCGTCAGATCAACCCGGGCGATGATAAAGATGTTTTCATAACCCGAAAAAAATACACCTCACAAGCGCAATTTCAAAGAGATAGCTTAATTGCTTTCCGCGATGCGGTGTGCAAGAAATATCTTTTTGAAGATCCGGAAAGACCCGAAACACATCTGCTAACCGAAACATCGGTTCCGTACAAGCCTGTTCTTACACGCGAAATTTCATTCAACAAAAAATTTGCAGTTGAAATGAAAGGGCTTTGGAGAACAAATAACCTCACCATGGGCGGGCCATTCCTTTCATTTGCTTTGGTAGACGAACCCATGGGCATGCTTTATTATATTGAAGGGTTTACATTTTCACCCGGCAAAGACCAACGCGAAATCATGCGCGAACTGGAGACTATACTTTATACCTTTAAGACGAGTGACCAAATTACACCAGCGCAGCCCTGAGTAACTCTTGTTTCGTTAATAAATCTGCCCACAGATACTTCATTCCTGTTGGTTAGATTGTAAATTGCTTACCTAAAGTACTTAACCCAATTGTATGTCGATTAAAATTCGCAAACAAGACGCACTGAATTATCATACTCAAGGCCAGCCCGGCAAAATTGAAGTAGTGCCTACCAAAATGTTAAGCACACAGCTCGATCTTGCGCTCGCTTATTCGCCTGGCGTGGCTGAACCCTGTAAAGAAATTGCCGCTAATAAAGACGATGTTTATAAATATACCTCAAAGGGAAATCTCGTAGCTGTAATCTCCAATGGCACGGCTGTTCTTGGTTTGGGTAACATTGGGCCCGAAGCAGCCAAACCTGTAATGGAGGGCAAAGCCGTGTTATTTAAAAAGTATGCCGGTATCGACAGTTTCGATATTGAAATTGATCAGGAAGATCCGGATGAGTTTATAAAAATTGTAAAAGCCCTTGAACCCACTTTTGGTGGTGTAAATCTGGAGGACATCAAAGCACCTGAATGCTTCAAGATTGAAACGGTGTTGCGAGAAAAGATGAACATTCCCATCATGCATGACGACCAGCATGGTACGGCCATCATCTCCAGCGCAGCGTTACTCAATGCATTAGAGATTGTTGGAAAAAAAATTGATGAAATTATATTGGTCGTAAATGGTGCCGGAGCTGCCGCGGTTTCCTGTTCCCGGCTTTACCTCGCATTGGGTTTAAAAAAAGAGAACCTGATTATGTGCGATAGCAAAGGTGTAATCAATGCAGCCCGTACTAATCTGGATGCTACCAAAGCTGAGTTCATTACCACGCGCAAACTGAACACGCTGCAGGAAGCAATGAAAGGTTGCGATGTGTTTGTTGGACTTTCGGTTGCCGATGCCATTACACCCGAAGATGTACTTAACATGGCAAAAGATCCAATCGTGTTTGCGCTTGCTAATCCAAACCCGGAGATTGATTATGCACTCGCAAAAAAAACCCGTACTGATATAATTATGGGTACCGGGCGTAGCGATCATCCTAATCAGGTGAACAACGTATTGGGCTTCCCGTATATTTTCAGAGGTGCATTGGATGTACGCGCCACCGAAATAAATGAAGCCATGAAACTGGCTGCTGTACACGCCCTGGCCAATCTTGCCAAAGAGTCTGTTCCGGATATTGTATTTCAGGCATATGGTATTGACCGGATTCAGTTTGGCCGCGAATACCTGATTCCGAAACCACTTGATCCAAGATTAATCACTACTGTTTCACCCGCTGTAGCAAAGGCTGCCATGGACTCGGGCATAGCGCGCACCCCTATAACAGATTGGGGACAATATCACCAGGATTTGTTAAAGCGTGTGGGTATTGATCAAAAGCTTACTTCGCGTATTACGGAGCGGGCCAAGCAAAATCCAAAACACATTGTATTTGCTGAAGCGGATCATCCAAAAATTCTGAAAGCAGCACAGGTATTACAAGACGAAAAAATTGCTTACCCTATTCTGTTAGGAAGCCGCACCGATATTGAACGATTGATTCTGGAACACGGCCTCGATCTGAGTGAGTGTAAAATCATTGACCCGCGTGAAGAAAAAGAACGCACCGAAAAATTCGCAAAAGCATATCATCAGAAAAGGCAACGCAAAGGCATCACTTATAAAGATGCCGAACGCGTAATGCGCGATCGTAATGCCTTTGGCGCCATGATGGTTGAATTTGGTGAGGCCGATGCATTGATATCCGGCCTTACGAAAGATTACCCCAAAACTATTTTGCCTTCGTTGCAGATTATTGGAATGGCCGAAGGTGTAAATCGGGTAGCCGGTATGTACATTATCATGAACAAGAAGGGTACATTCTTCTTTGCAGATTGTACCGTAAATGTTGATCCAACGGCAAATGACCTTGTGGAGATAATCGGGCTGGCAGCACGCGGTGTTAAGTTCTTCGACATTGAGCCCCGTGTAGCCATGTTATCTTATTCAAACTTTGGATCAAGCAAAGGCCCGATTCCGGAAAAAGCACGTGAAGCCGTTCGCATGGCTAAACAAAAATATCCCGATCTGATTGTAGACGGTGATATCCAAGCCAACGTAGCCTTCGATACCGAAATACAGCAGCAGGTTTTTCCATTCAGCGCACTAGCAAAAGATGGAGCCAACACAGTCATTTTCCCTAACCTTGCTTCGGGCAATATTGCTTACAAGTTGTTAATGGAAATAGGCGGTGCGGAGGCTATCGGGCCAATTTTATTAGGGATGAAAAAGCCGGTGCATGTTTTACAACTCGGCAGTTCCATTCGCGATATTATTAACATGGCCGCAATTGCCGTAGTGGATGCTCAGTTGCACGGTCAGAATAATCGGTTCTGAAGAATCTTAAAAAAACGGCTGACCGTATGGGTTGTAACGGAGTGGATAGTACTCGCCCCGATTACATCAAAATTGCCTTATACTTTGCTGGTGTTGATAAGACCGACCGAACACCTCGGCTAACAGAGTAGAGTGCTTGTGGATCAATATGTATTGGTAGTTTGAAAACTTTACTCAATCGCTCAGGCAAACCTTTTAACACTGCGTTGCCCCCCGTAACGTAAATACCGCTCTTGTAAATATCCCCTGCTAATTCGGGTGGGCAGATTTCCAGCGATTGATGAATGCATTCTTCAATTTGTTTGAAGGGGCGTTCTAACACCCGGCTTAATTCAAGTTGGCTGATGGCTTTACTTACCGGCACACCTTCAATTAAATCCTTTCCTTTTACCAAAAGAGTTTCATCGGCTGAAGCAACCGATTCAAATACACATCCGATTTTTTTCTTAACCTGTTCGGCAGTTTTTAATCCGATGGCAAGATTATACACACGCCTGAAGTAATCCTGAATTTCTTCGTCCATAGCATCGCCTGCTATGCGCACCGATTGAAATGCGGCAATCCCCGAAAGGGAGATAACCACCACTTCGGTAATACCACCACCAATATCAACCACAAGCTTACCTTCGGGCTCTTGAATATTAAGACCCATACCCAGTGCAGCAGCTAAAGGCTCATATACCAGGTGGGTGTGGCGCGCTGTAAATTGCTCAAGCGTATCGCGTAAAGCCCGTTGCTCAACAGGCGTAGTATCGAACGGAACACCCGAAAGCAAGTAGTTAAACCCACCACTTAAGAATGAAGGTTTACCAATGCGATGAACCAATTCCTTCACCATCTTTTTGGCCGACTCGCCATCTGAAATTACACCGCCCTTTAGCGGCTTTACCGATTTCAGGCTGGCATGTGTTTTCTCCAGCATCTCAAAGGCCTTTTCGCCTATGGCTTCAACCTTATTATTCTGTTCGTTAATCACCAACACCGAAGGTTGAGAAAGCAGGATATTATGCTGATCGGTCAGCAAAGTATTGTTGTTACCTATATCAAAAGCGAGATTTCGGGATGGAGTAAACACAGCTAAAAGATTTTGGTAAAGGTATTACTAATTGATGGTACGCAAAACACGATTTTGATTGTAAGACTGCGCTATGTCGAAGTCGATTTAAACTGATATTGCCACACTCACCAGAACATCACCACAACAGTAATACGATACATTTAGTGCCAGCCCATGCCATCTTTTCGGATCAGAACCAAGCCTGGTTCTACAAACTCAGCAAAACATTGCAGGCTCTCTCAATTCCGGGGTTTCTGTGCGCCCTGGATATGAGCAGAAAGTGGCAACCAAAGCCGGCTTTTAGGCGGAGTTCTGCCACTTGCATCCCTGCCCAAATCCTCGTAAACTGCATTTTATTTTTTAAGCTTTTCCATGATTGCCTACTTAAAAGGAAAGCTCGCACATAAGGAGCCCACATTTGTGCTGTTGGAGGTAAACGGCATTGGCTACCAGGTGAGCATTTCGCTGAATACATTCTCTGAAATCAAAGATCGTGAAGACCTTACGCTGTTTACCCATTTGCATGTGCGCGAAGATGCCCACATCCTTTTCGGGTTTGCCAGCGTGGCCGAAAAACAAATGTTTCAGCACCTGATTTCGGTGAATGGTGTAGGCCCCAATACAGCCTTAATGGTTTTATCGTACCTATCGCCAACCGATTTAAAAGCGGCCATTGTGCGCGAAGACGTGGCAACCCTGCAATCCGTAAAGGGAATTGGTGGGAAAACGGCCCAGCGGCTGGTGTTAGAGTTAAAGGATAAACTGCGCAAAGATGGGCTTGACGATACCGGAAAACCGGGGCTGATACACAATACTATCCGCCACGAGGCGTTAACTGCCTTGATTACGCTTGGCATTGCCAAAGCTGCGGCTGAAAAGAGTGTTGATGCAATCCTGAAGAAGTCAGGAAACACAATAAGTTTAGAAGAGCTCGTAAAGCAAGCACTTAAAAACGCCTGAACCACCATTGACTGTAAAATACCGGAAGATCCTGCTCCTCCTGGGCCTTACTATTGGCCTCTCTCCATTGGCAATGGGGCAACAGGATACTGTGCGTACCGATACGTCCCGGTTTAGAATTACCAACCCCTACCGCCCAACGTTTCGCTTGCGCGATCGCTATGGCGACCCCTTTTCGAATTATCGAAGTTTTTCACCGCTGTTTTTACAAGACTCCAAAAGCCTGGGGTTCGATTTACAGATTGACACCGGCCGCAACTACATCATTTTTGAGAAGATGGGCACGCTTAATTTCAGACCGCCCTCTTCCATTTCGTTCGATGAGTTTAATGCAGAGCAGTATAAACTCATTAAACGCGAGTATTGGCAAACCCGCAGCAAAGCCCTGGATGGTGAAAGTGCGGTAAGCGGCCGCGGGCTAATTCCCAAAATTTATGTAAGTCCTGCGTTGGACCGCATTTTTGGAGGCAGCTATGTGGAACTTATTCCACGTGGGTTTGTGAATCTTGACTTTGGCGCGCAGTTTCAAAAATTAGAAAACCCATCTATTCCCATTCGGCAGCAGCGCAACGGTGGGTTTGAGTTTGATCAGCAAATAAACCTGAGTGTGCAAGGCAAGGTAGGCGAAAAGCTGGCGGTTACGACCAACTTCGATAACAACAACTCCTTCGATTTTCAAAACAACATGAAGGTAGAGTACACTGGCTTTAAAGAAGACATTCTTAAAAAGTTAGAGATTGGTAATGTAAGCCTGCCGCTTAACAACAGTTTAATAACCGGTTCGCAAAATCTGTTTGGTGTAAAAGCCCAGATGCAGTTTGGTAAATTGTTTGTTACCACCCTGGCCACCACGCAGCGCGGTAAACAATCCAGCATAAAAGTGAATGGAAGTACCAACGGTGCTTCACAGGGCCGCCCGTTTGAAATTGTAGGTTCCAACTACGATGAGAACCGGCATTTCTTCTTAGGCCAGTTCTTTCGCGATAATTTTGAAAACTGGTTAAGCACGCTGCCGCAGATTACTTCGGGCATAAATATTACCCGCGTAGAAGTGTATTTGCTCAATCGGCAAAACGATACCCAAACCCTGCGCAATGTGGTGGGCTTAATGGACATGGGCGAAGCCGGAAAAATTTATAACAACAATATCAGCTCAACCGCTAATCCAGCCTCCCCAACTTCTAACAATGTCAATAATTTGTTTACGCTATTGGGCGGAATCTCTGCCAACTCTGATGGAATTAACCAGGCGTTAGAAGGTTTAGGCTTGGTAAATGGTACTGATTTTGAAAAAATTACCTCGGCCCGTAAGCTTGCCCCTACTGAATACACCTTTCATAAAGAGTTAGGCTACTTAACCCTACAACGCAAACTCCAAAATGATGAAGCGCTTGCCGTTGCGTATGAGTACACCTACAACGGTCGCGCCTATAAAGTAGGAGAACTCTCTGAGGACTACGGTAACAAACCCGAAGATGAAGTGGCTTATCTTAAATTACTTCGTCCGCGTAAAATCGCCATCAAAGATCAGCAAGGCAGAATCTTGCCTACCTGGAATCTGATGATGAAAAATATTTACACCCTGAATGTAAGTGGCCTTACACGCGAAGGATTTCAACTGCGAATTATTTACCGCGATGACCGAACCGGTATCGATAATCCACAATTGCAGGAAGGCGACTTTGCGCGCACGCAACAATTGATACGCGTGTTTGGGTTAGACCGGCTCAATCCGTACAACGACCCGCAACCCGATGGTAACTTCGACTATGTTGAAAAGATCACCATCAACTCCGAAACCGGAACGATTGTATTTCCCTATCTCGAACCCTTCAGCGATGCCTTAAAAAATCTTTTTACCAACGAAGCCAACCTCGCGTTGCGCGATCAACTAACGCGTAAGTATGTGTACGATACCTTATACCGTACCACAAAGGCCGAGGCCGAACTGGTTACAACCAAAAACAAATTTTACTTAACGGGTTCGTTCAAGGCAGGGTCTGGAAAAGAAATTATCATTCAGGGTTTCAACATTTCTCCCGGCTCGGTAAAAGTATATGCTGGTGGTATGCCTTTGCAGGAAGGGTTGGATTACACCGTTGATTATACCTTTGGTAAAGTAACCATTCTGAATGAAGGCATTCTTACTTCAGGTAAAGACATAGACATTAATTACGAACAACAAGATCCGTTTGCCTTTCAAACCCGATCGTTACTGGGTACCCGATTGGATTATAAACTGAATGACGACATTAATCTGGGTTCTACATTTTTATATTACAACGAGCGGCCACTGGTATCGCGTAACCTGATTGGCACCGAGCCTGCCCGTAATATTCAATACGGATTAGATTTTAATATGCGTAAAGAATCGCGCTTCTTGACCAAAATGGTAGATGCGCTTCCCTTTTTGCAAACCAAAGAACAATCTACCGTAACACTTAATGCCGAGTTTGCGCAATTGCTTCCGGGTACCTCAAACATTGTAGATGGTGATGGCACTTCATTTATTGACGACTTTGAAAACACGGCCACGCCTTACAGTTTACTTAGTCCGCAGGCCTGGAAGCTGGCCTCGATACCCAAGGAGTTTGATCCAACTAATGGTGAACCCGATAACATCGAAGCGGGTACCCGCAGGGCCAAGTTAGCGTGGTACCAGGTGGATAATTTATTTTACCGAACCGGAGGTCGTTTTAAACCAGAAAACATTGATGAGGATGACTTAAGGAATCATTATGTACGATCAGTATCACCGCAGGAAATTTTTCCATTCTTTGATAATTACATTGGCAACTTCTTTGAACAGATTTTTGATGTAGCCTATTATCCGGCAGAGCGGGGACCTAATAATTACAGTACTGCTTTAAATGAAGACGGGATGTTGACTACCCCGCGCAACAATTGGGCTGGCATTACAACCGCCATTCGCACCGAAGTTGACTTTGATAAAGCCAATATCGAATACCTGGAATTCTGGTTATTAAATCCATTCATTAACAACCCAAGAGGAGTAATTGATGATGGTATCAATCCACCAGCATCGAATACAAGTGGTGGTAAACTTATCTTTCACCTGGGTAGTATTTCGGAAGATGTGATTCGCGATGGCAAGCATGCGTTTGAAAATGGACTGCCGGCCAATGGTGAGCTGTCTCCTATTAATGTAACTGAAAACGATTGGGGTTATGTTACCAACAAGCAATACATTAACAATGCATTTGATAATGATGCGTCCGGCCGTCCAAACCAGGATGTGGGTTTAGATGGAATGGGCAACATAAATGAACGGAATAAACTTGGACGAGTTGGGGAGTTTCTGGATCAAATAAACAATAGCCCTGTTTTAACTCCTGAAGCAAAAGAAACAATAGTACGAGATCCCTCCGCAGATGATTTCAACTACTTTCTGGGTAATGATCTGGATAATCGCGATGCTAAAATTCTGGAACGTTATAAAAACTTCAACAACCAGGAGGGCAACACGCCTGTGCTTACTGGCAACGAAGCCTTTGCCATTTCCGGCACTACGATACCAGATAACGAAGACTTAAATCAGGACAACACTTTAAGTGATCTGGAAGAGTATTACACCTACAACATTGAATTAACTCCCAGCAAACTTCAGGTAGGCAACAAGTACATTGTAGATGCGGTTACATCCGCTGATAATCCAGATGCCACCTGGTATTTGTTCCGCATTCCCGTAAGGCAATTTGATGGTGTAGTGGGTGCTATTGATGGTTTTAAATCCATCCGGTATGCACGGATGATCCTTACGGAATTTGACAAACCGGTTGTGTTGCGGATGGCAAAATTCAGAGCGGTGGGCAACCGGTGGAGAAGATACACCGAGAACCTGGAAGAATCGCGCTTTGGTGAACCGATTGAACCTAACCTGGATAATTTTTCAGTGTCCGTAGTAAACATTGAAGAGAACGGCAGCCCGAATGAAATTAAACCCGGTTACATCGAACCACTAAGACGCGACCGCGATAATACTTCGGCTGTGCAGCGCAGGCTCAATGAACAATCGGTACAAATGTGCGTAACCGATTTGCCTGATGGCGATGCACGTGCCATTTACAAAAACGTATCGATGGACTTTTTTAACTACGGGCGTATTAAAATGTTTATCAGTGCGCATAATACCAACGCCACCAAACCTATTCAGGATAATGAGTTGGTGGCCTTTCTGCGGTTGGGTACCGACTTTGATGAAAACTATTATGAGATTGAACTACCACTAAAAATTACCCGGCCCGAAGAGGGGCGTACCATTGAAGCCGTATGGCCTGAGCAGAACCAGATTGATCTTGATCTGAACGAACTTTACGCGCTTAAAGCGAGGCGTGATCGTGAAGGATTTAATCTTGGCATTTTATATCCACAAGCCGGGCCCGAGCCTGCCGGTAAACATGGCATTCGTATTTTAGGTCGGCCGGATTTAAGCCAGGTGCGCACCATGATGATTGGGATTCGTAACCCGCGCACCGATGATGCCAAAACATTTGATGTGTGCTTGTGGGCCAACGAAATGCGGTTAACCGATTTCGATCGTACCGCAGGTTGGGCTGCTAACGTAATGTTAAACACAAAACTGGCTGATCTTGGTACCGTGAGCGGTTCGTTGCGCCACATCAGTTTTGGCTATGGCGGGGTGCAATCCAAAATTTCGGAGCGGGCCCGTGGCGAAACAACACGCTATGATGTTTCGGCTAATCTGAATATTGATAAGCTATTGCCGCAATGGACGGGATTAAAGATTCCGATGTTTATCAGTTATGAGAATACTACCATCAACCCGAAGTACGATCCGGCCAACCCCGACTTGCGCATACAGGCCGCGCTACAATCGTTCAATTCTGATGGCGAACGGGAAGAGTATTTAAAAATTATTCAGGACCGCAGCATCAGGCGAAGTTTAAACTTTACCAATGTGCGGAAAGTAAAAACCAATAAAGAAGCGGTAGCGCACATTTATGACATTGAGAACTTCTCGTTTACGTATGCGTTCAGCGAAGCCACGCAAACCAATTTTAACCTACAGGAAAATACCATGCGCAATTACAGGGGCGCAGTAGTATGGCAATATGCACCTAAGTTTAAAGGCTTCGAACCCTTTAAAGATTCCAAGGCTTTGAAGTCGCCCTTCCTGCAACTGATAAAGGATTTTAACTTCAACCCGATGCCCACTAATATTTCGGTGCGGGGCGAGTTGGATCGGTCGTTCAATAAAATGGTTTACCGCAATGCGAGCAGTGATGCGGAAAGTTCTATCCCCAACTTCCAGAAATTTTTTGTATTCAATAGATTTTAC
>JBPXJU010000040.1:0-5005 GCA_051715445.1 Bacteroidota bacterium | reverse complement strand
TTGATTTTAACGGGTTTGTTAGCGACCAGAATACCCTACCTTTGCGACCAAATTTTTTAAGGGCTTCCGCATCATGTCTTCTGCCAAATACATCTTTGTTACCGGTGGGGTAACTTCTTCATTAGGAAAGGGAATTATCTCTGCCTCGCTGGGTAAACTCCTTCAGGCCAGAGGGTTTTCGGTAACCATACAGAAGTTTGACCCTTATATTAATATAGACCCGGGTACCCTTAACCCCTACGAACATGGCGAATGCTATGTAACCGATGACGGTGCCGAGACCGATCTTGACCTGGGCCATTACGAACGCTTCCTCAATGTATCGACCAGTCGTGCCAACAATATTACCACAGGCCGCATATACAATAACGTAATTACCAAAGAACGCCAGGGCGAATACCTCGGCAAAACCGTACAGGTAGTTCCACACATTACCGATGAAATAAAACGGAACATCTTTCAACTAGGCGATAGTGGCAAGTATGACTTTATCATAACTGAGATTGGTGGTTCGGTGGGTGATATTGAATCATTGCCTTTTGTGGAGGCTGTTCGCCAGGTAAGGTGGGATCTTGGGTCAAACAATGCACTTGTAATTCACCTTACGCTTATCCCCTACCTCAGCGCAGCCAAAGAACTAAAAACCAAACCAACTCAACATTCCGTAAAGGAATTATTGTCGTACGGAATTCAACCAGACATTCTGGTGTGCCGCACCGAGCACCCACTCTCCATGGAGATCCGTAAAAAACTGGCTTTATTCTGCAACGTAAATCTAAACTCGGTTATTGAAGCAATTGATGCTGACACCATTTACGATGTTCCCCTCCTGATGCGGAAAGAGAAGCTGGATGAGCGGGTAATGTCAAAATTAAAAGTTACACCCAAGCAAGAACCTGATTTAGAACAATGGAAAGTTTTTTTGGGCAAGCTTAAGAACCCGGTTAATGAAGTTACCATTGGTCTGGTAGGTAAATACGTTTCGTTACCGGATGCTTATAAGTCAATTGCCGAAGCTTTTATCCATGCCGGAGCCCAGAATGACTGCAAGGTTCGATTAAAGTGGATATCATCGGAAGAGATTAATAAAGAAACCGTTGCCGACATCTTAGGAAGTTTAGACGGTGTACTGGTAGCCCCTGGATTTGGAGAGCGCGGACTGGAGGGAAAAATTGAAGCCATTAAATATGTGCGGGAAAATAAAATTCCCTTTCTCGGGATTTGTTTGGGTATGCAGTGTGCCGTGGTAGAATTTGCCCGCAATGTCCTGCATCTGGATGCCAGTTCTACGGAATTGAATCCTAAAACCAAGCATCCGGTTATTGATATGATGGAGGAGCAAAAGAAAATTACCAATAAGGGTGGTACCATGCGCCTGGGTGCTTATACCTGTAAAATAAAAAAGGGCACCCGCGCCTTCCAGATTTATGGCGATACATCAATACAGGAAAGACACCGCCACCGCTATGAATTCAACAACAAATATTTGGAACAAATTGAAGAAGCAGGATTAAAAGCTGCCGGGGTTAACCCCGATACCGGTCTGGTTGAAATTGTAGAATTAAAAGATCATCCCTGGTTTGTGGGCGTACAATATCATCCCGAACTGAAAAGCACGGTTTTAAACCCACATCCGTTGTTCGTTAAATTTATTGAGGCCGCACTCAGTAATAGAAACAATTAAAAAGATACTCATTAGGTTAAAGATTATTAAGAATGGATAGGAACTCAGCTATTGGATTAACACTTATTGCCGTACTGTTACTGGTTTATTTCAACTTCCTTGCACCACAACCTCAAAAACCAGAGGCTACGGCCCCGGCCCAGATAACCAACACACAACCTAAAGACAGCACCCAGGTTGTTACCGAAACCCGATTAGACAGTGCAACGCTCACACAATACGGGTCGCTTGCCTCCTTTATGAATGGAACCGAAGCTGAAACCAGTATTGAGAATGCCGATCTTCGATTGAAAATTTCCAATAAGGGAAAACTTAATGAGGTGGAGTTAAAGAACTTTAAGACCTACTGGCAAAAGCCACTCTATCTGGCGCAGAAAAACAATAATACCTTCTCCTTGCTTTCGGCTTATCAGGGAAAGGAGATTGACCTCTATAACCTTTACTACACTCCTTCCACTTCAACCAAAGGCGATACGACACAACTCACGCTTACTGCTGCACTTGGACCAGATACCTTCATCAAACATATTTATTCTATCCCCCCAACCGGTTTTGTAATTGGTTATCAGGTACAAACCAAAGGTGTTGAGTTAACCGCTAAAGAACTTACCTACAAATGGAACGACAAAATTCCGGTGCAGGAAAAAGCAATTGCCGATAGCCGGGCCAAAACCAATATGAACTGGTATTTTGCCAATGGCGATTTCGATTACATCTCGCAAGCTTCTACCGATCTGGAAACAGAAAATCTAACCAGCCCGGTTAAGTGGATTTCCATCCGGCAAAAGTTTTTCATTTCTGCCATCATCGCGCAAGAATCTTTTTCGACTGCGGAAGTTAAAACGTTTGCCAACCCGGCTGATACTTTAGTTGTAAAAGATGCTTCCATTCAGGCTAACTTTCCTACCGAATATACTTCCGCTGGTAAAGCTAAGTTTCAATACTTCTTTGGGCCAAACGATTATGAAGTACTACCATCGGTAACCGAAGGCTTCAGAGAAAATCTTGATCTGGGCTGGCCTCCCATGTCGTGGATAAACAGGTTTGTAATTATCCCGATCTTCAAATTTCTGGAAGGCTTTATCGGCAACTATGGAATAATCATCGTTTTGCTGGTGCTGTTTGTAAAACTTATTCTGTTGCCATTATCGTACAAGTCGTACCTCGGTATGGCTAAGATGAGATTGCTCAAACCCGAGCTTGATCTTATCAAAGAAAAGAATGGCGACAACATGGCGCAGAATCAGCAAGATCAAATGAAGTTATACCAGCAGGCAGGTGTTAATCCATTCAGCGGGTGTATTCCGTTACTGCTACAGATGCCCATTTTGTTTGCGATGTTCTACTTCTTCCCGGTTTCAATTGAATTAAGGCAAAAACCATTTCTTTGGGCCGAGGATCTTTCTACATACGATTCAATCATTAACCTTCCATTCACCATTCCATTTTATGGAAGCCATGTGAGTTTGTTTGTGTTGCTGATGACTGCCTCCACCATTATTTACACCTGGCAGAATAACCAACTTACCAGTGTGCAGGGCCCGATGAAAACAATGGGCTACATCATGCCGGTAATCTTCATGTTTGTGCTTAACACATTTTCAGCGGGTCTTAGCTTCTACTACTTTGTTTCTAACTTAGTAACCTTTGCACAGCAGGCCATTATCAAGCGCTTTGTAGATGAAGACAAAATCAAAGCCGTGATGGACGATCATAAAAAGAAAATGCTTGAATCGGGTGGTACCGGCAAAAAGTCCAGCTTCATGAACAAATTAGAGCAAGCCATGAAGGCCAGCGAAGAAGCCCGCAAAGCCTCCAAAAAGAAGTAAAAGGCTTGTTTGGCTGCCAATTTTAGGCTTTTAGCCACATTGGTTGGCAGTTACATTACCCTATATTTGTAACCCCGATTTTTGGTCGGGGTTATTTTTTTAGCTGAACAACCACAACGAGTTATCATGGGTAAAATAATCGCAATTGCGAACCAAAAAGGCGGTGTAGGCAAAACCACTTCGGCCATTAACCTGGCTGCAAGCCTGGCTGTACTGGAGTGCAAGACCTTGCTGGTTGATGCCGACCCTCAAGCCAATTCTACTTCCGGGCTGGGCATCAACCCAAAAGATGTAACCAAAAGTATTTATGAATGCATGGTAGATGACGTACCGCCCCAAGAAGCAATTGCAAAAAATGAATTGAAATTTCTGGATATCCTGCCATCACACATTGATCTGGTAGGTGCTGAAGTGGAGATGGTAAACATCGATCACCGCGAGGAAAAAATGAAAGCCGCGCTGGCAAAAATTAAAGACCAGTACGATTTTATTATTATCGATTGCTCGCCATCGCTTGGGTTAATAACCATTAATTCCCTTACTGCGGCCGACTCTGTAATCATTCCGGTACAATGCGAATACTTTGCGTTAGAAGGTTTAGGGAAGTTATTAAATACAATCAAGATCATTCAAACCCGTTTAAATCCGAGGTTAGAAATTGAAGGTATCCTCCTCACCTTGTATGATTCACGCACCTCGTTGGGCAATCAGGTGGTAGAAGAAGTGCGCACGCACTTTAAGAATATTGCCTTTCAAACAATTATACCGCGTAATGTTAAACTGAGCGAATCGCCAAGTTTTGGTTTACCGGCTATTGTACACGATGCAGAAAGTAAAGGCGCCATCAGTTACCTGAACCTGGCCCACGAAATTTTAGATAAAAACGGATTTGCGAAATGAGTAAAAAGAAAGCCCTAGGGCGGGGATTAAGCGCGCTGTTGAGCGACACCCCCGAAGATGAAAAATTAGAAGTCGATGTTCCGCATTCCCTTACAACCTCTAAGTCGAATGATTCGATAAATGAAATTTCGATTGAGTTTATTGAAACCAATCCGTTTCAACCGCGCACACACTTCGATCAGGAGGCTTTGAATGAGTTGGCTGAGTCCATTAAAGTACACGGCATTATTCAGCCTATTACAGTACGCAGACTGGCGCACAATCAATACCAGTTAATTTCGGGAGAACGCAGGTTTCAGGCATCTAAACTTGCCGGATTAAAACAGATTCCGGCCTATGTGCGCACCGCCAACGATCAGCAGATGCTGGAGATGGCCTTGATTGAAAACATACAGCGCGAAAATCTTAACCCGATTGAAATTTCATTGAGCTATCAACGCTTAATCAGCGAGTGTAATCTAAAGCAGGAAGAACTGGGTGAGCGGGTTGGAAAAAACCGCACCACAGTAACCAATTACTTAAGGCTATTAAAACTTCCGCCCGATATTCAAATCGCTTTGCGCGATAACAAAATTTCGATGGGCCATGCACG
>JBPXJU010000039.1:0-63293 GCA_051715445.1 Bacteroidota bacterium | reverse complement strand
GATCTTAATTATTGCGAATAGATTGTCGACAAATTCTGCTCTTCGGTTTCTGTATTTCAAATAATAGGAATGTTCCCATACATCTATTACTAAAATCGGGATGACTCCCCACTGTGTAAGTTTCTCGTGGTTTTCGCACTGAAGAACTGTTAGTTTATCGGTAGTAGGCAGGTATCCTAAAATGCCCCATCCGTTTCCATCTACTCCTTTAGCAGTTTTTGCTATCAGTGATTTGAGTCTATCGTATGTGCCAAAGTCTTTTTCAATTTGCTTTAATAATGCGCCAGATGGTTCGGTTTTTTTATTCGATAGGTTTGTCCAGAAGATGGTGTGAAGTATGTGCGATGAGAGGTGGAAGGAAAGTTTCTTCGTCCAGTAGTCAACCGTTTCGAGATTGCTATCGTCCATCGCTTTTTTGATCATCTGCAAATCCTTATTTGCTGCTTTTACAGCATCGCCATGATGGAAGGTATAGTGCAGGTGAAGTGTTTCCTGATCCATGTTCGGCTCAAGAAAATTTTCGTTGTATGGTAATGATTGAAGTGCAAAGTTTCCGTCTTTGTCGGTTAGCTTATCCATACCGCTCTGTTGTAAACTATTTGAAAAAGCACTGTTTACAGGAAGGATAGTTGCGCCACCGATGATGGCCGTGGTTTTGATAAAGTCTTTACGGTTCATAAAATTGTTTTTAGAAGTATGCCTACCAATGCTGCAATAACGATAACAACAGGCTCTTGAAGTTTTTTAAACTTAAGCAATATACCAATTGTGGCGAGGGCTATTATTACCGTAGGAATATCTATTAATGTTCTTTTTCCTAACACAATTACGGCACCTGCAATTGCCCCTATGGCTGCTGCTGTTACTCCTTCTACAAATGCTTTGATGGCAGGATGCTTGCCGTACTTTTTGAAATAGGGAGCAGGTATTACAGTGAATAAATAGCAGGGAATAAAAGTGGCTAATGCGGCAACACATGCACCCGGTACGCCCGCTACTAAGTAACCAATGAAGCCTACCGTAATTACAACTGGGCCGGGGGTAATCATGGCTACTGCAACGGCATCTAAGAATTGTTGTTCGCTAAGCCACTGGTATTCTGTAACTACTCCGCTGTATAAAAATGGAACGATGGCGAGTCCGCTACCAAAAACAAATGCTCCTGCTTTTGTAAAGAACCATGCGATCTGCATAAGCTTTGTTGATGTTGTAACGGTGGCGGTTAACTGGGCTAATATAGGCAGGGCTATGATGTTGCTGTTGTTGAGAAATTTAGGAGGTGCTTTGACAAACCATATTAGTACACCTGCTCCCAGAATAAGCCAAAGTATTTCTGACTCTGTGATGAAGGTTGTGATGGCAAGTACCAAAAAGATTGTCCATAGCCAATAGTCTTTGCCAATGCTTTTGGTAGTGAGTTTGTAACTACTCACTGTAATAATACCAATAACGGCTGCACCCACACCGTAGAAAACAGCTTGCATCCAAGGAAGACCGCCAAATTCTACATACGCATAACCAATAGCCAGCACCATTAGAAATGATGGAAGTACAAAGGCCAATCCTGCCAACGTAGCACCTAAAATACTATAGTGAACATAACCGAGATAAATGGAAAGCTGTGCTGCTAACGGGCCTGGTGCAAGTTGAGAAAGTGCAAGGCCTTCTTTATAGACTTCTTCCGAAATCCACTTTTTATTTTCAACTAAATCGCGGTGCATGTAACCGACTAAGGCAACGGGGCCACCAAAGCCCCACGTGCCGAGCTTTAAGAAATAAATGATAATGTCTTTCAATGAATACGATGCTGAAACCATTTTGCTAAAATACGAATCTCCAAACTAATTTAGCCACACCCGTGTTGGTAGCAGGTCGTTTTAAATTAAGGCGATCCAGTTCGTCATAGCTTTGGTTGAATACCAGAAAGAAATCGGTACCCACTTTTGGAATCCATTGTAGTCGAAAATTTCCGGCAAGATAATCAGCAACGGAATTCCATTGCACAAAGTAGGCAATGTTGAGTTTGGTAGTGAATGCATAATTAATAAACTGTGCAAGTTCGTGTGTATGTGCAATCCCTTCTGGCAAACGAATATGATTGTACGTGTATTCTGTACTTAAATTCAGGTGCTTGTTAATATTTATACCCAAAGCCGTTTCAACGGTGTTTATTTTCCCAGTATAATAGCCGCCCCAACTGTAGGCTGCGTAAGCCCACACACGCCTTCCTTGAAAAGTTCCAAACTGAAATTCTTGTCTGTACATCCAGTACTTTCCTGCTGGAATAGTGATTTCATCAGTCAACTCAAAGCTTTCATCAGGTCTGTCGTATTGTTGTATTAGGTTATATTCAAAAAATTCTCCGCTTTTTAGAAAAAAACCAAATGGTCGGCTCTCATTGAAAAAAGATTCTAATTCCCCTGTGTCTCGTGTTTTGTATAAATTAAATCCCCATGGTCTGAAGTTCATTTTCCGAACACCATATTTTGTAAACCACCTTGGCGTCAACCGAAAATTCCAAGTATATAATAAATAATTCTTTCGATTTAAAAATCCTGACTCTGGGTTGAAGTCTTTTGTTATCTCGCTAACCGCTGCAAAAATATCCATTTGATCATTCGGGTAATCCACAAAAATGCGATAGGCGTATCCGTTACCATCTGGGTTACTTATGTTTTCAGTTTTATACGAGGTAAAACTTTGCGCATAGTTTCCGTAGATAACAAGATTCTTATTTTTTAAAAATTCTGATGTGTTGTATGTAGCATCCACACCAGCAACTTGATTCGATGAAAGTCCATTGATGCGAGAGGTCATGATGAAGCCAACGTTTGATTGCTTACCAATGTCATGACGGTAGCGAAATACTGAATTGTTGGTGGCAGGAGTTATATCTTTTTCAGCGGTTTCAATTGAAAGAAATCCAATGTTGCTTCGCCTCTCTTTTCCAAAAAGACGCACTCCGGCAATAACAGGCACAGGTTGTCGATTTTGAAGGCCAATGGTGCGGGTGTAAAATACACTGTTGTTTGCACCTAGATTGAACTCATAGTTTTGATAGCCTTCTAGAAAAAATTCACGTTTCTCAGGATAGAAAATACTGAACCGGGTAAGATTCACGGGAATTCGGTCTGCTTCAACTTGGGCAAAGTCTGTATTCGCTGTTAGGTTCAACTTCAAAGTAGGCGTAATATTTACGTTCAGGTCACCTCCTAATTTATTCGTGAAATCTGTTTTATCACCTTTTGTGTTGTTGTATCCCGATAGTAAATAGGGTTTAAACTCAAACCGTTTAGAATAACCAATATTTTCGAGACCTGTTAAAGTGCCTGCATTTGCAATACTTTCAAAACTAAAGTCCCGCGACCAGCCTTGCCATCGGCTTTGTTCGTTCTTTGATCTAATATTTCTTTCGAAGTTGATAGCCCAGATATGTACAGTCTCTTTCCTGAATTTCAAAGTTGTGAAAGGTATTTTGATTTCTGCAAACCATCCTTCGGCTGTAATATTTGCTTTTGCATCCCACACGCCATTCCAATCAGGGTAGCTGTCCTCAGCCCCGGAAACAAGTTGATCGGCTCGCGCTCCTAATGGATTAATGATAAACTCATATCCATTTCTTTTATCGTTAAATGGACTAATAATAACCCGAAAGTTGTCATCTGTGTCAAAATCAAAGTCGCGCTGTAAAAACTTGGCTATGATCTTTGAAGGATCTTTCGTGTAACACCACACGCCTACATATATAGCAAGCTTGTCGTAAATTATTGCAGTCTCAGTTCTCTCAGTTGCTGGTTCACCAAAAACCAATTCACGTTGTGTGAAGTTAGAGATTTTAGTAGTATTCTGCCACTCCGGTTCGTCTAACTTTCCATCAAAATCTATCTCACCATCTGTGTGCATTGCCCTGATTGTGTCGGGATAATTGTGTTGACCATGAGTTGGATTGAGAATCAGCAAACTAAAAAAAGCAAATAGAAAATATTTCATGTTATGTCTAAAGCGGATTCTTCAAAGATAAGAGAATTGGTCGTTTATTCTGCGGGAGGGATTTGGCTCTTGCCATTGCTTTGGAGGTGGGCTGGATGTGTGGCAATGGCAAGTGCCAAATGTGCGGTGGGTGAGACTCTCTCCGGGTTGCCGTGCGGTGGGGATTCGTAGCTGAGTCTTTATCGTTTACTGAGTCCAAGTCCCTTAGTTCTTTTGTTTCTTTTCTCTTGTCCCACGTTGTCTAAGAGGTCGCGTACTTGTCCACGTGCCGAAACTTTATTAGAGGGATCGTTCTTTGTTTTTCTTAATTACCTTTTTCCATTCTTCGTTGTCAGCATGTAGAAACTTAAATGGTTGGGTCGTAAAACGTCACTTTTAATTGTCGTGGAGAATTTGTCGGGTTACACGGAAGGGCATTGTTGCTAACGTTTGTGTTTCTGCAGTGGTGCCTTTCCGAAGCCGCGTCCTGTCCCACGAAACAAAAGCGTTGAACGAAGATAAAACTTAAAACCAACTCGTCACGGCACCATTGCAGAAACATTTTGTTGTGAGCTGTGCCGCCTTACACTAATTTATTTCTTTAACTAATTCAATAAAGTCCGAAGTAACTTCAAAAATGTTAAACATGATTCCTGAGTCAAGGTACCATTGTCCATCTACTTTTCTACCAAGTCCATTATAGAATACCTCAGAGCCATCATGAATTCCGTGAATACAAATTAAGTTTGACATTACTCTATATAAGTCAAGATGTTTAGTGGTTGAATTTCTTAGGAACTGCCTATCGTCTTCAAAAAACCACTTTGTCTTACCAACCACTCGAAGTCTTTCAATCAATTCTCCTTGGTCTTGAAGTCTATGGAATCCAACTTTGACTTTGTTGTTTATTGCGTGTTTAAGAAGAAACCCTTGTATATCATTCGTTAATCTTAGATTTCTATCAACCCAAAATTTCCACTTGTCAAACTCCGCTTTGTCAACGCGTTCGTCAATACCCATTGGAAATAGAATTATGCACTCGGGCCAAGTCTTTGTTAGATACTTTGCTGTCAACGGTGTTGGCAATTTAGTGAATAGGTCGACTGCCTGAGCGTACTCGTGTGGAAAAGGTTTTTCGTTAAGTTTCTTAGAAATATAGAAACTTACTTTAGTTAACTGGTCTTGGTCTAATGTTTGAAATTCCTCAAACGTCACGTGTTGTGTTTTTAATAGAAAATGTCGTAATGATGCAAACAAAATGTAAGAGCGTCCCTATGAATATTTGAATGTAGTCTGTTTTTATTAACGTCTTTCACGTCCACGAAATACAAATCTATAATTTGTCCGTTAATACCTTCTATTTTGCCATACTCGAATTCAGTCTTTGCGCTTTTCTTTAATTCTTCAGGTAACTTAATAAAGTCTCCGGTCTTCAGTTCATTTTTCATTCTTATTCTTTTAAGTCGTCTTGGTCAAAACTGTCCAGGCGGCATTGCGCCCAACGTCTGGCTATGTGCATATGTGAATATATTTCTAATATGTCATTTTTGGAAAAATTCCATTAAAAACCTTCAAAATGCCTTAAATTAAAAGATATTTTTTTTGTGCACATCCATTACTCCGGCAACGATTTTTGATCCTTTGCACTCATTAACCGGTCCAGCGGACTTTGAATCTTACTCAACGAAAATGAGGTAACCTGCGTATAAATTTCCGTTGTTTTAGAAGATTCATGCCCCAGCAAAACTTGTATATACCGGGTTGAAGCACCCGACTCCAATAAGTGTGTGGCAAACGAATGCCGCAATGTATGTAAATGTGCTTCCTTCTTTACACCCGATTTCTCTAAGGCTCTTTTAAAAATCTGTTGTAAGCCACTCACCGAATATTGTTCACCACGCTCGCCTTCAAATAACCACCGGCTCGGCTTGTAATCAGCCAGGTACTGCCGTAACAAAGGTTCCAGATTTCTTGCAAGCAAACTTTGCCGGTCTTTTCTTCCCTTACCTCCGCGTACAAATACAACCTGCCGCTCTAAATCTAAATCACCAATTCGCAAATTGATTAATTCACTTCTGCGCAATCCGGCCGAATAAATCAACATCAGCATTAAACTATGTTTCAGATTGGTAACAGCTCCGAAAATAGAAATTACTTCGTCCTGGTTAAGAACCAGCGGTAATCGCTTTTCTTTAAAGGGCCGCTCCAGAAAATAAACCTTTTTTTGTTGACCCAGCACTTTTTCATAGTAGAACTTAATAGCATTTATAGCCTGGTTCTGGGTAGATTTACTAATCTTCTTTTTGTCGATCAGGTACAATAGATAATTCGAAATTTCGGGCTCTGTCAAATCCTGCGGAGCATAGGTGTGGTAGAACCTTAGAAATAGTTTAAACTGCTCTAAATAGGTTTTAGCGGTATTGGCAGCATAGCCGCGTAAGCTAAGCTTCTTCGCCATTACCAAAAGTGCTTCGTGCTGCTCAGTAGCCTCTAAAGAATCTGCACCTTCTGGTTGTGCTAACATTACTCCTTCCTTTTTTATACTGGAGTAGTCCACCAAAATTTTTTCCTTGTTAAAAAAATTAAAAATCGTTCCGAAAACCGCTGGCTTGTCGTTAACCACATACCATCGGTTATGTGTTTTGGTAAACAATACACCCGGCAATCTGCGCATCACGTCATACACACGGCCGGTTAAGCCGGGCTTAAATGCAATGCAATTTGCACCCCGGTGTTTCAGTGGCTCAAGTATTATTTTATCCGGATTCATTAACTCAATATAATCAAGTAAAATCACTGAAAAAACAAATGCCTCCCTTAAGGAGGCATTGTTTTTAAAAATTCAACTATCAAACGCTTACATCTTCCGCACTTTGCCACTTCCCGATGCGTGACTGTTTACCTGGCTGGGGTTTCCGCGATACGAAACACTTCCACTACCCGAGATGGTTGCATCCAGTGCCTGCTTCACATTAATCTCCACATCGCCCGAGCCGGAAATACGCACTTCACATTTTTCAACTTCCAGCTCCGCAGCCTGCACTTCGCCCGAGCCACTAATAGTAGCACGAATTTCTTTTGCTGTACCACTCGCAATAATTCTACCCGAGCCCGACACGTTCATCTCTGCGCGTTCGGTAATCGCACTAGCTAACATTACTTTACCCGAACCACTTACTTTACTTTCCAACGCGCGGCAATTTCCTTTCACGCGAATATCGCCCGAGCCACTCACATTAGCTTCCATATAACCCGATGCATTCACTTCAATTTCCATCGAACCCGAACCACTTACTGCCAAAGCCAGATCGCCCGCTTTAATAACGCCTTCACCAATCAGGTTTCCGGAACCACTCACACTAATGCCTTCAATATTTTTTACCGTTACATAAACAACAATCCTATCGTTGCTATCCCAGTTCCACGAGCGCCATTCGCTTTCGCGACCAATACTCAACCGACCGCCAGAAACTTCAGTCTCAATTTTTTCTAACACTTCTTTCGGACCTTCCAGCACAACTTTTTGTTCGTTGCCCTGGCGCAGGTATAATTTGCCCGGAACACGGAAATTCAATTTGGTAAAGGTGTCAACGTTTCGGGTTTCTTTGGTTTGAGCCCAAACCAGTACAAAGCCGAAAACAAACAAGAGGGTAATAGCAATGCGTTTCATATCTGTTTTTGATTAGTGCGTTAATGACAACCGGATTTTTAAGAGGTTGCCTGCGGTTGAATTTTTTATTAGGAGTTTGATTTTACTTTCTTTAGGACGCAAAAAGCAGGTATTACGTTGCAGTCCCGCGTATTTTCTTTCCAAACCATAAAAGTTCCGGCCGAAACGCTGATTAAAGAGCAGGGCAGCCGGTTTTTAGCATTCGCGTTTCCGGTTAGTTCAGAATCGGACATTAAAGCGCAATTGTCCACATTGCGAAAAAAATATTTTGATGCCACACACCATTGTTATGCCTGGATGCTGGGTGCCGATAAATCAAGGTTCCGCGCCAACGATGATGGCGAACCTAATCATACCGCAGGCGATCCGATTCTCGGTCAGATTCGCGCACATAATCTTACCAATGTGCTGGTTGTGGTGGTGCGCTATTTTGGCGGAACAAAACTTGGCGTGGGCGGATTGGTGCAAGCCTATAAAGCGGCCAGTGCCAGCGTGGTTGCCAATGCTGTAATTATAACGTGTGAAGTTACCTGCACCTTTCACATTCGCTATGCCTACAGCAGCACTCCCGAAGTAATGACCTTAGTAAAAGAATTTAATTTGAAAATTCAGCATCAAAATTTTTCCGATGCTGGTTTTATGATAATAAATCTTTCGCTGCGCAAGCGCGATGATTTTGAAAAGCGACTGGAATTACTAAAGGCTTTGGGGCATGCCATACACTTTGAAGAAGTTGAATCAAACGCATCAGCCTGAGCCTGCCGTAGACGATTCGAAAACGGCAAGCTCAGGCTGATAACGTACTACCCTCTACTCCGCGCGATCGTATTTCTTATCAATGTGCGCAATACCTTCTGCCATCCAGCCCGGTTGTGGCTGGTTTTTCAGATAATGATCAAAGTATTGCTGCATGCGCAACAGAAAATCTTTTTGATTGGCCTCGTTTGCTAAATGGTGGCCTTCATTCGGATACGAAAGAAAGATTACCTGCTTGCCTAATCTGCGCGCAGCATTGTAATACTCCAAACCCTGTCCCCAATCCACCGCACCATCTGCCGTGCCGTGCAGAATCATAAACGGTGTTTTAATTTTGGGTGCATGAAACATAGGCGACTCGCGTTGGTATGCCTCGCGTGCAGCCCACGGGGTTGCGTTGCGGCCCATGCGCACTTGCCCTATTTCCATTATACCATGATGGTTGGTACCCGTACTTCCGTAGATGTTGTTGTAAAAACTTTCTAAGTTGGTTGGCGGTGCGCCTGTTACAATACAAGCAAACATATCGGTCTGCGTTAGGATAAATGAAGTCTGATAGCCGCCCCAGCTATGTCCTTGCAAGCCTATTTTTTTTGGATCGGCATACCCCAGATCAATCACTTTCTTTACAGCCGAGGTTACACAGTCCAACGAACTGGTTCCGGGTTTACCTTCTTCATACACGTTATCCGGTTGAAATACCAGATAGCCATTGCTGGAGTATAACGACATGTGTGGCCGATCGTCAAACACGGGCATGGAGTACAGATGATGGGTCTGGCTCATCTTCTCATAAAAGTAAACCACCATCGGATATTTTTTGCCTTGTTCGTAATTGGCGGGAAGGGTAAGGGTGCCTTGTAGCTTTTGCCCTTTGCTGTTGGTGTAGTCAATCAACACCCGCTTGCCCCACGCAAATTGTTTTTGTTGTGGATTGGCATCGGTAATTTTTTTAATGTTGGCAAACGCAGTGTTGCTCACATAATAATCCGGAAAGTCTACAAAGGTTTGGCTGTTGAAAACAATCCGGTCGGCATTCAAGGCTTTTGTGGGAGTACCAAAGGCGCGGTCTTCATACATAAAGGCAGTCGGAGTTTTGCCGGGTGCAAGCGAATAGAAGCCCGTCTTTTTGGTCCATTCGCCATACGCATAAAGTGTTACCGGTTTTTTCAGATCGATAAATTCTTCCATTGGATCAAGCGCAACATAGGTAAAACGAATTTCCTGTTTGTCGCCCAGGCCACCGGTTAGGTTGGTGGCTTTGGTGCCATCAAGCGAAAGCAACCACAAATCGTATTTATGATTTACCACAACACCCTTACCATCTTTTGTCCAGCCCTCTACTCCAAAGGGCGGCTTTTCATGTGGATACGGATGTTCCATATTCATAAATTTTACCGGAGCAGCTTTGGATACATTGGTTACTTTGTTGGTTGTAAGATCTACTACATGCAGACTGGAGTCGAGCTGATAGAGATAATAACGGCCATCGGGCGAACCGCCCAACGGACGATTTACATTTTTAGCAAAGAGCTGCCGGGAACCATCTTTCAGATTTACGCGGTATAAATCAGCCGGACTTACACCCCAGTTCACATCATTCAGGTAAGGTTTCTCATCGCGCCCAATGGCATACGCTGAACTGCGCGACACCGTAACCTGGCGCATAGCATCATCGGCCAGTTTAGAAAACTTTCCGTTAATAATGTCTATCGCACAAAGCAACGTAAACTTTTTGTTTTGTTCGGCCCTGCGCATTTGCACCGATTGAATGTAATCGTCTTTCCAATGCCACACATCTACATTCGCTATGGTGTCTTTACTCATTTTTATTTTCTTTTCCTGCGGTCGTACACCAAAGAAAACCGAAGTACCATCTTCACTAAAACTTAAATCGCGATTTTCGCTTATGATCATTTCTTGGGGCAACCCGTTCAGGTTTTGGGTAGTGAAGGTTTGCTTTTTGTAAGCGGGCGTACCCACATTGGTAAACACAACCAACGCATTGATTTTATGCAGCGTAGTGTCGCGGGAGCTGCCCTTTAATACGGCCAGGCTTTTGCCTTTCGTGCTCCAATCTTTTCGCAAGGCGTTGTCATCATCCCAACTGATTTTTTCATACTTCAGGGTATCGGTGTCAAGTGTTTTTAACTCGCCCGTAGCCAGTGTTAAAAGATAAACACCATTGCCACTTTTTCCATCGGCATCAACGGTATAAGCCAGCAAGGTTCCTTTCTTATTGAAGGCATAGTTGCTTACATTACCAATGTTGGTTATGCTGCCATCGGCAAGTTTGCGCAGAATAAGATCTTTGCCTTCGTGTTTGGAGTTGTCTTCGGTTGGTTTTTTACGGAGCACAGCAAAGTAAGTCGAACCTCCTGATAACGCTGAAGACTCAACTCGTTCTACCGCATACTTCTCACCACTCGCTACATTCATTACCCAGGCGGTATTAAACACAGGCTTTTTATTTTTTTTCAGTTTTTTGTCTTCTTCTTTAGATGGTTTAGTGATGTAGGTAACCCACTTGCTATCTTCAGAAAAGCGTGGGGTTTGAGCAAACTTTACCTTGTACTGTTTGTCGGCATCCAGATTTTTAATGATCAAGGTATCATCACCTCCATTGGGCCGGTGGGCGTAGGCAAACCACTTGCCATCATTCGATAGCGTTGGCGTTACAATGCGGCTCCATTTCGGATAGTCTTTAATAGTTAAAGGCTTTTGTTGACCTATGGCGACAAAGCATGCCATCATCATAAAAAAAGAAAACAGGGTTCTCATAGCAGAATGCGGTTAGATTGCAAAGAAGAAAAATAGCACAGGGAGTAACAGCTTTCTGCTATGATTTTACAAACGGCAAAAAACAGCGATGTGCTTTACAGATTAGAATACTTTTCGACCACTTATTTAAGCAGGCTCTGCAGTTTGTGATAGATCTCCAGGCAAACCCAGGCATCGGTGGCGGCATAACTGATTTGCTTTTCATTCAACACGTCAGCTTCCCAGTTGCTGGTTTGCGCACTTTTTGAAATCCGGAAACCGAGTAGTAATGCCGTTAGTTTTTTAACGCTCTCCACCTGAAGGCCGGCTTGCTTACTCATCTCGGCCAGTTCAATAAATCCGGCAGGATCGTAATGTTTTAAACGTTGCAACGCTTTAATGTCATCGCGCAAAGCCACGCCTGCTTTTTGAATCTCATCACTTTCCAGAAACTTAAGGATGGGCGTGTGCATACCGGTAAATTTTACCCGCACTAAAAATACTTTATCGGGCAAGGCAATTTGCAGCAGCGATACTTTGTTTTGATGGCCGCGCACAAACACCGGTTTGGTTTCCGTATCAAACCCTACCACTTTATGTTCGCGTACTTCATCAAATACACGGGGCAATAGTTTGTCGTCAGTGATAATCATCACCTTGCCGGCAAACGCCCCAAGCGGAAGTTCGTTTATCTCTTCGTGCGAAATGGTAAGCGGTAAATTACTTTTCGGTGGCATCCAGCCTGCGGATTTTATAATTGAGATAGGCCTGCAGCACCGTCATGAGCGGACTGATGATGCAGAAAAAACAATAGGGAGCATAAGCAATCGTTGCCACACCCAAAACACTGGACTGTGTAGCCCCGCAGGTGTTCCAGGGTATCAATACCGAAGTAACCGTTCCGGAATCTTCCAGGGTTCTGCTTAATACTTCGGGTTTTAGTCCGCGTTTGCGATAGGTATCGGCAAACATGCGGCCGGGCACGGCAATGGCCATATACTGATCGGAGGCTGTGCCGTTGAAGAAAATACACGTGGCAGCAGTAGAAGCAACCAACGAACCGGTGGAGTGCGCAGACTGAATAATTTTTTCAGCAATAATTTTTAATAGGCCAGCCGATTCCATTACACCGCCAAAAATCATGGCGCATAAAATCAGCCAGATGGTATTTAACATGCCACTCATACCTTCTGCGGTAAGCAACTCGCTTATCATCGGGTCGGCTGTTTGTATGTTGATGGTGGTAGTCATGGAATTCATTACTGCAATGAAAGCCGCTTTTGCAAAATTTCCATCCACTTTGGAAATCTCTACAACCAGATCGGGTTGAAAAATGATAGCGGCAATGCCACCTAATAACGCACCTACCAGCAGGGCAGGTAAAGCCGGCACTTTCTTCACAATCATAACGATAACCAATACCGGTACAATAAATAAAAACGGGCTCAGGTTAAAGCGCGAGTCAATGGCTGTTAAAACGGCAGAGCTGTCGGTAGGTGCACCGGATGTATCTAAAGTAAAACCCCATACAAAAAATATAATCAGCGTTATAGCCAGTGTGGGAAATGTGGTGTACATCATATAGCGGATGTGCGTAAAAAGATCGGTACCCACCATAGCCGGTGCCAGGTTGGTGGTATCAGACAAAGGCGACATTTTATCACCAAAGTACGAACCCGAAATAATGGCTCCGGCAATTACGCCTTCGTGAATATCCATCGCTTTGCCAATTCCCAACAGGGCAATACCTACTGTGGCCACTGTACTCCACGAACTTCCGGTAGCCAATGAAACTATACAACACACCACGCAGGCAGCAAATAGAAAAATAGTAGGGTTGAGAATTTTCAGACCATAATAAATCATTGCCGGCACAATGCCGCTCAGTAACCAGGTGCCGGCCAGTGAACCAATGGTTAGTAATATCAGCATGGCACCCATAGCCGAGCTGATGCTCTTCACAATACTGCCTTCAATTTCGGGCCAGGTAAAGCCACACCGAAAGGCAATAATACCGGCAACACCTGAGGCTAATAACAAAGCAATCTGATTAGCTCCGGCAATTGCATCGCTGCCTAACACAATTACATTAAGGGTAAGCAGCGCAATCAGAATGGCGATGGGAATAAGCGCCTGAAGGAAGGAAGGTTTTTTAAGTTCCGGCATTGAGCAGTTTTAAAAGCCTGTAAGATAATAATTATGTGGTTTGGCCATACAGGATTTATCGCGCCTTTCCGGTTATGTGTATAAAAAATCGTAAATCGTGAGTAAAATTTAAACATTATGCTGCAAGCCGATAAGATTCTGATAAAGGCAAGACATTCGGGCTTTTACCTCTGGTTGTTGAATATGGCCCTGGACCGGATGATTCCCTTCAACAAACCGCATGGGTTTCGGATTGTGGAACTGGAGGAGCATCGGCTCAAAACCAGTATTCCCTACAAGCGCAGAAACTTCAATCACATTCGGGGGTTACATGCATGTGGATTAGCCACCTTGTCGGAATTTACTACCGGATTTTTATTATTGAGTGCGCTGGGTATGAAGAAGTACCGCATCATTATGCAACGATTGGAAATGAATTACCACTACCAGGGAAAGATGGCCGCCACAGCCGAGTTTACCATTTCGAAGGATTGGATTGAAGAAAAAATCGTGAAGCCGCTTCAATCGCAAGAGGCAGTTGTAGTGCCGTGCGAAATAAAAATCTTGGATGTGCAAGGCAACCAGTTAACAACAGGATTAGTGTACTGGCAGTTTAAAGATTGGGCCAAAGTAAAAACCAAAGCCTGATGGCCGGGTATTCCTTTTCGCAACGTTTATTAACAAAAACATTTTCTCCGGATGCGTTGTACCTCTACAATACACCTGCGCACCTGTTGCTTCAATCGCCTAAAGGTTGGTTAGTATTTGAATTGATTGGACCCCAGGCTGAAGTCTGTACGCGGATTTGTGTAAACATAAATCGTAAAGTAGCAGCAAGCCCTGTGCGGGCGCCTTTTGGTTCGTGCGAGCTGTATACCAAAGTAAGTACGGTTACACTTGGAAGATTTTTCGCCTTTATTGAAGCAACCTTAAAGCAAAAAAAAATAAAACAGTTTACCATTAAAAGCTGGCCGGTGTTGTATCAGGCTCCGCAGTCATCGCAACTTTATGAAGTGCTGGTACGCAAACAAAAGTTTACACTTACCCGTGAGGTGGCCAGCATAATAACAGTGAATAAGAGTCCGCTTACGGCAAGAATGAAAATTTCAGAACGGCAAAAAGCAGTGAAGGCGGCAAAATTATTTTCATTTACGGAAGCCAGCCCCGATCAATTCAAGTCCATTTATGATTTTATACTAACCTGCCGAAAAGCCCGTAAGCAAAACCTTTCACTATCGTGGCGAGAGTTAAAGCGAATACTTTCAGTATTGCCTGATAGTTTTTTGTTTTTCAGTTTAAAAGCTGAAACCGGTCTGGCTGCAGCCGCGATTGTAATTCGCGTAAGCGAAAAAATCTGGTACACATTTTACTATGCGCACAACGCTATATATAATAAGGTTAGTCCGGTGGTACATTTGCTCAGTTGTATTTATACAGAAGCTTCAAAAGAAAAGGTAAAGTTGATCGACCTGGGTACGTCTATGGTAAATAACGAGGTAAACAAGTCGCTACTGCATTTTAAACAAAGTGTAGGCGCGCTTACCATTCCTAAATTTACGTTTACAAAAAATTACGCATGAACCAACCGTTGGTATCGGTAATTTGTGTGTGTTATAATCAGGCACGGTTTGTAACCGAAGCTCTGGATTCGGTTGTCGCACAAACCTATCAGCCCATCGAGTTGATTGTTATTGATGATGGCAGCACCGATGGCAGCCCTAAAATTATCAAACAATGGATAGCCTCGCACCCGCAAACGGTGCTGTTGCTGAATGGTACCAACATCGGTTATTGCAAAACGTTTAATAAAGCAGCCGCACTGGCAAGGGGAAAGTACTTAATCGATCTTTCGGCCGATGATGTTTTGTTACCGGAACGGGTTGCTGTTGGCGTGCAGGTGCTTGAATCAACACCTCAGGCTGGCGTAACTTTTTCTGATGCTGAACACGTAGATGAATCGGGTGTTAAAATCAGTTTACATTCCGATCGGTTTCCCCATCACACCATTCCCTCGGGCGATATTTATAAAGTATTGATTGAGCGATTTTTTATTTGTTCGCCAACCATGATGTTTTCTCGGGAAGTGTTCGATTACCTGGGTGGTTATGATGAAACACTCGCTTACGAAGATTTTGATTTCTGGATACGGTCATCGCGCAAGTATCAGTACGTGTATACTCCGTTAGTGTTGGTCAGAAAAACAAAGGTGAATGGTTCGTTGTCCAGCTCACAATTCAAAATCAGATCTTCACATTCGAAGACTACATTTCAGGTTTGTGAAAAAACCCGGCAATTAAATAGAAACGAAGAGGAACGAAAAGCCTTGAGTTCAAGAATTATTTATGAGATGAAGGTGAATCTTAGACTTCTTAATTTCAAGATGGTAGCTAACTTTTTTCTACTTTGGCTCCGTAACCGTTCTTTATGAATTTGCTCGAATCCATCCAGCCCAAATTGCGGTGAATCGCTGCAAGGAAAATACTGTTCGGCATGTGGTCAGAAAAAAATTGAACCCGCTGAAGGTTTGTATTATTTCCGATTATCCTCACCCGTAACCATACTTACGTAACTATTATACCGACTGGCAGCAATCGTTCCGGATTCAACTGCATCTAACACAGCACACTTGGGTTCGTTCAGGTGCAAACAGCGGGCGCCAAACTTGCACGCTAATCTCAGCTCGCGCATTTCCGGAAAGTAGTCCGAAATTTCCTGCGCATTCATATCTACCAATCCCCATTCTTTAATTCCGGGCGTGTCGATAATAGAAGTTGTTTCATTAACCTGAAACATTTCTGCAAATGTAGTGGTGTGTGTTCCTTTTTCAGAGAAATCGGAAATAGCGCCCGTAGCCAAATTAAGGTGCGGCACCAATCTGTTTAGTAGTGTTGACTTACCCACACCGGAGTGTCCGGCTACCAGGGTAACTTTCCCTTGCAGAGCCGACAACACAGTCTCTACCCCGGCATCGTGAGCGGCAGAAATTAGTAATACGTTGGCTCCGATGCTTTGGTATAAGCGTGTTAACTCATCGAGCTCTGCAAACTCTTTTTCGGTAAGCAAATCTTTCTTATTGAAAACAATCAGTTGTGGAATGCGAAAGGATTCGGCCGAAACTAAAACACGGTCGATAAAACCCAATGAGGTGCGTGGTTGTTTGAGTGTAGCCAGAATTAACACCTGATCGATGTTAGCAGCCAATACGCTGGCATGCCCCGTCTTTTTTACCGATTGCCGGAGAATATGATTCTTGCGCTCGTAGATACTGGTTATTATTCCATCTTTTGAAGAATCATCCAATTCCACATAGTCACCAACTGCTATTGGATTAGATTCTTTGTAACCCTCCAGGCGAATTTTACCGCGTGTTCGGCATTGTAAAACTGTACCGGTTTCAAGGCGCACCTCATACCAGGAGCCAGTAGATCGAACAACGAGGCCTTTCATAAAGAGTGCGGGGTTCTGCTTTCTGCTAAAGTGATGTGGCGTAACGGCATGTCTATAAGTTAACAGTAAATTTCCTTGCCTAACCGCCCCTTCTTCCAGAGGCAGTAATTTCGTGCAAAGTTCTTACAAAATTATTTATTAATATCAGAGCTATAAGAAATTAGATTTCGATTATAATTTTTGACATCTTGCTTCGAAAATTACAAGATTTATGGCGGAAGAAATTGATTTTGTAAAATACAAACAGCATGGTGCCTATCACTGGCAAAATTATTTTGGACGTGTTTTCAAGGTGAATAGTTTTCTGCGGGGTCGTTATGATATTGTTATCCAATTACTCAAGGATGGCGGTATTAAAAAAGATTCTGAACTACTTGAGGTAGGTTGCGGTGATGGTGCCTTGAGTGCACTGATTTATAAACTCTTTTCTTGTAAGCTTGTTGGTTTAGAGCCTTCCGAAATTGGAGTAGAGTACTGTAAGCAAATGTTTGCCGAGCATAAGTATTCAGGAACATTTAAGGTTTCAAAAGGCTATAGTTTTGATTACCCTGAAAATCATTTTGATTATGTCGTTCTTGCGGATGTTATTGAGCATCTCCAGCAACCTGAATTGATGCTGGAGGAAATAAAACGTGTTCTTAAACCTGGGGGGCATGTAGTTATTACTACGCCAATTCGTATTTCAGAATATCCGGAAGATCCCATGCATGTTCAAGAATTCTTTTCATCAGAATTAAGGCAATTGTGCGACAAATTTTTTGGTGTACCAGTAAAAGCACTCTATACGCACCCTGTAGTATGGAGGGAATTGTATACACACGGTAACAAAAAAATCCGGTCATTGATACGATTGTACTGCAGAGTAATGGATAAAATATTTGGTAAGAATGTGTTCTTGAAAACAGAAGACAATTCAAAATGGAAAAATTTCTCCATGCAATCGCTTTTGTATGCAAAAAACTAAATCTAAGCGAAGTTGTACTTATTTAATACAGCGCTTAAAATTCCTTTCCATCAGATGACTTCCACCACTGGTAAACTACAGATTTCATTGTGTTGACGAAGTATGGATCGGATTGTTATCTACACCGCTATATTTGGATCCTATGATGGTCTTATCCCGCAGAAAAAATTTCCGGGTGTAGATTTTGTATGTTTTACTGATCAGAACTTTAAAAGCAAGTCGTGGAAGGTAGTTAAATGCAAAAGAAAGTTCAGCGATGATAACCGAAATGCAAAGGAATACAAAATTCTTCCACACCGATTCCTGCAAGACTATCAGACCAGTATTTGGATAGATGGAAACCTGATGGTGATGCATAATCCTATGGAACTTCTGGAATCACTAGATCGATCACCTCTGGTACTATTTCGTCATTACCGTAAGTGTATTTATGAAGAGCTAAACGCGATCTTAAAGGCTGGAGAAAAGAATGGTGTGTACAAAGATGATCCTCTTGTCATGCAGGCACAGATCGATCAATATCGAAAGGAAGGATTTCCGGCTAACTACGGCCTCAGTACTAATAGTGTTTTGATCCGGAAGCATCATGACCCTTCCGTTATACGGATAATGGAAGCATGGTGGAACGAGATTCAGTCCGGTAGTAGAAGAGACCAGCTTAGTCTCTACTATATTCTTTGGAAAACAGGGTTTAAGCCGGAAGTATTGCAACAGGATGTCAGAAATTGTAAGTGGATATACAATTTGGGCGCTCATCGAAAAAATTTCGCATGGAAATACTTTCGTTTTAAGGTAAAAGAGATATTCGGATTAAACCCGCGGTCGGTAGTCAACTAATTAGTTATTTATTTTTGATGGCAATAACATGGACATTCACGATAGATTAACGGACTTAGTGTACCTGTGGGTGAATGGAAGCGACCCACAATGGCAAGAAAAGAAACGCCTTTTTACGGGTCAGTTAAGTGACAACTCTGAGCAGAACAATTTGGGGCGTTACATCAGCAATGATGAGTTGAAATACGCACTGCGGTCAGCCTCGAAAAATGTTCCGTGGATTCGGAAAATTTACATCGTCACGGACAATCAAAAACCGGAATGGCTTGATGAAACGCATCCTAAAATTCAACTGGTAGACCATACGGAAATTATGCCTGCACAGATCTTGCCGTGCTTTAACTCAAGTGTTATTGAGTACTTTATACACAAGATTCCTGGCTTATCTGATCGCTTTCTACTTTCAAATGATGACTTGTTTTTTAATGCAGTACTCTCTCCTGATTTTTTTTTCCATGATGATGGGTATCCGATAGTAAGGTTAAAAAGAAAGCCTTTTGGTAAATGGCATTATCGTTTGAAATTTCTGGTTGGAAAGAAATTGGGGCAATATGCCCATAAAGTATATAAAGGAGCTTTGACGATAGAAAGCAAATTTGGCAAGTATTATTCAGGTGTTCCACATCATAATATTGATGCTTATAGCAAGGCGGATTATACTGAAGCTGTGGAAAAAATTTTTGCTAACGAAGTGAAACAATCACAGGTGAACCGAATCCGGACATACGGGGATTTACACCGATCGGCATTTTCATATTACGCACTGGCAATTGGCCATGCACACTTAAAATACGTGGGGAGAAGTGAATCAAGCAGGATACTCATTCATCGACATGATTTTATGAAATATATAAACACGTATCATCCAAAGTTATTCTGCTTAAATGACAGCCAGCGGGTAACAAGTGAGCAGCGTGAAAAAATAATTCCTTTCTTAGAACAGTTATTTCCCGAAAAATCCCTATTTGAAAAATAGGAGCGGCAGTTCGGATTCCTTTTAAAAGGGCGGCTTATTATGGCAGGGATATAGGTGTATAATCGGAAGAATCCAATGCATAGTGAATCCAGTTTTTAAAACTGTATTTTTCTTTAATAATGGTGGGTAATTTTTTATAGGGTTTTTTGATAAAATTTTCTAATTCAGACAAACTCTGATCCTTCCAAATTAAAATATTATCGGGGTGGTAAAAATCATATTCATGCACACGATGATTTGTAGTGATGAGTTTCTTTTCAAATCCTACTGATTCCAATACCCGGAATGAAAGTCCGTCATGCTCAGCAACTTTTATATCGAGGAGTATTTTTGTACGGTAGGTATATTGAATATTTTGCTGGTAACTCAAAATCGTTTTGGTGGTCGTAATGGTACTTCCGGCCACATGTTTTTTTCGCTTTGCGAATACATGATAATGCACGGCCAGCCCCAGGCTTTCACATTTGGAAACGATATCGTTAAGGGTTTTAAATCGGGAACGGACAAAACTACCAGCATAGAAAACATCAGATTCCGGAATTCCGCTTTCCATTTTAATGGTGGTAGGATAGAAGTTGGTTATTGGAAGCACTGATGCCACTGCCAAATCCCGGCTATCAAAAACAAAAAAGCGATCAAACAGGGGAATGTATTTATAAGTTGCCGGAAAACGATCAAGACCGTTCCACTGATATCCAATCATTTTTTTTCCTTTTTTTTTCACTTCTTTCAGAAATTCAAAAGGATAAACTTCGGGTCGGATTATAAGTATGTAATCAGCCTGGTCGATTTTTTGAAGTTCCGTGAGTATCCTCTCTTTAGAGAGATTAAAATTCAGTTTTAGTTTGTACTCCTTTACTCCTAAAACGTTCTTGGCAATGAAACTTTTAATCCGTTGAAAAATATTTTTATACCGAAAGGTGTTTGTGTGTGTTGAAATATTGATCGTAGTAAATCCAACGGCTTGTAGCTCTGCTTCAATCATACTATCCAGATTGAATAACTTTGGAACCCCCAGAATGATTGTTTGTCCTTGGAATGAACTCATAATATGACTTAGAACTTTAAAAAGAACTTGTTCAACGCTAATAAAAATTCAGTTACAAGCTGCAGGAGAAATTGTAACTTGGATTTACAACTCAAAGGCCGATTTTTCAGGCAGAATGCTTTCGAAGGCTAACCGAACATCATTCAATGTCTTGTCGTAATTTCGGATATACTCGCTGTCATTCACACAAACAAGTTTATACGATTGCTCCCGGATTGCTTTTATAGCCTGGGCTGACTTTAATACCAACGGAAACATTTTGGTATCGTCATATGTATTGTAAGGAACAAAATTCGATTGGCAGATTTGCCACGTTCTGAATAACTCCTGCGTATAATCGCGCGGACTGCGAAACCGGTTCTTCGACATTTCTGTCAGCTCCGCACCGGCATAATCCCACACTTCCTGATACGTAGTTTTGGTGTAGGGCTGCGCATTGTGCGGTGTTCTTAAGGTTATAAACTTATCATAAGGTTGTAGAAGCCGGGTAAGTCTTGCTTTGCTGCCGTATTTTGGATTGAACCACTTATCGTGATCGCGTTTCAAAATCTCTTTTTTATTAAAACGCTTATTAATAATAGCAATGTTATTTTTTAAACACTTGGTCCATAACGAAAGCCCCAGGTTCATCCGAAAGGAAGCAATATCATTCGGAACTCCGTTGGTAAAGAATCGTTCTTCTTTCAGATGATTGATAATAAAAAAGTCATCGTTGAAATAAACAAAATGTTCAGCCAGCCCGGGTATTTTATGTAGGTATATTTCAATCAGGCTTGAGTTAAAGCAAGGCAGAAATTGATTCGGAATATAATCGGTATGATTAACCTGCTTCAGCTTGGGGTGCTCGGTATTTAGCCACGCGGGTTTTTGGCCGCATGTTACAAAATGAATGTTTCTTACCCAGGGTGCAAATTTCTCCACGCCCCTGAACCAGAACTTAAGCAAACCATTGTCCCGGAACCGGGCTTCTGTTACCTCGTTTTTTGTATTGTCTATTTTCCCGGAATACCTGGCAAAATCAAGTTGCCATTTCGGATCGTTCATGTCCACCCAGGTAACTACAAAATCTATGTCCATAAAAATTTTAGCTAATTGCTTTCCAAATTTCCCACCAATTCTCCTGCAAATAAAACAGCTTAATATGGAAAAACTGCTAACACCTTAATTATTAGTGGCTACCTCTTCTTTTCTGTTTTTAGCTTGTTTACGCGGAGTTGCCAGATTCTGGCAGAAATCGCTTACTAAACCCCTGATTGATGGATGAAACAACTAGTAATCCATAGCCCGTTAATAGATTAAACCAGGCATTCCGGATTATAGTTTAATTCACTTCTAAAATCAGAAATTTTAACAGGTATTCTTGGGTTGCAATAATTTAAATACCTTGCACAACTTATAACTTAAATTCTATGAGAAAGATTCTTATTCTGTTTTTAGTATCAGTAGGTTCTTTTGGTGCCTGGGCGCAGGGAGAATTAGAGGAATTGATGGCGGGAAGTCTGCAGGATGCAACTAAACTGTTGGATGGCTATACCAAACCCGCTCTTAAGGCATTTGGGTACGGGCTTAATCAGGGGTGGTACAATACCGCTAAACCGCATAAATCATTTGGTGTGGATTTAACAATCTCTGTTTCAGCTGTTACAATACCTGATTCAGATTTATTCTATACAATCGATAACAATCAACTCACAAGCGTGGATCTGGTAAGTGTTGATGGAGTATCGGTTACACCGGGCACGGGTAGTGCCCCGGTACCTACGATATTTGGCCCGAATACTCCGCCAACCTTTGAGAACAGAAATACGGGAGCACAGTTTGAAGCAGCAGGTGGTGCCGATTTAAAGAAGGAGATTGGTATACAAGCCATGCCTGTACCTATAGCGCACCTGGGTATTGGTTTACCAAAAGGTTTTGATTTGAAAATCAGATTTGTACCTACCGTAAATATTGGTGATGACGCCAGGTTTGATTTATTCGGAGTAGGGGTGATGCACGATGTAAAGCAATATATACCCGGTATTAAAAATCTTCCTTTTGATTTATCGGGTTTTGTGGGTTACACCAGCATGAAATTGATCAGTGACCTTGATGTAACAGCTGGCAACAATCAACAGGCAGAATTTAAATCATCAGCCACTACTATTCAGGCGCTGATTTCCAAAAAACTTTCTGTTGTTACTTTTTACGGAGGCATAGGCTATAATATTGCAAAAACAAAAATTGCCATGCTGGGTACCTATGAGTTTGATGATGTGGATGAATTTGGATATCCCACCACAACATCGGTTACCGATCCGATCACATTAAGTTCCGATGCCAGCGGGGTGCGTGCAACAGCAGGTCTTCGGTTGAAATTGGCTGTTATTACGCTGCATGGTGATTACACCGTACAAAAAGATAACTTCAATACTATCACCGTTGGTTTTGGTATTAACGTGCGGTAAGTAATTTCAGATAAGTAAAGACAAAAGAGGCTGTCTCAAAAGTTACTTTCAAATGTCAGCCTGAGCTTGTCGAAGGCTATTTCGAAGCAGAAAAAGGTTTCGACAAGCTCAACCTGACAGCATACTGCACTTTTGAGACAGCCTCTTTTGTTTACTGCTTGTATATTACTGCCCTTTAAACTCAGCTTTCCGCTTTTCAATAAAGGCTTTCATGCCTTCTTTCTGATCGGCCGAAGCAAACGTGAGGTAAAAGTTTTTGCGCTCCAGTGTAAGTCCTTCATCCAGATGCGTTTCGAACGAACGGTTAATGGATTCTTTTGCAAGTTGTACAGCCACAGGCGATAGCTGTGCAATTTCTTTGGCAAGGGTAAAAGCTTCCTGCAAATACATTTCTTTAGGTACTACTTTGTTTACCAATCCGTAAAAGTGTGCTTCTTCGGCTGATAAAAAGCGACCGGTTAAGATCAACTCCATGGCTTTGGCCTTACCTACCGCTTTGGTTAACCGTTGCGTTCCACCCGCACCGGGTATCGTTCCGATTTTTATTTCAGGCTGACCAAACTTTGCAGTCTCCGAAGCAATCACCATATCGCAGGTCATTACAAACTCGCATCCGCCACCCAATGCAAATCCGGAAACGGCAGCAATAATAGGTTTCTTGGTTTTACGAATCTGATCCCACGTAGTGAATTGATCCAGCAACAGCATATCAATAGCCGACTTATCGGCCATTTGCTTAATGTCGGCCCCGGCTGCAAAGGCTTGTTCATTACCGGTAATGATAATTACCCGCACGGCATCATTTTTATCTAAAGCTATCAAAGCATCGCGCACCTCCTGCATGAGTTGTGGATTTAATGCATTCAATTCTTTAGGTCGGTTTAGTTCAATCAGCGCCACGTGTGGTTCTTTCTGTTCCGTTACTTTTATCAGTTCCATAGTTATTTTAAAATGTTTGGTTCAATCGTTAACGAAGCAAAACTAAACTTTATGGGAGCGATAAAAAAGAAAGACCGCCTCACGTTTGAAGCGGTCTTATCTAACCAAAAGGCGGATAAAAAAATGTGCTATGCGAGGTTATATACCGGCACCTGTTTGTTGAGTAACCCCGCCCGAAGTTTAATTTTGGGAATTGGGGTAAGCACCCAACCACATCTTCGAAAATCCTTGAAATTCTGATAATGAAAGTACTTTTTGTTTGTTTGGGCAATATCTGCCGCTCGCCATTGGCTGAGGCTGTTTTTAATCACAAAATCAAGCAACTGAATCTGCAACATCGTATTTCAGCCGATTCGTGCGGAACAGGCGATTACCACATTGGCGACCAGCCCGACCCGCGTACAATTAAAACTGCAGAAAAAAACGGGGTGGAAATCTGGCATCAGGCCCGCCAGCTTTCAGCACAAGATTTAACAGCGTTTGATTTTCTGTTTGCCATGGATGAACAAAACAGGCGGGGCATATTGCGATTACCCGATGCCGATAAGCAGTTGCATAAAATAAAATTAATGCGTGAGTTCGATCCGCATGGGTCTGGCGATGTACCCGATCCATATTATGGTACCATGCACGATTTTCAACAGGTGTTTGAAATGCTTGATCGTACGCTTGATGTATTTATCGAATCCCTGAAACAAACCAGCTGATGTTATACGAAAACACGGCTGTTAATCAGGCTGACTTTAGGTGAGATGTTAAGGTAACATCGGCTAAGAAGTTATAAACGCACCAATACCTGTAAAGTAGAACGCGAAGATTGCTCTAACAGAATGCCGGGCTTTTGCCGATATTCATTGAAGGTTGTGGCATCGTAATTTTTTACCGTTATCAGGGTAAGCCCGGTATTGTAGTACACTTCAAAATTTTTACTCAGGGCTTGAATTAAATCCAATGTTTTAGGTTCGCGGTAATCCACACAAATCGAAAACGAAATGGCTGAGTTTTGCATCACATTTATATGAACCTGGTATTGCGATAGTATGGCAAAGATGTGGCTCATCTGATGCTCATTTACAAACGAGTAGTCTGTAACTTTACAAGAGATCAAACATTGATTTTCTTTGAACACAACCAACGGGGGCAGCTTATCAATTTTACAGTCGTGAATGCGCGTGCCCGGTAAAGCAGGGTTATCAAAATTTTTTACCAGCAAGGGTATACCCGCATTGGCTAAGGGTTTTATTGTTTTAGGATGAATAACCGAAGCGCCATAGTAGGTCATCTCGGCAGCTTCCTGATAAGGTAATTCATCAAACACAACAGCATGAGGCAACCGTTTGGGGTCGGCACTCATTACACCGGGAACATCTTTCCAGATGGTTACCGACTCAGCTGAAAGGCAAGCTGCAAAAATGGCGGCACTGTAATCCGAGCCTTCGCGCCCCAGGGTAGTGGTTCTGCCATCGGTAGTGGCGCCAATAAATCCTTGCGTTACCAACAATTGGCTTTGCAGAATTTTTTTTAAGCCCTGAATTTTTCTGCGCGACTGTTCCCAATCAACTTTGCCTTCGCGCCACGTGTTGTCAGTTTGTATGAAGTGGCGTGCATCTATCCAGGCCGAACGCAAACCTTGTTGAATCAGGTATTGATTTACTATTAACGAAGACAATAGTTCGCCTTGCGATACTACCTGATCGTACACCAGATCATATTCTTCAGTTTGTGAAGCCAGTGATTTTAACTCACTAAACTTTGTGTTAATAGTATTTCTGAAATCGGCATCGGTAATGCCCAACTCTTGTATGATTTGCAGGTGATAGTCCTGTATTTCGTGAATTACGGTTTCAAAATTCTGCTGATTGCGGGCTAACAAAACCACGCGTTCCAGTGCATTGGTGGTTTTACCCATTGCCGAAACCACGATCAGCAGTTGGCTGGCCTCAAAATTTTTTACAAGGGCAGCCACATTTTGAATAGCGGCAGCATTTTTTACCGATGCACCCCCAAACTTAAAAACCTTCATAGCTCAAATTTTTTGATTTCAAACGTTTGCAAGGCTATATTTGAAGCGTTTTACAAACCGGCCCGAAGTTACAAATGGACGTTACGCAAAACACAAATTTTATGTCAGACCGAGCCAGTCGAAGGCGATTTAGTTCTGAATTGAATTAGTCTGCAACAGGCTCAAACTGACAAACCAGGTGTTTTGCGTATGTACTTTTAAAAACACTGGGCTAAACAACGTCACTTATGTCCAGCTTTATGGAATCATCGCGTATTGCGTTACCTATTGGCACTGCCCTTGATCGCTTCATTAAAAACAACCAGGATCAGTTTCAATATGCCAGCGGGGAGCTTTCGCAACTACTGCGGGATATTGCGTTAGCTTCAAAAGTGGTGAACCGCGAAGTAAACAAAGCCGGGCTGATTGATATCATGGGAGCAATGGGTTCGCAAAACTCAGGTGGCGAGCAGCAACAAAAATTAGATGTGTTGGCCAACATCCGGTTTACGCGGGCACTTACCAAGGGTGGTGAAGTGTGTGCCTTGGTTTCGGAAGAAACTGAATCGTACGTGGACTTAAATAATGATGGCGGTTATGTTATTGCTATCGATCCGTTGGATGGCTCGTCTAATATTGATGTGAATGTTTCTATCGGCACCATTTTTTCGATTTACAGAAGAAAAAGTGCTATCGGTAAACCCATACAAGAAGAAGACATTTTGCAAACCGGGGCCGAGCAGGTAGCAGCCGGCTACATTTTATATGGTTCGTCAACCATGTTGGTTTATACAACCGGCCATGGTGTAAATGGATTTACCTACGAAAGCACGCTGGGCGAATATGTGTTATCGCATGCACTCATGAAAATGCCAGAGGATGGAAAGATTTATTCCATCAATGAAGGGTCAGCCAACTCTTTTGCACAATCCGTAACCGAATACATTCAGTATTGTAAAGACCAGAATTATACGGCCAGGTACATTGGCTCGTTGGTGGCCGACTTCCATCGCAACTTGTTGAAAGGTGGTATTTACATTTATCCGGCTACTGCAAAAGACAAAAACGGGAAGCTTCGGTTAATGTACGAGTGTAATGCACTTGCCTTTCTGGCCGAACAGGCCGGTGGCCTTGCTTCTGATGGACAGGGGCGTATTCTTGAATTAAAACCAAAAGACTTGCATCAGCGCACGCCCTTTTATGTGGGCTCGAAAAATATGGTGCTGAAAGCTATAAGTTTTATTGAGGCAGAAAGCAAAAAAGCTAAAGCCTGAACACGCAGACTTTAGCTTTTCATGTTAAACTTTAGGCTTGTCTCTAATCGATCAGGCTTCTTTCTTCTGTTCGGTAAATACTTTGGGTGCTTGTTCTAAAAGAATGCTGTACCACTTCACCAATTTCTTAATATCCGAAACATACACACGGTCTTCATCAAAAGTGGGCAGTACTGATTTTAAGAATGCCTTTAATTCGCTGCCATCAGAATTGGCATCTACACCCAAATCATTTTTATACTCCTGGTTGATTTTTTTCAATACTTCTTCCAGCGGCACCGTGCCCTCTTTGGTGGTTGTATAAATCGAGATTTCACTCAGCAAAGAAAGCCGCTGTGTAGCGCTGGCTACAATACGGGTTTTGGAAGCATCCATAGATTCCAGCAACACACCTGCCTTACCCGGTTTAAGAACTTTAAACAATCCACCTTTGCCGCTTATCGATGCAATTTCAGTTAACTCCATTTGTTAAGATTTTAATGGGCGCAAAAGTAAGTGATTTTACCTTTTTGCCTTCAGTGCAGTTTCAATAAAATCAAGCATGGGTTTGCGCCCGGTTTTTTTCTCGGCCGAGGTAACAAAAATTGGGGGTAATTCTTCCCATGTTTTTAGAAGTTCAAGTTCCAGTTTATTCCGGGTTTTGGCTTGTTCGCTTTGTTTCATTTTATCGGTTTTGGTAAGCACAAGCGCAATCGGAATACCCATTTTCCCCAGCCGGTTAACAAAGTTTACATCGCTGGCCTGCGGATCCAACCGCGAGTCGATCAGAATAAAAGTGCAGTACAGGTTATCGCGATTCTTAAAATACTGATCAATCATGAGGCTCCAATCCTCGCGGCTGTTTTTACTTACCTGAGCATACCCATAGCCGGGTAAATCCACCAGGTACCAGGCTCTGTTGATAAAAAAGTGGTTGATGGTTTGGGTTTTACCAGGGGTGGAGGAAGTTTTGGCCAAATCTTTGCGATTGGTAAGCATGTTGATGAGCGATGACTTGCCCACATTCGATCGGCCTATGAAAGCAAATTCAGGTTTATCGGTCTGCGGGCACTTGCTCACATCAGTATTACTAACCACAAACTCGGCCTGGAGGATGTCCATATCATTTACTATTGTTTGGCAAAGTACTAAAATGTAATTTATGGGTACCTTATTAGCCTTTTTGTAACTTTTGTTGCAACCGGTTTTAGGTAATTTGCAAAAATTTTGGTCTGGTTAAGTGGCTGGAATCTAACACCCAATGTTCATGCACCTGCGTAGGGACTTATTTTTCATTATTCTGTTAATTGGTTTTGCTGTTCAGGCACAGCAGCAGGATAAAGAACAGTCGCGCCAATATTACGAAATGGCCACCGAGATAATGACCAGCACCCGCGCAGCAGACGATGCCCGTGAGTTGATGGTAATTGCAGCCAATTTTGATACCACCAACCTAAAAGCGAATACCGAAGCGGGTATTATGCACATTCGCACCATTCAAAAAGAACAAGGTGTAAAGTATCTGCTAAGGGTGTATCGGCAAAACCCAAACTTCCGGTTCGATCTGGAGTACCAGATAGGATTGAGCTATCAATACGGACTAAATTTTGACAAAGCCATTGAGTTTTATACCAAGTACCGGTTTAAAGTAGATAAAAATGTTACCTACAAGGGTAAAGACCGTGTTGATATAAAAGAAGTGAATCGCAGAATGGAAGAGTGTGCGAATGGAAAAGAGTTTGTAGCTGCTGCAAAATCGATAGCGATTACCAATATCGGACCTGAGATTAATTCAGAACTTGATGACTATGCTCCGGTTGTAAATGCCGATGAAACCGAAATGATTTTTACTTCGCGCAGGCGCGAGGGTAACCTGAACGAAAACGTAAGTGACGACAACCGCCCTTTCGAAGATATTTATGTCAGTAAACGCGAAGGCGGCAGTTGGCAACCCGCAGCCAATATTGGGATTAGTATTAATACCAAGCATAACGAGTCTAACATTGCCCTGTCGCCAAATGGCAATACATTGTTTATTTACCGGGATGGTGTAGGCGATGGCGATATCTTTACCAGCACGCGTCAGCCGGATGGAACATGGACCAAGCCCGTTCCCTTGCCGGGTGCTATCAATTCATCCTTTCGGGAGTCGTCCATCACCATCAATAAAGATGAAACCATGCTTTTCTTTGCGAGCGAAAGACCAGGAGGTTTAGGCGGCATTGATATTTATTCTTGCATCAAGGACAAAAAAGGATTGTGGACGATTGTACGCAACCTCGGGCCAGGCATCAACACAGAGTTTGATGACGATGGGCCCTTCATCGATTACGATGGTAAAACACTTTACTTTAGTTCTAAAGGAAGAAAGGGCATGGGTGGCTATGATATTTTTAAGGCCACATTAATGAATTTGGAAAAACGGGAATGGTCAGAACCCGAAAATCTGGGTTACCCGATTAACACTCCGGACGATGATATTTTTATTGTAGGTACTGCTACCCCAAACCGGTTTTATTATTCATCTGTGCGTAACGATGGGGTGGGGTATTCAGATATTTATCTGATCTCAGAAAAAGAAAAGGCTCCCGAAACAGCCAAAATACCAGAAAAAAAAGGTGTTCAACCCATCAAGTTTGTACTTGAAGTTGTTGATGCTGAGACCAAACAACCCGTTGCTGCTGCAGCCCGCATGCGTGGCAAAGACAACACCGTTATTGGATCGGCCAGCTTAGGCACAGGTATGTTTGAATTCGGGGTTATGTCAACCGTGCCAAAGGAGTACACAGTATCTGTTGAACTGGATGGTTATATTTTTGAAAACATAAAAGTGATGCTAGGCCGGGCCACGGAAGAACCTCAAACCGTTAATCGCAGGGTATTGCTGCGCAAAGTTGCTATTGGTGAAATTTCGGCTTTACGACATGTATTCTTTGATTTTGGTAAAGCTACGTTACAGGAAGAGTCGTTCGAGGAATTGAACATGATGGTAACCATGATGAAGCAGAACCAATCGATGCAGGTGGAAATTGGTGGCCATACCGATGATGTGGGCAGCGATACTTTCAACAAAAAGCTTTCGCAACAACGGGCCGATGCCGTAAGAGTTTATCTCACAAATAATGGAGTTGCCGGGCGTAGGATAAAATCAGTTGGATATGGCGAAGAGCGCCCAATCGTATCTAACGATGACGAATCCGGTGGACGCGAAATCAACCGAAGGGTTGAGTTTAAGGTGATTGCGAAATAAATCCGAAACCAAATTTCTGTAGGGTTGTTTTTAACCGTACGGTTAGGTGTGCTTGCATCTGGCATACCTAAATTCAGTACTTTTGGTCCTTTAATTCATTCCGATCTTGACTGTAGTACCTTATAAAGAAGATAATGCTGGCAAAAAGCAACAAGTTGCCCGCATGTTCGATTCCATCAGTGGCAAGTATGATTTTCTCAATCATTTCTTAAGTCTTGGCATTGATATTCGGTGGCGTAAGAAGGCTGTTAAAATGCTGGCCGAAGGAAACCCCAAAGTGATTCTGGATGTAGCCACTGGTACAGGCGATTTTGCTATCGAGACATTAAAACTTTCACCCACACAGGTAATTGGAGTAGATATTTCGGAAGGCATGCTGGAGGTTGGTCGTCAGAAAATGAAGGCCCGTGGTTACGATCAGATAATTGACATGCGATTAGCCGATTCGGAAAATCTTCCCTTTGAGGAAAATAAATTCGATGCCGTAATCGTTGCTTTTGGTGTGCGCAACTTCGAGAATCTGGAACGCGGCCTGGCCGAAATGAAACGGGTATTAAGACCGGGTGGCCGGATGATTGTGCTGGAGTTTTCAAAACCCCGCGCTTTTCCATTCAAACAACTCTATAACTTTTATTTTAAATTCATTTTGCCTAAAATCGGGCGCTTGATTTCACGCGATAAGGCTGCGTACACGTATTTGCCCGAATCCGTGCAGGCTTTCCCCGATGGGCCAGAATTTGTTACCATACTCAACCGATTAGGTTTTAAACAAACGGCATGCAAGTCACTCACATTCGGAATAAGTTCTCTGTACTCAGCTACAAAATAATTGTAGTGGTTGGGCTGGTGTGCCTGCCCTGGTTAACACAGGCGCAAATATTTAAGTGGGCGCGCCAGAATAATCCCAACTATGACGAACGTCTGATCAGTTATGGATTTATGATCGGGTTGCACACAACCGCGTATCAGGTTAAGTATGCACCCAAATTTATTACACAGCAATTTGATACGGTGCACTCTGTGATGCCCGAGTTTTCGCCCGGGTTTTCGTTGGGCTTTCTGGTTAACTACCGGGTAAATGAGTTTCTGGACTTGCGTATTATGCCTAAAGCGGGTTTTTACACGCATCGGCTTCAGTACAATTACACCGATGAAACAACCAAACAACAATTTGTAGAAACCACGCATGTTGAAATACCTTTTCTGCTAAAGTATAAATCGATGCGCAGAGGCAATGTGCGCATGTATATGATTGGCGGTATAACGCCTGGGTTTGAATTATCGGGTAAGAACGATATTCAGGCTTCCTCTGCCGTGCTGGATATTCGCAAGAACAACCTGCAACTGGAAGGTGGAATCGGGTTCGATTTTTATTTTCCTTTGTTCAAATTCTCACAGGAAATTCGATTTGCCCGAGGTATTGTAAATATGTTAGGTACTGACACCAGCATTTACAGCGACCCGATTCAGCGATTGAATACAAACACCATTGCCGTATATTTTGTGTTTCAGTAAGCTGCTCTCAGGCTTATCTTTTACCATTTCTAATGTGTTATTATGGCCAAACGAATTGCATTAATTACCGGAGCTACTTCGGGTATAGGCGAAGCCACAGCGCGGTTGCTGGCTTCAAACAATTTTGATCTGATTTTATGCGGACGTAGAGAAGAGCGGTTGCAAAAACTATCGGCCGAACTGGCCGCGCTTACGCGGATTCACATACTGGCGTTTGATGTGCGCGATCAGAAAGAAACACTAACTCAACTTACTTCTTTGCCGGATGATTGGAAAGACATTGATGTGCTGGTTAACAATGCCGGCAATGCACATGGGTTAGATTCTATTCAGAATGGTAGTGTAGAAGATTGGGATGCCATGCTGGATATTAATGTGAAGGGTCTCCTGTATGTTACAAAAGCGGTACTTCCGGTAATGGTACAACGCAACAAAGGCCACATCATCAACATAGGATCCATAGCGGGTAAAGAAGTATACGCCAATGGTAATGTGTATTGTGCCAGCAAGTTTGCCGTAGATGCACTTACAAAGGGCATGCGCATAGATTTAAATGCCCATGGCATTAAGGTTACAGGCATTCATCCCGGTATGGTGGAGACAGAGTTTTCGCTGGTACGCTTTAAGGGCGATGCGGAAAGAGCCGCCAGTGTTTACAAAGGACTGGAAGCTTTGCGTGGTGAAGATATTGCCGATTTAATTCTATTTGCAATTACCCGTCCAGCTCATGTTGTTATAGCTGATTTAGTAGTGTTACCCACTGCCCAGGCCAGCGCTACCGTGGTAAAGCGGTCGTAATTTTTATTTCCTTTCTAGGAGAATTACTTACTCCTGATGGTGCATCCGGAAGCGCGTTGGTTGGTTACATCAATTTTTTGTCCGGCCAATAATTTCTCAATCGCATCTTTTAAAAATTGCTGTTTTACATCTTTGGCAACCTGTGGATTGTCATCAATCGCTCCGTTGTAAACTAAATTCAGTTTACCACCTGCTTTTGAAATCAGAAAAACTTCGGTGCTTTTGCGCGCGCCTAAAGCTTCCATCGCCACCTGATCTTTATCAGCCAGGTAAGGCACGTTAATGTCATTGTAGTGTATAGCCATTTGCTCCACATTTTCCTGCGGTTCCTGGTTTGAGTTAATCAACACAAACTGAATCTTGCCTGCATACTGCGAAGTCAACTCTTTCAGCCTTTCTTTATAGTAATTATCAAAGGGGCATTCGTGACTGGTAAACACCACGGCTACTCCGGTTACTGAACCCAAACCTGAAAGTGTAACCACCTTGCCATCCCGGGTGTTGGTAAGCGAAAAATCTTTTATTTCCTGTGCGCTCAAAACATTGGCTACCAGAAACAAAATCAAAACCATTAGATTCTTCATAACAATTTAAATTTTAGTACAAACCAATACATAATCCGGTTGGATCCGATAGTGCAACGGAAGTTCTCGCGTGAAGCCGTTAATATCGATAGTTCCATGCAAATCGCCCATTCGGGCCAGATTAAAAGGCTTTACATAAAGATGATCTGCAAAATGAAGGCCACGTTTTCCATACGATTTATACAATGCCTCTTTTGCACACCAATACACGCAATGTTTTAAAATATCCTGCCCGGCATCTTCAAGTTCGGTTGTGGCCAGAATGCGGGGCGCAATGTTCAATAACTTTGTTTTGGGCTGTTCAAGGTCAATGCCCACCTCAGTTTTCAAGTCAATTTGAGCGGCTACGTAAGGGTAAGAATGCGAAAGCGAAATATGATGCGGATGTTTATGGAGCGAGGGTTTACCAAACTCATTCTTCTCCAATCCATAAAAATTGAGGCCACAATTTTCAACCAACTCTTTAAGTAAAGCCCGGCCGGCTAACCACTCCAATCGTTTGGGGTAGCTGGCAACTGTGTTATCAATAATTTCGCCACTTGCTTGCTGCAATTCTTCTTCCGATTCGGTGATAAACCATAGGGCCCAACCACTTTGGGCGTTGTCTTTCTGTAATTTCATCAAGGGCATTGGTTTCTCTCGCTTAATCGTACAATTTTGGTAAAAAAATTGAATTAACCGCTCATGTCGCCCATTCAGGTTAGCAAGGTGCACGTATTTACCGGCCACAATGATTGTGTTTATACGCTGGCGCCCTCCGTTTCAGATTCAGTTTTCTTTTCAGGAGGTGGCGATGGCATGGTGGTGAAGTGGGATCTTACCCAGCCTAACCAGGGCGAACTAATTGCACGATTGCCCAACTCCGTTTATGCATTGCATCACGATAAAGAATCTAACCTGCTGATTGCCGGCCACAATTACGAGGGTATTCATCTTTTGGATTGGCAATCGAAACAAGAGGTGGGTTCATTGAAATTAACATCGGCAGCCATTTTTGATATTGTTACAACTAACCATGATGTTCTTATTGCAACAGGCGAGGGCATGTTGATAGTGGTGGATCGGAATGACCTTCGGATTAAAACAAAACTTGCACTGTCCGGGAAAAACGCGCGTGTGCTAGCCATCAATCCAAAAGTGGGTGAGGTGGCTGTGGGCTTTAGTGATAATTTTATCCGGGTATTTTCTTTACAGGATTATAAGCTGAAATTCGAGTTTAACGCTCATGATAATTCTGTATTTGCGTTAAGCTATACACCCGATTACAATTTTTTAATCAGCGGCTCACGCGATGCACGGCTAAAACTTTGGGATGTAAATTCTGGCTACGCGCAAGCGGGCGAAGTGGTGGCTCACTTATTTGCCATAAACCATATCGCATTTAGTCCTTCCGGTAAATATTTTGCAACTGGCAGTATGGATAAATCAATAAAAGTGTGGCTAACCAGCGAACTGAAACTGCTGAAAGTAATTGACAAGGCCCGCCATGCCGGGCACGGTACTTCGGTTAATAAATTGTGGTGGTCACCCTACCAGAACCAACTGGTAAGTGCCAGCGATGACCGTACTATTTCTGTTTGGGACATCCGCTTTCCGGGCTCAATTCCAACCGCGTTAGAGGAATTATAACAAAAATTTATACATTTGACTGTGGATTAACGTTATAGCTATCAATATTTTAACCTTTTGATGGCCATTTTTTAAACTGACACCATTTTTTAAACTAGTAATAAACCACGTCCGTATGAAGATTACACCACTGGAAATCCGTCAGAAAGCTTTTGAAAAAGTACTTCGGGGCTATGATAAAGATGAAGTGAATGCATTCCTGCTTACCCTTTCGCAAGAGTGGGAGCGTGTGTTGGATGAAATGAAGGAGCATCGCATTAAGTCGGAAGCCACCGAACGTGAAGTTTCTAAATTACGCGAGGTAGAGAGTTCGCTATTCAAAACTTTAAAAACTGCGGAAGATACCGGGGCCAACGTAATCGGGCAGGCTAACAAAACGGCCGAATTAATTTTGCGTGAGAATCAGCTGAAGGCTGATGCAATCATGAATGAAGCAAAAATAAAGGCAAAAAATACGATTGAAGAAGCTGAGATGCTTTCACGGCAAATGCTGGATGAGATGGAAGAGCGGTTAAAAACACTTGGCCAGCACTATAAAACCTTAGAGTTGCACCGCGATAACTTATTGTCTGATTTAAAGAGATTGGCAGGCGAAACGCTTGATCGCGTAGAGCGCGCCAAATCAGCTTCACGTGATTTTGATCCTGATCAACACCTGGCCTTAGCTAAACGCGAAAGCAAAAAAGCATTGTTTCCGAATGCCGAACTGGAAAGCGAGATTAAAAAATCGTTACAGCAACCGGTTATTACCGAAACCGCGAAAACAAGTACCATCGAAACGGCTTCCGTGCAGCAAAACCAACGCTCTTTCTTTGACGATATTCAATGACAGGTAAAGTAGCGCTGGAAGGACTTGAATTTCATGCCTATCATGGGGTGTATCCGCACGAGCGTTCTTCCGGAAATAAGTTTGAAGTAGACGTGGTTGTACAAACTGAATTTTCGGATTCAGCTTTTCAGGATGACCTGAGCGGAACGATTAACTATGAAAATCTATACGCTATTGTGAAGGATGAAATGGCTAAGCCTTCCAAACTTTTGGAAACAGTTGGGTATGCCATTGCCAGCAGAACGCTGGAAGCCTTTTTTGAAGCGCAAAGTGTGGAGGTACAGATTTCAAAATTTAATCCACCCATTGGCGGAGTATGCAAGAAGGCTACAGTTACTGTAAGTAAGGATCGGAGTTAATTTAGTTTCTGCGTGAAGGTTTACAACCTTAACTTTCAACGCAAATAAAGGTTGTAAACCTTATGCCCCGACTCACCCTCATCATGCCAGCCTTCAACGCAACAACTTTTGTTGAAGAAGCCGTCAACAGTTTAATTAGCCAGACGTTTACGGATTTTGAATTGTGGATCATTGATGATGGGTCAACCGATAACACCCGCAACAAAATTGATTTATTTCGGGATAGCCGGATTAAAAGATTTTACTTTAATGAAAACCGGGGTCGGGTACTTTGTGTAAACGAGTTAGTTGGTCTCGTTAAATCCGAATACCTGAGTATAACCGATGCAGACGATGTTTCGCATCCTACACGCATTGAAAAACAAATAGCCTTGCTTGACCATAACCCGGAAGTAGCTATGTGCGGTACTTCGTATTGGGCTATGGATGAAAATGGTGTGCTGATAAGAAAACTCGAACTATCGGCTGATTATGCGCACATTCGGGAGGCGAATTTAGTACAGCCGCAATTTCATGGGCCCACGTCAATTTTCAGAACCCGCATGGTACTGGAGTTGAATGAATTCTATCGGCTCTACTTCAGAAAAAATATGGCCGATACCGACCTGGCCGCGCGTGTGGTAGATCAGTTTCCATCGGTAAATATTGCCGAGCCACTTTATTATTATCGGATTGTAAGCACATCCGAATCCCGAAAGGAATTTTCGTTTAGGTTTGCTATGATTGACCGAACCATTATTTTTTTATCGAAGCAGCGCAGAACGCTTGGGCAGGATAGCCTTCAGGGAAAAAATAAAGAAGACCTTGATAAATTTGTAGACGGTTGGGAAACGGTCTATGCATCCGATCCTTCGCGCCTCTTACGCGAGGCTGCCTTTTACCATTTGTATTGGAAGGTTTTAGACAAAGCCTGGCGCTGTGCGTGGCAAGCTTTTTCAATAAAGCCGTTACAACCTAAAAATTGGTTGTGTGTGAGTCTGTGTGTGGGGTTAGGTTTTGTGTATTGGGGGCAAGCATTATTTGGTAAGCACTACCAAAACTTGTTGAAGTAGGGATTGTACTCAAATCGAAATGGCATAAATTATTTGAGTAAATACTTCTATAATTTCTTATTAGTTTACTTCGAAAATTTGCTTTAAAGCAGAGCTAATTGATTGAGAATCTTTAGCCCAGAAGTACTTACCTCCTGTTTCAGTAGCAATCTTCTTGAGATCAGAATCAGAAAATGTATTTTCAACATAATTAATAGAACCATCCAAACCTCTTCCAAACGCTACAAGACCTGAATTTCCTACTCCTATTGAATAAACTTTAACTCCATTCTTTTTGGCAATCCTAATCGCAACATTTATAGGAAGATGTCCAGCGGTATTATCACCGTCACCAATAATTACTATTTTTTTATCCTTTTTGGATTCTAATACTAACTGGATACCCAAAAAAATCCCATCACCAATTGCTGTACCCCTTTCAACATCATCAAAATTTATATTCTGAATTTGGGAAATGGAATAACACTTATTTTTAATATCTGGTCGTAGGCGATGCGCCTGACCACCAAATATTACTACATCAAGATTACAAGATTTATCCTCCTTGAGAAAATTGGCTACTCCTGATTTAACAACAGATAAACGATTGGGACTGTAATCTTCAATCATCATTGATTGAGACAAATCCATTACAATAATTTTATCCTTCTGATAAATTTCAGTTGTGGCCGGTTGAATGTCTCCTTTTTGAATGTCTAACGATTTATCGGACTTAAGCGTATATACTTTTTTCAGTATAGGATTGTAGAAAGAAAATCTGATCGATTCCGAGAGATCAAAGACTCCAGGGCTGTTAAAAGAAAGTGAGTAGAGGAAAGTCTTAGAAGACACCAAACCTTTATTGATAATCGTGTCGGAATATTCAGTTTTTAACAAAACCCCCTTGCCATTAGGCCAATCTATCGTGGGGGCTTTAAGTGGAAAGGTAAATCCTGAACCCTGTATGTCAAGAGTGTAAGTGAAGGAGTTATCGGAAGATTTATAAACTGAATCAGTTAAAGTAAAATTTCCGATGGGTTGATAAAAATCAGATGCAGTTAAATTTATAGATTGATCAAGAGGGATAGTTTTTATTATGAGAGGCTTGGACTTTAATGATACTAATGATCCAACCTTATCTGAATAGTCTTTATACTTTATTAAATTAAGACTTAGAGGAGGAATAGTAATGTTGCGGGAATCAATAGCACAAAGACTTCCTGAGAATATAAGATATCGTGAATAATCTTGACCATTGAGAGTTATGTCTTCGGATTTAATTTTTGATATGTGATTATTCGAATGCCAACAATTTAGTGATGCTAATATGGAGTGGACTTGCTCAAGGGTAGGCCAAACATCATTAAACTGCAATCTTAAATCGTTTCTATGACTTATATATAAAGCAAGTTCAATAACCGAACAATCACCAACAACCATATGACTTTTTGAACTTGAGATATTGAAAAACACCTTACTTGTAGAATCCATTGGTATGGGATTTTTATCTCGATTTAGAATGGCTTGAATAGTTTTGATACTGTCTTCAAGAGCAAGTTTTTTTTCAATATCGACTGAGTGTAACTCAATTTTTTTTCTGATCAATGACAAGTCCTCTTTGCTTTCAATTGCTCGCCATGAGATATAACCTTCGTTGTTAGCGCTCTTTATTTTAAATAGCCATGATCCCCAGCCAATAACTTTTACTGAATCCCCAGGAGACACTGATCCTATTTCCAGAGTCATGGACATATCAGAATAAATTGACCAATCATTTTTCTTTGGGGTTCCTGTCTTTGGTATGACTATAGCCTTAATTGAAAACACTTCATCGGTTAAATGATATACGTTAAATGAAAAATCTTCATCGGCTTTCTGAGACGGATTAATTGTGAAGGGATCGTGGAGCGAAAAAACTATGGGTATTACAATAACTTGACTTGTGTGTAATCCATTTAATTTAGCTGGAGTCCATTTAGTTTTAATCGATTTTATTGTAGCTTCTGCGCTTCTCGCACAGTCTTCGTCAAATGTTTTAATCGTTTTTACCGATGATTCGATGATGTATCCCTCTGGACTAATGGTGAATTCAATAAAAACGTTGCCTTGTTTACCATTCATACGGGCAGACTGAGGATATACCAGATTCTCTTTTATTTTTTGATAGAATGCACTCATCCCATTTGGGAAGATAGCATCAGAATCTACCTTACTAAATCTAGTATTATCCTGTGAATAGCAAATTTGTACTATAATCGAAAATAGAAATAGGAGTTTATATTTCATAACTGTCTAAGTTAGAGCTATTTCTCCTGCTCGGCAAACATAAACCCTTTTGCATCGGCACCTTCATAAAAATCTACTTTCTTGCCAATCAGGTACATCGTGTGCTTTTTATCAATGTGGAGGGTAATGCCCTCAAGGATATAAGTCAGATCGGTGGGTTTTTCTTTGTCGAAGCCAATCATTAATGCCATTCCCCCACAACCACCACCGCGTACGCCTACGCGCAGGCCGTACTCAGCTGGTATGTTTTTGGTTTGCATAATCCTGCGCACTTCTTCCGCGGCCCTTGGCGTTAGTCCAACCGGTTCAATTTTTTCAAACATCGGGTGTTAATATTGTGAAGTAACGGTCAAAAATATCTAAAAATTAAACACCTTTGAATCTCATTTAATTCCCATGGAAGCATTAATTGAATTTGGAAAAATCCTGATCCCCGCTGCATTGGTGCTCTATGCAGTTTATCTCACCGTGCGATCGTTCATCATAAAAGAAATTGAACTGAAAAAACTGGAGATCCGTACCCGCAGCATCGAAACCATTTTACCGGCCCGGTTGCAGGCATACGAACGGATGACATTATTTCTGGAGCGCATAGCCCCGCAAAACTTGCTAATCCGTTTGAATAACCCGGGTTTTACTGCACGCGATTTTCAACGCGTGTTATTAGATGAAATCCGGAGCGAGTATAACCACAATGTTTCGCAACAGGTATATATGAGCGAGGAAGTGTGGAACCAGGTGCGCAATGCGAAAGAAGATCTGGTAATGGTCATCAACGATGCGGCATCAGCCGTGCCAGCCGAAGCTACCAGCATTGAATTGTCAAAGAAGATTTTTGAGTTGATCATGTCCAAGCAGGTTGATCTGATTGGTCTGGCACTTTCTGAGTTAAGAAAAGAAATTCAGCAAACTTTTTAATTGTGCGTACCGCGGTATTAGCAGGATCAACCGGTTTAATTGGCAATCATTTGCTGGAATTACTGTTGGACGATACCGCTTACGATAAAGTAATTGCACTAAGTCGTAAACCACTGGCCAAAAGGCATTCAAAGCTTGAGAATGTTTTAGTGAATCTGGATGAGTGGGCAAAACTCAAAGAACTGAAAGCCGATGATGTGTTTTGTTGCCTCGGAACCACAATTAAGCAGGCTAAAACAAAAGAAGCATTCCGCAAAGTAGATTTTGAATATCCGGTTGAATTAGCTAAAGCACTAAAACAAAATGGTGCCGTAACTTTTTTGCTTGTATCAGCGCTCGGTGCAGATAAAAATTCAGGTATTTTTTACAATCAGGTTAAAGGAGAAGTAGAAGCCGCCATTGGCGAATTAGCTTACCCGACAACGCATATTTTCAGACCTTCGCTATTGTTGGGCGATCGCAAAGAACAACGGAGCGGTGAAGATGCTGCCAAAGTATTTTATAAAATTTTCGGATGGCTCATTCCTCAAAAGTATAAAGGTATTGAGGCTGTAAAAGTGGCGCGGGCTATGGTAGCTGAGGCAAAGTCTGGAAAACAAGGACAACATGTGTACGAATCGGCTGCCTTGCAAAAGTATTAAGCGTTAGAAATAACCAACAGGCTAATTCAAATGTTCTTCTAAGATTTCCTGAACCTCACAAAATGATAGCGGTAATACAACGGGTTACTCAAGCTTCGGTAACGATTAATCACCAGACAAAAGCACAAATTGGGTTGGGCTTATTGATATTGGTGGGTATTGAAGATGCCGACACCCAGGATGACGGTGATTGGCTTGCAGCTAAACTGGTTAACCTGCGCATATTTGATGACGAGCAAGGGGTAATGAATGTGAGTGTAAAAGATGCTGGTGGTGATATCATTATTGTGAGCCAGTTTACATTGCATGCCAGTACAAAGAAAGGTAATCGACCCAGCTACATCAAAGCGGCCAAACCTGATGTGGCTATTCCGCTGTATGAAAAATTTATTACAGCCGTACAACGCGAGTTAGGTAAGGCTGTGCAAACAGGCGAATTTGGAGCCGATATGAAAGTAGCCTTATTGAATGACGGGCCGGTAACTATTCTGATTGACACAAAGAACAAAACATAACCTTTAACTGAAAATCGCAGGTGTATGAAATGTTACGGAATACTTCTTACCATGTTGATTTTTGCAGGTTGTAGTCAACGCAAGGCATCTGTTTATTTAACCACAGGAGATAAACAGAAACTGTTACAGGAAGAGCCACAGTTAGAGTTAAATGAACGGGCAGACTCCGGGTTGATGATAACACTGGATACGGCAACCAGATTTCAACAGGTGAGTGGTTTTGGTGCAGCGTTAACTGGTTCGTCAGCCTACCTTATCCATAAAAAGCTAAATGAATCACAACGTAATTTATTGTTGAAAGATTTGTTCGACAGCAAGTCTGGCATTGGGATTTCATACCTCAGGGTTACAATGGGAGCCTCTGATTTTTCATTGCGGGATTTTACCTATGATGACATGCCCAACGAAGAGGAAGATCCTGACTTAAAAAATTTCTCTATTGAAGCAGACCGCGAAGATGTACTTCCGGTGTTGAAGAATATTCTTTCCATAACTCCTGAGGTTAGTATAATGGCAACACCCTGGTCGGCACCTGCGTGGATGAAAACCAATAAAAGTTTGAAGGGTGGTGAATTGCGTCCGGAATTTTATTCAACGTATGCAAATTATTTTGTCCGGTATCTGAAAGCGTATAAGGATGAAGGAATAACAATTAATGCAATTACTCCGCAAAATGAACCACTTCATCATGTGGCTGACTATCCTTGCATGAGCATGTCATCAGCGCAGCAATTGGATTTTGTAAAGAACCACCTGGGTCCGGCATTTCAATCGGCAAAAATAAATACGGGTATTATGCTGTATGATCATAATTGGGATAATACCGCGTATGCTATTTCTATTCTGGATGATCCGGAAGCCAGAAAGTATGTGCTGGGCACAGCATTTCATGCTTATGCCGGATCAGTTACCGCCATGAGCGAAGTTCATGAAGCACATCCCGACAAGGCACTTTTCTTTACTGAAATTTCAGGCGGACGATGGGCTACCAACTTTAGCGATAACCTTATGTGGAACCTGGAAAACATTTTTATTGGAACGATGAACAATTGGTCGGAGAGTGCATTGCTTTGGAACCTTGCATTAGATCAAAATGACGGCCCAACCAACAACGGCTGCTCGAATTGCCGGGGAGTAGTTACCATTGACACTACTTCCGGATCTGTAACCAAAAACGAAGAGTATTATGCATTAGCGCACTTCAGCAAATTTGTAAGGCCAGGTGCGTATCGTATTTCTGCTCAGGCACCGGAAGGTGCGCAGTTACATCACGTTGCGTTTGTAAATCCGGATAACACCATAGTATGGATAGCTGCCAATACGAGCAATGCTTCAATTTCAGGTACGGTTCAGCAAGGAACAAATAGTTTTACCTTAAATATTCCAGCCAAGGCAGTTGCTACTGTGGTTTGGTGATTAAAGAATGGCTAACGTAACCAGTAAAACATTAAGAATACTGTAAGCCCACAATACTGTGCGCGAACCAATCCTGTTTATCCGAATCGCTTTATCCAACTTACCATTATCATAATAGCGAAGAGCAACCGCAGACACTACTAAAGTTCCAAAAATGCCGAGGAAAGTTAGTGTGTGCAGGGTATCCACGAGTGTGAAAGCTGAAGTTTCCGGAAGGATAGAGTCTATAATGTACTTGTTACCGACTGTAGCAAACAAACCACCTACAGGCAAGCCAAACCTCGGTTCCAATTCCTGCACCTGAATGGTGAAACTGATTACTGAGATCAAAAATGCAATGTACATGCCGATGAAAATTTTCAGGAAGAGCCCCCAGGCATTGCGCTCAATATCCAATTCAATATTAAAAGCTGAAAAATTCTGATAGTCACGATTTGGACCAGGATCCCCAAACCCTGTTTCATAATCGTTAAGCTTGGTAGAGACTTTAAAGTTGGTAATGTCCCAGCCATCCAGTGCCTCGGCTTTGTCATAGGTGCTACCTTTTACATCGGGCTTAAACACCAGGTTATTGATGTCGAACAAAGCATTTTCAATTTGTACCCGCAGGTGTTGTTTGTCAAACGGAAAATCCCGCACATTCCAACTCTCTTTCATGGTGGCTTTCATTTTCATGATTGCCCATGCTTTGTTGTCGATACTGTCAACAATTATTTCTGGTGGGTCTATAGACTTAGCATTCGGAATATCGAGTTGAGTGGAAAAATCGAAATCCGGATTATCGTACAAAAACCACAACCAGAAACGCATGGTGTATTGCTTATCACGAAAGTTGATATCGTGTACACTTATTACATACGAGCCAACGGTTACTGTATCGGGCTGAGCCTGCGCTATTGTTAAGCAAGCGTTTAATAGTGCAAGCACCACAAGTGCACGGAGGTACTTCATAAGGTTAAGAATAGGTAAACGAATGTAGGCAAAAAGTTTGAACTCTTAGAAAACAAAAAAGCTGCCTTTGTAAGTAAGGCAGCTTTTTGATTACGGATTTTAACTTTTCTAATACTTCATGTTCACTTTTGTATCCTTTGGTTTTTCTTTAGGATTTTTCACATAAGTCTCCAGCCATGTATCCATTTCCCACAACGTGTGGAGAATACTTTCTTTCGCAGCGTATCCATGACTTTCGTAAGGAAGTACCACGTAACGCGAAGTACCACCATGCCCTTTAATGGCATTGTAAAAACGTTCGGTCTGTATGGGGAATGTCCCTGAGTTGTTATCAGCCTCACCGTGAATAAACAAAATAGGTTCTTTCAGTTTATCGGCATACGAGAAGGGCGACATTTTGGTGTACACTTCCGGTGCTTGCCAGTAGGTGCGCTCTTCGGCCTGAAAACCAAAAGGAGTTAGTGTGCGGTTGTATGCACCACTGCGCGCAATGCCGGCTTTAAAAATATCGGAATGGGCAAGTAAGTTAGCAGTCATAAATGCTCCGTAAGAATGCCCGCCAACACCTACACGATTTGGATCCAGCACTCCCAGCGAGGCACCATAATCCACCACGGCTTTGGCGCTGGCTACCAACTGTGGAATGTAAGTGTCGTTAGGTTCTGCGGTGCCTTCGCCCACAATGGGCATGGAGGCATTATCAAACACAGCATAGCCACGCATTACCCAATAAAGTGGGCCACCCCAACTTAATCGCGTAAACGTATAAGGCGAACCTTTTACCTGTCCGGCAGCATCGGCCGATTTGAATTCGCGTGGATATGCCCATACAAAGCCTGGTAAGGGGCCATCTTCTTTTTTATAACCCGGAGGTAAATACAAATCGGCAGTAAGTTCAACACCATCGGCACGCTTGTATTTAAGCACTTGCTTTTTTACATCCTTCAGTTGTGGATAGGGGTGGGCGAAAGAAGTTATTGGAGTTAATTTGGTTGAACCGATTGTGCGGGTGTAGTAATTTGGATTTTCTGTATTCGATTCACGAGAGGTAACAAAGGTTCCTTTCTTCGAATCTAAAAACGTTATGAAAGTTTCGTAGTAAGGAGCAGCACATTGCCATTGGCGGGTTTTCTTCATCGTGTTAAGATCCATTTTATCCAGGAAAGGAAGATCGCCTGCAGGTGAAGCCCCGGCACCACTCAAATAAACTGTATTATTTTGAATGAGCATAACATTGCGGCCATACTGATTGGCAGTAGTAAGCACACTACCCGGATCGTTGTAGCCATCTTCATAGTTACGGTCGAACACCACCTTCTTAACACCGGTTGTCGGGTTTACCTGATACACCCGCTCCTTCCGCTCGTTGGTCCAGCGTTCGTATACCCAGGCCACATTATCATTACCCCAGGCAATGCGCGAGTAGCGTAATGGTAAACTGATTAATTCTTTTGCGCTTCCGCTGAATGGATAATCCCAGGTAAATACCTTATCGCGAATTTCGGCCTTGGCTTTCGGATCGCCACCATCTTGTGCTTGTGCCCATACTAGGGTAGCTGGCTTGTCGGCCCGCCAGTTATGTGCACGAGGTTCTTTTTGGGTGGCATTGTTACCGGTTGGAATATAATCCAGCAATGGAATTTTAGTAATCTCTTTTACCAACTTTCCATTCAGATCAATTACACTTACAGTAGTTGGAAACAAATAGGCCGGAACCAGGTATGAGTAAGGCTTCTGAATAATTTCAGTAAGAATAAGTTTGCCATCGGGCGAGGGTGTAAAGCCGGTGTTGATGGATTTTGTGTTAAGTGTTTTTTCAGAACCCTCCGTATTTTTCAGAACCAGATCGGACTGGGTGTAGTAATCAAATGCGGCTTCATCGTATGGATTTTTCAGAAGATCCTGATACGTGCGCGAAGGTGCTTTCTTACCCAGATTTTCTTCTACAATCGGACCGGAAGGCACACGCGATTTTTCGGCCAGAGGTTTTAGGTTTTCAGGCACGGCAGCAAAAAGTATTTGTTGTGAATCAGCCAACCAGGTATAGCCACCCATTACGTTATTGATCTTGCGCTCGGTCAATTTCGATGCCGTAAGCGTGGCAATATCAATCACCCAGAGTTCAATCTTATCCTGATTGTTTTGCAAAAAGGCAACCTTCCTGCTATCGGGCGAATACGAAATGTTGCTGGCTAAAAGCGGATTAGGTAAATTTTTGATTGAAAGGTCTTCGTTGTCGCTTAATCGCTTCACTTTTAGGCCGATGGTGTAGTTGCTTCGGCTTGGACCAAAGTTTTGCGGGTTAATCCGCAAACCACCAATCCGCAATTCAGGTCTCGATAATTGTTCGATAGTGGGGAAGTCAGACCGATCTAACAACAACATCCACTGCTTATCGGGCGAGAATGAAACAAAAGGTGTAAGAGGAGCTTCCAGTAGTTTGGCAATCTCTTCGGGCGGGCGCTGATAACCGAGGTTTTCCTGAGCAAATGCGCCACAGGCGGTTAAAACCAATAGATACAGTATCTTTTTCATAGTTTACTTGATTTCATAGTACTGGTTACTAAAGTAATATAAGCTATAATCAATCATTTATATTTTCCATCAAGCCTCTAATTTTAGATTTAACTGGCCGGATAAGCGAAAAAACTTGGTAATTTTCGGGATCAAATACTTACTTATTAATCTATGACTGATCTGCTAATACTTACCCACTCCACATTAAGGTATTTTATACTGGTGTTTTTGTTGATTTTGCTATTCCGCTCATTTCAGGGCTGGCAGAAAAAAAGTGCCTTTACGGCTACCGATAATAAGGTGAGCTTGTGGCTGTTTATTCTAACACATTCACAATTATTAGTTGGCCTCATACTTTATTTTGTAAGTAAAGCGGTAATTATTAAAGGCGCATCAATGTTGGAAGCTGCTCCACGGTATTGGTTAGTAGAACACGCCACTATGATGCTGATTGCAGTAGTTTTAATTACCGTTGCACGCGTCACAGCAAAAAAAATGACCGATGCTGTTGCTAAACACAAAAGGTTATTTATTTTTAATCTGATAGCATTGTTAATAATTCTTGTGGCAATTGCACAAATGGTCAGAGTTGACAGCAATAGGCATTTCTTTAGTTTACCAACACTATAAAATTTAATTGATCAAAATCGTACTTCGTAAATCACCGATCACAATTTCAAAAATATGAAATATACATTTGTCCTTATTGTCTGGTTGGCTTGCTTTTCAGTATGGGCTCAGGAGATTAGTCCGCGTTACGAACTGGTTAAGATGAATGACAAAATCAATACGCTTTATCACCAGGTATCTCCGGTAATTTCAATTGATGGAACCAAGTTGTATTATTTTGTATACAACCATCCTCAAAACACCTACGGAAAAGAAAACAGCCAGGACATCTGGGTGTCTACGTTGGATGATAAAGGTGAATGGTCGGAAGGAAAACGGCTAGGCCCTCCATTAAATCAGAACCGATACAATCAGGTCTTCAATGCATTGCCAGATGGTTCACTTTTGGTACGGGGTGGTCGTGCTAAAAACTCAAAAGGTTTCTCGATCGTAAATGCTGGTGGAGGCTGGACAGAATTAAACATTCCTGGCTTTGAAGCTATGGATAAAGGCGTGTTCAATGGGGGCACCATTTCGACCGATGGCCAACACCTGATTATTTATATGAGCGAAAAGCAGGGTGATAAATTTAGCGACCTCTATGTTTCTACACAGGCTAACGGCCAATGGAGCAAGCCGGTGAAATTAAAAATCAGTTCGGCAGCCGATGAGTACAGTCCGTTTCTGGGGCCCGATCAAAAAACGTTGTACTTCTCCAGCGATCGCTATTCAAAAGATAAAGTGGGCGGAACAGATATTTACAAAACCACCCGGTTAGATGATAGTTGGCAGAATTGGAGTGAACCAGTTAATCTTGGTAAGCACATAAACACACCGGTTGGCGATGCATACTTTTCTATCGACACCCACGGAAATATTTTTACGGCACGTGCAGGTGCCCGTGTGGATGGCGGCAATTTCGATTTGTTTATTTTAAAACCGCGCAATTTTAGAATTGTGCTTACAGGTACCACCTACAACCAAAAGACAAACCTTACGGTGCAGTCGTTGGTAGATGTAAAAATGAAAGATCAGCAACCGGTTCACCTGCGCACCACACCCAACGGAATTTTTGAAACACGTGTGCCGGAGATAGACACCTATACATTAGATGTGGCGGCCACTGGTTTTATGCCCTTCACACAGGCCTATAAAGTACCCCGCATCAACAGCGACACCACTATTCATGTGGATGTTTACCTTACACCTCTCACTAAACAATTAGTGTTGGCGGGTGACCTGATCGATAAGAAGACTGATCAGAAAATTAATGTAGGCAAGGTTGATATTGTGTATAAGCAAGATCGGACAGTTAAATATAACTTACCCGTAACTACAGGTAAGTATGAGCAAAATATTGCTGGCCTGGGGTGGTATTTGTTTACCGCTTCCGCTGAAGGATACCTGAACACAAGCGATAGTGTGCAGGTAGAAAGCGAAGAAATTACACCCGTAATTAAAAATCTTTTTCTGGCCCCTATCGAAGTTGGATTAACCGTACGGCTTAAGAATATTTATTTCGATTATGATAAAACAACCCTTAAGTCAGAATCATTTATTGAACTGAACAAAGTGGTTGACTTTTTGAAGCAGAATCCAACGGTGTCCATTGAGATTTCGGGTCATACCGATAGCCGGGGTTCAGACACGTATAATCAGAACCTTTCTCAGGGCCGTTCGCAGTCTGTGGTTGATTACCTCACCAGCCAGGGAATTGACCCATCCAGATTAGAAGCGCATGGCTATGGCGAATCGAAACCCATCGATACCAACAACACGGAAGCCGGCATGGCTAACAATAGGCGTGTAGAGTTTACGGTGCTCAAGATTTAGTGGAGGCGTCAAGAAGCTTTGGAAGCGTCAGACGCTTCTATGCATCAATCAACGGAATCAAACTCGCGCTTACAATCCAGGCAACGATAGACTTTTTTAACTGGTAAAAACAGTCCCATTAAAATCTCTGAGATCACATAAGCGGAGATGCTTTTGCGGCTGGGTTCATACACCATACTTGTTGAGCGACAAACGGGGCAAGCCCGAACAATCGGGACTTCATCTCTCAATATTTCTTTTACCTGTGCCTGATCTTTTTCAAAGATGTGCAGACGGATTCCGGGAAACACTTCATTACGGATGGGGTAGAGGCCAACAAAATTCTCATCGGTAAGAAAACACGGAATGCCAAATGCATCCAGCTTGGTTTTTACCAGATTAGCCGCTACTACCGTATCGTAGGCATCAAATACAATTATTTTGTCCTCCGCTTCCGCCATAACATTTTACAATTTATCTATCTGCAAACGCAATCCCTAATACCAGCATTAACCCAATCGCTAAATAATCAGGAAAAAATATGAGTACCTTGTAACATCTTTCTAACCCCACCGTCTTGCCCCTGAAACGATGATGCTCGAAGACTTTGAAAACCGGGTGCTACCCACAAAAAACAAGCTTTTTCGCTTTGCGTTCAGGCTTTTGGGTAGCAGCGAGGAGGCCAAAGATGTAGTGCAGGAAGTGATGATCAAGGTATGGAATGGCCGCGAAAACCTTACGGCTATTCAAAACATAGAGGCCTGGTGTATGCGCATCACCAAAAACCTCGCCCTCGATCGGCTTCGCTCACAACAGCGCAGGGCCACCAACCCGATTGAAGTCGTAGCGGAAATCAAAAATGAAACGTTAACGCCTCATGAGAGGACAGAAATTCATGAGTACATGCAACGAATAACTGAAATGATTGCTGCGTTGCCCGAGAAGCAACGCCAGGTGATACACCTCCGGGATGTGGAGGGGTATAGTTACAACGAGATTTGTGAGATTTTGGAACTGGACATGAACCAGGTAAAAGTGAATTTGTTTCGTGCCCGTAATACAGTGCGCGAAAAATTTGTAAAGATTAATGCCTATGGACTCTAAGCAAATACAACAGTTGCTGGAGAAGTATTGGAATTGCGAAACTTCGCTGGAAGAAGAACGCACTTTGCGTGATTACTTCCGCGGTCAGGTACCTGAAAACCTGAATGAAGTAGCTTCCTTGTTTCGGTACTTTGAAAGTCAACAACAGAAAGAAATTGTAAGCCCGGATTTTGATGCGCAAGTGAAGCAGCAAATCCGGCAACATCGCCCAAAGGGCAAAATCGTAAACCTGGCTTTTGCTTTACGCATTGCGGCAGGATTGTTGGTAGTGATGGTGGCCACCTACTTTGTGCGGCTTGAAATACGAAAATCATATTCGGCAGAAGTTGCCGATACGTATTCCGATCCGCAACTGGCGCTGGAAGAAACCAAGAAAGCTTTGCTCATGCTATCAAAAGGATTTAACAAAGCCCAGAAAGAGGCTGGCAAACTAAAAGTGTTTAACGAAGCCGAACAAAAAATTCAAGGCAAGGTTTTGGATAGTGAAACAGAAACGGAAGGCCAGATTTAAAAGCGAACTCAAACAAGAATTAAAAAATTAAAAATAAAGAATATGAAAAAGGTAATAGTTGGATTAATGATGATCACCGCTTCATTTGCGGTGCAAGCGCAAGATGCTGTTTCAAAGTTCTTCAGCAAGTATCAGAACGATGAATCGTTTAGCCAGGTAAATATCAGCAGCAAAATGTTTAGCCTGATGGCCAATCTGGATGTAGAAAATCCAGAGGATAAAGAAGTGGTAGATATGATCAGCAAGATTAAGGGCTTGCGTATTCTGGCTAAAGAACAAGCCCGTAATTCCCGCGAATTATATAAAGAAGCGTTGGGGATGATACCACAGAAAGACTTTGAAGAATTGATGACTGTACGCGATAAAGACAAAGACATGAAATTCTTTATCAAAGAAAGCGGTGGCAAAATAAGTGAGTTGGTAATGATAGCCGGTGGAAATGAAGAATTTATGGTGTTAAGTTTGTTTGGCGAGATTGATTTGAAGCAGGTTTCCAAAATCAGCAAGAAGATGAACATCGAAGGATTGGAAAACCTGGAGAACCTGAAGGAAAAGAAAAATTAATTTTAATAGAAATGATAAAAAGGATGCAGCATCTGCATCCTTTTTATTTTTAGATACGTCTTAGTAATATATTTTCGAACGCACCCCAATTCGAAATCCAAACGTATGAACAAAAAATATTTACTCTCCTTATTTTTAGCAGCCTTCGCGTTTAGCGCTATCGCACAAAGCCGAAGCTATTCAGCACTAAAGGATAATTTCAAAGACCAGCCCGAAGTACACAGCTTTTCATTAAATGGCTGGTTTGGCCGAATGATTTTAAACATGGCCGGTGAACATGAGGTACGCAACGCGATTAAGGAATTAAAACATGTTCGGTTGATTACCATTCCCCGGCACGAATTCAGTAATCGCAACCTGACCATTAACGGATTCAAATCGTTGATGAAACAAGATAGCTTTGAAGATCTGGCTCAGATTACGGATAAAGGCGAGGTTGTTACAATTTATGTGCAGGAAGACAAGATTAGAAATAATAACCGCTACCTGATGTTGATTGAGGAGCCAACCGAAATTGTGGCAATCGAATTAACCGGCTATCTTGATCCTTCAAAACTGGTACCGTCCGAGAATTCAAAAATTATAATCAATCAGTAGTATGAGATTTCTTGTAGCACTTTTGTTGCTGGCCACCGTGGGTGTTGCCGGTGCGCAAACCAAAACCACGCAGGCTTTAGATGAAAAGTACGATGGACTTTCGTTATTCTTCTATCGCAATACTTTGCGCATGCTAAACCAAACTGACGACCCCGCTTTTGATGAATTGATTAAAGACATTGAAAAGATGCGCTTTATGATGATTAGTAAAAAAGAGACGAATTTTACTGATGGCGATTACAAAAAGCTACTTGATGGCTACAAAAGCGAGTCGTATGAAGAAATGATGAGTGGCCGTGCAGAGGGTCGTACCTTTACCGTTTACCTGAGCGAAACGAATGGAAATGTAAAAGGTACCGTTATTCTCGCGAAGGATCAGGATTCGATACTTGTGCTCGATATACTGGGTAAGATTGCCCTGAATAAAGTTCCGGAGTTTTTTAGTGCTATTGATAATAGTACCGATATAGGCGGAAAGATTAAGAACTTTATGAGTGATAAGGACGAGGATAAAAAAGAGAGTAGCACTGACAAGGCCGACAAAAACTAATCTGAAAAAAATTGGAGACTGTTCTATCTGTTAGCAAGCTTACCAAAAATTTTGGAAAGCTATGTGCCGTAAATCAGCTTGACCTTGAAGTAAAGCGGGGCCAGGTATTTGGAATGCTTGGTCCAAACGGAAGTGGCAAAACCACCACACTGGGTATGTTAATGGGTGTGGTAAATCCAACATCCGGTAGTTTCAGTTGGTTTGGCGAACCGGCAACACACCTTACCCGAAGAAGGATTGGAGCGGTATTGGAGCATCCGATTTTCTATCCATACCTCAGTGGTCAGAAGAATCTGGAGCTTAACGCCATGATAAAAGGCGCAGATCCTGCCAACATACCCAAAGTATTGGATATTGTGGAACTCACCACGCGTAAGGATGATAAGTATAGAACCTATTCGTTAGGTATGAAGCAACGGTTAGCCATTGCTTCGGCTTTGGTTAACGACCCGATTATTCTTATTCTGGATGAGCCCACCAATGGTTTGGATCCTATGGGTATTGCTGAAATCCGTGAAATCATTAAACGTATAGCTGCCGATGGTAAAACCATTATTCTGGCAAGCCACCTGCTGGATGAAGTGCAAAAAGTTTGTACTCATTTTGCTGTACTAAAGCGTGGCAACCTGATGCACATAGGCCCGGTGGATGATGTAGGCAAAGGCGAAGAGATTGTTGAGGTGCAAGCTTACCACGATGATCTGGGGGTGTTGTTACAAGAGTTTGTGGGTAGTGGTACAATTAAAAAAGAGAATGGATTTTTTCAGGTAATGATGAAGGAAGGTTTTCACAGCAATGACCTGAACCGCTTTTTATTTGATAGAGGAATTGTGGCTTCGCACCTGGCTACGCGCAAGAAGAGTCTGGAAAAACAATTTCTTGAAATTCTAGCCGATGCAAAATAATTTTGGATTTAAGATTCCGTATTTCGAATTTAAAATTTCGAAACACATAAAAATTATTCTAGTGTCCGCGTATATATATCCGAAATCCTGAATTCGAAATATTAAATTATTTTATGCTTCACTTACTCAAAATAGATTTAAAGAAAATGACCAGCTACAGAACCTTCTGGGTAATCTGCGGCTTGTATTTCCTAACATTGGGTTTCACCACCGCCAGCGGAATGGAAATTCTAAAATGGTTGGCGAGCAAAGGAGCTGAGTTTGGTGCCTCCATTAATATCAATCGTATTCCGTTGTATCACTTTCCGGATATCTGGCAAAACCTGATTTGGATAAGTGGCTTGTTTAAAATTGTGTTGGCTGTAATGGTGGTTATCTCTATCACCAACGAGTATCAATATCGTACGCTTCGCCAGAATGTTATTGATGGATTAAGTCGCTGGGAATTTCTGAAATCGAAAATTTTAACCAACGTATTGCTGAGTCTGGTAAGTGTAGTTATGATTCTTTCAATAACGTTACTAACTGGGTTTATCTACACACCTAAAATTGATTGGAATTTTTTCTTCCTGGGTGCTGAGTTTTTTATTGCTTACTTTTTAGAGGTATTTGCATTCCTCTCGTATGCATTGATGCTGGGTGTGTTGGTGCAGCGCTCGGGGTTAACCATTGTGTTGCTTATGCTATCCCATGGGATTGAAGGAATTATTAAGGTAAATCTTTTTCGCGAAAGCTTTTCAGATCAGATAGGATGGCTTCAACAATTTTTTCCACTAGAGTCTATCTCTAATCTTGTTCCTCTTCCCTTTGCCCGGTATGCTTTCCAGGAAATACAGGACTACGTTTCTATTACAGCAGTATTGATTGCTTTAGGATGGACCGCACTCTTTAACTACTTCTCTTATCTCAAGCTAAAGAAGGCCGACATCTGATTTTAAGTTAGCTTCTTGACAAAGTGTAAGCTGGTTTGCTCGTAACCGCGTTGTCTGTAAAATTGGTGGGTCTCTGTTCGCCTGTTATTGCAGTTAAGTTCCACCTTAACGCATTTCAGGCCGGCTAAATAGTTTTCGGCATAGGTTAGTAACTGCGTTCCTACTCCAGTACCCCGAATATTTTCATCTACACAGAATGTCATAATTCTTCCGACCAATCCGGTAGCATGTAAGTAAGTATAGGTGTGTGTTACAATAACCCCTGCAATCAGTTGATTGATTTCGGCAACAAAAATTTTGTAATCCGTGCGTTGGTTTTCTTTAATGCGTTGCGCAACGGCTTCAACCGAGTCGGGGTAACCCATTTGAGTCAACAACCTGGTTATGGCCTCCGCATGTGTACTGTTGGCTTCTATAATTTGAATGGGCATCGATTGCTAAGGTACTCAAGAGTTGTACTTTTGTGAAAATAATTTCTTTTGGAACCTGAAAAAATTCTGGGTCTTGTAGCCGGCTTCCTGACTACGGTAGCCTTTGTGCCACAGGTAGTAAAAACATGGCGCTCTAAATCGGCACGTGATCTTTCGCTGGTAATGTTTTCACTTTTTTGTGCCGGAGTTTTTTTATGGACGATCTACGGCTTTATGATTGATGAGCTACCTGTAATTCTGTGGAACATCATTACGCTGATCTTAGCGCTTGTCATTCTGTTCTTTAAAATCCGGTTTAAATAATTAGTGATCGCAGCCACAGTGTTTGTTGGCCGCTTTTTCAAAACATTCTTTTCCTTCCTGATACGAAAACCAGGCAAGGCCTATCGTACCTAACGCATCGGCATAGGCAAAACCAGTGTATTCATAGATGGCACTGGATACCAATAAGACTACTGACATATAGATGCAAACTTTCGTACAATTGGCATCGGCCAGTATGGCATCCGATTGTAGTTTTTTGCCGGTTTTAATTTTTCCGTAAATCAGCACAAGCATGACAAGAATGGAGATAAGCGAAACCACAACACCCCAAAATGTAGTTTCTGGTTTTTTGCCGAGGTAGATTACCAGGCCTGACGAAATAACCAGACCTACTACCAATGCATAAAAAGAATATCCGGTAATCTTCAAAGCAGTGCGTTCAAACTCGCTTCGGTTGCTGTTCGGATTTCGTTTTATGCGCATGACCATGTATACAATACCTACGCCTGAAATCAATTCAATGAAACTATCTACACCAAAACCAAATAGTGCGAGTGTTTCATCTTCAAAGCCGAACCAGGTGGCAATTGTACCTTCGGTAAGATTATAGACAATAGTGAAAATGCCCAGCAGCAAGGCAAGATCGTACCACTTCTTTTCTTCTACAGAATTTAAACTGATAGAATTCATGCAGGCAATGTAGGGGCATAAGCCACTACATCAAAAACAAATCTGCAAAAACTAAAGTTGTTGCAACACCGCTACACAAAAATGTATGGTAGCTGCAACAACGTTTCAGTTATGCTGTGATTTTTTAATCGGCAATAGCTTGATAAGTGGCGATCTTGAATTTTTCGCCAATGGTCCAAACCGGTGAGTTGTACATGTTGGTAAAAATCAAACCCACTAATTTTTCTTTTTGATCGCCCCAATAATGGGTACTGAATGCACCACCCCATGAAAAACTTCCGATTGAATAAATGGATTGATGATCGTTTACGGTTGTCTCTAACCCAAAACCCAATCCAAGTTGATTTGTGAGCGGTGGTTGCACCTGATTGGTTAGCATAAGTTCTATTGTTTTACGACTGAGTAAACGTTTGCCATTGTAAACACCTCCATTGATGAAGAGTTGTAAAAACTTTGCATAGTCCTCTACAGTTGATGATAATCCGGCTCCACCAGAGTAATACGTACCGGGCAGTGTGGGATATTCCGGTGAAACGCCATCGTAAATTTTACCGGTTGGGGTTGCAAGCTTACCATCACGGGTTTCGTATAGCGTTACTAATCGGTTGTGTTTTTCTTTGGGTAAATAGAAATAGGTATCGTTCATACCTAATGGAGCAAAAATTCTTGTCTTGAAAAATTGATCTAACGACATGCCCGACCAGATTTCAACCAGGTATCCGAGAACATCAGTATTTAATCCGTAGGTATAACGTTCGCCCGGATGATGCCTGAGTGGAAGCCTGGCCAGAATTTTCATCTTGTCTCCAATTAAACCCTGATGATTGCCAATGCCGCTCGGCACTCCGGCTTTTGCAAAAATGGCTTTCAGTTCCTTACTGCCTATGGCTGCATAGTCAATGCCCGAGGTGTGTGTCAGTAATTGGCGAATAGTGGGTTCACTTTTTGCAGGCTCCGTAAAATAGCTTGAATCTTTTTCGTTGAAGTTTACCAACACGCGGGGGTTTTTGAATTCGGGAATGTATTTGGAAACGGGTTCATCCAACAAAAATTTTCCTTCTTCAAACAACATCATTACGGCAAGACTGGTAATAGCTTTTGATTGCGAGGCAATGCGAAAGATGTCATTTGTTTTAAGGGGAGTGTTGTTTTCGAGGTTGCTATAACCGTACGCCTTGTGAAGCACTATTTTTCCGTTGCGCGCAATGAGTACAACAGCTCCGGGTATTTGCTTGTTGGTTAAGTAGCTGTTTATTAATTCATCCACACGGGTTAATCGTTCGGACGATAAGCCGGCTTGTTCAGGTTTGCCTGGTGTAAGGGTTTGTGCAAATACGATTGAGCATGTTAGCGTTAAGAGAAAGGTGATGATGGTTTTCATATATTTCATTTATAATATTTGCTCTCGAATAGCTTTACATGTTGTTTTTGTCTTGACACAAAAAAGAACCAAAAAAAAGTCAAGACAAAAAGATGCTTCCCCGCACTTGCTATTACACCCTCGCCTTTTGTCTGGCCAGCGCACTTGAGTTTCAAAATTGAGACTTTGTACGAAATCTAAAGGCAACCAATCTCAAATCTTAAATCAGGAATCACTAATCATAAATCTTATAGTCCCTTCACACTAAACCCACCATCTACGGCAATGTTCTGGCCGGTAATGTAACTGCTTTTGTCCATGGCCAGAAAGGCGGCCAGGCTGGACACTTCTTCGGGTTTGCCAACACGGCCCATCGGGGTGCGATCCAGAATTTTGGCAAGTCGTTCAGGATTTGAAAGCACAGGTTCTGTTAAGGGTGTTTCAATGTACCAGGGCGAAATTGCATTTACGCGAATACGATCGGTACTCCACTCTGCCGCCAGGTGTTTGGTAAATTGAATGATAGCTGCCTTCGTCATTCCATAAGGTGATCCGCTTTGTACATCGGTTGAGCCCGCCACGGAAGCCATGTTAACAACACTGGCATGGCCGGAATTTTTCAAAAGCGGATAACACGCATGTGTCAGTTGCACCATGCTGAACAGATTGGTTTCAAAAAGGTGGCGGATTTCATCTTCTCCATATTCCACAAACTTTTTGCGCAGGTTAGTGCCAACGTTGTTCACCAGCACATCCAGCTTGCCCCAGTTCTCTGTAATTCTTTTAACCAGATCATTGCGAAACGAGGCATTGTTCAGATCGCCTTCGTAGGTAAACAGGTTTGCCGAATGTTTTACTTTGCCTTGAATAGTTTTGGTGTTGCGGGCTACTACCAATACTTCGGCCCCGAGTTCCAGAAACTCGCGTGTAATGGCAAGTCCAATGCCTTTGGTGCCACCAGTTACTAATACTTTTTTTCCTTGCAGGGTCCAGCTCATTGCGGTTGAGATTTGGGTGATTCGCCTTTTACCACCAAAAGGTACCAGTTATTCTCTAAAGGCAAATAGCCTTGCTCGTAACAGAAATTATAAACGGAACCGTCTTTGGTTTTGTATTGGCTGGTGAAGTAGTTAAAGTCAAATCCTTTGTCGTTTAATTTATCGCGGTTTACTTTGGTTTTACCGGTGGTGTTAAGTTCTAATAACACCCTTCGGTTTTTACGCAAAATGTTGGTTACGTTGTTCATGTAAGCGGTTTCGTCCCGGTTCAATTTGTTGTTGTACGCCACGCGGCACTGGTCCGAACAAAATTTTTTGTCGGCCCGGCCCGAAATCTTTGCACCGCACTCCAAACACACCTTTTCTTCCTTTTTCACCATGATTTTGGGGTTTTTGTGAATTATGCTAGCCGTTTATAAACGTTTATAAACGAATATAAACGAAACTAATTGATTAATAAACGACTAACGTTTGGAGCCCACCCCACCTTTGCATCATCAATCGGCTAAACACCGGTTGCAGGTTCAGAAAAATAAATGTTTAACAATTAAATACTACAATTATGACAAGTGTGAGAAACAGCGTGAAGTTAATCGGACGGTTGGGCAAAGACCCGGAAGTGAAAAATTTTGGTAACAGCCAGAAGGCATCGTTTAGCATTGCCACCACTGACAATTACAAAAATGCCAAAGGCGAAAAAGTGGAAGACACACAATGGCACAACATTGTAATCTGGGGCAAGCTTGCCGAGGTTGCAGGCCAGTACCTGAAGAAAGGTGCCGAGGTAGCCGTGGAAGGTAAATTAGTACACCGCGTTTATGAAACCGACAAAGGTGAGAAGCGCTATGTTACCGAAATTAACGTGAACGATCTGGCCATGCTGGGCGGTAAGCAGAAGTAAAATTTTGGTTATTTGGTTTAGGGAAAAGCCACGTGAGAGCGTGGCTTTTTTTATAGGCGTTGATGTAACAAACAGGTTTGGACAAATTTTTATGTTAACTTGATTTGTTGATCCGGATTTAACCAAAATGAACATGGATTTTTCAAAACGTTCAAAAGAAGTAATGCTGCATGCCTATAATGAGGCTTCAAGGTTTAAGTCAGCAGACCTTGCACCTGAGCATTTGTTTCTTGGAATAGTTAAAACGGATGACCAGACAAGAAATTTATTAATGGATCTTGGAATAGATGTAAATAACGTAATCACCATAATTTCGAAAAAACTTATAGAACAACAAAATGATAAACGGACTAAAGAGATTGTACTATCGAAGGTGTCTGATAAAATCTTGAAATTAGCTTCTCTTGAAGCAAGATTATTGAAGCATGACATGATTGAACCGTACCATGTATTACTATCCATTTTAAGAGAACCATTTAACTCAATTCAAATAGAATTTGAAAAGCATGGTTTGGTTGAAAGAATCAGGAAGGAAATTGGACATCAAGTTGAATCCGGACGATTGAAATCAAAGAAAGGACTCCTCAGTAGGTGGTTCTGAGAACAGAACTATTAATGCCAACAAAGTTTTTCAATTTTAGATTAAGCTCACAAACCAACCACTCATAACATCCTCCCAACAGTCTGGCCTGCCACACGTATAATAACCCAACGGTTTCATTATTTTTACGCTGATGAGTTTTAACTATCCGCAGTTTCTTTGGGCGCTTACTGCGCTGGCCATTCCCATCATCGTCCACCTGTTTAATTTCAGACGCACCACCCGTATTTTTTTCTCCAACACCCGGTTTCTGAAACAGGTAAAGCAGGAAACCACTCAGAAAAGAAAACTTAAACGCTACCTGATTCTGGCTTCGCGCCTGCTGTTCTTGCTTTTTCTGGTGCTGGCATTTACCCAGCCATTTTTACCCGCCCGCGAGCAACTTACCTCGCAACGCAACCTCGTTATCTACCTCGATAACTCGTACAGTATGTCGGCCCCGGTACAGGAAAAAGTTCGCGGACTTGATGCCGCCATTGCTTACGTGCGCGAGATTGCCGAACTGTTTCCGGCCGAAACCCGGTTTAAGTTAGTAACCAACGACTTCGCACCGTTCTCTAACTCATTCAAATCAAAATCAGAAATTGTCGATCAGCTTTCGCAGATCCGCTTTTCATCAACAGCCCGCAGTGCCAGTGAAATCTTAAAACGAATTGGCGACAGCAACAATACCGTGTTTTGGATTTCCGATTTTCAGCAAGCCACATTTGGCGAAAACCTGGTGCTCGATTCGGCCTGGAACATCCGGCTGGTGCCGGTATCTTTTTCGGCTGTGTCGAATGTGTATGTCGATTCCGTTTACCTTTCTAATCCGTTTATTATCGGGGGCGAAAAAAATTCTATTCAGGTTCGGTTACGCAACAGTGGTTCTAAAACAATTGAAGGTCTGGTTTCGCGCTTAACCATTAATGGTGTGCAGGCGGCAACTTCATCGGTAACCATTCAGCCCAATAGTTCAGTCGAAACATCGTTCGATCTTTCCGGTGGTTTGCAGGGCAATAACAAAGCGGTTTTCAGCTTCAGCGATTTTCCGGTAAGTTTCGATAACGAGTTTTATTTCACGCTTAACTATGCCGGCCGGTTGCGTGTAGTTGAAATTAAAGCTCAGACCAATGTTACATATGTAGAGCAGGTATATGGCAACAAGCAGTTATTCGATTTTAAAAGTTATACCACAGCCAATGTAGATTACAGCGCTTTCGCGGATGCAAATCTCTTAGTGCTAAATGGAATTAACCAACTTGATCAGGCTTTGGGTGCTGCCTTGCGCCAGTATTTAGATAACCAGGGTGTGTTATTGATATTTCCGGGAACAGAACCCGATGCGCGCTCTTATCAGAATTTGGTATCGGTGCCCGATCTTAACCGTATTGAAAATGACGTTCGCATGCCGCTGGATAAACCGGACTTCAAAAATCCATTTTTCGAAAATGTGTTTGAAGAACGAACCGCAGCTGTGTCTATGCCAGCCGCACAACGAGTGTGGGGATGGGGTATGGACCGCTCAGCCATCCTCAGCTTTCAGAGCGGGCACCCGTTTTTGTCGCGCATTAATAATGTCTATCTCGCAGCCAGCCCATTAAATACTTCCATGAGTGATTTTGCCACGCACGCCCTGTTTGTGCCGGTTATGTATCGCATAGCAGCCACCGGCAACCGGCAGGATAGTAAGCCCTATCATTACCTGTCAAGCGGATTGGTTTCGGTGATGGCCGATAGCCTGGTGGGTGAAGAGCCGGTGCGCATGGTGGGCGACCGGGAGTTGGTTCCCGCACAACGCAAAACCGGTAATCGGGTGCTGTTGGAATTGCCACGCTATGAGGTAAGCCCCGGATTTTATTCAGTAACGCATCAGCGCGATACGCTGGACCTCGTGGCATTTAATTTGGAAAAACGCGAATCGGAGTTAGCCACTTTTACCGAAACCGAAATTCTGGCGGCTTTTGGTGGAAGCCAGACAGCCATATTTGATGCCGGCAGCCCGCAAGCTTTCAGTAACGAAATAAAAGCAAGATATTTGGGCACTCCTTTATGGAAGTATGCACTGGTGCTGGCACTGGTATTTCTGTTGGCCGAGGTGCTTTTAATAAGGTTTATGAAATGACTAGTATTAAAGTCCATCAATGCAAGAGTTTCTTTGCGACTTAGCGCCTTTGCGTGAAAAAAAATGAGACATAAATTAAACATACTGGCAAATCCAAACGCATGAAAATCCTCATCCAATCTGCCAGAATAGTTTCCAAAGGTTCGCCCTTCCATCTTAAAACCCGCAATGTGCTGCTCAACAATGGCCGCATTACCGAAATTGGCGACAAAAACTATTCGGCCGATAAAGTAATTGATGCCACCGGAATGATACTTTCACCGGGTTGGGTAGATATAGGCGCTGGCGTGGGCGATCCGGGGCACGAACAACGCGAAGATTTGCAATCGCTGGCCAAAGCGGCTGCAGCCGGAGGTTTTACGGAGGTTGCCGTGTTACCTAACACACATCCAACCATACAAACTAAAAACGAAATCAGTTACTTAACCGGTAATAACGATAATCGCCTGGTTCAAATTCATGCATTGGCAGCGGTAACCAAAAATTGCAAAGGCGAAGAGTTAACCGAAATGATTGATTTGCACCATGCCGGTGCCATTGCCTTTACCGATGGATTAAAACCTGTTTGGCATACCGATATTTTTCTGAAGTCGCTGCAATACCTGCAAAAGTTTGAAGGACTATTGATTGATCATCCGGAAGACAACTGGCTGAATTTGTTTGGCCAGATGCACGAGGGAGCACAAAGCACCACGTTAGGGTTAAAAGGAATGCCGCGCATTGCCGAAGAAGTGGCGATCAGTAAAAATCTTGAATTGCTTGCGTATGCCGGGGGTCGGTTGCATTTCAGTAAACTCTCAACCGCCAAATCAATTGAGCTGGTTCGGGCTGCCAAAAAGAAAGGGTTACAGGTAACCTGCGATGTAGCGGCCTACCAACCCTTACTTAACGACTCGCTGCTGGTTGACTTTGATACAAACTATAAGGTAAATCCGCCTTTGCGCGAAAAAACAGATCAGGATGCTTTGCTGAAAGGTTTGAAAGACGGCACCATCGATGTGCTGGTGAGTAACCATGTGCCGCACGAAGATGAAAGTAAATTCCTGGAGTTCGATCAGGCTGAGTTCGGACTCATTAACCTGCAAACATTTGCTTCGCAGGTAACGGCCCTGGCACAAGAAATAGAAGTAGCCGATCTGATTGAGAAAGTAACGGATGCGCCACGCAGGTTGTTGAAACTTCAGCCGGTGGTAATCGATGTAGATACCCGGGCCAACCTTACTCTGTTCGATCCCAACTGCGAGTGGACTTTCAGTACAGACCTTAATCTTTCAAAATCGAAAAACTCGCCCTGGCTGGGGCACAAGTTAAAAGGCCGGGCGGTGGCTGTGTTTAATAATACAAAGCAAAGTATAGATGTTTGAGCGAGTTCCGCGGTTGGTGTTTATTGCCGTGCGTAATGGGTTGCTGGCAGGAACATTGGGCATTGTTTTTTTGCTGGTGTTATACTATGTAGGCCGCCATCCGTTTTTGTTTCCGGTTTATTTCGACTTTCGGATAATCCTGTTGAGTGTATTTGTGGTGATGAGCCTGAAAGAACTGCGCGATGATCATCAGCAAGGGCTACTATCGTTTGGTGCGGCTATGGTGTGCGCATTTTTGTTTACGCTGGTCTTTGCGATAGTGGTTATGGGATTTGTGTGGCTGTTTTCAGTACTTAATCCAGATTTTGTAACCGACTACATTAACCTGATGACGGCCCAACTTAAATCGCTCGATCCGGCTATTATTGAACAAATAGGAAAAGATTCGTATGCACGTAATCTGGCGGCCCTTCCGGCTACTAATGGGGGTACATTGGCCTTTGACTATTTTATCAAAAGCCTGATGATAAGCTTTTTTGTAAGCATAATAATATCAGTAATTTTAAGACGTCAACCTAAAATCTAAAAAGTATGGAAGAAAATG